>JANYDA010000055.1 GCA_025360005.1 Fibrobacteria bacterium
GGGCGGGGGGGGCCGCGCCCCCCCCCGCGACCGGGACCGAATTTCCTAAAAACCCAGGACGAAGTCCAGCGCGGAACCCATCTGGGTTCCCGTCGCCTTGCCGTCCGAGTCCTTGAACACGTCCTTGCTGGCCATGTCCACACGGTATTCCGCGCGCACCATGGCGGTTTTGGTCAGCCAGATGGTGGGTGCAACGGTGATATTCTGCAACGTGAGATCCGTATTGGTTCCAACGGAGCCGGCGGTGCCAACGCGGGAAAGCTTGTCATCCATGAAGTACTCGTAACGCAGGCCCAATCCGAACCAGGCATTGAAATGGATCAAAGGCTGGACGCCGAATCCCAACCAGGATGCGTCATCGCCGCCAACTCCGGCTTTCGCTTCGCTACCGTAATTTGCCTGCAACCACAGGTCGGTCATGGGGATGGACTTGGTCACAGCGGTGAGATCGAAGCTCATGCGCGCATTCTTGGTGGTACCCGCTTGTTCCGGACCGATGATGGCGGACAAGCTGACAGCCAGGGGGTTACCCATGTTATAGCCGACCTTAGCCAAATAGGAAGGCAACCCATTGACATCCTTAACCTGATCCCAACCGTTGATCACGCCTAAGTGCACATCCACGGGGCCAGTGGCCATGTTGATTTCCAAACCCGTATGCGTTACCGGTTCGGCCAAGCCATATAGGAAGCCGCGGGAAATGGTGGGGTTCGATCCCCCTTCCACCACTTCGATGCCTTCGTAGGTTGCGTATTTACCGGCTTTCAGCCCCCACATGCGGCTCGCACCGAAACCCCAAGTGATGTAGGCCTCTTGTAGATCAATTGCATAAGCGGCGGTGGAACCCGCATCCACGGCACCGTCAGAACCGAAATCCGTTTCAACGGTATAACCGAGACCGGTGGCGCTGTCGGAGCCGTTCATGGCCAGATGCGCGCTGTTCAAGGTAAATGTATTCGCCTGGGCATCGTAGCTATGAAACACGTTTGCAGCATTGGAGTCAGGCTTCGCGAAATTGGAATTCCAACCCGCTTCCACCGCTCCCGAAAAGCTGGGTGCTGCAGCATTGGCGGTGATGGCGGTCATTCCTGCCATGGCCAAAACCATGCCTGCATTCTTAAACCCTACGTTGTTTTTGGGAAGCCCTTTGATCATCATCCTGTCGTACTCCTTTTAGAGATGGGGAACTTTAGTCCAGCCTGAGTTTCTGGAGGCTAGTCCGGTTTGGAACCAACCTGGCCCAGAATTCACGGCCGCAGTTAAATGGACTAAAAAATTCACATTCCATGGCAAATTCTTGAATTTGGAATGTTTTGATTGCCTGATTCCCGTGGTAATTGTCCATCGGATGCCAAGTACATCAATCCCCATGCCAGTATTAAAGAAGCGACCCTCCCTGCATGATAATCGTTAAAAAATCGATTTTTTGTAACACTTCCCACAAAAATGGTTAACAATTAAAAGCACAATCAGCTTTTGAATAACAAAACATGTCAATTTTCATACATTTTTTTCGGAAATTCGTTTTGGACTTTTTCTTTTTTTCAAAATCTCCCCTTGGGAGGCAGAAATCCGCCCAAGGGGGTGTTCGTTGAAGCTGGGGGTTAACCCAAGCCTTGGATCAGAACGAGAAGGTATCTTCCGCCGCGTATTCGGTGGTTTTGGAATCGAGATCCTGGCGGATTTCCGCCAAGACCAACCAATTGGGGCTAACGGCGTAGCTGGGGCTAAAGGTGATTTCCGTATCCGGATCCTTCGGGGTCTTTAGCTTGATGCCGCTGTAGCGAACCGTCGCCGCGAGCTTATCCGTGATTTTGTAATTGCCCATCACCAGCCACCCGTTTCCGGTTTCATCCTTGGCATGCCAATTCATCAGGTAGCTGTATTCCCCAGCCACGGTGAGAGGACCCTTGGCGTAAGAGGCCCACACATTCACTTCGGATTGACTGTCGTGATTGGCGCTGGAAGTATCGTCATAGATTTCGTGTAAAAAGGTAGCCTTGGCAGTTACCCCTTCAATGGGCATGAGGGCGACCTGGGCTTCAAATCCAGGGGTCTTCAAGTCGTTTTCCCCACTTCCGCTCCAGACACTGGTTAGGACTGCACCGTATAGCGCAAATTTGGGAGCGGCGTAGGCAATATTCAAACCGTTCTCATAGTACCCATAGGTCGGGCCAGCGTAGCCGGTCAGTAATTTGGATTGTGAATACTGATAAAGGCCCGTGGGTTCTGCCGCTTCAAAACCGGAGGAGCTTAGGAACTTTCCGACCGACATCGAGAGTGCAGGGGTCAAGGAGGCAGTGACGAACCCTTGCTCAAAGACCACCGCCCCAGTAGGTCCGATGCTATTGATATCCGTCCTGGCCGTTAAGAAACCGTACTTCAACATAAAATCGACTTCGAATTGATCGATTTCGGCATTCAGGGTCTTTGGGCCCGTGTCCGGCGCCATGCCATTTGCCGACATATCAAGAAACCCATTGATGGATAGGTTATCGGATAACTTCACATCGGCGAAGGATGCCGCGGCCCCAAGACCCAGCATTGCCACAGCCATTGGAAACGTTTTCAATTTAATCATTCTTACTCCTCATTTTCCCTTCCCGGACTGGCAAGGTTTGCATGCAGGACCATACATCAATCTCCATGCCAGATTAGGACAAGGGTCTGCAATCGGCCCCCATTCCCTGAAAAAGCATTTCCAAAATCCTGAGCCTCCATATTGTCATTACAACCTTTTCCAAAGCCAAAAAATTCCAAGCACTTGATGACATTTCAAATTAATCGGGGGTTGAATTGTCAGACTTGCTGTGATTTATGTAAGCAACTATCCGAATGGGAATGCTCTGGAGAATGTCGGAGCGGCAGCTGGGCGGCAGAAGGTGGGCTCAATTGCGGGAGCATTTTGCATGCAATGAAGATCTTCCCGCGGGCGCCTGGAAATGCGATGCAGTGGCGGAGAGCCTTTGTCCGCCGACTCGAATGCCGATTAATTAAGGCCGCAAAGGAGGTAGCTGCGACCCCAGAATCGGAATCTTGGAAACGAATCCCAGGCGCCACAATTCGCTTGAGGAAGCGAGAGCCCTCAGCGCAGCCGCAGATTTGGGTTGAGCGCCTTTCCAGAATACCAGATAACCTTGTTGTGAGGATCCGTGGCCGGGGTGCGCGGAGGCGGAAGCCGCCAGGCCCATGACGCAAAGAGCGGAGAAAATGGCGATCGATGTTTTCATATCAAACTCCTTCTGATAGAGGGGAACGGATGTCTGCCGGGCGCTGTAGTGTGGTTTTCCACGCCGATAGGATGTGCCCTGCGATTTCGGCTACGCCGAGGCCGGATTTCACCTGTGAAAAAAGGAACGGGCCTTCACCGCGCATTTTCAAAGAGTCCCGCCGCATTACTTCCAAATCCGCGCCGATGAGCGGCGCGAGATCGGTTTTGTTGATGACAAGCAGATCGCTTTGGGTAATACCGGGCCCGCCTTTGCGGGGAATCTTATCTCCTCCGGAAACGTCGATCACGTAGACCGTATAGTCCGCCAACTCCCGGCCGAAATGGGCTGCGAGATTATCGCCCCCGCTCTCGACGAAGAGGAGATCGATAGCGCCCTGAAATCGCTCCATCAATTGTTCCAGCGCCGCCACGTTGAGGGAAACATCTTCCCGGATGGCGGCATGCGGGCAGCCTCCGGTTTCCACCGCCAGTATCCTATCGGAAGTCAAAGCCTGGTTGCGGATCAGGAACTCGCCGTCCTCGCGGGTGAAAATATCATTGGTGACAACGCCCAGGCTATAGGCTTCCCGCAGATGGCGGCATAGGGCCAAGGTAAGCGCGGTCTTTCCGGAACCCACCGGACCGCCGATGCCGATGGTGAAAGCCCGCTTGGAATAATCGCGATCGGGCAGCGCAAGTTCGCGCAAGCGGTATTCGCCGGGGGATTCAAAAGGCTCGTGGGTATGGCCTTGGGCACCGTGTTCATGGGAATGGCCGTGCGCGTCCCTATGGTCGTGATGGCGGCCGTCCCCATTATGCAAGCGTAGGATTTTCATGGCTCCTCCCGGGAGATTCAATTCTGGAACAACTTGGAATAAAGATAGGGATGGCTGGCCTGGCCCAGATCGATCATGGGCGCGCCGCGCACGGCCCGTTGATAACCCCACGCCTCCCGTAAGCCGCGGTAACGCTCTCCTACGGATATGAATTCGCGGTGGATCTTTTGCGCTTGCAAGGATCCCAACAATCCCAGGCGCACGGCCGCACCCAGTTGATCCCGCAGGGCCATATGCAAGAGCAGGCTTTGCCCATCGCGGAGGGTCAGTCCCCCGGACCGCAAGGTAGCCGCGAAAATCATCAGGAAGTGCAAAGGCAGGTTCCGCTCCGCGAACCAAGGGCGGATGGCGCTGATGGCGGGCAAGGCATAGGTTTCTTCCATGGCCCTAGACCAGGCCTGGCCCTGCGCCAGGCTACCCCGGCGCTGCGCGGGCATGAACAACCACGCATCCCACTCCCGAATCAAATCCGGGAATCCACATCCATGGCCCATTATACCGTCCTCTTCGTCCCCTTCGTCCTCTGCTCCGTACCGCGCCCTTACCGTAAAGGGGAAATCCGAATTCGCATAAACCGAGTTGAAGAAAGGCATATCCGCGGAGGTGAGTTGATCCAGATGGCAATCCAGATATTGCCGGAAATCCTCCATGCGTTTGACATAGCCGAGCTTGGCCAGGCTTTCCAGGCCATTGGAGAACGCGAAACCACCGGACGGAAAGCACGCATCCGCCAATTGCAAGAGTTGCAAGGTATCCGGGAGCGGTATGGTCTGCCGGGCATTATCCATGCATCGCTCAAAACAAAGAGTAGAGTTGCGCCAACGGCAGCGAGGCGGCCGGCTCGCAAGTGAGCAATTCTCCATCGGCCGTGACGGAATAAGTTTCCGGATCCACGCGGATGTCCGGAGTGGAAGAGTTGAGGCGCATGTCCGCTTTGGAAATATCGCGGCAGCCTTCCACTGCCACCACCGTCTTGGACAATCCGTATTGATCGCGTACGCGCCGCAGGGATGCCTTGGATACGAAAGCCAATGAGGTAAGGCCGACGGCGCCGCCCAGGGCGCCGAACATGGGGCGTGAATAGTAAGGTTGCGGCGTGGGAATGGAGGCGTTGGGATCCCCCATCTGCGCCTGCACTATATAGCCGCCTTTGAGAATCATCTCCGGCCGGGATCCGAAGAAGGCCGGCTTCCACAAGACCAGATCCGCCAGCTTGCCTATCTCTATGCTGCCGATTTCCTTGGCCATGCCGTGCGCTATGGCGGGGTTGATGGTGTACTTGGCGATGTAGCGGCGCACGCGGAAATTATCCGCGCGCAGTCCGGATTCCTCCGGCAAAGGGCCGCGTTGCACCTTCATTTTATGCGCGGTTTGCCAAGTGCGCGTGATAACCTCCCCTACGCGGCCCATGGCCTGCGAATCCGAGGACATCATGGAGATGGCGCCCAGATCATGGAGGATGTCCTCGGCCGCGATGGTCTCGCCCCGGATGCGGCTCTCGGCAAAGGCGACGTCCTCGGGAATGTTCTTATCCAGATGATGGCAGACCATGAGCATATCCAGATGCTCGGCCAGGGTATTGACGGTGAAGGGACGCGTGGGATTGGTGGAAGAGGGCAGCACGTTCGGCAGGCTGCACACGCGGATGATATCGGGCGCATGGCCGCCGCCCGCGCCTTCCGTGTGGAAGCTGTGGATGACGCGGCCTTTGAAGGCGGCGATAGTCGCTTCCACAAAGCCGGATTCATTGAGCGTGTCCGTATGGATGGCTACCTGGACGTCGTGCTCGTCGGCGATGGCCAGGCAGGCATCGATGGCGGCGGGAGTGGTGCCCCAATCCTCATGCAGCTTGAGGCCGATGGCGCCCCCTTCGATCTGCTCGGTGAGGCCGCCAGGCAGAGAAGAATTGCCCTTCCCCAGGAAACCGAAATTGAGCGGATAGGCATCGGTGGCGCGAAGCATCATTTCCAGGTGTCCGGCCCCGGGCGTGCAAGTGGTGGCGTTGGTACCCGTAGCAGGCCCGGTACCCCCGCCCAGCATGGTGGTAATGCCGGAGGCCAGGGCTTCCCCCACTTGCTGGGGACAGATGAAATGGATATGCGAATCGATGCCGCCCGCGGTGACGATCTGGCCTTCGCCGGCGATGACTTCCGTAGTGGGGCCCACGATCATGTCCGGATCCACCCCGGGCATGATATGGGGATTGCCCGCCTTGCCGATGCCGCGGATGCGGCCGTCCTTGATCCCCAGATCGGCTTTATAGATGCCGGTATAATCCACCACCAGGGCATTGGTAATGAGGAGATCCAGCACCGCCGCCTGATGCGCACCCGCCGACTGGCCCTGGCCGTCGCGGAGCACCTTACCGCCGCCGAACTTGCATTCCTCCCCGTAGACGGTGAAATCCTTTTCCACCTCGATCACCAGCGCGGTGTCGCCCAGCCGCACGCGATCCCCCACGGTGGGACCGTACATGTCCGAATAGGCTTGTCTATCGATAGGAAGGCTCATGTCGATCCTTTCGCCGGTTTCCCGGGACCGGACGCTGGCGTGGGGTTTGCAGCGAATCCGGGATTGGCGGCAAATCCTTGTTCGCGCGCGCGCTGGATGGCCGCTTCGCGGTTGTTGCCGTCCAAAGCGCCGCATATCAACCCGTTGCCGCCGAACACTATCCGCTCGCCTGCCAGGGGGATCATGCGCACCGATTTGGTTTCGCCCGGCTCAAAGCGCACCGCGGTGCCGCTGGGGATGTCCAGGCGCAGATCCATCGCTTTGGCCCTATCGAACTCCAGCGAGGCATTGGTTTCAAAGAATGGATAATGCGATCCCACCTGGATGGGCCTATCGCCCAGATTAGTCACGTCCACGGCCACGGCCTCGCGATCCGCGTTCAACAGGATGGGCTCCGGGCGGAGGATATATTCGCCCGGTACGGACTCCGAAAAGGGCGGCAAGGGTATTTTTTGCTTGGGAGGCGGCAAGCCTTCCAGCCCGGATCCGTACAAAGCCCACTCCCCCGTGTCCTTGCAGATGGGTCTATGCACGGTCACGAGCTTGGTACCGTCCGGGAATGTCCCTTCCACTTGCACCTCATCCACCATATCCGCCACGGCGGGCAGCACCTGGCTGCGTCCCAAGATGCTCCTGCCCTTGTCCATGAGCACGGCCACGCTTTCCCCTTCGCGGATGAACTCCAGGATTTGCGAAGCGATCAGCGCCACGGCTTCCGGATAATTCAGCCGGATGCCGCGCCATAGGCGCTTTTGCGCCAGAGTCCCCGCTCCGTGCAGCATCAGTTTTTCGATGTCCTTGGGCGATAGCCGCAATCACCACCTCCTATGCCAAGGGTTGAAGCCCAACCAGGCCGCGTCCGCAAGAACCGCGAACAACATATCGTGCAGAGGCTGCAAGTCCCGCCGATCCCCGCCCATGGCGCGGATCACACAGCCTTCGCCTTCGCGTTTCCCCATTCCCACCCAGATTGCCGCATCGGATCCGGATCCGCCGCCATCCGCGGTGCGGGCCGCCCGCCCCGCTTGGTTAAGGCCCAGGATGCCGTCTTCCAGGGTATCCGCCAACCTGAGCGCGCCCTGACCCACCAGGTAGACGCAAAGAAAGGATCGGAATTTCCCGAAATGCCCGCAGCGGAATGGGTCCAGCGCATCCGGCTCCATTCCAAAACGTTCCGTGATGAGCGGAATGCCGCCGGGTCGCGTAATGCGCAGTTCGGTCCGCAACTCGGTAAAAGCGAACACTTCACCCCTTGCCGTACGCCCGGGCTGGAGCCAATCGAAAAGGATCAAATCCGATTCAGGATGGACTTCCCAACTTTGCGATTGCCGATACCGGCTGCCCGCGAAGGGAACAACCGGGTCGGGACAGACTACGGCCAAAGAGTTTGCACGAAGCGTGCCAACCGTTTCCTGAGCGCACCCACCCTTACCCTGGCTCCTATATACCTTAGTGCTGGATTGGGTGCCGAGATACAGGCGTGATCCCGGATTGCACTCCACATGCATGCCGATAGAATCGCCATCCACCAGGCCTCCGCCATAATTGGAGAGATACACCTGGCAGGTCCCTTGTTGCGGGCGGGGATTGATGAACTTAACGGGAGGAAACCCCAAGCAGCGCGTCAAGCGCGACGTTGGTCCGTCCCGATCTATCGCGATGGAATTCCAGCCCGGCATCATCGATATCATTCATGGGCTAGATTAGCAATTTTCCATCCAGATGGATTCCAGACATTTGCCTTACACTTTAGGTTTTTGTTACGAACTGTCGGATGCGCATCTCCTTTTTGTCACTCGTTGTCCATACCTGGATTGCAAATGACGTTCTGGCAAGCAAAGCGCGCAACCGGATTGTGGCACCCGAATTGCTTTTCCCAGCTACGTCCAATCAAACCGAAACTTCGGAGAGGAGAGTCGATAATGAAGCATTCGAAAAACATTTTCCATGCCGCCCGCGCAGGTATGGGGGCCTTGGCCTTAGGCCTGGCCGCATTTTCCCAGGCCCCCGCGGCCGACACGCCCGTCAAGGCGCAAGAGATCGTCAAGGTTGGCATCCTGCACTCCTTGAGCGGTACCATGGCCATTTCCGAAGTGTCCCTGAAAGACGTGGTTACCATGGCCGTGGATGAGATCAATGCCAAGGGCGGCGTGCTCGGCAAAAAGATCGAGACCGTGGTAGTCGATCCCGCTTCCGATTGGGATCTTTTCGCGGAAAAAGCCAAGCAGCTCGTACAGGTTGACAAGGTCGCCGTGACCTTCGGTTGCTGGACCTCGGTCTCGCGCAAATCGGTGCTGCCCGTGTTTGAAGGCGCCGACGCCTTGTTGTTCTACCCCGTGCAGTACGAAGGCGAAGAATGCTCGAAGAGCGTGTTCTACACCGGCGCCACCCCCAACCAGCAATTGATCCCGGCGGCGGAATACCTGATGAGCAAAGACGGCGGAGAGTACAAGAAGTTCTACTTGCTGGGAACGGACTACGTCTTCCCGCGCACTGCGAACAAAATCCTGCGCGCCTTCCTGTTGGCCAAGGGCGTGCCCGCCGCCAATATCGAGGAAGAGTACACCCCGTTCCATCACCAGGATTATCAGACCATCGTGGGCAAGATCAAGAAGTTCGCGGCGGGCGGAAAAGCCGCCGTGCTTTCCACCATCAACGGCGATTCGAACGTGCCTTTCTACAAGGAGTTCGCGAACCAGGGGCTGACCTCGGCGATGTGCCCCATCATGGCCTTCTCCGTTGCGGAAGACGAACTGCGCGCCATGGATACCCAATACCTGGTGGGCCACTTGGCCGCTTGGAACTACTACCAATCGGTGAAGGTTCCCTCCAATCAGACTTTCGTCAAAGCCTTCAAAGCATTCGCCAAGAAGAACAACCTGCCCGGCGGCGACAAGCGCGTGACGGATGATCCGATGGAAGCCGCTTACATCAGCGTCAACATCTGGGCCCTCGCTGCCGCCAAGGCAGGTTCCTTCGACGTGGACAAGGTCCGGAAAGCCGCTTACGGCATGACCTTCCAGGCCCCGGGCGGAATGGTGAAGATGGATGAGCGCAACCAGCACTTGCACAAGCCCGTCCTGATCGGCGAGATCAAGAAGGACGGTCAGTTCAAGGTGGTGTGGAAGTCCAAGGGACTCGTCGCGCCGGAGCCCTGGTCCATCTACACCAGCCCGGACAAGGGTTGCGATCACGTGGATCATGAAGGCACGTATACCAAGGCCGGAAAGTAATCGACTCGAGGCTTGCCGCTCCCTTAGGTGCGGCGGGCCAAGCTTAAACCATGGTTCCCGTTCCCGGCCCAATCCGCCGAGGACGGGTTTGCCGCAAGGGAACCGAATGCTTCGCCTTTCCATCCTCCCCTGCCTGGGGGCGGCTTTCATCACCCTCTCCCCGCTCCGAGCGTGGGCCGAGGACAAAACCATGGCTGCCGCGGGGCCGGAGGCCTCTGCGCAAACCTCCGCTCCGGCGGCAGCCACCTCGGCACCGGATACCCCCGTTGCCGTTTCCATACCGACACTATTGGATAGCTTGCTGAGGAACGCGGAGACCCGCACGGAAACCGTGAGGGCATTGCTGGCCACCGGCGATGCCGGTTTGCAGCCCTTGTTCCAGAATCTCTTCAAGGGTAACGTGTACGAGTACACCCTCCCGGCAGCCCTTACCGACGCCGCTCCCGCTCCCAATTCCACTTCCCCGATTTCCGATGCAAGCGGGACAGCGGCGAACGCGCCCAAGACTATGCTGGTGATCGGCGGGCCGGAAGAACAGCACGACAATGAAACCTGGGTGCCCCTTTTGCAGGTTTACCCCGCGCAACCGCTCAAAAATGCCGCCGGCGCGGTTTTGCTGGCGAAACTGGTGGACTTGGTCGAATTGGAAACGGATCGGGAGGTGCGCGTACTGATCCAACCCGTGCTGACGGCGATGGATCTGAAAAGCCCTGACAAGGACAAGCGGAAATCCGCGGTACTGGCCTTGGGCGAAAGCGGCGACCCCGCGCAACTCCCTCTCCTGAAAGCCACCCATGCCTTGGAAAAAGACCCCGGCGTTGTGCATTTGCTGGAAGAAGCGATGGCGCGCATAAGGCTCAAGGCGGCGGACCCGACGGCGCGCGCGGCCGCGGCCGATGAGTTGGGTGCCATCCATTCGGTCAATGTACTCCCGGAACTCAAGGCCATGATTTCCTCGGAGGGCAAAACGGTACCGGATGAACCGGACGCCAATGTACGGATAGCCGTGGCACGCGCCATCCAAAAGATCGAATCCTTCCAGAGCTTCACGGGCGCTGTCCAGAACCTGTTCACGGGGCTCAGCCTGGGCTCCATCCTCATCCTCATGGCTTTGGGGTTGGCCATCATCTTCGGTTTGATGGGCGTTATCAACATGGCCCACGGCGAGTTCATGATGATAGGGGCCTATGCCACCTACCTTATCCAGAACGGGTTCCATAAATACCTGCCGCCAGCCTACTTCGATTGGTTCCTACCGCTTTCGCTGCCGCTTTCATTCCTGGCCGCGGGCGGAATCGGCATCATCGTCGAGGGCCTGATCATAAAACGATTATACGGGCGGCCTTTGGAAACCCTATTGGCCACGTGGGGCCTGAGCCTACTGTTCATCCAGACGGCGCGCAGCCTCTTCGGAGATCTCACTGCCGTGTCATCGCCCAAGTTGCTCAGCCGGGGTTGGGAAATATTCCCGCAAGTGGTGCTGCCCTACAACCGCATCTTCATCATCTTTCTTACTGCCTCGATCGTCGCTATCGTAGGATGGGCCTTCTACCGCACCAGCCTGGGCACCAAGATACGCGCGGTGACCCAGAACCGGGCCATGAGCTCCTGCCTGGGCATAGCCACGCGTCGCGTGGACGCGCTCACCTTTGGACTGGGTACGGGCATCGCCGGCGTGGCAGGCTGCGCGCTGACGCAAGTAGGCAACGTGGATCCCGGGATGGGGCAGAACTACATCGTGGACTCCTTTATGGTGGTAGTGACCGGGGGCGTAGGCAAGCTGGCGGGAACGGTTATCTCCGGAATGGGGATCGGTACGCTCAACAAGTTCCTGGAGCCTTTCCTGCAAAGCGTATACGCCAAAGTGGTGCTGCTTGGCCTGGTGATCTTCTTCCTGCAGAACCGGCCATCCGGCTTGTTCCCGGCAAAGGGCAGAAATGAAGATACTTGATCGGTTAGCACGCCAGGAGCGCACAGCCATACTCCTCTCGGTCTTGGCCGTGGTGGTACTCCCAATCCTCAACGCCATGGGCATCGTTTCCGATCTCAATCTGAATCTGATGGGCCGGTACTTCTGCTTCGCCCTGGCCGCGCTCGGCATCGATCTCATCTGGGGCTATACGGGCATCATGTCCCTGTGCCAGGCGGTCTTCTTTTGCCTGGGCGGATATTGCATCGGTATGCACATGCTTCTGAAAACGGGAACCGCCAGCGTTTACGGCAGCGCGCTCCCGGATTTCATGGTCTGGAACCAAGTCAAGAAATTGCCTCTGTTCTGGGAACCATTCCATCTGTTCCCTGTCGCGCTTTTCCTGGCCTTGGCCCTCCCCGTACTTTTCGCTTTGGTCTTCGGGTTCTTCGCCTTCCGCAGCCGCATCAAGGGCGTTTACTTCTCCATCATCACCCAGGCCCTGGCGCTGGCCATGTGGCTCATCTTCCTCCGCAATGAGACCATGCTGGGGGGCACCAACGGCCTCACCGATTTCAAGACCCTGCTCGGCTTCGAGCTGGCGCATCCTGCGGTTAAGCGCGGCCTTTACCTGGTAACCGCCGTGGTACTGGTGGGGGCGTACTTCGCCGCGCGCTACATGGTGGGCTCCAAGCTGGGAAAGGTGCTGGTGGCCATCCGCGACAGCGAACACCGCCTCCGTTTCACCGGGTTCCCCGTCACCCGCTACAAACTCTTCGCATTCTGCACGGCGGCGCTGTTCGCCGCCATCGGCGGCATTCTCTACGTGCCCCAGACCGGCATCATCACTCCCGGGCGCATGGACGTGAAAAGTTCGTTGGAAATGATCGTCTGGGTGGCCGTGGGCGGCCGCGGTACCTTGGGCGGCCCCATCGTCGGCGCCATCGGCGTCAGCCTCATGTACAGCTATCTCACGGGCCGGTTCCCGGGATCATGGCTTTATTTCCTGGGCATCCTTTTCATAACCGTTGTACTGTTCTTCCCGCAGGGGGCTGTGGGTTCGCTGGCTAAACTTAGGTGGCCGAAAAAGAAAGCCGTGAACGACGGCGCAGATGCGCCCGATCCGGCTCCCGGCGAAAACCGCGGGAATGCCGCCGCTCCGCAAGCCGAAACCGCCAAGGCTGCCGAGGTGGCCGTATGAGCAAGCGCATCCTGGCCGTGGAAGAGTTGATGGTGTCCTTCGACGGCTTCAAGGCATTGGACATCGCCTATTTCGAACTCGAGGAAAAAGAATTGCGCGTGGTCATCGGCCCCAACGGCGCTGGCAAGACCACCTTCATGGACGTGCTCTGCGGCAAGACCAAACCCCAGACCGGCACCGCCATGATGGATGGGCGGGACTTGGTCAAAATGAACGAGCAGCAAATCGTGGAGCTGGGCGTGGGCCGCAAGTTCCAGACGCCTTCCGTTTTCGGCAGCCTTTCCGTGTTCGACAACCTGTTGCTGGCCTTCAAGACGGATCGCAAGGTGTGGCGATCCCTATTCTACACGCTTACCCCGCCGGCAAAAGCACGCATCGAGGAAGTGGCCGAGACCGTGGGACTCAAGGACGCCTTGCCGATGCAGGCCGCATACCTTTCCCACGGCCAGAAGCAATGGTTGGAAATCGGTATGCTCATCCTGCAGGATCCAAAACTTCTGCTCATAGATGAACCCGCCGCGGGCATGACCGACGAAGAGACCGCTAAGACCGGCAGGCTGCTGCTGGAACTGGCCAACAAGCATTCCATCATAGTGATCGAACATGACATGGAGTTCGTCAAGCAATTGGCGCGCAAGGTAACGGTGCTCTGCGAAGGCAAGATACTTACGGAAGGCCCCATCGAAAAAGTGCAGGAGGATCCGCAAGTGATCGAGCGCTATCTGGGACGCTCGCATGGCACCCGCGCGGAAAAAGCAGTCGCGTTGGCCGGGAGCGGCTCCCATGGCTGAGACAGCGATCTCTATTGCACCCGCCGGCGCCCTCGCGCATTCCCCGGTGACCGGCAATGCTTCCGCCCCCTTGCTGCGGGTCAAAGCCCTGCAGATCAACTACGGCGAAAGCCAAGTGCTCCGCGACGTGAACCTGGAACTGCATCCTGGCACCATCACCGCCTTGATGGGCCGCAACGGAGTGGGCAAGACTACCTTGCTCAAAGCCATCATGGGTTTGCTCCCCGCCCGCAAAGGCGAGGTGGCCTTCCAAGGCAAAAACCTAAATGGCCTGCCGCCGGAGAAACGCGCCCGCGCGGGTATCGCTTATGTACCCCAGGGCAGGGAAATTTTCCCCAAGCTGACCATCGAAGAGAATCTCCTGCTGGGCCTGGAAGCGCGTCCGGAAAGGCTGAAGAAGATTCCGGAAGATGAAGTATTCGGATTGTTCCCATTCCTAGCGGGCATGCGCAAGCGCTTGGGAGGCAATCTCTCCGGAGGCCAACAACAGCAGCTCGCCATCGCCCGCGCCTTGTTGGGCAAGCCCAAGGTCCTGTTGTTGGACGAACCCACGGAAGGCATCCAACCTTCCATCATCGACGATATCGAAAAGGTCCTGTTCGGCCTCAAGGCAAAAGGGGACATCGCCGTCTTGCTGGTGGAACAGTACCTGGATTTCGCCCGCCGTTTGGGCGATAGGTACTACATCATGGAGCGCGGTACCATGGTGCAAAGCGGAAGGACCTCCGAATTGACCGAAGAAAGCGTTAAAAAACACCTCGCTTTCTGAGCCCGCGCAGCTCCCTACCCTCTTTTTTCCCCTTTGATTTTCCAGGGGTCTTTCAATAAAATCTCCGTTCGATCCGATGTTTGGATGCTCATTCGCGCAAATCCTTTTGGCTTCGACCCTCAAAAATGTCATTAATTAGCTTAACAATTTTGTATATGTCACATTATGTTGACAATTAGTGCCATAATTGGAGGCTCAACCGGGTTCGCTTTCCATTTTAATTCCCAAAGGGCCCATTTGCTCGCTTTGGCATGGTCAATGCTATAGTCCGTGGTGAAAAAGCCAGAAACGTGTTTCCTCTGGGCCGGGTCGGAAAGAGAAGCACATTCCAAAATCGAGGAACCTTAAAATGATGAAAACAATTGCCAATCGTCTAAAGCCATTAGCCTGCTGGGCAATTGCCCTCAGCCTCCTCGGCGCCACGGCCAGTCTAGCGGATACCGCCGTCGCCGATACCGCGAAAGCGGCCGCGGTCGCAGCTCCCGCAGCTGCGGCACCCGTGGATTCGTCGCTGCTAATCCGGATTGCGGATCTGGAAGCGTACATCAACAACACCGGAGCGACCAAGCTCACCGGTGTTCCCGGTCCCGGCCATAACGGCTTCATGATGATTTGCGCCGCCTTGGTTCTTTTCATGACCTTGCCGGGCTTGGCACTGTTCTACGGCGGGCTGGTCCGCACCAAGAACGTGCTGTCCGTGATAGCGCAATGCTTCGGTTGCGCGGGCCTCGTCACCATCCTGTGGTGGGCCTTCGGCTACAGCTTCACCTTCGCGAGCGGTTCGCCTTTCCTGGGAGGGCTTAAATTCGCCTTCCTGAAAGGCGTGACGAGCGCGCCCAACACGGACTATTCCTATTGGGTTTCCGCTAACGTCTTCTCTATGTATCAGTTGATGTTCGCCATAATCACCCCGGCCCTGATAGTGGGCGCCATCGCCGAACGCATGAAGTTCAGCGCCATCATGCTTTTCATCCTGGGATGGATGCTGATCGTCTACTTCCCCCTCGCCCACATGGTATGGGGCATAGACGGTATGATGAACGGCGTATGGAACGCCGCCGCCAAGATCAAGGCCATCGACTTCGCGGGTGGAACCGTGGTGCATATGTCCTCGGGATGGTCGGCCCTCATCCTTTGCCTCATCCTTGGCAAGCGCGCCGGATTCGGCCAGAAGAACTTCGCCCCGCATAGCCTGGTCCTCACTGCGGTGGGAACGGGAATGCTGTGGGTAGGCTGGTACGGCTTCAACGCCGGCTCCGCCGTAGCCGCCGACAGCGTGGCCTCCAACGCCTTCATGACCACCACCCTGGCCACCGCCGTAGCCGCTTTCGTCTGGCCTATGTTGGAATGGATTTTCCGCGGCAAGCCCACCGTGCTCGGTTTCTGCTCCGGCGCCGTCGCCGGCTTGGTCGTCATCACTCCCGCCACCGGCTTCGTGAATGCCACCGGCGCCGTCATCATCGGCGTGCTCGCCGGCTTGGTGCCCTTCCTGGCCGTGACCCAGTTGAAGAACTGGTTCAAATACGATGACGCCCTGGATACCTTCGGGGTACACGGCGTAGGCGGAACCATGGGCGCACTGCTCACAGGCTTCCTGGCCACCGCCGACGTCAACGGCAACCTGAATACCAACCTCAAGGGTATCGTGGGACACAGCCTGTGGATGGAACAGGTGAAAGCCATCGGTGTGACCATGGCCCTCGCCATCGTCGGCACCCTGGTACTCGCTTTCATCGTCAAGGTTATCGTTGGCCTGCGCCCCAGCCACGATGAAGAACTCCAGGGCCTGGACTTCACCGACCACGGCGAAGCCGGTTACCACTACGACGAGAACTAAAGCAACCAGAAAATAGCCGGGTTTAAATTCCGGCGGCGCGGGACCCAATGGGGTTCCCGCTCACAGCGAGGCGGACCCGGGAAGGGCCCGCCTTTTTGGTTTCCAGGCTCCGGACGGTTGGCAGATCAGGCCCGGAAATCTAAATTGGTTGGCCCTTGGTCGACGGGATGTGGCTCAGTCTGGTAGAGCACTTGCTTCGGGAGCAAGGGGTCGTGGGTTCGAATCCCGCCATCCCGACCATTTTAAAGAAGCCCCCTGGCAAGAGGGGGCTTTTTGATTTTCGGCCCCTCCCGCTTCCTTCATAAGGTCGCAGATCCAAAGGGTTGTCGGTACTCGGCCTTGATCTGTCCGTGCTTCAAATTGAAGTTCGAACACACGATCTTGAGGAATTCCCTACGTCCGAACCTATCTTGCACGTGATAAAGCGGACGGGCGTTCTTGATCAAGTCCAGCACTACTAAGCCTTCTTCTTGAAAAACTGGACAAGGCCCTGTAGCGAACCTGCAATCCCCAGCGCTGGTTTCAACGTTTCATGGTCTTCCCCAGGAGGTTCCGGGCGGACCGTGGCTCAACCCAGTTCCTGAACGTTTTCCAGGGTTCGGCCTTGGACTTCGGACGCTCGCGGCCGAGAATCGATGTCGTTCCCTTTTCCTCGTCGGGAATGGAGGATATTCCCGGAGAGGGCGCCTCCAGTCCCGCTTGAGCGATAATTTCCAAGGCCTCGCTGGGCCAAAACCCGTCCCCAACCACCGTGTTGTTTTCCACCCGGCAGTTCTCACCGATAATTACGGAGGCGCGGGTATCGGTGTAATTCCCTAAGATGGTATCGTTGAGCATGTTGCCGTTCGACATGAAAAACCATCGCTTCGCGCTTTTGACCACATTGCTATCCCAGCGTATGTAGCTCGATCCCTCGTCGGGGTACAGGGCTCCGTATTCATTGGCCTGATCATGCACGTAATTATGATGGATACGCGTACCGGGCTGGGCGCCCAGGGTATAAATCCCGCCTCCATCCATAAGTGTACGCATATGGTGATGGATATTGTTAAACGCCACTTCATTACCCTTCATGCCGGAAGATCGACCCCAACCCCAACCCAGTGATATTCCCGTATAGGGCACATCGCCGATTTCATTATGAAGCACGCGTGTTTCCGCAACATATCCCAAAAATATTGCCGATGCGCCATGATATTCGCTGCCTATCTGGGTGATGGAATTATTATCGATGATGTTTCCCACCACTCGCTCGCGGGGATCAACTGGGTTCGCCGTGATATTGCCGATATGCAGGCCATCGCCGGAAATGTCGGATATCCGATTCCATGAAATCCGGCTGTTCCTGCAGCCCTCCTCCAGGGCGGGACCATTTCCGCCCAGTGCAGTAAAGGCGTTGTGATCCAAGACCAAGCTGTCCGTGAACCAAAAAGCGACGGAGGAAGGGATTTTCTCCCCTCCATATCCGTCGTCGCCGTACTGGTAGGTGCTTTGCATATCAGGAAATCCCCTGGCGGTATTCGGTTGTAGCCACGTGGCGTAAGCGAAGGTCAATCCGGTGATCCTGAGATTCGTTAATGGGCGATCGGGCGTGCCCCTGGCTATGAGCAGCGACTCCAAGATTGGGGCCACTACGCTCGAAGTCCGTAAATACTCCCCGGTTCTCGGCTTATAATAGAGCGATTCCCGGCTGGAATCATGAAACCATTCCCCCTCCTCATCTAAGAATGCATAGGCATTTTCAAGCCAGGAAATCTTATCCATGCTGAATCCGGAATGGGCCTGGGCCTCATCCCAGCATGGTTGCGCAATTTCGATTTCGCTCGATGAAATGGAATCTACCGGGCAGCGGTATTCTTTCCAGGAAACTCGTGAGACCACTTCAAGCCCTTTGGATCCGGCAAGATAGGCCATGTTTGCGGCGCTTTGGTATCCTGTCCGTGTGATTCCGAATCCTTGCGGATCCATCCCGCTGCGTGCCCTTATTGATCGGACCCCGTTCACGAAAAGCTGCCGGGTGCGGAAGTCCTGTGGAACCCGGGCTGCCCAGATGTTATCGAGAACGTCGAAAAGGTACCATCCCCCGATTTTCCGCCCTCCGCTCAAGACGGGTGTTTGGCCTGGTGCCGCCTGATATACCATGTGAACGCCAGGCCTTCCGGCATCGCGGGGGTCCAGATTAAGGGCGGAATCCAATTCGTAAATGCCCCCGGCTAATTGCACGACCACGTCGCCAGTAGCCGAAACAAGCAACTCCCTTGCCCTATCCCTGGCCCGTGTCAAATCGCAAGGATCGGCCGAGGAGCAGGACGCAGATGGCTTTCCCTTAGGCGAAACGAAAAGGGTTCCTGATTCAACGGGAAGACAAAGGATTGCCAGAATGAGCGGAAGGGGTCCCAGGGAGGCGAGGAGATTTCTCTTTGTTGCCATCGTTTCGCACCTTGGCTTTCAGCGGGGATGCCCTCCAAGGTGCCATGCGAAATGCGCATATGGATTCATCCCCGAGCGATCTTACGACCTGGCGGGCGAAAATTCGGAAAAGACCGGGAGTACCTGAGATAATACCCGGTAAGGTATACCTGGTTCCGGGTATTGTGATTTCTGGGGTGGGGTGGTTAAGGGTTATCACCGGAAGTCGGCGGTAGCCGGGAGCGAGGAAAGGACATGCATTTCCGGGACTGGCCGAGATATGAGCCGGCCGCCTTTCAAATACAATATCCTGTCGAAATACGGGTGGAAATCCTCGAAATGGGTAACTATAATCACGGTTTTTTCACGGAAGAGTTCGAAGACCTCTCGCATCACTTGGGAGCTGTTTTGCGAGTCCAGGGAGCTGTTGGGCTCATCCATGATAAGCAGTTCGGAATCGCTGTAAAGCGCGCGGGCGATCGCCAATCGCTGTTTTTGCCCAACCGATAGGCCCGTCCCGTCTTCACCCAGGCAGGTGCGAATACCTTTGGGGAGGTCCTGGATGAATGCCCATAGGTTTACCCGCCTTAATGCCTCCTCTACCTTGGCCGCATCGTAGTTCGGGGACATGGAAATGTTTTCAGCGATCGTAAGCTTGAAGACGAATGATTCCTGAGGGATTAGCAAGCTGATGTCTGCCAGTTTCGATCTCGGGAGAACCTCAACCCCATCCACCTTGATGGAGCCGGAAGTCGGATCGGTCAATCCGACCAGGAGCGAAAGCAACGTGGATTTCCCGGCTCCGGAATCGCCCATGATGGCGATTTTTTCGCCCCTTCGCACGGAGAGGTTCAAGCCCTTAAGGATCTGTTTCCCATCCGAATAGGTGTACTTCAAGTTGGATATTTCCAACTTACTCCTTAACGGCGGCCACAAAGCTCCATTTTCCCCTCTTGAATCGAGTTTCACGTCCAGCAAAGGATCAACCAATGCGGCATGCGCCCGGCACTTGACGAGCCCGCTGCTTTCCAAGGTGATTTCCTTGAGGTTCTGGATGGCACGGTACGTGGTATAGAAAAAAACCAGGAAAGCCGAAAAGGGAATGGAAAACCAGCCGCCCCAGAGGATGAAGAAATTGAACAACAAGAAGAAGAACGCGAAAAACTCGGTGGTATAGCCGGAGGCGCGCAGGTTGAAAGCCGCGCGGAGCTCGGATGTCCTCAACGGTTCAATACGATTGGACGCCAACTTGGTGAAATACCACCCGGCGTTGAACGACCTTATTACTGGAAAGGCCTGAGCAATGTCGCAGACCAGGTCGTAGAAGCCCGAGGATTCCCGGTTGATGGAGGCGACATTGCGGGCGATTTTTCTGTTCAGAATTCTGGTTAAGAAATTCATCAATGCGAAAAATCCGATCGATGTGATGGACATCGACAGAGAGAGATACATCATGACGCCGAACATGGCAGCCAGGGTCATGAAGCCGGTCACGATTATTACGGAGTGCTGCAGGGCCTCGGTCGCCCAATATACGCTATCGTCCACCCTTTTGATGGTTTCCCCGATATTCATGCGACCTTTCCATCGGGAGTCCGACCAGATAAGGTTCTCTATGATTCGTGCGCGAACTTGGGCGGTAACCCGCCTGGAAACCAGATTGGGGATGTGCCTGGATAGGAGAATCAAAGCGATTTTGATCGGTATGATCATCGCCAAAACCGGGAAAGCGATATTTAACGGCACCAAGTGTCCGAAGGCGGATAGGTACAAGCTCCTTTCATGAAGAGCCTTGAGCAAAGGACCAATCGAAAAGATGGAGATCGTTTCCAATCCCACTCCAGAAGACGCGAGGACTATCGCCGCCAAGAAGTAGGATAGGTTCGGATGATATAGCTCTCTGAAAATCCGGCTCTCGCCCAAATTGAAGACCCGGATGAATCCATTAAAGAGGAGGTTCGAAACAGAGAATGGCTTTCCCGTGCCGCAGTGAATGGAGAGCCGGATCAATTTTTCAGCCACGACACTTCAATTTCTCCCCGTTTTCGATTCGGGGTTTGAGGCTTAACGCCTTACTGAGATCCTCCTGACCGAAAATGCACAGGATAGGAGAGCCAATCGTGCTCCAAAAATATACGATTGACCGTTAAGATACCTATCTGATGTTGCATTTTAAAAAATACTGTCATTCAAACCTCCAAATTTCCTGACCCGATTTGGAAAGGGGGTTTCCACTTTTGCGCGATTTGGGCATATTTTGCGGTATTTTAACATAACGAATTTCTACCGGATGGATCATCGGGGTGGGAGGTGGCGGGTGTAGCCAATCTTCCCCCAAGGTTTCCAGCAGCAACACTGGAGGAACAGGACAAGGCGGATTCCATCGCCCGCACGCGACTTCGCGACCATCAAGTTCCCTGAGCCGAAGGGCCGTGCCCTCGGAAAGCGCTAAGGTCGGTTTTATGTAAGTAAAAAAAGCACCATGGCGAATCACGATGTGCTGCGGGCCATAAAATCCAATTGGTCGCGGTCCGGCCTAACTAGCATTGAAGCCTGGCGCACTCCGTATTCGCGAGCCTTTTCCGCATTTCCGCCTCCAGAGATCGATACAAGAATGCCCCCCCTTTTCAAAACTCCGTAGGATCGATCGGAAATCCCTCCGCCCACCGCGTCCAGCACGACGTCGAAATCCCGCAGAGCCGTTTCGAATTGACCCGAGGAATAATCGAATGCTTCATGGGCTCCGAGGCAGCGGATGAATTCCAGATTTCGCTTAGAGGCAGTGCCCGCGACATAGGCGCCCTTCCATTTGGCGAGCTGCACCGCGATATGCCCGACGCCGCCCGGGGCGGCGTGGACGAGAATTTTCTGCCCGGCTTGAAGGTTGGCGACTTCGAACAATGCTTGATAGGCAGTCAGTCCAGCTAGAGGTATCACCGCGGCTTGGGAATGGCTCAGCCCTTGGGGCTTCGGGCTAAATGCGTTTCCGGCGCAGCGGCGAATTGCGCATAGGCTTCTCCCAGCTTGGGAAACCGAATCATTCCATACACATCGTCACCGATTTTGAACACGTCGGCTCCTTCGCCGAGTGAAAGGACACGGCCTGATATATCCCATCCCAAGGTGAGCGGAAATCCGCCCGACAGCATTCCAGCGATGCCGCCGCCCGCCCGGGTTTTCCAATCCACCGGGTTCACGCCGGCGGCAATCACATGCACGAGTACTTCACCCTTTCCTGCCCGGGGCCGCGGCGCGTTTTCATAGCGGAGATTTCCCACATCGCCGTATGCATGGATGCGGGCCGCCATCATGGTTTCCGAATTCGTGTTCATAAAGACCTTTCTTCAGGTTGGTTGTGCCGGCTTACACTCCGGTTCCAAAGCCAAGTTAAGTGGTATATTGGACGGAGCCAATGAGGCACAATATTGTTGCGCGGTATCAAATCGGGTACCTTTGGATTAGGAGCGATTATGAAGGGACGCACATACGATTGCAGCTTCGGATGCCCGGTGGAAGCCACTCTGGACGTGATCGGCGGAAAATGGAAAGGCGTAATCCTTTTCATGTTGCTGGAGCGGAAAAGACGCTTCGGGGAATTGCGGAAGCTATTGCCGGACGTAACGCAGAGGATACTCACCCTCCAGCTTAGGGAACTCGAAAAGGAAGGCGTGGTGGATCGCACGGTTTATCCTGAGGCGCCCCCCGTGTCGAGTATGAGATTTCGGAATTCGGAGCCACCCTAAAACCCATCATCATGGCTATGAGAGTGTGGGGTGAGGAGTACCGGAACGCCCGCATCAAGCCGAGGGAAAACGGCATGGTCGTCCCTCTTCCAGCAGCGTGAAAAATCCGTCCTCCGGCTCACGCCCCTGCCATACGGAAGTCATACGGCCACGATTATAAACACCAACCTCAGCGCTGACTTTTCAGGGCCTCGAATTCAGGGCGTCACGACGGGCGCCACCAAGCGCCTTCCTTCCGAGGTCCGGAGCTCCGCCCAGAGCAGCATGGGCTTCCCTCGTCCCTCGGAGGGAGAATCCAGGGTAACCGCCGTGTAACCTGGGCCGGCCTCCGTTACGGGCTTTACCGTGGTCTGGCCGCGCATCCTTCCAGCCCCGTCGAAAAGGGAAATCTTCATGGGCCCGATCTCGCCCGGTAGCCTGATTTCCAGGCGAATGCTTCCGGGAGCCGCGAAGGCACGGAAGGCTGCCGCGCGACCGCGGGCTTCCCCGGGGCGCACTCCCTGGGAACCGCAGGCCTGGCTGTCCCGCCAAAGGGGATCCTTGCCTGTGGCCCACGCCGCAATCGCGCCCGATAAGTTGCAGAGCTGGTTGCTGGTAAGGGTCACTTTAGCAGCGGCGGGCAATTGGATCATTTCGTCGGGAAGGGAATTCAACTGGTTGTTGGTCAGGTCGAGAGTGTCCAGCACGGCCAAGGTGCCCACCGAGTGGGGCAGAGTCGTCAGTTGATTGCCGGACAGATCCAAGTACTTCAGGAAAACCAGGCCACCCATCCCTCCGGGCAGGGAAGTGAGAAGGTTATCCGCCAGTACCAGGTTCTCCAGGTTCTCCAGACCCTTAAACGAGGAGGGCAAGGCGGCCAGGGTGTTCCCGCGCAAGTCGAGAGACAGCAGGTTGCCCAGGCGCACCACTCCCGAGTCCAGGGCATTGAGGCCGTTGCCGGAAAGGTTCAGCGTCACCAGGCTTTCCAGGGCCCATATGCCGTCCGGCAAGGAATCGATCAGGTTGTCCGAGAGGTCCAGGGACTTGAGATTGGTGAGGGCGGATATTTCCGTAGACACGCTGAGGATGGAAAGGCCCTTGAGGTTCAGGGCCGTGATCCTCCCCCCCGCGGCCGTGGAAACCTGGGAAACCTGCATGTTACCCAGGCCGTTCTCGGCCAGGATGATACGCACAGCCAGCGAATCCTCCGAGTATGATTGACATCTCGCGGGGGCGGCGGCCAATGCGGCCAGGCAGAAACATCCGATCAGCATTCTCAACATGGATTTCCTTCACGTTACGCGGCCGGATCCGGTCCGCACCTTGCCTAAAGTAGCACCCGGCTTCCCTTTCGCAACAGCATTCAGTGTCCCTTTCAGTACAGAGGCCATGGACCGATGGGAACACGGGCCGTGGGGAAAGGCATATTTCCCACGCATTTTCAAGAGAAATAAACCTTTTTCCGGGAACCTTGGGGTTGGCACCAAGGTTGCTCAAGTCGGAAGCACCCCCATATGGGGGTCAAACAAAATAATAGGAGTTCGCAATGAACAAATTCATGATGAGTGCCCTTCTGGCAGGCAGCTTGGCGGTGGGAGTGTCTTTCGCCGCTCCGGTCAAAGATTCCCTCACGGCCGAGCAGAAAGCGGAATGGGCCGCCAAGCGCGAGGCCATGAAAGCAAAGCATGACAGCCTCAAGACGGCCAACAAGGGCGAGATGGATGCGGCCCGCGCCGCCGCCAAGGCTGCCCGTGAAGCCGCCCAGGCCAAGTTCAAAACCCTGATCGACGCCTACAAGGCCGGCATTGCCGCAGCCAAGACCGACGCCGAGAAAGCCGCCTTGAAGACCAAGCTGGAAGCCGACATGAAGGCTCTCCGCGCCACGCTGGGTGATAGCCTGGGCAAAGCCCGCGGCGACTTCCATTCCAGGCACGAAGAGTTCAAGAAGCGCGGCCATGACGGCGACAGCGCCAAAGCCGGCGGTCTCACCCCTGAGCAGATCGCGGAACTGAAGAAGAAGTTTGAAGACTTCAGGAAGGGTCACGATAAGGGCGACAGCACCCATGTGCATTTCCCGGACAGCCTCCATGTACGCGACAGCCTCCATATCCATCATCCTGACAGCCTCGAAATCCACCACCCCAAGCCCGACTCCGCCAAGTAATATTGACGGGTCCCGCTGATTCCGATGCCCGAAGAGCGACTGTTCTTCGGCAGCGGATTCCAAGGGTTCTGGCTCCTGCCGCAAGGCAGGAGCCTTTTCGTATCTTCTCTCCATGATTTTCCTAGCCTGTCTGTTGCTCGCCCTCATTCCCCTGGAAGCAAGGACGCCTCCCGTTCCTCCCAAGATCGCGGCCATGGCTTCCGCGTCCAAGGTCCGACCCCCTCTCTCTCCGGCCAAACTCGGAGGATGCAAAACCTACGTCGATTCGGTGGCGAACGCCTTCGATCGGGACGAACCGGAATACCTGGAGTGGCCCCTGCCCGTGGAGGAATGCACCGAGGCGCAGAATTACCGCATCTACTATTACCGGGGGATGGGCTCCTATTTCCTGTCGAGCTGGGGCGACGCCCTCCTCTACTTCGGCCTAGCCAAACAGATCGGCGGCCCCGAGGACGAGCAGGTGCTGTACTACCTATGGCGCACTCACGGGAAGCTGGGGGATTCCCCTGAACAGACCCAGTTGATCTGGGAGTTCTACAACCGTTTTCCGCAATCCTCCCATCTGGGGAACATGTTCTCCGAGTGGAAAACAGACACCCGCCCCAGTCTTTGGTCCCTTTCAATGACAAATTCCGTTTCGCAATCGGAAAGTCCGGGATACAGCAGTACGCGCATCCGCGACCAGTTCTCCGCCTCCATCGGGCAGAGCGCCGGCAACCATCGCTTCCGGGAATCGGTGGCGCTTTCCATCAACACCGATCCCGAAACCCGGATCTTCGGCGAATGGCAGGGTAACCTGACCGGTGAGTACCGTTACAAGGGCCTGTCCGCCAACCTCAATTGGGGCAGCACGTATGCCCGGGCCGCTACGGCGATATCCGCCCTGGACACAGTCGGAACGCCGGGAACGCTATCCGTGGACCAGTACCAGGCCGATATCGGCTACTCCCTGGATTTGGGCAAGATCGTGAACACGGAGTTCCAACTACAGGGCATCCATCCCCGCGCGGGATGGACCATGGCCAGCTTTGGCCAGAGCCTCACCACATTGGCTGGCGAAGTCTACCTGCAAGGCACATGGACGGTGGAGCGCCACTGGATGAGCTTCTTCCCCGTCGACTCCCTCTTCCCTACCCTCAACGGCCAATGGGTGGGCAATCTGGGGGCCTATGCTTTCTACGAACTGGGCAAGCACGGGTTCTCCCTGGGCACGGAATACCGCTGGGACAAGGAGACCTACGCTCCCGCGCTGGATACCATCCTTCTCCTGGATGTCACTCCCAACGTCGGCAAGACCCTGGCCGCGGTAGCGGGCTATTCCTTCCGCCCCGCAGCCTGGTGCGATGTGGATTTCCAGGGCAAGTGGGGGCACGTGTACAACAGCGAAACCGCCGACGGCCGCGTCCTGCAGTTCTACATCGCCCTAAGCCTGCATCGCTGAAGAACGGCCGGAGTCCGGGCAGAGCCGGAACCGTGCGCGCTTCTTCCCGGAAACGCGCACGCCGATTCCTCGGGATCGGTATCCGAAGGTAGGTTATTCGCCGCCGTGCGAATGGAGGGTAAAAGGCCTTTTGTATGCTTGGCCGCGTAATTTTTATTAGAAGCATGTCCGCAGGAATTTATCCCGGCCATAAAAAGGAGAGCCTATGTTGTACTACTCTCTATCGTATTCCTGCTTTTAGCCATCCTGGCCGCCTTCCTGGGGTTCGGCGGACTGGTAGCCGGAGCCATGGTATCGCTCGCGAAAATCTTCATCCTGTTGTTTCTCGTTCTATGGGCAATCACCTTCTTCACCCGTGGGCCCAGCGGTAAAATCATTCCTTAACAGGTGTTGGAAAAATATGCGTCGGCCAAGGCTGCCGGCCCTCCGGTGATTCTTGGAATCGAGGGCCTTCCCTGAGGTCTGAGAGCGGGACTGGAAGGCCGACTCAGACTTTGACGGGCTTGGATTTTAAAACGATACAACTTCTTGCGCATACCTGATACGGAAATGCTTCGATCGCGATTTCCCGATCTTGGTCCAGGAAATCCTCTCCATAAGGCAGGCTGGTATCGATAACCCGGTGCCATTTTCTGCCCTCTTCCAGGGCGGGAGGAGTGAATGGATGGGTGTCCCCATCCGCATTGAAGACTATGAACAGGCGGTAATCCCTCTCCCCATCCCTCGCATGTTCAGCGTCATTTCCGTCAATCTGGAAACCCAGGCAACGCTGTTCCGGATCGTCCCATTGAACATCGCCATTTCCGGATCCCACCCAATGGATATCCGGAATACCGTCACCGGTGTTGTCCTGACCGATAAAGAAGCGGGGCCGCTGTAAAACCGCATGCCTCTGACGGAAATGCAAAATGTTCTTCACGAAAGCCACCGCGCTCCCATTGCGCGCGCAACGATCCCAATCCAACCAGGATATATCATTATCCTGGGCATAGACATTATTGTTCCCATTTTGGGTACGCATGAACTCATCGCCGGCCGTGACCATCGGCGTTCCTAGGGAGAACATCTGGTGGCAAAACAGGTTTTTTACCTGTCTGCTCCGGAGATCGATTATCGCTTGATCCTCGGTTTCTCCTTCGGCGCCATGGTTCCAGGAGTTGTTGTCGTTGGCCCCATCCTGGTTGTTTTCCAGATTCGCTTCATTGTGTTTTTCATTGTATGAGACGAGATCGTACAGGGTGAATCCGTCGTGGCAGGTCAGAAAGTTGATGCTATCGCTGGCGCCGCGTCCATTATGCCCGAACAGGTCGGGGGAACCCGCGATCCGTGATCCGATTTCTTTCAACTGCCCGGCATCGCCCTTGGCGAATTTCCGGAAGCAGTCCCTGAATTTGCCGTTCCACTCCGACCAGTTCTTCGGCAGGCTGCCCACCTCGTAGGCTTCCATATCCCAAGGTTCGGCAATGAGTTTCATTTTGCCGAGTACCGGATCTTGGGATATTTTCCCCAGCAGGTGGCCATCCGCGGAGAACGCACCCGTATGATCCCGGCCCAAGCAGGCGGCCAGATCGAACCGGAAGCCATCCACATGCATTACTTCCGCCCAATAACGCAGGGAGTCAATGACCAGGCGGCTGAAGAGAGGACTGCTGGCGGTCAGCGTGTTTCCGGTGCCGGAATAATTCTTGTAATAACGCAGAGGGGCTTCGCCTTCTCCGGTCAGGGAATAGTATCCCGGGTTGTCGATTCCCTTGAAGGAAAGCGTGGGACCGCATTCATTCCCTTCCGCGGAATGGTTATAAACCACGTCCAGGATGACTTCGATGCCGGCTCTATGCAATTCCTTCACCAAGGTTTTGAATTCGTCGATGGCGCATCCGGGCGCACCCTGGGTGGAGTAGGAGGATTCCGGCGCGAAAAAACCAATGGAGTTATAGCCCCAATAATTCGAGAGTCCTTTTTCCTTGAGGAAGTCCTCGCAAACGAATTCATGGATGGGGAGGAGTTCCACCGCATTGACTCCCAGCTCCTTTAGATAGGGAATCTTTTCGATGAAGCCCAGATAAGTACCCGGATTCCCCACCTTGGAAGAGGGATGCGCCGTGAAGCCTTTCACGTGCACTTCGTAGATAATGAGTTTTTCCTGGGGGATAGCCGGTTTCTTGTCGCCTTCCCAATCGAAAGCATCGTCCCAAGCGATGCATTTGGGGAGGATGGCCGAGTTGTCGCGATTGTCGAGCACCAAATCCTTTTGCTCGGACCCGCTATCGTACGCAAGCAGCAGGTTATCCTGATTGCTGAATTTGCCCGTGAATGCCTTGGCGTAGGGATCGACGAGAAGCTTATGCGGGTTGAAGCGGAGGCCATTGTTGGGATCGTAGGGCCCATTGACCCGGTAGCTGTAGAGCTGCCCCTTTTTGAGCCCTTCTACCTGGACATGCCAGATATCGCCGGTCCGGTTTTTCAGCGCGATGGCATCGGTGGGTTCCCCATCCGGTTTGTCGAACAGGATCAAAAAGATTTCCGTGGCGGTGCGGGAGGCGATAGCGAAATTTATTCCCTTATCCGTGACGGACGCGCCTAAGACATCGGCCGAGCCCGGCGAAACGGTTTTAGTGGAAGCGGGTATTTTCCAAGGCTCCGGATCCGTTTTTTTGGCGGCCGGGATTTTGGGGAAGCTTTGGGAACCGGCCTTCTTCCCGGCTTCGCGGGCGTTCGAGTCGGGCAGAGCGGTGGATTGGTTTGCAGCCGGTTTTTGCATGTAAGGCGCTTCCTTTGGAATAGCATCCCGCGACTTGCTGGATCGCGTGCGCTTCGGTTATTCGGACCTTAATCCGTTATGAAAAAATGAATATTCGGTGGGAATCCAAATAATAAATCGCGATCGGGAAACAGGTTTGCGGATGCAAACTCCATGGAATGCCGGCATCCCGCGGAGGTTGCGCGGGGAAGTTATTCTTTCAACTGAGACAGAGTCGCTTCTGCTTTGAAAGCCTCTATCTCCTCGGCGATAGCTTCAGCATCCTCTGCGGACAGGACCTTCTTGGCGCTCTTGAACAGCTCACCCTCTTCTTCCTTAACATGGTGTTCCACATTTTCCTTCAACACCGTGAGTTTGGCCGCCCATTCTTCAGTGCCCTTTGGATCCACCTCAAGTTCTGCAAGCAAGGTTTTGACCACGTTATGCTCTTCCAACGCCTCCAGGGTAATCGCCCGGCTTTCCTTGGGATCCTCGAGCCGGGAATAGAAAAACTTCTCCTCCGCTTCCGCATGCAGGGTCAATTCCATTTTCAGATCCGCGAATAAGGTTTCGCGCTTCTTCACGGCCCTTTCCGTGGTCCCGTCCAATTCCGCAAAAATGCCTTTTACCTTTGAATGATCCTTTTTCAATAGTGCGTATACTTCCATGGCTATCGCCCTCCTTCTTTACGGAATAAATCTTTTCCCAAACGAAATGCCAGGATTTCTCGGCGCGGCCGCCCATTTTTATTCTTTGAATCCGGGAATGAAATTTTTAAGAAACAGCACCATTAATGTCGGCCAAAACAGGCCAAGCGAAATTCCACCCACCACGTTGCTGAACCAGCTGACGTTCAAGTAAATACCGGAAAACCCCAGCAGCAGAAAAAGGAAAACGTTTCCCAGTATGAACAATACCTTTAGCGGGGTTTGGGCTATGTCGTCCTTGAACAGGAAAATCATCAGGCAAAAAAACAGCGCCCCCGCGGAGGCATGGGGGCTGGGAAAGCCGCCTCTGGAACCTTCCGCCCATTGCGGATAAGGCATTGGTCGGCGCACAAAATACCCGACGAAACGGCTGATGGCCAATCCGCCGCCCATGCCCGTGAAGAGTAAAAATGACCGGTAACTTCGCCTTTTAAAGATCAGGAAAGCCAAAATCATCAGCGCGGAAATTTCCAAGTGGAGCGGAGAGAGGGTGGTTGCAATCCGGTTCATCACCGAATCCGCGATGGAACCCCAAAGCAAAGGCATACGGCCGCTGATCCACGCGTCCCAGGCAGTGATGCTCTGTCCGTGTACCACGTCCTCGATCATTTTGGAGAAAAGGTATAGCGATACCACGTTCAATATCAGCACGGAACGATGGCTTTCGTGGAAAACACGCCTTCCCCCGTTCCGCAGCTTGATGAGGAAAATGATGATCCCGCTCAACACCAAGGCCATGATTATGAATTGGCCGATGAACCGCGAAGCGATTTCAAAGCCTTTCCCAAATACGAATCCGATGGACGCGAAAGCGAGGGACCAGCTTAGGCCCCCGATGATATTGTAACTGAGGAATTTCCAGAAGGGTACGCCGGAGGAACCGGCAAGAAAGGGAGAGAAGCACCTGGTGATGGAATTGAATCTTCCCAATACCAGAGTCCTCCCCGTGTATTTATGGAGAAGCGCTTTGACTTTTTCAAGGCGCTCCTTTTTCAGGAAAAAATGTTTCCCGTACTTCGTCAGGAATCCATCCCCGTATCTCCTTCCGATCAGATAACCGACCAGGTCCCCAAGGACCGCTCCTACAGCGGCAAAGGCAACCAGATCACCAAAATCCAGGATATCCTTTTTCACCAAAAACCCGCCCAAAAGAACCAAGGTTTGCCCGGGGATGAAAGAGCCGATAATGGGAAGGGGTTCAAGGAGAGAAACAAGCAGGATAATCCAGTAGAACCACGGATTCAGGAAATGCGGCGGCATATTGAGCATTTTCTCGATTAGCGGCATAAGGCTGAAACTAAATTCCAGGAGGCAGGGAGGAACCGCCACAGGAAAGGGAAAGCCTCGCAATCGCCGTGGGAAAAATGGGAATCCTTGATCGTACCCGGGAGAGTACGGAGAATGGGATAGATCCGAGCTTTCGCGCTGCGGGAACCACTTGCCGGGTTATTGTGCCATGGCTCGGAGTCCTCATTCCAGGATCGCCATGAAGCCGCATCCGAATTCCCCGGCCGCCTTGTCACTCGCCCTCCTCTTTGGGATAGGACTAAGCCTGGGCGCACCCGCGTCTCCCCTTCCCAAATCCAGGCTGATCATCCTGGCGGATATGGGCAACGAGCCGGATGAAGAACAGCAAATGACGCACATGCTCATGTACTCGAACGAGTTCGAGATTACGGGCCTGCTCGCCGTCACCGGTTTGTACCTGCGCAGCAATCCCCACCCCGAGCTGTTCCTGCGGTTGCTGGACGGGTACGAAAAGGTGGTTGGCAACCTCCGCCTGCATGCAGCGGGCTGGCCGGAAGCGGCTGCCTTGCGGGCCTTGGTCAAGCCCGGCCAAAGCGGGTATGGCATGGCCGCCGTGGGCGCCGGCAAATCCAGTCCGGGTTCCGATCTGATCCTCGCGGCCGTCGGCGTTCCCGATCCGCGCCCGGTGCATATCGTCGTCAATGCCGGATCGAACACCCTGGCGCAGGCGCTCTTCGATTATTCCAGGACCCACGGCAAGGCGGAGGTGGATGCCTTCGTGGCCAAGTTACGCGTCTACGAGAACGGCGCCCAGGACGATGCCGGCGCCATGATCACGCATCAATATCCCGGAATAGTCTGGCTGCGCAGCAATTACCAAACCTATGCCTGGGGCGGGAAAGACGGCGGCCCCGGGGATATCGGGCCGTATGTGTGGCAGCCCTATCCCCAATACGTCAATGGGAACGTGGGACCGGGAGAGCACCAATGGGCTCATGAGAATATCCAAACCGGCCATGGGGCCCTGGGCGCGCTGTATCCGGACCGGAAAACAGGGAACGGCAGCCTGCAGTTCCTGGAAGGCGGAGGCACCACCCCCTGGATAGGCTTGGCGAACCATGGCCTTTCCGATCCCGAACATCCGGCCTGGGGAGGATGGAGCGGGCGCTTCGCCGCCGTTCGCGCCGTGAATTACGTCTCCCGCCATCCCGAAATCCAATCCCTGGAAATCCGCTATCAGCCGTTTTCAGTATTCCCGGAGACCCAGGATCGTTGGATCGATCCGGAAACCGGCAAGGCTTATCAGGACATCAACACCCCCGTGTACCGTTGGCGCCGGGCCATGTTCAACGATCTCAAAGGCCGCATGGATTGGTGCGTCAATGCTTTTCAGGAAGCCAACCACAATCCGGTCGCCGCATTCGCGGGAGATATGGAAGATACCGTAATAAATATCACATCTGCACCAGGCCAAAACGTAGCCCTGGACGCTTCCGCCAGCCGCGACCCGGACGGGGATTCCCTCGACTTCTCATGGTACCCATACCCTGAAGCGGGGACCTATCCGGGCGCCCTCTCCATTCCACAACCCAACGCCAGAGTGACGCGCTTCCTGGTCCCAGGGGATGCCGGGGAAGGCGATAGGATCCATTTGGTGCTGGAAGTGAGGGACCGCAATCCTCTGGTACCCATGTATGATTACCGGCGCATCATCGTCAAGGTGACCCGGCAAACGGCCGCTTTGCGTCCGCCCACGGCTCAGACCGGACTGCGGGCACCCCGTTCCCGTTCAGGCGGTACGCCCAGGTTCAATGCGCAAGGCAGGAGGGTTTTGCTCAAGCGGCGGCTATTGATCCGCGCCTATCCCGACCCTGATTGATGCCTGCAAGCGTCGCGCTCAGGGCGCGGCCAAAGGCGATTTTGCCCTCCCCATTAATTGAAAAAGGCCCGACTCTCCTCGCGGAAAGCCGGGCCTTTTTTCAGAGATCGGGGGAAATCCCCCGAGGGCTAGAACTTGATTTGCAATTGGCTCATCAAGGTCGGCAAGAAGCGCCCATCGCTGGAGCCTGCATAAACGCCGTTCCCCTTGCCGGAGGTGGTCTCCTCGATGAAGTCCGTCTGCCACCGCACCCATTGGTTGGCCCAATAGTTGAGACCGAGCGTGACGGCTATCATCCGTGATCCGTCCACTTCCGTGGAAGCGCTCTTGGCCGCCAACTGGGAGTACTCCAGACGCAGCAAAGGTTCCATGCCGCCTTCGACCTCGCTTCCGCAAGCCCAATAGGCGCCTTGCAGATAGCCGCCCTGCAAGGTGGCGTTGGTGTCCGGGAAGTTGGCCCATAACCATTCCGCGTCCAAGCCCAGCTTGCCCAACACGACGTGTGCGTCCACATCCAATCCCACTCTCTGACCCTCGACGCGCACGCTATCGAAGCTGGCTCCGGAATAGCTTTTCAATACCAGAGGCTGGAACGGCTCCCTATCCAGATCTCCGGCAATGCCGAACTTCATATCCTTGCTGGGCGCGAACTCGAGGCGCGGGATCACTTCCTTGTACCAGTTGTTGTCCCTGACGTTTCCGCCTTGGCTGGCGCTGGAATTGCCATTGTTGACGCTCAGGAAATAATGGAACATTTTGCCCGCGTCGAAATTGCCCCACAGCATGGCGCCTATCTGCGCGTCATATCCGGGCAGCCCGACCAAAGCGTTCAAGGCCTGGAAGCGCTCCACGGTTTCCAAGGCCCGGGACGACCGGAGGTTTTCCGCGCTGAAGGGCTGGATATATTTACCGATGCGGAAATAAATCCGGTTCTTGATCAACATTGCCTGCGTGTAGGCCTCGATGAGGGATGTGCCCGTGGCTGGCGCGGCATCGTATTCAAAGAAGAGAGTGTAAAGACTATCGTATTCGGCCTTGAAGTCCGCCCGGGCCCGGCGCACATAGAAGGTCGGGGACTTGAAAGCCTGGTGTTGGGACTTGGTGGTCGCCATGAAAGTAGGCTGGGCATACCCCATGAAACGGATCACGCTCCTGCCGTCCTCGCTCTTGATGAAGGCGCCGCCGCCCTTTCCGGTCACGCCGGCTTGCGCATCGGCGGTCGCAGGCTTGGGCGCGGCCGCGGCTTCGCCGGACTCCTTGGGTACTTCCGTGGGAGCCTGGCCAAAAGCGGCCGCGCCCGTCAAGCAAAGCACCAATGCCATTCTCAGTTTGCGAAAATCCATCTTCTTTTCCCCTTTGCGGATGTGTTGGCTGTTCATGGTCTATTCCGCTCCCACGCCCAGATAGCTTCTGACTTTTTCCTCTTCAAACTTCTCTTCGGCAGCCCGCTCCGGCTGGGCCAGGGAAACCCCGATGCCCGCCAGGAATGCGCCCGCCATGGAAAAGAGGCCCGGGTTCTTGAGCGGAACGATGGGCGCGGCATGCTTGAAGATGTCTACCCACACGGTGGGGCTCAGGATGATCAGCACCACCGCCAGGACAAGACCGGTCAGGATGCTGGCGACGGCGCCGGCCGTGGTGAACCGTTTCCACATGATGGAAAGCAGCAAAGCCGGGAAATTGGCGCTGGCGGCGATGGCGAACGCCAAGCCCACCATGAAGGCCACGTTCTGGCCTTTGAAAAGGATCCCCAACGCGATGGCGATGATGCCGAGCACCACGGTGGCGATCTTGGCCGTCTTGACCTGATCGCCTTCGGAGGATTTTCCTTTTTTCAGCACGCCCAGATAAAGATCGTGGGAAAGGGCAGAGGCTCCCGCCAAGGTCAAACCGGCTACCACGGCCAGGATGGTGGCGAAGGCCACCGCGGCCAGAAAGCCCAGGAAGACGTTTCCGCCCAATGCTTCGGCGAGCAAGGGGGCGGCCATGTTCCCGCCCTTGTCCATGCCCTTGATGATGTCCTGCCCCACGAATACGGCGGCTCCGAATCCGATGGTGAAGGTGAGGATATAGAAGTAGCCGATGAAACCGGTGGCGTAGAACACGGATTTGCGCGCTTCCTTCGCATTGGGAACCGTGTAGAAGCGCATCAGGATATGCGGCAGGCCGGCGGTGCCGAACATGAGCGCCAGCCCCAGCGAAACCGCGTCCAGGGGATTGGAGACCAGGCCGCCCGGGCTCAGGAAGCCGGCGCCGTATTTTGAGGAGGCCTCATGGAAGAGCCAGCCGTAATTGAAATGCGCCTTGATCAGCACCATCAGCACCAGTAAGGTGGCTCCGCCCAGGAGCAGACAGGCCTTGATGATTTGCACCCAGGTAGTGGCGAGCATGCCGCCGAAAAGAACGTAGGCGGTCATCAATAAGCCGACGATGACCACGGCCAGTTCGTATGGCAGTGAAAACATGAGCTTGACCAGACTGCCCGCGCCCACCATTTGGGCGATGAGGTAGAACAGCACCGTGGTGATGGCCCCGAATGAGGCCGCCAGCTTGATGGGCCCGGGGTTGAGGCGGTAGGCGGTAACATCCGAGAAAGTGAACTTGCCCAGGTTGCGCAACGGCTCGGCGATGAGGCAAAGCACGATGGGCCACCCCACCAGGAACCCCACGGAATAGATGAGGCCGTCGTAGCCTTTGAGTGAGACCAATCCCGCTATGCCCAGGAAGGAGGCCGCGCTCATATAGTCACCCGCCAGCGCCAGGCCGTTCTGGAAGCCCGTGATGCTGCGGCCCGCGGCGTAGAACTCTTTCGCGGTCTTGGTCTTCTTGGCGGCCCAGTAGGTCACTACCAAGGTAAGGGAAACGAACAGGAAAAAGAAAAGGATGGCGATGGGATTGCTGTGCCCGATGATGGTGGTTTGCATTATTTGTTCCCCAACTTGGCCTTGAGCGCGGTAACGGAAGGATCGTATTTCCGGTTGGCCCAGAGCACGTAGATACCCGTGAAGAGGCAGGTGGCCAGGATGACGCCCAGACCTAAGGGGATCCCCAGGGTGATGTTCTCCGTGACCATCCTGGCCAGAAAGCCTTTATGGAATGCTATCAGAAAGATGAAGCCGTAATAAACGGCCATGGTAGCCAGGCTTAAGGCCACGGATACCCGGATTTTCCTGCGGACCAAATCCTTGAATTCGGGATCCCGGAGTATGTCCGGGAATTTAACATGAGCGGTTGCCATGGTTTCGATTTCGTTCACGAATGCCCCCGGAATTTGGATGATGATTGGTTCAGTTCGGTGGAAAAATACGCTCCGCCAAGCAGCGCCTACTGTAACATCAAGGTTTCCCATCGACAAGATTCTTTACCTGGAACCCGAATTTAAATTCGGATGCATAAATGTAACTTTCAATCCTGGGATTCCAGCGCGAGACCGGATTTTGGGAACGTTTTTTGGCCCCTTATCGTCTCCGAATATAGGCTCATCTTTTACGACGGCAGAAAGCCACCTTTCGGCAGGTTCATCCCATGCGCAGGAAAAGAAACGGATTAGAAACACCATTTAAAATGGTAAATCTTCCCTGTTCTTCGCGCCCTCCGGCTCTTACGGCCCGGCGATACCATCACCGGATTCCCGAGGCGTGTCATCGGCCCGCCGCATTGGCATCGGAACGACCCGACCCGTTAAATCTGTAAATTAGGACGAGCGGGAAGCGGGAGGAACCGCTAGCGGCGGACCCGCTCCATCGCCCGGAGCAAATGCGGTACACCGCAACCATCGGGTCGAAATTCAGAGCCTTGCCTTTCCACGCGAAAAGTCATTGTACATGACCGTTTGCGCCGTGTTCTGCGGAAAGGGTATGCAGGAACTTTTTCAAAACCCCGTTAAGCGAACCTGATATCCGCGAGATAGGGGAGCGGGTTGGAGAGACGGCTGATAGGATGCGCATGGATGGGGGAATTTTCCTGACTCCAATCCAAAAGTGCGCACAAAAGGTAAGCGCCGAGGATACCCACCTTGCGACAAGTTGAAAAATACCCTCCCAATCTCCATTAATTGATGAATTCAACCCGCTCCAGCGCATAATATAGGCGGGAAGACCTATTTTAAACTCTTACGCCCGGCCGGAAAATCCGACCCATCTTCCGAGGAATGACGTTCCGTGAAAAGCGTGCTAACGAAATCCATCCAGTCCATCGGAAACCAGGGGATCAAGCCGGGCATGGATCCTTTCCTCGAGCCCTACGTTCGCATCTCCAACTTCGCCGCCGCCGGACACGTATTCACCACCTTCCCCTACTTCTTCGTCTTCATGAAGTTGGGCAATCCCGGCTTGGCGTATTACCTGGTCCTGCCTCTGACGTTTTCCTACCTGCTCACCATCCTCCTCAACCGCAGCGGCCATTATCATCTCTCCCGCCTGCTGATCATCAGCGCCATCAACCTTTGCATCTACATCGTCGCGGGCGTGATGGGAGAGGCGAGCAAGGTGGAGAATTTCTACTACTTCACCCTCTTCATGCCGTTCCTTTATTTCCACCTGTTCGAGAGGAGAAACCTGCTTATCTCCCTGGGGCAGCCGCTGATCTACTGGCCGCTCCTGCAATTCTGGGGTTACGGCCGCCTGGGCCCCACCATATTGAGCCCGGAAACCGTCAGGATCATCGCCTACCTGATCACCCCCACCAACGGCATCCTCCTTTTCACCGGCACCTTCTTCATCTACTGGACCAACCAGAAGATTTCCCGGACCTTGGTGGAAGCCAAGGAGGCGGCCGAAAGCGCCAACCGCGCCAAAAGCCAATTCCTGGCCAACATGAGCCATGAAATCCGCACTCCCATGAACGGTATCATCAGCATGTCCCAATTGCTGGCGCAAACGCCGTTGACGCCGAAACAGAGCGGTTACCTCCAGATCGTGGAGGATTCCGGCAGGAACCTGCTCACCATCATCAACCAGATCCTGGATTTTTCCGCCGTCGAGCAAGGCAAGCGCCGTCTCAACCCGGAACCCTTTTCCCCGCGGGACCTGATCAAAGAGGTCTCGGCGCCCTTCTCGCATATGGCCCTGGAAAAAGGGATCTCCTTCCACGTGGAATTGGATCCCCGGCTGGCGGCGACCCGCATGGGCGACGTGGGATGCTTTCGGCAAATCCTGATCAACCTGGTGGGCAATGCCATCAAGTTCACGGAGACGGGCGAAGTGGCCTTGCTCTCTACTCTGGAATCCCTTCCGGAAGGCGGCCTTTGCATACGCAACCTGATAGTGGATACGGGCGTGGGCCTGGATCCGGTATATTCCAAGGATTTGTTCGAGCCCTTTTCCCAGGCGGATAATTCCAATACACGCAGGTTCGGCGGAACGGGCCTGGGGCTGGCCATCTCCAAGCAATTGGTCGATTTGGTGGGCGGCACACTGGGTTTTGAAAGCGCGCCCGGCAAAGGCAGTACCTTCTGGTTCACCCTTCCCGTGCAGGATTGCACCGATGACTCGATGGCGGTTGCGTCCGATGGAGCCGGGAGGACGGACGGCCAATCGGCCGGCGCCGGCATGGCCGCGATGGCGCGAAGCGGCGAAGGCGGGAAGCGGATCCTCTCGGCCGAGGACAATCCCATGAACCAAATCGTCCTCAAGAAAATCATGGAGCGGCTGGGGATGCAATTGGATTTGGCCGCCAACGGGCTGGAGGCCGTGGCATTGTGGGAAATGCACAAGTACGACGTGATCCTGATGGATTGCCAGATGCCGTTCATGGACGGGTTCCAAGCCACCCAGGAAATCCGCAAGCGGGAAGCGGGAGCCAAGCCCGCCTTCATCGTAGCGGTGACGGCCGACGTACTCCAGAGCACACGGGAAAAATGCGTGGCCGCGGGGATGGACGAATACATGACCAAGCCGGTGCGGGTGGAAAGCGTAAAGCGGGTGCTTATGAAAGCCCGCGCCGCGCCACCGGAAGCTCCAGTCCCTTAGGAATGGAGACGGCCGGTAACCCGGGCGTTACAGCGAGATTTCCAGCGATCGCGCTTTGCGCACCAGGCGGGCCTCGCAAAGCTTGACGAACTCCAATTGGGTTTCGGAGGCGCTGGACTTGGCGCGATGGCGGAAGACGCGCGTCGCGATGATCACCTCTTCCTGGATGGTTTCCCTGGGAAGCACGCGCCCGAAGTAGCGCGATAAGCCATGCAAGTTGGAAAAGACGAAGACCGTGGATCTGCGTTCACCGCTCTCGCTGCTTTCATTTCCGTCCTGCATTATCACCCCTTGCAAAATGGCATTCCGTCTGATACAGGTTTTAGGATACCCTTTTAGGAACTCGGGCTTCAATGTCCTTGCCGGCTGCAAACCGCCTGCAGTAGTTTGCGATGTTGTGGAATATGACGGTCGCGGGCGATTTCCTAGCTTTACCGCTCCGGGAAACGGGATAATGTCCCGTCCGGTTGCAAAGGAATGCCATGATTCTCGAAACGATCAATGCCGACCTCATCGCCGCCATGAAGGACCGCGAGCCGGCCCGCAAGGAGGAAAACCAACTCAAGGTGCTCACCCTGCGCACCCTGCTGGCGGAGGTGAAAAGCTTCCAGGTGAACAATCGCAAGCAGCCGGAAGACGCCGAGCTGGCAGGCATGCTGGCCAAGGCCATTAAGCAATTCCGGGAAACCCTGGAGAGCGCCAACGGGAAAAACGCGGCCGGCGTGATCCGCGAGGATACCGCGGCGCTGGAGCGGACCAAGATAGCCATCCTCGAAAAATACCTGCCCGTCCAGATGGACCGATCCCAGATCGAAGCCCTGGTGGTGAAAGCCATCGCGCAAGCAAACGCCGCCGGTCCCAAAGACATGGGCGCGGTGATGGCCATACTGAGGCCGCAAACCCAAGGCAAAGCGGACGGTAAGCTTGTCAGTGAAGTGGTCAAGGCCAAGCTTTCCAACTGAACCAGGATGCCCGAACTCGTCTGCTATTGTCTCCGGGTTGAGAAGCCCGAAATCGTCAAAGCCATCGACTCGGGTTGCGCCACCGTGGAGGATCTGAGCGCCCGCTTGCGGGCCTGCACCGGATGCGGCGCATGCAGACCGGATTTGGAAGCCATGCTCCGTTTCCATCGGGAAGACTCCCGCCCCTCCGAGCCTTCCGCCGCCCCCGGCAATTAGCGGAGAAACGGCCCAAACCGGGTTTTTATACCTTTGCCACGGGACATCCCGCCGTGGTTTGGTATTTTAGCCAGCGGAAAACATACCTATTGGAATAAAGGAGCGATCCTTGCCCATGAGAGCCGTCATTCTGTCTTTGCTAGCCGCGGGTATGCTCGCCGCGCTTACCCCCGCGCAGGAAACCCTTTCCTCCGTGCAGAGGGAATTGGATCGCGTGGATAAGGAAATCGAACGCGAAAAGGATTTGCACAAGTCGGAGCGCAAACGCGCGACCGATTTCGATGCCGAAAAAGCCGCCAAACTGAAAGCCTTGCAGGACCAACTCAAGCTCACCGGCGGCAAGATCGACAGCCTCAAACATCAAATGGACCGGGCCCGCCAGCAGAAAGCGGGCTTCAAGAACCAGGCACTGCAATTCCAGAATCGGCAGAAGGATTTCGTAAAGGCCTTCGCCAAACAGGCGCGGGATATGTCCGCTTCCCTGAAAAAGGATTTTCCCTACGATAGGGACAAACGCGTTTCCGACCTGGAAGAGTTGGCGAACGCCGTAGAGACCGGCGTGGTGGGCGTGGAAGACGGGCTCAACCGCTTCTTCACCCTGACCCAGTCCTCCCTGGACTTCGCCTACGACACGGAAGTCTACCGGGGTAACTTCCATGGTACTGACGGCGCCGATCATGAAGGCAGCTACGTGCGTTTGGGCGCCGCCCTGCTGGCTTTCGCGGGCGAAGACGGAAAGACCGCAGCCTACCTGGCCAAGGCGGATACCGGCTATGCCTGGCGGGAAACGGACCTGGCCCCGGAAACCAAGCAGGATATCTTCACCGCGGTGAAGGTGGCCCAGGGCAAGGTGGCGCCGCAGTTGGTGAACATCCCCTTCCAAGCGCCCAAGCCGGTGGAGGTGGCGAAATGAGTAACTACCGGGGATCGGAAATGGATCTGAATATGGGGTTTGTAAACCCGAAGCCCTTCCTTAGCGGCCGGGCCCGCGGCTTCGTCGTCGGCAGAAAGAGAATACCAAAAGGTTTGTCGCTCCTGCTCGCTTCGTTACTGATGTGCATGGCCCCTTTGCGGGCGCAGGTTTCCGTGAATGAGAATGCGGATAAGCTGGAGGCCTTGAAGGAAGAATTGGAAAAGGCGCGCCAGTTGCGCGACAAGGTGATCGCCAAACGGTGGGAAGATAAACGCGGGGACATGGATGCCCGCGAGAAATTCAACCAGGCCTACGACGATCTCAAATCGCAATTGGAAACCAGGAACCAGGAATCCGATCGGCTGCACGAGGAAATCCAATCCCTGGGCAAGGACGCCGAAGAAGCGGAAGCCAATGCCGAGAACGCCAAGGTGCAATTCCTATCGCTGGCATCGCTACTGCGCGATCGCATCTCGGAGCTGTCCAACCAGGTGGAGAAATCCTTTCCCGCCAAGATCCCGGAGCGCATCCAACGCTTCAACCTGATCCTTAAATCGGCGGATTCCAAGCGCGAGGCCCCGGCGGAAATCCTTTCCGATCTGGCCGGCTTCTACGCCTCCGAACTGGCGTTGACGCGGGAGATTTCCCTGGAGAAGCGCGGCTTTGTGCGCGCGGACAAGACCCCGGGCCAAGGCGCCATGCTGCGCTTGGGCATGGCCGCTTACGCCTACCGGGACGACAAGACAGGCGCGGTGGGCCTCTTGATCAAGGACGGCGGATCCGGGGCCCTCAACCCCTATGAATGGCGCGAGAACCTGCCCGCGGACGCGAATGCGGCGCTGGCCAAGAGCCTGGAAAAGATGGAGAAAGGAGAAGCCGGATCGGGAGCGGTTTCCATCCCCATCGATATCCTGCCGAACCAGACCGCGGGCAAGGCCTATATCCAGAAAGAGGAAAAGAGCTTCTGGAAAAGCCTGCTGCATACGGTCAAGACGGGCGGCGTGTTCATGTGGCCGCTGCTGATCATCCCCTTGGTGGTGTTGGCGCTTTTCTTCAGCAAGCTGTTCGCCGTATTGCGGAGCCGCGCCGGCGGCCGGGGGCTTTACGCGCAGGCGGTGGAAAGCCTGGCGAGCAAGCCAGAGGAAGCCCTCAAACTCGCGGGCATAAGGCCTGCCAGCCCCGTGCTTAAAATCATCGGAGCCGTGGCCGCCAACCGCGGCAAGGACCGGGAGGGGGCCGAAAAAGACGTGAAGGAAGTGCTGCTGCAGGAGGTCCCGAAACTGGAGCGGCACTTGACCACGCTTTCCGTGCTGGCCGCCGCCGCGCCCCTGCTGGGCCTGCTGGGAACCGTCTCCGGGCTCATCGCCATGTTCCAGGTGATCACCCAGCATGGCGTGAACGACCCCAAACTCTTGGCGGGCGGCATCGGAGAGGCGCTCATCGCCACCGAGACCGGTCTGCTCATAGCCATCCCCACCTTGCTGGGACACAATTTTCTGGCCAACCGCGTAGACCGCCTGGTGGCGGATATGGAATTCTTCGCGTTGAAGTCGCTCAACTCGCTTTGGCCGAAGGGATGACCCCCTCCATGAACGCGCAACTCCAGCAAACCTTGTTCGATCTCTGGCGGATCATTTCCCAAGGCGGATGGGTCATGGGCGCGATTTTCCTGGCCGGGCAAGTGGGTTGGTTTTTGATCCTGGAGCGTTGGTGGCATTTCCGCAAGATGGAAGGCAAGACCCTGGACAGCAAGACGCTGGACAACAAGACCCGCCGGTTTCTGGACGCGAAAGGTCATTCGGATACGGACGCCGTGGCGGCATTGGAAAGCGGCCTGGGCGCCAAGGGCTTGCTCGGGCAATTGGCCTTCTCCATCCGGGAGGCCAAGGCGCAGGGACAGGAAGCCATGGTGATGAAAGCGCGCGAGACCTTGCACCGGCATGTGCCGGAACTGTCCCGGCATCTGGGCACGCTCGCCATCCTGGCCGGCGTGGCGCCCTTGTTGGGCCTCACCGGCACGGTCCTCGGCATCATGGAAACATTCCGCGTCATCACCTTGTACGGCGCGGGCAACCCTTCCATGATGGCGGGCGGCATCGCCCAGGCCCTGGTGGTGACGGAGGCGGGACTGGTAGTGGCTTTCCCCATCCTCCTCTGCCATGATCACCTGCAGAAACGCGCCGACGCCATCGAAGACGAATGCGTGGCGGGCGCTACCCGGCTCATCCGCCTGTATGCGGGGAAAGGAACGCCCGCATGAGCGCCATCGGCGGCGACGATTTCGGGTTGAAGCGGAGGCCCCGCCGGGTGGCGGAGATCAACCTCATCAACATGATCGACATGCTCTTCTTCCTGTTGGTCTTCTTCGTATTGACCAGCAGCTTTACGCGCGAGACCGGCATCGACATCAACAAGCCCAAGGCCAGCAGCTCGAAATCCCTGCCGCGCCAGCCCCTGCTGATCGGCGTGAGCAAGGACGGCGCCATCAATGTGAACGAGAGTCCGGTGAGCCTCAAGGCGTTGGGGACCGTGCTCAAGCATTACATGTCCCAGGATCCGGATCGCGCCGTGGTAATAGTGGCGGATAGGGACGCGTCCATAGCCAAAGCGGTGGACGTGCTGGACGAATGCAACCTGGCCAACGTAAAGAAGGTGTCCATCTCCTCGCTCAAAGAGTGAGGCATGGGGCGGTAAGCGCATGTCCGTGAAAGCCGCGATCGAAAAATCCGTATTGTTCGTAGCCGCCGCGGCCGTGAACCTGGGGCTATATCTGCTGGTGCCTTATATCCAGGTCCTGTTGGCCCGCAATGCCCATCCCCCGCTCTCTCCCAAACTAGTGACCACGGAATTGGAATTCACCCCGCCCGCGGCGGAGAAGCTCGTCAAGCGGGAGATCAAGGAGATCAAGACCCAGTCCATCAATCCGCCTCAGCCGACACCGGCGCGGCCGACCACGCCCGGGGGCGGTCTCAAGATCGATCTGAGCCCCGCGGGCGGGGAAGGCTTAGCGCTGGTCTCCGGCGGGGATCGCACCGGCGGGATAGGCTCGGGTACGGGCGGCGGCGTGGGCGCCGGCATCTCGGCGATGACCTACGAGATGGGACAGACGGATGTGGATGCCAGGCCCGTCAACGATCCCGGCTTGGCGTACCCCCCCAGGGCCCAACGCGAAGGGGTTTCCGGAGTGGTGGACCTTACCTTTATCGTGAATGAAGCCGGCTTGGTGGAACAAATCATGGTGGTCAAAGAGGAGCCCAACGGGTACGGCTTCGCGAACATGGCGATAGAATGCGCGAAAAAACTCCGCTTCAAGCCCGCCACGCTCCAGAAAATGGCCGTGAGGCAGCGGTTCAAACGACGTTTCAATTTCGGCGCCGAATGAAAATAATCCCCAAGGCCTTGTCCATGCTCCTGGCTTTCTGCGCCGCCGCCGCTCTGCGTCCCGCGCGCGCGCAAGAAAACGGCGCTCCCTCCTCAGGTAACGTGGACGCGACTTCCCAGTCCGCCCCCAAGAATCCCCTGGCCCTGGGCAACGCCTTGTATGAAAAAGGGGATTACGCCGCCGCCGCCGATCAATACCTCAAGGCAGCCCGCGCGGACAAGCTCCAGATCAACCGCGCCTTCGCCTGGTTCAACCTGGGCAATTGCGATGTCCAGACCAAGGCCAACAACAAGGCCGTCGTGGCCTATCGCCGCAGCCTGGAAGAGGCGCCCACCTTCACCCGCGCGTGGATGCTGCTGGGCGAAGTATACGCCGCCATGGGCGCGGTGGGGGATGCCTTCCCCTGTTTCCGCCGGGCCCTGGAAATCGATGGCCCCAACGTGCGCGCCTACCAGATGCTGGGAGAGCTTTCGCTCAAAGCCGGGGACATTCCGGAAGCCCTGGAGAATTTCGACGCGGCCCTGAAGCTGGAACCCAACCAATCGGATATCTACCTGGCCATGGCGGAAGCCAACGCGCGCATCCGCGACTACGCCGCCGCCCAGAAGGTGATGGAGGAAGCCATCCTGATGATCCCCCTGCCTCCCGCTGATCTCTACTTCTACCTGGGCCAGCTCTACGAGTTGGGCGAGAACGATCGCAAGGCGGTGCGTGCCTACGAAGAAGGCCTCGCCATCGCCCCCAATCGCGCGGAATATTACCTGCGGATTTCCGCCATCCATGAGCGCGGCGGCGACGATTTCCTTTCCCTGCTCACCCTGGAGCAGGCCGTCAAGGCCGGCATCAAGAAGCCGGAGATCCGCCTGAAACGCGGGACTATCTTCTTCGCGCAGAAGCGATATGACAGGGCCTTGGAGGAGTTCAAGGCGGCGTATGAGCTGGGGAGCCTGCAGGGGCGGAGCGGGATAGAGAATGTGGCGGCGATCTATTACAATGCCGGCGACAGGAAAAAATCGGAGCAGATCCTTTCCGATATGAGGGGCGGCGGCGCTGCTCCGCGGGCCGATAAGTGAGTACTTTTGCGGCACCCGTGCCGGCTTTCTGAAAGGAATCCCATCGAATGAGACAAGCATTGATCACCGCATCGGCCTTGGGCGCGCTGTGCCTGTGCGGCCTGCCCGCCCGCTCCCGGGCGATGGATATCCCTTCCGATCTGAAGATGAGGTTCATGGGAAACGACGCGGACGCGCGCGGCAAATCCATGTCCGCGGGTCCCTCCGATGCGCCCGACAACTCCATCGACTCCTTGCGCTACATGGTGGGCGCCGGGGACGGCTTCCGGATTTCCATCGTGGGCATGCCCAGCCAGGAATATACCCCGGTCATCGATTTGAAAGGGAACCTGTATGAAGGCGATATCGGCCTCATCCCTTTGGGGAAGGTCAATCTGGCCGCGGCGCAATCGATCATCGCGGAGAAGGTGGTCAAAGCGCTCCACAATAAATACCAGGTCTATGTTACCCTCAGGCACGTTAAATCCGCCGGCATTACGGTATCCGGGATGGTCAGCAATTCCGGGACCTATGTCATGGCCGGCAACCTGCATTTGCTGGACGCCATCAAGCTCGCCAACGGCGGCAACGTGCCTCCCCTGTCCAAGGTGGATTTCCGATCGGTGGAAATCCGTAACGGGGATTCGGTCAAGGTTTTCGATCTGCTCCGCTTCCTCTCCAAGCAGGACATCTCACAGAACCCATACGTATACCCGGGGGATAACATCCACCTGGGGGCGCAGGACGCGCGGGTATTCGTGGCCGGCGAGATCCAGGATCCCATCAAAGGCGCCATCCCCTTGAAGCCGGGGGAAACCCTGGGGGACATCCTGTCCTTGCTGCGCCTCAAGCACTCCGCCGACAGCGGATCCATCCTTATCCACAGCGCCGGCGGAGGCTCATCCGGCCCCGTGAATGCGGGGGATTTCAAATCCAAGCTGCTCGGCAACAACGATGTCATCACCATCGGCTCCCGCATGCAGATGCGGCGGCCGGATACGGTGGCCCTATCCGGCGAGGTCAACCGGCCCGGCACCTATGCGCTAACGGGCGGGGACGCCACCATCGCCTCCATCCTGGCCGCCGCGGGCGGGGCCACGGCCCAAGGCGATACGGAGAGGGTCTTTATCCTCCGGCATAGGAAAATGGAACAGGTGATGGAGGGGTTCACCACACCGGAGTATGCCGGCCCCCCGTCTGCCTTGCCCGCAAACGCCATACTCGGCTCCATGGAAACCGTGCGGCCGGAGGTTTTCTATTCCATGAACGACTTGCGGCAATCGGGCGATTTCTCCGTGATCGAAGGCGCCATGGCCCGGGAAAAAGGGGTGCTGGAGGACGGGGATGAAATCAATATCCCCCGCCGGGAGCGCTTTGTCTATGTCAGCGGTTGCGTGCGCAGTCCCGGAGCCTATCCTTTCGTAGCCGGCGCGGGCCCGGAACATTATGTGGATCAGGCCCAGGGATACAGCGATAAGGCCGATAAGAAGAACATCTACGTCCTGGCCACCTACAAGTCTGTCATGCAATTGAAGCCGGCGGGGAATCCGCGCGCGGGCGATATCATCGTGGTTCCGACCGCGGTGGAATACAAGCGCTTCACCAACATTTACCTGCCGCTGCTGCAGATTATCCCGGCCATCATCAGCGTGGTGCTGACGATCGTCATCGTGGCCAAGCAGAAGGGCGGCTGAAAAGGTTTTTTATACGGGCTTGCGCGTCACGAAGGTAAGGCAGTCGAAAGTCCCAAAACGGATATCGTCCGCGGCCTTGGAAACGCGGATGTCCACAAGGTAGCCGACCTGTCCTAGATAAGCCGCCAAGTCGAACCCGAAATAGGTATAGGTGGGGATCAATCCGCGGATGGGATCGCCATGGTACTCGATAGGGCCTTTGGGATGCAGGACGCCATCCTTCCGTTCGAAAAGATCCTCGCTTTTGCTGCGGTGGTAGAAGGGAACGGAAAAGACATGCACCCCGCCAGGCTTCAGCACCCGATATACCTCCAGGAACCCTTTGCGGTAATCCTGCAAATGCTCGAAGACGTCTTCCGAAAGGATCAGATCGAAGCAATCATCCGGAAAGGACAACCGTTCCAGGTTCTGACACATTCTCCCGTCCTTGAATTGGCCCGGGGCCACGTCATCGAAGTACTCCGTACAGATGATATTGGGGTGCTGCCCCATCCGCTTTACGATAGGCCCCATGCTAGCGGTATTGAAGACACTTATCCCGGGATGCGATCCGAAGGCGGCTAGATCGGATATCCCTTGCCCGGCGAAGGCTTCCAGGATGCAGATGGCCATATGGCGGTGGCGGGCCACGCAGCCGCAACGCACGCAGATGGCATCGTTGCGGATGCTTTCCAGCGGCAGCGACAGCAGGAACCAGGTCCGTTTGCGGCAGAGCGCGCAAAAGCCGGAACGATGTTTCCAAAGGTATCGCGGACGCGCGAATTTAAGGAAAGTGTTGAACTTCATCGGGCCCTCATGCGGCGGGCATTTTGTGGGGCGGTAACGCGAGCGTATTGGCGGACAGATCGGGATACGATGTTTCCCGCCATTTTCCGAACCCTTCGATTTTGAAAAATCTATACCCAAGCCCGCGGAGATTGTCCTCGATCATCTTGAAAACAGGCTTCCCACGGTAGGCTTCGAATGCGGGCAAGGTTTCGTAGTAGAGTACCGGCTTATGCTTTTCCCAGGTGCGCATCCCGCCCAGAATGACTTCATACTCCATGCTCTCCACGTCGATTTTCACGAAGTCGAGTTTAACAATCGGGTTCCTGGCGAAGAAAATATCAACGGTTGTCACGGGCACTCGCGACCCGTCGTTGAGGACTTTATCGGAAAGGTTCGCGTTACCCCTAGCCGCCTCATGCTCATGCCAATACAAAGTGCCCTCCTTATCCGACAGCCCCATCCGCAGTGGCACGATGGCGGCCGTATGTTCGGGATTGAGTGCCAGGTTCGCGAGCAACCGATTGTGGGTCAAATCGCCAGGTTCAAACGAGAAAACCCGCCCCATGGGACCGGTGGCTTTAGCGATGGCGAAAGCGATCGCGCCCACATTGGCCCCCACATCCATGCAAACATCCCCCGGCTTCACGAATGCGCGCACGATGGCAACGGTCAATGGATCATAGCGTCCCGACAGCATAGCCCTTTCAATAACATAGGTCGTATCGATGTCCGCCTTCACATCGCCCAAGTACCAATCCATCCGGAATCGCCGGCCTTCCGGAAGGCCCACATGCAGCTTCGGAAGGGTCCGCACGAGCGAAGCCAATATGGAGTCGGGTAAATGGCGCATACCCCCCTTCAATATTTTGATAACCAACGCTTTCAACTTTCCTCCATTTATTTCTTCCACCGCGAAGTCATTTCAGATCTTTCCCAATTTCCCGCGGAACGCGTCCCATATTCCCCTGACGAAAACCGCGAACATGCCCGGGTGCCGGACCTTGTAGAGAAGCAAGAAAAACAGGAACACCAGGTAGATTAGCCTACGGAAGGGATCGGACCTGGCCAGGATGATATGCGTCTGGTTGCGGATCCGGTAATACTCCTTAGGAGTACCGGAGCGATCCGTGGCGGAGCTTACCTTATGGCGGATCACCATTCCGGGAATGTGGCGCAGTCTTATCCCGGCGGCCCGCAACCTCAGGGAGAAATCCAAATCCTCCCGGTACATGAAGTAACGATCGTCCAGCAAACCGACTTTCCTGTAGACCCAGGATGGGACCAGGATCAGGCATCCGGATACGAAATCGAAGGGCGCCGCGTCGGTGGGATCCATGATGCGGCGGATATCATATATCCAGCAGGTAATGCGGCCGGAATTGGTGGAAGGTTGCCCCGTAGTATAGTCCAGAACCCAACCCGCCTTGACTTGGTCCGGGTAGGCGCGGATGCCTTGCAACGCCGCCTCGGCAAAGCCCGCGCAAACCACGGCATCATTATTCAAAAGCATAATGTGCGGGACATCCTCGGCGAAGGCTGCCTTGATCCCAAGGTTCACCCCTCCGGTATAACCCAGGTTCTCCCCGGGCTCCAGGTACCGAAAAGGCATTCCGGATCCCGCCAGGAATTCCGTCAACGGCTTGCGTGAGCCATCCTGGACGTAATTATTGATCACGAAGAATTTAAAGCCAGTGAAGCCGGTATCCAGGAAGGATTGAAGGCATTCAAGGGTATCTTCGGGGATACGGTAATTGAGAAGGATGCATGCGATCTCGATTTTAGGGGGAATGGGTTCCTCGCCCACCGCCCGCGTCTCGCCCAGGTAATCGCTCATGGCGCCAATATCCCCAGGAGTTGCCGACCCATAGACTCCATGGTGAAATGCGCCTCTACTGCCTCCCGATTGGCATCCGCCAACTCCTTATACGCATGCGGCGCCAAGAGCTCGGTAATCCTTTCGGCCAGATCCTGCGCGGATTCCCATAGTGGGATGCGCAACTCCTCCAATCCCTCCGCCCCCAGCGGCGTTGAGAGCACGGGCCTTCCGAACGCGACCGCTTCCACCACCTTGGTACGCAAACCCCGCCCGGTCCGGACCGCATTCACGAAGATCCCGATCGAACCGTAAAAATCTTCCAAGCGGGAAACGTCCTCCTGAAGGGTTATCTTTTCCTGTCCTCGGCAAAATGCCTTCAGCTCGGGAGTCATTCCCCGGCCCGCCAGCACCAAGCGAAGATCGGGCACCTTTTCCTCCAATACCGGGAACAGTTCTGTAGCTAGCCACATGGCCGCATCGATATTGGGCAGGTGCCCGTAATTGCCGATGAATCCCAGTATCTTGGGATCCGCCGCGGCTTCCAATCGGGGATAGCCCTCCAAGGGAATCCCGTATTTCAGGACTTGTGATTGCAAAGCGGGAAAGAGGGACCGTATAACGGTTTGCTCCTCTTTGGAAATGCAGATGAAGGCGGATGTCGAGCGCAACTTGCGCCGGTAATAGGCGACGCCTTGCCGCAGTCGCCAGGCATTCTTCAGGCGCGAGGCCGGATTGGATCCGCCGCCCCTGGAGGCTGCTTTGCGGTAGCTTTCCAATAACAAGTCGTCTTCCAAATACACTACTTTGCCCAACAGCCGGTCCCAACCCTTCCCCAGGAAAGTCAAGGCAAGCGGGAACGCCAGCAAGGTGGCATCGAACCGCTTGCCCGCCAGAAAACCCGCTATCAAATCCTTTTGGCCATGGACTTCATGCTCCAACTCGATGGGCAAGGAGAGGAAACGGCGCCATAGGGATTTGCGTCCGGTCTGGGATAGGTACAAGGCGTTCCGGAATTCAGCGGGAGGCGCGCCTCCCTGGGGCCATTCCCGGCACCCGTCGATGCAGAAGAGATGGAGGTCGGATATTTTGGCAAGCTCGCGGGCGAAATAATAGAGGCGTTTGGCCCCGCCATAGCGGGTTTCCCCAAAGAGCGCCATCGAGGAAAGGAATAGGATTTTCATCGGACCGGAACGTTTCCGGGCAAGTGGCGCCGCATAGGAACCAATATAGCAAACCGGCTTTGCCGGACCGGTCCCGGGAAGCCCATGGGGAAGGTCTTACGCCCGAACGGTACCCTATCCTATATGCTATAATTGTCTGCCTCCACACCCGGACTCGATCGGATCCCGCATGGATGCCATGCCGTCGCTGAAGAAAAATTATCTTCTCAATACCCTCCTTACCGGCATCAATATCCTTTTCCCGCTGGTGATTTCCGCCTATGCGGCCAGGGTGCTGGGCGCCCAGGCCATGGGATCCATCTATTTCGCCGCGGGACTTACGGGATACATCCTAGTTGTCACGGCGAATGCCATCCCCCTGTATGGGGTGCGGGAAATCGGGAAGATACGCGGAGACGCGGATCGATTGGGGAAAGTGTTCAGCGAGCTTTTCTGGCTGAACCTTATGCTCTCCTTCTTCGCCATCGCCCTTTTTCTAGCGAGCGTATTCTTCATTCCCCGATTCAGCCAGAACCTGAAGGTGTTCCTGCTCATGGGAGGCATCATTCTGGTGCAAGCGTTTTCCGTGGATTACCTGTTCCAAGGGCTGGAGCGTTACGGGAACCTGGCGCTGCGGACCATACTGACCAAAGTTCTCACCATGCTCCTGATCCTGGTATTCGTGCATGGCCCCGGCGATTACCTGATCTATGCGGGAATCTTTTCCACGGGCGGCCTGGCCGGGAACCTGATGGGGCTGTTCAACATCCGCCGGTATACGGGGCTGAAGTTTCGGGGCCTGGATTTACGGAGGCACCTGCGGCCCCTGGCGCCATTGCTCATTTTCTGTTTGATCGGCAGCATCTATATCAATTTCGACAGCATTTTATTGGGCTTGCTGACCGATAATTACAGCGTGGGCATTTACAACATTGGTATAAGGACGACCAGGACGGCGATCACCATGATAAGCTCCCTGGGAGTGGTACTGGTCCCGCGCTTCTCCTTTTACCTGGGGAACAACCATCTTGATGAGCATTCCCTGCTGGTCCGGCGCACGGTGGAATACTTCTACATCCTCACCTTCGCGGGCGCTGCCTTTTCCTTCTTTTCCGCATCCGCCCTTATCCCCATGGTTTTCGGCGCCGGATTCAGCGAAGCCATCCGTGCCGTGCAAATCAGTTCGCCCAACATCATTCTCGTTACCATGGCCGCCTTCCTGGGAGTGCAGATCCTGATGCCCATGGGCAAGGAATCCCTGCTTGTCTGGGCCTCCCTGGCGGGAGGCGCCGTCAGTCTGGCGCTGGGACTGTTGCTGGTTCCCCGCCTGGGATACAACGGCTCCGCTATCGCTTCCGTGGGCGCGGAGGCCGCGTCCTTTTCCCTGCTGCTGGCCTTGTCCCGCAAGCATGGCGTGCAGGTGCCCTTCTTTGAAAAGAGGAATCTCATCTACCCGCTCTGCAGCCTGTGCATCGCCATTCCATCCTCGCTGGCGGTTTGGTTGTGCGGGAGCCGATCACCCGTTGTCCTGGGCGCCTGCATAGCGGGCGTGGGGCTTTACTTCGCGGCTATCCTGGGGTTCCGCAAGGAGCTGGCCGCGGAAGCGCTTTCCCTGATCAGGAAACGGTTCCCGCGGAAACCGGCCGGCTGAACGGCATCCTAACGGCTTTCGCAAAGTTGATTTTTTTATGCGCTACCGCCATCACCAACAGATTGACATGGAAAAACCATAGCTCCCAGATGGGGATATGGAAGCTGAGGACCACGATTGCGATTATGCATCCGTACATGCTGATCCGGAACAGCGTGGGCGCGCGGAGGTTGTTGAAATGGAATTTGGCCAATAGCAAACCGCCCAGCATGGGCACGGCGAAGACGCCCGCGGCGCCGAAGTCCTTCCAAAGGTGCCATACGTAAACCACGGTGTTCAATCCCTTGACCCGCTCCGCCATCGGATTCATGATGGTATCGTAGCCGAAGGTATCGATCAATCCCGGTTCAATGCGGAACCCGAACAAGGTCACGGCCCGCAGCATCCCCAGGCCCAGCGAATGCGGATGGAAATACTTCCCTTCCGCGAATTTCGAGAAAGCGTAATTCATGTTCCAGAAATCATTGGCCAGGTACGCGTAGAATCCGGAAGCCCAGGCGATGTTGCGGGGCAGCTTGATCTTGATGGTTTCGTTCAAGGTCCCGATGGCGTCCTGGCTGATGCGGATCAACGAAGCGGAAATGAAAATCGCCAGGATGGCGACAAGCACCAGGAGCAAATGCGATAGCTTGAGGTTTTTCTTCCCGTAGTGGTACAGAACCACCAGGAAGATGAAAAACCGGAATACGTCGAAGCGCGTGATGATGGTGAGGAAAAGCAAGGTCACCAGGATGAATGCGGCGTAAATGACCTTCAGCCTGATCCCATGGAATCCCCCGAACAGGATCATTTCTACGGCCAGCATCATGCTGAAGGGGCCGAAGAAGAGCCCGTAATAGGTGATCTGGGTGGCTTCCTGGAATGCCAGCCGCGTCTGCTCCGGAGTGGAGCTGAATACCGGGATCACCCCGATCACCAGATAGGATGCCAGATAACTGGCCAGGAAGATGGCCACGCAGGCGATCCAGACCGCCTGGAACCATTTCCAATCCATCCGCGCGGCATCCTGGTGAAGCGCGGCCTTTACTGCGGGTAAATCCACGCGCCAGGCCGGGAACTTGGCCTTGCCCGCCACATCGATCATCACGGCGCCCGCGACGAACATGAACGAGGCGCCCCAGAAGAAGAGAAGGGTGCTATGGCACCAGGGGACCTGGATCCTGCTGAGGTTGAGCGCATTGACCGAGAGGAGAAAGCTATAAATGCAAATGTAGACGCGCGCGGGCGAGAAAAGATCCTGCTTGTAGGCCAGGGTGAAGGACACCGTGGCGGCGAGCACGCATAGGTAGCCCCACCAGGTCATCGGCTTCGCCTGAAGTGCCCGAAGGCCTCCTGAAGCTTAAAGTAAACCGGTGTTCCCGACTCCCTATGGCGCCGGTACCAATGCTCGATCAGAACCAGCAGGGAAAGGAGCACGAACCCGACGAAAAAAGCCAGGATGCATATGGCCCCGCGCTTGGGGCTGGAACGTTTCTGGGGCGTTTCGGCCATCTCCATCGCCGTCACCACCGGCGAATTGTTGGCCTCGCGGAATTTGGCCTGCTCGTACATCTGCAGGATATAGGCGTATAGGCTTTCCTGGATCTTCACATCCCGGTACAGGTAGGCGTAATTGATGGCCAGCTCCGGCGTCTTGCGGAGGGGCATGATCAAGGAGCCGCTGCCTTCCTGCATATAGTTTTCAATGCGCCGCTTGAGAACGCCTTCCTTTTTGGTCAATTCGGATACGCGCGTATTCTGGGATCCGAATTTCGAGGCCAGCTCGTCCTTTTCAATCTTTGTGGACATGGCCTCGGCTTCAATGCCCGCCAACGCCTCCACCGTAGCCTTCACCTGACCATCCAGGTCGATCATGTTGTTCTTGACCTGGAAATCGGCCAGCTTATGGTGGACGGAATCCAAAGTGGCGGTCATCAGCCTCAAGCGTTCCTCGAAAAAGATGCGGGAGCCCTTGGCGCTTTGCTTGGCCAAATCGAAGCTCATGCTGTCGAGCTTCTGGATGATGAAGTTGATCATATCGGCGGCCAAGCGCGGATCGCGATCCTTCACTGTGATTTCGATGTTGTCCATCTTGTCTTCTTCGAATGAATAGTGCTTGTTCAAGGCCTTGATGGCATCTTCGATGGGCGGCGGTTTCTTGAATTTGTAATGATGGGGCAAATCGAAACGCCTGATCACGGACTCCGCCAAAGTGCGGCTATCCAGGATGGTGAGGTAGCGGTTATTATCCTCCTTGCCGAACATATCCATAGAACGCAAAAGGCCGCCGATGGGGATATCGCCCATCAGGGAACCTAGGGGCGAAGAGGAATTCGATTTAGGGGGGAGCAGGACGGCCGTGGCCGTATAGGATTTTTCCATTACGAAAACCGTGATCAGGGCGCCCGCGCTGATAAGGATCATCCCCACCAGCATGAACATTTTCCGCCCCAGGAGAATGAGGACAATATCCAGCAACCCTAAACCGTCCGTATCCGGAAGCTTGCCTTGGCCGCCCGCCACCGGGACACGCAGGGCGTTCTTGTCGTTGGGATTGGACTCCATGGGACTTCCGGCTATCATCTCGCCCTCCTTGCCAAATCCGCGCAGCGGATCGCGGACTCGCCTATCCCGTATCGCACGCTTTCCCTGCGCCATGCCGGCACAAGGCGGATATCGGGATTTCGGGCGGGATTCACGGGGGATAAACTACTTAATGCGGGATGAAAAGTAAATTCCGGACCGGCCGGATCCGGATGCGGCGGGAGTTAAGGCAAACGCTCCTGCCCCGCATAGAGCAGGTAGTCCACCTGGAAATTCCGCCCCTCCAGCAAGGTCAGCGTCACGGTTGCTTTTTGCGGCGTTTGCGATCGGTGCAACAGCTTGAAGCGCATTACCCCTCCGCCCCAATCGCCCGCGAAATAATCGGACAAGGTATCCACGGGTACGCCGTTGACGCTAACCTCCAGGCGTCCGGTCCCTAACTTGGTGACATGATAGCCCAAAGTAACTTCCTTCCCGAAATAGTCGAAGCTCATTCCCGGACCGGCGGTAAAATCCATGAAGCCGATGCGGCCCTGTTCTTTGGATATCGGCGCCCAGCTCCCGGCCAGCGACACCCGGAGCGATGAATCCGCGGTATGGTAAAAACCCGCCGTATCGTATACGGTACCGTATATCGGGGCCGGCACGGGAGCGATAGCGTCGTCCTTTTCCTGGTGGGCCGTGGCGCGCAGAAGGGAGAAGAGCGTGTACGCGCCCATGAAATGGCCCGCATCGATAGGATGGACGACTTGGGTGATCAGGGAATCGGCGGATATGATGCTGTCCTGGATGAAAGGCCAAGCCGCCCGCATCAGGCTGACCATGGGCAATCCGTAATGGAGCCCCGTGGGGATCATTTTGTTTTCGCCGTCGTAAGTGCCGTTCCCCTGCAAGCTGAAATAAAGCAGTACCGCCGTATGGGGATCCGCCAGGCATTGCCGGATCAATCCTTCGTAAGACTGCGGCATCAAGAGGGTATCGCCCGGATCATTGTTTACGGCGAATTCGATCACTACCAGGTCCGGCGCGGCATAAAGCATGTCCTCGCGCGCGCGGGAAGCGCCGAAGCGGCTGTCCGTGCCGCCTATCCCCGCATTCACTTCCTGGAAGCGCGCGGCCGGGAAAAGCTTTCCCAGGAAAAGGCAGAACTGGCTCGAGTACCTGCGCGCGGGAACGGTAGCCACGGCTCCCGCCGTTACGGAACCGCCGATGAAGCCGATGCGGATATCCCCGCCTTGGCGGCATTTCTTGAGGAACGCTTGCAGGCGGCCGTTGCTGCCGGCGGAGACTACTGACCGATCAATGGCGGTCTTGATCAGGGGATTGATGCCCTGAACTGTCAAGGTGGTATCCCATCCTGTCTCTTCCATAGCGGCGGGAGAAGTACTATCCTGGCACCCTGCGAAGATCAAAGCTGCCAGCGCCAGAAACGATGCGGCGGCACTCCGGATCGATCGGGGAGCGGCGGGCGTGCCGCCTGCACGGGAAGGGGGGTCACGACACAGAAATGCAGTGCATCTCTTTATTACAACGATTAAGTCAAATCCCCCTGCTCATTAATCTTTTCTGACGCTTAATGGTTCTGAGGAAGGTCCTTGCTCGCAAGGTTCCCAAACTTGGTCACTTTAGCATCGAAGAATAAGTTAACGGTGCCCACGGGACCATGGCGGTGCTTGGCAACAATAACTTCTGCTTTGTTATAGATTTGGTTCATTTTTT
>JANYDA010000064.1 GCA_025360005.1 Fibrobacteria bacterium
CGGTTGCGGAAGGACTTAACTCCAAAATTCAGCTCATCAAGGCGGGGGCACGGGGGTTCCGCAATTTCGCCAACTTCAGGGTTGCCATACTTTTCCATTGCGGCGGTCTCAAATTACGTCCACACGAATGACTGTAGAGCCGAAAAAATAGGTGTTTGATTATTGGTCGGCGAATTCGGCGCCACATTCACTACCGGAATCCCCGGGCTGGTAATATCGACGATCACGAAAGCGCTTCCGGTAGAAGACCAATTCCCTACCGAATCTTCTTCTTGCACATAAAGTTTTTGCGTGCCTTCACCGAGGGGAGAAGAGGGCTTATAGCTAGAATCTTTTCCCTGGAAAGCACCCACGGAAAAATTTTCATCCCCCAATTTATATCGGTAGAACCCCTTGCCCCCGTTGCCTCCGCTTTTCCAGGTCCAAGTGGGCTGTTGATTATTCGTCGGAGACGCCGGATTAGCGGAAATAATCGGAATAGATGGCGGTTTGGTATCGAGATAAACCCTGATGGAATCGGCTCCGAAGTTACCCAAGGAATCCGTATACGACCTGCGGATAATGTTTAGCCCTTCGGTTTTCAGATTTTCGGTAGTGTCCTTTGGTTGGGATTGATCGCCCACCTTCCATTTCACTACCACCAGAGAGTCCCGGGTCGCGAAACCCATAAGTGGATTCAGGATAGCTACATCGACCACGCGCATTGAATCCGCGATACTTAACTTCAATGTCAGCTTGGAGGTTGCCGGCGGAAGGTGCGAATCCGCAGCGACGATTTCGCAATCCTTCTGCCCGGCATCCCGGAAACCCGGATTGAATGACCACTTCATTGACGACCTATCAAGCGTTCCGCAGGTCGTCGTCATTTCCACCGAATCATTTTCGGCATCCCCAATGTAGAGATCGCTCAGTCCTTGGGTGATAGGGGCGCCTTCTTTGGCGGACAAATTGATGGATGCCGACTTCCATCTTGGCGCGCTGTTTGAATCCTGGACCGTGAACTGGATGAAAAGCTGACCGATTTCGGAAGGCGTGCCATTGTCCTTGCCTCTAAGGATCAAGTCCGCCAAAGTGGACTCACCCGAAACAACACAGCGGAATGAAGGCTTGAACGTCAACAAACCGAATACTGTATCAAATTTTAACTCACCGCAATTGGACCAAGCGGGACTCACAAGAGGTAAAAAGGCCGCTATGTTTCCTGAATCCGGATCTTGGACAAGGGCGTGGAGAGATGCGGTAACTCCCTCCTTGATCGTAAACCTGGGGCCGATATCGGGAGGTGCCAGAGATAAAGAGGGTGGCCGATTGACCTTGCCAACCGACACGATCAAAATCTGAACCGCTTGTTTTTGTAAAGAGTCCGTCAATGCGACACGGAAATGGTAAGTGCCTTTGGCTGAACCGGGGGAAAACACAAGGACCAACGAATCCCCCGCGCTGTTAACGGAAATGGCATTGGCCCCATCGATGAAGAGCGAACGAAGGCTATCGAGATTTTGGATTGCGATTTGCAACCCGCCGTTATCGCTGGCGGCTTTCACAACTATGCGCCTGGTCTCTCCCTCGGCCATTGCGGTATTCCGAAGTCCGGCAATGAAAACCGGGCCATGTTGACCCAGATCTGCCGGCAAGGGGGATTTGTATACGATGGGTTTGGGGGATGCCTGCCCATTCGCAAAGGCAACTCCGATTTCCAGGGCTACCTGCTTATTTTTAAAGCCTACCACGCGCACCACGAAATTGCCGGCGACGCCTTCACCGAGGGGCATATCCTGCAATTGACCGGGATCCGTATACACCCCGTGGAAAAGGGTCTTCGCGAAGAGGGTATCGCTTCCGGATATCGTATAGAGATCGAGATGGATGGAGTCGTATTTTCCCGAAGCCGTTTTAAGTGAATCATTCAGATGGAAGGTTAGGGTGCCGGGTTTGCTGGTATCCGACAAATTGCAACTCCAGCCCCAAATCCCGATAAGTAAGAGTAAACCAAATCGGATCCGCGCTTTCATTTCAAAGCCCCCCATCATAATGGATCGATTTGGATGGGCTTCCTTTCATTATGAAATAACCTGTCGCGCCCACTCCGGCAGCAAGCACGATCGCGCCAGTCCAATAGGGCCAAGTCGATCTCCCTAGGATTTTTGGCTGTGAGGTCGTGGGATGCAGATCCTTTTGCGCGGTTGAGTCCGCAAGCACGAGTGTAGGTCGCGCATGGCGGATCTCGAATTCCGTCTGCACATTTCGGAATATCATATAAATCATATCGCTGGCATACATGTCCATGATTAGAACGGACGGTTCGATCGTCAGCAGCTGGTACATGAACTGCTTCCCTTTTTCCATCGTTTCATAACTCGCCGCGTACATTACGCCCAAATGCTTATAAGCGAATACGCTATCCCTATGGGTTTTCAGTTGGCCATTTTTCCGCGCGGTTTCCAACTGTTTGATGGCGGGCTCGAACTCCCCATCCACATAAAGGGAATGAATGGTGGTGGTATCCAACTCGGCCGAGTCGATGTCTATTTTCGGGCGCGCATGCGAAGAGGATTTTCCGGATGGCGTTTTGCCGGCAACAGCAGCGGCTGCGAAAGAAAAGGAGGCGAGGAGCCCGATGAAGGTTGTCCAGAGTGAATGGCGCACAGCTGGAAAATAACTAGAACCCGGCACTTTTCAATTGATCCGAGTCACAAAAAATAACGGCTTCCTCGATTCGGGAAGCCATTATTCGCCATCGGGAGAAGATTATCCTGGCCGCTTAGCGCGAATAGAAGAATTTGCCGAGGATGCGGTTGCCGGCTTGGACGAAATAGACGCCCGTTGGGGCATCGGCCCCAGCGGAGGTTTTCCCGTTCCATTGATATAGATAGCCGGTGGGATGAAGGGCGGCAACCTTGTTCCCCATCATGCCGTAGAGGCTCAAGGGTTCGCTTGTGTTCACGCCTTTCTCGCCGGCGCGGATTAACACCAGGTTGCCGGTTTGATTGGCCTGGAAGCCAGTCATGGTTTTTTTCGCGGAGACCACGGAGACTGGCGCGGGCTTGTTTTCATAGCTGAAAGTCAGCATTTGTACGGTGAAATAGGCTTTGTGTTTGTTAGTGAACGTGGTGTTCATCAGGCCAGTTGCAGCCAGCAATCGATCGTATAAGGAAGCCGAATCCGCTGGTCCGCTCGGTCCCACGTAGCCCGAGCTAACATGCCAAATAAGCGTGGAATCATCCTGCACGGAATCGACATAGGTTACTAATGAGTATGCGTTCACGAAAGCCGTGGCGTTCGCATTAGTCCGGCCCAAGTACGCGACAAGCGCATCGGCGGGGTGGTAAAACCCGAACCAGAAATCATACTTGAATTTGTCAACTTGAGTGCTTGAGTCGAACAGTTCGATTTGGTAGCTCTTATCCGTGGTATCCGTGAAGGCCGATTTCCCCGCTCCCTTTGTCTTGAAGACGATAGTCGTGGCGCCCTTGCTGCAGGAACCATCGAACTTGCTCACGAATTTGTAATTCGCCGATTGGCTAAGGATATCCAGATTGGAAAGGTTGGGATTGATTACCTTGGCGGTTCCCTTGGTCAAGCTTTTGGGATTAGCTCCGGTATAAAACGTCTGTGAAACCGACTGCAAATTGTAAGTATCATCGCAAAGCGCCGCCAAGGTCAGGGAGGGTACCAGACCCAATAACGCCACAACCAATACTTTCATTTTCGCCTCTATTGCCGGGTTAACGGGTGCCCTTGCCAAACCATCAATCTAGGCGAATTCCCGTTATTTGCAAAGCCATTTCCAGTCGTTGCCGGGGAATTTAGGCCAGTTCCCAAGCGCCTGGATGATTTCCTCGAAAAGGCCCTTAACCGCAATTTCCATGTTTCTAGATCCTTGCAATGGCATTTCCCGTCCAAAAACCCTGCCGAATCCTCTACATCACCTCCACCTACAGCCGCGACGAAAAGGACAACCAGAACCCCTGGATGGTGGACACCATCCGCCACCTCCAGGCCAAGGGCTATGAAATCGAAGTGCTCGCGCCTGCCTATCGGGGATTGCCCAGCCACATCGTAGGCGGGGTCAAGGTGCATCGCTTCCGATATTTTTTCCGGGAGCGGGAAACCCTCACCCATGATCAGGGCGCGCCCAACAAAATCCGCGGCAGCCTGCTCGTCAAGCTGCTCTTCTTCCCGTACCTGTTTTTCGGCATGCTCGCCGCCATGCGGGTAGCACGCAAGGGACGGTACCAATTCATCCACTGCCATTGGCCTTTCCCACACGGACTCATGGGTTGGGCCGCATGCCTGGCGGCGCCGGGAAAGCCCAGGCTCATCCTCCACTTCCATGGGGCCTGCCTATTGTTGGCCGCCAAGTTCAAGCCCATCGCGCCCATGCTGCGCTTCTGCCTGCGCCACGCCCATGGTGTGGTCTCCAATTCCAGCTTCACGGCCGGGCTGGTGGCCGCGCTCATGCCCTTGAAGCCCGTGGAGCAAAGCGTGATCGGATTCGGATCGCCTTTGTCCGGGGATCCGCTCCCGCCCGCGCAAAACCGGACCAAGATCATCCTCACCGTGGGGCGTGTGGTGGAGCGCAAAGGCATCGCTTATCTCCTGCGCGCGCTTCCCAAAATAGCCGCCGTCATGGAAGCTAAGGTGGCCATCGTGGGTAAGGGCGATCCCAAGGTGGAAGCGGATCTGCATAAGGTGGCCCAGGAATTGGCGCTGGGCGACAAGGTGATCTTCGCGGGCAAGGTGCCGGAAGCCGAACTCATCCAATGGTACCGCACCTGCGACGTGTTCTGTCTGCCCGCCATCGTGGATTCGCAGGGTGAAACGGAAGGCTTGGGCGTGGTGCTGCTGGAAGCCTTGAACTATGCGCGCCCGGTGGTGGCTTCCAACGTGGGCGGCATTCCGGACATCATCAAGGACGGGCGCACCGGCCTGCTCTGCCCGCAAAAGGATCCGGAGGCCCTGGCCGCAGCCATCGTGAAATTGCTTTCCGATCCGGAGCTGGGCGAAAGGCTGGGCCGCCAGGGACGCGCCTTCGTAGGCAAGGAATTCTCTTGGGAGAACATCGATTCGCTTTGGGAAGCCTTCTACGCCAAGGCCGCCGCGCGCTCCTGAGCTGAGCTCACTTCAAGGGATGCAATCCGTTGGCGGCGCGGATGGCCCGCGCCCGCGCCCATACCGCCTTGTCGGACTTATAGAAGCGCGTCAATGCGGAGGCGGTGCAATTCAAGGCCGCTGCGGCCGGCGCCAACTGGCCTTTATGCCATGCAAGCCTATGCAAGGCGCGCAAAGCAAAGCCGGGGAAGTCTTGATGATCGGGACTGGCCCCGGCCCGGAACGGGGGCAGGCCGGGGTTCGCCAGCTTTTCCCGCCTCTCCAGGCCCTCCGGATCGCAAGCGGGATCCAGCGAGGCCAGATCGGCGCATAGCGCCATCCCCAGGCGGAGCCTGGCCAAAGCGGCGTGCAGATTGCGCAGGGAGGCGCGCGAATCCACGGATTCGGCGGTGAGGCCGGATTCGGGATGCGTCAGTCGCACGCCGCTGTAGACGCGGTTGCGCTTCTGGCCGCCGGGCCCGGACCCCTGGAAACGCGCTTGGCCGCAGGCCGCCAGCAGGGTTTCCGCCGGCAGCGACAGCCACCGATACGCGGATGCTACGGTAACCTTGCTGCTACTCCCGGACGCGGGCTCCGGATCGGGGGGCCTGCCCATCCCCTACCTGCCCGGCCCAGGCATCAGGGCGCGTCCGCATTGCCCGCGGCCCGGGAGCCCGGCAGCGGAAGCCCGCCGCGCAGTTCGTTCAGCCGCAAGGCCCCGGTCAGAAAGGGAAGCGCCCAGAAGGCCGCCATCGCGGCCCAGCGCATGCCCATGGGAAAGTCTCCCGGGCGCATCTGCACCAGGGTTCCCAAGGCCCAACCCAGGGCCAGCCAGATGAGGATGGGCGCCATGCGCAGCCAGGATAGTTCGATGGGGAACAATCGCTGGCTGCGGCGCATGGTCATGATCGCGATCACCAGGTAGCAGAGGATGGCGGACAGCGTGGCGCCCCACAGGCCCAGTAGCGGGATAAAGATGATATTGCCGAGGATGGTGACCACGGCCCCGGCCCCGTTGGTCCAAATCAGGTACTTGGTCTGCTTGGCGATGTACAGCCCCAAGGTGAAATGCACCACCCAGGCCTGGAAGGCATAGGCCAGCAATACCCCCGGCACAATCCCCAGCCCGGCCCAGAAGGCCGGCGCGATGATGGGCCGTCCGCCCGCCAAAGGCAAGGCCACCAGCTTGTCCAGGAATACCATCAAGGTAACCGACGCGTAACCCACGAAATGGCAGAGGTATCTCAGGATTCGCCCGAACAGCTCGGCCGCGTCCGCGTCCTTCTGCCGCTGCTGGAAGAAAGGCTGCCAGGCCATGCGGTACATCTGCACCAGCAACATCCCGAAAATGCCCAGCTTCCACGCCGCGGCGAAGATGCCGGAAAGTTGCAGCACATCGTAACCCTTGCCGGGATAGAGCCTATCGATATCGCCCTGCTTGAGCAAGCGCATGAACATGCGCCCGGCCATCTCGTTAATGTTGCCGTACAACCCCGCCGGCACCAGCGGCAGGCCGAAGCGCAGGAGTTGGCGGAAGGCGGGGCCCTGCAACGCCGCGCGCACGTTTTCGAACAGGATGGGCAGCACCAGCACGAGCGCGAAAGCGCTGGCCGCCAGGTTGGCCCAGAAAACTCCTTCCAATCCCTTATGCCAATGCAGAACGAACAGCAGGTTGCCGGCGATGTTCACTATCACGTTGCCCAGGTTGATGAGCGCGAAACGGCCCGCCGCATGCTTCAGGCGCAGATGCGCCATCGGCACCACCCGCAGGGTATCCAGCATCAGGATGCCCGCCGCGTAGACGAAGAGCTTGCGCTGCGATCCGGGGATCATGAAGGCTCCCGCCAGCGGCCCGGAGAAAAGCACCAGCAATAGCGAGAACCCGCCGGCGCCCAGCGCCTGGCTCCAGAACGCCGTGGAGAACAGCCGCTTGCGGCCATCCGTATCCACGTCGATGGACAGGCGCAGGTAGGCCGAATCGAACCCGAACTGGTAGAGCACGTTCAGGAAGGCGACCAGGATGAAGATGTAGTTCTGAATCCCGAAATCGGAAGTGGTGAGGACGTGCGTATAGAACGGCACCAACAGGAAGTTGAGGAAGCGGCTGGCGATGGAAGAGACGCCGTAGACCAGGGATTCCTTGGCGAGGGCGCGTATGCGGCTTATGCTAGCGCCCCTCGGAAAGCCGGTTGATGAGGAACTCCGCGAAGCCGCTTTTCTTCATGGCCGCCTGGGTCTTGCTGATATCGTAAGCCACGCGGATGATCTCCACGCTCATCTTCTCCGTATCGCACAGGCACCAGCTGGCCAGCGGGTTGCGATCGCGGGGCTGGCCCACGCTGCCGTCGTTCACCAGGATGCGTTGGTCGGGCTCCAGCGTGTATAAGAGGGTCTCCGAGACCTTGAAGGATTGCTCCCCTTCCATGATCACCACTATGGGCCAATGGGTATGGCCGATGAAGCAGATCTTTTCCGTGAAGAAGGAGAACGCGTCCACCGCATCGTCCAGGCTGGATACGTATTTCCAATCCGCCGGGGACCAGGGGCTGGCATGCACGAACAGCAGCGGCGGCTCGGAGACCATATACGGCAGCTTGGAGAAGAAATCGATGGAAGCGGGCGTCAGGACCTTGCTGGTCCATTCGATGGCTTTCTGGGCGTTGTAGTTGTTCCAGCTTTCGGAGGATTCGCGGCCGATGGCCACGCTGTCATGGTTGCCCAGAATGGTGATGTCGCTGTTCTCGGCCACCAGTTCCACGCATTCGTTGGGGAAGGGGCCATAGCCGACGATATCTCCCAGGCAGACCTTCTTGTCCACTCCCAGGCGTTTCATCGACTCAAGCACCCGCTGGAGGGCTTCCAAATTGCCATGGATGTCGGAATAAATTCCGTACTTCATGAAAGCCTAAATTAGCATTATTTGGGCGCTGCGTCGGAAGCGCCGGCCGGTTCGCTGGATTTGGCCGCCAACACGGAAGGCGTTTCCATGAAAGCGGTGCGCTCCGGATCCTTGGCACAACGGAAACCGACTTTGAAATTCCGGAAACCCGGCCGGTTATTGTACCGGGCGCTCAGGCTGAGGGAGCTGGATTCGCTATACCAGCTGGCCCCGCGGATGACCTTGGCCGTACCGGTGCCCGGGCCCTTGGGATGATCCAGGTCCGCGGCATTGTAGTCGCCGTACCAGTCTTCCACCCATTCAAATACGTTACCGGCCATATCGTGCAGGCCCCATGCGTTCGGCTTCTTGAGGCCGACCTTCTGCGTGCGATTGTCCGAGTTGTCGCGATACCAGGCATAATCGCCGGGATCCTCCGAGCCCCAATAAAAGGAGGAATTGGCCCCGGCGCGAGCGGCGTATTCCCATTCCGCTTCGGTAGGCAGGCGTCCGCCGGTTTCCCGGCAAAAGTTGTCCGCCTCTTCCCAAGTCACCCTGTCCACGGGCAAGGAATCCTGCAGCTGATAGGAAGGGTTGCGGCCGGCGATCTTTTCATATTCGGTCTGGGTTACCTCGAACTTTCCCAGGAAAAGCGGTCCCACCTGGATCATGCGGCCGTCTTCGCGGCGAAAGCCGCCGCGCGGCAGGTAAACCACGGGATAGGCGGAAGCGAACGCCTTGGGAGGCTGCGGCACTTGCGGCTCCGGGGATTTGATGGTGAAACTGCGTACCGGACCCTCGCTACGATCCAGGCCGTCGCTGGCGATCACTTTCCAGAAGTAGGTGATACCGGGCTTAAGGTCCGTAAGGCTCAAGGAAGAATCCGCCAAGCCGCTGACGCGGAGGGAAAGCGGCGGGAACCTGGTATCCAGGTAAACCGAATACTGCACCTTGGCGCCCGCGTCCGGATCCCCGCCTTTCCAGGCCAAAGCCACGGGCGCGCTGTCCGAAACCACGGCGCCTGAATCCGGAAAGCGGGCGATGGGTTGGAAGGGCGGACGATTGGGGGACGGGGAAAGGAATGCCACGCCTTCCGCAGGGAAGGCAGGGCTGATGCCCAAGCCGTTCACGCCCATGGCGCGGAAACGGTATTGGCTGTTCGGCTTCAGGAGGCCGGTCCGGATTTTTGGGGCGACGGCTTTGTCCAACACGGTTTCCCAGGGGCCGGAGCCCACCTTTTGTTGGATGATGTAGTAGTCCGAACGGGGATAGGTCTGGCATTGCAGCAGAATGCGGTTGCTGTCCGCCTCCTTGATGGCCAATGTCCCTTCCCTGGGCGGTGAGAACACGGTCTGTTCACCGCTGAAGAGCAGGAAATTGCGGAGCGCATCCGGCCCGGTGAAATTGGTACGCGTTTCCATGAAGATGTTCGCGCCCAGGCTCAACTCCTTGTTGCCTGCGGAGGCGGTGGAATCGCTATTGGCGTTATTGGCAGGGACTGACCGGGGTTGCCAACCTAAACCCCCCTGGGTAACCGAGGCGTTACTGGATGCGAGAGGGCCGTTCGCGGCCGCCTGCCATGGAAGGGCCGGAAAGTTGTTGGCGAAGGCGCTCCCCGCCGACATGGCTCCCTGGGCCCAGGGAGCGCCGGGCGATGGACTGGGCGATGCCGAAAAGCGAACGAAGGGCTCGAAGGTGAATACCGGCCCCTGGACGCCGTCCAGAAGCATTTCCACGCGCGGCTTGACGGACATCTTGACCTGGCCGTCGCCAGCCAATTCGCGCAGGGCCTTGTCGGCCCAGGTCATCTTGTTCTCAGCCAACGGCCGCCATTGGCCGTCCGTGAAGCCGAGTTCGCCCTTGATGGAATTGCGGATGTGGAAATTCCCCTGCGCGGAAAAGGTTTCCCCCCGCGAATGGGTTTCCACATGAAGGAAAGGGCGGTTCTGTACGCGCAGAAAGAGCCCGGAACCCAACGGCACCAGGGAGGGCGCTTTGCCCGGCAGCTCTTCCTCGTAGTCGAAATCTCCGGCGCCGGAAACGGAGGTTTTGACGCTGGCCATGACATCGCAATCGCCCGCCACCCGGAATTGAAACAACTCCACATTGCCGGCGCGCACCCGTATCCTGCCGGTTACGGTAGGCTGGAACAGGACTTGCGCCCCGCTCATGCCTATTCCCATCTGGGCATAGGCGGCCGCGCCGTCCGCGGTGGTACCGATCACGTCCTGGGATTGGGTCAGATCGGTCAGAGCCTGGTTCAGGTCCATGCGCGTCTTAAAGGCGATGTCGCAATCCTGCACGGCGTCCGGGAGATCCGCGTCTACGGTCTTGAGGATCCACCGGCGGCCGATGAGGCCCGGCTGGGGCTGCCCGTCCGCGTCCACTATCTTGCGGAGAATGCCGCCGAAAGAGGTATCCGCTATCACGGTGCCTATCACCGGGACCGAGCCTTCCGGCAGGTCCAGGACCAAGGTGCCGGGAGTGGCGACATAGTCCACCACCTTGCCGTTGCCGGGCAATGTCAGGTCCAGGTAATTGGGGGCGAATTGGGTGGGGGTCGATCCCATTTCCTCCACGAAGGCGGCGTTTTCGATCTCATAACCTTCGACGCGGATTTTCGCGAGATCAGGGGCCTGGATGGAGTCGTCCACCGTGATGACGAGCGTATGCTGGCCCACGGCGGCGTTTTCCACCTGCAAAGCTCCCAATGCCAGGGCGCCTGAGCAAAGCCCCGCCACGGCGAAAACTGCATGTCGGATCCGGGCCAGCATCACCTTACCTTGGTCATTACCCTTTTCATGACCACCTTGCCGTTGATGCGCAGGGTCATGAACTTGATTCCGTTATTGTCGCCGTCCTTGAGCGCGAAGAGGGGCAAAGGGAAAACGCCCGTGACCATATTGCCGGAGAACACCGTCGCCAGGTTCTTGCCGTAAAAATCCATCATCACCACTTCTACATAACCCGGCGAAGGCAAGGTCAAAGTCACCTGCACGCCGCTCTTACCGATGTTACGGACCACCATATTTAACTTGAGGGTAACGTCTTGGGACTTGGGCGCGTCGATTTTGGTTTGAGTGCCCAATTCGACATTGGTTTCCAGGTCGCGCGTTTCTCCGCGGCCATTGGTCAATTCCGGAACCTGGATCCTGATGGTTTCCGCGCGCAAGGGTTCGCGCAAGCGCAGAATGATTTTTTGCTTTCCGGCCCAGGAGGAAGCGATGGCCAGGAAAACCCATCCGATTGTTGCCGTAAATTTCATTGCTGTTCCCGTTTCGTCCAAAGCCGTCAAGTGTAAACTAAACCGGCGGCTTTTTCCCACTTAAGCCTTGCCCCTTGGGAAGGCTCAGATCGCCCCATTAACTATACCGTTTTTTGCCTCTCCTCGCCTGATAAAAGTCTATCTTCCTCAAATGTAAATGCTGATTTTACCAAGGCTTACTCGGTTCCTTTTCCCTCCTTAGGGCGATTGGCCGGAATGCGAAAATCTTACTTGACAAACTCATTGCGCATGGAACGGATGGTACCGGAATTTTATGGGGGACAAACCCTGATCCACTGTCGTATACTGGCCTCGGTTTGGCATGTGAGAGACGTCGAAATGTCGCTTAAGAAAAAAATAAACCTATCTTTTGAATGGAAAGCCTTTCCGTTCGATTGTCATTTCTGATCCAAGCGCTTATGAATAAAACCTTCCGGAATCCGCAAAAGCCCCTGGGCGATCGCAAAATCGACCGTGTTTTGGAAGATTCGGAGTCGAAACTGTCCCGGCTCGCCGCCATCGAATTCGCCCGGACCTCGCAACCGTCGTCCCGGTTGATAGCCCTTTCGCATTACCAGCAAATCCTTACCACCTTCCAGGTGGTCGCGGATGCGCTAACCATCGTTCTCAGCTTTCTGGCCGGATATTATCTCTGGAGACTGGTGGGGCCTATGGTCGCCATCGATATCTATGAACCGGAATCCGTCTACCGGTATTACTCCTTCCTGGGCGTGACCCTGAGCACCTGCCTGGTCGGCATGGAAGTCCATGGACTGTACCAACCCCAGCGCAGCCTGATGAACGTGCGGGAATTCGAACTCATCCTGATGACATGGGGCAAAGCCTGCCTGTTCACGTTGGGCATCATGTTCCTGGCCCATCAGCTTTATTTCAGCCGGGGTATTTTCGTGCTGACCTGGGTTTGCCTGCTGGTATTCATGACCGTACAGCGTTACGGCTTTTTCAAGTTCAACAACTTTCTCCGCCGCAAGGGCTTCATCGAAACCACCGCGCTCATCTATGGAGCGGGCGTGGTGGGACGCAAGCTGATGGAAAAATTCAAGCAATCGCCCAAGCTCGGCTACCATGTGGCGGGCTTCATCGATGACAATAGCGGACTATCCGGAAAGGCCGTGCTGGGCGCGCCCGTATTGGGAGACTTCACCAACTTGCGGGAAACCATCAAGGCCACCGGCGCCACCAAGCTGTTCATCGCCTTGCCCCAGGTGCCCTCCAAGGTGGTGGTGGATATCCTCAATGTTTGCCGGGAAACCGGATGCGAGTTCCAAATCGTCCCGTCGCTCTACGATATCGTCATCCAGCGCGTGAAGATCACGGAAGTAGAAGGTATCCCGCTTATCGGCCTGACGGAACCCAAATACACATTCAAGACCCGGGTGGCCAAGCGCATTTTCGATATTGCCGCTTCGCTGCTTTTGATAGCCGTGCTTTCCCCTGTGTTGCTGGGCCTGGCCCTGTTCGTCAAGCTTTCCAGCAAAGGCCCCATTTTCTTCGTGCAGAAGCGCGTGGGCTATCAAGGCCGTCGCTTCCGCTTCTTCAAATTCCGCTCCATGTACACGGATACGCCGGTCTATGCCGTAACGCCCCAATCCGGAAACGACCCCCGCATCACGCCCATCGGCCGGTTCCTGCGCCGCAGCTCGCTGGATGAATTGCCCCAATTGTTCAACGTGATCATGGGCGACATGAGCCTGGTGGGACCCCGCCCGGAAATGCCTTTCATCGTGGATCAGTACAATGAACTGCACAAGCAACGCCTGAACGTCAAGCCCGGCATCACCGGCCTATGGCAAATCAGTGCGGACAGGAAAATAGCCATCCATGAAAACATGGACTACGACATGTACTACATCAACAACCAGAGCTTTCTGCTGGACGTGGTCATCCTGCTCCGCACCATCCTCAGCTGCGTAAAAGGCATCGGAGCCTACTAAGGCATTAGGCCTTGCGTTGCCTCGGCAGCGGAGTTACCGGAAGATCCTGAACCTGTCTCATAAAAAAAGGCCCGCCGGCAAAGCGGGCCTTTCCATTTCCGGATCCTGAAAGCTCCGGGCTCCGCGAGATTCACAGTTCATAGGTATAGGTGGCCTTCCCGTCGCTCAAGAGCAATCGGTTGGCGCCTTGCGTGGCCTCCGTACGGCCCACGATGCGCGCCTCCACCTGGAACGATTTGGAAACGGCGATGACGGCTTCCGCTACGGAGGGTTCGCAGAGGATTTCCATGCGATGGCCCATGTTCAGGGTGCGATAGAGTTCGCGCGCGGACATGGCCGGATTGTCCCGGAGCAGACGGAAGGCCGGAGGCGGATCGAACAGGTTGTCCTTGATATAGGCGATCCCGCGCCCAAAGCGCAGGCATTTGGCCTGGCCCCCCCCCGTGTTGTGGAAGACGGCGGCTACCGCATTCCCGGCGTTCTCCAACACGGCCTTGAGGATGGGCGCATAGGTGCGCGTGGGGGAAAGCAGCGCCTGGCCCACCGTCATGTTGGAACCGGGCAATGCATCGCCCATGCGGTACCGGCCGGTATAGGCCAGAGCAGTTATTTCCGGCGCGAAAACCTCCGGATAGGCCGTCTTGTAATGCGATGAGAGGAATTCATGGCGCAGCATGGTGTAGCCATTGCTGCCCAGGCCGGAGTTCTCGGCGCTTTCATAGCTGGCGCGTCCGCCGGAATAGAGACCCACGATGGCGAGACCGGCTTTCAGCTTATCGCCGGATAGGATTTGCTTGCGAGGCGCGCGCGCGACCAAGGTGGAATCGACCACCAGAGTCCGCACGGTATCGCCCAGGTCCGCCGTTTCCCCGCCGCCGCTTTCGATGACTATGCCCTGCGCCGCGAACATGGCGATGCAGTCCCGGTAGCCGGCGATGATTTCCGCGATGGCATCCCCGGGGATGAGCTTGGCGTTGCGGCCGATGGTGTTGGACAAAAGGAGCGGCCCGAACACGCCCACGCAGGCCAGATCATCGATGTTCATCACCAGGGAATCCTGCGCCAAACCACGGAAGGCGGAGAGATCCCCGGTTTCCTTCCAATGCAGGTAGGCGAGGATGGCTTTGGTCCCGGCCCCGTCCGCGTGGATGAGGACGCAATGATCGGGGTCGCCCGTCAGCGTGTCCGGAAGGACCTTGCAAAAAGCTCCCGGGAACAGGCCGGGATGCTCTCCGGCGATGGCTTTATGGACTTCGGCTTTGTCGGCGGAGGCGCCGCGATCTTCATAGCGGATGGGATTGCTCACGGCGGGAAATATAACATTCCCGAAACGCCCGCATCCCTTGGCAATCCCTTGGAATCGGTCGCGCGAGAACCTAGCGTTGGGCCCATGCGGCTTAGAAACGAGGCGTGGACCGTGGCGGGATTGTTCCTCAAGCTGGGTCTTACCGCCTTTGGCGGGCCCGCGGCCCATATCGCCTTGATGCGGCGGGAAGTGGTGGATAAGCGCCGCTGGATGAGCGAAGAAGCTTTTCTGGACCTGGTGGGCGCGACCAACCTGATTCCCGGTCCCAACTCCACGGAAATGGCGATCCATATCGGCTACCTGCGCGCGGGCTGGCCGGGACTTTTGTTGGCCGGCACGGCTTTCATCATCCCTGCCGTGCTGATGGTGATGGGCCTGGCCTGGATTTATGTCCGATCCGGTTCGGTGCCGCAGGTGGGCTGGCTCCTGTACGGCGTGAAGCCCGTGGTCATTGCCCTGATTATGCACGCGCTGTGGAAGCTGGGCCGCAAGGCCCTGAGCGGTTTGCCGGAAAGGGCGGGCTTTGCGGCGGTGCTGGGCCTGTATTTCCTGCATGTGAATGAGATAGCCTTGTTGTTGGGCGGCGGAGCGGCGATAGCCTTGGTGGAGGCAATGTGGAAGCGCGGATCCGGAAGCGGGAGGCGGGCAAGCGGAACCGCGAACGGCGGCGACCGGACGGATGGGACGCGCAAGATGGGCGCGGCGGGGATGCTGGCGGGAGCGCCGGCTCTGGCCTCCGTAGCGGCAACGTTACCCTTCAGCCTGACGCTTCTGTTCTGGAAATTCCTGCGGATGGGATCGGTGCTGTACGGGAGCGGGTACGTGCTGCTGCCTTTCTTGCGGAGCGAATTCGTGGAGCGGACGGGCTGGTTGAGCGAAGCTCAATTGATGGATGCGGTTTCCGTGGGCCAGGCCACGCCGGGGCCATTCTTCACCACCGCCAGCTTCGTCGGGTACCTCCTGGGCGGGGTACCGGGCGGGTTACTGGCGACGCTGGGGATCTTCCTGCCCGCCTTCGTATTCGTGGCGGCTTCCAATCCCTGGCTTCCCCGCATCCGGAAAACGCCCGCATTGGGCCGCTTGCTGGACGGGGTCAATGCGGCTTCCCTGGCGTTGATGACCGGGGCCGCTTGGCAAACGGGCAGGTCTTCCATCGTGGATGCCGTCAGCGCCGTGATCTGCGCCCTGGCCGCGTATCTGTTGTTCCGGCGCGAAACGGCCTCCACCTGGCTGATGGCGGGCGGCGGGATGATTGGCCTGGCGGCGAAGTGGCTGGCCTCTGGGTAACACAAAGGTTACCATGGGCGCGTGGGAAGGAAGCAGCCCGCCCCTTCCGCTATTCCCGGGCGGGTGCGGGCGCCTCAAGGCCCGGTGGGCTTGGCGCGCGCGCGGAAATACCCGATCACGGCCGGGCTGATAGAGAGCAGGATGATGGCGATCACGACCAAGGTGAAATTCTTCTTGACCACGGGGATGTTGCCGAAGAGGTACCCGGCGCCAACGCAGACGCCCACCCACAACAGCGCGCCCGTAAGGCAGAAAAGGATGTAGCTGCGGAAGCGCATGGTTCCCATGCCCGCCACGAAAGGCGCGAAGGTGCGCACGATGGGGACGAAGCGCGCCATGATGATGGTTTTGGCCCCGTGGATGCGGTAGAAATCGCGCGTGCGCTCCAGGTGGCTGCGCTTGAAGAGGCGGGAATCCTCCTTGCGGAACAGTCCCGCGCCCAGGAGTTTGCCGGCCGTATAGTTGACCAGATCTCCGGACAGGCAGGCCAGGAAGAGCAGGGGAAACAGCCAGGTTACCTGAAGCGAGCCCAGCGCCGCCAGGGAACCGGCGGCGAAAAGCAGCGAGTCCCCGGGCAGGAAAGGAGCCGCCACCAGGCCGGTTTCGCAGAACACGATCAAGAAGAGGATGGCGTAGGTCCAGATCCCGTATTGGCCCACCACTTGGGTGAGATGCGCGTCCAGATGCAGGAACAGATCGGCGATATGCTTGAGGATTTCCATGCCTAAAGGTTAGCTAAAGCGGGAGATGACTTCCATCACCTTTTCCGCTCCGTTCCTGAAGGGGCTCCCGCGCATAGCCTGCCGGTGCATCTCCGCTTGCGCGCCCAGGATTTCCAGCTCCTGCAACAGCCGTCCTCCGCCCATCTCTTCTTCCGGCAGCACGCGGCTGTAGCCTTCCGCGGCGAAAGCGTTCGCGTTGAGGATTTGGTCGCCGCGGGAGGCGGTCAGCGGCAGCGGCACCAGCAGATGCGGCTTCTGCAGGGCCAGGAACTCGAAGATGGCGTTGGAGCCGGCCCGCGAGAGGATGATATCGGCGGCGGCCAATACGTCCGGCATTTCCGCGGATACGAATTCCACTTGCCGGTAGCCGGGCATACCTTCCAGCGCTGCATCCTTGCCTGCCTTGCCGCATAGGTGGGCCACGCGGTAACGCGCGAGCAGATCCGGAAGCGCCGCGCGCACGGCCTTGTTGAGGTTGCGCGACCCCATGCTCCCGCCCACGATAAGGAGCAACGGTTTCCAAGCCTTCGCGGCGGGATCCGCGCGCAAGCCCAGGAAGGTTTCACCCTTCGCCCCATTGCCCTGGAAAAGTTCCGCGCGTATGGGCGCGCCGGTGAGCACCGCCTTGGCCTTGGGCAGATGCGGCATGGTCTCCGGGAAGCTGGCGCACACGGCCTCGGCGAAGGGGATGGCCAGCCGGTTTGCCAAGCCCGGCGTCAGATCCGATTCATGCACGATGACGGGGATACCGCGCGCGCGCGCGGCGAACACCACGGGCACGGCCACGAACCCGCCTTTGGAGAATACCAGCCGCGGCCGCAAGCGCCCCAAAAGGCTCCAGGCCTTTACCGCTCCCGCGAGGACGCGGAAGGGATCGGAAAAATTCCTCCAATCGAAATAACGGCGCAATTTGCCCGATGGAATCCCGTGGAATGGAATACCCGCCGCCTCCACCAATCCTTTTTCGATGCCGGTTTCCGATCCGATGTACTCGACGCGCCAGCCGTGGGCGATGAGCAAGGGCAGCAACGCCAGGTTGGGAATGACATGACCGGCGGTGCCGCCACCGGTGAGGACGATTGTGCGCTGGGCATTCATGGTTGGGGAAATTAGCAATTCCCTGACTGCTACTTGACCGCCAAGGGCTGGACACTTGACCGCCAAAGCTGGAGACCGCGGACTTGATTGCCCGGACAGGCGCTGCCCGCAAGGCCCGGATGGGTTAACGCGACGGCGGGATGGCGGGCCCGTAAAGTGGTACAATGGCTGGATGCCGCTGACTACGCCATGGAACCATATGGAAGAAACCCTGGGAATGCTCCAGGACTTCGATCTGGGCGCGCAGCGGCTTTCCGATTTCTTCAAAGGCAAGGAAGAGAAGTTCTCCCCGGATGAGTTGATGGATCTCTTTTTCCAAGGCAACCCTCCCTACAAGGTGTTGGAACGCCTGCTCTTCTTCCTCTTCGATATCGGAGTGCCGGATCGGCAAACCGGCAGCCGCGCCCTGCAACTCCGCCGCCTGCGCCGGCTGTGGAAACGCATCGGCGCGGGCAGCGATCTCACCGACAGCGAACATGAATTGGCGGATAAGACCGAGTGGCTTTTCGGCCTGGCCGCGGACGGCGTGGAGGCGGGCGTTACCGCCGCCCGGGCTTCCTTCCAGAAAGTCCTGGACGGCGGCGGCTTGCCGGAGGGCGAACGATCCTCCCTGGTATGCTTGATCCGATCGGAGGCGGAAGCCCTGCGGGACAGGGTGAACTGGCTTTCCGAGAATACCGATCCGTACAACCTCAAGACCATGGCGCGCATCCTGCCGCGCCTGCGTATCTACGACGAGGCCGTGCACGAAGGCCTGGACCTGGCCAACCGCCAGGAGAACGGCGAGCCGGTGGGCCTCAAGATAGTGAGCTTCGAGGCCCACATGAAGGAGGGTCTGTTCAGGAAATGGCTGAACAAGGTAGGCAAAAAGGAAAGCCTCTCGCGATTGGCCCGCATGATGGAAACCCAGCGCGTAAAGAAGATCCCGACCATGGATCTGATCGCCCTGGGAACCCTGTGCCGCTGGACCTTCGAGGCCGCCAACGAAAAATCCGGGCCCATGGATTGGCTCGAAAAGGCCATGGCCTGCTATCATGACGGGATGTTCTCGGTGGAGGCGGGGGATTCCGCGCGCATATTGCTGCCGGCCCTGACCGGCAGCGGCGCCAAAATGGCGGGCTCCAAGATCACCGGCAACTTCGGCGTCAAATCCTTTCCCGCCTGGGTAGGCCGGGACCTGCTCACCAAATCCTTCCTCAAGGGCGTGGACGAGGGATCCCTGGACATCAAGGCCGTCATCACCCAGAACATCACGCGCGATTCCATCCTGGAAGCTTTGCTGGGGAATCCCAAAGTGTTCCAGAAGCCGGGCCTGGTGGCTTTCATCGCTTCCACCAGCCGCTCTATAGGCCTGCTGAGCAGGATAGCCAAGACGCGCACCCTGCATTCCGGTTTCGCAAACCGGGACGTACCCTTGGCGTTACTGCAGAGCCCCTGTAACATCCCTGTTTCCCTGCTGAAACCTTTCATCAACGTCCGCAACGTGCCCCTCATCGACCTGAAGCATTTGGCCCGCACCAAGGCGGGCATCCGCCGCCAGGTCAAGGACGAGGCCGAAGCGTATTTGAAGAGCCGTACATAAGGCGGACTTCCCGGGTTCAACATGGTAAGAGATCGCCTTGGTTCGATTTCTTTTAGGGGCTAGGGCTAGGTAGGATAAGGGTGGGTCTGAGCGGTTTTTATGCGACCGCTTGGAAGCGGCGGTAGAATGCCCCGCCGTTAGCCCAGCCGCCCCAAAGAATGCCCTTCTTAGTCTCTTGACGAGCCCATACTTCCTATCTATTTTTTAACATATAGGAATAATAGGTTATGCTCTCCATGCGCGCGAAATATGCCCTGAAAGCCCTGGTGTACCTGGCCAAGGTGCAACCGCGCGGTCCGGTTTTGATCGGCGATATCGCCGAGTCGCAGAAACTGCCGCGCAAGTTCCTGGAGCAGATCCTGCTGGAGCTGAAGAACCTGCGTGTGCTCAAGAGCCGACAGGGAAAGGGCGGCGGCTACCTGCTGGCCAAGGAGCCGGCGCAAATCGAGGTGGGCCATATCGTGCGCGTCTTCAACGGGCCGTTGGCGTTGGTGCCTTGCGTAAGCGTTACCGCGTTCGAGAAATGCGAGGAGTGCCTGGACTTCGATCATTGCGGGATAAGGCGCGTGATGCAAAAGGTGCGCGACGTAACGGCGGAGATACTGGACGGGACCACGCTGGAAGCGCTGGTGGCCATCGAGGCTTCCGAGAGCGACGATGCCGCCCACATGTATTTCATCTGAGCGAGAAGAGGATGAGCGCGCTTTGAGTCAGATGGTGAAGGCGGGCAGGTAATGGAAAGCACCACGATATCGCAGCCTAAGGCGCGCGCGCGGCTGCGGCGTAAAAAACATCCCTCCGTGATCCCGGGTTTTGGGCTGACGATGGGATTCACCTTGCTCTACCTGAGCCTGATTGTGCTGATCCCCTTGTCCGCCATTTTCATCAAGGCATCCCATCTCACCTGGCCGCAACTCCATGATTTGATCACGGACAAGCAGGTGTTGCTGGCATTCCGCTTAAGCTTCCTGAGTTCGGCGGGAGCGGCGCTGGCCAACGGCGTGTTCGGCCTGTTGGTGGCGTGGGTGCTGGTGCGCTACAGGTTTCCCGGGCGAAGCCTGCTGGATTCCATGGTGGATCTGCCCTTTGCCCTGCCCACCGCCGTGGCCGGAATAGCGCTTTGCGCCGTCTACTCGCAGACGGGCTGGATAGGTTCGATGCTGGAGCCGCTGGGGATCAAGGTGGCCTATACCTCCCTGGGCGTTACGCTGGCCTTGGTGTTCATCGGGCTGCCGTTCGTGGTGCGCACGGTGCAGCCGGTGTTGGAGGATTTGGACAAGGAAGTGGAGGAAGCCGCGACATCATTGGGCGCCAACCGCCTGCAGATATTCACCAAGCTGATATTGCCGGCGGTGGGCCCTTCCCTGTTCACGGGCGTGTCGCTGGCCTTTGCGCGGGCATTGGGCGAATACGGATCGGTGATCTTCATCTCCGGCAACCTGCCCATGAAGACGGAAATCGTCCCCCTCATCATCGTAAGCAAACTGGAGCAATACGACTATGCGGGAGCGACGGCGGTGGCGTGCATCATGCTGGTGCTCTCCTTCTCCTTGCTCCTAGGCATCAACCTTTTGCAGAAATGGGCCGGCGGCGCTGCGCGCTCTCGCTGAACGCAAGGGAACCATTATGAACGCCCCCATCGGAAGGGAAATCCCTCCGCCGCCTGCGTCCAAGCCGCTGCAAGACCCTACCCGGGCGCGACTGCGCAAGCTGGACACCAAACAGGCGGTCACCAGCGAACCCCTCTGGCTGCAACGTATCCTCATCGGAGCGGCGGTGCTGTACCTGTTCCTGCTCCTCTTTGTCCCGCTGCTCACCGTGTTCGCGGGCGCTTTGGAAAAGGGCATCGCGGCCTACCTGCATTCCTTCGGCGATCCGGACACGCTGTTCTCCATCCGACTCACCTTGCTGATTGCCGCCATCGCGGTGCCGCTCAATCTCACCTTCGGGGTGGCCGCCTCCTGGGCCATCGCCAAGTTCGATTTTTGGGGGAAGAACGTATTGACCACCCTCATCGATCTGCCCTTCGCGGTTTCTCCCGTGGTCTCCGGCCTCATCTACGTGCTCCTCTTCGGCAAGCAGGGATGGTTCGGCCCGCTGCTGGACGCGCACGACATCAAGATCATATTCGCGGTGCCGGGCATAGTGCTGGCCACCATCTTCATCACCTTTCCTATGGTGGCGCGTGAGCTGATCCCGCTGATGGAAGAGCAAGGTAAGGAAGAAGAGGAGGCCGCCCGTACGCTGGGCGCAAGCGGATGGCAGACGTTCTGGCACGTGACCTTGCCCAATATCAAATGGGGCCTGCTCTACGGCGTGATCCTGACCAACGCGCGCGCCATGGGCGAGTTCGGCGCGGTCTCGGTGGTTTCCGGGCATATCCGCGGCATGACCACCACCTTGCCGTTGCAGGTGGAAATCCTGTACAACGAATACAATTACGTGCAGGCCTTCTCGGCGGCCTCGTTGCTCTGCTTTCTGGCCCTGTTGACTTTGGCCGTCAAAGCAGTGGTGGAAAAGCGCGCGGACCGCGCCCGTAAGGACGCCGTGACCGCGCCGGGCAAGGGTTAGCGGCCAGCCGATTGGAATCGTCGGCGCCGAGGATGAACGTGCCGGCCCACAAAGAGGGCAGCTCGGCTAAAGCGAGGCCAGGACTTCAGCGGCATGGCCTTCCGGTTTCACGGCCTCGAAGACGCGTGCGATCTTTCCGTCCCGGATGATGAATGTGGTCCGGAAAATGCCGTGGTTGCCGCTGGGTTTGAGGCCCCACACGCCGTATCGCTCCGCCACCGCGTGGCCGGGATCGGAAAGCAGGGGGAAGTTCAAAGCGTATTTGTCGCGGAAGGCCTGATGGCTGGCCATGTCGTCCGGACTGACGCCGAAGACGTGCGCCTTGTCCAGGAATTGCGCGCGCGCATCGCGGAACTCCTTGCATTCGACCGTGCAGCCCGGGGTATCGTCCTTGGGATAGAAGAACAGCACGATGGGCTTATCGCTCAGGCCCGCGAGCGAAACGCTTTTGCCTTCATCGTTCATGAGGGTGAAGAGCGGGGCTGGATCTCCGGATTGGGAAATGGGCATGATAGGCTCCTGTCTTTCTGGTGCGGCAAACGGCTTACCTGAATTTAATACTTTATGCGGATGAACGAAACGATGCATTTGCATACGGCGCGGCAAGCCCGGGACGCGGTGTCCGCCTCCGGACGGATGCCGGTCTTCGTCTTCAAGCACAGCACGCAATGCGGCCTCAGCGCGCGCGCCATCCGGGAGTTCCGGACTTTCGCGGCAGGCCAGGCGCCGGGCCTAGCCTATTGCCAAGTGGATGTGATCGAATTCCGGGCCGCATCCGACGCGCTCGAAACCTTGTCATTGGTGCGGCATGAATCGCCGCAGGTGCTGGCATGGCTGGACGGGGAATGCTTGTGGCATGCGAGCCACGGCGGCATCAAGGCGGCGGCGCTGGCCGAGCAGGCGCAGAGGTTGCGCGATCGGGCGGAGAGAGATCAATGAAGTATCCCGCACTGGCCGCCATGTCCGTCTTGTTGGGCGCGCAGCCCGGACATGCGCTTCATTTCGCGGCCTATGGCGACACGCGCACCAATCCGGACATCCATCAAACCGTCATCGATGCCGTGGCCAAGGTCAACCCGGAGCTGGTGATTTTCTCCGGCGATCTGTGGGACGGTTATGGGCCCAACACGGCGGCATCGCAGGCCAAATTCAAATCCGTGATCACCAAAAATCCCGCCATCGCGGAACTGCTGGAAAAGAACCTCTACCTGGTGGCGCGCGGCAACCATGAATCGGAGGCGGATCTGCTCTCCTTCCAACCCACCTTGGTGCGGGACGGCAAGGCGGTCTACTCCTTCACCCAGGGCAATTGCTTCTTCGTAAGCCTGGCCATGGATCCTATGGTCTCCCTGGCATACCTGGAGACGCAACTGCAATCCCCGCCCGCCCGCCGGGCCGCCTGGAAGTTCGTCTACTCGCATTACCCGGTCTACAGCACCGGCGACCATGGCGCCAAAGGCCTGCCGGAACTGGAGAAGCTGTGCGACAAATACCGCGTCGCCGTTGTCTTCAACGGGCATGATCACATCTACGAACGCAGCAACCAGATTTACGCGGGCAAGGTAGTGGACAGCACCAGCAGTCTGAGCGCGGGCCGCGGCACCGTGTACATCGTGTCCGGCGGCGGCGGCGCGCCGTTATACCCCGCGGGCCGGCAGTGGTGGACCCGGTTTTCCCGGAGCGTGAACAATTTCTGCGACGTAAAGGCGGATGACAGCCTGCTCACGGTAACAGCCATGTTACCCGACGGCAAGACCCTGGACTTCTTTACGGTGAGCAAAATCCCCGTCTCCCGCTAGGCCGGGAGCCTACTTGCCTTGGGGCGTATTGGGCGAGCCGCGTTTGACCCAATCCACCAGCAGCTTGCGCTGCGTATCCGTAGGCTGGGCGGGGAAACGCGGCGGGGGCATGATCTTGTCTTCCAGGGAATCCTTGTCCACGCGGCCGGGAACGGCCCGGGAGGCGGCTATCCATTCGGCATAGGTATCGACGCTGAAATCGCGGTGGGCGCGCGCCTGGGCGCGGCTTTTGCCATGGGCGGAATGGCAGTCCGCGCAATATGTCTCCACTATCGCGCGGGCGGTGTCGTAGCGGCAGCCCGCCAAAATCCGGGCGGAGCCGGCGGAGTCCGGAGGAGCGGATGCGGCGGCGCCCGGAGGCGGCATGGGAGCGGGCCCGCGGCAGCCGCCGATGAAGGCGCCGGAGAGCAGGAGCAGAAAGCCGGGGCATAAGGCAGACGTCATGGCCCGGAAAAGGTTCATCCGCATGGAGGGGAAAATAGCATTTGATCAGGTGCTGTGGGGGCGCTTGAATACCAGCAGGAGCGGGCGCTTATCGGCCGGGTCCCCTTGGCGTCCCACGCCCTTGTTGTCCAGGACCACATAGATGGACTGGCCGTCCATGGCCAGCCCGCGCGCCAGGCCCATTTTGAGTCCCGCATAACCGTACTTGGGATCATTGCTCACATGGCCGAAGGTCCAATAATCGCCTTCGGTATATTCCTGACCGTTCCATTTGAGCTGGCAGATGGCATCGGCGTTGGCGGACAAGGCCCAGAGTTTACCATTGTCCTCCGCCAGGTCCGAGAAGTCCGGCTTGCGGCGGCCCGCAGGGAGCGGCAGCTTGGACTTGTCGGCCAGCAGAGCGTTGACGACGGGCTTGGGGCCCGAGAGATCCACCTGCAGCAGGCCGCGCGGCTCCCGCGAGGCGGCCACCACGAACTTGCGCTTGCCCGCGATGGCGATGCCTTCGATGCCGGAGTTCTTCCCGGAGAACAAGCCCTTTTCCGAACCGGCTTCCAAAAGGCCCGGGCCTTCCCACTCCCCGTCTCCGCCCGATTCCACTTTCATGATGCGGCAATCGGCGTCGCTGGCCAGGTAGGTGTTGCCCTTTCCGTCCGCGGCGAGGCCGCGCCAGGACATCCTACCGGTCCCATCCTTGGGGCGATGGATCTTCACCAGCTCCTTGAAGACGGCTTTGTCCGCTTGCAATTCGATCTTGAAGATGGCGTCATCATGGAAGCTGGAAACCAGCAACAGGTTTTTGCCGTCCCAGGCCAATCCGGACGGCTGCACCAGCACCGGCCCGTCCAAGGGAAGCGCTTGCTGCAAATCGAGTTTCTGCTGCGCGCCGGCGGCCAAGGCGAGCATCGCAAGCGTTCCCGCCCATGCGAAACCGCTTTTCCAAGTGATCGAATGTGCCATCTGGTATCCCCCCGTGAAATATCCGGCACCCCCATGCCGCCCAGCGTGAATCTAATCCAGCCGGCCGGGAAAGGTATTGGGTTTCCTGAGCCTGGCATGGGATATCGAGCGTGAAGCCGGTTCCGGTTCATGCCGACGCAGGGCCCGAGGGGGCGGAGAACCCGCCGCCCGGAACGAAAGCTTCCGCTCGGAGCGTTCGCAGACGCTTAGCCGGATGCCTTGGCCAGCCAATCCAAGGCTCCCAGGGTCCCATGCCACGGATTCATGTTTCCCCGCGCATAGGTTTCCGCTTCTTCCGGGCTGCCCGACGCGGCCGCGGGAGGAATGCTCCGGGAGGTTTTACTCCGCTTCAAAAGGAATCCCGGAACGTGCGGATTGGATTTGACGGCCTGCTTAAGGGCCCCGTTGGCGGCCGGGCCGGGCCCTTGGCGCCGGAACAGCCATAGCGCCCGGGTATAGCTGATGGATGGGGAGGTATCATCCGGGTAACGTCCCAGCAATTCACCCAGCTCCTCGTCCGCGCCCCACTCCAGCAGGCATTGGAGAAGGATATACCGCACGCCCTGGTTGTCGGATGGATTCAACCGCAACAGTTCGCGCAAGTGGCCCAGTGCCTCTTCCTTCTTGCCCACGTCCCGCAGGCACAGCGCCAGTCCCAGGCGCGCGCGCATGTAGGGCCGCGTTTCCATTACGGCCCAGAAATCCCCCGCGGCTTCCGCAAAGAGCCGCGGATCCATGGCGCGCTTGCCCGCGTCCACGGCTTTGCGGTACAGGGACAAGGCCGCCTCCTGGGTATCCGCTTCCTCCTCCGCCAGGATGATATAGGCGTCGGCGCAGTCCGGGCACAGCTCCAGGGCGCGATGCGCCAGTTCCACCTTGACCACGTCCTCCGAGTTCCATGCTTCGTAGATGAGGCTCTGGGCCTCGTCGAGCGGATCGAGGGAGGCGGACGGGGGGATTTCCCCGCTGGCGATCTTGCTCTCCAGCAAGGCGTCCAGTTCGGCGTCCGACATGAAGTCTTTGCCGCCGAATATTTGGGTGAGGCTCGCCATCACCTTATCCAAGCCCAGATCATCTTCCTTCGCATCGCCGGCATCGCCCTTGGCCTTGCCGAACAATTGACCCAAGCCGCCCAACTTGGCGAGATCGGCCATGAGATCCGCGCCCCGGAAATCCTCGTCGTCCTCTTTGGGTTCAAGCTTGGCCTTGGCGGGCTTGGCCGGCTTGGCCGACGACGGTTTCCCCGGCGCGGGTTTGGCCGGATCGGCTTTGGCGCGCAGGCCGGCGCCCTTCTTCTTGCTCGGCTCCTTTTTCTTCATGGTCTCCCGTGGGTCATGCGATTGGGAATAAGCCCGGCCCCGCAGTGGAAGCCTTCGGCAAAACTAGTAATCAAGACGGGGGCGGAAAGACAACGCGCGCGGGGAGGGCGAAGCGGATGCCCGCCTTTGCGAATTCTTCCTGCAAGCCCAGGTTGACCTGATGCTGGATATCCAGGGAGCGTCCGAAATCGGGATTCTCGATCACGTAGGCGGTCTCGACGCGCAGCCCCAACTCCGCGAACTCGCGGAAATGGGAACGCTCGAACGTCACGTCCGGGAAGCCGGCGAATTGGGCCTGGATAAGCGCGGGCAGGGAACGCAGGGTTTCCGGAGGCGTGGCATAGTCCAGCTGCAGGCTGAAGACCACGCGGCGGCGCAGCATGCGCTTGTAATTCTGCACGCGCGAATCCGTGAGGAATTTGTTGGAGACCACTATCTGCTCGCCGTCCGGGCTGCGCAGGCGCGTGGTCTTGAGTCCAATCCTCTCCACCTCGCCCTGGTACTGGTCCACCTTGATGACGTGCCCCACCTCGAAAGGCTGATCGAAGAAGATGACGAAGTAGGAGAACAAATCCCCCAGGATGGCCTGCGCCGCCAGGGCCACGGCGATGCCCGTGATCCCCAGGCCGGCCACGAATGCGGAAACCTTGATCCCCAGGTTGTCCAGCAAGAGGATGAAGCCCAGGATCCACACCACTATCTTTGCCATTGTGATGATGCCGTTGAGGTTCTTCTCGCGCACGACGGTATGATCGGATCCTTGGCGCGACCAATAGGAACGGATGGAATGGTTCACCACCTCCATCAAAAGGCGGATCAACAGCAAAGTCAGGATCACGGTGATGAGGCTGCGCAGCCCGTCCCGCAGGGAGGTTTTCAAGTCCAGGTCCCGCACGCCCAGATAGATGATCAGCGCGTAGAGGGCGGGAACCACGTCCCGCTCCAGCAGCCGGGCCAGCAAATCGTCCCAGGTGGTAACCGTGGCCGCGAAGATCCTGCGCAGGCGGCGGATGATGAACACCTGGAACACGCGCACCAGCGCCAGGCCGATGAGGACGCCCACGGCGGTCACCAGGATTTCGCGGAGGCTATTGCCCAGGATGCGGTATTCCAGCAGGCGGGAAGTGGAGTCGGCGATTTCGTGCATGGGAGCGGTCTGTCCTTCTACCGGGTTGGGAAGGAAATTTAGTTATGCGGGAGCGAACCGGGCGCTAGCCCGGCGTTGCAGCCGGCGTCGGCGCCGAAGCGGCGGTCAAGGCCAGCCCGAACTCGGTCACTATCGGCAAGTGATCGGAAGCCAGGCGCGTGAGATGGGTGCGCGGCACCTCCACCTTGAGTGTCGTCAATCCCTCGTTGTAGAAAATGTGATCGATACGGCTGACGGGATAGCGGCCGGGAAAGGTATTGCGCGATTTGTGCCCGTCCATGTCCTCCTGCGCTTCGCGCAGGCCGCCGGTCAAGGTGCGGTAAACCGCCGAAGAAGGGAAGGCGTTGAAATCCCCGCATAGTATGAGCGGTCCGGAAAACACGGCGCCTCCCAGCCATTCCGGTCCCAGCAGGGCTTGCGCCTGGCGCTGGCGCTCCAGGGAAAAGAGTCCGAAATGGGTGTTCACGAAATGTATCTCCATGCCGTGGAAATCGAACTTGACCCATTGCGCTCCGCGCGTTTCGATGGCGCGGCCCTGCAATCCCGGCAATGCCTCCGCTTTGATCGATTCCATGGCGTGCATGGCAAGAATGGCGTTGCCGTAGCCGTCCTGCAGCATTTCCAGATCGGCGGGGAAGTGGTACTCCTCCCTGAGGTGCTTGGAGATGGCGCGGGCCTGATCCCCCGGCTTGGGCCCGTAGCACTCCTGCAAGGCGATGATGTCCGGCTCGTACTGGGCGATGACGCGGGCGATGCGCGCGGCGGAGATCTTTCCGTCCATGCCGCTGCAGCCGTGGATGTTGTAGGTCATTACGCGCAGGGATTTTTCCGCCGCGCGCCGGCGGCGCGGATAGGATTGGTTTACGGAAACCGTCCCGCGCAGGTGCAGGGCCGCTTCGCGGATATGCGTATAGCGCAGGTAGGCGCCATGGGCGGGCAAAGGCGCGTTGAAGGGGAACAAGCCGAAGGCGTGCGTCTCCCGGTAACCGGGCCCGCCGTGGGCGCCGTTCTCCCACACGAAGCTGACAGGCCGGGCCTTGGGATTCCAACCCGCGATCACGAAATCCCCCGAGTGGGGATGATGGCAGGAAACCACCAGATCGCGCCCGCATTCCTCCGCGAACGGATGCTGGGGCCCCAACACCAGGGCGGCGTCGCGCGGCAACTGATATTGCCCAGTCGGTGTCACCGCGATGGCCGTCCCGGGCCCGTCCGCGTACATGACCATAGGGATCTGCGCCTTATCCACCAGCTTGCGCGCCAGTCCGGCCCGGAGGCCCGGCTCGTTCGGATGGGGCAGATAGATGTGGCCGTAAGGCCCCACCGCTATCACTACCGTGGCTCCCGGCTGGACGGGAACTTCCGCTCCCACCGTGGATCCGGCCCGCCGTTGCAGGTAGCCTTCCATATGTTTGGACGCGTGGTGCTCGCTCTCCACCATGCGAGGAGCGCGGCGCGTGGCCGCAGCGGCGACGGGCGCGCCCAGGACTTCGGAAACGGCCGCTTCCAGGGAACGGCCGTGCAATTTAGGGTAGGGGATCGCGGATTCCTGCCCGTGGTCGGAATAGATCCACACGTCATAATCGCGCCGGATGGATCTTTGGGCGGCCTTCCATACGCGCCCGACGCAATTGTCTATCCCGCGCAGGGCGAAATGGGCGAATTTCGAGGAGGGCCCGCGCCGATGGGACTGTTCGTCGTAGCCCACGAAATTGAGGTGCACCACGGGTAACCCGCGCGCTACGTCCATGCCCGCCTGCACGGTGATGAGCTCGCGCAGCCCCACCACCACCAGCACCCGCGAAAAGACGAAGAGAAGCTCCTGGCGCACCTCATGGCGGGAAATGGCCCCGCGCACGGAGTCGTAGAGGGCGATGAAGAATTCCACCGCCAACAGCGCCGCCAAGCGGGCGAAGCTGGGAAGGTTCCAGAGCAGCACCGCCAGGATTCCCAGCGGCCGGGCGCGCTTGAGCAGATCCGCCGTCCCCAATCCGGAGGCGCACCAATGGGATTCCTCGGCCCCGCCGGAATACATGTTGGAATAGGCGCTGCCTTCCGTCAGCAGGCCTTGGCCTGCCGCTTTGAGGATGCCTTCCACGCGCAAGGCGCATTCCGGCTGGAGCAGCTTCATGTACCGGCCGCTTTCCCGGTCTCGATAGGCGAACGCCGGGATGGCGCCCTTGACGCCGTAGAAAAGCTCCGCCTGGGCCGCGGCGGTGGTGGAAGGGATGCCGGAATACACATCGTGGAGATGGTAGCCTTCCCGCTTCAGCAGCTTGCGGAGGAACGGCATGTGCCCGGTCCGGAGAGCCTTCTCCAATTGCCCCTTGGCGAGTCCGTCGATCTGGATCAGCACCAAACCGCGGCGATGGTCGGCCTGTACCTTGGGAAGCCGCAACAGGCGCAGGGACCATTCGCTGCGGCTGAGCCAGCGCCGCGCCTGCCGCAACCGGGATTCAAGGACATGGATCAAGCAGGACCGCCTGGGGATGCGTCCGCGCCTACCAATGCGGTTCCGGCCGCATGGGCCAGGCTGCCGAGCAGTTTCCATTCCGCGGAAATCATGCGCATGGCGCTTTGCCAGGAGTCCTCTTCGGGGATCTCCCATGCGGCTTTTTTCTTGATGACGGACCGGTATACCACGGCCAGCCTATCCGCGGAGATTTCGATCGACATCCCCTTGGCCGTCTTATGCGCCTGCCGGGAAAGGATCTTGCGCGCCTCTTCCGGGAGCGCCGCCACCCAGTCCAGCGCGGCGCAGAAGGAGTCTTGATCCTCCACGGCTATCTTGCGGCCGTTGCTGCCGTCGTGCACCACTTCGCGCACGCCGCTGGCGTCCACGGCCACCACGGGCGTGCCGGCCGCCATGGCTTCCACCATCACCATCCCCTGGGTCTCGCTCTGGGAGGCGAAGGCGAATACATCCATGGCCGCGTAAGCATCGGCCAAACCCTCTCCCAGCAGGATGCCGGCGAAGCGCACCCTTTCCAGGACTCCCTCGGAAGCGAAAAGCGCTTTCATCTCCGCTTCCAACGGCCCCGTGCCCGCCACCAGGAACCAGGCCTCCGGCCGCGCGCGCAGGAAGGCCGCCGCCGAACGGGCCAGGAACATCAGGTTCTTCTCCGGCGCCAACCGGCCGATATGGCCCACCGTGAAAGCTTTTTCCGGGATGCCGAGGCCTTGCCGGAAGCGGACACCGGAACCGCGCTCGAAGCGGCCCACGTCCACGCCGGTGGGGATCACGGTGATGGGCGAAGTGACGCCGCGCTGGGAAAGCAGGGCCGCCACCGATTGGCTGGGCGCGATAACATGATCGCAGAGGTTGGCGTAGCCGGTGGAAAGCTCGATCACGAATCGCTTGAGGGCGTCCGACTGGTTGGAAACGTAATGGGTGTATTGCTCGTACAAAGTATGATGCGTGAAGATGAGCGGCAGGCCGCGCCCGGATGCGATGCGAAGCGCGGTGTCCCCCAGCAGAAAAGGATGGTGGGCGTGGATGATATCCGGCTGGAAGCGATCGAGCGGCTCTTTGAGCAGTCCCGGCACGGGCAGGCGCACGGAAAAATCGCTGCCGTTGAAGCGCTGGATGGCGGGCACCCGTACCACGCCGGTTTCCTCTTGCGCCGCGTCCGGGAAGGCCGGCGCCACCACCATCACCTCGTTGCCCGCGTGCCGCAGGGCCGCCGCGAAAGTTTCCACGGAACGGGCCACCCCCCCCACGTGGGGCAGATAGGTGTTGGTGAACATGGCTATGCGCATGCTTCCAAAATAAACCCTTTCGCGCGCGAACCAAGCGATACCGATATCCCCGCCGCGATAGTTCGGGGAGAAACGGGAAAGGGATCAGGGGTGGGGTTCTTTGCTATATTCAGCTTTTATCCCTGCCGCCGCCCGGGCGGTCCGGTCTTTCTGCCGGTCTTGTTTTGGATATCCAAGGGAGCGCATTTGGACAGCCTGAATCCCGGTTCCAGCGGCGGATTCCTCATCAGTTCGCTCAGCATCATCCTCATCAATATCGTCCTTTCCGGGGACAATTCCGTGGTGATAGCCATGGCGGTCCATTCCCTTCCCAAGGACAAGCGCTTGAAGGGGATTTTCATCGGCACGCTGGGCGCGGTGCTGTTGCGCATCGCTTTCACCTGGTTCGCGTCCCATCTCCTGGAGACGCCTTTTCTCAAACTGGTGGGCGGCGCCCTGATCCTGTGGATCTCCGTTAAGCTGCTCTTGGAGGATCATGGGGTAGCCGCCAAGGAAAAGCAGGCCGTTACGGTATGGCACGCGGTATGGATGATCCTGGTGGCGGACTTCACCATGTCCCTGGACAACGTGCTGGCGGTGGCCGGCGTTTCGCATGGGAACATGACCCAATTATGGCTCTCCCTGGGGCTCAGCATCCCCTTGGTGATTTTCGCGAGTACCTTGCTTTCCAAGCTGATGGACAAATATCCCTTCATCCTGATCCTGGGCGCGGCTTTGCTTGGCAAGGTGGGCGGCGAAATGATCATCACCGATCCCGGCTTGTACAGTTGGTTCAAATTGGATTCCGTGCCCCTGAAATTGGCCTTTGAAGCGGTTTGCACCGCAGGCGTACTCCTAGTCTCCTTCTGGCTCAAGCGCCGCCATGCCGGTAACGATAATGCCGCGGCCCAGGAGCGGTAGCCTTCCGCGATCGTTCTACACGCGCGCCACCATCACGGTGGCACGGGACCTGCTCGGCGCCGTAATGGTCCACGATACTCCGGAAGGCCGCGCCGCAGGCCGCATCGTGGAAACGGAAGCGTACCTCCGCGACGATCCGGCCTGCCATGCCTTCCGGGGCCCCACTCCCCGCACCCAAGTCATGTTCGGGCCTCCCGGCCGGGCCTACATCTATCTCATCTACGGGATGTACCATTGCTTCAACGTGGTCACGGCCGCCCACGGCACGGGCGAAGCGGTTTTGATCCGGGCCCTGGAACCGCTGGAAGGGCTGCCGCTGATGGCGCGCAGGCGCGGCACGGAAAGGCCCAAGGACTTGTGCAGCGGACCGGGCAAGCTGGTGATCGCCATGGGGATAGGCAAGCACCTGAACGGCGCGGACCTGAAGAACGGCCCTTTGCGGATCCTGTCCGCATCAAGCCGCCCGTTAACGGAAGGCCAAGCGGCGGCATCCGACCCCGGTAACATCAAGGTTACTACCCGGATAGGCATCACGCAAGCGGCGGAGCTGCCGCTGCGTTTCTATCTGGAGGGGAATGCGTTTGTGTCTAGGAGATGAAGGGAAGAGAAAACCGATTTACAATCCCTCTCCTCGCCTTATCCTCACTCATGCAACGGCTCCGCCGGGCAAAGGACTTCCAACATCCAGGGAAGCAAGGTGAACATGATTACCAGACCGGTGCCAATCCCCAAGGTGGCCATGAGGCCGATGGTCTGCATGCCTTTGTGGGTCACGAAGCAGAGGCCCACGAACCCGAAGGCGTTGTTCAAGGTGCCGGTTAGGACGGCTGATCCGGTGGTGGTGTAAAGCTCGCCTATCTTGCCGGCGCCCAATTCCATGCGGCGGTGGTACAGATGGATCACCGAATCCACCGACACGGACAATATCGTGGGCAGGACCACCAGGTTGAACATGCCCAGCTTTAGCCCCAAGATGCCCATGATCTTGTAGGTCCAATAGGAGGACAGCGCCACGAAGCCGCAACTGATCACCACGCCCCGCCAGGAACGCATGTCCAACCAGGTGATCAGGATCAGGAACAGGAAGGTCACTACCGCCAACCGTACGCCGTCGTCCTTGACCATGCGCACCACGTCCGCGTAGATGAAGCCGCTGGACGCCACCATCACCTTGCCGTCCTTGGAAGGCACGGTGCCGAATCGCTCTTGGAACTTGCCGCTTTCCAGCGCGTCGCTTTCGAGCAACTCCCCGTAGAGGTAACCGAACTCTCCCTTACGGCCGTCCGCTTCCGTGAGGAAACGCTGCGCCCAGGTGGGCAGGGAATCGAAGCCGAAAGTACCGGGATTGAGATACTGGCGCAGCAACTGCAGGTCCGCGCGCGCGGAACTGTCCACCCTGTCCAGCGCCCGCGCGGAACTGTCCACCCTGTCCAGCGCCCGCGCGTCCAGCAAATGCGTGATCTCGGCCAGGATGGCCGCGCGCTTCGACTGTTCCGCCGCCGCCGGTACGAAAGACTGCACGGTGGCGAAGCTCTTCATCATGCTGTCGGCGGGATTGCCGTAGCGGGAGGCCAGGGAATCGTGCACGGATCGCATCTGCTCCTCGCTTTTGCCCAGGATCACCGAAGGCGAAGTGTTGCGGCCGGCTCCCACGGCGCGACCATAGCTGATGCCGGAGCTGGTGCTCTTGCCGCGCAGATTGCGGAAGTCGTTTTCGAACCGGGTGGGGGGGCCAAAGGAGATCGCCACCGTGAACAAAGCCGCCAGCAACGCCACTATCCGGATTGTCCTGAGGCTCAATGTCATTTTCGGCAGCAAGAGCCCGCCTTGCACGGAAGCGGTGCCCGGCAGGAGCAGAGCCACGATTTTGTTCAGGATCCGTGAATGCGCCCGCTTCTGGATGCTTTCCGCCAGCCGCGAGAAAAGGAAGAAGAGGGGCGGAATGACCAGCCAGGTGGTGATGAGCGCGAAGGTGATGCCGATGCTGACCACCACCCCGAACTCCTTGAAGCCCTTGAAGTGGCCCAACTGGAGGCTGAGCATGGCGAAGATGTTGGTGGCGGCGCCGGAAAGCAGGGAGCGGCCCGTGGAGTAGACGGCCTCTATCATGGCGTCCAAAGGATTGAGGCCCTTACGGTTCTCCTCCGCCCAGCGCGAATAGAGATGCACCGTGTATTCGATACCCAACCCCAATATCAACGCCAGGATGAACGCGGTGAGGATGGTGAGACGCTGGTAGATGACGAAGGTGAGGCCGGTGGTCCAGGCCATGGCCACGAACAAGGGCACGTTGATGATGATCAGGTTCACCACCCTGCGCACGAAGAACCACAGCAGCACCACCATAAGGACGAAGGAGATGGTGCCGGCGGTGATGATGTCCCCGCTCACCTGGTTTATCTCGCTGAAGTTGCGGTAGGCGCCCACCACTTGCGCATAGACTCCATCCCCCATGCGGCCCGCGCTCATGGATCTCAGCAAGGCCGTGCCGCGCTCGTAGATGCCTTTGGCGAAGATGGCGTCCGTGGAGGGACGGTTCATCTGGGCCAGCACCACCCCTACCCAGACCTTCTTGTCGGCATGCCATCCCATCAGGCGGTTCTTCAGAGAGTCCGGACGCGGAGGCGGGGGCGGCTCTTCACCCTCTTTCAACTTGGCGGCTTGCTTGGCTCCGGAGGCGACGCTGTCTCCGTTACGCCTCTGGAGTTTGGCGAGCAGCGCATCCACCATATCCTGGGGAAGGCCCTGGCGCCGCAACGCTTCCGGATCGGGCCAGCCCTTAAGGCTGGGTTTGGGCGCTTCGTCATCCAGGCTTTCGATGAGGGGATTGGCCTTGGCGAAATCCGCGCCGATCATGCCGGAAATGCGATCGCGCAAATCCGTCAATTGATCGGCCGGCAAATACAGAAGCGCATGCCTTTCGAAAAAGCTGCGATCCTGATCGTACTGGGTCCACACCACTTCCTTCCAATGCCCCAGGGAATCGGAGACCGCTTTCTGGAATGCGCCCACCGCTTCCGGCGAAGGCGACTGGAACGCGATGGTGAGCAGATCGGTGCTGCCCATGCGCTTTTCCGCCTCCTGTAAGGCGACCACGGAGGGGGTGCCTTTGGGCAGGAGCACGCGCAGATCGGTATCGATGCGGAGCTTGCTGGCGAGGATGGTGGCGAACCAGGTGAACAGTCCCAGCACCAGGATGGGCAACCAGGGACGCCGGTAGGAGAGACCCACGTAGGCGAGCACCACCTTATACCAGAGTCCTGAATGTTCGTTAGGTTTCACTGGGGTTTTCCGGGAAGGAGGTCTCGTGATTATACAATAGCGCAGAATATAGCAAGCCGGCCGGATGAGGGGGATTCTCTCCGTTTTTTTTATACTTTCCGCGGCTATGGACGGACTGCGCGGGTATCTGATCAAGTCCGATAAATCATGCTCCCACGTGGATACGGTTTCCGCGCTGGATTCCGCTACCGCCCCGGAGACCAAGCTGCTGTGGGTGGATATCTACGGCGAACTTTCCGGGGAAGTCGAATCCGCGCTGGGGCGCGTGCTGGGTTGGCATCCCATCGTATTGGAGAACTTCCACCTGGCCAGCTCGCGGCCCAAGCTGATCAACTTCGACCGTTACAGCCAGGTGACCCTGCACGCTTTGAATCTCGATCGGCCCGCCGAAGAGAGGCTTACCATCGAAATCGACGTGGTAATCGCCAAGACTTACCTCATCACCTACCACCGCCACCCTGTGAGAAGCATCGAGGAGACGCTCGAGGATCTGAGCGCGGGCAGGCTGGCCTCGGTCGGCGCCGATGAATTGCTGTACCATATCATTTCCCACGGGATCGACAAGTATACGCCCGCCATCGAGGAGAAGAAGGATCTGATCGCCTCCCTGGAACAGGAGGCCCTTTACGATCCGGGCCAGAACCTTTTGGAACGTATCGTGCTGCTGCGCGATGAGGTCATGGAGTTGGCCGTGGTCATGACCCCGCAGCAACTTATCCTGACGCAAATGGCCACGGGCGTGTGCCGGCACGTACGCCCGTTCATCCGACCCTATTTCAAGGATGCCGAAAGCCGCCTGCGCAACCTCATCGATGAGCTGGTCACCTACAAGGAGATGCTCGCCAATTCCCTGGAGCTGTACCGCTCGGCCATGTCTTCCCGCACCAACGACACCATGAAGGTACTCACCATCCTATCGGTGATGTTCATGCCGCTCAACTTCCTCACCGGCCTGTTCGGCATGAACGTGGGCGTGCCGCTGTCGGGACACCACCACGCCTTCAGCTTCATACTCATTCTGTGCGGCGTGAGTTTCGCGGGCATGATGATCTACTTCAAAGCCAAGTCCTGGTTCTGAAGCGCGGGCTGGTAACCCCCGCTTCAGCCCACGGAGAAAGCTTCGTCCCCGTCCAGGCACTCGCACAGGCGCCTGTAAACGGAGGGATAGCGCGCGGGCAGCGGGGCCGCCCGTAGAATCCGTTCCGACAGGTTGCCTTGGGATAGGATCAATTCAATGGCCGGCAGGAAAGCCGCATCGGCCGCGGAGGCTTTCGCATCGGCATCCGCGCCCGCCCTTGCGCCCAGGCTCACGGCCGTCAAGGACCTGATGAAGGCTCCTACGGTGGGCTGCGCATCCACGCCGAAAGCGGCGAACGGGAACGCGGCCGGCATGGATGCGGCCATGCCCAGCCTTGCGCTGTCCAGGAACAGGGATCGCAGCAGGCCTTCCGGGACCTTCCGGTGCGCGGCCAGCGGATCCTCCCCCGTATCCAGCGCGTGGCGTAACATGCATGTTATCCAATGGCACAAGGCCAGATCCGCGGTGGGCCGTTCCTGCGTATCCAGGCAGCGGATCTCGATGGTGTTCCGATCGAAACGCGCGATGGCGGCGCGCGAATTGAGCCATTCTTCCTGCATAATGCCCTCTGTATCCAGCGGCGCGATGTCGCGGAACATCGGCGCCAGGATTTTCTCGCGGTATTCCCCTTCGCTGCCCACCGGCTCCGGGATGATGCCGCCGATGATGGAGGGCAAGCGCCGTTGGTTATTCACGTAATGGGAAAGGCGCCCGTCCAGCCAGCCGTGGTGGGCGCCATCATGGACGGGGCTGGAGGCGGCGAGCGCAGGCAGCAAGGGCAAAAGCAGGCTGATGGCGTTGTGCAGCCGGGAGAATTCCGCGTCCCCGGAAAAAGGCAGGTTGAGATGCACGCTCTGGATGTTGAACCAGCCGTGGCCGCGAACGCCGAAAAGCCGGTCGTAGGTTTCATAGATGGCGCGATCCTGGTGCGGCCAGATCCTGGATTCGCGGGCCGGGTCCATGAAAGGATGCATGCCGCCGGGCATCAAGCGGCAATCCCAGCGCGCCAGGGCGCGGTTGGCTTGCTTCACGTAGGCGGCGAAGTCGCGGGCCTGTGCGGCCAGATCGCGGGCGGGCCGTTTGCATTTGAGCTCCAGCACGTGCGCCGCCAGCTCATTGTCCGCTTCCACGTTGCCGGCGGCGGGATGGGAATCCGGGTCGCCGCCCAGGGCCGCGAGCAACCGATCCGCGGAAGGATCCACGGCCAGGGTATCGCAATGCACCACGGCGTACTCGATCTCGACGCCGAAGACTTCGAAAAGGGAATAGCGGTTTATCGGACGACCTGCAGGTTGAGGAGCTTTACGATCTCGGCCGGCATGGCCGGCTCGCGATCCTTGCGCTGCTTAAGCTTGTCGATGCGGTTGACGAACTCTTCCATGATGGTGTTGTAGAGGGAATCCTTCAGCACCTGGTCCTCCACGCCCACGTCGATGTTGGGATTGTCGTTCACTTCCACCACGTAGGGTTTTTTGCCCACCACCTTGATATCCACGCCGTACAGGCCGTCGCCGATAAGCTTGGCGGCCTTGAGCGCGGTGTTGATGATGAAAGGCTCCACCTGGGAAACATGGTAGGTCAGGTGGGCGCCCTCGCCCGTCTTGCCGTCCTGGTGGTGGTTGATGATCTGCCAATGGTTCCGGGACATGAAATACTTGCAGGCGAACAGGGGCTTGCCGTTGAAGATGCCTATGCGCCAGTCGAACTCGGTGGGCATGAACTCCTGCGCGATGATGTAGTCCGAGCGCTTGAAGTATTCCTTGCATACCGAGGCCAGTTCGCCCGGGTCCTGCACCTTGACCACGCCGCGCGAAAACGATCCGTCCGGGATCTTGATGATGATGGGGAACGAGAACTGCTCATAGATGTCGACGACATTGTCCTCGCTCAGGATGAAGGTCTTGGGGCGGGGGATGCCTTCCCGCTTGAACAGCTCGTTGAGGAAGATCTTATTGGTGCAGTACAGGATGGATTTGGGATCGTCGATGACGACGATCTTCTCCTTCTCCGCCTTCTTGGCGAAGCGGAAGGTATGGTGATCGATGGAGGTGGTCTCGCGGATGAAGAGGCCGTCGAATTCCGGCAAGTGGGCGAAATCCTTTTTCTCGATCACTTCCACGGAGAGGCCGTTGTTCTTGCCGGCCTTGATGAATTTCTGGATGGCGGCATCGTCCGAGGGCGAGAACCGTTCGGTGGGATTGTGCAGGATGGCCAGATCGTAGCGGGCGGAATTGTTCTGGCGCTTGATGCCCCAGCGGTGGATGGTGAATTCCACCAAGGCTTCCAGGAACACGGCGATGTGGGATTCCGGGATGCTGTTGATGGACATGGAGCGGATCGAAGTCAGGATCCATTGCTTTTCGCGGCGGAAGTAGACCTTGAAGAACGGGCAGGGGAACAGGTTGAAGAACATGCGCGAGATCTTCTCGTACTTCTTGGACACGTTCTTGCCGAAGTACACGGACAGCTCGTATTTGTTGTCCGTGATGTTGGCCAGATCCTTCTGGATCTGCGCGTTCAAATCGTCCGTCTCGATCAGGTAGAATTCCTTTTTCGAGAGCGCCTGCATGGTGGAGATGTTGGGCAGCACCTTGTGGCCACGGGCCTCCGCGACCAAACTTACGTAGTAGCCCGATCCCAGGTAGCCGTAATTGTTGGCCAGGTTGATGATCTTCAGC
>JANYDA010000065.1 GCA_025360005.1 Fibrobacteria bacterium
CCCCAAGGGAGAGAAAATATCCGATGACCAAATGGCTGGCTTGAACCTTAAATTAGAAGAATTCCACGGGGATTGGAATTACACAATTCGACCGAGTAGGAAAGGCCGATAATTGATCGATTATTGTTTAACGGGCCCTTACCCGAAGGATCTCCCAGTTGGGACGAGATTCTGGATCTTTCTCTCGATGAGGTTATGAAGCGAGCCCAACGGAACGAAACTGGATTTAAGCAGTTTAAGAAGCTCTTAAATGATAAGAGATTCAATAAATAAAGCAGGGTAGCATTGAAGCGAATGATCGATTTTTTGAATAGGCTCGATATTGCCAAGATTTATTACACCATCGATCACACGAGCGACGATAGTCTCTTAGTTGTGGTTGCAGTTCCTGGACAAAGGTGGGAAGTGCAGTTCATGGCCGATGGTGAGGTGGGGGTTGAAAAATTCTTGAGCAACGGCGAAATACATTCTGAGAATGAATTGGGAAATCTCTTTTCAGAGTTCTCGAATTAACCGTCTACGCTTTTCGGCTAATCTACTTTTGTCCCGCTAACCCCTCGACCTGTTTAAGCACTAGCTGCTGTTCAACAGGCTTCAGCTTCTCGAATGCCTTCTGTAACTTGATCGCCCGCCGGTTCGGGCTCACCCTCACCTTAGCCGCCTGGGAGCCGCCCGGCTCTTCTTTGAACAAGTCGGCCACGCTCACCCCTAAGGCCTTGGCGATCGCCGGAAGCTTGGCCAGCTCCGGGGCTTTGATCCCCATCTCGTAATGCGCCACGGCCGCTTGGCTGGTGCCAATGGCTTCGGCGAGCTGGGCCTGGGTTAGACCTGCTTTTTTCCTTAGCTGCTTCAGCGTGGTTTTGAAGTTCACGCTGTAAAGTATAGTGCCGGTATTCATGCTTTGACAAATAGTACTTAAAGTACTTATTCTTGGCACAAGTAAAAATCTCATTTTCACCCTTGACGGGGTTTTGGGTCAGGAGGCCAAGCATGCCGAAAATCCCGCAGGACGAGCTGGACCGTATCAAAAGCGAGATCGACCTAGTCGCCCTAGTCCGCGCCAAAGGCGTCGAGCTCAAGCCCCACGGTGCGGCCGACCTCATCGGCCGCTGCCCGTTCCACAACGACAAGACCCCGTCCTTAGTCGTGACGCCGGCGAAGGGCTTGTGGCATTGCCTACGCGCGTGCCAGGTGGGCGGGAGCGTGGTGGATTGGGTGATGAAGGCCGAAGGGGTTAGCTTCCGCCATGCGATCACTCTGCTGCAAGAAGGCAAAGCGGCCACGCTCCTCAGTGGCGATACCATCGTACGCCAGTCCACGCGACCCAAGCTCGCAAGCCCTCTCACCTTAGACGCCGACGATCAAGCCCTGCTCAACCAGGTCACGGCCTACTACCACGACACCCTGAAGCAATCGCCCAAGGCCCTGGAATACTTGCGCCAGCGCGGGCTCGACAGCGCCGAGGCCTTGGAAACGTTCAAGACCGGCTACGCGGACCGCACCTTAGGCCTTCGCCTCCCGGAGAAAAACCGCGAAGCCGGCGCCGCCATCCGGGACCGCCTGCAAAAGCTTGGCGTGTACCGAAGCAGCGGCCACGAACACCTGACCGGCTTCCCTCGTCGTAACGCCTTCTAAGGCCCTGTGGCATTGCCGCTTGGTTTCCAGCCTTAGCGGCTCCTTCGGTTTGAATCCCGCATAGATATCCGCTATCTATTTCGGCAGGTATTGGAAGGTATTCTCCTTCAATACCAAAGGTAACTCACACGTTACACCACGGCAGAAGAACGCCTCGGGAACCGTCCAGGTCTTAGGGCCAAACGCTTGCGAAATGCGAGGCCTGAATCCAAAATGCTTCGGGGGTCTGGGAATGAATCAAATAAATCCGTGCCGAGGAACATATTGAACGGACGGGCGTCTTCCTTAGCTATATCATAGGGCGTCGTAGTAAATTGTTGGCTCCGAAGATTTCCCACGAGGCGGATTTATGATTGAAGAGAGGATCAAGGAGCGCCCCAAATCCAAAGGCCGGTTGCCGACCGAGGGGTTTTCCGAGTGGTTGTCCGGCATCAGGCTGGCGCAGAAAACCGGCGTCGGGGCGAGCGTCCCTTGCGGCGAATGCCGGGGCTGTTGCACCTCCGCCTATTTCATCCATGTCGGTCCGGAAGAAAAGGAGACGCTCGCCCGCATCCCCAGAAAACTGGCCTTCGCCGCGCCCGGGCTCCCCAAGGGCCATGTGCTGATGGGCTATGATGAAAAGGGGCATTGCCCGATGTTCATCGACAACAAGTGCTCCATCTATGCTCACCGGCCGAAAACCTGCCGCCAATATGATTGCCGGATTTTCCCCGCGACCGGACTCGCTGTGGGCGGTGAGAAACCGGTGATTGCCGGGCAATCCGGGCGCTGGGAATTCTCCTTTCCGGCCGCGCAGGATAGCGAAGAGTTGCGGGCGGTGCGCGCGGCGGCGGCTTTCCTGAATGCGTATGCGGATCTTTTCCCTGCCGGTTTCGTCCCCAACAATCCCACCCAGCAAGCCATGGTGGCGATCAAAGTTTATCCGGTTTTCCTGGAAGCGATCGCAGCGCCGGAAAAATCGGAGGCTGGGAAGGCCGATGCGGCAGCCCGCCGGCGGCGTACCGCGGCAGCCATGCTCGCCGCCTATAAGCAGTTCGAGCGCGACCGGGACGGCTGACCCATCCCCCTGCCTTTGCGGCGCTGGGCTAATGCGGCGCGGGGGCGGTCTCCACGTCCATTTCATCCTTCTTCATCATGATGCCCATCTTCTCTTTGCGCTTTTCCCACGAGTAGTAGAAAGTGGGCACCACCACCAGCACCAGCAGGGTGTTGAAGAGCAGGCCCCAGAAAATGCCCCAAGCCATGGGCGCCCACCATAGCGAGGACTCGCTCTTGGTCTCGATGCCGAAGTGGATGAAGTCGATCCCTTTTCCCGTGGCCATGGGCAAGAGCCCGATCATGGCCGTCACGGCGGTCAGAAGCACGGGGCGCAAACGCGTGGCGCCGCCGGTGATGACCGCGTCCCGCAACGGCATACCGTGCCTGCGCAGATGATTGATGAAGTCGATGAGCACAATGCCGTTCTTGGCCACCACGCCTGCCAAGGCGATGATGCCGATGCCGGTCATCATGATGGCGAAGGTGGTATGCACCAGCAAGAGGCCCCAGAACACGCCGCCCAGCGACAGGATGATGCCGATCAGCACCAGGAAGGGCTGCAGCACCGAGTTGAACTGCGCCACCATGGTCAGGAACACCAACGACACGGCGATGAAGAAGGCCTTCTTGAGGAAGTTGGTGGTATCGTCCTGCTCGCGGTTGCTGCTGCCGGTCTGGATGCGGTAGCCGGGCGGGCAGTTGATCTTCTTGGCTATTTCCGCCGCCATGGCCTTGGCCACGGATTCATCCTTGACGCCGGGAGCCATTTCCGCCCATACCTGGATGGTGCGATCGCCTTCCAGATGGTTGATCTTGGCCAGGCTGGCGCCTTGGGTGATGCGCACCATGGAGGTGAGCGGGATTTGCGCGCCTTCGTGCGGAACGGTGATCTGATCCAGGCCGGAGAAGGCTTCCCGCGTCTTGGGATCCAGGCGGATCATCACGTCGTATTCATCCTTGCCCTGGCGGTACTTGGCCGCTTCGATGCCGTGGATGGACCCGCGCACCGCCGTCGCCACGTCCGCGGTGGTCACGCCCATGGCCATGGCCTGCTCGCGATCGATGTCCACGCGCAGCTCCGGCCGCACGGGTTCGTAATCCCAGTCGATGTTGACCAGGTTGGGGACCGTATGCAGCTTAGCCTTAAGCTCCTCCGCCACCTTGGCGATTTCCTTGAAGTCATCGCCCACCACTTCGAAGGAGACCGGGAAGCCCTGGGGCGGGCCTTCCTGCTGCTGCTTGACGCTCACCTTCCAACCGGGAAGGATGTCCTTCATGTTCTCTTCCATCCAGGCCATCGACTTCCAGGAAGAGACCTTGCGCTCGTTGTAATCCTGGAAGGCCACGTCCACGTAGGCCTTGTTGGATTCCGGGCTGCGGTCTCCGCCCATGGCGGTCTTGCCGAAGCCGACCACGCCGGAGAAGCTTTCCACGTCGCCGACGGAATCCGGCATGGTGAAGAGTTTGTTCTCGACGATCTTGAGTACGGAATCGGTTTCGGAAATGTTGATGCCCAGCGGGCCTTCCACTTCCACGGCCACCACCAGGGGATCGATCTTGGGGAAGAACACCACGCCCGTGCCCAACTTGCCGTAAGCCATGATGCCGCCGATGACGAAGATGAAGCAAAACAGAGTGATGAGCCAGGGATGACGGATGGCGCGTTCCAGCACGCTGCTGTACCAGTTCTTCACCTTCTCGAAGCGTTCCCCGCCGCCCTCTTCCATGCCTTTGGAATTGCTGCTCATGAACAGGGAAGCGAACACGGGATTGAAGACGAAAGCGACGAACAGCGATCCGGCTAAGGTCACGGACACGGTGATGGGCAGGTATTTGAAGAACTGGCCCATCATGCCCGGCATCAGCAGCAGCGGGAGAAAAGCGAAGATGGTGGTCAGGGTGGCCGTAGCCACCGGGAGCATCACTTCCTTGGTGCCGTCGATGGCGGCCTGCACCTTGGTCTTGCCCATTTGCAAGTGCCGGTAGATGTTCTCCACCACCACGATGCCGTCGTCCACCAGCATCCCCAAGCCTATCACCAGCGAGAAGAGCACCACCATGTTGAGGGTAACGCCCATGTAATCCAGCACCAGGAAACCCATCATCATGGAGAAGGGGATGGCGGTGGAGATGAAGAAGCTGTTGCGCACGCCCAGGAAAAAGGACAGGATGACCACCACCAGCACCAGGCCGGTGAGGATGTGGTTCTGCAATTCCCTGGCCATGCGGCGGATGGCGATGGATTGATCGAAGGTGTAGTTGATATGCGTGCCGGCCGGCCAGGAGGGCTTCAACTCTTCCACCGTGCGTTTGGCTTCGTCCACCAGATCCACGATGTTGGATCCCGTGCGCTTGGTAACCGCGATGGCCTGGGAGTTCTTGCCGTGCAGGCGGAACACCGTGCTGCGATCGCGCGCATACCCGAAATGGACGTTGGCCACGTCGCGCACGCGCACCAGGCTGGCTCCGCTGCCGCGGATGACCAGGTCCGCGAATTCTTCCGGATTGGCGAGCTCGCCGGTGAGCTGGATGGAGAAGCGGCTGCCGCCGGCTTTCAGGGTGCCGCCGGGGATGTTGCGATGCTGGCCCTGCACGGTCTTCATCAAATCATTGAGACTCACACCGTACTGGCGCAGGCGGGCGGGATCCGCGTCGATGGCGACTTCCTTCTCCTGCTTGCCGGTGATCTGCGCGTCCAGCACCCCGGGAATGGTCTTGACCCGATCCTTGAGCTGCTCCACAACCTTGTCGAGGCGCTCGCTCTCGTAGTCGCCGGAAAGGGACATGACGAAGATGGGGATGTTGGAAAAGTTGAGCTCGCGGACCACGGGCTCGTCCGCATCCGTGGGCAGATCCGGCTTGGCCTCGTCCACCTTGTCCTTGACGCGGCGCAGGGCGGTTTCCACGTTGACGTTGGCGTTGAACTCCACCTGGATGGAGGAGATGCTTTCCATGGACTGGCTGGAAACCTTCTTGACGCCGTCCAGGCCTTCCAGCTTGTCCTCGATCTTGTCCGTCACCGTCTTCTCGATATCGTCCGGGGACGCGCCCGCGTACACGACATTGATGAAGATCAACGGGATCTTGACCTCGGGAAAGGATTCCAACGGCATGCTCTTGTACGACATGGATCCGGCCAGGAGCAGGATGACCGCCAACACGAGCACGGTGACCGGATTTTTGACTGCGAACTTTGTCATGGAAAGACTCCCTAAGATAAAAGGTGGGACGGCTTACGTAGGCCTCCCCAAGAGAAGTCAAAACGCAAAGCGCAAAATACAGAGTGCAAAATTGCGGAAGTGCGGCCGCGGCCAGGTGCCGGGCGGAATGGACTTCCGTTCTTCATTTTCCTTCTCTTCATTTTAAATTTCGCACTTTGAACTTTGACTTTTGAATTTTTAACAACCGGCCGACTAGTAGGCAACCTTGGTTCCGGTCGAGACCTGGAACGCGCCCACGGTGATGATGAGATCGCCTTCTGCGATGCCGCTTTCTATGAGGACGGAATCGCCCAGGCCCGGGCCCAGACGCACCGGCACCTGCACGGCCTTGCCGTCGCGGACGACCATGACCATGGTGCCTTCCTGCAGGCGCAATACCGCGTTGGACGGTACCACGATGGCCTTGTCGTATTTCTTACGGAGGATGCGGGTCTTGCCTACCATGCCGGGGCGCAGCACATTGCCGGAGTTGGGGATGTCGATGCGGGCCATCACCGTGCGGTTATGCGCTTCCACGGCGCGGTCGATGCTCTTGAGCTTGCCGCTGAAGACACGCGCGGAATCCTGCACCAGGCTGAACTCGGCGGTCTGACCCTCATGGAAATCGCGCGCTTCCGATTCCGGAATGGCCACCACGGCCTGCAAGCGCGCGGTAGCGGCGATGCGCACCGTGGGCCCGCCGGGCGCCACGGTCTGGAAGCGCTCGATCATGCGGCTCACCAGCACGCCGGAGAAAGGCGCTTGGCAACGGCTGTCTTCATAGGCGCGCTGCGCTTGCAGCATGGACACGCGGGCCTGCTGGAAGCCCAGTTCGGCCTGGTCCAGCACGGCCTTGCCCACGAAGCCCTTATCGACGTTCACCTTCTGCCGATCGAGTTCGCCCTTGGCCACATCCATGGCGGACTTGGCGGAAAGCATCATGGCCTGATAGCGTTGGCTCTCGATATCGCATAGCCCTTGGCCGGCCTTGACGGCCATGCCCACTTCGCTGACGTTGGCCACGCGGCCGCCCTGCATGGGCGCGGCCAGGGTGGCGTCGTCGGAGCCGCGCAGATCGGCGCTGTAGTTGCCCCAATCCTCGAAGGCCATGGGTTTGGCGGTCAGCACCACCACGCGGACGGCGGCCGTGGTATCGGCGCCGGCGACGGCATCCTTGGCTTTATCGCCCTTTTTGCAACCCGCCACCAGGGCGGCCGCGACCAGGGCGAAGATTGGAAGGTAGCCGCCGGTCGGGCGGGCATAGCCGCCGTTGCGGCGGTTGTTGACGTGGTTATTCATGGAGCCTCCTCATTAATCAAACCTTTACCCATGGCCAGGCGCAATGCGGCCGCGGATCGTACGTGCTGGTAGCGCGCGGCCAGGACGCCGAACTCGGCGTTGCGCAGGCTTTCCTCCGCGGAGAGCAGATCGGTAAGCTGGCCTTTGCCGGCGCGGAAATCCTCCGAGAGCAAGGCTTGCGCCTCCTGGGCGGCGGCCACGGCCTGCTCGGAAGCGGACAGGGCGGTATCGGCCGCCTGGTATTCGCGGAAGACGCCGTCCAATTCGATTAGCGCGCCCTTGCGGACCTGGCGGGCCGTAAGCCCCAGGCTGCGCGCATCGGACTGGATCTGTTTGGCTTGCGAGGAGAGCGCGAAACCGTCGAAGAGCGGCCAGTTGAGCCCGATGCCTACCTGCCATTCGCGGTTGTCGTTGATCTCCTTCAGTTGGTTCAGCTTGTATGCCAACACGCCCACCTTGCCTTGCGCGCTCAGGGCCGGCAGGTACTGCATCTTGAGATAACGCGCCTGGCCTTCCAGGGATTGCCGCTGCAGTTCCATCGATTGGATATCGGCGCGCTCCCCGATCATGGCGTCCAGGGCCTGGCTGTCCGGGAGCGATTTGATAGGTTCCATGGGAATATGCGTCGCCGTGTCCAGGTCCAAGGGAGAGGTCAAAGGCCTTCCCATCAAGCGGTTCAGGGCCATGCGCGCCGCTTCCGCATCCTTCTCGGCGCGGATGCGCTGCGGCTCCAGGGATTTGAGGGCGGTGACGGCCAACAGCACAATGGAGCGCTGACCCGCTCCCATCTTGAAATTGCTTTCCAGGAAGTTCACCGTTTCCGTCTGCCGCTTGAGCGCGGACTCCAAGGTGGCCAGGCGCGCCTGCGAGGTCACGGCGCCGTAATAGGCGTCAAGCGTTTTCAATTGCAACTCCTGCACGGAGCGGCGGCGGGAAGCCCTGTCCGCGCGGTCCTGGATATTGGCGGTATGGATGGCCTGGCCCAAACGTCCGAAGGAGAACAGGGATTGATCGGCCTGGATGCCGTAGGAGAAACGGTTCTGGGCGATGTTGATCACCGCCGGGCCGGCGTCTTTGGGAGTATGATCGACTGGCACGACCAAGCTTCCATCGGCCAGGGTATCGACCTTGAGATCGCCGCCGGTGTTCTTCACATAGGTATCGGCCGCCTTGAATCCCAGGGAGGACAGATCGAAGGGCGAAGCGCCGCGGCCCGCATTGGCGTAGGCGGAGATGTGCGGATAAGCGCTGGCCCAAGCCTGCGCCTTGACGGCGTCGAAGCGGTTTTCCTTCTCCTTGAGGATGAGGGCTTCCTCGCTTTTGGCAAGCGTTTCCCGGATGGCTTGCTCCAAAGTGAGCGGCTCCGCCCGGAGGGGAACCGCCATGCTGGCGCAAACCGCCAAGGCGGCGATGGCGTGTATGCGGATGGATTGGCTGCTAGTTGGCATGGTATTCCGCCCTGGCTTTATCGGTGAGCAAGCCCTCGAACAACACCTTGCAGATGGTGTCGTACACATGCGACGGCTTGAAGGGGAGCCCGGAAAGGACTTCCGGGTTGAGGATGTCCCGCACTACGTGCGAATAGATGAGGATGAACAGGCGCTCGTCCACGTCTTTGCGGAATTGGCCCTTCTGGCGGCCTTCCTTGATCAAGGTCCCGAAATCGGTTTCGATATTCTTCTGGCGATGCTCTTCCACCTGTTTCCAGATTTCCGGGGCGTTGCGGCGCAAATCATGCACCAGCGACTCGCTCATCTCGCTGAAGATGCCGGTGACATAGCTCATGGTGAGTTTGAGCCGTTCCAGCGGCGACAGCTCGCGGCGATGGCAAATGGCTTTCAGCTCGGAATCGCACTCTTCCATATGGGCGGAGGTGACTTCTGCCAGCAGATCTTCCTTGCTCGGAAAATAGCGGTAGAGCGTCTTCTTGCTCATGCCCAAGGCCTCGGCCGCTTCGTCCATGGTCACCTTGCTGAAGCCATAGCGGAAGAACAGGCCGCGCGCCTCCCTCAGGATCCGCTTCTTGACGTCTTCGTCGAGCCTGGTTTCGGTTTGGATGCGCATAAACTGCGGAAACTCTCTTGGTGTTGTAAGTTTCCATAATAATCGGCGCGCGGGGTCTTGTCTAGGGGGGGCGGAAACATTTCCGGATCGCCGGGGACATAGATAGTAAAGCCGCAAATGGGAGTCATCCACTGACTGAATGGTAAGTGGGCCCGGTCCGGAAAGCGGGAAAACTGGAAAAGCGGAATAAAGAAAAGCAAACCGATCCGGCCGGAAGACGTACTTTCTACTTCAGTTATACCAATCGATCCTACTTCCATGAAAGGGAACCCATGTCCAGCTATTACCTGTCCGAAGACCTAGCCCGCTTCGGCGATATGGCGCAAGCCAGCCCGAAATTGTTCGATCATTTCATGAAGTGGTACGCCACCACCATGGAACCGGGCGCCTTGGACGCGCGTACCAAGAAGCTGATCGCCTTGGCCGTTTCCTTCGCCATCCAGGAGCCCTACTGCATAGACTCGTATTCCTCTTCCTGCGCGGACGCGGGCGTTTCCCCGGAAGAAATGGCGGAAGCGGTGAACGTAGCCGCCGCCATCCGCGGGGGCGGGACCATCGCCCATTGGGTGCAGGCGGGAAACACCCTGGCCCGCAAGGGCTGAGGCGCGCGGCTCCGGCATGGATACTATGCGCAAGCGCCTGGTCGTGATCGGCGCGGGTCCCATGGGCTTGTACGCGGCCTTCGCGGCCGCGCAGCGAAATCTGGAGGTAACCGTCCTGGAACGGGATCGTATCGGGGAATCCCTCCTCAGCTGGGGATCGACCCGTTTCTTTTCGCCTTTGGAAATGAACGTCCCGGCATGGGTGCGCGCGGCTTTGCCCGGACTTCCCTCCGGTGATGCGCTGCTGACGGGCCCGGAAATGGTGGAGCGCGTCCTGCTTCCCTTGTCGCGCCATCCGCTCGTGAACGATAAAATCAGAACGCGCCACCGGGTGCGGGGAATCGCGCGCGCGGGACTGTCGCGCGAGGATTTCCCCGCGCATCCCGTGCGGCATGAGAAGGCATTCCGCATCCTGGTGGAAACGCGGGAACCTTTTCCGGCGGAAACGGCGGCGGGCGGCGCCGCGCCGAACGTCATGCCGGGCGGGGAATACCTGTTGGATGCCGACTTCGTATTCGACGCCACCGGCGGTTACCGCCTCGGCAACGGAATGGGAAGCGGAGGATTGATGGCCCCGGGAGAAAGCGCTTCGGGACCTGCCGTCATCCGGCGCCTGGGCGATATGGAAGCCGCGTTGCAAGCCATGCGGGGCGGACGCATCCTGCTGCTGGGGCACGGCCACTCCGCCGCGCACGCCCTGCTGGCCCTCCGGGACGCCTCCCAAGGTAACCGAGAGGTTTCCGTAACCTGGGCGTTTCGATCCAGGAACATGCGCCCTTTCCGGGAGACCCCCGACGATCCGCTTCCGGGCCGGGCCGCCATAACCGCTCCGGCCAATGCCTTGGCCGCCGCGCCCCCCGCCTTCCTGGACATCCGGCGCGGGGCGGCGCTGGCCGCCTTGGAGAAATCCGGTTCCCGGCTCAAGGCGCGCTTCGGCGCGGGCGATCCCGTCGAGGTGGACGCCGTTTTCGCCTTCACCGGGTATCGGCCCGATCTGTCCTTCCTTTCGGAATTGGCTTTGGACCTGGCGCCGGCCACCCAGGGCACGCGCAAGCTGCATGCCCTCCTCTCCGGCGCCGCCGATTGCCTGTCCGTGCCCGCGCCGGCCGCGGGCGATCTGGAATCCGGAGAACCGGGCTTTTTCCTGTTGGGGGCCAAAAGCTACGGCCGTTCCAACACGTTCCTGTTGCGGGACGGCATCCTCCAATTGGAAATGATCCTCAAGCATGCCGTTGGATGAGACGCCCGGCTGCGCGGCCGCTGCCGCCACCCGCTACCCGTCCGCCCCCATGCTCGGCCTGGAAACGGTTTGGTTCCAGGTGGCCGGATCGGTTTGCAATTTGGCCTGCGCCCATTGCTTCATATCATGCTCGCCTTCCAACCGTACCCATGCCATGCTGGACCTGGCCGCCGTGGAAGCGCATTTGCGGGACGCGGAAGGGTTGGGAGTGCGCGAATATTATTTCACCGGGGGCGAACCGTTCCTTAACCCGGAGATCCTCGCCATCCTGGACGCGGCGCTGCGTTACGGCCCTGCTACCGTGCTCACCAACGGCACTTTGATCACGGCTAAGCGGGCGCGGGAATTGCGCGCGCTTTCCGACGCATCCTCGTACAGCCTGGACATCCGCCTTTCCCTGGACGGCTTCGACGCGGCCGGCAACGACGCCATCCGCGGCGCCGGCACCTTCGCCCGCATCCTGGAAGCCATCGGCAACCTGTCTTCGGCGGGATTGAATCCCGTGATCACGGTAACGGAAGCCTGCACGGAGGCGGGCGATTCGCGGGGCCGCGGCCGGCTGCTGGAACGGCTGCGCGCGTTGGGGCTGGAAAGGCCGCGCCTGAAGGTGATGCCGTTGCTGTTGCTGGGGGCGGAAACCGATCGCACCCGCGGATACGCGGCCGGGGAAACCCTGGCGGGCGTGGCGTTGGAGGAGGCCGATGCGGCGGCCCTGCAATGCGCTTCCGGCCGCATGGTCACGGCCGAAGGCGTGTTCGTCTGTCCCATCCTCATCGATTCCCCGGAGGCGCGCATGGGGGCTACCCTGGCGGAAACGCTGCGGCCCTTTCCCCTGCGGCACCGCGCCTGCCATACCTGCCACGCCCAGGGCCTCAATTGCCGGACATGATGGGTAACCCGTATGTTACCCAGGCGGACAGCCAGGTTGGGGAGTTCCGCCGGGCGGCCTTTTTCGGAGGCGTCTACTCCAACCACCTGGCGCTGGCGGCCGCCCTGAAGCTGGCGCGATCGCTGCGGGTGGACGCGGTTTTCGCCCTGGGGGATTTCGGCGCCTTCGGCCCGCATCCGGATAGAAGCGTGGAAATCCTGCGCGGCAACGGCATCATATCCATCCAAGGCAACTACGAGGAGGCCCTTTCCCAAGCGGCCGGGGACTGCCGCTGCGGCTACGTGGATCCGCGCGACAACCATTACGCGCGCCTGTCTTTCGACTATACCGCCATGAAAACGGCGGCCGGGCATAAGGCCTGGATGGGCACCCTCCCCCGCAACTTGCGCATGACCCTGGGCGGGCAACGCGTCTTGTGCTGCCATGGATCGCCGCGCCGCATCAATGAATTCCTGTGGGCCAGCTCCACCTCGGACGCGTTCCTACGCAAGCTTTTGGACGATTACCAGGCCGATTTGCTCCTCTGCACGCATACCGGCCTGCATTGGTCGCGGTTCTTGCCGGCGGAAGGAAACGGCGGACGTTCCGCCCGCGGCATAATCAATGTGGGCGCGTTGGGGCGGCCCGCCAACAACGGCCGCACGGAGGTCTGGTTCGCGGTGGTGGAAAGGGCGTCCGGGGAAACCAAGGTCGAGTTCGTACCGGTAGCCTATGACCATGCCAAGCTGGCCTCAGAGATGGCCGACGAGGGGCTGCCGCCGGAATTCCGCGCGACCATCCTGACCGGTTGGTGGACCACCTGCCTGGAAATCCTGCCTGCCAAGGAACGCGCGGCCGGAAAGTTTTAATTTTAAACCGCTCCCGCGGGAGGAAAGGAGATGTCATGAACATAGCGATATTGGGGACCGGAATGGTGGGTTCCACCATCGGCGGCAAAATGAGCCAATTGGGCCACAAGGTCAAGATGGGCTCGCGCACGGCGGGCAATGAGAAAGCGGCGGCCTGGGCGCAAGCGGCGGGCGCCGGCGCTTCGCAAGGCACTTTCGCGGAGGCGGCCGCTTTCGGCGAGATGGTTTTCAATTGCACGTCCGGGACGGGATCGTTGTCCGCCCTCGCCATGGCCGGCGCGGCAAACCTCGACGGCAAGATCATCATCGACATTTCCAACCCGCTGGACTTCTCCAAGGGTATGCCGCCCACTTTAGGCATATGCAATACCGATTCGGTGGGCGAGCAGATCCAGACGGCGTTTCCGGGCGCCAAGGTGGTCAAGACCCTGAACACCACCAATGCCCTGCTGATGGTGAACCCGGCGCAATTGGCGGGCGGCGATCATACCATGTTCATGTGCGGCAACGACGCGGAGGCCAAGGCCAAGGTGCTCGATCTTTTGAAGAACGGTTTCGGGTGGAGGGACGTGGTGGACCTGGGCGATATCACCGCCGCGCGCGGGCAGGAGATGATACTTCCCATCTGGCTGCGGCTGTGGGGCGCGCTCAAGACGCCGAACTTCAATTTCAAGATCACGCGCTAAGGTTTCCCGGGAAGCGGGCAATCCTTCGCGCGCCTATTTCTTGTATTTCCACATGCGCGGTTTGCCTTCCGCCATCCACTCCACGGCCGTGGCCAGGCGGCTGTCCCGGGTGGCATCCGTCTTGGCTTCCTTGATCCATTCCACGTATTCCCGTTTATGGCTGGGGGCTAAAGCCTGGAAGCAGGCCCAGGCCCGCTTGTCCTTTTTCACCGCCGCCAGGAAATACTTGGGCGTTTCCAACGGCGGTTTGGGTTTGGCGTTCTTGCCGCGCGTGGGGGATTTCACGCCCTCATCGGTCAAGCGCATGGCGGTTTTGATATAACCGAGCATGGCCTTATCGCCGGGCAAATCCTTCCGCGAGGTGAGCTTGCCGAATTGGCCCATCCCATCTTCCGCCTTGGGGGCGCCCGCTTTCGCTGCGGCCTTGGCCGCGTCCACCACCAGGGAGCCTTTCCAGAATCCGAATACGGCATGGGCCTTGAAGGCCGCCATGTGGCAGAGGATCTCCCCCTTGTACAGGAACGCGGGCATGCCCCACTTGATGGCCTCCTCCGCGTCCGGACAGCCGGTATGCACCAGTTTCCGGAGATGGGCGAGGATGGGTTTGGCGAAATCGGCGGACTTGTCTATGAAGGCGTCTATGCGGGGATCCGTTATACCCATGTCGCTCCCGGTTATTGCAACTCGTTTTTCTTGATGCGGAAATGCAGGCCGTTCTCCATATAGAGTACGCCTTCCTTGATCGGCAGGTAGCCGGCGGGGAAATGCTCCTTGAAGGAATCCGCCAGGAACCATACCGTATCATGGACGTAACGGTAACCGCCCTGCGCCTTGAGGTTCTCCTTGACCACCACGAATCCGTATTCGGCCTGCCCGTCCCGGTACAGCCGGATGAATTCATTGCCGACCGGGGCGTTGCGCTCGGCTACCAGCACGGGGCTACCTTTGCATCCCGCCAGCAAGGAAAACGCGGCCGTCAGCATCGCCAGCCGGAACGCGAGGGACGTATGGATGAGCTGGGACCATTGAGCCCGCGTGGCCGCAAAGGCCTCGCGCAATCCGTGCACTTTCACCTGGGCCATGGCTACTCCGTCCCCTTGGCTTCCATCTTCGCTTCCATCTGCACGGTGATGCCGTTCTTCTTCATCATGTCGTACAGGGTGGGCCTGGTCAATCCGGTGACCTTGGCGGCCAGGCTGATATTGCCCTTGGCCTGCTTCAGGGCATTGAGGAGGAAATTGCGATCGAACATCTGGCGGGCTTCCCGGTAGGAGAGGACCGTGAAGGAGGTTTCCGAAAGCTGCAGGTCCTCGTTCTCGATAATCTGGGCCGTGCAGGTGATGGAAGCGCGGTTGAGCTTGTTCTCCAATTCGCGCACGTTGCCGGGCCAGCTGTAATTCTGCAGCATCTGTTCCGCGCGCTTGCCGAGCTTGAGGCGCGGCTGGCCGAATTTGGAGCGGTTGGCCTCGATGATGGCGGCGGCGATGAGCGGGATATCGTCCTTGCGATCGCGCAAGGGCGGCAGGTGGATCTCGAACTCGCTGAGCCGGTAATAGAGATCGGTCCGCATGGCGGTATTGCCCTTCTCGGACAGGTTGGTCTTGTTGGTGGCCGCGATGATGCGGACGTTGAGCGACCGGAAGGTGGTTTCGCCCACGCGCTGGAGCCGCTGGTCCTGGAGGAAACGCAGCAGCTTGACTTGCAGGGCCATGGGCATGTCGCCTATCTCGTCCAGGAAAAGCGTGCCCTTGTGGGCGGATTCGATGAGGCCCACCTTATCCGTATTGGCGCCCGTGAAAGCGCCCTTGACGTAGCCGAACAATTCCGATTCCATCAGGCTGGCCGGGATGGATCCGCAATTGATGGGCACGAATATCTCGTTGCGGCGCATGCTGTGGTAGTGGATGGCGCGCGCGCATAATTCCTTGCCGGTGCCGCTCTCGCCGGTCAGCAGGACGTTCACGCCCGTCTTGGCCAGCTTGCGGATATGCTCGAAGATCTTGCGCATGGCTTCGCTCTGGCCGATCATGAGGTTGTCCGCCTCGCTGGGGAGCCCCACCGAGGCTTTCTCCGCCGGGGGCTTCTCGAGCGCGCTCATGCGCAACGCGCGTTCCAGGATCACCTTGAGCAAGTCTATGTCCACGGGCTTTTGCAGGAAGTCGAATGCGCCGCGTTCCACCGCGTTCCGTCCCAGGTCCGCGCTCATGTTGGAGGTGATGACGATGATCTTGCTCATGCGATCCTCGCCCAGCACGGCGTCGATTATTTCCAGGCCGCGCTCCGGCTTGTTCTCCAGGCCCATGTCCAGGCAGATGACGCGCGGCCTTTGTTTGCGCAGGCTTTCCAGGCAGCCGTCCAGGGTCTCCGCTTCCAGCACTTCATAGTCGGAATTGAGCGCCCATTTCATCTGCTCGCGCAAGCCTGCGTTGTCTTCCACCAAAAGCAATTTGATCATTTGCGGCCCTTCCCCGTTGCCGCGGAAAAAGATAGCAAGGATACCCGGCCTATCCGGGGCGATCAGCCGGGCTTGCGCGCCACCAGGGTGATATCGTTGTCGCGGGAAACCGAAAAGACGCGGCCGGTGCGGTCGAAAACCGCCGAGCCGCCCAGGAATCCCACCGATTCCAGTTGGGCCTGCTGCTGCTTTTCCGTGATGTAATAAATCAGGGTGGCGTAATTGTGGTAGGTATCGTTGACGATGCAATAGTCCTCGCATTCCCGTTCCAGCCGTCGGAGGCGGAAGCGGTTCACCAGGCCGGAGGCGGTGTCGCGGAGGAATCCGACCGCGCTCTTGAGAAGGAGCACCGGGTTGCGGGCGGGCTCCATGGCGGGAAAGCGAAAGCGGCGATTGTGGCCCTCCCTATCCCGGTTTCCGGTGGAGAAGACGAAAGCGCCGCCCGGCCGCAAAACCCGGTAAACCTCCCGCAGGATGGCCATGCGCCCCTGGTGATCGACCATGCCGATGCCCGTGCAGGAGAAAAAGACCAGGAAGAAGCATCCATCCGCAAAGCGGGACAAATCCCGGGCATCCCCCTGCACGAATTCCGCGTCGGGATATTTCCGTCGGCACGCTTCGATCATGCCCGCCGTATAGTCCAGGCCCGTGTAGAGCCGACTGATGGCGCGGAGCGCTTTTACGGTGCGTCCGGCGCCCACGCCCAGATCCAGGATGGGTTGGCCGCGCGCCTCCTCCGCCACCAAGGCCAACGCGCCTTCTTCGGCGGGGAACAGCGCGTCCTTCCAGGTATTCTCGACAACGGCGTACGCGGTGACCGAAGCGTCCATCGTCTTTCTATTGATATCGTCAAGGGAAGCGCGCATGGGATTCCTTCAATCGGCCGGCGGTTCGCCGCGGCCGGCGGCGGCGGGGAGCAAAATGCAGAACTCGGTGCCCTTGCCAAGTTCCGAGTGGCAAAGGATGCGGCCGCCCATGCGTTCCACCAGGGACTTGCATTGGTACAACCCTATGCCCACGCCCTTCTCCTTGGTGGTGGCGAAGGGTTGGAAAAGCCGGCTGCGCACGAACTCGGCGGCCATGCCCGTGCCCGAGTCCTCCACCAGCACGTAGGCGCCGTAGCTGGAAAAGAACATCTCGCCTCCGCCGAACAGATCCCGCAGCCGGGCGGGAACGGACTTCTCCAGGAAGCCGTAAGAGATGGCCAGGCGCTCCGGGCGCTCCTCATTGCCTTTGCCCCGCAGCGCTTCCAAAGCATTGTTCACCAGGTTGCGCATCACGAAGAAAAGCGCCTGCCTGTCCATGGAGACGCGCTCCTCGCTCTCGCCCCGGAACTCCAGCGCCAGCCCGGGCAGGGAGGCCAGCCCGGAATTGGCGATGACCTCTTCCAACAGCGGTCTCAGGGGATGCGCCGCCATGATCATGTCCTGATGCTTGGGGGCCGCGGCCAGCCTATCGATAAGGCTTTGCAGGTTGGCGGAGCAGCTCTTGACGGAGCTCATCATGCTGGCCTGGAAGGAAGGATTGCCCATGTTGCGCTCCGCGTTCCGGAGCAGCAGGCTCAGGGTGGCGATCTGGTTCTTGATGTCGTGGATGATGAAAGAGGCCACATGGTGGAACGATTCGAACTGCTTCTGCTCGATACGCTCCTTAAGCACCCGGTTCTTGAAGATGACGTCCCCGATGGAGTTGGTGAACACGGAGATAAGCGCCAGGTCCTCCGGATCGAAAGGCTCTCCGCGCCCGCCCCGCAAGGCCAGGATGCCGGCCAGGCGTTCGTCGATGAAGATGGGGAAAACGGCGTCGAACCGAAGCAAGGCCGCCAGGGTTTCCGCGCGCACCGCCGCGCGGGCCGGGCGCCCTTCCGCGTCCTCCACCATCAGGTCCACCGGATTTCCTTCCCGCGCCAGCATGCGGGCCAGCGGACTGTCGCCGCCGATGATCAGGCCGTGCCGGGTGGACTCCTCCTTGTTCTCGTGCTGGTAGAAATTCCCATCCTGCCAATTGAGGACGAAAACGTAGGCGTCGTCCACGGTCACGGAATACTTCATGTTCTCCACCAGCTCGGTCAGGGCCGAGTTCACATCGGCGCCCGACAGCAGGGTGCGGTGGAGGTTGAAGAATTGCTCGCGGTAATCGTACTTGCGGGAATAGAGCTGCTTGTTGAGGAACCGGCTGATGCGCCTGCGCATGGTGCCCGATCCCAAGATGAGCAGGGCCAGGAAACACAGCGAGAAGCCGACCAGGAAGACTTCGAAATACGAGAAGTCCAGGTGAAACCAACGGAAGAGGAAAACCGTGGCAGCCACCCCCAGGAAGGCCGATCCCGTTAGGAAAGCGGTGGCGGAGGTGTAGATCGTATCGCGCGGCACGGAGATGCTTTCCACTCCCAGCCGATAGCGCAGGAAGCCGGCCAGCACCACCGGGAACACCACCCCGTATACCACGGAGGACGCCTCGGCGAAATGCTGCGGCAAGTCCCGGTAGAGCAGCACGCGCGAGAAATAGCAGAGGTGGAATAAGCTCAGCACTCCCAGCCCTATGAAGCACAACCTGCCGATGCGGCGCTGATAGTCCAAGGCGAACCGGTAAGTGCTTTCCAGGAGATAGAGGGTATACACGGCGATCAGGACGAACAGCACGGGCACCAGCAGACCCGCTCCCTCGAAGCGGAGGCCGGATCCGATTTCATCCAATCGGACCGTCGCCCGCCCGGGCAGGAACAACAGGAATTCGGCCAGCGCGGCGCCCGCCGCCAGCAGCGCGAAAAGAGGCGGACGCCTTGCCGATCCGTCGGAGACGGCTTCGTCGCCGCGGAGGAAATTGCGCGCCAGCGCGAGCAGGCCCAGCGAAGCCGCCAGGTCCAGGCCCAACAGGATCAGGTTGAGATCGAACCAGTGCGCAAGGGAGAGAGCGAAGGCGGCCGAGTAGCCCATCCACAGATGGATGGTGAAAAGGCCGGCAACTCCCAGCAGCAAAAACCGCTGGACTTTCCGGTAGGTTTTGAACTGGACCAGGAATCCGAGCGCCAACAGGAGCACGGTGGCGAGTACCAGGAAACCTAGCAGCAGCATGGTTTCATTCCGGTGTTCGCCGGGCGGAACGGGCTCCGGCCGCGGGACATTTCCTCAGGAGACGTAGTAGTGGCCGTACTTATGGTAGTGGTTTTTGACGAAAGGCGATTCCTCGACGGCGTTGACCACGCATCCGATCTTCACGTTGCGGTTGCGTATCAGCTCCAGCGCCTCCTCGGCGTCCGCGGCGGGAGTAAGGCCGGAGCGGATCACGAAGAGGACGTTGGGGATGACCTTCATGAGATTGAAGGCGTCGGCGGCCACGATGACGGGCGGGGTATCGACGATGATGACTTCGAAATCGGTCTTGAGGAGGGCGATGACGGCGTTGATCTTGACCTGCGTGATGGCTTCCACGCTGCCGCCCAGGCGGTTGCCGTTGGCGAGCAGCATAAGGTTGTTCTCCTGCGTGGGAACGATGGTGCCGAAGAGGAGATCGCGCTGGCTCTGATCGGACAGCCCGGATTCTTCCAGGATGTCGGAAAGCCCCAGGCTGCTTTCCAGTTGGAAAATCTTCTCCTGGCGGCCGTGCCGGAAATCCGCGTCGATGAGCAGGGTGCGGCGCTTCTTGCGCGCGAAGCTGACGGCCAGATTGGCCGCGAACAGCGATTTGCCTTCGTAGGGCTGGGTGCTGGTGACGATGATGGCGGAATGCCCCGCGTCCTGGGGAAAGGAGAAATAGTTCTCCACCTCCGCGCGCACGGATCGGTAGTTTTCGATTTGGATCAGGGTCGAGGATTCGCCGCTGTACAGCAAGCGGTCTTCGATAGTGCTCCGCTCCTGCTTATCCTCGCTATGCTTCTGGTTGCTGACGGAATAGCTGATGCTCCCCAGCACCTTCACGCGGAGCTTGCGGGTGGCGTCGTCCCGGTTCCAGACCTTGCCGAAAAGAACCTGCTTGATGATGAACCAGAAAAACGCGGGGAAGAAACCGACCAGGAAGGCGAGGGCGGAAAACAGCAAACGGCGTTTCAGGTTGGTGGGTATGTATTCCGGCGGACGGGCGGGATCGACGATGGCGACCTTGAAGAGATTCCCGCTGGTGGACAGCTTGGCCCTATCGTAATCCATCTGAAGGTTCTCCACGATGTGGGATGTATTGTCCTTCTCCTGGGTCAGCCGCTTGGCTTCCAGATCGGTGGTCACCGGGACGGTCTTGGGAAGGTAGCCGGCTATCTCCTTATTCAGCCTGTCCAGGCGCTTGTCCACCGTGGCTTGCGCGATAACGAGCAACTTCTCCGCGTCCGCGCTTAGGGCCAGGATTTCCTTCTCCGCCTCCTCCACCTTGGGGTGGGTGGGGGAAAAGTCATGGATGAGGGCGGCCTTCTTGGTCTCCAGATCGCGGATCTGGGTCTGCAGGGTAAGGACCTGCACCATGCCGAAGGACTGGAGCAGGTTCACGGCGTCCATCAGCCACAGTCTCTGCTGCTCTTCGGTGGTGACGGCGGCCCGGCGGTTCATGATCTGGGCCAGCTCCTCGCGGCGCTCGGTCTGCTTGGTCTTCTCCGACTCCGAATTCACAAGGGCATAGGCGTTGCCCTGCGGGTCGGCCGCCTGCAGGGAAGGGGACTGGGCGTAGAAGGCCGCCAAGGCATCCTGGGCCTTCTTCTGGTTCTCCCGGGCCAGCTCCAGGTTCTTCTCCATCTTCCCCAGCACGTTGATGTCCTGCACCTCGGTGGTTCCGTTGAAGACGGCGATGAAGTTCTTCACCAGTTCGTTGAGGACGTCCGCCACCATGAAAGGATCCCGGTCTTCCAGGAAGATGGTGTAGTTCACCTTGATCTCGGATTCCTGATCCAGGGCCTTGACGCCCAAACGCTTACGCAGATCCTTGATGACCATAGGCAAAGGCAGAAAATAAGTCTCCACCTGCGACTCACCGGATTCCAGGATGGAAGGCACCAGCTTGGCGGTGAGCCCGCCGAAGCGGACGGTATTGTCGGCGGGCACTTGGCCTTGGAACACGGTCGCCTTGGCGGAACCGTCGCCGGCATCGAACAGGATGGTCAGTTCCCGCCCGCGGCCGAATTTGAACAGGTAGGTGCCAAAGCGCGCATCGTCCCCGTACTGGACCTTCTCGAAGACATAGTTCCGGTAAACGTTCTTGGTTGCGATCCCGAACTGCAAGCCCATGTTCTGGATGGTCTTCGACATCACGTTGTAACTGTGGAAGAGCGCGACGATGGATTCCAGTTCGGTAATGGAAACGTCCTGGACCATATTGCGCTCCTCGCCCACCAATTTGGGAAAGCGGAGGCTAACGCTGGTCCAATACGTTTTCGGGATGTCGTAAAACGCCAGGAAGGTGGCGAGCGGTACGCCCATCAGTAACCACGCGATGATTATGACGTAACGCTTGAGCCATAGCACGTGGCCGAAGGTGGAAAGGGACGAAACTTTGGATTGCGGATTGAGAAGATCCTGCAGCGAGACGGCGTCTTCTGCGGGTGCTTGTCCTTGCGGGCTGTCCATAGGTCCAGTGATTCCCGCCATAATTTAGATTATAATTTATCCTCGGACAAAATGCGGTCTTCCTGATGAAAAAAATACTCCTCGGCCTGCTCGCGATAACGATGATCGGCGCCGGGGTGATGGCCGCTTATCGTTTCGAGAGTCCCGCCAGACGTTTTGAAAAACATATCGGGAAAGCGCGCATCCTGCTGCGGCGGAACGATGCGGCGGGAGCGAAGCGCGAATTCCAGGCAGCCTACGCATTGCGCGGCGGATACCGTCCCACCGTTTCCGAAGAGGTGCTGTCCCTGGAGTTGGAGTCCCGCCTTAAGGAAAACCGGCGCGAGGAAGCGATTGCCTTGGCCAGGGAGTTCCTGAAAGGCGCGAACGCGCGAAACGCCAAGGTCCGGCTGACGCTGGCGCGCCTTCTCCTGGAGGGCGGCGACTTCGATGCGGCCTTCTCCCTGCTCAGCGCCATGATCGCGGAAAACCCTTCCGACTTGCGCGCGCGCGGCTTGTTGGCCGCGGTCCGGACGCGACAGGGACGGCCCGATCTCGCGGAGCAACAGTTCCGACAGATGGTGAAGGCTTATCCGGATTCGGCCTCGCTGCTTATTCTGCTGGCGGAAAACCTGGAGCTGCAGGGCAACCATGAGGAAAGGCGCGCCTTGCTCCGCCGCGCCTTGGACTTGCAACCCAAGAACCCGCAAGCCCGGCTCGCGCTGGTGGACGCCTGGTTGAAAGATCAGAAGCCCGACAGCGCCATGCTGGTGCTCGCCGACTGGGAAAATGCCGATACCGCGCTGGGTTACCAGATAGCCCTGCGCAAATCGGCCGTCCACTCCCTGACCGGCGGATTCGCCGCGGCCCATGCGGACCTCGCCCAGTTTCTGGACCAACAGCCCGCCCATGCGGGCGCCTATTTCGAAGACGCCGTGATCTTCGCAAAGCAGGGACAATACGACAGCGCCCGCTCGGTTTACCGGATCATGGGCCCGGAGTTCCCCGCCAAATCGGATATCATCGCCCGCTGCGATGCGCTGCTGCTGCTGGTGGAGAAGAAACCGGCCGAAGCCTTGTCCGCCATCCAAACCCGCGACCCGGCGTTGGAGCATGCGGAGAACCGCGCCATCGCGCTTTACGCCTACCTGGCGCTCGGTGACGAAACCAGGTCCCGGGAAATCGCGGACATGCCCCAGGCGGAAGGGTCGCCGAAAACGGATTACCGGAACTTGGTAGCGCAAGCGGAGAAGGATCCCGGCTTCCTTTCCGGCTTGGCGCTGGTGAACTTCTTCCTGCTTGCGCGGCAGCCTTACCAAACGCTGAAAGCCTGCGAGCGTTTCCATAAAGCCTATCCCACCAACCCGCTGGCGGTGACGTTGCTTGCCGATCAATACCGGGCCATCGGCAGACCGGACCTGGTCTACCAGGTGCTGAGCAAGGTTCCCAAGCCCAACCACTCCCAGCGCCTGCTCATGGCGGGCTATCTGCTTGCGGTCCGGCGCGACAGAGAAGCCATGGCGCTGCTGGAGAAGGATCTGGCCGATAGCGCCGCCGCGGGCGCCAACTTGATGTTGGCCGAAGCCTATGCCAAATCCGGGAACGCCGATCGCGCGGCCGGCTACTATGAAAGGGAATTGCTCCTGGACGGCGGCAACATCGCGGCCCTCAACAACCTGGCCTGGCATTACGGCGTGGTGCGCAAAGACCCCGCCCGGGCGGCCCCTTATCTGGCCAGCCTCCAGTCCCGCGCGCAGTCGGATCCGCGCATCCTGGACACCATCGGCTGGATTTACGCCTTGAACGGGGAAGCGGGGAAAGGCGAAGCCTTTCTGCGGCAGGCCGCCTGCATCATTCCCGACAATCCCGCGTTCCTATACCATCTCGCCTTCGCGCAGGCGCGCGGCGGAAGCAAGGCCCAGGCGCGTAGCGGTTTGGAAAAGGCGCTGGCCTCGCCCGAACGCTGGGACGAAAAAGCCGATGCCGCCGCCCTCCTGAAATCCCTGATCTGAAACCGGAACCGGGAGCGGGAGCGGAAACGATGAAGGAGCCCATCGGAAAAACATCCGCCATCCTCCTCGCAAGCCTCCTGGCCGCGGCCCTGATCGCCGCGTATCTGCCCACCCTGGAATGGATGCGGGAACGGTTCGCCGGGATCGACAGCTACTACGGGCACGGCTACCTGGTTCCCTTTATCTTCGCCTTCCTGCTCTACCGTAGCCGCGAGGCCTGGCTGCCCCATATCGGCCGCCTTACGCGCGGCGGCGTCGCCCTCTCGGCCGCTTTTTTCGCGGCCGCCATCGCCATGAATTTCCTGGGACAAAGGCTGACCATCTTCTTCCTCTCCGGCCTGTCGCTGCCCTTGACCGTGCTGGGCGTGGGCGCCATGCTGTTCAATCCCGCCGGCCTGGCCAGGCTCCGGTTCCCCTTCCTGTTCCTCTACGCCATGGTGCCGGTTCCCAACGAATTGCTGGAGTTGATCTCCACGCCTTTGAAAATCCTGGTCTCCCGCGCGGCGGTAGCCACCGTGGACCTGCTGGGCGTTCCCGTGATCCTGAATGGATTCGAAGTGCATCTCCGCTGGGGCCCGCTGATCGTGGGGAACCCATGCTCCGGCCTGCGCTCCCTGGTCTCGCTGACCGCCTTGGCCGCTCTGGTGGCTTACCTGAGCCCCCTGCGTCCCAAGGCGCGGGCAGCGGTGTTCCTCATGGCCATACCCATCGCCATCATTTGCAACTATGCCCGCATCACCACCCTGCTGATGATCGCCGACAGCTGGGGACTGGCCTCCGTGGAGCCGGGCTCGCCGGCCCATGACGGCTCCGGCTACGCCCTGTTCGCGCTCGCGTTCCTCACTCTCATCGCCGTCTCGCGCTGGTTGGAAAAAAAATGGCCCTCGTCCGCAAACTAGCCTTGCTGCTCGTCCCGGCCGGCATCGGCTTGGCCGTCACCCTGTACGTGAACCGCCCTTTGGAAAAAATCCCCTTCGCATATTCCTCCATTCCGGAAACGCTTGGGGGGGCCGAAAGCAAAGACGTGCCGGTCACGGATCTGGAATCCGGCATCCTGCTCACCAACCAGATATTCGGGCGCGAATACTCAGGCCCGTCCGGATCGTTCTTCGTGTCCATCGTCTATTATCCCAACGGGGACGTGAACTTCCACCATCCGGAGGGATGCACGCGCGCCCAGGGCTCCCTCCTCCTGGAGCGCGGCCCTATCGCGCTGGAGGGAGGTTGGCCCGGTTCCCGGGGCACCTATTTCCAGATCCGCGATCCGTCGGGCGGCGTGACGCATTTCGCTTATGCGTTCTGTACGCCCTACCGCGCCATCGGAGACTATATCGGCTTCCGCAAGCACCTGGCGTTGACCAGCCTGCGCCGCGGCCGCACGGCATGCGCGCTGATCCGCATTTCCATCCGGGGCGACATGCCGCCGCAGGAGGCGCGGGAAAAATTGCAACGGTTCTGGCGGGCGCTGTCGCCGTACGCATTGAAGGGGTTCGGGGGCGGAGGAGCTTAACGGACTTAGGCCGGATCAGGCCAGCATATCCCGCACGCCGGCGAGATGGCGTTCGGTCAGCAAGAAATAATTGACGCTGCGGGCGCCCGGTTGCCATTGACGCAACTTGGTCCCATCGAACCAATACACCCGATAGCCTTCCCGCTCGAAGATGCGGAACAACTCGCGGCCCGTGCCGGCCGCATCGTCCGGATCTTCGTTCACTTCCACGCACCAGGAGGGCAGCCACTTGCGCATGGTTTCCATAGCGCCCCGGATGCAGGGAAGCTCATGCCCTTCGACATCGCACTTGATGAAGGATATCGGCCGATCCGAAGCGGCGAAGCGGCTGTCCAAGGTGACGGATTTGATGGTCACCTTGCGCAATCCCTGCGTGGCGGATCCGCCTTGCACTATCTTGGCCATGTAGTAGTTCTCCCCGCCCTTTTCCATGGTGGGGATTTCCATGACCATTTCTTCGCTGCGATCCGAGAAGGCGTAGTTGAGGAGCTTTACGTTCCGGAGGCCCAGCTTCTTGGCGTTGGAGGAGATGATGGCGAAAGTATCCGGAATGGGTTCCACGGAAGTGACTTGTCCCTGCTCCCCGACCAGGCCGGCGAGGAACTTCATGTACACGCCGTAGTTCGCGCCTATGTCGATGACGTGTTCGCCGGGTTTCACCAGCTTTTCGATCACGGCGAAATCCTTCTCTTCCTTCAAATCGAGGTTGCGGAGAAGGTTGAAGTAATGCGTTTTCTTCAGGGGCAGGAGCAAGGCCCGAGGCAGGATCCTCAAGAGGGCGTGCTTGATACCGGCTTTTACGGAGGATTCGGTCACGGGCTCCAAGTTACCTAAACCTCATTGTGCGGGCAAGGTGGGAAGGCTTTTTCCTGAGGGCGATACCCGGCGCATAGGCCCTCCGGGAACGGAGTATTCATAGCAGACGCGGAAGCGCTCCGGCGAGCAAATCCGGAAAACCGGTCGGTTACTTCGACGGGATGGGGAAACGAGGCGGGTGGCCGCGGGGCCCAGATCGGGATGATCCATCCTGTAGATGATGCCATCGAGCGTCACCACGTACACCCGGTTGTCCAAGTCCATGGCGAAGGAGACGATGCTGCGCGGACAGTTGGCGATCACCTTCAATTGCTGGGATTTCCCGTCCTTCTCCACCAGGCCCCAAACGTTTCCGGTGGTGTATTCCCCGAAGATATAGACGCCGTCGAACTGGGAGCCGGGACTGCGGTAACGGTAGCCGCCGATGATGCTTTTCGCCGGGCCGTTGGGCAAGGTGACGAGCGGAAGCGTCAAACCATCCTTGACGCACGGCTCGCCCGGCACGTAGCAGGAGTCGCCCTCCATGATCCGCCAGCCGAGATTGTCGCCCTTGCGCACCCTATCGATCTCTTCAAACCGGCTTTCGCCCACGTCTCCCACCCAAAGGTCCCCGGTAGGCGCATCGATGCTCCATTTCCAGGGATTGCGCAGGCCGTAAGCCCAGATCTCCTTGCGGCCGCCGCCGTTGGCGTAAGGGTTGTCGGCGGGAATGGAATAGGTCGAATCGCCTTTGGCCCCGTCCACATCGATGCGGAGGATCTTCCCCAGATAGCTTTGCAGATCCTGGCCGTTCTTATCGTCGCCGCCGTCGCCCATGCCTATGTAAAGGAATCCGTCGGGGCCGAAAGCGATGGTGCCGCCCTTATGGCGAGGCACTACTTGATCCATGGCCAGGATTGTCCGCGGCGGCGAACCCGATTCCTTCGTCAAGGTGGGGTCGGCTATTCTTTCCTCGATGTAGGTGTACTCCTTGCCGGCATTGGTGGGAGGATTATAGTCGAGATAGAATTTACGGTTGGACGCGAACTTGGGGTGGAAGGCCAATCCCAACAGTCCCATCTCGGTGAGGCCCTTATGGACGGAGACGGTAGCGAACAAGGTCTTAGCGTACCCGGAGCCGTTCGGCTGCACCAGCCAGATCTTGGCGTTCTCGGCGCTGTAGTTGCCCTGTTCCACCACGGCGAAGGAACCCTTGAGGCCCGGAATCTCGGCCATGCAAAGCGAAGCCTCGAACATGTTCTTGCCATTGCTCTCGAAGACAGGCACCAGGGGCACGCCTCCTGGAATGTCGGCGCAGACGATAGAGACGATGGAGATCAGGGGAAGGATAAAGGCCGCGAACCCGAATCCGGAGGTGCGCGTCAGTCGTCTTTCCATTGGGTATCCCGGACAGGGGTGATTGCCGGCGGCACGGCCCGGTGACTATATTACCTTTTCGATCGGGCGCCAGCAATCGTTTCCTTTCCGTCCCTTTTTCATCTGCTTCCTATGAGTCGAAACCAAACGCCGGGCCGGATCCCGGTCCTGCTCAGCGACGGCACTACGGCTTTCGGAGGCGCGCGGGTGTGCTTCCGCGATCTCCTGGAAAACCTGGACAAGGAAAAATTCTCGATCATCGCGCTCATGCGCGACCGGCGTGCGGAATTCGGGGCCATCCCGGGCGTCCGCTTTTGCCATTACCCCTACTTGCTCCAGTACGAGGTGGGGCTGCAACTCCGCAAGCGGCGCTGGCTGCCCGGGAAGCTTGCCTCGGCGCTGTCCTTCCCCGTGCATGCGGTTTTCCATTTTCTCCCCTATTCCCTCTTTTTGGCCGGCCTATGCCTGCGCCACCGCATCCGCGTCATCCACCTGAACAACCAATTGCTTTCCAACCTTCCCGCGTTGTGGATCGCCAGAACTCTGGGAATCCGCACCGCGTCGCATCAAAGGGAGTTCCCGCTTCCAAGCAAGGTCTTCAAGAACCGGCTCTGCGATGCGTTGATCCACCGCCATGTAGCCGTGTCGGAATGCATCCGTCAGGCCTTGATCGAGGCCGGCATCCCTGCGGCCAAGGTGGAGGTGATATACGACTCGGTGGACTTCCATAAGCTCTCGGAAGCGAAAAGAGACAAGGATAAGGATACGTCTGCGGGCGCGCGGATTTCCTCCGGGCAGGAAATCTGCAAGCTGGGCATGTTCGGCAGGGTGGTCGGCTGGAAGGGGCAGTTGCAGGTGATCCAGGCGGTGGAAATGGCCGCGCTCCGGAATCCCGGGCTCAAGCTTTACATCGTGGGAAACGCATCCGACGCCGACGATGGCTATCTGGAAGCGTGCCGGGACTATTGCCGGACGCGCGGGTTGGAAGGACGGGTGGAATTCACCGGATATATTCCGCGGCCCCATTTGCTGATGGCGGAGATGGACGTCATTGTGCACAACTCCGTTTCGCCGGAACCGTTCGGAATGGTGGTGGCCGAGGGCATGGCCTTGGGCAAGCTGGTACTGGCCTCGCGGCTGGGCGGGCCCGCCGAGATCATCCAGGACGGGATCAATGGGTATCTGGTCAACCCGTTGGATGTCGCCGCGATCGCGGAAAAGCTGCTTTTCCTGGCAAGCGGCCCCCGCGGGTTGCTCGCCGTGAGGCAAGCGGCGGAGGCCACTGTGCGCGAAAAGTTCAACCTGGAAACCCAGGTAGGCAAGGTAGGCCGGTTGTATCAGGCATTGCTGGCGGGCCCCCGACGCCCGGCAACAAGCTCTTAGCGTCCCCTTTCCAACGAGGAGCGCTTGCCGGCTAGCGCTTGGAGGGCTCCCACATACGGATGCGTTCGCCGCGCAGATATTTCATCCAGGCCACCGCAGCGGCCAGGTTCGCTTCGATAAAGAAATAGGCGACCTTGACGGGAGGGATGCGTTGCAGGGAAGGCCAGATTCCGGCGGCGATAACCGAGGCATAGGCGGCCGCTTGTAAGGAGAGGAAGATGCGCCCCGGCATTTCGCCGAAGCAGGCCGCCAGCGCGCTCACGGCCAAGAGAAGCAGGAGGAAGACGGGCACCAGCCAGCGCATGAGCTTGTGGCTGAAGAGCTGCCAGGCGAACAGGCCGTAGCGGAACGGGTTGAGCAGGTCCAGGGTGCGGAAGAACACCGTGATGCCGCGGACCATGGTCCTTACCTTGCGCTGGAACTCGCTCTGGCCCTTGCGGATGTTGCGGTAATAACCGATCACCTCGTCATCGGCCACGGCCCGGTAGCCCTTTTTGATCGAGTTGAGAACGGTATTGAAATCGGATTGCAGATCGTCGGCCCAGTCGCGGCAGACCTCGCTGCGAGCCGCGAAGAAGGATCCGCTCAGGCCCACCAGACTGTTCACCTGGTGCTCCAGGCGGCGCAGCAGCATCTCGTACTTGACGTACAATCCTTCGCCTATGACTTCCTCATTGTCGTTGACGATGCGATCGGTGGAGCTGACCGCGCCCACGCTTGCGTCGGCGAAGTTGCGCGCCAGCAGGCGGATGGCGTTCTTATCGAGCATGGTGCCGGTGTCCGTGAAGATCAGTATCTCGCCCGTGGCCTGCTGCACGGCGAGCTTCTGGGCGTATTCCTTGCCCTTGCGCATGTCGGCGCGCACCAGCTTTACGCCGGGCGTGGCCTTCACGATTCCGTCGGTGCCATCGGTCGAAGCGTCGGAGGCCACGATGATTTCCAGGTTGGCGGCCGGATATTCCACCTCGCGGGAGTTCCGCAGCTTCCCGGCGATCTTGGCCTCCTCATTATAGGCCGTGATGATGAGCGAGACCCGCGGCTCGATGTCGGCCTTGGCTATCTCCTTTCTCTTGATCCCCCGCAAGGCGAACAAAAGCAGGGGATAGAGGAAGTAGGAATAAATGCTGAGCAGGAATAATACCGCCATCAGACCCGTCCACATATCGTCACCCGACCTTTCCAAGACCATCATAAATAACTCGCGCCGCCGCAAATGGCAATTTCATCGCGCCGGGAGGAGTCCGGATTTTCCCAGCCTTCCGGCGATCTCGGCCGAGAAGACGCCGGCCCCGGCGCTGTTCAGATGATCCGGATCGTTGAAGAGGCTGTCCTGGGCGATGAAACCCTGGTAATCCCAGATGGTTGCGCCCCCGGCCGCCGCGGCGATACCTTCCACTTTGCGATAGTAAGCGGCCCGATCGATCCGCTTGGCATCCACGGCCTGCAAGTACTGCGGGGTGACCGGAAACTTGAGCAACAGGACCGGAACATGGCGCTCCCGCGTCAGGGCCAATATCCGGGATAGGAATTCCAGCATGGTGGAATCGATGGCTTGCGGATAATTCGGAAAATGGATGCCGGCCCGCTTCCGGCCCGACAAAGGCTTCTCGGTATCCATCGCGAAATTCTCGCTATGCTTCTGCCAGCCCTTGATCACCTCGGTGCCGCCTCCGGATGCCATGCCCTTGAACTCCTCCCCGTTGCCGATGAAGGGGAAAACCTTGAAGATCCACAGCGCCGCCGCCGATTTCCCCGTGATCGCCGCCAGCTCCCGCACGGTAATGAAATCGGACCAGTACCAGATGTCGGCGAACTGGCGTTGGCGGTAATTGGAGAAGGTGTGGAGATCGAGCGGCATGATAATCAGCTTGAGGTCCGGCATTTCCGGCAACGCCCGGCGAAGTTTGTAAAAGGTCTGCTCAATGGTCTCGGAAGGCAAGGCATAATTGAAGGAGCCGGGCACCTGGGCCGGGTTGAGATCATAGGCCGCGTGGGAATCCCCGCAAATGAGGATCTCCGCGTGGAGGCCCATGGCTTGGAATTGCGATTCGGACTTGGAGACGTTCATCTTGGGGACCACGCGGGTGGCGTAGATCCATTGCAGCGCGCAGAACAACAGCAAGGTGATGCCGCCCGCCGCCGCCAGCCGCAGGAAAAAACCGCTCTTACCCGCCATCACGCGCCGCTCCGTCTTCCTTCAGAACTGGAAATAGATGAAATTCACGTGCTCGTACACGCCGAACAAGGCCATTATGAAAAGGCCCGCGCAATAGGCGCCCCAACGCAGGGCGGGCTGGCGCCCGAACCGTTCCTTGAAGCCGGGATGGGCTCCTACCCATTGGGCCGCCTCCAAAGCCAGGATCCCGGCGCCGCCCAGAGCCACGTCGCCCATGCGCACGTCCTTGAACTGCAGGCCGGAAAGGCCCGAGCCCAGATCCCACCTTAGCCCTGAAAGGCAATGCGTGAGCACGTACCAGGCATCGGCCAGCGAATCGGCGCGGAAGAAGATCCATCCCGCGCAAACCAGCGCGAAAGTGGTAAGCACCTGCAAGGCCGCGTGCAGCCCGGGCGCACGCGTCAGCCCCGACAGGAACGCCACGCGCTCACGGACGCGGCGGGTGGCAAGCGCGAAGATAAGGTAGCAGCCGTGCAAAGCGCCCCAGATCACGAAATTCCAGCTCGCTCCGTGCCATAGGCCGCTCACCAAAAACACCACGAAGAGGTTGAAATACCAGCGCGGCACGCCCACGCGGTTGCCGCCCAGGGGGATGTAGAGATAGTCGCGGAACCAGGTGGAGAGCGAGATATGCCATCGGCTCCAGAATTCGGCGATGGAGCGCGAGCGGTAGGGCCGGTCGAAGTTCTTCATCAATTCAAAGCCCATCACCTTGGCGGCGCCGATGGCGATGTCCGAGTAGCCGGAAAAATCGCAGAAAATCTGGAACGCGAAAAAGACGGTGGCCAGGGACAGGAAAAAGGCCGAGTACTCGGTGGGATGGCCGTAGACCGTGGCGACCACCTGGGCCAGGCGGTCGGCGATGACGATCTTCTTGAACAGTCCCCAGAACATCAGACGTAACCCTTCCGTTACCCTGGAGGGGTCGAAGCGGTGGAATTCCCGGAACTGGTGCAGCAGGTTCTGCGGCCGCTCGATGGGGCCCGCCACCAGCTGGGGGTAGAACATCACGTACAGGGCGTAGATGCCCAGATGCCTTTCCGCCTTCTGCCTGCCGAAATAGACTTCGATGACATAGCTCATGCTCTGGAAAGTATGGAAGGACAGCCCGATGGGCAGGATGATGGAGAGGCTGCCGATGGAATAATTCCAGCCGATCAGCCGGGCCAGCCCCGCCACGTTTCCGTTCAGGAAATTGAAATACTTGAAGAAGGCGAGGATGAGCACCGTGCACGCCAGGCTGCCGATCAGCAGAGCGCGCCGCTTGCCACCCGTCCCCGGCTCCACGCTTTCCATCCTTTCCATCCTTTCCATCCATAAAGCCGCCGTATAATCGACCAGGATGGTGAGCGCAAGGATGAGGATATAGACGGGCACAAACGCCATGTAGAACGCGCAACTGGCGACCAGTAACATGGACCAGCGGTAGGCGTGGGGCAGCAGGAAATAAACGGAAGTGACCACGAGGAAAAATAGGGCGAATTCCAGAGAGTTGAACAGCATGTCGATGGTCTATGTGGAAGCTTGGGGCATAACCGGCGCCAGGCAGAATTTAGTAAGTTTACCGGGACTTCAGCGGCAGCCCCCTCGGATGCAAGGTACCCCGTGAACGTTTACCGCGCCGGTTACTGGACCACTATCGTTTTTTTCCTGGTCGATCTGGGCCAAGTGCATACCATGGTGCCCGGGCTGCATTTCCTGAAGCTCGGCTTCGTCTCCCAGATCGTCTTGCTGCCCCTGGTCTTCATGGAGATGGGCAAGGTGCGCTGGCTCAAGCCCATGGCGGTCGCCCGTCTGGTCTTCTTCCTGGGCGTGGTGGTCTGCACGGTCTTCGCCATCAACACGGGCATGGCCAGACGGGTCATCACCTCCGAGTTTTTCCGCGTATTCGCGGGCTTCCTGGGCTTCTGCATTTTCGTGCGCACGGGCGACGATCTTAAGCGCATCCATTGGATCCTGATCTGGCTCAGCCTCGCCACCGCCGCATGGGCCCTCTTGCACGGCGGCCATGGGCCGGGCATGCTGGCGGATGAAAACGATGTGGCCATGGTCTTGGTCATTCTCCTACCGTTCTCTTTCCTCAAAATCTACACCGAGTCCAGCCCCAGGAAGATCGCTTTCCTCATCGGCGTCTTCATGATTACCTTGGGCGGCATCGCGGCCACCCTTTCCCGGGGCGGGATGGTGGGCGCCCTCCCCTCCTTGCTCTTCATCTGGCTCAAGGCCAAGAACAAAATGCGCAACGCGGTCATCATGGCGCTGCTGCTGCTGGGCGCGGTTTTCACGGCGCCTCCCAGCCTCGTCTCCGAGTTCGTTTCCATCAAGGACACCGACAAGGGCACCGCGGCCAGCCGCCGTTACTTCTGGCATCTTTCCACCGAGCTGTTCCTGGCGCGTCCCCTCACCGGCGTCGGCCCGGCCTGCTGGTACCACGGCGTATGGTCGGGGATGATCCCCAATCCCGGGCAAGTCTCCAACATCACTCCCCACTCCGTCTATTTCCAGCTCATCTCCGAGATGGGCATGGTCGGCATCGTCACCTGGGGCGGCTTCATCGTCACCATGTGCGTGATTCTTTATGGGATGAGAGATTCACGGCTGAACCGGGAGGCCGGCATCCTTATCGCCAAGGCCGCATCGGACCCCATCGTGATACGGGACATCCAGCGTGAAAGGATGTTTTTCGGCATCTTCTCCTTGGCGGTTGGCATTGGGCTGGTGGGCTTTCTGCTGTCGGGGACCTTTCTCTCGGTGGTCTTCTATCCGCAGCTCTTCGCGTTGGGGGCCTTGGCCCAGGCGGTACGCACATGCTGGGACAATGATCTTATGATAGCGCTGGCGACCTTGGGCATGCGCAAATCGGCGACCATCCCCTCGGGAGCGCGGGCGATAAGAAACTTGCCGGGGGGCGCGGAAGCTCCTGCTTAGCACGTTAACGTGCCGCTTCGGAACGCGAACTTCTTTCTTTAGGACGCGAACGTCCTACTTCAGGATGCGAGCACTTCCTCGTAGAATGAGAACAGCAGCTCGGAATAACGCTCGGAGTTGAAATCCTTCCTCACCCTTTCGCTTCCCGCCGTGCCCATGCGCGCGCGCAAATCCCCGTCGCCCATGAGCGTCTCCAGCTTGCGGGCCAAGTCTTCCGGATCCTCGGGCTTGAACAGCAGCCCGTCCACCCCGTCCTCAATGAGCATGTGGATGCCATCCACGTCCGCGCCCAGCCTGGGTTTGGAGGCGGCCATGGATTCGAGCAGTACTCGCCCGCCCGCCTCGGATCTCGAGGGCAGCACCAGGAACGCGCAACGGCCGATATGATCCGGCATCTCGTGGTTGTACACCGGGGGATGATGGTAGATCTGGGAGTGGCCGCCCATGGCGGCGTTGAGCTCCGCCGGATCCGGGAACCAGCCCAGGATCTTGAGCTTCCAATCCGGAAACCTGGGCGCCACGCGCTTGAAGGCGTCGATGAGGATGTCCACGCCCTTGCGGCGAAAGGGAAAACCCACGAACAAAACCTCTTTGCGCTCCTCGATGCATTTCATCTTTTCAAAGGAGACCTGGTTGAAGAAGATGCGGATGACGGGGTTGCGCAGGTAGGGCTTGAACGGTTCTATCTGCGCCGCATATTGGATCTTGATGCCATCGGCCCGGGCCAGCACATAGCGCATGATCATCGGATAGAGCAGGAGCTTGACGCGCGCGGCGATGCGGCCTTCGTCGAGATAGTTCTTGGGGGCATGATAGACGCCGTTCACTTCGCAGATGAACTTGGCGCCGGTGATACCCTTGAGCAGGGAAGCCAACAGGCCGGTCTTCAATGGGTCGTAGCTGGTGATCAGCTCCGGCGTCCGGCCCTGCTTGCGGGCCTGGAACGCCACCCCGAGCGCGAAGGCGTAATACCTCAGGTTGCCGAGAAGCCTGGCCGTCCGGCTGACCTTGACGGCTTTCACAGTGATGGACGCTACCTGCAATTCCAGGGCTTCCGGCATGGAAGTGAGCGCCATGCCCTCGAACCTTGCCGACATGCCCTCGAACTTCTTTTTCATCCAGGGGCTGATTTCAAACACGGGTCCGGACAGCACCATCAGGATTTTTCTTTTCCCGGCCGGTTGAGACTTTTCCGTCATCCAATGCTCTCCTGCGGACGGGAATACGAGAGGGCTTTCCTGGGGCACGATACCGCGGGAGCCGGGGGAATCCCGCGATAACCTGAAGCGAGGGCTCTCACGGCGCCGAAAACTACAATTTTCATACCTGGGTGCAAGGAAAAAGCGGTTCCCAGAAAGGGGCGAGTTCGTTGGCACACCCCACCTTTTGAGTTAAGTTTTTGCGTCCCTGGGAGGAAGAAATTTCCGGCTTCAAACGCTCCCTATGAATCAAGACACCCCCCCTAGGTCCCATCGCTGCATCCGCACGCCGTTTCCGTTGATCCCGTTCCGGACAGACCCATGCGGGTGATTGCCCATGCCATCCATAGCGGCGGTTTTTTCGGCGCCGAAAAGGTGCTATGCGATCTGGCCGCCGAAGCGGTGGGGCTTCCCGGCGTCACCGTCAAGCTGATCGCGTTCCTGGATCCGGATCAGGAGACCAACGAGATCTGCCGCCGCTTCGGAGCTTTGGGCCTGGAGGTCATCCTCTTTCCCTGCGAAGAGGGGATAGGTCCCATTTGCCTGATCCGTTATGCCGCCCTGATCCGCAAGCACGGCATCTCCCTGGTCCACACCCATGGCTACAAGCCGGCCATGTACCATGTCTTCAGCCGGCTGTGCCGCATGCACCAAGTGCCCATCGTGGCCACCGCCCACGGATTCCAGCGCACCAGTTCCAAATGGAAGGACAAGCTCTACGTCGCAGTGGAACTGTTCGCCTATGCGCGGGTAGAACAGGTGATCTCCGTGTCCAAGGAAACCGAGGACTTCATCCGCGGCCGGCGCCCGGAAATCAAGGTGAAGACCGTCCCCAACGGCATCAACACGCACGTTACCCTCAAAAGGGAGGGGCCCTTGCGCAAGTCCCTGCCGGGGTTGACGGAAAAAAGCGTCATCGTGGGTTGCATCGGGCGCTTGGCGCCCGTCAAGAACCAACGCCTGCTGCTGGCGGCGGTGGCCGATCTCGGGGAGCTTGGGAAGGAGCGCTGCCGCGTGGCCATCATCGGGGATGGTCCCGACCGCCACGGTCTGGACCGCTATTGGCGGGAGGTCCTGCCCGGTTCGGAGCCTTGCATACTCTCATTCAAACAGGATATCCTGGAATGGATGAACGATATGGACATCATCGTGCTGCCTTCCCTGGCCGAAGGCATGCCCATGACGGTTCTGGAAGCCGGGCTGATGGGCAAGCCCGTGATCGCCACGCAGGTGGGAGGCCTGCCGGAAATGATCCGGCATGGCGAGAACGGCCTCCTGTTCGCTTCCGGGGATAAAACCGCCTTGACCGCGCTGCTCAAAGGGCTATTGGAGAATCTCCAGGAGGCCGCGCGGTTGGGCGCGAACCTGCGCGCGCATGTGCTCGCCCATTTCGATCTGAAATCCACCAGCCGCCTCTATTTCCAGGCCTATGAAGATGTCCTGGGGAAGCGTCCGTGAATCCTTTCGCTTCCCTTCCCGCAACCTCCCGCCGCCTTAGGGGCCCATGCTTAGAATCCTCCAGGTAAGCCACGATCTCAATATCGGGGGACTGCAAAGGGTGGTGCTGGACCTGGCCCATGCCCAACGGCGGCTTGGCCACGATGCCCACATCTGTTCCCTGCGGGGAGCCGGACCCTTGTCGGCGGAAGCCGCGGCCAAAGGCATACCCGTGCATGCCATGCCCTGGCCGGAGCACGGCGTGGATCGCTGGATGTTCTTCAAGGTGCGGAAGCTTTTGCGCAGCGGCAAGTTCGACGTGATCCACACCCATAATACCCAGGCCTTCCTGGACGGGGGACTGGCCGCCTTACTGGCCCGGACCAAGACGCGCATCCATACCGATCATGCGCGCAGCTTTCCGGATCTGAAGAAGTACATGCTCGCGGAGAAGGCGCTTTCCCTAGGCTATGACAAGGTAGTGGCCGTCTCGGCGCATACCCTTAGGAACCTGGCCGAATACGAAGGCATAGCGGAAAGCCGCATGACCGTGATCCCCAACGGGATAAATGGGGAAGCCTACCGCGCCGCGCGGCGCGCGGCCGACCGCCAGGGGCTGCGCCGGCAAGCCGGCCTGGATCGTTTTTCCCATGTGTTCGGCCTGGGCGTTAGGCTGGAAGACCAGAAGGGCATCGCCTATCTGCTCTCCGCGATGCCGGAAATCCTGCGCGCTTTTCCCGCGGCGGGATTGGCCGTGGCCGGCAACGGATCCCTGCTCGAGTCCCTCCGGTCGCAGGCGGTTGCGCTTGGGGTGGACAAGAACGTGGTGTTCCTGGGGGCTTTGCCCAACCTGATCGAATTCTATTGCCTGCTGGATTTCTTCGTGCTCCCCAGCCTATGGGAAGGCATGCCGCTGTGCATCCTGGAAGCCATGTGCCTGGGGCTTCCCGTAATCGCCAGCGCCGTGGGCGGCGTGCCGGAACTGCTCACCCAGGGCAAGGACGGGCTGCTGGTGCCCGCGCGCGATCCGGACGCGCTAGCGAAAGCGATCCTCACCGTCCTGGGCGATGCCGGGCTGGCCCTATCCATGGGCGAGGCGGCGGCGCAACGCTTCGACACGCGCTTCGATTTCATGCGCATGGCCGAAGATTATCTGGAACTTTACGGAGCGGGCAACGCCGGGGACAGGGCAAGCCGGTCCTCGCCATGAGCACCGGCTCCCCTTCCGGTTCGCCTTCCGTCTTCTCGGCGGTGAAGTCCCTGGCCATCGCCAAGTTCGGGACGCAGCTCCTCTCCTGGGTCGGCACCTATTACGTAGCCACTGTGCTCATGCCCAAGGACTATGGGCTGTCTTCCATGGCCACCGCCTTCACCCAGTTCGCGCAGCTCTTCGCGGAGATGGGCATCGGCGTCACCATCGTGCAGCGGCAGAGCATCCCGGAAAAGGAGTTGCACAACCTCTTCACCTTCAGCCTCATGCTGGGCTCCTTCTGCGCGGTGGCCAGCTTCTTCCTGGCATACCTGGGCGGCTGGTACTTCCGCCGCGCAGACATCATCCCCCTCACCCAGTTCACCTCGGTGGTATTCCTCGCCAACGCCCTCTCCATCGTGCCCTACAATATCCTCAACCGCGACATGCGTTTCCGCGAAAGGGGGTGGGTGGACATGCACAGCACCTTTATATCGGTGGCGGCGCAGGTGGCCATGGCGCATGCCGGGATGGGGGCCTGGTCCTTGATCGGCGGCGTGGGCATCCGCGCCGTGGTCCGCACCGCCGCCTCCTTCTACTACTCCAAGTACGTCCCCACCCTTTTCTTCAATTGGGGTCTGCTCAAAGGGGATCTGGTCTTCAGCCTGCCGGTCACCTTTAACGGCCTGCTGTACGTCCTCAAGGAAAAGAGCATCCCCCTGATCCTGGGGCGTTTCTTCTCCGCCGCCCAACTGGGCTATTATGCGCTCGCCAATACGCTGTCCGATATCCCCAACCAGAAAGTGGTGCAGATAGTCCGGGAAATCCTGCTGCCGCTGCTTTCGCGCCGGGATCAGGCCGGCCGGGTGGACGGCCTTTTCACCGCGCTCAAGTTCTGCACCCTCTTTATCCTGCCTGTGTACATCGCCGGCTTCTACTACGGCGCGCCCATCCTCGAAGCGCTTTTCCCCGCCAAATGGTCGGCCATGGCGCAGATATTCGCCGGACTTTGCCTGGTGCAGATCTTCGTCGTCTTCATCTCCATCGGCACCATCTACGCCACGGCCAGCGGCAAGCCCTTGTTGTCTTCCTACGCAGAGGTCTCCCTGGCCCTGCTCATCCCAGCCGCCACCTACCTGTTCCACACGCTGCCGTTCAGCTCGCTTCCCTATGTCTGGTCGGTGGTGCATTTCCTGGTCTTCTCGATCTGGATTTTCGTGCTCATGCGCGGGAGCGGTCCTTTCCTCATGCGCCTGTTGCGGCTGAACCTGCAAGTGGTGGCCGTATGCCTGGCGGTAGTGGCCGCCGATTTCGCGCTGTTCCATATCGGCCACCTTTCCCGCTTCGGCCACGCCCAGGCCCTGGCTTTCGTGAGGGCCGCGCTCTATCTGGTCGCCTACCTGGGATTCGTCTATTTTTCCCACCGGGAATTCATCTTCACCCTGAGGAAAAAGTGACGGGACGGGGCGGCAAGCGCGCGCGGGTCTGGATCGCCTGGGAGACCCAGCGGCGTTCCCTGAACCTGTCCCGCCGGATGGGCGCGGACCTGGTCATCTTCGATCTGGAGCGGTTGGGCCGATGGCGCTACCTCGTCTCCATCGCCAGGACTTTCGCAGTGCTCTTCGCGTACCGGGGCCGCACCGTATTCGTACAAAACCCTTCCATGCTGCTGGCGGCCATGGCTTGCCTGCTGCAGCCTCTGTTCGGCTATTTCCTGGTGGTGGACAGGCATACCGCTTATATGGATGCCGTGCGCGGCGGCCCCCTCGCAAGGCGGATTATGCGGCTGCTCAGCATCCTCACCTTGCGCCATGCCGGCCTCACTATCGTCACCAACTCCCAGTTGCTCCGTAAGGTCATGCGCTGCGGAGGCAGGGGTTTTGTGCTTCCGGATCCCTATCCCGAGATGGAAGCCGCCTCCCGCCGGGAAAAACCGTTCCCGTTCGAGATCCTGCTGGTCTCTTCCTGGGCGCCGGACGAACCCATCGCGGAAATGGCGGAGGCCGCCCGCCTCCTTGGCCCCGGATTCCGGATCTGGGCCTCAGGCAATCCCAAAACGCGCTTCGCTTCCGTCTTGGCGGCCAAGCCGGAAAATTTCAATTCCACCGGTTTTCTTCCGGACGCCGCGTATTTTGATTTCATGCGCAAGGTGGATTGCGTGGCCGCCCTGACAAAACGGGGAGCCACTTTGGTATGCGGCGCCTACGAGGCCATTAGTTTGGGAAAGCCGATCATTCTTGGGAATTCTAAGGTATTAAAGGAGTATTTTAGTTCCGGGGCGGTCTACTCGGATTGCTCGGCCACGGACCTGGCGGAAAAAATCCGGCGAATGGCGCAGGGATATGACGAATATCATAGGGAAATCCTCGTTTTCAGGGAGAAAAGCCGTTCCGATTGGGAAAAGTCGCTGCAACGGTTTGAAGATTGCATTCGGGACCGGGCGGAGTGAAAATTGACTAAGTACAATCAAGGCTATGCAAGCCGAGAGTTCCGGAGGATCGAACCATGAGACCGACATCCCTATTCCGCCCCAGCGCGGCGGCTTTCCTATTCCTGTTTTTCGCTTCCCACCAAGCCGAAGCCAAGCGGCTTTACATCGCCACCACCGGCAACGATGCCGTGCTCTATGCCGACAACTCAGCCTCCAATCCGTGGAAAAGCGTGGAGAAGGCGTTCTATGAACCTAAGGCCGGCGATACCGCTTGCTTTATGCCGGGCCAGTACAATATCACCACCCACATCGACCAGGCCCATACGGGAAACTCCGGCACCCCGGATAAACGCATCATCATCACCAGTTGCACCGCCGATGAGGCGCTGATCATGGGCTCCACCAACCTGGATCCGAACATCGACATCGAGAAGGATTATTATACCGTGCAGAACCTGCGGTTCCAGGGCCCGGGCCGCTTCTTCCGCGTCGGCTATGATTATTCCGGCACGGCCGCCTATTTCATCAACCTCAAGGTCAAGATGACCAAGGGCGGGGACAATTTCGGCTTCGTTTGGATAGACGGCGCGATTGAACCCCATATGGAACGTTGCGTCATCGAAGGCGTGTACCCCTCCGGCGCCGGCACGCCCAATTTCACCTGCGGCATCATCGTCTTCCGCGGTTCGGGCGCTAAGATACTCCACAACGAATTCCACCATATGGCCACGGGCGTATATTACAAGCATGCCAATGCGACCAAGATCCCGGGGGACATCGAGATCGCCTACAACTACATCCATCACACCGATCGCTTTTCCATGCAGCTCAACTGCGACTACGCCAGCGTGCATGACAACCTGATGGGCGTGTCCAATGCCCAATTCTTCCTCAACGATGCCAACGGCGTGGCCGGCGGTGATTTCAACGTCATCAATCACAACACCCTGTACGATTGCCCCCTGATCCTGCAATACCAGACCGAGTCCACGGACCTCACCCCGGGCGCCATAGGGAATACCTTCACCAACAACATCTTCCTGGGTGGGGCTGAATTCCATCGCTACTCCCCGGTCCCGCATCAGTCCAAAGCCGATAACAACCTTTGGGCTCCCGGCAGCGTCATCTGGGAGAACCGCATCCAATATACGCTGGCAAGCTGGCAGGCTCATTCAAGCCTGGAAAAGAAATCCGTCCAGGCCACGCCCATATTCGCGGCCGCCGTACCCGCCACGGCCAACAATTTCCGTCTCAAGGCCGGATCTGCGGGCGCCTTGAAAGGGACGGACGGCAAGGATCTGGGCGCCGACATCGGTTCGGTGGGTCCCGGCATTTCGACGCCCATAAACCTGGATCCGCATCTCTACCGCGCCATCGCAAAGTAGTAGCCGGCGCATTTGCGATTGGAGACCATGGAGGAACCACGTTGCAAGCGATGACGAGGATGGGCAGCCGGCTCGCGAAGCTGGCCCGCATGCCTTGGGTCTCCCTGCGGAACAAATTGGAACCTCCCGTGCTGGTCCTGGCCTACCATCGGGTGGCCGAGCTTTCGGACGATTCCATCGGGATGGCGGTGACGCCGGAAAACTTCCGGAACCAGCTCATCCACCTGCGGGAGAATTTCCCGATCCTGCGCTTCGAGGCGGACTGGGATCCGGTCAGCCGCCCCTCCGTAGTCATCACTTTCGACGACGGCTACGCGGACAACCGCGCTTCGGCCCTGCCCATACTGGAGGAGTTGCGGCTTCCGGCCGCGTTCTTCATCAGTTCCGGCTGGATCGGATCTGACCAGGAATTCTGGTGGGACGAACTGGAGAGGATCTTTCAGGGGCGCGGCGCGCTCCCGGAAACCCTTTCCCTGGACGCGGGCGGAATCCGCGGGGAATGGAACACCTCCGGCCCGGAGACCCGCGCGCGCGCCTATCGCGAATTGCATCTGCGCGCGAAGGGCATGGCGCCGGAACCGCGTTCCGCCCTGCTTGCCGCATTGCGGGGATGGTCCGGCCGCGGCCAGGCCAGGCCCAGCCATCGCTCCCTGCGCCTGGACGAGCTGAAAGCCCTGGCCTCCTCGCCCTGCGTGACCATCGGGGCCCATACCGTATCCCACCCCATGCTTTCCGGCCGCCCCAAAGCGGAACAGGAACGGGAGATCCTGGCCTCGCGGAAAGACCTTGAGACATGGTTGGAAAGGCCCGTGGACATTTTCTCATTCCCCTTCGGCGCCAAGCGGGATTACAACGCGGAGACGCTGGACATCTGCCGGACCGCGGGCTTCCGGAAATCCGCGGCCGCCTATGCCGGACAATGGCGGAAAGGCTCGGATCCCATGCAAATTCCGCGCGTCTTCATCCACAACTGGACGAAGGATCAATTCGCCCGCAAGCTCACCCTTTTCTTCAACACCTGATCCCATGGCTTCTGGCAACCGCGAGGGATGGGGTGATTTCCGGTGGGATTTGGAAAAATTCTACCAGATCGAATGCGGCACTTCCACCCCGTCCCTGGGCAGGAAACTGAACGTCTGGTGCAACAGCCTGGGACTGCATTGCGTGGCCATCTTCCGCTTCGCCGACTTCTCCCGGAAAATCTACCGCCGCAACCGCTTCTCCGGCCTGCCCTTGATGCTCGCGCAGGCTGGGCTCTGTTCCTTCATAAAGCACCATTATCTCACCGATATTTTCGCCGCCGAGATAGGCCCGGGATTCTACATCAGCCACGTGGGCAACATCTACGTCGGCGCCTGCAAGATAGGATCCAACCTCAGCCTGACTCATAACGTCACGTTGGGCACCAACAATGCGGACGGCCTGGAAGGCCTCCCGACGCTGGGATCCTCGGTTTGGATCGGCACGGGAAGCGTCGTATACGGGAAAATCTCCGTCGGCAACGGCGTTACGGTGAATTGCGGTTCCATCCTTTCCAAGAGCGTCCCCGATAATTGCCTGGTCGGTGGCAACCCGGCCCGGATCATCCAGACGGGCCATGATAATTCCAAATCCTTCGCCGGGTTCGCCCCGCCGAAAGCCGCTCCCTGATGTTCTCCCAACGCGCCAAAGCCCTCCCCCATATCGCCGTGTGCCTGCTGGTGGTGCTGCTGGTCACCGGCCATCCTTTCCCGTGGAACAACGAGTGGCTATACATGCTCAATCTGGAAAAGGCCTGGCATCCGGACTTCCTCCGGAACGATTGGACCTTTTCCTACCACAGTCCCGATCACCATGTTTTCAATTTCATCTTCGGCCTGCCGCTGCTGGCGCTTTCCATGGAAACCTATGGCTGGCTGGGACGCATCCTGGTCTGGACCGTCAATCTCTGCGTCTTCTTCCGCCTGGGGCGGCGGTTTTCCCTTCCCCCGGGAGCGGTGACGCTTTGCCTCACGATTTGGTTGTGCCTGGGACAGCAACTGGTAGGATACGAATGGATCTTCTGGGGGTTCGAGGCGAAAACCGTGGCCTATCCCCTGCTCTTGCTTTCCATCGAACGGTTCCTGGATCGGAAAAAACTCTCGGCGGCCATCCTGCTCGGCCTGGCTTTCAGTTTCCACCCCGCGGTGGGCATGTGGGGAGGGCTCGCCTTGGCTTTCGCGCTCCCTTTCAACGGGTATAAAATCCGGGAACTGATGCTCCCCTTCACCGTAGTTTTCCTATGGGCGCTGCCGGGCGCCATCCCCATGCTGATCGCGGGGCGCAATTCCCACGATGATTGGGAGGTATGCCGGTTCCTCACGCTGAACCTGATGCCTTTCCACCTGGATCCCGCCGCCTGGGCCCGCCGGGAAATCTTCACCCTTTACGTTCTGTTCCTGTTCAATTGGCTGCACTACCGCTTGAACCGCGATCACGGGTTCATCCGCATGCTCGCCTATTTCCAGGCGGGCACGGCCATCATTTTTTCCGCCGGATTGCTTTTACGTTACACGGAAAGCTACCGCCTGCTGGTGCTCATGCCTTTCCGGCTCTTCCCGGTGCTGACCTTCCTGTTCTTTTTCTTCGCGATCGCGCATGCCTTTCTCCACGCCGGCAGCAAGCGGATAGGCCTGCCCATGGCGCTGGCCGGCCTGGTGGGATTGCTCGGAATGCGATCGCCGGTAGCGGGCCTACTGGACCGGATATCCGCGAACGTGGGCGCCTGGAAGGCCAAAGAAGACGATACCCGGAAAAACCTGAGATGGATCGCCGGACATACTCCCCAAGACGCCGTCGTCATCATGCCCCCGTGGAGGGATGACGGGTGGTATTACTCCCATCGGGCCCAGATCGTCGAGGCCCGCTTCTTCCTGGTCGGCAGGACCAAGGAATGGAAGGACAGGCTGGAATCCTTTGTGGGTCCCCTGGGCGGGGAACCCCTGCTGCAGACCTGGCCCGCCATGCAGAAAAGGTACGAGACGATGACGGTGGAAAAGATCCGCTGGCTGAAGAATGCCTATGGCGCCACCTACCTGCTCACCGATTCGGATTATCCTTTCCAACTGGTATCCAGACTGGGTGCTTCCAAGGTGTATCTGCTGGAAGCTTGCAAGCCGGGGCCGGGTTGCCAATCCCAGGAGCCTGCGCCCGCACTTTCCGACTCAACGCGGCAGTCTTCCCATGCAATCCCCGACAGATAAGAACCAAGGCATGGGGCCCCGGGCGGTTTGCTTGGCACGGGGCCGGGAAAAACCCATATCATCACCGGACAAAGTTCGATACGCGCAAACAAACGGGCAAGGGCTCCGGGCCCCGTAGCAAGGCGTTCCGGCGGCAGGGGAATTCATGCATAGATTGATCCAAGCGGACCTGAACCGATACACAGGCGATTGCGCCGGCTGGAAAAGTCTCCGGCGCGGATTCCGCGATCCCGGATTCCGCTTCATGTACGCGTTCCGCCAAGCCTGCCTGCATCGTAAGTACACCTTGCGCGGATTGTTTTTCCGGTTCCTGGTCACCCGCTATTTCTGGAAATACGGATTCCAAATTTCCCTCAAGACACCGATTGGGGAAGGCCTTTATATCGGCCATATCGGCAGCATCATCATCAATAGCAATTCCAGCATCGGCAGGAATTGCAACCTGTCCCCGGGAGTGACCATCGGGCAGACCAATCGCGGCGAAAAAATGGGCTGCCCCCGCATCGGCGATCGCGTTTGGTTCGGAACCAACTCCGTGGTGGTGGGGAGAATAACCATCGGCAGCAATGTTCTCATCGCTCCCGGCGCCTTCGTCAATTTCGACGTGCCCGATAATTCCATCGTGATCGGAAATCCTGCCAAGGTGATCCCCAGCGCGGAGGCCACCGCCGGATACATCGAGAATATCCTGGCTTAGCAGGGGTATTGAAGCGGCCTAGGCGCCCAAGCGGCCTGAGCCGCTTACTGGGCGGCCCCAGTAGCGCCGGTGTTACTGGAGGCGCGGGCCTGCCGCACCGCCAAGGCCAACACCCGCACCATTTCCCGGGCCAAACGCCGGCTACCGCGCGCATTGAGATGGGCGCCGTCGCGGGCGTATTCTCCGGCCAGGCAATCCCTCACTTTGCTTCCCTCCGTGAAAGTCGCCCGGGTTCCGTCGGGCCGGACGGCTTCCATGCCGGCGATATCGAAAACCGGCTCGCCGGGAAAACCGGCCCGCAGGAGCTGGTTGTATTCGTTGCGCCGGATATTGGCGATTTCGGGATTGGGCCTGCCCAGCAGGAGCTTGAGCGGAGACAGCAGCCTGTCGCGTAGGGATATCGCCGTCAAGGGAACGGTGGCGTGGACGAAAACCGTTTTCGGATACTTCGCCTTGAGCGCCATGACCATCTCCCGGTAGGTCCGGAAAACCTTGTCGGCATCGGTGCCGCGGTTGAAATCGATGAAACAGAATTTCATCAGCACCACATCGAATCCGGAGGGCGCGGCGGTGGCCAGAATGGATTCCACCGCCCGGCATTTGGAATCCGGATGCGTGTTCTCCCCGATGAATGCGGAGACCAGCCGGGCGCCGGTATCCGCGGCCGTTTCCTTCCAGGTTTCTATCTTCAGACCGTTTTCGCCCGCGTCCTTCAGCAGCGAGGCCAGGCCCTCCATGATGTTCTGACCCACGGACTGGTGCCCGAACAGGATCCTGGCATCCTGGATCACTTTCAACTCTTCCCTGAATTGCGCGTCCACTTCCGTGTCCCCTCCCGTCCCTCCGCCGCAACCCCACACCAGGAGCGCCAGCGGAACGGCGGCCAGCATGATGCGGGATTTCACGAGACTTCTTCCACGGCGGAAACCAGTTGGGGACGCGCGTGCAGGTAGCCGGTCGCCCTCCGTTTGCTTTCGATGTCCCGGTAGACCCATTCGATCTGTTCCGTCCGCATTCCCAGCGCGGCGGCCGCTTCCGCCGCCGGCACCGCGTGGTTCCTGGCGTACAGGCATAGATCCATCTTGTCATAAGGCAGGGAGAAATAGAACTCGTCCTGCCCTTGCTCCAGGGAATAGGTATCCGTGGTGGGAGGGCGCTTGCGGATGGTTTCCGGCACGTCCAGGAATTCCGCCAGATCATAGACCTGGGTTTTGTAGAGATGCGCTATCGGCTTGACATCCGCCAGCCCGTCGCCCTGCTTCACGAAAAAGCCTTGATCGTATTCCAGGCGGTTGGGCGTGCCGGTGGTGGCATAGTTCAGCCTATCGGCGTGGTAATACTCGAGCATTTTGCGGATGCGCTGCTTGAAGTTGCTGGCGGCCACCACGCCCAGGTAGGCTTCCAGCGGCAAGCGTTTCTTGAGCAGGGAGCCGTCCGGGGAGCGGGCCACCACCGAGAAGAAATTATAGCCTTTGTTCTCCGCCGCGCTCGGCAGCACTATCTTGCATTTCCAGTCGGCGCGGTATTCCGGGATCACGGTGCGGATGGCGTCGTCGCGGCGGCGGTAGCAGCCCGCCGCTTCCAGCATGGCGGTGATGTCTTCCAGTTCCGATGCGACGCCGAAATGATCGGCCACCAGGCGGCTGAAGCCGAGCGTGTCTTCCGACGAATCCCGTTCCGGCATATGCAATCCGAATACGCGCTCCTTCCCCAGGGCCTTGACGCACAGAGCCAGAGTGACGGAACTGTCGATGCCGCCGGACAGGCCCACGATGAAACCTTTGCGCCGATAGGATTGCAGGTAATCCAGCAAGACTTTGCCGATGCGGTCCGCCTCCCTTTCACAGTCCAGATCGAGAACGGCGCTTGAGAAGGCTTTTGTCATGCTACTTCCGGCCAATCCTTCAGGGGGTTTTGCGCAGTACGAAAGCGGTCAGGTTCCGTACGGTGTCGAAGTTCTCCGGCAACAGCTCTTCGTCGGCCACCTCGATGCCCCAGGTTTCCTGGAGAAAGCCAACGAATTCCAGGATGCCGGTGGAATCGACGATGCCGCTCTCCAGGAAGGAATCGTCGTCGCCCAATTCGGAAGCGCTTTTCCCCAACAGGAAATTACTGGACACGAAAGAGCGCAGCTTGGCTTTGACTTCGCTTTCACTTTTTTCCATCGTATCCCGCTCCCATGCTACCGTAGCTTACGCCTTCAATCCCGCCGCGCCGCGGCCGGCTCCGTAAAGAGTCGGTTGCGGATGGAGGAATAATAATTATAACATTCCGGCAAAGGCCGCGCTTGCATGACCTCGCCGAATATCCTACGCTTTTCCGGAATCCCATTCCAAGTCCCTCCCCGACGGCATGCAGCCCCTTGGAGTTTAGCACATGGATAGCCAATACCACCGACTTCTGCACGACAGCCTCTTGGTTTCCTCGGCCAGGCATCCCGGAAAAACAGCGCTGGTGGTGGAGGGAACCCCTTACACCTATGCCGCGCTCGAGGATGCCGCGCTGCGCTTGGCCGCCCATCTGGCGGAATCCGGGTTGCAACGCGGGGACCGCGTGGCCATCTACATGGACAACACCTGGCCCTGCGTGGTAACCATCTTCGGTACCCTGCTGGCGGGCGGCGTATTCCTGGTGGTGAATCCCCAGACTAAAGCCGATAAGCTCCAATACATACTTAACGACAGCGGCGCCGCCTTCCTCATCAGCGACGGGCATCTTGCCAAGGTGTTCCTCCCCATCCTGGCCGCCGCGCCTTCCGTGCAATGCGTGCTCTGCTCGGGAACCATGCCGGAAACCGAAAGCGGCATTTTGCGGCCCTTCGACGCCGCATTGGCGGGATCTCCGGGCGCGCCCAGCGACAAGGTGATCGCCGTGGATCTGGCCGCGCTCATCTACACTTCGGGAAGCACCGGAAATCCCAAGGGCGTGATGATGACGCATCAGGCCATGACCTTCACGGCCGGCAGTCTGATCGAATACCTGCGCCTGGATCCGGATGATCGCATCCTCAATCTCCTTCCGGTGGCGTTCGACTACGGCCTCTACCAGTTGCTGATGTCCGTGCGGCTGGGCGCCACCTTGGTGTTGGAGCGTTCCTTCACCTATCCGGCCCAGATCTTCAACCGCATCCGGTCGGAGAGCGTCACCGTCTTCCCGGGCGTGCCTACCGTTTACATGACCATGCTGGGCATCCATGCCCGCGGCGCGCTGTCCTTCCCCTCGGTGCGGCGCGTCACCAACACCGCCGCCGCGCTGCCCGCGGACATCGTGCCGCAATTGCGCGAGATCTTCCCCAACGCGCTCATCTTCCGCATGTACGGCCTCACCGAATGTAAACGCGTGTGTTACCTGGAGCCGGAGCTGATAAGCAGCAAACCCGATTCGGTGGGCAAGGCCATCCCCGGCACCGAAGTGTTCCTGCTTTCCCCGGAAGGCCTGCCCGTGCCCACCGGGGAAACGGGAATCCTCCACATCCGCGGCCCGCATGTGATGCTGGGATATTGGAACCAGCCGGAACTCAGCGCCCACATGCTCAAACCCGGCCGCCTGCCCGGGGAACGCATCCTGTGCAGCCAGGACTTCTTCCGCATGGACCGGGACGGCTGCCTGTATTTCCAGGGCCGCAGCGACGACATTATCAAGACCCGCGGCGAGAAGGTGAGTCCCATCGAAGTGGAGAACTGCCTCCACGGCATCCCCGGCGTGCGCGAAGCGGCCGTGCTGGGCGTACCGGACGCGCTGCTGGGGGAAGCCATCCGCGCCTATGTGTCCCTGCAGGAAGGCGCCGTACTGACGGAGAAGGAAATCAAGGCAGCCTGCATGGCGCGCCTGGAGAATTTCATGGTGCCCAAGGAAGTGGTCTTCCTGCCCGAGCTGCCCAAAACCGCCACCGGTAAAATCCGCAAAAAAGGCCTGGGGGAAGCGGCGTGAGCGCTCCCGCGGAATTCCAGCCCCTGTTGGACGAAGTCAAAACGTTCTGGTCTCCGCTCCCGGACAAACCCGAAGAGACGCCGGAGGGATTGCTGCACGCCTTGTGGCTCACCGCGCAGGGCCGGCCCATGTCCGTGCGGAAAGCCGCCCGCACGGAACTCGCGCCGCTGGACGCCGGCTCCCGGGCGCGTCTCCGCGCTTTGCTCGATGAAAAGAAGTCCGGCGTGCCGCTGGCGCATCTCACCGGCCGCCAGGAATTCCTGGGACTGGAATTGCTCTCCGGTCCCGGCGCCTTGATCCCGCGCCGGGAAACGGAAATCGTGGGCAATGCCGCGCTGGCCAAGATCAAAACCCTGGCCCAAAGCCGCGGCCCCCTGCTGGTGCTGGACGTATGCACCGGCAGCGGCAACCTGGCCTTGGCTTATGCCCATCATGAGCCCCTGGCCAAGGTGTACGGCGCCGATCTTTCCGAGGACGCGGTGGCCCTGGCCCGCCGCAATGCCGGGCATTTGGGATTGGCGGTGGAGTTCCGCGCCGGCGATTTGCTGGCCCCTTATGATGACGATGCCTTCGTAGGCAAGTTGGATTTCCTCAGTTGCAACCCTCCCTACATCTCCGCGGCCAAGGTGCCGCAAATGCACAAGGAGATTTCCGGCTTCGAACCCGGGCTGGCCTTCAACGGCGGGGTCTTCGGGGTATCCGTGCTCACCAAGCTATTGCGGAACGCGCCGCGCTTTCTCAAGCCCGCCTCCTGGCTCGGCTTTGAAGTGGGCCTGGGACAAGGGCCGGCGCTGGCCAAGCAGTTGGGAAAGAATCCCGCTTTCGCGGAAGTGGAGACTTACGCCGACGCGGCCGGGGAAATCCGGGCGTTATTGGCCCGCACCGTCTGAAGCGTGCGGGCCGTCCAAGGCTTCCATAGCCGCGGGCGCCGGGGCCGGCGCCGTTTTTCCGGTCAGGAAATGGTGGTGCAGCAGCTGGGTGGAAACCATGGCCACCATGGCCATGTCATCGCGGGCGCTGATCTGGCCCTCCGCATTCTTCCTGGCTTTAGCGATCAGCCTCTCCGCGTTCCCGGGACTGAAATACCCGTACTCGCGGATCTTCTCCGGCGCCAGCATGGTAGCAGCCAGGTTACCCTGGTCTTTCAGGAAGCATTGGCTGATGGGGGCGCGGTAGGGCTGCTTGGGACGGTTGACGATTCCGGCGGGTAGCAGCTTCCGGTAGGCTTGCTTGAGGATGTATTTCTCCTCTAGGCTGCGGATTTTGTATTTGGGCGGGATGGTGGCGGCGAACTCGATCACGCGGTGGTCCAGGAACGGGAAGCGGCCCTCCACCGAGTTCCCCATCATCATGCGATCGCCCTGGGAGCAAAGCAGGTATCCCGACATGAACAGGACCATCTCCAGGTACTGGGCGCGGCATAACGGGTCCCAACGTTTAATATCCGGATCCACGAAGGCGTCCAACTCCGAATACAAATCCTCCTCGCGTCCCATCTTCTCCCGGAACTCCGGGGTGAACATGGGCTTTACCTGGCAGGTGTTGTTCCAGCGGATGAGGTGCGAGTAATAGGGGTTGCCCGTATCGGTGAGGCCCTTCTTGAAAAACAGCCGCCAGAAAGCCTGGGCCTGGGGATTCTTGTTGATGTACGGATACAGGGAAGAAAGGAGCAGGGGCCGGAATTTTGAGTCCGGATCGCGCGCCCAGAAGCGGCGCACCTTGTCCTCGCGGAAGATGTTGTAGCCGCCGAAGATCTCGTCCGATCCTTCCCCGGTGAGGACCACCTTGATGCCGTGCTTGCGGACCAGTCCGGACAACCGCAGCAGCGGGGCCGGCGCGGTGCGGATCATGGGCTTCTCCGCGTACCACATCACGTCCGAGAAAGCCTCGCCGATGTCGGGATAATCCACCTCTATCATGCGGTGATCGGTCCGGAGGAAGTCCACCATCTGCTGCTGGTATTGGCGCTCGTCGTAGGCTTTGTCCTTGAAGGCCACGGAAAAGGTGAGCAGGCCCGGGTTGTGATTCTGTTTGACCAGGGCGGTGATGATGGAAGAGTCCAGGCCGCCGCTCAGGTAGGCGGCCACGGGCACATCCGCGCGAAGCTGCAAAGTGGTGGCGTCGTAGAGCAGCTCGTTGAGGCGCTCGGCATAATGCTCGATCGGTTTGTCTTCGTAGTCTCCCGCGTCCGGGAAGCGGTGCTTCCAATAGACGCCGATGCGTACGCCTTCCGGTGCGGCTTCCAGATAGTGTCCGGCGGGAAGTTCTTTGATGTCCTTGAAAACGGTGCGGGAAGGCACATTGACCCAGAAGGTGAAAATCTGGCTTATGCCGACGGGATCGATCTCCGCGTCCATGCCGGGATACGCGAACAGCGACTTCATTTCCGAGCCGAAGACCAGGCTTCCATCCGGAGCGGTAGCGTAGAAAAGGGGGCGGATGCCCACGCGATCGCGGGTCAGGATGAGGCGGCGCTTGCGCTCGTCCCATACGGCGATGGCGAATTGTCCGTTGAGATGCGTGGAAAAGTCCCGGCCGTATTCTTCGTAAGCGTGGACGATTACTTCGGTGTCGGTATGGGTGTAGAAGCGATGACCTTTTTTCTCCAGGTCTGCCCTAATCTCTACATAGTTGAAAATCTCGCCATTAAAAATCGTCCATATGGTCTTATCTTCATTATGGATTGGCTGTCTTCCGCCGGCCAGATCGATGATGCTCAGGCGGCGTTGACCCAACCCGAGACCGTCTTTCAGATAATATCCTTCTTCGTCGGGGCCCCTATGGGTGAGGGAACGAGTCATCAACTGGAGAGTGACCAAATCGGCCGGTTTACCGCTTTGGCTGTAAATTCCCGCTATTCCGCACATTTTGGCTGGCCTTCTGGCGACTCCCCGTCTTCAAAGCCTAAAAGGCCGAGCTTGGGTTTAGCCGTTGAAATGATACGGATTGCAAGAGGCTCAGTCAAATTTTCATAAAAGGTGAAATTGTACCGTTAAACTGTCGCCTTTCTTTACACTGGAACGTGTCTCTTATGGCCTTTGTTGATACAATAAGTCTCCTCAACCCCTGCAGGCTGCTTATGTATAGAAACACTTTCCTAGTCCTGATACTTAGTCTGGCCACCCTGGGGGCGCAAACGCAAAAGGGCTTCCTGGTCCGCTTTTTATCGAATCCGGAACCGGTGACCAAATACTCTATCTACCGTTCCACCAACCTGGGTTCGCCCGGAACTAAGGTTGGAGAAATGGCCCCCAGCGCTATAGATACCCTTGAGTTCGGGGACCTGCAAATCGTAAAGGGCACCGCCTACTTCTATTCAGTAACCAGCACCAATACCAACGGGGTCGAAAGCGAGTTCTCCAGCCAAAGCGCCGTAGCTTATCCTTCTCTCAATCTTCCCGATACCATCCGCTCCCTTCCGAGCCTGGGTTCGGCCGAATTCGTACTCGATGCCAAGTCGGACCCCTTGGCCAATTTCGCGCCGCTGGATGTTCAATTGGAGGGCGCATCCGCGCTCAATGTGGCATATGTCGCGAATACCCACACCTTGGTTTTCACTTCCAAACTTGGGCAATTGCTAAAGACCAAGGTTAAAGTGCGGGCCCTTTATTATGGCGAGTTTCAAGACCTGGATTCCACCGTCATCGTCATTTCAACTTTGGTGTCGGTGAACCCCTCCATACCTGCCTTCCGCCTTGCTCCTTTGATTTCAAATTCCCAACATGGGTCGATCCTCTTCTCCCATTTACCCGTCTCCGGGGACTTGCGCATTTTCACCTTGCAGGGTCGTACCGCGTTTCAGCAACAGTTCACCACCCTGGATGGAACCTTAACTTGGGATGGAAAGATAGAGGGCGGCGTGCAAGGGTCTCAACTCCTTTCCTACCGTGTTATCGATGAGTCCGGACGTATGGCCGGGAGCGGGCACTTCCAACTCCAGCGCTGAGAGCCTTCCCCGGCTCCCAATTTGAATAAAGCTATTTTACTGGCCCATGGGTATAAAAAAAATGCCCCCCAGCGGAAACGCGGTAGGGGCGTTGGAACTTTGCTTTTCCAGGGCCGGTGACGGCGTTTTTCCCCGCCGGTTTTCCGCGGCCAGCCGCTTTTCCGCCCAAGACATCCTGTTCACGGGATCCGCGACGGGCGCGATGTATCTGGCCTTGCTGGGAATGAAACGGATCCATGCGGACAAGCCGCAAGTGGTGATGCCCGCCTGGTGCTGCCCTTCGGTGGCGCAAGCGGTGCTGCAAGCGGGATTGCAGCCCGTGTTCGCGGATCTGGATCCCGAAACCTTCGCCTACACAGATGGCCTACGCGCATCGATCAATGATAAAACCCTGGCGGTGCTGCTGGTTCACTTCTTCGGCATCCGCGTCCCGGTGCCGCAGTTGCCATTGTCTCCGCCGTTTTTTTTGCGGGACTGCGCGCAGGATTTCATGTTCCGCCGCGGCCGCGAGGAAGACGCCGACCTTCCCGCTTTCTACAGTTTTGGGCGGGGCAAAAGCCTGAACGGCGGCCATGGAGGCGCGCTCTGCCTGCCCGCGGGTTCGCCCCTCCTCTCCGCGTGCCGGGAGTTGCTGGACGGCTTTCCCTCCGCCGGCAATCCGTTGCTCAAAGCCCTGATCCTCAACGGCCTTTCCCATCCCATGGCGTTCGGCTTGCTGACCCGCCTTCCTTTCCTCAGCATCGGCGAAACGCGCTGGGAAGATCCCCTGCGGTTCACCCGCATGCATCCGGGGTTTCTCCGGCTGGCCGCGGCATTGCTCGACGCTCTGGAACGGAACCTGCACGCTTATGCCGGTCTGGTCAGCGAATATGCCCGCCTGCCCGCCTTGTCGCGGGGCGCCGCGCGGGCTCCCGGGCCCGGTTACGATCGCGGCAACGTGCCCGTCCGCTATCCATTGCTGATCGCGGACCCTTCGTTGCGGCAAAGATTCATGGCGGGTCTTAACAAAAGCTTCGGAGGCGTCACGGGGCAATATCCGGATTTGCTTACGCGGCTTTCCGGCGCCCCCGCCGGCCTGGCTCCCGGCGGACCTCATCCGGGATGCGAACGCATCGCCCGGGAGATAATCACCCTGCCGGTAACCGCCTGGATACGCAACGAGCGCGCCGCCTTTCTCTCCCGCGCGCAAAACCTGCTTGTCGGCGGGCATGTCTGACCACCGGCCTTCCGCCGGGCGGACGGCGGCCCCCTTCCTTCTTTCCGCCGCTTTGGTCCTGGCCGCCGCCGCCGCCCTGTTTCTTTATGGACTGCTGGTGGAGCCCTCCCGGCTGGTGATCCGCAGGTACGCCATCGCCTCACCGCGGAAGCCCGGCCCGGCCTTCCGCATCGCTTTGCTCTCCGATCTGCATCTACCCGCATTCATCCCCCTGCAGGCGAAAATCATCGCGGCCCTGGAGCAGGCGCGCCCGGATCTGGTGTTGATAGCGGGGGATGTGCAAAACCACCTCTCCAATCATGCCGCTGCCTTGGACTTTCTGCAGGCCCTGGCCGGCCGCTGGCCCACGGCTATGGTTCCCGGCGACGCCGACGCTTGCGGCGCCCAAGGGCAATGCCTGTATTGCCTCTACAAATACACCCTGCGGCAGGAGGCGCCCTTCCGCATCCTTCGCAACGCCTGGGCGGAATTCCCGGCCCTCAACCTGGCCGTTTACGGAGCCGACGATCCGGTTCTGGAACGGGATCGCCTGGATACTTTGGGGCCGCTGCCGCCGGGGCGCTTCAACCTGCTGCTCATCCACAGCTCCAAACGGCTTTCCGACTCCGAGATGGGGAAGTTCGATCTGGTCCTGGCCGGCAATACCCATGGAGGGCAGATCCGCTTTTTGATTCCGTTCCTGCCTTGGTACGATCCGCGGGTGGACACGCGGCATCTCCAGGGCCGCTTCATGCTTCCCCAGGGTAACCTGGTAGTTACCTCGGGTACGGGCACGAGCCTGCTGCCCATTCGCATCGGCGTACCGCCGGAAATGGCCGTGCTGGATATCAGGGGGACGAAATGAAAGGCCGGGCATCCCTGGGAATGAGAGCTGCCATGAGCGTCCTGGGCGCATTGATTGCATTGAGCGCGATGGTCGCTCTGGGTTTACTCGCGGCGGGAATGCCTTTGTGCGGCCCGCGCGGATGCGGACATGCTTCCGTGCTTGCCCGCAAGGACTTCAATGATTCGGCTTCCCTGCAGGGACTGGTATGGAAATGCCATACCGCTTTCAGACTCGGCCGCGACGCTACGACACACCGCGGTTACCTGGAGGCCGTCACCTACAAAGAGGAGCCCGGGATGGAATTGCCCTGGCTTAACGGGGACTGGCGGCCGTATCGGAACCTTTGCCTGGAGGCTTCGGTACCGGGGAAGGCGGCCGCATTCCGTCTCACGCTTTGGGACGGAGAAGGGGAGTACGGGCCGGAAAATCGGCTGCATTGGGATTTCGATCTGGACTCGGACTGGCGCCGGCATTGCGTGGACATCGATAAGACGCGGGCCACGCCTTCCGGGCGGCGCTTGGATCTGGCGCGGATCCGCCGCGTGGTCCTTTTCATGAACGGCACGAACGACGGGAGGCGGCCATTCCGTTTCCGCTTGGCTTCGGTAGAGGTAAGCCCGTGAAAACTATTCGCGATGAAAGGGGGCGCGCCAACCTGAATGGGCCTAAGATTCCGGACTCCGCCGGAACCTTAGGGTTCGTTCAAGGGGTGGTGCTCACCTGGTGTTCGAGCACCCGGTAGGTGAGGTAGGCCGTAAGCGCGGTGGCGGCCACGGAGGCCACCTGGGCGGTGGCGGTCAGGCTTTCCTTGAACCAGTACCAGAAGCCCGCGTTCGGATCCGGCACGGGAATCACGAAGATATCGCCGGACCGGATCCCGGCATTGCGCAGCGAGGTGCCGCGGGAAAACTCATCGGCCAGCACGATAGGCAGTTCCGCCGTGCCGCGCATCACCTTCCACTTGTAGATTTTCCGCTCGTAAACGGGAGAGCCCGCCGCCATGCAGGCATCCCATACCGATGCCTCCGGGTTGACGTAATACATCCCCGGTTTTTTCCAGCTCCCCAGGATCGCCAGCCGTATCACGGGAGAGACGGTGACATGGGTGTCACGCATGTAGGACGACATTTTCTGGCTGATCATGCTTTGGATTTCTTGTACGCCCCGGTTATGGATGTAGACCCGCCCCATCACGGGCAAGTTCACGAAACCCATGCTGTCCACGGTATAGTAGCCGTTGAGTACGGAAGCGGTATCCAGCGGAACCTGGACCGCCATGGTTTCCCCGGCCTTGAACACGGGTTCCAGGTCGTCCGCGACCGCGGAGCCGAACGCATGGGAAAAAAAAGCGCAGAGCAGGGAAGCCATCGCCAGGATCCGGAAGGCGGAGCGAAGGCGGGGCCTACCGGATCGATCCGGTGGATTTTGGCCGGCAGCGAGTTCGGTTGGATTCAGCTGATAGGATTGGGAATGATGCATTGGCCCTACTTCCACGCTAAATCTAATATTTTCGGCCCCGGCCAAAAAGCGGAATCGGAGAGCGCCTCCCACTACAGGGATCGATCTCCGGCTCAGCCCAGGAAGGCTTTTATTTTCCGGACGATTTCCAGGGAAGCGGCTTTGGGCAGATCGATGCTCAAGCGCTTGACCCGCTCGCATTCTTCCTGATCGCGGAGCAGGGGTTCCGCGGCTTTAAGGATGGCCTCGGTGCCGGTGCCGGTGAGCCGCAGCACTCCGGCCGCGACATAGTGCATGTATTCCGTTTCATTGCGGATGACCAAGGCGGGGACGCGCAGGACGGCAACCTCTTCCTGCATGCCGCCGGAATCCGTGACGCAGAAGCGCGCGTTCTTCATCAACCCGATCATTTCCATGTAACCGACGGGTTCGATGATCTTGATCCCCGGGCTTTGGAAGGAGAGGCCGAACTCCCGCATTTTCTTCCCCGTGCGCGGGTGCAACGGCAGGATCACCTTCAACGTGGCGGCGATGGATTCCAGCGCGGCCAGCACCCCGGCCAGCCTTTCGGAGTGGTCCACGGTCTCCTGGCGGTGCATGGTCACCAGGCAATATTCCCGCGCCGAAAGGCCCAGGCGCGCGAGGATGGCGCGATCGTCCACCAGCTCCGCCGTACGCGTGCAACTGTCCACCACGGTGTTTCCCGTAACGTGGAAGGAAGCCGGAGCCAGCCCTTCGCGAATGAGGTTGGCCGCGTCCGCCTCGGTAGGGACGAACATCAGATCGCTGATGCGATCCACCACCTGGCGGTTGATCTCCTCCGTCTGGAGGAGATTGTGGGAGCGGCAGCCGGCTTCGACGTGGATGATCTTGACTCCGGTCTCCTTGTATTTGGCCGCGGCCAGGGCGGCCCCCAGGGTGGTGTTGGTATCCCCATGCACCACCACGGCGTCCGGACGGTGCGCCACGATCAATTTCTCCAGCTTGGCCATGATGGCGCCCACCTGCGCGGCAGGCAGCATGCCGCCGCAATCGAGCACCTGGTCCGGCTGGCGCAACCGCAGTTCCTCGAAGAAGATCCGATCCATGTTGGGGGAGTAATGCTGGCCGGAATGCACCAGGACGTGCTGGAACTCCGCGTCGAAGCGGGGAATGAGCGGGGACATCTTGATGATCTCCGGCCGCGTGCCTATCACGGTCATGAGCGTCCGCATATTCAGTCCGGGACCCGGTTTCCCATCCGATCGATGCGGCTTACCGGCCGGGCGGGGTTGCCCATGACCAGGGTGTAGGGGGGCACGCTTTTGGTGACCACGGCTCCGGAAGCGACCATGCAATATTCGCCCAGTTCGACTCCGCACACGATGGTGGCGTTGGCGCCGATGCTGGCGCCTTCCTTGATCAGGGTGGGCGTGATTTTCCAATCCGCATTGAAGGCCCTGGGCACCTTGTCGTTGGTGAACACGGCGTTGGGGCCGACGAACACATCGTTCCCGATTTCCACCCCGTGGTACACGGACACGCCGTTCTGGATCTTGCAGCGGTGCCCGATGCTCACCTGGGCGTCGACGTAGACGTCCTTGGAGAGGATGCAATTCTCCCCGATGGACGCGTCTTCGCGGATCTGGACATTGATCCATATCTTGGATCCCGCGCCGATTTTCGCCTTCGGCGAGACGTGGGCGCTGGGATGGATGTAGACATCGGTCGGGGGCATGTCAGGAACCTTTCTGGCTTCTTTCGATTATCTCCAGGGTGCGGATGCCGTCTGCGGCGGTGGCGAGCTGCCCCGGCTCGCCGGTGCGCACATAGTTCATGAATGCGGTGACCTCGCTCAGCAACGGTTCCGCCTTGGGGACGTAGCAATCGCGATGGATGAAGGAGTTGTTCATCTTGTAGGCGGAGTATTCCACCAATGCCTGCGTCATCAGATCGGCTTCGTAATAAGCCTCCGCGGTGGCCACTTCCACCTTGCGCTTCTTGAACGGCGTCAGCCAGTTGGTAATGATACCAGCCACGACTTCCCGTTCCAGGGAAAAGGACAGGATGGCGTTGTCTTCGTGGTGATCGACCAGCTTTCTGGATTTGAAGATGCGGGAGCCGATGATCTCGCGCTTGGAGATGTACCGGATCAGGTCGATGTCGTGCACGGAGAGATCGGTGAGCACGCCCACGTCGGCGATGCGGGGCGGGAAGGGTCCCACGCGCGTGATATGGATGCTGTAAAGATCCTTGCCTTCCAGCTCGTTGATCAGGGCGTTGACCACGGGGTTGAAGCGTTCCACGTGGCCCACCGCGATCCTCACGCCGCTGCCCTGGGCCTTTTCCAAGAGCGCCCGGCCCTGCTCGGAAGTCGAGGCGATGGGCTTTTCGATGAGCAGCGGAATCCCCTTCTCGATGAACTTCAAGGCGACCTCGTAATGCATAAAGGTCGGGACGCAGATGATGGCCGCGTCCAGCTTGGTCTTCAGCAGCATCTCGTCCACATCCTGGAACAAAGGCTCGGGATATTCTTCCGTGGTCATGGAATCGCACAGGGCCGCGATCTTGAACTCGGGGATTTTTTTGGCGATGCGGTAATGGTTCCGCCCCATGGAACCCAATCCTACGATGGCAAGACGCATATCAGACTATCTCCTTTACGGCCAGGCATATTTCCTCGATTTGGGATTCCGCCATCATGCCGTGCATGGGAAGCGACATCACTTCCCGGGCGGCTTGGCTGGCCTGCGGGCATTGCCCATCCTTGATCCCCAGGTGCGCGAACGCCGCCTGCGCATGCATGGGAATGGGGTAATGCACCGCCGTGGGGATTCCCTTGGCCTGCAAATGCTTCTGGACTTTATCGCGGTCCGGGACCCGGATAGTGTATTGGGCCCAAGCGGAAAAGTTCCCCTCCCGCACCAAAGGCGTGGCGACCACGCCCGCCAAACGCTCCGTGTACATGCGCGCCGCGCGATCGCGGTTCCCCAGCTCGCTTTCGAAATGCCTGAGCTTGACGCGCAGGACAGCGGCCTGGATGCTGTCCAGGCGGCTGTTCACTCCCACCACGCTGTGATGATAACGCTGGGTGGAACCGTGGTTAAGCAAAGTGCGGATGGCCGCGGCCAGATCGTCATCGGAGGAGAATATCGCGCCGCCATCCCCGTAGCATCCCAGCGGCTTGGCCGGAAAAAAGGACGTGGTGGCCACGCGGGTATGGGAGCAGGAACGCCGGCCCCGGTAGTCCGCCCCAAAGGATTGGGCGCCGTCTTCCATCACCCACAGTCCGCGCGCCTGCGCCAGGGAGGCAATGCCGTCCAGGTCCGGGAGCTGCCCGAACAGGGAAACGGGGATGACGCCCTTGGTCTTGGCGCTGATCCTGGCCGCGACGGTATCGGGCGTGACGTTGAAGGTGACGGGATCGATATCGGCGAAGACCGGAGTGGCACCGACCAGGGCGACCATCTCCGCAGTGGCGTAGAAAGTGAAGTCCGGAACGATGATTTCATCCCCGGCGCGGACGCCCAAGGCCATCAGGGCCGCATGGATGGCGTCCGTCCCGTTGGCGCACGCCAGAACATGCTTGGCGCCGCAAAATGCCGCCAACTCCCCCTCCAACGCTTTCACCTCGGGGCCGTTGATGAAGGCCGAAGAGAGCAGGACCGAGCGGATGGCCGCATCGATCTCGTCCTGATAGGCCTTGTATTGGACTTTCAGATCACAAAACTCCATGCTTCCTTCCATACCCCGGGCAGTGGTTACTATTTAGATCGGAGCGTCCCGTCGTCAAGTATTATGTTAAATATATGTTTGACGGACTTTGATCACCGACCGTAACACGGGGAAACCCGAAAATTTTTCCCGCGGCTACGGCCGTCGCATCCCCGGACTTGCCAGGGTCCCCATCATAAGATATCCGTTGACGCCGCGGTTTTCCAATCCGGCATCCTCCCGCGGCGGCGCGGCAACATTAAATCCCGGAACCGCGGACGCCGGATTTATTATTGGATCCGTCTCGGCGAAAGGTGCGGAATGCAAGTTGCAGTAGTAGGAGCGGGCATGTTGGGACTCACCCTGGCATACCGGCTGGCGAAACAAGGGCATCGGGTCAGGGTTTTCGAGGCCGGCGGCGCGCTCGGCGGGTTGGCTTGCGCCCATGACTACGGGGAGTTCGTCTGGGATCGCTATTACCATTGCATCCTTCCCCAGGACGGGAAACTCATCGCCCTGCTCAAGGAACTGGGGCTGGAGCAGGATCTCCGCTGGCGCGCCACCGGCACGGGCTATTATGGACGCGGCAAATTCCACTCCATGAGCAATAACCGGGACTTCCTGGCTTTTCCCCTTCTGTCCCTCATCGATAAGGGCCGCTTGGGCGCGGCCATCTTCTACGCCACCCGTTTCGCGGATCCCTATAAGCTCTACGGCGTCACCGCCAAAGCCTGGCTTACGCGGCTCTGCGGCCGCAAGACCTACCAGGTATTCTGGCTTCCGCTCCTCAAAGCCAAGTTCGGGCCGTTCCACGATCAGATAGCGGCCGTGTTCATCTGGGCCACCCTGACCCGCTTGTTCGGCGCGCGCACGGCGGGCAAGAACCAGGAGAACCTGGGCTACGTGCACGGCGGTTATGGAAACATTTTGGGCCGTTTTGAAAAAGAGCTGCAGGCCGCGGGCGTGGAAATCCTACTGGGCACCGCCGTCACGCGCATCCAGGCGCGCGCGGCCCAGAACGGGAATCCGGCCGTTTGCAGCCTCGCCCTTGCGGGAGGGGAAGGACCGGGAAAAAGCTCCGAGCGGACCCTCGAATTCGATCAGGTTTTTTTCACCGCCCCCACATCCCTGGCAGAGAAGGTGGCCGGCCCGGAATTGCTTCCTTACGTGAGGCGCATGACGGAATGGTATCCCACCTCCCGCGCCTATCTGGGGGTCATCTGCCTGGTGTTGGTTCTGAAAAAACCGCTGACGCCTTATTATGTATTGAATATCGGGGAAGACCTGGGGCTTACCGGGCTGATCGAAATGACCAATCTCATCGACGCCGCGGAAGAAACCCACGGGCGCAGCCTCGTTTATCTACCCAGGTATCTCGACAGCGGGGACGCCAAATTCCAAGACTCGGACGAAAGCATACTGCGGGAGTTCTTGGGCGGCGGGTTGATCAAGCTGTTTCCGGGATTTTCGGAAAAGGAGGACCTGGTCAGTTATTCGGTGCATCGGGCCCGTTTTGTGCAACCGCTGCCGCTGGCCCGGGAAAACTCTGGGGAAATCCGGCCGGCTCCCGCTTTGGAACGGCCTTTCCAGATCCTGAATACCTCCATGCTCCGCTGCGCCACCTTGAACAACAACGAGGTGGTGGGCCTGGTGGACGAGTTCCTGAGAAAAAACGCTTTGGCCGTCGGGGCGGACTAACTTATCCGGGCTTCATGCGGAAACCGCGCCGCATCAGGAGCCGCCTTCAAGGAGACCGCCTTAGGCTTCAGGGAGAGCGCCTTGTAAAGGCAATGCGATCCCGTGAGGGGCGGAAAAGTGAGCCGTTTTTCCTCCCGGAAATTTTCCGATAGAGCGGGCAGCAAGGCCTGCCTGCGTTGCCCATAGTCCTTTTCGGCGGACTCTCCGGTAAGCATCTTGAGGCCGAAATCCACCAATGGGCTATGCCCGGGGGTAACGAGAATGAGACGCCCATCCGGCTTCATTACCCGGCGCATCTCCGCGGAAGCCAGGTTGATGTTCGGCACGAACTCCAGGCTGCTCACCGCGATGATGCAATCGAAATAGCCGCTGGGGAAATCCAGGTATTCTGCGCTGGCCTTGGAAAGGATCGCCTCCACCCCCAAACCGGCAAGCGTCCTGGCCACATCTTCATTCCTGGCATGAACATCGATTCCGTAAAGTTCTTTGCAATGGTTGGCCAGCTCCGGCATGAAAATGCCGCTGCCGTAGCCTATCTCCAGGAGACGGATAGGCGCCACCGATTTGAGGAGTGAACGTACCAACGCGAACCGGAGGCGTTGGATCCCGCCCAGCAGGCCGCGGAAATTCCAATCAGCGTGATCGACGTGACCGGTTTTGATCAACTTATCGGGAGATAAAAGGGCGATTTTTCCCATACTTCCTTAACTATTTAGAGAAATAAATAGTAACAAGCATAAATAGTAACAAGCCGGAAGGGAATTTAATTCCAACAGGATTGCCGCTGGCGGCGGCTGACGGGATTTCCGCGACTTGACGATCTTTTTACGTACGCACTAAACGGTAATGGCGGCAGTCGCCGGCAGCGGCATGGCCCGGCGGCGCAACCCGTCCTTCAACAGGGAAGAGCGGGCGTGTTTTTCCATGGTAATGGGCTCAAAGCTGTTCTTGATATACCCGACCAGGGTATCGAAGAAGGCCAGCTTGTCGCGGGTGTCCAAGTCCATGCCCGGGAAAAACGACAACTGAGGCACCTTGTCCTTTCCCAGAAAGTCCAGCGGGTGGAGCAACAGTGAAGGCTGCACGCCACGCAGGCGGCAGAGCGCCAGGGCAGTACGGAAGTAGAGTTCGGCCGCGGGCTTGGAGAACCGCGACAGGTAAAGCACGTAACTCAGGTGGATGGGCGTACGGAAGATGGGCATGGTGGTCACGGGGATCTCCAGCAGACCTTCGCCTTCTCCCCAGCGGTAGGGCCTCAGCGGCTGGAAGCCGTCGCTGAATTTGCCGAAAAGCCCTTTGCGCTTTTCCTTCTCGTCCTCCGTGAGATTATCGCTTTTCCAGAAGTAATAGGCCCTGGCCAGCGCTCCGATGAAGGTGGGGAAGGTGGAGGCGTCGTATAGGTAACCGCGGTGTGACAGTATCTCCAGGGTTTCCCGGCTGAAGCTGAAGCCCGGTCCGCGGAAGCCGATGGGCCTTTTGCCGGTGGCCCTTTCGATGTGGGTTTCCGCCGAGGCCAGTTCCTCTTCCAGTTCCGACCGGCTATACAGGTGCAGCCAGGGTTCGTGCCGGAAGGAATGGCTGCCGATCTCGTGCCCTTCCGATCCCAGCGCGCGGAAGGCGCCCGCGTTCTTCTCAAGAGCGGCGTCCTGGCCCACCACGAAAAAGGTGATGGTCATCTTATGCTTGCGCAGCCGCTCCAGCACCACGTCCACGAGCGGATCCAGATAGGTGGGATACTCGTCCCAGCCTGCGTCCCCGTGCGTCTTCTGGTAGGACCAGAGATTGTCCATGTCCAGGGATACGCTCATGCCCGGCTTGGATGGGTTTTTCATAGTACCACCTTTTCCGGTTTGGGTACGGGCAGGGACTCTTCGCGCATCGCATCCCGCTGGAGCGCAAGCTTCGCCAGGAATCGCAAGTGCAGCCCGATGGTGCGCACGATCTTCATTTTCGATTCGCCCAGTATGCGGGACTCCAGGACGGCGGGATGCTCCACGATGCGGCCGTTGATGAGCTTGAGGCGGATGAGCATTTCGGCAACGCCCAGGAACCCGGTATTGCGCAAGGGCAGATCGATCATGGCCGCGCGCCGGTATACCCGGCAGCAGCTGGTGTAGGTGTAGAAGCGTTCGTGGAGGAGCCTGCTGTACATCAGGCTCAGCGTGCGGGAAAGGAAGAGGCGCCACTTGGGCACGTTCACCACGCGGCCCTTGGGATGGTAAGGCGACGCGGTGACCATGTCCGCATTCTCCAGGAGCGGGATCATGGCCTCCAGCACGGCGGGATCGTAAGAGCAGTCGCAATCGATGGAACACACCGTTTCCGTATCCGCTTTCTTGATGCCGGTAAGGATGGCGGCGGCCACTCCCTGATTGGTGCCGTGCCTTACCATGCTGCAATCGCGGAGGCCGCCGAACTTGGCCGTCAGCCGGTTCCAGGTATCGTCCCGGCTGCCGTCGTCCACCAGGCAGAACTGAACGCGGAAACGGTTTTCCAGCTTCGCGCGGAACTCGCGCAAAGTCTTGTAGAGGTAGGCGATGCTCTGCTCTTCGTTGTATATGGGTATGACCAGCGTCACCGAAGGCAGGGAGCTCACGTCCACCGTGCCCGGCAAATCCGCGGCATCGGCGGCTTCCGGCGGCACCCAAGGGCGTCCCGGCTCTTTGGCCAGGCCCAGGTATTCGATGATGGGCTGGAAGCTGTACTTCTTCATGTATCCTTCGAGCACCCAGCGCGTCTTGTCCAGATTGCGGTAGTGGCGGATCCGGTTCAACCGCGTGGCGACCTGGATCTGCGGCTGCTTCTTGTCCAGCTCCCAAGGCATGAAATAGAATACCATCGGGGCGGATTTGTGATGGTTCCAGCGTTCCACCGCCAGCTTGAGCAGGGTATGCGGCAGTTGGCGGATGTAATTGCCGCCGGAAATGGCATAGCGGAAACCCATAATGGCGTCGGTGGAAATGGGGAACTCCCAAATGCCGGGACCGCCGTTCTCCGACTTGTGGCGGTGCACTTCGTATTGTTCCGGCTTTCCGGCGAACCGGCGCAGCACGGGGTTGATGCTGGAATCGTACAAGTAGCCTTCTTCGGCCAGCACGTCCAGCATCCAGAGATCCTTCTCCGTAAGCCAATTGCGCGGCGAACGGTAGCCGATGATATGATGGGCGCCGGCCCATTCCAGAACCTGGCTCGCCCGTTTCAAATCGTCGCGGAAGTCCTGGGGCACCTTGGAGCGCACGCCGTTGGGCCAATAGCCGGCGCTGCCGATCTCATGTCCCTTGTCAACGATGCCTTTGACCAGGGAGGGGCTTCTCTCCGCCACCCACCCGGAGATGAAGAACGTCGCCCTTACGTCATGGCTTCCCAACAGTTCCAGGACTTGGGCGATGTTGTGTTCAAGGCGGGACTCCAGCCGATCCCAATGTTTGCGGGTCAAGGCTCCCTGGAAAGCTCCCACGTGGAAATAATCTTCCACGGATACGGTCAGGATATGGGCTTTCTTTTTGGAAGGCCCCGGACTGGCATCGGATTCAGACTTGGAATGCATGCTGGCTACCACTCTCATCCCGATTTTCAATGACACTTGCGTAAAATTCAAGGTAATTTATTCTCATGCTCTGTGCTTACCTCATGCGGAAATGCCGCCCCGCAGCAAAGGGCCTACGAAATTCGCCAAAGGCAGCGGCAAACGCGTCCATAGGGTTTTCATCATTCCGAGTTTTCCGGAGGCCGCGTGTCGGACCGCGGATTGCGCTTGCCCCCTAGAGTCGAATTGGTACCAGTGCAACGGCGATTCTTCCGCCAGCCATTGCTTCTTGAAACGATAAGTGCCTTCCTCTTTGGAGCTCCGGCCGAAATCCACCTGGAGGCATTTCCGCTCGTACGCGAACCGGATACTCTCCCAGTATAATGCATTGTTGGGGCAATGTACCCGCTCTTCCTTGAGGGTGGAAGCCCAGGGTATGGCGAGCGTGTCCCGCCATAGGATCCGGAACAGACCCCCTATGCAACGCCCGGCGCGGCGGGCCACTCCTATCTGGGCGCCGGGAAAATGCCTGAGCACGGCGGCAAGGAAAAACTTGGAGTGCACGGGCGAACCCAGATCCCGCATGTTGACGCAAAAGACCCGGTAAAATTCATCCAGGTTCTCCTCCCGCCCCCAACTGATGCTCACGGCGGATTTCTCCGCCTTCCGGACTTGATTGCGGACTTTGGCGTCCAGGCTTTTCCAATAGGCGTCGGCGCCGTCGACGGACAAGGGCAGGGTCATCGCCACCTTGATGTTGGGTACGGAGGGAAGTCCGGCCAAGGGCTGGGAGCAACGCAACTCCAGCCCTGTCTTGCGCGCAAGGGCGCGCGAAAGCAATTCCGCGCGCAACTCGTTCTGCACCAAAGGATCCCCGGCCACGATGCCGCCATAATCCAGATACGGCAAACAAACCAGGTTTCTGCCGAATAGGATGCCGCTCAGCAAGCAGGCAGGGGCCGCGCCCAGCACTTTTCCGCTGCGCGGATCCTTCCAACACAGGATGAAGCCCGCTTTCCCGTATCCTTCGCGGAATACGTCCAGCCATGCCGGATCATGGCAGTAGTTCGCGCCGGAATCTCCGGAGAGGAATTCTTCGTAGGCTAATCGGGATTGCGGCTGGAGTGTTTCGATCACGCTACCCCTCCGCACGGTGCTGCGCCCGAGTTGGAAAGACCATCCATGGTAGAAAAATCCTGACGCAAAGCAAGCGAGCAATCAGGGTTGGGGGATCCGCCGGAGAGGATCAGCGGTTTGTTTCGATTCCATCCGCGCGATCTGCACCGCCATGATTCCGCCGAGCAGCGCTCCCCATCCGTTGAGAAAGACATCCAGGAGGGAAGAAAAGCGGCCCGGAATCCAGGCCTGGAGGATCTCCACGCCGCCGCTCAGACACAGGCCCGCGGCACAGGCGAGAACCAGAGGACGGATCGCGCGCTTTCCGCCCGGAACGCAGCTTGCGATCAGGAAACCGAACGGGATGAATAAAAGGAGATTCTGGAACACATCCACCAAGTCCGTAGAGCGCGCATTCGCCAGGAAAATGGCGAAGGAGAACGCCGTTGCGGGCCGGTTTTTTCCGAAAATCCCGCCGTGAACGGGACTCAGCGTCACCATGAGAATGCCCGCGGTCACGCTTATGAGGGCGAGTGAGCGGGTGGTGGATTCCAGGTTCAGGAGTTTCATTTCCGTTGTCTACGGATTGTACCAGCCGGTACGCGGATTCCGCAATCGCCCCGTTCGATGCGGGCCCGGAGTTCATCCCGCAGCCTTGGCGTAGCGATCCGCTATCTCGCCGCCGATGGCCAGCGAAGCCGTAGCCGCCGGCGAGGGCGCGTTCAGGACATGCAGGCTGCGCGGCCCTTCCGTAAAAACGAAATCGTCCACCAGCGATCCGTCCCGGCGCAAAGCCTGGGCGCGCACGCCTGATCCGGCCGGCGTGAGCATGGAGGCCCGCACCTCCGGCAGCAGCCGTTGCAGGGCCGCGACGAAAGCGGCCTTGGAGAAAGAGCGATGGAACTCCCCCAGGCCCATGCGCCAATGCTTTACGGCCAGCTTGCGGAACCCGGGATTGGCGAACACTTCCGCCGTGTCCCTGAGATCCACGTCGCGCTTGCGGTAGCCTTCCCGCTTGAAGGCCAGTACCGCATTGGGCCCGCACTCCACACCGCCGCCTATCATACGCGTAAAATGCACGCCCAGGAAAGGGAAGGCCGGATCCGGCACGGGATAGATGAGGTTTTTCACCAAGCCTTGCGCGGTAGCGTCCAGATCGTAGTATTCCCCGCGGAAGGGGACGATGGCCACACCCGGCTCCAGACCGTCCAGGCGCGCCACGCGATCGCTCATGAGACCGCCGCAATTGATGAAGAACGAGGTAACATATTCGTTACCGACGGCTTTCACAATCTTTTCCCCGGGGTAGCCGCGCATGGATTCCACCTTGCTGCCCAGCAGGATTTCCCCGCCCAGCGCGCGGATCTTTTCCGCCATCTTTTCCGACACCTTAACGTAGTCGACGATGCCGGTCTCCGGCACATGCAGGGCCTTACGGCCCGCCATGCCGGGCTCGTAGCGGGCGAAGTCCCCCGGTTCCACCACCGTCACGCCCCGGAGCCCATTGGCTTCCGCGCGCCCGCGCAAGGCTTCCAGCTGGGGCAATTCCGCCTCGGAGACCGCCACCACCACCTTGCCGCAAATATCATGGGGCAAGGCGTTCTCGCGGCAGAAGGCCACCATCTCCGCGTAGCCGCGCCGGCACAACAGGGCCTTGTAGCTGCCGGGCTTATAATAGATGCCCGAGTGGATGACCCCGCTGTTATGGCCGGTCTGGTGGCGCGCTACCCCGCCTTCCTTTTCCAGCAGGCGCACCTTGCGATCCGGGAAGCGCGCCAGGATCTTCAAGGCGGTGGCCAGGCCCACTATCCCGCCGCCCGCTATCAGCACATCGCTTCGGCTATCCGCGCTCATCCGTCTTTTCCCTCCAGCGCGGAACGTTACGATTTTTTCGCCACCAATAACAGGTTCTTCCCGAAGGGAGGCGGGACCCGTTTCTCCAGAGCGCGCGCAGCCGGAATGATCAGCCTATCGTACAGGCCCACCGATGCGCCCGCCATGGGCCGCTTCAGCAGCACATACGCGACATACCAGGGAAGGACGCCGGCGCAGTCGAAGTATTTCATCTTCTCGATGGTGAAGCCCGCCGCGCGCACAAGGGCGGAGAGGCCGGGCTTATGGTAGCGCCGGAAATGGCCCAGCTCCGCGTCCAAGCGGCTGTAGAGGAAACGCAAGGCGGGGACGAAGATGAGCAGATGCCCGCCCGATTTCAGCGCCGCATGGGCATGGGCCAGTTCTTCCGCATCTTTCTCGATATGCTCAAGGACGTTGATATAAGCGATGGAATCGAACGCTAGCCGATGGCGCCCGGAATCCTCGCCGAAGAAAGCGTTGATGGCTTCCACATTGGGATAGACCGCCATGCTCTCGGCCAGCAGCGGGAACATGTTGCGCGAAGGCTCGAAAGCCTTAAGGCGTGTGACGCCGGATTCCGCGATGAGGCGGGAAAAGCTGCCTACGCCCGCGCCCACCTCCGCCATCTCCGTCCCGAAATAGGGCCGCAGTTCGTCCCGGATCCAATTATGGTGGTTGACGGCGAAGGACATGGCTTCCAGGTCCTTGCCGAAGTAGGTCGGCTTTACTTCGGCGTCCATCCTGTGCAAAAGATCCCATTATTGCAAAGGCATGTCAATCCGGATCGACGGTGCGGACAAAGTCCAGGCGCAGGCGAAGCGCGCGCTTCGGGATTGCTTTGACGGACCGGGGCGATTGGAGTAGAATAGGGCGGGAATGCCCGGCGGCGGAGACGCGCCGGCGCCCGGAGGAATAGCGCAGCATGGCCCCGCCGAACGCTCCCGCGCCCAAGGCGCTGAGCATCATCATCCCTTGCTATAACGAGGAAAGGACCCTGGCCGCTTGCGTGGCCAAGGTCTACGAGATAGCGGATCGGGATTTGCGGCTGGAAGTGATCCTGGTGAACGATTGCTCCCGGGACAAGAGCCTGGAAATCGCGCAAGGCCTGGCCGGCCGCTACCCCGGACTGACGGTGCTGAGCCACGCCAAAAACCGCGGCAAGGGCGCCGCGCTGCGGACGGGTATCGCCCAGGCTACGGGCGACTACGTGGCCATCCAGGACGCCGATCTGGAGTATTCGCCGCAGGATCTCCGCCGGCTGCTGGGCCCTTTGATCCGGAACGAGGCGGACGTGGTGATCGGTTCCCGCTTCCTTTCCGCCGAATGCCATCGCGTGCTCTACTTCTGGCACTCGCTGGGGAACCGGTTCCTCACTTTGCTTTCCAACATGCTTACGGACCTCAACCTCACGGACATGGAAACCTGCTACAAGGTGTTCCGCCGCGAAGTGATCCAGGCCATCGAGATCCGCGAAGACCGGTTCGGTTTCGAGCCGGAGGTGGTCGCCAAGATCGCGCAGATGCGCTTGCGCGTGTACGAGATGGGGATCTCCTACCACGGGAGAACCTATGCGGAAGGCAAGAAAATCGGCCTGAAGGACGGCTGGCGGGCGCTCTATTGCGTGCTCAAATACAATCTTCACAAAACGCCCGCGCCCATCCAATTCCTTTTCTACCTGGGCGTGGGCGGCACGGCCGCGGCCGTCAACCTGGGGCTGTTCCTGGCGCTGGTGGCCGCCGGGACCGGTTTCACCTGGGCCACGCCCGTCGCTTTCGCGGCTTCCGCGGCTTGCAACTATTGGCTTTCCGTAGCCATCCTCTTCCGACATCGCGCGCGCTGGAGCGCGCCCCTGGAATCGGCTTTATTCCTGTTTGTGATCCTGGTGATGGGCGCTTTCGATTTCCTGGTGACGCGGTTCTGCCTGGAGGGCGGCGCCTCGCCCGGAGAAGCCAAGACCATCGCCATCGTCCTGGGGCTGTGCCTCAATTTCCTGGCCCGGCGTTTCATCGTCTTTCCGGAGCCGAGCAATCCGGATTGGAATCCGCAGGCGAAGCCGGACCCGCCGCCCGCCTGAACGGGTTCAGACCTGGCGATCCCCGTCCTGGTGCATGTATTCGCGGAAGGCCGGCCATCCGCGCGTCAGCGCCAGGCTTCCCGCCGCGGCGCCCAAGATTGATCCCAGCACATCGGTGATGTCCGGATAGCGGCCGGGCACATATCCCTGCCCCACCTCCACCAAAAAGGCCATCGCGCCCGCCACGATTGCCGCCGCCCGGGCCGGCCGGGAGCGCGGGAAAAAATACCCCAGCAGGAATCCCACCGGGAAGAAGGTCATGGAGTTGTCCACGAAATCGCTTATGGAGGCGAAGGTGCTCCACCCGTACCGCGGCATGAACAATACCCAGTTGAAGCCGGAGAAATGATCGGTAAAGGCGAAGGGATAGTAGGCGCGCGCCGCCGCCGACACCAGGATGGCGATGCCGCCGGCCCAAAGCCAGAACCACGGGCGCCGATGGAATCCGGGGAAGAAATAAATGATGCCGCCGCAAACCGCTCCCAGCACGGCCACCAGGGCATCCTGCACTTCCGGGGTGCGCGACTGCACGATGATCTGGCATAGCTCCAGTCCCGCGCCAAGCACGCCTACCAGCAGGGCGCCCAGAAGCGCAGGCCGGCGGGCGCCTATCTCATGAAGCAGACGGCTGACGAAAAGGGCCGTCAGCAGAAAACGGATGAAACTGATGACATCGTCGTCCGGCCGTTTGAATTGCCAGGGATGTTCCAGCAGCGGCCGGACATGGTTCCAGACCACTCCGATGTCCAGGGAGAAATCGAAAGGCTCCAGGCACCCGGCTACGCTCAGGATCAGGAATACCAGGGCCGGGAAGGCGGATTCCGAGTCCAGCACGCGGCGCGCCAGGGGATGCGATTTGAATCCGAGCACGGATTTCTTGAGGACCACGCCCGCGGCCAGCCCTGCCGCGGTCCCCAGCGTATTGAAGATCACGTCCGAGAGGGCGGGGTAACGCGTGGGCGAGAAGATCTGCAGGAACTCCACCGACGCGCTCAACAACGCGCCCGCCAGCACGATGCCGATCTTGTTTGCGCCGGATCGCTTGTAGATGAGCGAAAAATAACCCAGGAATCCGAAAGGGATGAAGAGCAGGATATTCTGGAGGATATCGGAAACGATGAGGTTACCCGCGACTCCGCCCAGGGGACGCCAATTGATGCGCCGGGATTCGTTCAGGAATTGGCCCCAGTCCAGGTTGAACTGGAAAGGAAAGGTGGTCCCATACACCACGAACAGGGAAAAAAGGACCCACAACAGGCGCGCGGTGCTTTTGCGGGGAATGTCGGAAGCAGGCTGGGCCATGGGAATCAAGGCCAAGATAACAAGCCCGCCCCCGCGGCCACATAGGCTATGCAGATGAGCAACAACGCCGGATCCTTGCGCACGTCGGCTACGGTGTTTTCCCCGTAGCCTTTTTCCATCACCAGGTACAGGTAGCGGAACAAGCCGAACATGGCTATGGGCAAGGTGTAGATTAGACGCGTGCTCCCATGCACCTGGATGGTGCGCGCGCTGGTGGTATACAGGCCGTAAGTCATGAGCGTGGCGGCCAGGGTGACGGCCATGAGCATCCGCAGGAACTCGGGAGAATAGTTTTTGAGCACGGCCCGCTTGGCTTCCAAGGGCCTTTGCCCATCGCTCAATTCCGCGTAGCGCTTGGAGAAGCCCAGGAACAGGCTCAGGTTCAGGGTGCATAGCAGGAACCATTGGGAAGGCTCCACGCCAATCCCCCAGGTGCCCGCCAACAGGCGGATGATGAATCCGGAGGCGATGCAGAAGACGTCCACCAGCACCACGCGCTTGAGCGCGCGCGAATACAGGATGTTGGCGCCCGCATAGGCGGCCAGGCACGCGGCCAGGCGCGGACCCGCGCACAGGCTTACGCCCAAGGCGCCCGCTCCCAGAGCGCAGGCCAAGGCATAGGCGGCGGGGATCTGGATTTCCCCGGCGGCCAAGGGCCGCAGGCGTTTGCGCGGATGCGCCCGATCCTCTACCACGTCCAGCGCGTCGTTCACGCAGTAGACCGCGCTGGCGGCCAGGCAGAAGGCCGCGAAAGCCGCAGCCGCCATCAGCAGCGCTGCCGGACTTTTCCAATCCCCCGCGAAGAATACGCCCGCCAGCACGAACGCGTTCTTGGTCCAATGGGAAGGCCGCGCCAGGGCAAGCCAGGCGCGCCATGCCGGGCGCGGGGAAGCGGCGTTCAAAACTTCAGCTTCCGGAAAATGGGCGAAGGAATGGCCTTAATGATCAGCATGATCCATTTCCAGAACCACGGCGTATAGATCTCTTCCCGTCCGGCCCGCAGCGCTGCCACGATATCGCGAGCCACCCGTTCCGGTTCCGCCGTCAACCCGCTCCGCAATCCCGCCGTCATGCGCGTGCGTACAAAGCCCGGCTTGATGGTTTGGACCAGCACACCCGTTCCCGCCAGGCGATGGCGCAATCCGTCCAGGTAGGCCGTGAGCCCGGCCTTGGAGGCCGCATAGGCCAGCACCTTGCCGCGCCCGCGCTCTCCGGCCACGGAGGACACGCAGCTGATGAATCCTCCCTTCTTTTCCCGGAAATGCGCCGCGAACAGATCCAGGATGATGGCCGGGCCGGTGAGATTGGTATCGAAGGTAAGGCGCGTCTTGGCCGCGTCGCCATCGCATTCATCCTGCGGGAACTGGATACCGGCCGCCAGGAACACGCCCTTGAGCGCATGGGCCGCGGCCAGTTCCCGGAATTTCCCCGCATGTCCGGCATGATCGAGCACGTCCCAGATCATGCAGGCCGGCTTACGCCCGCCGGCCTTATGCAATCCCTCCGCCTGTTCCGCCAAGGCCGCGCCGTCCCGCCCCATCAGGATCAAATCTTCGCCTTCAGCCGCCAGGCGCTCCGCCACCGCACGCGCTATCCCGGAAGTGGCGCCAATCACGGCGATGCCTCCCGTTACCCCTTTCATCGCCGCCACAACTCCAGCCTTTCCGCCATGCGTGAATTGCAAAGCGCTTCCGGATTGTAGCGCCGCACCGTGTCCATCCACTCCCCGCTTTCCGGGTACATGGCGCGGAAGGTTTCCGCCGGCAGGCGCGCATCCTTGGTCAGGTACACGCGGCCGGCGTAGCCCAGCACCAGTTCGTCCAGGCCCCGCAGTAACCGTAATGTTACCTCGCCGCGGAAAGGGATGTCCAGCGCCAGCGTGTAGCCGCGCTTGCAGAACGGCAGCATCACGGTGTCCTCCCCGCAGCGCTTCAGCACCGAGAGGAAGGCCCCCAGGCGCTTCTCGCTCAGGTAGACCAGCACCGCGGCCATGCCCGCCTCCCCGCGCGGATCGGGGATGGCGCATTGGTATTGCAAAAAGCCGGGCTTCCCGTACAAGAGGTTCCATGCCCGGATGCGATCAAGGGGATAGAAGAACCCTTCCAGGCCTTCCCGGGTGGCGCCGCGGCGGGAGAAGCCGTAGAAGGCCCGGTTGCAGGCGGAAAGGAAGGGCCTGTTCAGGAACGCGCGCGGAAGTGCGAACGGCACCCCCAGCTTGCGCGCGTCCGCATGCTCCAGGGCGGCCGATTTTTCCTCGCCCCGCAATGGCGCATGGTTTCCCAGCATCAGGATGCCGCGCCCCAGCTTGCGCCCGCGCGCCAACGTATCCAACCAAGCTACGGAATATTCGTAGCCGGCGTCGTGCCGGGAAAGCAGGCCGAACAGAGCGTCCAGGCCGGAGGCGCGCAGGCGCAGGCAATCGAGGCGGGCGGTTTCGATGGGCTTGAGGCGCAGCTTGGCGCGCGTGATGAATCCCGTCAGTCCGTATCCCCCCACCGTGGCGCGGAATAAATCCGCATGCGCCTGCGGCGAGCAGACGAAGTGGCCGGCCGGCGTGGCCACTTCCGCTTCCAGGATGAAATGCTCCAGAGATCCGCAATGATGGTGATTCTTGCCGTGCACGTTGCTGGCGATGGCGCCCCCCAGGCTCACGAACATGGTGCCCGGAGTGACCGGCAGAAACCAGCCGCGCGGGATGGCTATGCGCAGGATGGCGTGCAAGGTGACGCCGGCCTCCGCGTCCACCACGCCGGAAAGGGGGTTGAAGGAAAGGAACCTATCGAGCCGGTATGAATTGAGGGAGCGATGATCGGCGGCGGGCAGGGCCGCGTCTCCGTAGCTCCGTCCTTGCCCCCGCGGCAGATAGGGCTTTGCGGTCAAGGCTGCAATCTCGCCGGAAACGGCCGGGGCGGTTTGCTCCGCCGTCACGCTGGGATAGCGGCCCCATCCCGAAATAGGCTGGCGGGGAATCCTCTGCGGCTGGTGTGGCCTTACCGTCACGTGACTAATACCCGCTTTCGACGCTATCGGTTCGCATGGGGGAATTATAGCGCCTTTTTCCTATCTTTTGCGCTTTGTAAAACGTGGAGGCATATATGCAATGGGCACTATTCAATCTGGACGGACTTTACTTCCTGCTGCGGTGGGGGCACTTCATCTTCGGCATCGCCTGGATCGGCATGCTCTGGTATTTCAACTTCGTGCAAGGCCCATTTTTCGCCAAGGCCGATGCGCCCACCAAGACTGAAGTCACCAAGGGGATCGTACCCCGGGCCCTGTTCTATTTCCGCTATGGCGCCATGGGCACCTTCCTTACCGGTTGGCTCATCATCGCCCTGAAATTCGGCCAGGCCGGTGACGCCGGTTCCGCCCTCTTCAACAGCTCCTGGTCCGCCACCATCCTCACCGGCGCCATCATGGGTTCGGTGATGTGGTTCAACGTCTGGTTCGTCATCTGGCCCCGCCAGCAGAAGGTGATCGCATCCGCCAACGGCGAGAAGGTGGAGAACCTCCCCGTACTCGCGCGCCGCGCTTTCCTGGCCTCCCGCACCAACACCTTGCTGTCCGTGCCGCTGCTGTTCTTCATGGGAGCCGCCAGCCATCTCGCCATCCGCGTGGACGAAGGCCGCGTGGGCCTCTGGCTCGGCATCGTGATCGTCATCGTGGGCCTGCTGGAAGCCAACGCCTTGCTGGCGGATAAGGGCCCCACCACCAAGCCCATCGAAAAGGTTTCCGGCGTCATCCATTACGGATTGTTGCTGGCCGTCCTGTTCTACGTGGTTTCCGAGCTGGTGCTGCACCATTGATCATCGGCCGTTGCTTGCGGACCGCGCTCCTGGGGACGGCGCTTTGCGCCGCCGGCCTGGAATGCTGGACCGCTTGCAACAAGAAGGACGCGGCCGCGCCCCCCCCGGCAGCCGCGCCTGCGGATGCCAAGGTGCGAACGGGGCACGGCCTCTACCTGGCCAACTGCATCGCCTGCCATAACGCCAATCCCGCCCTGGACGGCTCCCTGGGTCCGGCCATCAAGGGTTCCACCCTGGAACTGGTGCAGGCGCGCGTGCTCCGCGGGGACTATCCCGCCGGATATGCGCCCAAACGCGCCACCCACATCATGGTGAAACTCCCTCTCAGCGAGGACAACGTGGCGGCCATTCAGGCCTACCTGGCCTCTCCCTGATCCGCCGGAGCATCCCCGGGTCCCCGTCCAAAAGCCGCTTCTGGGGTAACTAACGCGTTACCCACGCCGGGAGGCGGTCCGGGCTTGGGGATCACCGCTTACCATCCCTTCCCTTCGCTTGCCGGTTACACCGGTCGATTCCCGCGATTCGCGGAAGTAATCCTTGCCTCTCTCTCCGCGCTTCCATATCTTAAACATATTGCCAGTCCTTCATTGCCCGGGAGAGATCTTCATGCCCTTTAAACTTCCACCCCTACCTTATCCTAGCAATGGCCTGGAGCCGTTCTATGACAAAGCCACACTGGAAGTCCACCACGGCAAGCACCATGCCGCCTACGTGGAAAAGCTGAACAAGGCCATAGAACCTTATCCGGATCTGGCGGACAAGTCCGTAGAAGAATTGCTGTCCGAGCCTTCCGCGCTTCCAACGCAGGCGCGCAATGCCATCCTCAATAACGGCGGCGGGCACGCCAACCACAGTCTGTTCTGGACTTTGCTGGCCATCGGCAAAGGCGGCGAACCGGGCGGCCGGCTGGCGGAGGCCATCCGCTCCGATTTCGGCAGCTTTGCGGAATTCAAAAAGAAGTTCACCGCATCTACGCTTGAGATGTTCGGGAGCGGTTGGACCTTTCTGATCCAGGATCGGGAAGGGAAACTGCGTATTGAAAACCTATCCAACCAGGAAAGCCCTCTCTCCAAGCGGGAAAAACCACTTTTATTGGTCGATTTGTGGGAACATGCCTATTATCTGAAATGGCAGAACCGCCGTCCGGAGTGGGTGGAAACCTGGTGGAAGCTGGTGGATTGGAGCCGGGTGGATACGCTTTTCGCCGAAGAACCTGCCTGGTTCCTGGAGCATTCCGCTTAACGCGGAAGGTCGGATGAAGCGGGGCAGAACGCCCCACGGGCCTGGCCGGCAGCCCATCTTTTACCAGCCGCGAGGCCAGCGCGAGATGCACGCGAGGTAAGAGTAGCCGCCGGATCAGGCCCGATTCTTTTGCCTTATCATTCTGGAGCGTATCAACTCCATTTCCGGCAAGCAGGCATTTGCATGGCGCTCTGGCGCCCCGCATCGATATCCCGCTCTCGATTTATAACAGAGCTTTGTCGTCCTTTTGGGCGAGCTTTCGAAGCAGCAGCCGATCCAGCATGGCGTTGCTGAGAAAGCGCCGGGCGATGCGGAATTTCCTGGCCTCTTTTCCCACGGGAATGCGCACGGGGGCCTTGCCGTCCTTGAGCGTGGCGAGGATGATTTCCGCTACCGCCGCCCCATCCGGGATGCCCGCATCGGAATCGCGGCTGAAGTCGAGAAAGGGTTTCAGGCGCGGCGCGTATGGACTTCCTTCCTTGACCACGGGCCGCAAGCGGTTATGGAATTCGCTGCGCACCCAACCCGGTTCCAGAACATGCACGCGAATATTATGCGGATGGAGTTCATATCTGAGCGCCAACGAGAAACCCGTGAGAGCCGATTTGCTGGCGCAATATTGCGCCTTGAAAGGGAATTGCAAATCGTGGACGATGGAGCCCAGGTTGAGGATGATGCCGGCCCCGCGCGCGCGCATGGCGGGCGCGGATAATTGCACCAACCGGACCACGGAGAAATAATTGACTTCGAAGAGGCGGCGGCTGTCGGCGAGATCGGTGTCCTCCACCGCGCCCAGTTCCCCTTGGCCGGCATTGTTGATGAGGATGTCGATGCTTCCCAGGATTCGTTCCGCCTCCGCAAAACCTTTTTCCACGGAAAGGGGATCGGCCAGATCCATCGCGAGCAGCCGGAACGGCAACGGCGCGCCGCGCGCCTTCTCCAGGCGTTTGCGAACCGCTTCCGGATCGCGGGCAGTGCCGGCCACGGAGTAACCGCGATGTGACAGCAGGTAGGCGGTGGCCAGACCTATTCCCGAGGACGCTCCCGTGACCAGAACCCGATGGAGGACGGGATTGCCTCCCTTCCGGGGAGGTTTAAGGGACACCTCGTCCTGAATTGACGTTTCTTGAATCATTTCCAGGAATCTTCACGCAGGTAGGCTACCAGCTCGCACAGGCGCCTATCTTCGGGAAGGTATTCCCGCCCCAGGCGCGCCAGGCGCACGCGGTGAATCTCGCCTTCAAACTGCGCCATGAACTCGAAGGTATCGTCGTTCTCCCAGATGGCGCCCTGGAAACTCTTGAAGCCGTTGCATTTGGCTTCGCCCGTGCCTCGGCCTTCCCCGGATATCTTGGCCTTGGTGCGGATGATTCTCCCGAACAGGTCGCCGGAGACTCCGGCGCTATCCGTGATGTAGACGCGGATGCCCCATAATTTGCCTTGCTTGAAGGCGAGCAGATAGTCATGGCGCACGCCGTCCTGCAGGAAACTGTCCATCAGATTGCCGTTGGGCAAGGTATGGAATTCCTTTTTCGGATAGGCTTGGCGCACCTGAGTCTGGTTGCTGCCCCAGGGAACGCTATAGGTGCCGAGCAGGGCGATGCTGCCGGGGATGACCACGGGCGCCTGTTCCTCCATGGGGGGCGGCGCCGGTTTGTTGCGCGGGCGCTGCGCCACGGGTACGCTTTGGCGGATCAGGGATTGGTAGGCGGCATCGCGCTTCTCGGAGAGGCCCGGGAGCATGGCATCGTACTTGAGGCTGGAGTCGAAGCATTCCGTGGCCATGCCGAACAGGCCGCGGCGGTAATAGGCCTGGCCCAGCGCCATCCACAGCGGCGCATTGCGGGTGCTCTGGCGCGCGAGCGGATCGAGCAGGGAAATGGCGAACACCGCTTCCGCATCGGCCGGACGCGCGCCGGCGGAGGAATCGCCGGGCGAGTTGCGGCTTTGCGGCTTCCAACCCAAGGTGGCGATGGCTTCCGCATAAGCGGGATTGCCGGGGTCCCGGGCTTGCAGATACCGATAGAGAGAGTCCGCCTTGTTCAGGAATCCCCGCGACTCCCACAGCCAGGCCTGCACCAGCAGCATGCGATCGGTTTTTACGCCTTTCTCCTGCCCGTATTCCAGGGCCATGCGTGCGCTGTCCTCGGCGCCGGTCTGGTAGAAGAGGGTGGCGAGCAGATCGTATGGCACAGTCTCCGTGACCGGGATCGCAAAATGCTTTCCGGGCCGGTAGGCTTCCGGATCCGATTCCATCAAGCCGATGGCGGTGCGGAAATTCAGGTTGGCGGTACGGATATCGCCTTGATCAAGGTGCAAGCGGCCCAGGGCGATATAGGGATAAGCGAATTGGGGCGAAGCCTTGATGGCCCGGAGATAATGCGCTTCCGCGGAATCGGGCCGCCCCGTTTTCTCGAACCAGCGTCCCGCAACGTATTGGAGCCAGGGATGGGCGGAATCCTGGGCCAGGCAGGACTTCCATTCGTTTTGCGCCAGGTTGTCCGCATCGGCATCCGCTTTCGCGCTCGCGTTGGCGTCGGGAACGTTCAACGCGCCGATGCGGATCAACGCGGCAGCGCCTTTCCCCAGGCGAAAATCCGAATATCGCTTGGCCAAAGCCCCCAACGCTTGCAAGGCTTGCGGCGCTTTCCCGGCAGCGGCCAGCTCCAGGCTCTTGGCGTACTGGGCCTGATCCGCATCGGGAAGGGCTTTCAGTTCCTTGCCCCCGCCGAAGTCGCGCCCCTTGGGAATGCGTCTGCGCGCATCCGGGCTGAAAGGGGATTCATGGAGCCTTACGGAACCCGGGTCGATGACAAGAGCCGCGAAGAAACCGGCCGCGGCGCCCGCCAACAATGCCAGGGCTACAAAAGGAAGGACCGGGGATTTCCGGTCCGGCGGCGGCATACGCCTGTCCTGCACGCGTCTTTCCTGCATGGGACTAAGTATAGAATGCAGGGAGGCTTAAGGGGAAGAATGCAAATGCCTTTTCGGCATCAAGGGGATTCCATTCCCCATTTTGCACTTTGAATTTTGCCTTCTCTTGTTTTGCCTTCTCTCTTGAAGGCCGCGGCGGTCTAATTTTCTTGGACGAACGGCATCAGCTTGTCCTTCGATTCTTTCGAGCGGAGGAGTTTGCGCAAGGACTTATTCTTGATCTGGCGCACGCGCTCACGCGTGAGCTTCAGCTCCTTGCCGATTTCATCCAGAGTGAATTCGCGGGAGTAGTTGATCCCGTAATACATGCGCAGTACCTTCTCCTCGCGCTCGGACATCTGTCCCAGCACGGAATCGATAACGCGGGAAAGTTCGGCCTTCTCGTTATCCGGCTCCTGGTTGCCTTCGTTGCCGAGCACGTCCATGAGCGTGGTGACGGGATCGCGCCCGTCGCTTTCCGCGCCCAGCGGCGCGTTCAGGGACACGTCCGCTATCTTCTCCATGATCTCGGCGATTTCCTGCTCGTAGTCCACGAATTCCGGCAGCGCGATGGTTTTCTCGTAGTCGCCGCCGTTCTGGACCAGCGCCTTCTTGAAGCGATTGACCATGGCCAGCTTGTTGGGCGGCACGCGCACGGCGCCCACTTGCTCGAACAACGCCTTCTGGATCGATTGGCGTATCCACCATACGGCATAGGAGATGAACTTCACTTCGCGGGAAGGATCGTAACGTTTGGCCGCCTTATAGAGACCCAGATTGCCTTCGTTGATCAGCTCGAGAAGGGAAAGCCCCTTGCCCTGGTAACGGCGCGCGATGGAAACGACAAAGCGGAGATTTCCCAGGATCAGGCGATGCATGGATTTGGAATCGCCGCGCTTGATGCGGCCCACCAGGTCCTTTTCCTCGTCCGGCGTTATGATCGCGTGCCGATAAAGGTCCCGGAAATAAAGCTGTTCGTTCTGATCGACCAAAAGGATGACTCCGATTCCAAAACAGTTCCTTCAATCTACAATCTAAAGTCCGCTACTCTCAACCCCTTGTCCCCTGGGGCAAGGCCTTTGCCGATTCGGCAAGGGGGCTTTACCGCTTCGGCCGCCGAAGCCGCTTCCCGGAGTAAGCGGCAAGGCTGACCCATTTTGCGGGGTGGAAGGGATACTGTCAAATATCCGTAGCGAAGTTCGGCTCCGCTACCGGGACGGCGCATTCGCGGCGTTCGATTCCAACTTCTTCAGGTAGTCGAAACTGTAGATCCCGGTCTTGTGGCCATCGCTCCAATGGATGGCCATGGCATAGCGTCCCACGGACAGCAGCCGCGCGGGTTTGACGTCGGCGGGAAGGCGGGTTTCGTCCAGCATTTTTTCCCCCGTCCATTCGTTGACGCAAACGGCGCAAGGGCAGGAGGACCTTAAGGAACGGACCTTGAATTCGGATACGGTGCCGTCGTTCCAGCGGATGCCCAGCATATCCGGGTCCCGGCGGAACAATGCGGTGGGGGCGATTACCTTGTTCATGGTGTTATCCCTGGCTTTCTCAAACCGTTCCGGCCGTCGGAAGGGCTTCCCAGGTATAGTCGAAATCGCCCAGCACGCCGGACTGGGACACGCTCAGGATGGATAATTCCTGGGCGATGATGCCGGCGATATCCCGATAGGCCTTGGCGGAAGCGGAAGCCGGATTCCTTTCGACTATGGGCAGGCCCGCATCGCCGCTCACGGCCACTTCCGGCTCCAGGGGGATTTCGCCAAGAAAGGGAAGCCCCAAGGACTGGGAAATGCGGCGGCCCCCGCCTTGGCGGAAGATGTAATGTTTCTTCTCGCAATTGTCGCAGATGAAGTAACTCATATTCTCGACGATGCCGAGTACGGGCACGGAAACCTTCTGGAACATCTTGAGGCCCTTTTTCGCGTCCAGCACGGACACGTCCTGGGGCGTGGTGACGATGACCCCGCCGGACAAGGGCGCGCTTTGGGTCAAGGTGAGTTGCACGTCCCCCGTGCCGGGAGGCATGTCGATGAGGAGATAGTCCAAGGAACCCCAGATCACGTTGTGGACGAAATTCTGGATCATCTGCGAGACCATGGGGCCGCGCCACACCACGGGCTTCTCGTCTTCCGCGAACATGGCCATGGAAACGATCTTGATCCCGTTCACCACCACCGGATGCAGCTTCTGCTTATCGTCCAAAACGGGAGCTTCCTTGACATGGAACATCATGCTCATGGAAGGGCCGTAGATGTCCGCGTCCAGCACGCCTACGGATGCCCCCGTCTGGGCCAGGGCCACGGCGAGATTGGCGGTGGCGGTTGATTTGCCCACGCCGCCTTTGCCGGAAGCCACGGCAACAATGTGCTTCACATCCTTGAGGTTATCGGTCTTTTTTCCGGAGGCGGACATGGGAACCCGGGCGGTCATGTTCACGGCCACGGAGGTGACCCCGGGAATCGCGTTCACGGCTTCGATGGCCTGGGCTTTCAGATCCTCTTTCACCGGGCAAGCGGGCGTGGTGAGTTGCACGTCGAATTTGACGGCGCCTCCCTCGATGCGGAGGTTTTTCACGAATTCGAGCGCGACGATATCGCGGTGCAGGTCGGGATCTTTTACAACCCGCAATGCGTTCAGGACTTGGTCTTCGGTGATATTGGCCATGGTTGGGTGGCAAAATATAGCTTCTTGAAATTATCTTAGCGGAACCCTTCGCCTCCGCCGCGCCGGGGCCGGCGGCCAGCGGCCGTTGCCGTTGGGGAGCGCTGATCGGCATTGGTTTCGGAAAGGAAATCGGGATGAGCAAGAATCGTCAAATCGCCGTCGTGGGCCTGGGGTACGTGGGCATGCCCATCGCGGTATTTTTCGGCAGGGTGCAAAAGGTGATCGCCTTCGACGTGAACGCGCAGCGCGTGGACGAGCTGAAGCGCAACCTGGACCGCAACCATGACGTGGCCTCGGAGGAAATCGCCAAATCCACCGTCGATTGGACCCTGGATGCCGCCCGCATCAAGGAAGCCGATTTCATCATCGTCACCGTCCCCACTCCCGTGGACAACGCCAACCGCCCGGACCTGACCCCGTTGCTCAAGGCCTCCGCCACCGTGGGCCGCAACCTCAAGAAGGGCGCCATCGTGGTCTACGAATCCACCGTCTATCCCGGAACCACGGAAGACGAATGCGTCCCCGTTCTGGAAAGGGAGTCCGGACTCAAGTGCGGCGTCGACTTCAAGGTCGGCTATTCCCCCGAGCGCATCAACCCGGGCGATCATGAGCATACCTTCACCAAGATCACCAAGGTGGTTTCCGGCATGGACGCGGAGACCCTGGAAATAGTGGCGGAAACTTATTCTTCCGTGGTCACGGCGGGGGTTTATAAAGCCTCCTCCATCAAGGTCGCCGAGGCCGCCAAGGTCATCGAGAACACCCAGAGGGATTTGAACATCTCCCTGGTGAACGAACTCTCCCTCATTTTCCATCGCATCGGCATCGATACCTCGGACGTGCTGGCCGCGGCCGGCACCAAGTGGAACTTCCTCAAGTTCCAGCCGGGCTTGGTGGGCGGCCATTGTATCGGCGTGGACCCATATTACCTGACCCACAAAGCGGAACAGGTGGGCTATATCCCCCAGGTGATCCTGGCGGGCCGCCGTATCAACGACAGCATGGGCCGGTTCGTCGCGCGCGAATTGACCAAGGAACTGCTCAAGCTGGGCAGCGTCAACTTCCAGGGCGAAAAGCCGATGATCACGGTGTTGGGCTTGACCTTCAAGGAGAACGTCTCCGATATCCGCAACACCAAGGTAGTGGACATCGTCTCGGAATTGGAAACCTTCGGCTTCGATGTGCAGGTAACCGATCCGCAGGCCTATCCGGAAGAAGCCAAACATGAATACGGACTGGCCATCGTCCCCGTCGAGAAGCTGAAACCGGCGGTGGGCGTGGTGCTGGCCGTAGCCCATGAGCAATTCAAGCGCGAAGGCTGGGAGTTGCCCAAGCGGCTGCTTGCTGGCGGCAAGGGCGTGGTGGCGGACCTCAAGAACCTGCTGCCCCGGGAAAAGACTCCGCCCGGCATCGTGCTGTGGCGCCTTTAAGGCCAGAGAGCAGAAGCAGCCGACCCCCAGTAACGCCTACGTTACCTAATCAGGCTTCCACCGCCTTCACATAGTCCCTTTTCGCGTAAGCGATGATGGCCGCGTCGGCGGTTATGATGGGCGCGTTCAATTCCCGCGCGGTCGCGACTAAGATCCGATCCATGGGATCCGCGTGGAATTCTCCCGGCAGACGCGTGCTTTCAATGGCGATGGAAGGCGTCAAGGGATGTAGGCGGATTCCAGGAACCCCCAAGGCCTTCTCCAACCATTGGTAGATATCCTGTTGAAGCCGAATCTTTCCCTTCCGCTCCAGCATTCCCAGCTCCCAGACGGACATGACGGATATATAGGCGCAATTTTTCTCGAGGGCCTTCCGGATCAAAGGAAGGGCTGGGGATTCATCCAACCGATCACTGCCACCCTCCAACCATAGCCAGACATGGGTATCGATTAAAACCGCGTCCTCAACCATTCGCTTCCCACTCCACATCGATGGGGGATATGATGTCGCCTTCAAAAAAGATGGTCCCTTTCATCCAACCAAAAGCATCCCGCACGGGAACACTATCAATGGCCACCAGCTTGGCTATCGGCTTGCCTCTTTTAGTGATGATGATCTCTTCGCGTTTCTCCGCCACCAAGTCCATCAGCTCCAGGCATTTGGCTTTGAACTCTCCTGCTTTGATTTCCATTAACATCCCCCTTCATGACCATAGTAATATAACCATGGTTTTTACCGTTTTCAACTTAAATAAGGGGGCAATCTTGCCGACCGCTATTCCCCTGCATTTTTTAACCTCGCATTTTTTAAGATTTACCCCGTGGCTCCAGAAACCCTGCTTATCACCGGCGCCGCCGGCTTTATCGGCTTCCACCTCTCCAAGCTCTGCCTGGAACGCGGACACCGGGTGGTCGGCCTCGACAATCTGAACGATTATTACGACCCCGCGCTGAAGACGGCGCGCCTGAATCTACTGCTCGCCCATCCCGGATTCGTTTTTGAAAAGGTCTCCCTGGAAGACGCTGCCGGGATCGCCCGCATCTTCGCCGCGCACAAACCCACGCGGGTGGTGAACCTGGCCGCCCAGGCAGGCGTGCGCTACAGCCTGGAGAATCCGCGCGCCTACATCGATGCCAACATCGTAGGCTTCCTCAACATCCTGGAATCCTGCCGCGCGCACGCGGTGGCGCATCTGGCCTATGCCTCCAGCAGTTCGGTTTACGGGGCCAACACCCGCATGCCCTTCTCCGTCCATGACAACGTGGACCATCCCTTGAGCTTATATGCCGCCTCCAAGAAGGCGAACGAACTGATGGCGCACACCTACAGCCATCTCTTCCGCATCCCCACCACCGGCCTGCGCTTCTTCACCGTGTACGGACCCTGGGGCCGCCCGGACATGGCCCTGTTCAAGTTCACGGCCAACATCCTGGCCGGCAAGCCCATCGACGTCTACAACGGCGGGCGCCATAAGCGGGACTTCACCTATATCGACGACATCGCGGAAGGCGTCTACAGGGTAACCTTCAAGATACCCCAGCCGGATCCGGCCTGGGATTCCGGGCATCCAGACCCCGCGACGGCCGCGGCCCCCTACCGCATCTACAACATCGGGAACAGCGCGCCGGTGGAGCTGATGCATTTCATCCGGGTGCTGGAGGAGAAGCTGGGCAAAAAGGCGGAGTTGAATCTGCTTCCCATGCAACCCGGGGACGTGCCTGCAACAGAAGCGGACGTGGCGGATTTGATGCGGGACGTGGGGTTTAAGCCGGATACGAGCGTAGAGGCGGGGATTGGGAGGTTCGTGGATTGGTATCGGGGGTATTACGGGGTTTGAGTCCGAACTGGTTATTATGGACATGGGATCCAAGACGCGCGTTTCCTGAAAGAAGGCATGATCGGAAAAGTTCTTTGCGACTTGACCGGATTCATGTAAACATCTCGGTTACCCTGCTTTCCAAATCCCCGATTGCGATCACTTCGGCCCAATCCGTCAGCGGATAGGATCCTCCGCTCCCGGGATACACTACGAATAGCTTTTCCAATTTCAGGTCCGCGCGGGCGATGTGCATGGAGCGGGTGGTTCCCGGCGCATCCGCGAATTTGAACTCGAATCCGAAGCGGCGGCCCCGGTGGAAAACGAGCAGATCCAGTTCCGCCTGTCCATGCGTGCCCCAGAACCAGGCATTGCGTTCGCCGACCCGGCTCAGGATGGTTTCGATGCAAAAACCTTCCCAACTCGCTCCGACTTTCGGATGGCTCTCCAGGTCGGCTCCCGACCCCAGGTTCAACAGCGCGTGCATAAGTCCGCTGTCGCGGATATACAACTTGGGTGATTTCACCTGCCGCTTGGCAATGTTCTCATGCCAAGGTTGCAACTGGCGCAGCACCAACGCGCCCGTCAGTATATCGATATGCCGCTTTACGGTAGTATGCGCCTCTCCCAATGAGCGGCCGATTTCGGAGGTATTTCCTACTTGGCCGTGATAGTGCGCCAGCATGTTCCACAGCCTGCGCAATGCGGGAGGCGCCACCTGCACGCCGTATTGCCGCAGGTCCATTTCCAGAAACGTCCGGATGAAATCCTGACGCCAGGTGAAACTCGCGGCGTCGTTTTCCGCGAGGAAAGAGCGCGGAAATCCGCCCCGCTGCCATAAGCGTTTCCATTGATCGACGCCGGCTTCTTCCAAATCAAACCCGGCCATATCCATGAATGCAACTCTGCCCGCCAGCGTCTCCGAAACGCCCCTAACTAGTTCCGGAGCCGCGCTCCCCAAAAGCAAAAAAGTCGCGGGACTCGCTTTGCGATCGGCCAGTACCCGCAAGACCGGAGCCAGGTTCGTCTGACGCTGGGCCTCATCGATCACGACCAGCCCCCGCAAAGACTCCAGCGCCGTCATGGGATTTTCCAACCGACGCGCATCCGCGGGATGTTCCAAATCGAAAAATACCGATGGTACTTCCGCCGCAATGTCGCGCGCCAAAGTCGTCTTTCCGCATTGCCGAGGTCCCATCAGAGCGACAATGGGATTGCTTTTAAAAGCTTGCTTAAGCTGCTTTTTTAACCTGGTTCTGAGGATTTGCATATCAGGTAATATGAGTGCTCATCGCACACAAATCAAGGTAAAATATGAATTTGTCACTAAAAATGAGTATCATCCACTCAAATTTCATGGTTATTAGAGGAGTAGAATGCCAGATACTCGCGGTTTTTCGAGGTGTTACGTCCCTCGGGACACCGTCGGCTCTTAAGGCTGTAAAACGAGGTGGTGCTTTTCAACCATGGATCTGAATTCAACCGATACAGATGCCAGGTCGACGACATCGACCGAAAGATCAGACATAGTTTTCGGGAAATAGCGTCCGCTCCACGCCTTCAATCACGACATGCAAGGCGAGCATGTGGATCTCCTGAATGCGTTCCGTCGTTTCCGAAGGTACGATGATTTGGTGCAAGCCTTTGCCGTTCAAGTACCCACCGCCTTTCCCCAGCAACAAGAGAACGCCCATTCCCATGCCCTGGCCGTTTCCACCGCCCGGATCACATTCCGGGAGTTGCCGCTGGTGCTGATGGCCAAAAGCAAATCCCCGGGTTTACCGTAAGCCTCTACCCGCGGGCGAATACTTCGTCCCAGCCATAATCGTTGGCGACGCAGGTGATATGCGCGGCTTCGGTGAGGGCAATTACGGGCAAGGCCTTGCGATGCTTGCGGAACCGGCCTGTGAACTCCTCGGCGAAATGGATGGCATCGCAAGCGGAGCCGCCGTTGCCGCAGGCGAGGACTTTGTTACCGGCGCGGAAGGTGGCGGCAAGGGTGGCGGCCATGGCCGTAAGCGAGGACAATTGAACATTATCCGCCAAAAACCGATCCACCGCGTTCCGCGCTTCCGTCAGGGATCGTTGCAAGTCATCCGATAGCATCTTTTCCTCCCAACCGACCTGCATAAGTATACCATTCCCCCGGCGCTCAGATGGATGCGGCGCCGTTAGGGCGGCGAAAGCTATTATTTCCTTCGATGGGTCTCTATGCAAACATTGTGATGGCGGTGAGTCTAATTTCAGCGGCGCCATGGGCGGGGACCGCCGATTCCATCTGGGCGCAGGCGGAACCGGTGTGGCCATGGGAGGAGACCGGACGCTTATGGCAGGCTTATTCCGATATGGAAAACGTCCCCGCTAGAGAGGCCGGTTGGCCCCAAACCATATCCGGCATTTGTTCCGCCTTGGAAAGGACCCAAGCGGCCGGCGAGGGTGCGGCTCATGCGAAGGCGGCGACCTTGGCAGCGACGCTGCACCTAATCTGCGCTGAAAAAACCCGCTCCCGGCCCGCAGCCCTGACCTTGGATTTGGGAGCTTACCCTAACGGGCGTATTTATCCCTTAGGCCACCCCTTTGAATCATTCGCTTCCGGATGGGCCTCCGTTCGCGTGGACCCGGAACAGGCAGCCGCATGGGAGCACATGCCTCCGGCTCTTATGGCTGAACTCAGCTATCCGGTTTCACCACGATCCTACCTTCATGTCCGCCTGGGGTTGCGGCGGGATCTGGCGGCCTGGCACCAGGACCCCATTGGGCTCAACCTCCCGCATGCCTCTAAAGAGGTCGATTTGAATGAGCCTTCCCTGGGCTATTTCCATACTGAGAATGAATTCTTCGCCTTCACGCTCGGACGATTCCAGGTTCATTGGTCCCCATCTCCCGATTTCGGGTTGGCCCTGAGCCGATCCGTTCCCTTCCATAATGCCGCCGAGTTCGCCTTGAAAATGCCGCACGCGCGCTATCGGTTTCTGGCATCCAGTCTTAACCCGTGGCTGGAAGGAACGCCAGTTGGAGATACATCCAGCGAATCCTATCCGGTGGGCTCCGAGCAATACCGTCAAAGGCACTACGCTTCCGAAAACGGGGCCATCAATTTCCATAAACGGGTTTACGCGGAGAACATCAAGACCCTGTTCGCGCATCGGCTGGAAGGCGAATGGGGGCCCTTGGGACTGGGGATCACGGAAACCGAAATCATCGGGGGGAAGGTACCGGACCTTCGAGATGCCGGCCCGTTCGTGACGTTCCACAACGATTTCAAGGATGGTTATACCAACGGCGCATTGAGTTTCGACGCTACGGCCAGGCTTCCCGCCGGCTTTTCCATCGGAGGGGAATTGTACCTTGACGACGTCCAGTACTCCGCGACCGAAGAGGATGGCAAAACGGCGTCACTTTCGGGTTACATGGGCTTCCTGCGGCATTCGTTCGCCGTCCTCGGATGGGCGTTTTCGCAAAGCCTCCACTTCATACGTACCGATCCCTTTCTGTACGGGTATTTGCAGCCCCTGAACACCATGACCTCCCGGCATGTATTGACCAGCAATGATCAGCGCAGAGGGGAGGCATTATTCGTGGACAAGTACGTGGTGGACTACCCGATTGGTTACCTGCGAGGCGGCGATGCATTCGATTTCTGGTACGGTTTGGAGGCCTGGGACGGAGCCAAGCTTCGGCTCTCCCTGGCGGCGGCAGTGCTGGCTAAAGGGGAAGTGGCCCTCTCCACGCCTTATGAGGATTATTTCCATTCCTCCCACGACTCCCCATCGGGAGTGGTGGAGAAGGAGTTCCGTATCTGGCTGGAAGGCGCTTACCGCCTGCAGCGCTCCATTACTATTCATGCAGGTGCTGGCGGGCAAAGCCTTTGGATCATAGACCATCGCGCGGGAGTTTATGGCGGCCATTTGCAGGGTTCTTTTGGAATGGCCTGGTCCTTCCCCTGACGAATCGACAGGGACGGGGCATTTTTTTATAATGATGTCCGCCGCATCGCAGCGAGGATGAAATGGAAAAGAACGCCAAAATTTACATCGCTGGCATATATGGGATGGTCGGAGCTGGTATCGCGCGCACTTTGCGCGCGCAAGGGTATCATAACCTGATCGGGCATGCTTCCAAAGAGCTGGATCTCACCGATCAAAAGGCCGTGTTCGATTTCTTCAAGGCCGAAAAGCCGGACTACGTGTTCCTGGCGGCCGCCAAGGTGGGCGGCATTTACGCCAACAACACCTATCCCGCCGACTTCATCTACAGCAACATCTGCATCCAGACCAATATCATCCATTCGGCCTATATTTTCCGGGCCAAGAAACTATTGTTCTTGGGAAGCTCTTGCATTTATCCCAAGCTGGCCGAACAGCCGATGAAGGAGTCCTGTCTCTTGACCGGAGAGCTGGAACCCACTAATGAGCCTTACGCGCTTGCCAAGATCGCCGGTATCAAAATGTGCCAAGCCTATAACCGCCAGTATCATACGAGTTTTATCTCCTGCATGCCCACCAATCTCTATGGGCCCAATGACAATTACGACCTGATGAATGCTCACGTTTTGCCCGCCTTGATCCGCAAGGTCCATGAAGCGAAAACCAACAAACAGCCTTCCTTTGTGGTATGGGGAACCGGCTCCCCCAAGCGCGAGTTCCTTTACGTGGACGACCTCGCCGAAGCCTGCGTGTTCCTCATGAACGAATATCTGCACGATGAAACCATCAACGTGGGCAGCGGGCAGGAAGTGACCATCCGCGAACTCGCCGAATCGGTGCGGGACGTTGTCGGTTTCAAGGGCGAACTGGTTTTCGATACCTCCAAGCCGGACGGGACTCCGCGTAAATTATTGGACGTATCGCGGCTGAAGGCTATGGGCTGGAGCTCGAAGATCACCCTGCGAAAAGGCGTTGATCTCGCTTACCAGGATTTCCTCTCCGGCAAAATAAGGATGTAATAAAAGTCCCCGACTTTTTTATATAATTTAAGCCATGCCAATAACTTACAGAATACTTCCAGCCCTTCTGGTCATCCTTTTCATGCCTATGCATTCGCATTCCCTGACCCTGGAGGATAAAGTGTCCCAGGCCCGCCGGGTGCAAGCGGAATCGCAATCAGGCGTGGATGCGGCCACCATGGATTCCCTAGTCAATGAACACAGGAAGGAAACGAAAACAACGGGACGCAAAAGCAAATCCAGCCCGGGGGAGGAATTGATCCTCGATTCCCTATTGACCGGACCAAAGCGGCCCGATCCCGCCTGGAACGCCGAAGCGCAAGCGGAAACCACTTGGGTCGATTCCGCAGGCCGGGTCCACACCATGGTAAAAAACCGCCCGCCCCAACCGAAGCGGTATGAGCAGAGGATTTTCCGGAATGTGGATAGGAGCGTGTTCGCGAGCGCCAGCGGCGCCGCGGGGCGGGACTATGTGCTGGGGCAGGGCGACGAAATCACCGTATCCATTTGGGGCGATAAGGAAAAGGAATACAACCTGGTCCTGAACCGGGAAGGCAAGGTTTTCCTGGAAGGGATAGGCCAAGTCCTGTTGGCGGGCCAAAACCTGGATCAAGCGAAAGCCTCCCTGAACCAGCGCTTGGCCAAGGTATACTCCGGTATCAGCCGAGGCTCGACCCACCTTGATGTCTCCTTAGGCAAGACTGGTCCCATCCGCGTCTTTCTGCTGGGGGAAGTGAAGGAACCCGGCGGCTATGTGTTCACGGGTCACTCCAGCGTGCTTTCCGCCATGTATTTCGCCAAGGGGCCCACGGATATCGGAACCGTTCGCAACCTGGTCCTGACGCGTTCAGGCACGAAATACCCGCTCGATTTATATCAATACCTCCTGAAGGGCGAGTCCCTGAGCCCTCACTCTTTGCAAGACGGGGATATCATTTTCGCGGGCAGGGCGGATGCCTTGGTCGAAATCCGCGGCGATGTTGGCCGTTCGGCCGTTTACGAGCTGAAAAAAGGAGAAGGGGTCAAGGAGATTCTGGAATTCGCGGGAGGCATCAACGCCACTGCAGCCACCCATAAGATGACGCTCCAGCGGATCTTCCCGGACGGCAAATTCGATTATATCGACCTGGCCTCCCCCCGCGATTACCTCTCCGGCGCAGCCAAAATGGCGCTCCAAGACGGCGACAGGATCATGGTGGAAAAATCCTCCGAGACCGCAGCCAACTTTCTCACCATCTCCGGGCCGGTCAAATATCCGGGAGCCTATGAAGCCACCGGCGTCACTTCGGTTTCCCAGTTGGTGGCCAAGGCCGGCGGGTTGCGGGAGGATGCCTTCCTGAGCCGCGTGCATGTGGTTCGCTTCAACCCGGAAGGTTCCAGCAGCCTGTTCGCCTATTCGCTGGACAATACCCTCAGCGACTCCATCGCCTTGATTCCCCGCGACTATGTCATCTTGTACAGCCTCAAGGACATGTACATCCCCGACAGCGTTGAAATCGCCGGCGCGGTTTTCAATCCAGGCAAATATGAATTCAGGACCGGGATGACGCTCAAGGATCTGGTGATGCAGGCGGGAGGTTTGCTCCCCCACCATGAGAATGGCAAGGCCGTCGTTTTCCGCGGCACGCCCCGCGAACACACCGTGGAGCAAATTTCCCTGGACGTGGAGGAAAATCCCGCCGTCCCCGGAATCGGATTCCGGCTCAACCCGAACGACTTTGTGCAAATCCCCATCGATCCCAAGTGGTACAAAAAGGAGATCGTCTCGCTGGAAGGCCTCTTCATCCATCCTGGGAAATACTCTCTTCTTTATCCGGGCGAGAAAATGTCCTCAGTAATGAGCCGGGCCGGCGGATTCAAGCAGAACGCCTACGTGGAAGGAGGTCGGTTTTTCCGGGTCAAGGACAGCGTTGGAAGGGTAGGCGTGGATCTCGCGAAAGCGATTGACAGACCGAAATCCAAAGCCAATATACCCATGGTGGGCGGCGACAGCATTTACATCCCCGACAGATTGAATACCGTAAAGGTCATCGGTGAAGTGGGCTTTGAAACCAGCCTGCTTTTCCAGGACGGCGCCAGCGTCCAATATTATATCGAACGGGCAGGTGGCTTCACGCGCCGCAGCGAGAAAAACCGGGTAGTGGTGCAATATGCCAATGGCGAAACCAGCCGGGACGGGTACTTTAATAGAAAACCGGACGCAGGTAGCATCATTTACATCCCTCAGGGACCCGAGCCCAAGCCCGTTGATTGGATAAGCGGCATCAATGCCCTATTGGGGACGCTGGGTGTCGCGGCAGCAGTTATTCTTTCCATCCAAGCCGTTAGCAAATAATCGCGAGCGCCTGCGACTTCTTACATGACTGGTGAGCGCGCGCAAAAAAGGGCGCTTTATAAGGGCGCGATCTTCGATCTGGACGGACTGCTGATCGACAGCGAGCCCATTTGGCGCTGGGCGCAAGTCCAGACTCTCAAAGAAGCCGGCGGCGTGCTAACAAATAGCATGCAGTTGGAAACGACCGGACTGGGGCTTGATGCAGCGCTTAAACTCTGGAAGATCTGGTTTCCCGGGGCGGCCCTTGAAAAGGCGGGCATACAAAAAAAGTTGGAAGACTTGGCTTTAGGTAGGATCCTGCAGGATGGGAAAGCACAACCCGGCGCCGAGCAAACCCTGGAAATTTGCCGTGACGCTGGATGTCTCTTGGCGGTGGCCTCATCCTCATCTCCGCGCTTCATCCACGCCGTATTGAATCGGTTAGGTGTTGAGCCATTATTCCGCGCCTTGGTTTCATCGCAAGAAGTGGAGCAGGGAAAGCCCCACCCGGCGGTTTATCTGGCCGCAGCTCATCAGTTAGGACTTTCGCCCGCGGAGTGCCTTGCTTTTGAAGACTCTTTGCACGGCCTGAGATCCGCGAAAGCCGCTGGAATGGCGTGCATCGCCGTACCGGCGGAGCACGATCGGTTACATCCTGGGTTCGCCATTTCGGACACTCTACTTACGTCCTTGGAAGATTTCCTCCCGCGTATGCTTGCCACGCGGTAAGCCCTACCCGTTCACGAAACCACGAAATTTGGGTATATTTTCGCTATGGCGGCAACAGTGTCGAAACTCCCATTAGGACAAGCCGGAACCCGTTCGAAGGCGCTGTGACGCATGGCATTTAGGCAACGACAAGTCCTGGCTCTTGTACCAGCCAGGGGCGGCTCCAAAGGGGTAAAGCGTAAAAACCTGCGCACTGTCAAAGGAAAGCCATTGGTCGGACATACGCTGGAAGCAGCCCTGCTATCCGAACGCGTGGACAAAGTCTATTTGTCTTCCGATGATGACGAAATCCTGGGCTTAGGACGTTCCATGGGAGTCGAAGCGTTCAAACGCCCGGAGGCAGTTGCAAGCGATTCAGCCACCGCAACGGAAGTCGTTTTCAATTTCATCGGCAGGCTTTCTCCCACCGACATAGCTGGCAATCCTTTCATTGTCTATCTTCAACCGACCTCGCCTATGAGGAACGCGGGGCATATCGATGCCGCCTTCTCTGAAATGGAATCCCGGAATGGATCCCAGGCGATGAGTGTCGTGGAGCTTAAAAAGACGCCCTATAAGTCGTTCATCCTTTCCCAGGATGGCCTTTTGCAATCTCTTTTCGAGCAAAAGCTCTCGAATTCAAACCGTCAGACCCTGCCCGCGGCCTATTATCCGAATGGCGCGATTTATATCTTTCCGGTTTCCGAATTCCTCAAAAAAGGCGGCTTTCCTTCCAACGGGAGCGTACCTTTTATTATGTCCGAAAAAGAAAGTATTGATATCGATACCGAAGATGATATCGCAATGATGGAAAAATTATGACGCCAGAACTGATCATTAAGGGTCGCCGGATTGGCGCTGACCATCCGCCCGTCGTGATTGCCGAAATCGGCATCAACCATGAAGGCAGCCTTAAAACCGCAATAGCGATGGCGGATGCGGCCATTGATGCGGGCGCCGAAATCGTAAAACATCAAACGCATATCGTCGAAGACGAAATGTCGGACGAGGCCAAATCCGTCATTCCCGGCAATGCCGACGTCTCCATTTATGAAATCATGGATCGATGCGCACTTTCCGAGGCGGACGAGAAAAGCCTTATGGATCATGTCCATCGCAGAGGCGCGATTTTCATCAGTACCCCGTTCTCGCGCGCCGCGGCGGAAAGACTCGTCAAATTCGATATTCCCGCTTTCAAGATCGGTTCAGGGGAATGCAACAACTACCCTTTGATCAAACATATCGCACGCGCCGGCAAACCCATCATCATCAGCACCGGCATGAATACCATCGATTCCATACGGCCCTCGGTTGAAATCCTCCGCCAAGCCGGCATTCCCTACGCTCTGCTACACTGCACCAACGTATACCCCACGCCCCCGGAACTGGTTCGATTGGGGGCCATGACCAAGCTGCAAGAGGCTTTCCCCGATGCGGTTGTCGGACTTTCCGACCATACCACATCCAACTACACTTGCCTCGGCGCCGTTTCGCTAGGTGCCGCCATCCTGGAGAGACATTTCACCGATCGCATGGATCGCCCTGGGCCGGATATCATCTGCTCCATGGATCCTGCGGCCCTCTCCAACCTCATCGAAGGGTCGAAAATCATTTGGTCCGCCCGAGGCGGAGAAAAAACCGCCGTCGCCGCGGAAGCGCCTACCATAGCTTTCGCGTTCGCTTCCGTGGTGGCCATCAGGGACGTTGCGCCAGGACAAACCCTTTCAGAGGAAAATATCTGGGTTAAGCGACCGGGAGGAGGCGACTTCAACGCCCTCGACTATGAGTCTTTGCTCGGCAAGGTAGCCCGTAACAAGATTGCGCGGGGCTTCCAGATCAGGAAATCCGATCTCAACCTTGGTTAGGAATGGAACGCATCAAACAATATAAAGTGATGTTCCTGACGGGGACGCGCGCCGATTTCGGCAAGATGAAGACGCTTATGCTCAAGCTACAGGCGGACGATCATTTCCAGGTGCACATTTTCGTGACGGGGATGCACATGCTCTCCAAATTCGGTTCCACCTGGGACGAAGTGCGCAAAGCGGGCCTGCCCAATATATACCGCTTCATCAATCAGAATGAAAACGATTCCATGGATCAGGTTCTTGCGAAAACCGTCGCCGGCCTCTCCGATTATGTCAAGGAAATGGCCCCGGACATGATAGTCGTGCATGGAGATCGGGTGGAGGCACTTTCGGGTGCGATCGTGGGTTCGCTTAATAATATCCGGGTCTCTCATATCGAGGGCGGGGAGGTTTCCGGAACCATCGACGAGCTGATCCGGCACGCGGTCTCGAAAATGTCGCATATCCACTTCGTTTCTAACAAAGTCGCGATGACGCGCTTGATCCAACTCGGCGAAGCGGAGGAATCCATCCATATCATCGGTTCACCCGACGTCGATGTGATGAATTCAAAGAACCTTCCCGATATGCCCGAGGTGAAGCGGTATTACAATATCCGTTTTTCGGAATACGCGATTCTGCTGTTCCACCCAGTCACTACCGAAATCAAGGACATCCGCAGGCAAGTGACCGAATTGGTGGATGTCGTTCTCGCTTCCAACCAGAATTTCGTGGTCCTCTACCCTAACAATGACCACGGAACTGAAATCATCCTGGAAGCGTACGAACGCCTCCGCGGCGCTCCCCGTATCGCCATGTATCCTTCTATGCGGTTCGAATACTTTCTGACCTTGATGAAGAACTCCTTGTATATCATGGGAAATTCGAGTTCCGGCATCCGGGAAGCGCCCCATTTCGGCGTACCGACCATTAATCTAGGCTCTAGGCAGAACAACCGCGTGTCCACCGAATCGGTGCTAAACGCGCCCATAACCTCCGAAGGCATTCAAAATGCCATGCGGGAAGTAGGGCGCATTCCCAGGGTCGCAAAGGAGCTGTTCGGCAACGGAAACAGCGCTGCCGCTTTCCACCAAGCCCTGTTGAATCCCTCCATCTGGAGCACAGAAACTCAGAAATATTTCATCGACCGTTCCCATTTCAAGCTGAACGGCAAGGAAAATTGAAATGGCGAACATTGATACAATCGAGGCATCCCGATGAGCAAGGCATTTTTCGGTTTGCCGGAACAGGTAATCTTCTGCAAAAAATGCGTGATATCCAACCAACGACCAAGTTCCACGGTTGAATTCAAACACAAAAAGAATGAAAAGAAGGCGACCATAGGCTTCGGCGCGGACGGCATCTGCGATGCCTGCAAGTTTCAGGCGACCAAGGAAAGCCAAATCAATTGGCAGAAACGGGACGAGGCCCTGCGCGAATTGGCCGCCAAGCACAAGCGGAGCGACGGCGGATACGATGTCATCGTGCCGGGAAGCGGCGGCAAGGATAGTGCGTTCACGTCTCATATCCTCAAGTACAAATACGGCATGAACCCCCTTACCGTGACCTGGGCTCCTCATAAGTATACGGAAATCGGCTGGAAGAATTTTGAGAATTGGATCCATGTCGGCGGACACGACAACATCCTTTTCACCCCCAACGGAATCCTGCACCGTTATCTGACCCAACAAGCATTCCTTAATCTTTTGCATCCTTTTCAGCCCTTCATAGTCGGCCAGCGCATCATCGGGCCGGCCATGGCGGCAAAATTCGGGGTCAAGCTCGTCATGTACGGCGAGAACCAGGCGGAATACGGCAACAACCCGGACGATAATTACATCCCGACCATGGATCGGAAATTCTTTTCGGTAGGCAATCCCGAGGAGATGATCCTAGGCGGCAAACCGATCAAGGACATCCTCGCGGAGAAGCGTTTCGAGCTCAATGATTTCGCGCCTTATATCCCGCCCAGCGCGGACTTCCTGGAAAGTAAAGGCGTGGAAGTGCATTACCTCGGCTACTATCTCCGTTGGGATCCGCAGGAATGCTACTACTATGCCGTCGAAAACACGGGGTTCCAGGCGAACAGCGAGCGCACGGAAGGGACATACTCGAAATACAGCAGTATCGATGACCGCATCGATATGTTCCACTACTATACCACGCTGATAAAGTTCGGTATTGGACGCGCCACCTATGACGCCGCACAGGAAATCCGCAATGGAAAAATCTCGCGGGAAGAAGGGGTTGGTTTGGTCAAGCGCTATGATCAGGAATTCCCCAAAAAATATTACCAGGAGTTTCTGGAATACATCGGCATCTCGGAATCGCAATTCAACGAGACCGTCGACCAATTCCGATCACCGAATCTCTGGGAAAAAAAGGCCGACGGGTGGCGGCTCAAACATACCGTCTGGCAATAAAGCGGGGAAGGGACATATCATGAGTCGCGTCCGTTTTATCGCCCGAATGGACATCAAAGGACCCAACCTAATCAAAGGCATCCATCTTGAAGGCCTCAGGGTCATCGGTGATCCCGGAGAGTTCGCCCGCCTGTACTACGAGCAGGGCATTGACGAAATCGTATACATGGACATAGTGGCTAGCTTATATGGCCGTAACAGCCTTCATGATATCGTCCGCCGCACGGCCAATGACGTTTTCGTCCCCCTTACCGTGGGCGGCGGAATTCGTTCGGTCGACGATGTCCGGGAGCTTTTACGCGCGGGCGCGGACAAGATCGCCATCAATACGGCAGCCATCAAGAACCCGGACCTGATTCGCGAAATCGCGCATGTCTTCGGATCCCAATGCCTGGTTCTTTCCATAGAAGCCAAGCGGCAAAGAAAGGGATCCTGGGAAGCTTATACGGACAATGGCCGTGAAAAAACGGGCTTAGACGTCATCGATTGGGTGCGTAAAGGCGTTGAAATGGGCGCAGGGGAAATCATGATCACATCGGTGGATCAAGAAGGGACGCGCAAGGGATTCGATATCGAACTGGTTCGGGCCGTCAGCGATACCGTCTCCATCCCCGTTATCGCCAGCGGAGGCATGGGCATGGTGGATCACCTTGTCGATGTTGTGGCTCGGGGACATGCAGATGCGGTAGCCGTCGCCGATATCCTGCACTATAAACGCTCCACCGTTCCTGAGATACGCACGGCTGCCATTGCCGCGGGCGTGGCATTGAGACACACCCCATGAATGCCGATGTAGTTATCATCGACTACGGAATCGGGAACCTGTTCAGCGTTCGCCGGGCCTTCGAGCATTGCGGAGCCGACGTTTTGGTGACCAGCGATCCGGAAATCCTCTCAGCGGCGCCCCGCCTCGTATTGCCCGGAGTCGGCGCTTTCGCGGACGGAATGCGGGGGCTTATCGATAGAGGCCTCGACGGAGTAGTGAAAGCCTATGCGGACTCGGGGAGGCCTTTATTGGGAATCTGCCTGGGCATGCAGATGCTGGCTAGCACGAGCGAGGAGTTCGGCGAACATGCTGGCCTCGGAATCATTCCGGGGCGAGTCGCCTCTATCCCCCGCAACGACCCTGAAGGCAAACCCTATAAAGTCCCCCACGTCGGTTGGGCGGATTTACGTTCTCGGGCTTACGAAACGGACTGGCACGGATCGATCCTCGATGGCTTAAAGCCGGGCGACGCGATTTATCTCACCCATTCTTTTGCGGTGAATCCCTCGAATCCTGCGCATTTGCTGGCTTATTGCGAATACAATGGAGCAGAGGTGACTTCCGCGATCCGCAACCGGAACGTTTACGGCGTGCAGTTCCATCCGGAAAAAAGCGGCCCAGTTGGCTTGAAGATCATCGCGAATTTCGCGAAAGCCGTTTAGCGTGAATCCATGAAGGTATTGCATCTTGCCAGCTTCGACGGCAACATAGGCGACAATGCCAATCACTCCGGCTTCAGGCCATGGTTCGCTCGCATGGCTGGACGCAAAGTGGAATGGATTGATCTGGAAATCCGGGAATATTACTGGAAAGAACGGAAGTTCGACGAATCTTTCGTCGCCCTCACCGCCGGCTTCGACGCCTTGGTCATCGGAGGAGGGAACTATTTCGAGCTTTGGGTGGATCGCTCGGCGACCGGAACATCCATAGACATTGCTCCCGAGATATTCGCGCAAATCAAGATTCCGATATTTTTCAACGCCCTGGGTTGCGATGAAGGCCAAGGGGTATCGGAATCCTCCATCCGCAAGTTCACCCTCTTTTTGGAGCGCCTCGTCTCGAACCCTCAATATCTGGTGACGGTACGGAACGACGGCGCCATGAAAACCCTTCGCAAATATGTACCTCTGGCGCTTTCCGAGAGTGTGCACACCATTCCCGACGGCGGGTTCTTCCTTGAATTCACTGAAAGCGAGGCGCCCTACCTCAAGCCTTCCAAACGGAGGATTGGGATCAATCTGGCCAGCGATATGGCGGAGATCCGTTTCAAAAATTTCGGGGCCGATGGCTACGTAAAATTCTGCGACGAGTTCGCCAAAATGCTCGGGACGCTCGCGGCCCGGGATCCGGATGCGCAATTCCTTTTCTTTCCCCATATCTTCAGGGATTTGACCATCGTAGCGGACGTTATCGCCAGACTCGACGATCGGCTCCGGCGCACCCGGGTATTTTCGGCCCCTTACGTTAGCGGGCCTGAAGGCGCTAAACACCTATTTGGCCTTTACCGGAAATGCCAGCTTTTCCTGGGAATGCGCTTCCATGCCAATGTATGCGCCATTGGGATGGGAGTTCCTGCCATTGGACTTTGCAACTACCCGCAAATTGATTTTCTCTATGAGGAACTAAACTATCCGGGCGGGCGGATAAGCGTGCGCGAACCCGGCTTCACGAACCCGTTGCTGGAAATGATTGACTCCTTCAACAGGAAAACCCCTTCCGATGAACGGGCTGGATTAATGCGCGCCATCGCCCGCTCCAGAGAGCTTTTTGAACCCTCACTCGCCGCTTGGTTGCGGAACAATGCATTGGTCGGGTACCCATGAAGGCAAGTAAAAAAAAGATCGTCTTTTTCACACCGCATGCGGGCATCTGGCCTCATGCGCTTCCGGAAAGCTTCCTCGCCAAATGCCTGGATGACGACAAGTTTGAAATCGCGCGCATATCATGCGATCGGGTTTTCAACAGCCATTGTACGGTCATGGAAGCCTTTAGGATTGCGCCGGAAAGCGATGCCGAGAAAAAAGAGACGGCCTGCAAAAACTGCATTGCGAATAGCCGCATCCTGCGTTCGTCGTATCGCGGCAGGGATTTACGAATCAACGAGTATCTCACGGCAGAGGACAGAGAAGAGGCCGAAAAAGCCGCTGGCCGATTAACCCGTGAGAATATCCACGCTTTCTCCCATTTTGGGGTGGAGGTAGGGAAAATCGCTTCGTATGAAATCTTGCTCAAATACAAAAAAACCTCGCTAACCTTCGCGGACGCCGAGTTCGCTCATTACCGGATTTACGTCAAGAATGCCCTCTTGGCCTTGATGGCCTTCCGGAGGTTTTACGATGAATGGCACCCGGATATCATGCTGTCTTACAGCCCTCAGTATGGCGTCAACGGCGCGTGCGCCCGTTACTGCGAATTGCAAGGCACCCGCTCCTACCTCATGGAGGGCAGCTCCAACATCAAAGAGCGGTACAAAGCGATGCGGATCTGGGATTGGACGGCTTTCGGACTGACTAATCCTGCCTTAAAATATTGGCGGGGTGTGGATCAAAGCGGCATCACCCCGAAGGACATCGAGCGTGCCGCGGGGCATAAGGACTTCCTTTTGAAAGCCCAATCTTTTTCGGTCTATTCGGAACCCGTCACCAATCTCTTCGATCTTCGCGCCCATTTCAAAGTGCCCGCCGGCGCCAAAGTCCTGTTAGCATCCATGAGCAGTTATGACGAGGTCTTCTCGGCCTATGTCATAGACCGGTTTCCGCCCAACAAATACCTGAGCCCCGTATTCTCGACCCAGCTGGATTGGATCAAAGCGACCATTCCGTTCTTTGCTTCGCATCCAGAGCTTTTCCTGATCATCCGCATCCATCCCCGCACGTTTCCGAACAAGCGGGAAAATGTAATGGCTTCCGAACATGGAGTGCTCGCGGACCTGCTTGCGGATCTGCCGCCGAATGTTCGAGCCAACTTCCCCGCGGACAAAATCTCCATCTATGATCTCTACGGCCAGATCGACGCCCTCGTGACCGGTTGGTCGGCCACCGGGGTGGAAGCGATGACCTATGGAGTGCCCGTGGTCACCTATGACCGCAACCTGCCTTCCTACCCGGCTTCAATCCACTATACCGGCGACAGTCGGGAAGAGTACTTCGAAAATCTGAGCAAAGCCGCCTCCGCCGGCAGAAGTGAAAAGGTGAAGGATGGCGGATACGGATGGATGGCGTTCTCGATGTCCATCGGCGTTATCACTCATCCGAATCCTCTCGGCTCCATGGAAATCGTGAGTACGAACAAAATCGTGAAATTCATCTATCGCGTGCTCAATCGCTTGGCTCCCAGAATGCTCAAGAAAATGGAATCCTTCCGCTCAATGCGGGACAAACAAGCGGTCCGACGCTTTAACACATTGCTGGACACTGGGGCGCGAAGCCTTTATGATTCGCCTACCCGGCCCGCTCATCCAGGTTGATAGCTCGCTTCGCTTGGATCGGCGGCAAGCCGTTCATTCCACCCAAATCCTTTTGAAGATTGCTTTCCCCCAGGGATCCTTTCCGCAATGGAGGCGGATCTGGTTGCCCACTCTCTCCAAAGATGATATCGGGATCGCGGCGATGCCCTGCTTGAACGGGTGCTCTTCCCCGCTGGAATAAATCCTATCGATCCCATCGGCTTGGAGCAACAGCTTCGCCGCTCCGCCCAGCTCCAGGCAGACTACGAACTCGGGTGCGGATAGCCGGATGGAATCAGGACCTCGTTCGGAAACCCGCGTGAAAAAGCCCTCGTAAAAATAGGGGACATGTTCGTCGCATGGCCTGATTTCACGGGGCGGCAGGAATGACAGACGGACGGAAATGATTTTGGCGGGGGAGCCAGCCACCACGCTGTAGGGGGGACGTCCCTGACAACGACTGAATTCGCGCCGATGACGCATCCCTTCCCTATCTTTACGCCCTCCCTCACCACTACGTTGATGCCAAACCAGCAGTCCTCCCCCACATGGACTTTTTTAGGTGGAATCCCGATTTTATGCATCATGCCGTCCTGATCCCGGATGTTCAGTTCCGGCCGCAAACGGAATTGGTGTCCATTCGAGGCGATATACAGATTAGGGCCCAGCACGCAGTATGAACCGATATGGACCGCTCCGAGTATGGATGAATTTCTTTGGATCGAAGTATGGTTGCCGACGACGATGTCCAGGCAATCGAACTCGGTATCCCGTAGGATGCCGACGTTCGATCCCAGCCGAATACTTCCGTTGAGAACCAGGACGCAGTTCTCTGAAATGAAACACTCCCGCCCGTATTCAATCCGGCCCTGGCCGGATTGAATACGGGCGGATGGGATCGGGATTCACGAGATCACATTTTTAGCCAGTTCCAGTCGTTACAAAGTAGATTTGCGTATATTTCAAGCCTATGAATGCGTTAAAGGGACTCCCCGAACGTGCCTTGATGTGGATGGTGGATCGGCTATCACCACGGAACCCTGAGGATACGGAGCGCCTTATGGAATTACTCGGGGCCGCTCCTTCGCACCGCCCGCAAATCGATGCTTGGCACCGCGAGGTCTCGGGCCTGCTCCAATCGCTCGTCACTTCCAGGCTTTCTTCTGACGATATGGCTTCCATCCTGGCCGGTCTCGCTTCTTTCCGCTCCACGGGCGTGACCCCGGAGAAAACCCAGTTGTCGTTGGTCAAAGCGTATTGCCAGTCCTCCGGATTGTTCCAGGAATTGCTGCACCATATTTTCTTTGGGCAAGCCGTCGCATCCGCCCCGAGGCGGGATTCGGAATTTTTCGGCCACATCGACGGGAATTCGATCGCAAAGATCCTGTCCGAACTCGACGAGACCGGTTACTGCGTACTTCCTTTCCGGTTGGGACGGGACATCGTCGATGCGGTTAAGCGGAACTCCCTATCCATTGGATATTCGCTAAGGGAAAGACTCGACGAGAGCGTGCCCAAAGCCATCCCTTCAATCGATCCCGCCGCCCCTCCGAGTTGCGTTGCGGCCTACGCCAATAATGGGCAAGTGTTGGCTGATCCATTGCTCAAGAGCATCGCCGAGGATCCACTAATCCTCCATCTCGCCGCTTCCCATTTGAAGACGGAAGCGATTCCCATCGACGCCACCCTGTGGTATTCATTTCCCTCCAAATCGCCCAGCAGCGAAAGCGCCCAGCTTTTTCATTTCGATCTAGACACTTTGCGGTGGCTTAAGGTCTTCTACTACTTAACGGATGTCAACACGGAATCCGGGCCGCACCTTTATATCAAGGGAACCCACAAACCCGGAGTCAAGGATGCCGAGCTTTTGAAGAAAGGCTATGCGCGCATCCTGGATTCAGAGATGGAAAGCGCGCATCCGGGGAAGAAGGTTTCCATCACCGGGCCCGCCGGAACCGTCATCCTAGGGGACACGAGGTGTTTTCATAAGGGCACGCATCTCAAATCCGGGCACCGCCTGATCTTTTCGCCAATCTACGCCCCGTCCAAAATCGGATATTTCCATGGTTCCCGCGGACCGGGTGAAAGCGTGCCTGCGCGTTGATCCGTTTACCGGGCCGGCCACGTCAATCTCCGGCGCTATCTGAGGGTCGACGCAGGCGCTTCGGCGTAAGCCCCACCATCAAGCCGGCCGCACTCCGCAGATATGACTCCCAAAGCCGCCTGTTTTCAAGGGTTTTCGCGCCGAAATGGCACAATGGAAGCAAGGCTACCGCAGTGGCCACCGAAATCCCGTAATAGAGAAGAGGCGATGCCGAATAAAGATCGCGGACTAGGGCATAGGTGAACAACAGCGCGGGGAAGTGAAAAAGATAAAGCGTATAGGTTGATTCCGCCATCTTTGAAATACCAGTGGCTAAAGGCATTCTTATGCGGGCCACGCCGTATAAGCCCGCGACTATCGCCAAGGAGGTGGAGAAATCGTGCAATAGCGGTTCCCCGGGTTTTAATTTTGCCATCACCCAGTCGGTTGCGACCATGACCCCCAAGGCAAGCAGTACCACAGCCTTTATGCGCTTGGAGGATGCTTCAGTGAAACCTTCTGCCCGCGCCGAATGGCCCAGGGAGAGGAACAACAGGACCCCGAGCATCCAGACGGTGCCATAGAACAAGAACATGTATTTGCCGTATCTGCATGCGATGAAAGCCAGGGACAGCATGATGGGGACCGAAAGCGCCCGCGCCACTCCCCTTCCTTTGAGCGCGACCATCGCCAAACCGGCCCAGAGGTAAAATCCGACCTCGTAGCTTAACGACCACAAAGGGCCGTTGGCGTTTAGGTATCCACCCGGCCCGAAAGCGTAGGTCTGAAGCAAGGTGAAAAAAATCTCCGATTTGGAAATAATGAAACCGGTTCTGGTAGGGACATGCGCATCGGACGCCCTAGCCAAGGCTTCGGGCCCCCCATGCCCCATCGTGCCCAGGATGGCGTAAAGGGCGATGCAAAAAATCGTCGAAGCGATGAGGGCGGGATAGATTCTTGCGAACCGGGAAACGAAATAGCCTTTCCAATCGAAGTATCCTTTCCTCGAGACGTTCCTTTGTATGCTCATTGCGATCAGGAACCCGCTCAGGACGAAAAACGCCAACACCGCGTATAATGCCAGGTGCATTGCAAAATCCCTGATGGGAGACGCCCCTTCCACGGGCAGGACGAAAATCTGGAAGAAGTGAGAAAACACGACAATGAATCCCGACAGCGCCCGGATGAGGTTCAGATTGTCGAAGGAGGCGTCCGGGGTGTTTTTCTTGGCTTGGTGCAAGTTGGGCTTTGACTGGGGAGGAATCGATTGCCGTTTAAGAACGGCTTTCAACTGCCTGCAGGTTGTGGAGTTCCCGGAAGAATTCGTTTTCATCGAGCAGTTTCTGATATGTTCCCGAGCCGATGACCGCTCCTTGTCGGATGACATAGATGGTGTTGCAATGAAGGATGGTAGAGAGGCGGTGGGCCACCATGATCAACGTTTTGGAGCCGGAGAGGTTCCTGATTTCCCGGGTCAATTCCTGTTCGGTAATATTGTCCACGGCGCTGGTGGCTTCGTCGAAAATCAGGATTTCCGGATCTTTGTACATGGCACGGGCTATGCCGATGCGCTGTCGCTGGCCACCGGAAAGCCGGACGCCGTTCTCTCCCACGGTCGTCCGTTCCCCATCGGGTAATTGATCGACGAATTCGAGCAGATTGGCGACCTTAAGTGCGATGCGAAGCCTGTCCGGATCCCATTCACGGCTGAAAGAAATATTGAAGGCGATGGACTCGTCGACCAGAGCGATGGTCTGGGGGACATAGCCCAGCATCCGCCTGATGACGTTCGTGCGAAAAGGATCCACCTTCGCGCCGTCCAGCAGAAACTCGCCCTCGTCCTTTTCCTGGATGCCCGATATCAGATCGAGGAATGTGCTTTTCCCCGAGCCGGAAGTCCCCACGATCCCGATTGAGTGGCCTTTGGGAATAGAAATGGAAACGTCCCGCAAAATACGCTTATCGCCGTAGGAAAAGCCGATGCCCTTGGCCTCCAGGGATGTCTTGAACGGCAGCGAACAATCTTCCACCTTCACTTTGAACGTCTTGGTCTTCTGGTAGAAGTCGATGATCTTGTCGATTCCGGGTCGGTAGAATTTGAAGGAGTTTAACGCCATGATCATGCGCGTGAAGGAGGGCGCCACGCGCAGCATGGCGGCGATACCCACCCCGACCATGGGGAGCAGGTTGTTCGTGTCCTTTTTTGTCCCCAAGAAAAGCACGATCCCGATGCATAAGAACAGGAAGATGGCATATTCTATCGCGGTTTTGGGAACGCTTCCCATCAGATTGAAGCGCCAGGTGGTATCAAGGAACTGCCTGGAAATGACGGTGTTCTCTTCCTGAATGTGCTTCTCTATCCCCATGACCTTGATGTCCTTGATGGCGGTGATGGTCGCGAAGGCAAGCTTGTGCTTGGCATCCTCGAATTTGGCTTGCCTCTTCCCGTAGGCTTGGGTCCAACGCACTACGGTTGCCTGAAGCGACACGCCGATGATTATGAATATGAGCAATGCGGCTATGGTGACCGCAGGGCTGATGGCCAGAGAAATCAGCAGGAACATCCCCAAGAAAACACCGTCGTTGAGGATAGTGGCCACAGCGGATAGGCAAAGGGTAGCGTGAACCGGGGAGTTGTAAATCATGTAGATCAATTGCGAACCCGGAAACTGCTGGAAGACGCTGTAACGGCAAGTCAACAATCGTTCATACATTTCTTCCGTCAGACGATATGTTAGGTTAGCTGTGGCCTTGTGCTGGTATTGATTCAGGGCAAGTACCAGAACCGTCTTGACGGTATACAGCGCGACCAGGGCGATGCCCACAATAATCACCAATCTATCCGGGTTATTTACGCCGAACAGATCCATCGCGTGCTGGAGTCGGAACTTGGAAATTGCCTTGGCCGGGTCCGAAACCAGTTTGATGTATGGGAACAGGACAACAATCCCGACCAGATCGAGAAGGGCGTTCAAAAACAAAACGAAGCTCAACAGGGCGAACCGGCTATATCCGAAGAACCGGAAGATGAAAACCATCGGCCGTCAGGTTCCCGCGCGCTTACGCGCTTCCAGATATAATACGTTCTTTTGCCGATTCATGCCTGTTCTTTGCCTTGAAATACGGGGCTTTCCGCCCTTTATTGTGTTCCGCGACGGGGACCAAATATACCATATTTCCCCGATGTCACCAGCCTTGCGCTACTTGGCATGCCCCAGTCCATTTCCTAATCTTGGAACTCCATGTCGCTCGCCCCAATAGCCTTGTTCGTCTATCGCCGCCCGGATCACACTCGGCGCTGCCTGGAAAAATTGCGAGAGAATGCTTTGGCGGACCAGAGCGAACTATTCGTTTTTTCCGACGGTCCCAAGAACCCGGATGCCCAAGCGGGAGTGCGCCAAGTGCGCGACCTTTTCAAGGCATTGCAGGGATTCCGCAGCGTCACCTTGATCGAAAGCGAAGGCAACCTTGGCCTCGCCAAATCCATCATCGCCGGCGTTACGGACATCGTGGAGCGGTTCGGCAACGTCATCGTCCTTGAGGACGATTTGTTGACCTCGCCATTTTTCTTGCGCTATATGAACGAGGCCCTTGAGTTCTATCGCGACCAGGAAGAGGTGGCCAGCATCCATGGCTACTTCTATCCCGTGCAGGGAAACCTGCCGGAAACTTTCTTTCTCCGGGGGGCGGATTGTTGGGGATGGGCCACTTGGAAAAGGGCTTGGTCGTTATTCGATCCGGACGGAATGAAGCTGCTTAACCGGCTTCGGAGCGAGGGTCTCACGAACTCTTTTGACCGTAACGGCGCCTTTCCCTACACCCACATGCTGGAAGAACAGATAGCCGGCAAAAACGATTCCTGGGCGGTACGCTGGTACGCCAGCGCTTTCCTGGCAGGAAAGCTCACCTTGTATCCCGGCCGGTCCCTGGTGCAAAACATCGGAATGGATTCCCTGGGGACGCATTCTACCGCGACCAATGCTTTCGAAGTGAACCTGGCGGACAGACCGGTGACCATCGACGCCATCCCCTTGCTGGAGGAGCCCGTGGTCCTGCGCGAGCTCGATATTTTCTTCAAATCCTTGCGGCCTTCCTTGGTAAGGCGCATCGTGAACCGGCTGATAGCCCTGCTGAAGTCCGGAAAGGCGTGAAGAAGGAGATCCAATGACGGCGCATTCACCCAAGTGGAGGAGAATCACCAAGGGATTGGTACCGCCCCTGATACTGAGACTGGCCCGTGGTGGGAACGGGCTGGGCTTCCTGGGGGATTTTCCCAGCTGGCAAGACGCCCAGACTGCCTGTTCAGGATACGATGAACCTTCCATCATGGAAAAGGTCTCGGCAGCCACCCAAGCGGTGGTGGAAGGGCGCGCGGTGTTCGAACGGGACTCTGTGCTCTTCGATAGGCCGCAATACACTTGGCCCTTACTGGCCATCCTCCTAAAGATTGCGGCCGAAAACGGAAACCGTTTGCAGGTCCTGGATTTTGGCGGTTCCCTGGGCAGCACCTATCGGCAATGCCGTGGCTTCATTCCAAGGGCGACGGCGATCGAATGGAGCGTAGTGGAACAGGCCGCCTTCGTGGCGCGCGGCCGGGAGCGCTTTCAGACCGCTGAACTCCGGTTCCATGCCGGCATAGCGGAATGCCTCGCTGTATCCAAGGCTTCTTGCCTACTGCTCTCCAGCGTTCTGCAATACCTGGAAGCTCCTTACGCCTTTCTTTCGGAGGCGGTAGGAATGGGTTTCGAGTCCATCGTGGTGGATCGGACGCCTTTCTCGGTTTCCGGTCGGGATAGGATAGTCAAGCAGGTAGTGCCACCGGAAATCTACGCCGCCAGCTATCCTGCCAGGCTGCTGGACAAGGAAAAACTCCTCGCATGTTTCGCGGGCAAATACCGGGTCGAAGCCGAATTTCCGACTCTGGACGGGTTCGATGACAAAGCCGAATTCAAAGGATTTTTCCTGACGAGGACATAAGGCATTACGGGCCGCGTTTGGGTCTTCCATCTTGGAACCCCTACCCCCATTTCTTACCTTAACCGTAGCATGAACGATATCGGATGGAATCCAAAAGATTTCCAAGGCACCTCCATCCTCATCACCGGCGGCTTGGGCTTCATCGGTTCGAATCTGGCGCGCCGCCTGGTCGGCCTTGGCGCCAAAGTGACCCTGGCCGACAGCCTCATCCCCACTTACGGGGGAAACCTCTTCAATGTCCAGGATATAGAATCCAAGGTCAAGATCAATATCACGGACGTGCGGGATCCGCATGCAATGGCCTACCTCATCCAAGGTAAGGATTTCCTCTTCAACCTGGCCGGCCAGACCAGCCATCTGGACTCCATGACCGACCCACGCGTGGATTTGGACATCAACGCCTCTGCCCAGCTTTCCATTCTGGAAGCCTGCCGCAAGCATAACCTGGGCATCAAGATCGTCTTCGCCAGCACGCGGCAGATATACGGCAAACCGGAATACCTGCCGGTGGACGAGAAGCATCCCATCCGCCCGGTGGACGTCAACGGCATCAACAAGCTCGCCGGCGAGTGGTACCACCTGCTCTATAACAACGTTTACGGCATCAAGGCCTGCGCCCTGCGCCTGACCAATACCTACGGTCCCGGAATGCGCGTCAAGGATGCGCGCCAGACCTTCTTGGGGATCTGGATCCGCCTACTCATCGAAGGCAAGCCCATCAAGGTGTTCGGGGACGGTTTGCAAGTGCGCGATTTCAATTACGTGGACGATGTGGTCGACGCCATGCTTTCGGCGGCCCTCACTCCTTCGGCTTTTGGCGAGATCTTCAATCTCGGCAGCCGCGAACACATCAACCTCAAGGACCTGGCGGCCATGATGACGGAGTTGTACGGCAAGGGGAGTTACGATATCGTACCGTTCCCGCCGGATCGCAAAGCCATCGACATCGGGGACTATTATTCCGAATTCGCCAAAGCGGAAAAAATTCTCGGCTGGTCCCCCAAAGTGGATTTGCGCCATGGTCTGAAAAGCAGCTTGGACTATTACATCCGGGACTACAAGCAGTACTGGGAACCCGCATGATCCTGATGAACGATTTCAAAGCCGAACCGGAAGAACTCAAGGCGGCCGAGATCCGCGCTGGGGAGAGAGTAATCCGATCCGGCTGGTACATCCTGGGGAACGAGTTGAAGGCTTTCGAGGGGCGCTGGGCGGAACGCTGCGGCTCGCCCCATTGCCTGGGCGTCGGAAACGGCATGGATGCCATCGAGATCGGCTTTCGCGCCGTGGGCATCGGACCCGGCGACGAAGTGATCACCACCTCCATGACCGCCTTCGCCTCCGTGCTGGCGGTGATCCGCGCGGGCGCCACGCCCATTCTGGCCGATATCGACCCCGAAACGGGCCTGCTGGATCCGAATAGCGTAAAGCGCTGCATTACCCCGAAGACCAAAGGCGTACTGCTGGTTCATCTCTACGGCCAGGTAAGGGCCATGGATACCTGGGTGTCGCTCTGCAAGGAAGCGGGCATCTCCCTGTTTGAAGACTGCGCCCAGGCCCACTTGGCGGCCTGGAAGGGCAAGCCCGCCGGCAGCCACGGGGAATGGGGCGCCTATAGTTTCTACCCCACCAAAAACCTGGGGGCCCCGGGAGACGGCGGCGCGCTGGTAACCCATCGCGCCGACGTGGCGGATAAGGCTTCCCGGCTGCGCAACTACGGCCAAAGCAAGCGCTACTATCATTCTGACCTGGGCCTCAATAGCCGCTTGGACGAGATCCAGGCCGCTATCCTGAGTGCCCGGTTGGATTGGCTGGACGTGTTCACTAAGCGTCGCCAAGCGGTCGCCGAGCGCTATCGCAACGGTATCCGCAATCCAAAAGTGCTTTTGCTGGCCGCCCCTCTGGAAACGGAAAACCACGTCTACCACCTGTTCCCCATCCTTTGCAAGGATCGGGACGGCCTGATGGCGCATCTCAAGACCCACGGCGTGGAATCCCTCATCCATTATCCCGTGCCTGTCCATGAGCAGGAACCTTGTCTCCGGATCGGACGGGATCCCAAGGGTCTGGCCGCTGCGGAAAAACATGCCGCGACCTGTCTTTCCATCCCCTGCTATCCCCAGATCACGGACTCCCAGATCGAGGCCGTCATCGGCGCCGTGAATGCTTTCTAACGGGCCCGAGCAGTACTGCACTCTTTTCGACGCCAACTTCCTGCCGCAAGGCTTGGCTCTGCACGCCTCCTTGGAGAAACAGGCCCAGCCTTTCCACCTGTGGATCCTCTGCATGGACGAGGCGGTTGAGCTCCATTTGCGCAAGCTTGCGCTCCCGGATATCAGTCTCATCCCCTTGCGGGAGATCGAAACGCCGGAACTGCTGGCGATCAAGCCAGGGCGCTCCCGGGGCGAATATTGCTGGACACTGACTCCTTTCATCTTCCCGGCGGTTTTTTCCCGCGCCCCGGGTATCCTGCGCGTTACTTACCTGGACGCGGACCTTTTTTTCTTCGCGCCGCCCTCCCGGCTGCTGGCGGAATTGGATCAAAGCGGCAAGCACGTCCTCATCACTGATCATGCTTTCGATCCTGAATACGATCAGTCCGCCGCCAACGGCCGGTTCTGCGTGCAATTCCTCACCTGCAACAGGACTCCCGAAGCGCAGGCCGTTTATGACTGGTGGGGGGCGCGCTGCCTAGAATGGTGTTTCAACCGCGCGGAGGACGGCAAATTCGGGGATCAGAAATACCTGGACTCCTGGCCGGAGCGGTTCGGGGACAAGGTGCACGTGCTTAGGCAGACTGATAAGACCCTGGGCCCATGGAATTTCCGTGGACAGGGGAAAGCCGGTTTCCTACCCGTCTTCTACCACTACCATAGCCTGCGAATCGTGGAGCCGGAAAAGGTCCGCCTGTATGAAGGCTATCGCTTGGGATCCGGGGTCCGACCCCTCTATGCCCGTTATATCGAAGCGCTACGCGAAGCGAAAAGAATCCTAGCAAGTGCGGGCATACCTTTGGCCACTTTGCCGGAATCCTTCAAAAACCTGTCGCCTTACCGCCGGCTAAGGCGCGCGTTGAGCGGCAAAACGAAATATTCCCGCCTCTCCTGAAGACTCACTTCTTCACCCCGAGTTCGTTGACGGGAAATCCCGAGATCAAATTGTTCGCGACAACGGCATCTTCATTCTCCGTCAGCCACAGGCCGATGGATCCGGGGGCAGGTGCGCCCTTCGCGACGATCAGATTGCCGGAAACGATGGAATGGCACGCTTTCCCGAAAATGCCGTGCCTTCCCGGTTGCTGTATGGAATTCCCTTCCACCACGCAATAGGAGGCGTTGGCGATGCAGATGCCCATTTGGCCCGGTGACTGGATGAAATTACCCCGGATCAAGCAATGCCTCGCGGAAATATCGATCCCGTTGGTCGCTCCCCCCTGGATGAAATTGTCGGCGAGGATGTTGGAGTCGGCCGATCCCTCTTTGGAACTGCTGATGGTTATGGCATGGCATAAGGGGGCCGTGCCGCTGTTGCGCACCGAGTTCCCCGATATGATGTTCCCCGTGATGATGCGGCCGGGTTCGTTGGAAAACAACCCGATACCCGATAAGCGGCAATTTTCCACGGTGTTCGCGCTGATGGTGCCATAGCGATGCGCGTACAGCTGGATCCCATAGGCGCAGTTGCTTACCGTATTCCCGACGATGGTATTGCTCTCTCCGAATTCAGCGACAATACCTTCATCCTTGGCATTTAGGATCGTGTTGCCGACTATGGAGTTGGACTTCGCCGGCTGGCCGGGGAATCCGGAAATGCGGATCCCCATGCCGGACTTGGCGGAATCCGAAAATCGGATGGTGTTTCCCGAAACGACGTTTCGGAAGCTGTTAAGCATGATTTGCACGCCGTCCTGCACGATGTTCCCGCGGAACACGTTGTCGGATATTCGGCAATCGGAGCTGTTTTCAATCCGGATCCCGCTATTCAAATCCCGGAATTCGCAATTGGAAACGCGACAGAATTCGGAATTGTCGGTGAGGTAGATGGCCGGCGTCTGGACCGAATCGTTGCCGTTATAGGCTTTGTTCTGTCCCGAGAAGGCGATGTCCCGGAACTCCAGATTGCGACAGGCTGAGACCTCAACCAAAGGGAAGTCGCTGAATGCATACTTGCCCGTGTCGGGCCGGACGCGTATCAGGGTGCTTTTCCCCTCGCCAACGAATGATATGTTATCCTTGTCGCGCAGCAGGATGCGGGATTTCAGCAGATAGGAACCGCGCGGCAGGAAAATCGCGCCACCGGTGGGGGGCAGGGAGGCGACAATGCGGTTGATGGCCACGGCATCATCGTCGCTATCGTCATCGGGAGTCGCCTTCAGGTCGGCACGGCTGGCGTCGATGGTATACATCTGATGCCCCGCGCATCCCGACAATCCCGCTCCGGCGCAAAGCGCCGCGAAGCACATCCAAGCGGTCGCCCGCACGCACCATCGGCTCACAAAGGTCCGCTTTCCAACCGCTTCCGAAGCAGACCGGCATACGTCCGCGCGGATTGCGGCACCAGGTGGATGCCATCCGCCGTGATGTACTCGCCCGGCAGGGAATCTATCCATAAGTAACGGGAGGGAGGGAAAACCCTTTGGTATTCCTCCAACTGGTTCCTCGCCTTGGGTGAATCCTCAAGGATGGCATTGATTGGCATCACGAAGAAAATGACCTTTACTCCCCGTGCCATCAGGGAATCCACTTCCCGCGCCAGCACCCCGGTGGAATGCCGTAGCCAATCCTGATCCGGCAACCGGGAATAATCACTTTGCTGGTTTGCAAGTAGATTCGCGAACACGTTCGCGTCGGGGACGACGCTCTCGGTTCCCGTCTTGCTTCTCAAGCCCCCCAACAGCAGATTCACCGGGCGGTATTTCGCCTGCGCGGAAGGCAGGTAGCGCTTTAGGAAGAGGGAAAGTGGTTGGTATTGCGCCTCTACGAAGGCGGTGTCCAGATCGCGGATGAGATTGGTTTCCACCAACACCACCTTGGGGACGGTTCCGTGGCGCCGGATGATTTCCAGACCCGTGGCCGCAGTACCGCCCGCGAAGCTGAGGTTGCGGAACCCTTTGCCAAAGTAGGACTCGTCCAGGCGCGCAGCCAGGGAAGATCCCACGATAACCGTGTCCGCGGCCTTTTTCTCGAAGATGTAATCCTCGGCAGTGGATATGTTTTTCTCGGCCTGGTTCTGAAGGAACAGGCCTTCGGGTTTCGCGATTTTCACCGCGACATTGTACCCCACGAAAAGGGCCAGAAAAACGGTCAGAGAGAGGGCGATTAGACTGCGTTCAGAATTGGAAGTAGATGAAGTCACCGCTTCCTCCTGAGCTTACGGCAATAAGGAACAGCATGGCTCCGTAAAAGAAGAAATGCCATTTTAGGAAACCTCGGTTCGGATTGTTGGATGCATAAAGGTGATGGGCATGGTAAAGCAAGACGGGGATTGAGTAAAGCGCAATTAGTATCAGCATCACTTTACTGATCGGCAGACGCGCATTGTGCGCCATCGCTTTCAAGTATCCCACCACGTCTCCGAAATGAGGAAGTTTGAAAAGCAGCCATGCCATGGTGACCAGGGAAAAGACGAAAGCAATCCGGAGGGCGTGCTCGGCCCAGTGCGACGCGGCTTCGCGCTTATCGCTATGGACGAGACGTTCCGCCGCCAGTATCACACCATGGACGGTCCCCCAAACGGCATAGCTCCAAGCGGCCCCGTGCCATAGGCCGCCGAGAAACATGACCGTGAACAGGTTGAAATAGGTGCGCCCCGCTCCGCTGCGGTTCCCTCCTAGGGGAATGTACAGGTATTCCCGCAGCCACGTGGAGAGGGAAATATGCCAGCGCGTCCAGAATTCTGAAAAGGATCTGGAGATATATGGAAAGCGAAAGTTCTGGGGCAGCCGGTATCCGAAAAGCTCCGCCAGCCCTAGGGCGATTAAGGAATACCCGGCGAAATCGGCGAAGATCTGCATGGAATAGCCGAACAGCAAGGCCGCAAGGTTCAAGGTCGACAAGCTCAGGAAATAGGGCTGCGCTATCCAGAAGGTCTGATCCTTGAGATTGTCCGCGATCACCATCTTCAGGAAATAGCCGGTAACGAGGAATCGGAACGCGGTATCCCATCTAAGTTGCGAAAAGTATTTGCGCGCAATCTGCGGCAGGAATTGGTGCGCTTTTACAATAGGTCCCGCGATCAATTGGGGGAAAAACGCCTTGAAGAAGGTGGTATTATAAAAATGATGCCAAAAGGTCCGTGCAAAAAAGGGTATGGGTTCGCCTTTTTTTTTCCACCTGAAGGTGTCGACAACCAGGCTGATGCCCTGGAACGTGAAGAAGGAAATGCCGATGGGCAGGGGGATGGTGAGTAGGAAGCCGCCGATGCCATGCACTTGCCGCAGATCCCCGCCCACGGATTCGAAAAGCAGGCGGCTGTATTTGAAGAAGAGCAGCAGGCCCAGGTTGACCGAGACCCCCAAAACCGCCCAACCGCGTTGCGCGGCCAAGCTCTCGGATCGGAAGATGCCGAAACTCGAAACCGCATTGACGGCGCAGGAAAGGACCAGGATGGCCAGCAGCCAGGGCTTGGCGCTGGCGTAAAACACGAAACTCGCCACGATCAGGATGAAAACCTGGAACCGCGCCAGGAAAGGCAGGTAGTAAAGCGCGAATGTCGCGCCCAGGAGCATCAGGAAGGCAAGGCTGGTAAACAGCATACGTCTAGCCTATGTTCACTGCGCCAGAATAAAATAAGAGAAGGGTTGGATCCAGCATTCAACCTGGGTGGGAAGCGGAGCGTTCCCTTGCTCCGACCATGGTTCGCTCCATTAGGCCCCTTCGGCTTCTCCAGCGAGTCCATTTTTGGGCCAGGGCGTTGGTGGCGGGTACGCCCAGCAGGTAGTAGGATATGAACCAGAAGAGACGGGGCCTGAACGTCCGGTGGCTCATGCTTTTCCGGAGGTTGGCCAGCGCATCCTTGCGGTTCGCCCCGCGCAGACATGAGTTTCCCAACCCCAGGTACAAATCGGCGAGAAGATTCTCCCGGTCCTTCTTCAAAGCCTCGGGGGCGGCCTGATCATTCAAGGCTCTCACCACGGCTCGTTCCACTTCGGGATTGAAATTCGGCGCTCCGCCCACCGTTTTCGACTCATCGTGCAATCGATACGTCGCCACGAATCCGGGATTGTACGCGAACCGGCTGTGAAACATGGCGCGCAGCCAATATTCATAGTCCAACGCGAAATGCAGGGAAAGATCAAGTGGGCCGTTCCGTTCGTATACTTGCCGCCGCATGAACACGGTTGGTTGGGGTATGAAACAAAGACGGCACAATTCGGAATGGGAGAATTGCCGGGCAAAATAGGTTCCGCAATGCGTTCCATCGACCTTGGTATAGACCGCATCCGCATAGACAAGATCGATCTCCGGATTGGCGAGCAGAAATCCGACTTGCTTGGCCAATACCCCCGGTAGGTAAGTATCATCGGAATTTAGCCAGGCGATGATATCGCCCTTGGATTCGGCGAATCCTTTATTGATGGCGTCCGCTTGACCCTTGTCCCTTTCGCTTTTCACTTTGATCCGGCTGTCTCCGGCATAGCGGCCTAGAACCTCCAGGGTATCGTCCTTGCTCCCTCCATCCATTACCAATATCTCGATCGCGGCATAGTCCTGGTTGAGAATGCTTTCCATGGTTTCTTTGATGAATCGCCCTTGGTTGTAGGAAGGGACGGTGATACTGACCAATGGGAGTTTCTTTTCAAGCATGTTGCGCGACAATGCCTTTCGTTTCCGGCTTTTGGAGTTCCCGATCCGCGACCGTGCGGAGCATTCCCAGGAGGATTCCGATGGAAAAATTCGTATAGGTGGAGGTCGTAATATCGGCGGAGAGGCAATTGAACAGATAGCCTACGCAAATCGCGATACTGAGCGAAGAAAGCCCGTTGACGATGCCTCGGCGTTCGCCCTTGATCCGGATAAGGTTTTGGCCCAACATGTTAGCGATCCAGAATCCGAAGAATAGGATGAAACCGACCGTACCCGTTTCTCCCAGCATACGCAGATAGACGGATTCCTCTCCAACGCCGCGCCCTCCGAATCTCACCCCGTTCACTCCCGCTTCCGCCAGCCCATGGCCAAGAATCGGCGCTGTCATGATCATAGTGAAGCTATGGGTCCATGAATTGAGATGGGTTACGCTGGAGTCCGATTTCCACATCAAGGTTTGCATGATCAGCGTGCGCACTCCGGAAGAAAATACGATCCCCAGGAAACCGATGGCCAGGATGCCCATGAAGCCTCTTTTCAGCCAAAGGGACTTGCGACCGAAATGCGCCATGGTAAAAAACTGCAGAACGCAGGCGATAATCGAAGTTCGCGTGATGGTGGCCAACAAGGCGACTGCATTCAGCAAGAGCATGGCGACGTTGCGCCGGTTCTGAGTGGTTCTATAGAGCAGGAAATAAACGGAAACGGGAATGATGACCAGAAAAGAAACCGCGAATCCCTGACTGGACATGTAAACGGAAACAGACCTGCGTACATATCCCAGACTACCCATTTGGGTCCAAAAATTGGCCGGCAGTCCCTGTCCCCCACTGTCTCCTCCGGTGAAGTCCACCCCCAGGAAATCGCTGAAATAATTGGCCACTCCCAAAGCCACCCAGAATTTCTGGGGAAGGAATATCCACTCCGCCAATCCGAGGAAAGAGGTTACCCCTCCGACGATCAAGATCCATTTCAGCAGCCTTTCCAATTCGCCGAAGATGGGAGCGATGGCCCGACCCAGGAAATAGCAGACGAACAGCATACCTGAATCCCTCAATCCGTAGAGCCGTCCGATTATCTGGACTTCACTCCCCAAGTAAGGCCCGATGATCAGGTAAACCACGAGTTGCAGGAGAAAAGCCATCGCGAAAAGATCGGCGGCATCGGCATAAAACACTTTTTTCCCATCCAGGACCATGCCAAACAAAATCGCGAGGATGAGAAAGCATACCGCCCCTTCTTTCCAGGAGGCGAGAGCCCTGACGACGCCTACCGGAAGCCCCAGGAACCCGAACAGGATGACCATGAGAAAGATGTGGAAAGGGAGCAAAACCAGGATAACGAGCGTGAACCGTAACGGCCGCAACATCAGCCAGGTCATGATCGAAAGACCCGCAAGAGCGCCAAAAACGGGCAAGAGCGAGAGAGGAGAAGGGATATAGATCGCGAGCATAGCGGAAATGCATGCGAAGACTGCCCCTCCCGCTAGCCAAACAGAAAACGTATCCGGCCTTGATACGGAATTCCCTTTCAAGTTGCCCTTGCGCGCCTGAGCCACTCCATGGCGATGATCCAGGCTACAGAAAAGAGGGCCGCGAAAATGGTGGCGATCAGGATCATAACCTTTTTGCGCGGCTCGCTTTTGGCGAAAGGTACGATGGCCGAGTCTACGACCACTACTATCGGTTTGACTTTTTCGTAATCGATCTTCGCCGATTCGAACTCCCGGGTCAGTAGCAGGTATTTTTCCTCACTAATCCTCTGTTCCATCTGCAGCCAATACATTTTTTGGATCAGGAAGGGCGTGACCGTTTCCCGATTCTGCTCTTTGAAGATTCTGAGTTGTTCCGCGATGCCGGAAAGTTCGTTTTGGGCCTCCGTGTGTTTGCTCTCGAGGAAGTCGAGATTCTGCTGGGCTTTTTTCGTTTCCATGGTCGAGTAATATTTTTCCAAGCGGGAAACCAGGCTATTCGCCAGGTATGCCGTGAATACCGGATCCCGTGCCTTGATAGTGAGGATATTGACCCCGTCTTTGTCCTTATCCAACGTGATCGTGCTCCGCAGCTTATCGAGAAATTGAACATCGAACGGAACCTTGGGATTGGGATTGGGAATGAGGAATTGCCCGAGAGGTTTGCCGGAGTTTACCGCAGCCTCCACTTTCAAATCCTTCAATTCCGAAAGGAAGGTTCTGCTTTCGAGAATGCGCGGAAAGATTTCGAAGATTTTCTGATTCCCCGCCATGTCCAAGCCGAACTGGCCCGCCAGAGAGGAGAGGCCCAAAGCTGAAGCGGCGCCGCCCTGCTTTCCGCCCGAAGCCTGCATCAGGAACTCGATGCTGGCCGTATATCCCGGGGGCAACGTCAGGGTCAGACCGAACGCAAGGAAACCGGCGGCCGCTACGACGGCGATGATGAAATACCGGCGCAGCCAAAGCAGGCCCAGAATTTTGACCAGATCGATTTCCATCCATGATTCCTTGGATTTTCCCGATGGAAAATTCCGTGCGAGTTCTCATTTCCCATTTGATCGACACGTTCGGCCGGGCGTCTGGAAACAGCGCCAATGGCTAATAAACAATGGCTTATAAATATATAAATTGGTTGGCTCTTCCAAACAGGTTAGCGGCCAAGCTGGGTGCCGCTCAAAGGACCAATTCCGTGAATGTTGTAATCGACACTAATGGCCTTTATGTTTCGGGCGCGGGAATCGCACGGTATATAAGCGGCTTATTGACCGGTCTGGCAGCCTGCGGTTCCGAGGATTTGGATCTGCGGCAAATAAATTGGCCTGTGAAAAATCTTGGCTATAAACAGCCGGGCCGGATGTTGAAAACCGCGTACCGCGAATTAATCTGGGCCAATACGAAGGCACGCTTCCAATTGAACCGGCAAGCCCCGGATATATTGCACTCTCCGGCAGGACCATTCCTGACCCCGCCGCCTGGAGTCCGGCTGGTAGTCACCTTGCTTGATTTCGCCATCTTAGCCCACCCCGAGCGGTACCGCGCCTGGCAGCGCTGGTCCGGCCCTAAACGGTTGCTCAAGGCAGGGAGCGCTGACAGGATTATCTGCATCAGCCGCTTCTCCGCGGACGAGGCGATGAGGCGGCTGGGAATCCCTCACGGCAATATTGATATCATCTACCTTGGATCGGACCTTAAGCCCGGAATGATTTCTTCCGGACTCACCGATGGGTTGCGGCTTCCCGACGAGTTCATGCTGTTCGTAGGCTCCCTGGAACCCGGAAAAAACCTGCGGCTCCTGAAAGAGACCTACCAGTTGGCCGCATCCAAGGGCATCATCCTCCCCACTCTCGTGATCATGGGCACGCGATGGCAAGGAGTCCCGGACGAAGGTCCGCCTCCGGCCAATTGGATCTTTCTGGGGCGGCAACCGGACGAAATCCTGGTGCACCTATATGCGCGCGCATCGGCTTTGCTTTTTCCCAGTAAGTACGAAGGGTTCGGCCTGCCGGTATTGGAAGCCATGGGTTTCGGCTGCCCGGTAATCTGCTCCCCCGTAGCCAGCCTCCCCGAGGTGGGGGGCGATGCGGTATTGTACTCCCCGCTCACCGCGGAAGGATATTTGGACCAGATCCTGCGCCTGGGCCGGGAGCGGAATTTGCGTGAGGAGTTGCAGGCCAAGGGCAAGGAGCGGGCCAAACTCTTTTCCTGGGAACGATGCGGCAGGGAAACCTACGAGACCTATCAAAACGCCTTGCAGTGATACTCGCCTCTGGCCTTGCGAGCACCTCACCGCCCCGGAGCGGGTTTGGTCCAAGGTAGGGAATCTTTAACTTTTGTTAAGTTTAAAGGATCCCACCACTCCGCATGGATGATCATTGAAAATCGTTTTTGAATGTTAAGAAGGAATGCCTATCGATGAACATCGAAACTCTTGTCGACGAAATCGTCGAGGAGTACAGGAAAACCCCGTCGATATGCTCGGAATCGGGGATGCCGATGGGGAGTACAATTACCTCAAGGTCTTGCGCGGCTCATATATCCGAACCGTAAAGCATGTGGTCGGCCAATTGGATAAGAACGACAACATGATAGTCGGTATCCACTCGCGGGAGTATTGCATGTATGAAACGGTTGAAATCATGGGGAAGATGGGATACGAAGTGGTAAGATCCTACTACTATGAAAGCGGAAAATCCTCGAAATCATTTTCACTCAAGACCCTGGTTCGGGACCTTCTCGTGAAAAGCGTCCCGTCTCTCAAACCATTCCAGGAGGTTATCGATAGGAAAGCGCCCGAATCGAAACACGAATTCCATTATACCGAGTCCATTCTCTAAGGGAAGCGGCCCGGATAACCACCATCAATGATTTCCCATAAGAAAAAATTCATCTTCGTGCACGTGTACAAGACGGCCGGAACCAGCGTTCGCGAGGCGCTGAAACCTTACTGTGTCAAATGGGATGAGCGCGTCTCCAGAAGAATGCGGAAATTCCCATGGCTCTCGCCCCTCGCCGACAAGCTCTACAGTTATCACCTTCCCGCATCGGAATGGATTCGGAAAATCGGGGAAGCGAGGTTCCGGTCCTATTTTTCCTTCGCTTTCGTACGGAATCCCTGGGACTGGCAGGTATCCTTGTACAACTTCATGTTGAAAACCAAGGGTTATCACCAGCATGATATGGGTAGCGGGATTTCCGGATTCACCCAATACCTTGAATGGCGCTGCCGCGAGGAGGTGCGGTTCCAGCGGGATTTCGTGTTCTCGAAAGATGGCAGGCAATTGGTCGATTTCATCGGCCGATTCGAAAACCTGGAAGCGGACTTCCGCCATGTTTGTTCCCGGATAGGCGTTTCGGCCGAACTGCCCAAGTTGAATGGGTCCGGTCATCGTCCCTACCAGGACTTCTACACCCCCGAGACCATAGAGCTGGTGCGGCGGACTTTCGCGGCCGATATCGACCTCTTCAATTACGAGTTCGATACGGGAACGGGGAAAGCGGATACGCATTTGCCGAAAACGGCTTCCAACCCGGAATAGTTCGAAATTCCATTCCGAGGAAGGGTTGAAAAGCCCTTTCCCGTCAGCAGGGTGTCCTCGAAAATATGCCCAGCCCCACCTTTGTCGGCCCATCCTGATGGAGGTATAGTTTAGGGGTGCCCAACCCGTTCGCCGATATCTACTCCTTCTCGGACTTCCGGCCGTTCCTGGCCTTATATATCCAGGAGCGCGGCAAGGCGGATAAAAGCTTTACTCAGGCCCGCATCTGCCGCCAATTGGGGCTTCCCAACAGCAGGAGTTTCCTGGGGGACGTGATCCGCGGCCTAAAGCCACTGACCGCGACCAAGGCGGAAGGTTTGATAGGGATCCTGGAGTTGAAAGGGGACGAGGCGAAATACTTCCGTGCCTTGGTCCTATACAATCAATCCGGAATCCCCTCGGAAAAGGAATTCTACCTGGACCAGTTGATTTCCCTCAACCGATCGCCCTCGGCCATCGTGGACAAAATGGCCTTCGCCTATTACACCCAGTGGTACCACAGTACCATCCGCGCTACCCTGGACATAGTGGACGTCAAGGACGACCTGAACGTCCTGGCCCGGAAAATCGTCCCTAAGCTTTCGCTCGGCAAGATCAAGTCCTCTTTCGCCCTCTTGAAAAACCTGGGGCTCATCCATCGGGACGGGAACGGAAACTGGAAGCCCTCGGAAAAAAGCCTCCATTCCGGCCCCTATGCGCAGGGTGAAATCATCAAACGCTATCAAGTGGAGTGCCTGGAGATTTCCAAATCCGCCGTCTTGTCGGCGAGCGGGCATGCACGGAACATTTCCACCGAGACCCTGAGCATCGCCGCCGAGGATTACCGACTCATCGAAGACAAGCTGCAGCGGTTCAAATCCGAGATCCGGGCGATTGTGCGGAAAAGCGCACATGGCGCGGACCGGGTGTACCAATTGAACGTCCAGCTTTTCCCCCAAACCGAGTAGGACAAGCATGCCTTTCCGAGTGCCCGTTTTTTTCCTTTTGCTTTCCCGCTGCCTGCCGGCGCTGCTCGCGGCCTTGCTAAGCGCCGCTTTGCTTGGCTCTTGCACCGGCGGCACCACCAGCGGCACGGAAACGGGCGGCAAGATCAGTTTGCAAGGCAGGGTGGTGGACAACAATGGTCCCGTTCAGGGCATCGTCGCCAGACTTTCCTTGACCGGGCTCGCGGACACCACCGATGCTTTGGGCCGCTACCTGATTACCGGCGAGAAGAGCACGGACCCAGCCAAGACGGGGTTATTGGACACGCTCCTCATCCTCCAGGACAGCCAAAGGGTGGCTACCCTAGGCATCACCAAATGGGTGGATTCCCTGCCGGACATCAAACTGGTGCAGCGCGGTTTTTCCGGAATCCTCGCTGTCGGCGGGGTGGCCATCGGCAAGGTGGAAGCTGTGCTGTTCGGAACGGGGGTGCCCCAGGAGCATCCCGTTGTCACCGAATTCTTCTACAATAAACCGGCGGAGGAATTCAGCGGGTTCGTCTATTTCCCCGCGTCCGGAAAAGAAGCCACGTACTCCATCTACGTGGATATTTTCGATACGGATGGATTCCTGATCGGACGCAGCGACACGCTATCCTTCAATGGGCTGGCGGGAAACATTACCATTCCGAAATTCAGCGCCGAGAACGTGAAGTTACGCGCCCTGCTCGGTGAAGACACCTTGGTCCCGCCCGGGGCGGCAGTGGTGATAAAAGGCTCTTCGTCCACGCCTCCGGGTTCTACTGTGGTAGAGGCCTTTTGGAAAGTCGGTCTAGAGGGAGCGTTCTCCCCCGATACCAGCGGATCGGTTTCCTTCATCGGGCCCACGGTGCATGACTCCTCGGTATTCGTTGTCCGTAAAGTGAAAAACGACAAGGGCGCAGTGGCGTTCGATACCTTGGAAGTACGCACCGGATCGCTCCAGGATCCGAAAGTATCCGTTCGGTTAATTCCGTTGAGCGGAATCGTAAGCCGGAAGGATAAAATTACCGAGATCTTTCACTCGACGGTTTTCCCTGGAGCCGAGTATACCTTGCTCGCTGCAACGGAAAACTCCGCTGGATATGGACTAGGTGAGATCGCCTGGAGGATCGGAGAAGAGGCTGAATTAATAAGAAGTCCGAGCATCAACACTGCGACTTTCGTTGCGCCCCATGCCAACGATTCCGCTTTTTCCTTAACGGTACGGTTTACGGACACCAAGGGATCCGTGGCTTATGATTCCATTCAAATAGAAACTTGGCCATTGCGGGATCCGGATCTGATTGCCCACGCGGGAAAGGACACCTTGGTCGCCCCGGGGTCCATGGTGGTTTTGAAGGCAACGGCCGACGTTCCGGCCATTTCCATGGTTTCCGAATACGCCTGGAAAATCGGAACCGAGGGGTTCGCGGCGGACTCCGGAACGCTGTTTTCCTTTACCGCTCCCGCGGCATACGACTCCTCCGTATCCGTAGTGCTCAGTGTCAAGGACAACCTGGGATCGATTTCATACGATACCGTCGTGATCAGAACCGGGCCACTTTCCGATCCGCGACTTTTCGCCCATGCCGGCGCGGATACGATAGTGAGTCCCGCCTCCGAATTGCTCCTGCGCGGATCTGCGACCCTGCCTTCCAAAAACAAGGTGGTGGAATACGCTTGGAGAATCGGGCCAGCCACTGGATACATCCCCTCCCCGAATGGGGAAACCAAGTTCACCGCACCATCGCAACCCGACTCTACTTTCGCGGCCGTGTTAAGGGTCAAAAATGAAGTAGGCTCCGTGGCTTACGACACCCTCACCATCCGCACGACTACGCTTTTCGACACCTTAGAGCAGAATCCCTGGCGGGTCGCCGCGGAAGATCCCGGGCTCCCGCAAAGTTATTTTTTCAATGCCATCGAATTCCGCGGAGAGCTTTGGCTTTTCAATCAATATCCGAGCGAGTATTCAGAGAGCGGATCGATATGGAAAAGCGCTGATGGAAAAACCTGGAGCCAGGTGAATGCGGCTCCCGCATACGGAAATAGTGGCAATTTTCCGGTGGTCGGATTCAAGGATAGGCTTTGGATCCTGCGTAGCAATGCGAGGGATGTCTGGAGTTCCGCAAATGGCGTGGATTGGGTTCAAGAGGCAGACGCCTCCACTTTTCTTCCAGGCGGGAAAAGTACTAGCCCGGATAACGGATCGAAAATCCAAACCACCGTCTTTCAAAACAAACTTTGGGTGATCGGACTAGGCGGATGTTGGTCTTCCGATGACGGGAAACATTGGGCCCTGATTACCGATCAGTCCGGTTTTCAATTTCCCATGGCATTGCAAGTATTGGACGGGAAAATGTGGCTGATAGATCCGCGCGATGTAACTATCGGATCCTCAATCTCCTCTCTCAGCAGGCTCTTCGTTTCTGGGAATGGCGAGAAATGGGACAGCCTATCCACGGGATCCCCCTCCTCTGGCCTCGTGTATGGATACAATGGATCGGTTTTGCTGGACGGGAGGATGGTCTTCGTGAGCGCCAATTCCGGAACAATCACCTATTTAACCAAGGATTACCTGCGCCACACCGTCGCCTCGGATTTCTCGCAGTATGGAAGCCGGCAATACGCCGCAGTTGCGTCGTTCAAGGGGAAACTGTGGGTCATAGGCGGGAGAACCGGCGCCAGTCATTCACAAGATTGGCCCAAATCGGTGTTATATAGGGGTGGGGAGTGAAATCCACGCTTGCGTGTGGAAAAGCGAAACGAAGGCGGACCACCTGTACCAACTGATCATCCGGCTTTCCCCCAAAACCGAGTAGGACAAGCATGCCTTTCCGAGTGCCCGTGATTTTCCTCTTTCTTTCCCGCTGCCAGCAGGCGCTGCTCGCAGCTTTGCTCAGCGCCTCTTTGCTTGGCTCTTGCACGGGCGGCACCACCAGCGGCACGGAAACGGCCGGCAAGATCGGCTTGCAAGGGCGGGTCGATCCCCATGAATCGGTCATCGGCAAGGTGGAAGCGGTGCTCTTTGGCACCAGCGTGCCGCAGGAGCATCCCATAGTCACGGAATTCTTTTACAATGAACCCGCGCAAGAATTCAGCGGCTTCGTCTACTTACCCGCTTCAGGGAAGGAGGCCGCTTATTTCATCTATGTCGACATTTTCGATGAGCATGGATTCTTGATCGGTCGCAGCGATACCGTGGCCTTCAATGGCCTGGCCGGCAACTTGACCATTCCGGCATTCAGCGCCGATAACGTGAAATTACGGGCGGTATTGGGCGAGGATACCTTGGTCGCCTTGGGAGCGGAAGTGGTCCTCCACGGTTCCGCCTCAACGCCGCCGAGTTCGGAAGTGGTGGAGGCCGCATGGAAGGTGGGCTTGGATGGAGCGTTCCAGGTCGGAGAGATTGGGAGATTCTCCTTCACTTCACCCGATGAATACGACTCTGCCTTGTTGGTGATCATCAGGGTAAAAAATGATAAGGGTGCCGTCGCTTATGATACGCTCGAAGTACGAACCGGACCGCTTTCCGATCCGGAATTGCTTGCCGATGCCGGAGCGGATACCACTTTCGCCCCCGGTGCCACGGTTTCCCTGAAAGGAAAGGCGGCTGCGGGACCCGCGACCAAGGTCGTGGAATATGCGTGGAAAATACAGCCGGACTCGGTTTTCACCGTCGCTGAAAATTCCCTTGTCACCTTTGTCGCTCCCGCCATTGGCGACTCCCAAATCCAAGCCATTTTGAGGGTCAAGAACGATATCGGATCCATCGCATTCGATACCGTGGAGTTACGCACGGAAACCCATTTCGACAGTCTACTGCGGAGGCCCTGGGCCGTCGCCACGCATGAATCCGGCCTGCCGGCTTCCGATTCTTGGCAAGCCCTTGAATTCCAGGGGAAAATCTGGGCTTTCAATCAATCCTTTAATAATCAGGAAATCTGGCAGAGTGAGGACGGGAAAGCTTGGTCCCAGGTCATTGCCTCTCCTGCCTACCAGTACAAGACGGATCCGGATCGTCCCGGTCGCTATTTACTTACTCAACACGGTACGGGCGTGGTGGTGGCGTTTCACGACAAGCTCTGGGTATTGGGAGGCAATTGGAATGAGGCATGGAGCTCTTCCAACGGGATCGATTGGACGCTGGAGGCGGACTCCTCGCACTTTCTTCCGCGGGGCATGACTTCGGATGTGCAAGCCGTGATTTTCCAAGACAAACTATGGGTGATAAGCAGTCAAGGTTGTTGGACATCCAGCGACGGCAAAAGCTGGGAGCTGAAGACGGCATCCATTGATCCATTGACGCTTGGATATCGTTATCTCCTTGCGACCCAGGCCCTGGATGGGAAACTCTGGGTGATCGAAAAGCCTATGCAAGACTACGCTCTACTCACATCAATAAGCGGGCAAGATTGGGATCGGCTTCAATTTGTCGTGCCCGATTATACTATCGGCGTTCTTGGAGATGCACTTTTGGATATTTATCGCTCCGTCCAAATGGATTCGCGCATGATCCTCATCTCGCCGACGCAAACCTCCTATATTGACAAAGCCCGCAAGCTGCATACGTTCATCGATAACCGCACGGAAAAGTACGGCGCCTTTTCCAGGGCCGCCGTGGTGGTCTTCAACGGTAAAGTTTTTCTTCTGGGAGGCCACGATCAGCAGGGGAACCCCCTTAAGGCCGTCCTCTATTGGGGCATGGATTAAGGTCTTTGAAAAGGGTGGAGCGATACCGTGGCCTTCAAAGGCTTGGGCGGAACATTCATCCTCGATAGTACCGGATCGTTTACTTTCACCGCTCCCGATGCATTTGATTACTCCGTGTCCGTTGCTCAAAAGGTGGAAAACGACAAGGGCGCCGTCGCTTTCGTTACGGTAATAGTCAGGACCGGCCCGCTTTCCAAACCGCAACTTTCTGCCCAGCCCCGGATACAACCGTGAGTCCCGCCTCCGAGTTGCTACTGCGGGGCTCAGCGACCGTGCCTTCCAAAAACAAGGTGGTGGAATACAGTTGGTATCCCCTTCCGGGCACTGAAAATCGCCACGAGACCGCCAATGATGAGCTCCGGTATTTAGTAAATTTCGTTATGGCAATTAATTAACACTTTCCCCTTCCCTGACATGCCCCTCTCAAGAAAACTCAACCTCGCTCTTAAGCGGCTTCTGGGCCGCAGGTTCGCCCACGCGAACCCGATTAAAATCGATCTGGCTCAATGCCGCAAGGTACTTGTACTGGAATTATGGGGCCTCGGCGATTTGGTTTTCGCGGCCCCGGCGATCAACGCCCTTTCTGCCCATGGAGAGGGCCGCAGCGTAGATGTTCTGGCGCAGCCTTCGACCAAACCATTGCTGGATTTGCTGGGGCTGAACGTAACCCCTATCTTCTTCCAGTTCCCTTGGACTCGGTTCGGCAACAAGTACAATCCGGCGCATTACCTTGCGCCGTCCTTCTGGCGGCTCATCCTGAAATTGCGCGCCGGCCGGTACGACCTCATCCTATCGGTGCGGGAAGATCCGCGCGACGCATTGCTGGCGCGCTTGATCCGCCCTCGCCACTCGTTGGGCTATGCCGCGTTCGGTTCCGGATTTTTCCTGACCAGCTCCATCGATCCCAAAGGCACGCATAAGACCGAGGCCTGGTTCCGGTTGCTCGCGTTCCTGGGCGTGCAGGAAAGCGCCAATCAGGCCTTCCGGGAATTGCAGTCAGGAATCCGCGCCCGCCGGATTCCCGCCGCCAGCCGGAAGAAAACGATAACCCTGCATTGCAGCGCGCGCAATCCCGTGCGGAATTGGGGTTGGGATAATTTCGTGGAGTTGGGCGGCTTGCTGGAAAAAGAGGGCTACGGAATCCTATGGCTTTCGGACGCGAACTCGCCGTCCGATAAATCCATTCCAGATAGATGGGAAAGGCTTTCCGGCAGTTTGGGCGAAATCGCGTCCGTCATCGCCGCATGCGATCTTTATTTCGGCAATGACGGCGGCTTGATGCATATAGTCGACCTTTTCGGCGCCAAAACCTGTGCCGTTTTCGGCCCCACCGATCCCGCTTTGTTCTTTCCCTACGGCCAAAGGGATTCCATGGTTTTCCTCCCGGACGTGCCGTGCCGTCCATGTTTCGACTATTGCATTTACCCCAAGCCCATTTGCTTCAACGGCATAACGGCCCTTCAGGTACGCGATAAAATATTGCGACTACTGGGCGCATCCGCATAGTTGGGTTTCCACCCGCCGAGCCGCCTGTGCGCCACTTGCCCGATTGGCTAAAACGGCATATTTATTAAATTTCCAGTTTCTCCGGCCGCCACCGGTGATTTCAATACAAGAGAGATTCTGATATGGGCCATTCGGAACTGTCGCGCTTTCCCGTAGGGCCGGTATGGTTCTCGCCCATCAATTACCAAAACCTGATCCCTTCCCTGGAAGCTTTTTTCGCATCCCGGCCGGCGAACAATTATGTCTGCGTCTCCAACGTCCATACCACGGTGGAATGCAGGAAGGATGAGCGGCTGCGCCGGATCCAGAATAGCTCCTTTCTCACCATCGCCGACGGCCAGCCGGTGATTCTTTACGGCCGCATCTCCGGCGTCCCCGATATCCAAAGGATCATGGGTCCGGACATCATGACCGAAATGTTCAGCTCGGAATCCTGCCGCCTACGTAGGCATTATTTCCTGGGTGGCGCGCCCCAGACCCTGGCTTCTATGGAGAGGAATTTGAAGGCGCGGTTCCCGCATCTGCAAATCGCGGGAATGCATTCCCCGCCTTTCCGCGAAATGAGCGAAGCGGAAGAGGCGGCCATGAGGAGCGCCATTCTCGCCAGCAAGCCCGATTATATATGGGTTTGCTTCGGAGCGCCCAAACAGGAATATTGGATGGAGACCAATCATGGGTACTTCCCGGAAAACCTTCTAATCGGAATCGGGGCCGGTTTCGCCTACCATGCCGGTGAACTGAAGCGAGCGCCTATTTGGGCGCAGAAAATGGCTTGCGAATGGGTTTGGCGCCTGATGCAGGATCCCAAGCGCCTTTGGAAACGCTATCTCAAAACCAATCCCGTTTTCGCCGTCATGCTGGCGGGCGCGACCCTCAAGTCCCTGGTCGGAATCCGTCCCGGACTGTCACGTCCCCGGGCCTGATTCCGGTTGATAGGTCAAGCAATGGCTTGCCCGGTCGGCTTGCGAAGGCATGGATGCCGAAATTAAGCGCCTAATAATTCTCAGGGAAAAGTTCCCGCTCTACGCATTCGATCAGGATATGCAATGCCACCATGTGGATTTCCTGGATTCGATCGCTGCTTTCCCCGGCCACGACGATTTCCGCATCCCCACGGCCGAGCAAGCTTCCCCCTTGCCTTCCCAAGAAAAGGAATACGGACATCCCCCGCTGGCGCGCTTCTTCGACGGCCCGGATCACATTCCTTGAATTTCCGCTGGTGCTGATCGCCAAAAGAACGTCGCCGGCCTGGCCATAGGCTGAAACCCCCCGGGCGAACACTTCATCGAATCCGAAATCATTCCCCACGCAGGTCAAATGGGCCGCGTCCGTGAGGGAGATGGCGGGAAGCGCCTTGCGATCCTTCCGATAGCGGCCGGTGAACTCTTCGGCGAAATGGATCGCGTCGCAAGCGGATCCACCATTGCCGCAAGCCAGGACTTTTTTACCGGATTTGAAAGCCGCGGCCAGGATGCGGGCCATGGCCGCCACCCCGGCCGTATTGGCCTTATCCTCGGAAAAACGCTCCAACGCCTGGCGGCCTTCGGAGAGCGATTTCCGGACTGTCTCTAGATGTGCGCTATCCTCCAAGTACATCCTTCTTTCGCATCGGATGGCCGGCCCGGCTGCCGGCCCCCTGTTAAACGGAGTCTCACTCCCGCCCGGGAGACCAGCCTAACGGTAGCTGTCCGGCTTCAAGGTAGGGGACGAAATCGGATACCCCTTCCTCCAAGGATCGGATGGGCTTCGAATAGCCGGCCCGCAGGATTTTCCCGGGGTCCGCCTTCGTATAGTACTGGTATTTCTCGCGCAGTATTTCGGGCATCGGCACGAATTCGATGCGCGGGTCTTTTCCCAGCGATCGAAACAAGGCATTCATCATATCCACCCAGGTCCTGGCCACGCCGGTGCCGATATTGTAGGTGCCGCCCGCCACGGAAGGATCCATGCAGAACAGCGCCATTTCCACGGCATCCTTCACGTAGACGAAATCCCGCATCTGTTCGCCATCGCGATAGTCCGGATGGTGGGATTTGAACAACTGCACCTTGCCCGTCTCTTTGATCTGCTCATAGGCCTTGACCACCATGCTCTTCATGCTGCCCTTGTGGTACTCATTGGGGCCGTATACGTTGAAAAACTTGAGGGCGATCACCTGATCAAGGGTGGAGTGGGCCTGGTTCCACAAATCGAACATATGCTTGGAATAGCCGTACATGTTGAGCGGGCGCAGGTTCGGGAGGGCGGCATGATCGTCTCCATAGCCGTTTTCCCCGTCTCCGTATGTCGCTGCCGAAGACGCGTAAATGAACCGGATCGGCTTGGCCCGGTCCAGGCACCAGGAAGCCAAGCGCTTGCTGTATTCGAAATTGTTCTTGGCCAGATAGCTGGCATCCATTTCCGTGGTCGCGGAGCATGCGCCCATATGGATGACGGCCTCGACGTCCTGGCCCGAAAAAGCCCCGTTCCCGATGGCTTCCAGGAAATCCGCCTTTTCCATGTAATCGCTATAGCGAAGCGGAACCAGGTTTTTCCACTTGGCGGACGTGCCCAATTGATCGACCAGCAGGAGGCGATTCCGGCCCATGCCGTTGAGCCTCCAGGCCAAAGCGCTTCCGATGAAGCCCGCCGCGCCGGTGATGACGATAAGGGGTTGATCCGCCTTCATGATTTCTTCTCCGGGTCGCTCAATGCGGACAGAATATTCGTCGTCGACAGCCCGGGAATTTTCGAAACGATATGGATGCGCCCTCCCAGCCTTGCGACGGCCGGGGCCTCAATGCAGTCGCTTCCGTATTCCGATCCATTGACGTGGACATCCGGAGCTATCTCTTCCAGGAAAGGCATAGGCACCGCTTCCTCGAAGATATGGACATAGTCCACGTCGCGCAAGGCCAACAACATCTCCGCCCGTTGCGCTTCGGGAATGATGGGGCGGGAAGGCCCTTTATACCCCCTGACGGAAGCGTCGCTGTTCAATCCGACGAAAAGCAGATCTCCTTGCTTTTTGGCTTCGGAAATAATCCGCAAATGGCCGGCATGCAGCACATCGAAGGATCCGTTCAAGGTGACCAGCTTGCGGCCCAGTTTGCGGAGACTCTTGGCCAGGGGAGCCAGTTGCTCGCGGGAAAGCAGCCGATTCGCTTCTTGCGATTCGCCCAATAGCTCGGCGATGGTGACCGTGGCCGTGCCCAGCTTCCCGACGACGATCCCGGCGGCCCGGTTTGCCAAGGTAACGGCTTCCCGATCATCGCAGCCGCAAGCCTTGGCCAAAGAGAACGCGGCCACCACGGTGTCCCCCGCGCCGCTGACATCGAAAACCTCCCGAGCGACCGTAGGTACGGTGAACTGGGGATTTCCATCCGTGAAAAAGGCCATTCCTTTGGGTCCGCAGGTCACCAATACGTTGGACGCTATCTGGGAGGACAGGGCAATGCCGTTCTGCCTAACGCCCTCCGGTGTGATCGAGGCCTCGGGTTGGCCTAAAAGCCCTTGGCTTTCTTTCCAGTTGGGCGTTAAATAGTCGCATCCTTTGTAAAAGGCGCCGTGCTGTGGGCGCGGATCGACGATAACGGGCCGTCCTTTGGCTTTGGCTTCCAGGATGACGGCCTGACAGATTGATGCCGTGAAAAACCCTTTTGCGTAGTCGGATAAAACCACCACTTCAGCATCCGCCAAATGACGGCGGAAAATCCGCATCACTTCTTCTTCCGCGGTGGAATCCAAATAATGGGTTTCTTCGTGATCGAGCCGCAACAATTGTTGACGCTGCCCCACAATCCGGGTTTTCTTGATGGTGGGGCGCTTATCGACTACCGGATGGAAATCTATCCTTGAGGCTTCGGCCATGGTCTTGAGCGACTCTCCCGCCTCGTCGTTCCCAATCATGCCGATCAGGATCGAGCGGCCCCCAAGCGAGGAAACATTGGCGGCCGTGTTGGCCGCCCCACCCAAGGTACGATGGGATTCTTTTACATGGAGGATGGGAACGGGCGCCTCCGGGGAAATCCTACTGGCCTCCCCCGTGATATACTCATCGACGAGAACATCGCCGAGAACCATGACGGTCCGTCCCTGGAATGCCTCCAAGATTTTTTTCAACTGACTTTGCGCAACGACTTCCCCAGTCTCACCGACCATTGCTTGCTTTCCGTTCAAAACCAAAAACGCATCTTCCCGACTGAAAGCTACTCGAACCGATTATGCACATTTTCCGGCACCCTGGGTTGTCCAAGACCGTATCTAGTGAAACTGTACGCCGGAACTTTCAAGTAGAGGTTCAAAATAGAAAATCAACTGGATCCCCTGTTCGGAATCGGAACCAAGAACAATCGGTAGCCCACTTGCCAGGCTTCGGCATCCGGAGCTTTCAAAGCGCATAGTTCGCCTTTCCATCCAATACCCCGGGATTTTCCGATAGGGAACCGGCCTTTTCCCATTTGGGAAGGCCTTAAATTTAACCCTACTCCGAGATGCAAAAGATGGCTTTCGGGAACGGAATCACCCTATACTTGGTCAAATGACCGGGCCTTAGGAAGGCCTTTAATTTGCTAACCTGGAATGTCTCAATGTCCTTGAACTTCATCATAATCGGGGCCCAGAAGGCGGCCACCTCCTTCGTCCATGATTGCCTTCGGGAGCACCCCTCGGTGCAAATGGCCATCGAAGAAATCCCCAGTTTCGAAAGCCCGGACTATGAACATGGCGGCAAGGAGAGCATCCTCAATTCGTACTCGGCTCCCCAGGGAATGATTTGCGGGATCAAAAGACCGAGTTATCTGGGAAAGCCGGAAGTACCCGATCGAATCCATGCGCTCTGCCCCGGCGCCAAATTGATCCTCGTTCTGCGCAATCCCGTCGATCGCGCGGTATCCGCCTATTTTCACTATGTCAAGCATCGGTTCATCCCGTTCACGGATTTATCCACCGGCATGGAGCGGCTGCTCGACGGGTCGCTGCAGACCTCGCATCCCGCCGCCAAGGATATCCTGGAATATGGCTTCTATGGACGGCACCTTCGCACCTATCTCAATCGGTTCCCCAAGGTCCAGATCCATATTCTGTTCCACGAAGACATCGTTGCCGATGGGAAGCAAGTCATCCGAAGCGTATATCGGTTCCTGGGAATCGACCCCGAATATCAACCCGAATCCATTGATTCGCGACCTCAGGCCGTTCTTTTCCAGCCCCTTTCGGATCCGGGTGGCGAGGCTAGTCAGCCGGTTGCTATTCAAGCACAGTGCCGACCATCAACGCATCATCGCCAAGCAGGGCGATCCCGCATCCCGCCTGGCGGCGCGGGCGCTACGCAAGATCGACCGGAAAATATTGGCGCCCATTCTGAAGAATCCCAGGCCGGTTCTGCCGGAAAGCCTGCGCGAGACCTTGGTTGAAGCCTATCGGGAGGATATCGAAGATCTGGAACTGATCCTGGGCCGCGATCTATCCGCGTGGAAATCGTCGTCGAATTCACTTATTAGTCCTTCGATCCTCTTGGCGCACCCTCGACTGCCCGCGCCAAGTAGTCTGGGCTTTCGAATACCGGAACCTCCTGCTGCAAGGGACGGGAATGCGCCGGCCGGTTCCCGCCGGCCCGGACAGGACCGAAAAGACCGAATCCTTCGGTAGAAGTAGCCTGGGGCTCCCGGTACTTACTAATTTTCTTAGTGCACCCTCCCTTACCTTCCAGGAGCCAATAGGCTATGGCCTGCACTCATCTTGCGGTAAAAAGGGATCCGAGTTTGCGCCCCGCGCACCGTTCGCCTTTGTATGCGGCTTTCGCCGCCTGGACCCTGCGGAAACGTCCGGCTGGAACGTCCATTCGCCCAGGACGCCCGCACCCAGGTATCCTTACGGACCCTGAACGGCCGGGCCGTCCCGGTAACCCCGTGTTCACAGGCGCCGGCGTTTCGTTCCCGACTGCCGGTTTGCCCGCGGGAGTCTATCGCATCGAGGTAGGCAGAGGTTCACATCGAGAAGGAGGAATCATATGCATTACCCCTTGAAGGATACACTGGATGGCGCGGGGAATCCCCGGTTTCCATTGCTAGCGAAGGGTTTCTTGGCTGGGCTCTTCTTTTCTGCCCTGCTTACCCCCGCCTACGCCCAGATGGAATGGCACCGCGTCAGCCCTGTTTTGGACGCCCATGCCTATACCAGCGTGGCCTTCTTGGTCGATAAGCTTGTGGCGCTCGCGGAAAACGGGCTCGTACTCACCTCATGGGATGGCGTGAAATGGGAAACCCATACGTCCGGGATGAGTTCGCATCCCCGGCTCTTGGCCGCCTTGGGCAATAGGCTGCTCGCCATCGGCGAGGCCGGGTCGATCCATACCACCGAAGACGGATTCAATTGGACGGGCCGGCAAACGGGCTCCAACGCGGAATTGAAATCCGTCGCGTGGAACGGCGAGACCGCCGTTGTCGTGGGGGAATCGGGTACGGTCCTCCTTTCCCGCGACGGGACATCCTGGCAACGCGGGAACATCAAGACAGATCACGCCTTGACCGCGGTGGTTTGGGCAGGGTCGCGATTCGTGGCCGCGAACGATAACTTCGGTTTATTCGCTTCCGTCGACGGCCTCGATTGGAACGAAATAGGTACTCCTTCCACCGGTTGGAATTACTCATTGTACTGGACGGGAACGGAACTTCTCGCCGCGGGCGGCAGTTTCATTTCTTCTACTTCCGATTTCGCGAATTGGACCTTGCGTAGCCACTCTCTCGGCAGCTCCAATCCATTCAACCTGTTCTCCTGCGCTTCGTCCGGATCGAGATATATCGCGGCAAATGGGCAAACCGCTCTCCTTACCTCCCCGAACGGCCACGATTGGTCAACCATCCGCACGCCCAATGTCGTCCGTTCCGTCCTATGGTCGGGAACGCAATTCGTCGGGGTCGGCGATGCAGGACTCATCCTGACTTCCCCCGACGGCGCGGTTTTCACGGATCGCCGCGGTTTCGCATTGGAAGCCGGCTATGATCCCCGCGGTACGCCTTTGGACGCAAGCCTGAATTCCCTGGCCGCAAGCGAGAGCCTCTTCGTCGCGGTCGCGTCGAACGGCCAAGCCATCAGATCGAAGGACGGAACATCCTGGAGCAAGCCGGATTCCATTTCACCCTATATCCTCCGGAAGGTGATTTGGACGGGAACCCGGTTCATCGCGCTCGACGATCACGACGGACTGATGTCATCGCCGGATGGAAGGGAATGGAGCCAGCTTAAACAGCGCACGGCTCCGTCGATTACCGATTTCATCTGGACCGGTAAGGAATTCTATGCCGTGAATGGCGGTACCTCCATCCTGCATTCCGCTGATGGCGCGGCCTGGAGCGAACAAACCAAGGATTTGTATCAGGCTTCCTTCAATTCCATCGCCTGGGACGGCAAGGAGTTCATCGCCGGCGGAAGCAAGCTCCTGACCTCGATGAACGGTACGGATTGGGATGCCCACTCACGGACCGGCTATGAAGACGCGGGAATCGGTTCCATCGCGTGCAAGGAGCATGCTTGCGTAGCCACCGGATTCGGCGGAATCGCGTATAGCCGGGACACGACTTGGCAGCTCATCGACGGGACATACGACAAGTACGGCCGGCCTAATTGGCTAAAGGATCTCTTCGTCTTGCCTTCGGACCACGGGATACGCCATTCCGAAAATGGATCCGAATGGACCTTGGTACGTACGACCGGCGTAGTGAAGGAAGTGGCGAGGTTGGGCAACCGCTTGGTGGGGGTTGGCGGCAAGGAGATTTGGGTTTCCGATATCGATAGCGCGACTGCTCTTCGGCCGAAAACGGCGGGCGGAGAAGGCCCCAGGCATTTTTCCATCGCAGTTTCGGAAGGGGCCGTCGAGTTCCGGCTTCCCGGAGGTTTCGGCGCAGCCGCCTTCGCGGCGATTTACACTTTGGATGGAAAGCTCGTTTCCGCATCGCCCTCGAAAACGCAATCGGGCATGCTGCGCCTTTCTTCCTCAGATCTGGGCCGCGGTTTGTACGTGGCGGTCGCCCGGGATCGCAAACATGAATACAAGTCGGTTTATTTCCATGGAATGAACTAAGGGTGCGAATCAGAGCGATACTGGATCACGCGCTGAGGGGATTTCCACTTGCGCCCGTCATTATTCTGTTTTAACCGTCCCGCCCCTGGTTAACCGGAATTCCGTCGGTCGCTTAGGCAGAGCTTGGGTAGCCTTGGGGGCCGACAACTCGACCCTCCTCTCGCAAAACGGCGCGGATTGGGAATTCTTATAGAAGTACCCCATTCGATTTTAGGGTATCTTTTCTTAAGCGCTAATAGTCCAGGAGGGTTTTCGTGAAAAATGGCCATCATTTTTTACTGGCTTTGATTTTATCCGCCTGTTTTAGCCTTTCCTTTTCCCAATCCGATTGGGTCCTACGCTCCCCCCTTCCATCGGCGAACCCTCTTGATTCGGTATTCTGGTACCAGGACGGTTTGGTGGCGGTTTTCGGCGGGACCTATTTCAGTTCTCCGGATGGGGATGCCTGGACCCGGCTCGGCAAAAATCCGGACTCGGGTTCGTCACCCGATACGGGTTCGAAACTCTCTAATGTTATCCACATGGATAGCCAGTATGTGGCCTTGGACGATAATGGCAATGTTCTCGGCTCACTGGATAGTCTTCACTGGACAACACTGCGCTCCGGCTCAACTAATCGTCTTCGTTCCCTTGCATGGACAGGTACTCAGCTCGTCGCGGTGGGAAATAATGGTACGGTAATTACTTCTCCTCAAGGGAGGTTTTGGACTGTTCGTGATCCGGGCACCAACGCGAACCTCGTATTTGTCCATTGGACAGGCTTCGCTATTGCCGTTGTGGATGAACATGCCACCTTACTCACCTCCCCGGATGGAATCGCCTGGGGATCCATAGCATCGGACTCCGCCTGCACTCTCTCCTTCTTCGGCCAGAACGAATTATTTGATTATTTCGTATGGACAGGTTCGCGAATGGTAGGGTTTTGCAACGAAGGACGCATCCAAACCACCTCCGATTTCAATACTTGGACCTCCACGCGTTTGGTTGCGAACGCTAACTATCCCAACTACATATGGACGGGCAACCGCTTCATGATTCGCTATTCAGATAGCCTATTCTCTTCGATTGACGGAGATAGTTGGAGTAAAATTGATCCGGGCATCCCGGAGCCCTTCAAATCCATGACCTGGCAAAATGGCCACTTCATCCTTCTTAACGAGAAGGAGGATTTCAGTTACTCTGATGATGGACTCAAATGGATAGCCAAGCATAGGATGGGCATAACCCAGCCGCTTCGGTCGGTAGTTTGGACAGGGTCTCTATTGGTTGCCGTTGGGGACAGTGGAAATATCGTCACCTCGACGGATGGTGCGGTTTGGGACCGGATGAACTCCGGAACCAAGGCCGGACTTAGGTCAATCGCGTGGTCAGGAGATCGATTGATTGCGGTTGGAAATGATACGCATTCAGGCGCAACTGTCGCACTTGCTTCCACCGATGGAATTTCATGGAGCCAATCGGACTCGATAACCGTAACCGTTCCACGGCCCCCTCTTCGAATTAGTACGGCCATGATCTATCCTGACTTGTTTCCCCCGGAGGCAAGCGATGAATGGAACTACGGAACATAAACAGGGTGGTATTCCTGAAGCTGTTGAAAATGCTTTGAAG
>JANYDA010000009.1 GCA_025360005.1 Fibrobacteria bacterium
ACCCTGTCCCGGGTGGCTGACCATTCCATCCACCGGCTCGCTGAGCTGACGCCCCGAGCCTTCAAGCTTCGCTCAATACCTGCCTGATCCGGTAATCACGATGCCGCCCTTGAACAAGGGTGGGGCGTGGAACGGTTACGGAACTCCTTTTCAAGTATACGAAGAGCAAAATTATTCTCTCTCTGATACAGGTTACCATCAAGGTTGTGCCAACATCTACTGAATCATATTCACTTCAAAATTCCGTTTGGAATCGTTCTGTCCCTGATCTTTGACAAGCTTCATATTTTAAAATGGGTCGAATGAAAATAATCAAAGAGGCTGATAGCTATTATCTTGAGGAAAACGGTCACCGGATACTTCTTCTGAACCCGGAGTTAAAGCTATTCCGTCTCATGCAGCCCATGGACAGGAAAGCAATGGTACGTAGAAGGGCAATTGAAAAATTGAAAGTGAATATCAATGACCAGAAGCTACCCTAATTCTTACCACCTTCCAGTTACCATCAGTTGAATGGAATTTTATTATTCCTGAATGAGCCAGAGGTTTTAATGCCGAACCGGTTTTGATTCGGGAATTCCCGTTTCTTTATCTTCAAACCTAAAGTGAAACCTGAAAATGACGATAAAGAATATAGGCCAGAATAAGGCATTCAATCGAAAGAAGAAATATGAGCATAAGTATTGTCGGATCTTCGCCAGTAGTCTCCAATTCCCAGGCAGTTCCGCCTAAAACCGAAAATGAAGGTGCCCCAATTGAATCCTCAATACAGGCAAAACCCCAAAGTTCCCCGGCAGCGACAGTTCAGATAAGCAGCGCGGGAAAAAAATTATTCCAAGAGGCTACAGAAACTGCCGCCCAAACTGCCAAGGAAGCTGCAGGTGGAGACCAACAGGCTCAAAGACTCCTTAAAAGCGAATCGGCAGCCAAAGATCATGACCATGGTGGTTAATAGGTATTAAGCCAATTGAAAATTTACGTCTTATCGATTTCGGTTCAAAAACCCGCTTGACAGTATACTCAAGCCCTCAAATACCCTCGGGGGCTCTCGGGAAGATTTTCAGACCGATCTGCCCTCTGCTGCTGTATGGCCCGGGCCCATAAATCGCATCCGATTCGTACTCTAATATTATCGCGGTACATTTGTTAGCCAATATCTATACCCGAAATCTCCACTAGGGTGCCCGGCCGACATTTCTTAGTTTACTTTCAATAGACTAGAAATGAAAAAAGGACATCCATGATCAGATTTAAATCCCCGATTCCGCTAATCACCCTCGGACTATTTCTCGGATTCAGTCAAACAATGGCCAAGGCCGCTTGTCCAGAGGCTGTTCTGGGTGCTGTAGAAAAGGCCTATACTGGGCCAAAGGTATTTTCGTGCCTCAAGGAAAAGGAAAAAGGAGTAGTCCAGTTCGAGGTCAAGCTTAAAACCAAATCCGGAAATAAATTGGAAATCGACGTCAGTCCAGAAGGAAGTATCAAACTTGTCGAGGAGAGCGTTGCACTAGACTCGATTCCACAACCCGTTTTATCTGCTTTCAACGCAAAATATTCCAAAGTGAGGATCAAGGCATGCGTGAGGCAGACTAAGGCAGAAGGATCATTAACATACGAAATCGCGTTTAAAAATCGAGGTAAGAATCACGAAGTCACACTCAAGGAGGATGGGACATACGTCGAAGTGGAATAAAGAAAGCTCGGCATGGATTTACGCCTTCAACGCGGAGTGTTTTCTGCTCTGCTTTTTCATCTCGTACACTCCTATTTCTACTGTGTCATATAAAAAGTACGAGGAGGGAGATTGGCGGAGCAGCAAGCCGGACAGAACTTCAGAGTTTGCACCAGGGAGCGCGCCAGGAGGATGCGCAGCGTCGCGATGGAGTAGGGGTTATGCCGCTCGGGTCTTGGGGGCGGCATTTCCTCGGGGCTTATAGGACTTGGGCAAGACGGGCGACTGTAGACGCTTCGGATCCGGTCCAGGGGGGAAAAGGCCGCGCTCGGCGACCAGGAAGGCATATGCCGCGATGCATAAACTCCCATGGTGATGAAAACCCCTCCATCCCCTCCCTTCAAAATGGGACAACCCTAACTCACTTTTGAGCTCCTGATAATCGCGCTCGATTCGCCAACGGCCCTTGAGCGTGGAGACCAGGTCACGGAGCGATGTGTTTTTCGGGAGATTCGAGAGAAAATATTTCGTCGGCTCGCTCTCTCCTTGGGGCCATTCCACGATGAACCACTCTTCCGGATGAGGCTCGCTCCGCCGAGAGTCCCGGTGGGACGCACGGACCCTGAGAGCGGCGAATCGGGAGCGTAGAAGGCCTTTGGCTCCTTCACGCCATGTCACTGTCTTGTAGCGCCGCGGTTTCATGTGGATGGCGACCTGTTTCAAGGACAGCGGGGAACGCCCTTCTTCCCGTCGGAGCCGGGTACGAGGACGTCCTCTTTTTCCAGAGCCTTGTGGGACCGGCGGGGGACCCTCGCCCGAAATCCAGACGGCGGTTTGGCTCTGAACTCCCACGGCATAGGAGAATTCCATCTCCTTTAGGGCCGTCCGAAAGGCCGTGTCGTTGCCATAGCCCGCATCGGCCAGAACAATGCCTCGTTCCACGTTCCTCGGAAGCGCTTTCAAAAGGTCCAAAGCGATTTGGGGCTTGGTCTTGAACACCACCTCCTCCGGAACGCCGGCTCTTTCCCTTCGCTTTGCATCCTGGGCCCATTCCTGGGGAAGATAAAGCCGGTAGGCAATGGGCAAGGAGTAGTCCGGGGTCGCCAGGGACCATGAGACAGCGGCCTGGCAGTTGTCCTGCTTGCCGAGCCGCCCACAATATTGCCGCGCGACGCCCACCGAATGCACACCTTTCTTGGGAAAGGTGGTGTCATCGAGGATGAGCCAGCCTGTTTTCGCACGCGAAAAAAGTGCTCGGCAATGCGCATAGGCGCCGGCCAAGAGGTCCGCGTCGGACCAGTCGGCATTGGCGACAAAGTGATGGAGGGACTGATGCTTGGCAACGGGATGCAAAGGATCCAGGCGGGCCGCCAAGGGTTCGATGCTTTTACGGAGGCTATCGGAGTATAAGCCATGGCAATACTCTCGAAGGGGTCTCGCGCGATCGGCATGCCCCAAGACTAAGGACAATCGTTCCATGTACTGTTCAAAGCGCCGGAGAAGGTCGGAAGCCATGCCATAAAATACCTTCACCCGCCAATTTTTGCAAGATATTTATGACACAGTAGAACTATCTGGGTGTACGCAAAATCGGGAAGATCAAAGATCCCAAAATATATAGAAGTGCTTTTCTCAACTTCAGAGCCGCATAGGGTCCGATGGCTGGGCCTGGACACAAATGTTCCCATCTTTTCCGAAGTTCAAATCTCGACAAGCGGAACTCAGGCCTAATATACAGGCATGATTCCCACCCTATCGAAATTCCTGCTCTTGCTTCTGGCCGCGGATGCCGCCTATGGAGCCCGCTTCTACGCATCGCCCAACGGCCGGCGGGACGTTTCCGGATCCGATAAAGCCTCTCCGGCCGCCGCCTCCACAGTGTTGCCGAACCTGAAGGCGGGAGACACGCTGTGGCTGGCCTCCGGGGTCTATGCCATTCCCTTCGACTCCGCCGCCGAAAACACCCTCACCTTGGCCGCCAAGGGCACTGCCGCTGCGCCCATCGCCGTACTGGCCGACGGTAGCGGACGGGCCGTATTCGATTTCTCATACCCGCCCCTGGCTTGGAGGCAAGACGGATTCGGGTTCCGCCTCACCGGCGACTATTGGTCTTTCCGGGGCCTGTCCGTTACCCGGGCCGGGTACCAAGGCGTATACGTGACCGGTTCGCACAACACCTTTGCGGATTGCGCCTTCTACGAAAACCGCAATTCCGGGATCGAAATAAACAAGGGCGGCGCCTACACCACTTTGATCGATTGCGATGCCTACCGCAATTACGATCCCAAGAAATCCGGCAGCATGGCCGACGGTTTCGCGCCCAAGCAGACCCAGGGTCCAGGCAACCACCTGATTCGCTGCCGGGCCTGGGAGAATTCCGACGATGGCTTCGATGCTTATGATAGTCCCGATTCGGTGGTGTTCGAAGGGTGCTGGGCGTTCCGCAACGGCGTGGACATCTGGCGATACGGGGGCTTCGCCGGCAACGGCAACGGCTTTAAGCTGGGAGGAAATTTCAAACCGGCGAACCACCGCGCCGTGCGCTGCGTCGCCTTCGGCAATCCCGGCAATGGGTTCGACCAGAACAACAACACCGGCGGTATTACCCTCCTGCACAACCTCGGGTATCTCAACGGCCGCAACTTCGCGCTGCCCCAATCCCTGGACGCGGGGCAGCGGCATGTCTTGCAAAACAATGTCAGCCTGAGCGGTACCGTCGACATCAAGAACGCCGCTGAAGCGCATAACTCCTGGAACCCGGGACTGGCCGCCGCCGCCGCGGATTTCCAGAGCCTGGATACCACCCTGGCGACGCTGGCGCGGCACGCCGATGGTTCGATTCCGGAAACGCCCCTGTTCCGCCTGAAGGCGGGCAGCATGCTCATCGATGCGGGAGTCGGGACGGGCTTGGCGTTCATGGGCGCGGCCCCGGACCTCGGCGCTTTCGAATTCCAATCCGGAACGACGGGGTTATCCTCGCTTCCGCGCGCGGGGGTCGGGGCCGGTCAACGTGCCGGGATCCGGATGGGACGCGCGGGCATGGCATGGCGCCTGATGCGGGATGCCTCTTCCGGGATCTATTCCGTTTTGGGGGAGTCGGAATGCGGGGGCTGTTCAAAGGGGTTTTGAGCGGTGGCGGAATCCTCAATCATGAGGCATGGGGCACCGCGTCCGCGCGGCCCAACGCGGACACCCTAAACCTCGTAAATCGGCGTTGCCGCGTACGGCTCCAATTGACATGTATTGTCGGCCGCGTTGTCGGCGACCTCCTCGGGACTTACGCGCGAGAGGATCTTGAAAACATCGTCGTCATCCTTACGTTCCAGGTTTTCCATCGCCATGTAAACGGACTGCTGCAAATGATGGGTGTTCGGATCCATATAGGCGGCATGATGCTGCAACCGATCGCGGGCAGGAACGCGTAGCCGCTCCAGCTCCTTGATGACCGCGATATTGTTCACCGTACCTACCCTTTCGACGGCCCGTAAAAGCTCGCGCGTCGCCATGTATCCGTTGTAATACACGTTCCCGGGAACCCGGATGCGCTCCTGGGGATAGGCGGTTTGGTATTTCCGGACGAATTCCTCGACCCCGGGAAGATCGAATTTGTGGTACCAACAGGTCGCGAATATCCCGAACAGGCTCCCCTTGGGCAATCCATAGATATCCGGCCAATCCTGTTGGTTGAATATCCAGGCCGGCTTCTGCTGCAAGCCGAAGTTGGCGGCCTGGGCCCTCAGGGCTTTCAGGTATACGCCGCAAAACGCGGCGGCCACAGCGTCGGGCTTTTGCTGCTTTATCTTTTCCAGATAGGAGGTGAAATCGAGGGTGCCCACCGGAACCATCATCTCGCCAATGATTTGGACGCCCCTGGCTTCCGCGGTTTTGCGGACAGCGTGGTTGATTTGCTGCCCCCACTCATAGTCGCTCGTTAGCAACATCCACTTGTTTCCTACGGAATGGGTGGCGTTCTTGACGATGGCCCGCCCGAAATTGTTTCCGTTCCCATCCCACATGAATTTTACGCGATGGCAGCCGGCCCCGGATCCGCTCGGGGAACTCGAGTTGGTATCCAGGTAAATGGTGCCGTATTTTTGCGCGACCCGGGCGATGGAATTCGACACCCCTGAGCTCACGGCTCCCACCAGGAAATTGCATTCATAACGCGCGATCATTTTTTCCGCCACCCGGGATCCGGTCGCGCTGTCGGTTTCGGTGTCCTGATGGATCCATTGGACTTTCCGCCCCAGCACCCCGCCGCGCTCATTGCATTCGGAAATGGCCATGCGTATCCCCAGCATCTCACTGGCCCCGCTGTTGGCGTACTGGCCGCTCGCATCGGTGGTGATGCCGATGGTGATGGGCTTGTCCCGACTGGAGGCATAAACGCGCTGGAATGCCCCAGGTCCCAAAATCGCCGTTCCCAGGCCGGCCCCGGCCCATCGCAAGGAATTATGACAGAAATCACGCCGAGTCAAACTCCTTTTCCTATCCGCCATGGCGTCCTCCCCACGCCAATTTATTAACTTCAAGGCTGTTGGGGCGAAAAGCTAATTCCCGGGTCAAAGTGCACCATCTTATCCCCTTCCTCATTCCGGCGGTCTTGCTGCTGTCACCTGCAGTTGACGGGGCAGCCAACACGCTTACGGATGAGAAAATCATCGCCTTTCCCGGAAGCAATGCGGGCATCCTTATGGATTCCACCCGTGCCTTGAGCATTCTCCAGGTAGCATCACCCGAATATGCGCCGGAATTCCGTAAGAGCCGGGAAACCGTTCCCAATCTCGGATATACCCGCTCCGCAGTCTGGATCCGCTTCACGGTAAAGAATCTCACCTTTACCGATCTTTGGGTGCTCCAGGCGGCTTTCCCGGACATGGACAACGTGGAACTTTATACCGGGGATGCGTCCGATTGGGAAGTCCGGGAATCGGGCCATCTGTTGCCCTTCTCCGCCAGGAAGATCGTCAATCGAAACCTTTTGTTCTACCTCTCCCTGCCCTTCGGCAAGGAAAAAACCTTTTACCTGCGGTATCAAAACCGCATGGGAATGACTATTCCCCTCCGGCTCTATTCTTCCCAGCAATACCAGACCTATGCCTTGGGAGAGCAACTGGTATTCGGGATTTTCTTCGGGTTCATGCTGGTCTTGACGCTGTATAACCTGATCCTCTACATCAAAGTCCGCGAGTCCGGATACCTATACTACTTCATGTACGTTACGGGCTACGGACTCTTCCAGTTCAGCCTGTATGGGCTCGCCTACCAATACCTGTGGCCCGATTGGACCCGGTGGGACAACCACAACATCCCGTTTTTCCTGGCGTTCGCCTTCGCCTGCCGGATACCCTTTACCATGTCCGTGTTGGATAGCAAAGGGAATGCGCCGCGATGGCACAGAGTGCTGAAAGGATTGCTGCCCGTTCCCATCCTTTTCGCCGCCTACCAAGGTTTGCAGATTTTGGGATGGTTGCCGCCCGCGCTGGCCTTGGGTCCCGGGGCCGCCCTGGGGGCTTCGGCGCTTTATTTCTCCGCCTTCACCGTCGCCGTTTTCATGATCAATGTCCGATGCTTGGGGAAAAAGGTCCCGGCCGCCAGGACCTTCATGATCGCCTGGATTTTCATGGTGTCCGGGTTGATCCTATACGCCTTTAAATGCCTGGGCTTGCTGCCTTCAAATACTTTTAGCGAATACAGCATCCTATTCGGCACCGTGGGGGAAATGTGCCTCCTCTTCATCGGGTTGGGGGAGCGCATCCAGGCCATAAAATCCGAAGCGCAGGAAAAGCATCGGCGCCAGCAGGCGGCCGTCCATGCCTTCCAGGAAGAGCAGATACGATCAATGCGATTGGAGTTGGAACTGATCAAAGCCAACATCCATCCCCATTTCATTTTCAATTCGATCAATGCCGCCACCATGTGGATCCGGGAGGATCCCGGGACCGCGGAAAGACTGCTGCATGCCTTGGCCAGGGAATTGAAGCAGCTCCTGAAAATCGTCGGCGAAAAGGTCATTCCCATCAGCGAGGAAATCCGGATATGCCGGATGCATTTGGAAGTGATGAGTTTGCGCCATGACAAGAATTTCGCCCTGCGGCTTGAGGGTATCGAAGACGAGGAAAAGATCCCTCCCATGGTTTTCCATACCTTGGTGGAAAACGGGCTGACCCATGGTTATGCCGGCAGGGATGAGGGCGTATTCATTCTGAGCAGGCGCGAGGATGAAGGTAAAATCCATTTCACCCTTTATAACGACGGCAATGGCGACGTTGCCGGGAATAAGAATACCGAGTCCGGCGGACTCGGTCTGAAATATGTCCGCGCGCGTTTGGAAGAAGCCTTTGGAAGGAAATGGCAATTGGATTCGCATGCCGTAGCAGGGGGCTGGTTGGTGACCATTTCCATACAAAAGGGTATGGACACGGATTCACCGGGGGCGAGGCGTGCTCATCCGCCCGCCCTAGCCAATTAGGATCCGGAAGCATGATCAACGCGAAACCGACGGGGGAATCACGATGCGGATTTTAATCGTGGAAGATGAAAAAGTGGCCGCCCGGGGGCTACAGCGCATGGTGGAGAGCATCCTGGGCAAGGAGATAGAGTGGATAGGATGGGAAGCGTCGCTGGATGCATCCAAGTCCGCATTGGCAGGAAGTCCCGTCGACATACTATTCCTGGATTTGAATCTCAATGGGGAAAACGGTTTCGAGCTTCTCCAGTGGGCCGCCGCCGGTTCATTCAACACCATCATCGTCTCGGCCAATGAAGACCAAGCGCTGCGCGCCTTCGAGTATGGCGTCCTTGACTTTGTGCCCAAACCGGTTTCCGAGGAACGATTGAAAAAAGCGATCAGCAGGGTTAAAGACGCGGATTATTCGGGGAAGCGCGCGAAATACCTGCCCATCCGCAAACCCAAAGGGATAGTCCTGATACAATTGGAAGAGGTATCCTATTTCCGGGGCGATGGGAACTATGTCGAGATCAAGCTTAAGACCGGGGTTTCCGAGTACCACCGCCAAACCCTCGAATCGCTTGCGAAGGTCCTTCCGCTCCAGTTCTCGAGAATCCATCGCTCCTATATCGTCGACAAGAGGGACGTCCATTGCGTGATTTCCCATGGCGGGGGAATGTACGATGTCGAGCTGGCGGGGGGCGCGAAATTGCCGCTCAGCAGAATCCATTACAAGGATTTCAAGGATGTGATTTTCGGCTGACAGGCCGCCGGCCCACGGCGTATCCTTCCCCTTATTCCACCTCTTGCGCCTAGTCTGCCCTTTGCCGAAACGTCTTCAGGGATTCCCCTTGTCGCCGCTTGGGCCCGTGCGCTTGACCCCGGATTATTGCGTTTCACACCATATTTGATTCAGCCCAAGCAGGGCCTGGCTAGCTTGCTAGCTGCCGCAACGTACCCATTCGGTTGGGGGCTCTGGGTGCCGTGGCTGTTCAAATATAGGAAAAGGGAAGACGATGAATCCAATGGGCCTGGTTCAAGTTGGGCATCCCGAATTTCCCATCCGGCGGGAATTCAAGGAAAAGCATTTCGGCAACGTATATAACCAGTATTACTGGAAAGTGTATCGCATCTGCCAGCGCTACAGTCCCAGGCCTGAAGACGCCAAGGATCTAACCCATGATGTTTTCGTGCGGTACTACCTGAATTTTGAAAAATTCAGGCATGAATCGAGCCCCTCGACTTGGATGCACAGAGTTGCCATCAACCTCGGCATCGAAAAGTGGAGAAAGGACAGGATCCAATATCTGGATGACAACGAATTGAAGTCCATTCCCGACGGCTACCACGATAATGAAACCATACTGCTGAACAGGATTACCGTGAAGAAAATTCTGGCCCGCTGTCCGGAGCTCACGCGGAAAATACTTTCCCTGTTTCATGTGGAGAGAATGACACAGTTTGAAATCGGCAAAATGCTGGGTATATCCAGGGCGACGGTGGCAAGGCATCTGATCCATTTAAGGCAATTCCGCCAGCTTTAAACGGGCACAAACCCCTGACATGTACCGACCAGATGCATGGAAATGGAGTTTTCTTTACGAAACTTTACGGTACAAGAGAAAGTTGTAGGGGTTGCCATCCAGGGTATCGCCCGGACCGCACGTGCGTTGGGCTACCCGCCCGGGTCCGCCCCAACGGGCATCGGAGGAATCCAGCAAGAGTTCCCAATTGCCCTCATGAACCGGAGCCGCCGCCTTAATGGAGTGATCATTGAAATTCATGAGGCAAAAGAGTTCACCGCTTTCCCCGTCCGACGTCCCAAAGCTACGGCGCACCATGGAAAAGACAAAGTCCTTGCCTTCCATTTCCATTCCCTCGCGGCTAAGGCGCCGCAGAGGCGGTAGGGATTTGCGCAAGGCGATGAGTTCCCGGTAAAACTCATATATGATCCGGTTGCCGCCGGATTCCATCCGGTTCCAGTCCAGCCTGGAACATTGGAACGTTTCCAGAGCGCAGGGATTGGGGACCTCGATACCGCTGTGGAGGGCCATGAATTCCATTTGCCGGCCCGCACAAACGGCCTTCACCAATTCCGGATCGCAATAATCCGCGAAGAACTGGAAGGGATTGCTTTCCCCGTATTCCTCTCCCATGAATAGCATGGGGATATACGGGGATGCGAACAAGGCTCCCGCGGCCAATTTGTAGGCTTCCTGGCCGATAAGGCTGTTTAACCTTTCACCCAGGGGACGGTTGCCTATCCTGTCGTGATGTTGCGTGCTGACCACGAATTGACCCGGCGATCGCAAGGCGGATGAGGCGCCGAAGCGACGGCCCCGCATGGGGCTATATTCCCCCGCATAGACAAACCCTTCGCGGTTGGCCTTCACGAATCGGTGGGTGGCGCCATAGTCGGCTCCATAATGCGACTTATCCTTCCTAAGCATGGCATCGATGCAATGCTGGAAATCATCCAGCCATTGCGCATGCATGCCGTGGCCTCCGGTCTCTTTGCCGCTCAGCATGCGCGGATCGTTGAGATCGCTTTCGGCGATGAGGTGGCGGCGCCTGCCATTGCGTTCGGAAAAATGCGTCACCTGTTCGGATAATTCGGCCAGGAAATGCCGCGCAGACATGTCGTAGATCTGGTGCGTGGCATCCAGGCGCAGCCCGTCGATATGAAACTCGCGCAGCCAATACAGCGCATTCTCGACGAAGAACGCGCGGATTTGATCGCTATAACCCGCATCGAAATTAATGGCCTTTCCCCATGGCGTTTGGTAATTTTGCGTGAAATAGGGGGCGAACTCCTGGAAGTAGTTCCCTTCCGGTCCCACGTGATTGTAGACGACGTCCAGAATTACCGCAATGCCTTCGGCATGGCACGCATCCACAAGTTGCTTGAGGCTTTGCGGCCCCCCATAGCTATGCTGCACGGCATAGGGATAGGCCCCGTCGTAGCCCCAATTGCGCACTCCCGGAAACTGGTTGACGGGCATGATCTCGATGGTATTGACGCCCAGATCCTTGAAATGGGGTAGCTTAGATGCTACTGCCTCGAGCGTGCCTTCCTGTGTGAACGTTCCGGCATGCAATTCGTAGATGATGGCTTCATCCAAGGGATGGCCCATCCAATGTTGATCGGTCCAGTTGAAATCGCCGTGATCCCAGACTTGGGAAGCCCCTGGAACACCCTCGGGCTGGTAGAAGGATGCCGGGTCCGGATAAGATGCGCCCTCATTGATGCGGTACTTGTACAAGGTGCCCGGAGGGATATCCTCCCATCTGGCCTCCCAATAGCCCCGGGCATTCTTGCTCAGGGGCCTTATCTCTCCGCGCTTTGGAAACTCAATGCTGAGGCGCTCCGCCTCGGGTGCGAAAACCCGGAACAGGCAATTCCCATTTCCCTGATAGAGCGCGCCGATTCTCATCCGGTTCCTCCGCTTTGATTATCCGCAGCTGTATTCAGAGATATTTTTTCCAGGGGTACCAATACAAGCCTGGATAGGAGGATTCAAAAACAAAAATAGTTCTCTTTTTCCTAAAAATTCTTCACGGGCTGCGCTTTGGAATTTTTATTGGATGCATCAAGGCGGGGATTTTCCCGCCCCGATAATAGGAGAGCATATGCTTCACTACTCGCTTGTCTTTCTGCTCTTGGCCATCTTGGCGGCGTTTCTGGGCTTCGGAGGTCTGGTGGCAGGGGCCATGGTCTCCATCGCGAAAATATTATTCGTGCTGTTCCTGGTCGTATGGGCTGTCACGTTTTTCACCCGTGGCCCTCGCGCCAGAAGCCTTCCTTGATGGCTTTCAGCCAGCGAGCGATTGCATGATGGCGATCGCTCGCCAACTACCTTTGGCCGCTGACCGGTTCAGCGGAATCCAATCCCTTTCAGGTCGCGCGTACAGCGGGAGCATCAGTGGTCGATAATTGTTATCCCACGTTACCTGTGCGGGCAATCCCCCCTCACCCAGGCATGAAAGCGTGTTGCGGGGATCGATGAGTTCCTTGCGTATACCGGTGGAAATTTCTCCGCCACGCATCGGTTGCGCAGGATGGGCCCTTGAGAAGAAGCTCCAATCCCGCTTTCCAGAAGAAGGCACCCATCTTCAGCGCTATGCGGCCATGTTCTCTTGCGTGGAAATAAATTCCTCTTTCTACCGCCCGCATAAGCCGGAAACGTATCGCCGCTGGGCGGAATCGGTCCCGGAATCATTCCGGTTTTCCGTCAAGGTTCCTAAGGAAATCACGCATGTGCGCAGGCTGAGGGATTGCCAAGCGCCTCTCGATCGTTTCCTTTCCCAAGTCCACCAGCTAGGCGTAAAATTGGGCCCGCTGTTGATCCAGATTCCCCCCAGTGAAAGGTTCGACGCGAGGGTCGCGGAGATTTTTTTCGATTATTTCCGAGCAGGCTTTTCCGGCCTTCTGGCCTTGGAGCCTCGTCACTCCTCTTGGTTTGGGGCCGATGCGGAAGCAATGCTTAAGGAACGTGGCGTCGCCCTTGTGGCCGCGGATCCTTCCGTGGTTCCTGCTGCGTCCGAGACCTCGGGCGGGTCGGGTTTTGCATACCATAGGTTGCATGGCTCCCCGAAAATGTATTACTCCAATTATCCTGCGCGAAAACTATCCGATCTCGCAACCTCTCTGGCAATAGCAGCGAAGCGAGGGGACACGTATTGCATTTTTGACAATACCGCCCAAGGTCATGCCATCCCTAACGCCTTCACGCTAAAGAGAATGATCAATGAGATATCCTATCTGACTGCAGATCTTGTATCGTCACATGCGCCCTCCCGCCAGGGAGTGTTGGGGTGACGTCTGCGCTGGAGCCTCCCCGCCCAGGCATTTAGGATTCCGATGTCCTTTGCCGATCAGCACAAGCGTAGGCGTTCCCCGCGAGGCGGAAAAAGGCCGTTACCTTAGGCCTTGATGCCGATTGCGGCACGGGTGAACCCGATCAAGGTTCCATTAACCATGGGTACCTGCTTTCAAGCGGATGCTCGAAGCGGGGCAAATCAATTTTGATTATCCCCCTTGACGGGTTTCAAAACCCTTCCTACATATTAAACATATAGGAGTAATATGCGATTCTTTCGTTAGTCATCGCCTTTTTCACATAAACATATAATGTCTATAGGTATGCATATGAAAGAGATAAGAGAAGCCGGAGAAGCGGATGGCCGAAAGGAATGGACGACTTCCGATTTGGCGCCCATCCTCGCCGCCTTACGCGGGCTGCGCTTTGGATCGGTGGAACTGATCATCCAGGACTACAGGCTCATCCAAATCGATAGGAACGAGAAAATCCGGCCTGCCAAAACCTGAACGCACTTTTCCATAGGCCCACCGGAAAACCGGAAGCCAAGCCCTAACCGGCGTCAACCAAAACAAAAACCCGAGGCCCGATTGCGCAGAGCGAAGGGCCCGATAATAGGAGTTCAAATGTCCTCTCATCCTGTAGGCCGCCCGCAATCCCGAAATAAACTCGCCGGTTCTTTGGCCGTAATGGCCGCTTTCGTTTCCCTGTCTTCCAGCCCGTCACGGGCTGAAGAGGTTTCCGTGGCCGATACCGTCAACCTCCAGGAATTGCGGCAGAAGGTTCTCATCCTGGAAAGAAAATTGGAGGTCAAAGACGAAGAAGCGGCGACCAAGGCGGCGGACGCTCCCAAGTTCACGGCCGGGCCCGACGGATTCGTTTTCAAATCGGCGGACGAGGCCTTTCAACTGAAATGGCGCGGCCTGTTGCAGGTGGACTACCGCCATTATTTCGACGGACAGGACACGGGCAGCCAGCGTACGTACCTTGGACGTTACCCGAACAACTTCGCCAATACCTTCCTGTTGCGCAAGGTGCGCCCGTCATTCGACGTGACGCTCTATAAATACGCCACCTTCCGCATCGTCCCCGATTTCGGGGGTGGAAGCACCACCCTGCTGGACGCCTATGGCGAACTGGCATTGTGGCCTGAGTTCAAGCTGAGAGTAGGTAAATTCACCGCGCCGTTTGGAATCGAACGTCTGCAATCCGCGAATGATAATTTCTTTGTGGAATACGGTTTGACGTCCAACCTGTCCCGCAACCGCGACATCGGCGCGCAGATCTCGGGCGACTTGCTGAATGAGTCCTATAGCTACAGCCTGGGCGTGTTCAACGGCGGCACCGACGGGCTCAATAAGGATAATGACAGCACCAGCCACAAGGATATCGCCGGCCGCTTGTTCGCTTTGCCTTTCAAAACCGGCGATATCGAACTCGTCCGCAACTTAGGGTTCGGCGTCGCGGGAGCCTGGGGCAAGCATTACGGGGACAGCGTCAATACCGGCCTGCCCCAATTCCGCTCCCCTGCGCAGAACACCATCTTCCAATACCTCCAGGGCGCGCGGGACAGCGTCACCGCTCAAGCTAAGGGCACCTACTATAGCCTAATCCCGCAAGGCTATTGGTTCTGGGGCTCGCTGGGATTGTTGGGCGAATATGCCTACACCTCGCAGGAAGCCTGGATTCCCAAGAAGAAGTCGGCGGTCAAGACCCCGATCGAATCCCGGGCATGGGAAGCTACCGCCCTCTATGTGGTCACGGGGGAATCGCCCTCTTATAAAGGCGTCAAGCCCAGGCATCCCCTGGCTGCGGACGGATCCGGCTTCGGCGCCATTGAGTTGGTGGCGCGCGCCGGTCAGCTCGATACGGATCCGAACAACACCTTTCCGGCCTTCGCCGATGGCCTCAAGTCCGTCAACCAGGCGACCTCCTTCGGCGGCGGCGTGAACTGGTATCTCAACCGCGCCGTGAAATGGACGTTCGATTATGAGCAAACCCTGTTCAAGGGCGGCAACCGTGCGACCATTGCGGATCGCGATGATGAAAAGGTATTCACCACCCGCTTGCAATTCGCGTACTGAAATACGAACGACCTATCCAATATCAATACACTTGAAAGGACTATCATGCATACATTCCCTTTGCTGGCCCGTTTGGCGTCGGCCGGTCTGGCCTTCGCCCTCGCGGTTCTTCCCGCGGCGGCGGGATCCAAAAAGCTGTTGAACGTTTCCTATGATCCTACGCGGGAACTCTATGAGGACTACAACAAAGCCTTTGCCGCGTATTGGAAAACCAGTACCGGCGAGGATGTAAGCATCTCCCAATCGCATGGCGGATCGGGAAAGCAAGGCCGGGCCGTCATCGACGGTCTGGACGCGGATGTCGTCACTTTGGCATTGGCCTATGATATCGATGCCATCGCGGAGAAGGCCCAGTTGCTTCCCAAGAACTGGCAGACTTTGCTGCCCAATAACAGCACGCCTTACACCTCCACCATCGTGTTCCTGGTGCGCAAGGGGAATCCCAAGGGCATCAAGGATTGGGACGACCTGATCAAGCCCGGCATTTCCGTCATCACGCCGAATCCCAAAACCTCGGGCGGGGCGCGTTGGAATTATCTCGCTGCCTGGGGATACGCTTTGCAGCATCACGGGAACGATTCCGCCAAGGCGCGCGAATTCGTGGGCAAACTCTATCATAACGTGCCCGTCCTGGACGCCGGGGCGCGGGGTTCTACGACCACCTTCGTGCAACGCGGCATCGGGGACGTGGCGATTTCCTGGGAGAACGAAGCTTTGCTGGCGGTGAAACAGTTGGGCGCCGGCAAGGTGGAAGTGGTGGCGCCTTCGGTGAGCATCCTGGCCGAACCACCGGTCGCGGTAGTCGATCGCGTGGCCGGCAAGCATGGGAACGGCAAGCTGGCTAAGGCCTATCTGGAATATCTGTATTCCGACGAGGGCCAGGATATCGTGGCGCGGAATTTTTACCGTCCCCAATCGGAAAAAGCGGCCGCGAAATACGCGTCGCAATTCCCCAAGGTTAAACTGTTCACCATCAAGGACGTGTTCGGCGGATGGGCCAAAGCGCAGAAGACGCATTTCGCCGACAAAGGCGTGTACGATCAGCTCTCGCAAGAGGGCAAGTGAGTCCGCGGCGATCCCGATCCAAATCGAAAAGGGATCGCTAAAGAGGCGTCCTCTACGGCTTCCGTCGTAGGGTAACATTCAAGATACCGAACCGGACGGGTGGCGGACTAATGGCATCGATTTTTTCCCGGTTGGCGGGATTGTTGCGGGGATCCGCCAAGCAGGCGGCGCGGCCTGAACCGGTGCCGGTTAGAGCAGGCGAAGCCCAGATCCACGACAACGTCCTCGGTCTGATAGGGAACACGCCCCTGGTCCGGCTGGGCCGCATCCAAGGGAGTGGAAAGGCGCGCTTGTTCGCCAAATTGGAATACCACAATCCCGGAGGCAGCGTTAAGGACCGGACGGGCCTGGCCATGATCGAGGCCGCCGAGGCCCAAGGCCAGCTTAAGCCCGGAGCGACGCTGGTGGAGCCCACCTATGGGAATGCCGGTATCGGCTTGGCGATCGCCGCCAAGCTCAAAGGGTACCGCCTGGTCTGCACCGTACCTGAACGGGTTTCCCCCGAAAAGATCAACCTATTGAAAGCCTATGGCGCGAAAGTCATCCTAACCCCTTCGGATCTGCCGGACGAGCACCCCGGGAGTTATCGCAAGGTGGCGGAGCGCATCGCCCGGGAAATTCCCGGGGCCTTTATGCCCAACCAGTACTTCAATGAAGCCAATCCGTTGATCCATTATCGGACGACAGAGCCGGAGATCTGGCGGCAAACCGGAGGGCAGGTTGATGTGCTGGTGGCGGGCATGGGCACCGGCGGCACCATCAGCGGCGCGGGACGCTTTCTTAAAGAAAAGAACCCCTCCTTGAAGTTAGTCGGTGTGGATCCAAAGGGTTCGCGCTACCAGGGAGATTTCACGGGAATCCCGTCGGAGGTGCAGCCTTATAAGATGGAGGGCATGGGACAGAATTTCCTGCCCGGCACCCTGGCATTGCGGATTATCGATGAAGTCATCACCGTGGATGATGGCGAAGCATTCGGGACCGCGCGGAAGCTGGCCCTCGAAGAAGGGATCCTGGCGGGCGGATCGTCCGGCGCGGCCGTAGCGGCGGCGTTACGGATAGCTTCCGGGTGGGCGTCGGGGATGCGCATCGTGGTGGTGCTCCCGGACGATGGCCGCAACTATCTCTCGCGCATTTATTCCGACGATTGGATGCGGGATCAAGGTTTCCTGGATGGCGCCCGCAAGGGCGTGCCGGTTTCCGAAATCCTGGCCGGCAAACCGTTCCGTTTCCGGAATCTGCAAACGGTCCATCCGGACGATCCCGTGCGGAAGGCCATCACCGTGCTCATGTCCAACGATATCTCCCAATTGCCCGTACTGGAAAACGGATCGCAAGTGGGATGCATCGACCAGGAAGCCATCGCCGAAAAGCTTTCCGATTTCGAAACGGAGGGCGGGGGGGATTCCGCCGCTTTCGGAGACCTCAAGGTTTCCCAGGTGATGGGGCTGCCGCTTCCCGCGTTGCAAAAGGCGTCGAGCCTGGCGAGTCCGTTCGGTTTTTTCCGTGAGCACAAGGCTGTGCTCATTCTGGAAGGCAAGGAGCCCACGGGCATTTTGACCCTTTCCGATATCGTTCAATTTCATTTGCGGACTTGAGCGGCTTATGCTGTACTTTACCCGTTCAAAAACCTTTTAAGGAGTTGCGATTATGGCCGTAGAAGTGAAGGAAGAAAAGAAGGATTCGCAGTCTCCGCAGTTTCCGGATACACTCAGCCCTTTGAGCACCGCCGAAATCCTTGCGCGCGCGCGCGCCGAGGCCAGCGAACGCGGTGCGCCCTATGCCGGCAGCCTATCTCCCCTGGAAGCCTGGACGCTTTTCCGGCGCGGGGACGCCGTCCTCGTGGATGTGCGTACCGCGGAGGAGTTGAAGTTCGTCGGGCACGTTCCCGACGCGCCTCATGTGGCCTGGCAAACGGGTACGGCCTTGATCCGGAATCCGCGCTTCCTCAAGGAACTGGAGCAGAAGGCGCCGAAACCGGGCAATGTGCTCCTTCTGTGCCGCAGCGGTAAACGATCCGCCGCCGCCGCTGAAGCCGCCACCAGGGCCGGGTTCCTGAGCGTGTTCAACGTACGGGAAGGCTTCGAGGGGGAAAAGGACGAAAGCCAACACCGGGGCGAAGAGGGCGGCTGGCGCCGGCGCGGGCTTCCCTGGGTTCAGGATTAACCTGCATATGACGGGCACAGCAAAGTTACCCTATGGGGAAGACGGGAAGGCGGTTATCGCCGGCGCCTTTATGGAAGAATCCGGGTCCAAGTGGAATCTGGATTCCATCGTCATGGAACTGCGGCAGGCGCGCCTGGATTGGCGCAAACGCAGGGGGAAAAACGAGCATGGTTCGCGGATCCTCCCTTCCCGGGAAGTGCTGCAAAACCTGATGCAAAAGCTATGCGGCGTCCTGTTCCCGATGCGCCTGGGTCCCTTCGATCTCCGGGACGAATCGGCGGATTATTACGTGGGCCATACCTTGGCGGAGGTGCTCGGCGGCCTCGAGCAGCAAGTGCTTTTCGAGCTCCGTTCCGGCGCCGAATCCGCCGATCCCGAAAAACTCGGCTTCGCCGCCGGCCTCAAGACGCGGGATTTCGGCGAAGCGTTGCCGGAGTTGCGCCGCTTGCTCGATACGGATGTGGAAGCCGCCTACCTGGGCGATCCCGCGGCGCGGAGCGTGGATGAAATACTGCTCTGCTATCCCGGCGTAAGGGCTACCCTGTACTACCGGGTGGCGCATCAGCTTTATCTGTTGGATTTGCCTTTGATTGCGCGCATCATTTCCGAAGTTGCGCATGCGGAAACCGGAATCGATATCCATCCCGGGGCCGCGATCGGCGAAGGGTTTTTCATTGACCACGGCACGGGAGTGGTGATCGGGGAAACCGCCATCATCGGCGAACGCGTCCGGCTTTACCAGGCCGTGACGCTCGGGGCCAAGAGCTTTCCCAAGGCCGAAGACGGTTCCCTGAAAAAAGGATTGCGCCGCCATCCCATCGTGGAAGACGACGTGGTGATTTATGCCGGGGCCACCGTTCTCGGACGGATAACCATAGGCCGGGGAGCCGTTATCGGGGGTAACGTGTGGCTTACCCACAGTGTTTCGGCGGGAGGCGTGATCACCCAAGCGGGCGTAAGCCAGGAGATATTGCTGGATGGATTGGGGATTTAAAGGCGCGATCTTCGCCTACCAGATCCATAAGCAAAGGCGACATTCGCGGAAATGCGGGCCTGCTTGAAAAGGGCCGCGGCTTAATCTAAACTTCGTACTGCGAACAAGCCGGATGACGCGTCAACGCGAATCCGGAGTCATCCTCTGCGGCTCTCCGCCGCAATGTCGCCCCGAAACACTCCTGGAATAACGCGTCAACGCGACCCCCAGCCCTGAATCAGCACATTTTCAGATGGGAAGGATTATGGCAGACAACAACCAACCTCAGGTCGCCTTAGGGGATCAGGCGGCGCGCCAACTGGCGAATGCCACCAAAACCGTTCCTCAGTTCTCGATCATTTCGCCCCGCTGGCTGACGCATCTGCTGCAATGGTTGCCGGTGGAAGCGGGCATCTATCGCCTCAACAAGGTGAAGAATCCGGAGGCCGTGAAGGTCGCCTGCCAGAAACGCGACAGCGGGGAACTCCCGCAGACCTTCGTCGACTACGAAGAACATCCCCGGGAATATTTCCTCAATTCGGTTTCCACGATATTGGATGTGCATACCCGGATTTCCGATCTCTACAGCAGCCCTTATGATCAAATCAAGGAACAACTGCGCCTGACCATCGAGGCCATCAAAGAACGCCAGGAAAGCGAGCTCATCAACAACGCCGAATACGGCCTGCTCGCCAGCGTGGACAGCACCCAGCGCATCAACACCTTGACCGGCCCCCCCACGCCGGATGATATGGATGAACTCATCGCCAGGGTTTGGAAAGAGCCGGGTTTCTTCCTCACGCATCCGCTCGCCATCGCCGCCTTCGGCCGCGAGTGCACGCGCCGGGGAACGCCGCCGCCCACGGTCAGCCTGTTCGGCTCGCAGTTCATCACCTGGAGAGGATTGCCCCTGATCCCTTCCGACAAGGTTCCCATCGTCGAAGGCAAGACCAAGGTGCTGCTCCTCCGCGTGGGCGAAAAGCGCCAAGGCGTGGTCGGGCTTTTCCAACCCGGATTGGCCGGAGAACAAAGCCCCGGCCTTTCCGTCCGCTTCATGGGCATCAACCGCAATGCGATTTCCTCTTACCTGATTTCCCTCTATTGCTCCCTGGCCGTCCTGACCGAAGATGCCTTGGCGGTATTGGACGAAGTGGATGTGGGAAAGTACCATGACTATCCCGACACCTACAAATAGCTTGGGATCCTTCGGACTCCAGCCGCAATCGCTTCCCGCTCCGGCACCCGAACCCTCGGGTACCGGCGGAAGCGCATTGGACCTGGGAGCATTGCAGCGCATGGCTACGGAATTGTTCCAAGCGGCTCCGGGGGGGCATTCCGGTTTCGGGGCGCCGCATAGGCCTTCTCCCGAAATCGGGTATCCATCCCTTCCTGCGGCGAATGCTACTCCTTACGGAAATACCACCTTGGCCCAAGGGGCGCCTTCCGCGCCTCCTTCCACCTATACGCCTCTCTCGGCGCCTAGGGAATCCTCCGCCACCTCCGGGTTGGCTCAGAACGTGCCACAGGCTTATGCCGCAGCCTTGCCTTCCGTGGGCGTGCTGCCCGGAGCGGGAGGCGTTGCGCCATCCTCGCAAAGCGCGCCGGATGCTACACGCGCTTCTACCACCGGCGCGCCCGTGAACGGTATTCCGACCCCGTATTATTTCCTGGAAGCTGAACCGAAGCCGACCGGCGATTCGTTCCTCAGCACCTTGGCGCGTCAGGGTCTCGGCCTCGATCAGGTCACGGTGCAAGCCTTTGCGATGCCGGGACAAGAAGGTCTTGCAGGACTTCTGCATAACCCTGGGCCGATCGTCGGCGGACAGGCCGCGCAATCATCCTCACCCGAGCCCCATTTTTCCTTCCTCGATACCCATGCCTTATCCCCGCGTCCCGATGCTTCGCAACTGCCGGTATCGCCTGCATCCGTCGGACTGCTGGACGTCCATGCGGTCCGCAAGGATTTTCCCATCTTATCGGAACGCGTCAACGGCAAGCCGCTCATCTGGTTCGACAATGCGGCCACCACGCAGAAGCCGCAGTCCGTCATCGATCGGGTTTCCTACTTCTACGCCCACGAGAACTCAAACATCCACCGCGCAGCGCACGAGCTGGCGGCCCGCGCCACGGACGCTTACGAAGGCGCGCGCCAAAAGGTGGCGGATTATATCGGCGCCAAGAGCCCCGCGGAAATCATTTTCGTGCGCGGGGCCACCGAGGCCATCAATCTGGTGGCCCGCACCTATGGCCGGCAGGAAATCGGCGAAGGCGATGAAATCATCGTTTCCCATCTGGAGCACCACGCCAACATCGTACCGTGGCAAATGCTTGCGGAGAACAAGCGCGCGCGGCTGCGCGTGATCCCCGTCGACGACACCGGCCAGATCCGGTTGGAAGAATATCGTAAACTGCTGGGACCCAGGACCAAGCTGGTGGCCGTCACCCAGGTTTCCAACGCCTTAGGAACCGTCACGCCGATCACGGAAATAGTGGCCATGGCCCATGCGGCGGGCGCCAAGGTGCTGGTGGACGGCGCGCAGTCCGTGTCCCACATGCGCGTCAATGTCCAGGCTTTGGACGCGGATTTCTTCGTGTTCTCCGGCCACAAGGTCTTCGCTCCCACGGGAATTGGCGTCGTTTACGGGAAGAAAGAACTGCTGGAACGCATGCCTCCTTGGCAGGGAGGCGGCAACATGATCGCGGACGTCACCTTCGAACAGACTATCTACAATCCCCCGCCCGGCCGCTTCGAGGCCGGAACCGGCAATATCGCAGACGCGGTAGGCCTGGGAGCCGCGTTGGATTATGTGCAGAAAATAGGCTTGGAACGGATCTCCCAATACGAGCACTTCCTGCTGGAGTACGCCACCCACAGGTTGCAGGTCATTCCCGGGGTGCGCCTGGTGGGAACCGCCAGGGAAAAGGCCAGCGTGCTTTCATTCGTGCTTAAGGGATACAAGACCGAAGAGGTGGGGGAGGCCCTGAACCGTGAAGGCATTGCGGTGCGTTCCGGACACCATTGCGCGCAACCTATTCTGCGCCGCTTTGGGCTGGAGGCGACAGTGAGGCCGTCCCTGGCCTTCTACAATACCTGCGAAGAGGTGGATGTCTTTATCGGCGTCATCGCCGCGCTCTCCAGAAAAGCCAAGGCCTAGCCGATCAGTTTCCGAGTCCTTCAAAGAGGACGGTGGAAAGGTACCGTTCGCCGGTATCCGGGAGGATCACCACTATGGTTTCCCCGCGTAAGGCAGCGCTCGAACGCTTACCCCGTAAAGTCCGGCCGATGGCCAAAGGGGATTGGCTCAGGGTCGGATGTATTGCATGGCCACTTCGCGCTGCAGCCAAGTCTGGAAATCTTCATTCCGCTTTCCCGTGCCCTCCGTTTTCGCATGGTATTCGGAGAGCATATTATTCCGGATATCGTTCAGCTTGGCTTTGGAAATGGATTGCGCCGTGATAAAGGGATCCGTCCCCAGTCCCGGGAAAAGGATGGCCAAGATTTTGTTGCGGACCGCCTCGAAAGGCAAGGGGCTGCTCCCGGGCCTGTTTTCCGCCACCTTGAAATACCAGGTTCCCCAGGTAGAGTTGAAAGGGCCGAAAAACCGTCCGCGTTCCAGATGCCGCCTACCCGCCAACCGCTTGCCGACTTCATCCGGCAGGGAATCCAGCGGGATGCGGATGGAACCCGCATTCATCGTGTCCGGCACAGGTAGCTGCAGGCGGATTTTCTTCTCGATATCCTTGGCGAACTCCCCCACCTTCCGTTTGAATGGAGGCCGTAGCCACGCCTGCAACTCAACCGTGTCCGGAGCCAAGAAGCTTTCCCGGTTTTCCTGGTAATAGGCTGCCATGGCCGCTTCATTGCGCGGTTCGGTTCCCCGGGGCAAGGAATACAGGCCTCCCAACAGGGGGACGGCTTGTTCATAAGGCATTCCGGGAACCTGCCGGATAGATTCCAACCGGAACAGGAAAAATCCGAAGCGGGTCTTGATCGGCCTGGATGTTTCGCCCGCCTGGAAAGCTTTTAAGGCCTTCAATGCCGCTTGGGCCGGGAGCGGAATATCCTTCTCGCGGATCCGGGACCAGGGAAGGGAATCGCATGCCCGCGATGCGCCGGCTTTCAGCGCGGCCGGGCAAGCCTTAGCCAGGGAATCGGCAAAGGCCGAATCGCTCGTGCCTAGGACGCGGTATTCCCTCGCCTCCTTGGCGTTGAAAAATTCGGCTTGGTAGTGGCGGTATAACCTGCGGAGGGTGGAATCCCCCATGCCTTTCCGCACCCCTTCTATTCTCACCGCTTGGGCCCTGTCGATCTCGGTCTTGAGACTGTCCTTCTTTTCCTCATTGTCGAATTGGTATTCGGCAAAGGCATCTTGCAGGATTATGGATGCCAATCGGGTTCTGGCGGAGTCTACATCCCATCGGGGCGCGCTGCCGGGACTTTGGTTTTGCGAAGCGGTATCCTGGGCGGGCGCCGAGGCATCCGCAAAGCGGTTGAATTCGCGGACATCCAGCAAGCATTTTCCCGATCGCGAGAGTTTGGCTATGCAATCGGATTCCGGTTCATTCAAGCGGAGCGCTTCCGCAAAGGCGCGCCGCTTTTCGATGCGGGCACTTTCCCGTTCCACCGCTATGGCGTGGCCCAGCGAATCCTGGAAGGCCAGCGCGTCTATGTCATTCCCTTTGGGATCGAAGCGGGGATTGTTGGCGGCGGATAAGGGGGAGGTTTCTGCCAGAAGGGTGAAAACCATTCCTGCGGCAAGCAAAGACTTGAACATGGAAACTCCGAAGTATCCCCCCTTGGATTGGGGGGATACGGAATCAGGGGGAAGGAATCCCGAGTACTACTTGTAGTTTCCGGTGGTCATGCTGGTGCCGTGCAGCTTGGCCCAAGGATAGGTGGTTTGGCCGCTGGTGCAGCTCGTCTCCGTCTTGCCTTCCAAACGCGAGATATGGTAGTAAAGATCCTGGTTGTTGTAAGAGGATGAATAGGCTGCCAGGAACAGGTCGGCGCCCATATTAACGTTGGTACTCGAATTCTGCTGGATCCAAATATGCGCCATCGGGAATTTGTGATAGATCGCATCCGCATCGTCGCTCAAGCCCACCCATGCGAAGGTTCCGTCCGGCAGGGTCTTATCCAGGTTCCGGATCCAGAGCTTGGGATCGGGCGCTACCGTCGTGCTGGCGCTGGAAGTGACGATTTCCAGGCAAAACCCCGTGGTGGTATTGTTAGATAAACCGAAATGGTAATAGCGGGCGCCTATGGAAGCGGCATTGGGCGATATGATATTGTCGAAGGACGGTAGAGCGCTATGCGAGCCTGCCGGTTTGGAATAATCGTAATAGGTGTCCATGTTCGGGAAGCCGTTCGTGGAGCTGTTCCAGCCATAATCAACTCCCTGTTGGGACTGGGCCTGCGAAGCCGATGCCGCCAGCAAAACGGCGCCGCCGAACAATGCGATTTTATTGAGCGATAGTTTTTTCATGGTATTCCTCGTTGTAGAAGTGTGTGAGGGTTCCGCCCCACGAAAGCCCTCGAGTCGAATGCGCGAATTACGAGTTCAAAAATGTAGTACTAAGGATCAATATGAAATAGTGATATTCATCACAAGAAAAAAAATAAAGAGTGATACAAAGGGTAAGGCTTCCTCGTCTTAATCCGATTCGCGCAATAAGCAAACCGGAGGGGCGAGGATTAAAATCCCCTTGATATATAGACGATTTGCCAGCAAAAATTTCCGCGGCAACGCTTTTTATTGCGGGGAAGTCGCGTGCAAGACAACTATCAGGTGTTGGACGGGAAGGGCGAGTTTTTTTTCTTACGCCTGCGGCCGGATGGGATTAAAACATTAATACGGACGGAAATGCGGAATAGGGAATCAACCCTGGCCAAGCCGCGCCTTTCTTGGGCCCGCTTTGATGAGTTGAATTATGGAGTTGAGCCCCGTCTCCCGTCCTGATCGTCCCCGCTGCCATCGTTGGGATCGGCTCCGGTCTGACAGGAACAAATCGTTCCATAGCCTGGGAACAACCGGAACGAAAATAGGCGACAAGAAATGACGGAGATCATATAGCCAATTAACGCGAAACGTAATGATAATTTACGGATATCATACTACTACTTGACCGAAATTATACTGCTAATTGACGGAGATCATACTGATACTTGACGGAGATAGAACCACGAATTTACGGACATAAAACCGCCAGGGTTCCGATCACATTGGATAATGATCTCGGGTCCGATTTTTATCACCCGTATTAGTGGGCCAAGCCGCCCGCTCTCGATCTTACTTTACCATATCCGCTCCAGCCGGGGATAAGCACGCCCCGGATGGGTACGGGAATGGTATCTCCGAACGAGCGGCGACTCGGGCTTTGCGGGACTTCTTGGAGGCAGCCGGGTTCCACCTGCGCTATCACCTTGGGGTTCCTTCACGGGAAAAAAACCGAAACCATTGGATGTAAACCGAATTGAACCGCGGGGCGTTAGCCCGCATTGAAGGAATATTGATATGAAAAAAGCATTCAACTTGGCCGGTATCCTGGCCATTTCCCTGTTTATCGCTGCGGCGCCCGTTGCCGTGCAGGCGGCCGCCCATGACGATTTCGCCGGAACCGGAGCCCTAAGCGGGGCTTGGACCACCATCCGTTCCGGGCTTACCCGTTCCAATGGAATGATGGTTGAAAAGAGCAGCTTTGGAATCATCCGGCGGAACGACATCGCTCCCGGCGCGGCGCAATATAGCGAAGGCGTGTGGGGCGTAAACGCCGCGAACATATACAACGGGCAATTGCACCTGTTCGTCCGCATGGTCGATATCGACAATTATTACCAAGCGAATCTTGATGACGGCCGGCATAGCGTATCCATCATCCGCAGGATCGCGGGATCGAATAGCACGATTTTTTCCGCGTACGTGCCCGCGAATTTTCTCAAAGGCGACACCATAAAGCTGGCCGTGAACAGCGCCTATCTCTTCACTCTTTATCGGAATGGAACGGCCTTCGGGTCATTCAATGACGCCGCCAACGGAAGGCTGTTATCCGGAGGCGTAGGCATAGGCGCGGGCGGATTGTCCACCGATCAGGGCGCGTGGGATTATTGGGAAGGCGGGGATGCCGCCGGGGGGGGATGTCCCGTACCGAAGGTCACTATCGATCCCCAAACCACATCGGTTTCCGAGCCGAGCGCGGCTACTTTTACCATGACGGCGACGGGAACCCCGCTATCCTACCAATGGCAGCGCGGAGCTGCCAATGTTTTCGGCGGATCCGGGGGGGCCAGCGCATCCTATACCACCCCAGCCACCACCTACGCCTATGATGACGGCGCCACCTTCCGCGCTATCGCGACGAATTCCTGCGGCGCGGATACCTCCGCGGCGGCGACTTTGACCGTGAATGCAAAAGGGGTGGTTGGCGGCGGCAGCGGCGGCGGTGGCGTGAGCACGTCCCTGCCGTTTTCGGATGACTTTGAAAACGACGACTCCACCTGCTGGGCTTCCCGTCCGAATGGCGATGAAAATTCCGCCGGCTGCGGGGGCTTCACCAATATCGGAAAGGGGCGCGCGAACGGATCCATCAACTGCGAGGGACGCTTCGGGATCGCGCATAGCGGCACGCATTCGGTGAGGATAACTTACACCAATAACGAAGATGAATCCCGGTTCCGGAGGAATCATATTGATCGTGATTCGGTATTCGCGCGCTTTTGGGTCTACTTCGATCCCAATTATGATCATGCTTTCGGGGAAAAGTTTTTCCGGGCCTTCTCGCTCGACAGCTCCACGGGAACGCTCTATTGGGATATCATTTTCTACTTGCGCTCCGCGACGCAGACCGGGGGCAAGGACAATATGGCATCTATCACCGGAGAGCCCAATGGCGGATCCGGGAGCTTCGGGACCGCCAACATCGCTTTCCCCAGGGGAGTGTGGTTCGAGGTGGCGTTCAAAATCCGCATGAACACGCCCGGCGGCAAAGATGGACAGGTCACCGTTTGGTATAACAACGCAGTCATTCTGGCCTCAACGGGCCTTTCCAATATGCGGACCTCCAGCCGTGGAGGAGGGTACAATTACCTGACCGATAACCATAAAATCACCAGCATATCCTACGGGGGATGGTATTCCAATGGGGCAACTGGGGCCCCCAACATCCCGGCGGTGAAATACTTGGATGATGTTTGCGTGGGTATCGTGAAGTGCCCTTCCCTGGTACCCGGCGCCCAGCCTTAATTCCAGCCTTCCATCCGCCGGCTGGGATGCGTTTTCCAGCGCGGCGGAGAAGCCGTAAGCGGGGAGGAAGCTACGGCTTCCATGGCGGTCCGGATGAAACCCTGCGCGCCGCCCCGGCGCTCAAAGCCTGGAGATGAGCAGTTCCCGCTGGAAGATCAGTTCTTTGGGCAGATGCTCGTACAGTTTGACGAACAATTCGTCCTGGGAGATGACCTCCTTTTTCCAGGCCTCGATGTCGAAATCCTCGGCTTTGGGGATCCACCCCAGCGGCGATTCATAGGCTCCGGAACGCCCCAGGCAGCGATCGACTATCCATTTGATGACGCGCATGTTCTCGCCGAAGCCGGGCCACATGAATTTCCCTTCCCCATCCTTGCGGAACCAGTTGACGTGGAAGAATTTCGGAGGATACTTGATGAACTCGCGCATCTTGATCCAATGCGCGAAATAGTTCCCCATGTTATAGCCGCAGAAAGGAAGCATGGCCATTGGATCGCGGCGGACCACGCCCACCTTGCCGGTTGCGGCCGCGGTGCTTTCCGAACCCACGGTGGCGCCCAGAAAGACGCCGTGGATCCAATTGAAAGCCTGGAAAACCAATGGGACGTTGGAAGGGCGGCGGCCGCCGAATATGAAGGCGCTCAGGGGTACGCCCGCCGGATTCTCCCATTCCGGATCGATGCAGGGGCATTGGGACGCGGGTGCGGTGAAGCGCGAGTTGGGATGCGCGGCCAAGCGGCCGCAGCCGGGCGTCCATTCCCCGCCTTGCCAATCGGTAAGGCGCGGCGGGGGCGTTTCCGTAAGGCCGTCGCACCAATGGATGCGAACGGGACGGCACAGAGCCGCCGTTTCCGCCACCCAATTCCGCAGGGTTCCGTTTCCGATCGGATCCGTTTGTCTTTCCTTTTGTTCGCGGGAGCCGAGGGAAACGCGAAGGTTACCCGGCCTGCCTGCCATGAAATAGCAATCGTCACCCCAACCGCAAGCTTTTGCGTGCGAAAGCCGAAATAAAAGCCGGGACCGGAAGTTGCCGGGGATACCTGATTCCGGCAAACGCCCGGACATAATTAGCGTTTCCGGTTTAAAGGATTACTATTAAGAGGGGCCGGAAGTCATTTGCAAGAATCGCATAAGGTGGTGCCATGAAAAAGAAAGTCCTGATAAATTGGCTGGAGCAACCGGAAGCCCACGACTACCCCGCGGCGGAATCCTACCTGGGATTGCTTTTCGAGAAGGAAGCGGCCAGGAAGATGGCCGGCAAGCTCGCGAAGGCCGGGATAACCCATTTCAAGGCAAAGGACGTTTTCCGGGCCTCCGGCCTGTCTTTGCTGGGCATCAGCAATTCCCATGTCGAGAAGAACAGGAAAAAGATTGCCTCGGGAACCGGACTGTCCCCCATCCTGCTCGTGCGCGACGCGGGCAATGGCAAGGTGATCATCGCGGACGGCTACCATCGCATGTGCTCCGTGTACGCGTTCGACGAGGATGCGCTGCTTCCGTGCAAGATCATTTCGTAGTATCGCTTATGTTACGGAGGCTCCGGAGTTACCTGGGTGCGGTCCGGATTCCGGATTACGGGCCACAACTCCTGCATCAGCAGCGGTTGCGGGAAACGCTCATCGCCCGCAAAGTCCAGCCGTAGGGGAATTCCCGGCAGGCGGCAGGTAGCGGTGCCGAACAACCACCCCAAAGCCACAGATTGATCCGATGGAAACGCCTCCCAGGCTGAAACAGGAGGATGGCTTTAAATTAAAAACGTCTATTTCACTCAAAAATGAGCACATAAACACAAAAAACTAAAGTATCTTTAGTTGCATGGGCTAAATAAATTTGGAGTTGGACTAGAATAAATAGGTTTTATGTAAAGGCCGATAAAAGGCTTAGATAGGAGAAGGCAGAAAATGCAAACAGCAAGAATAAATGCCACCGGTTCGGTCTCAAAAACCTTTCCCCAAGGTTTGGACGCCAAAACGATCAAGAATAAAAAGCTGGAGTTCGTCCGCGATGACGGCGCACTCACTTCTTATTTGACCGAGATCAAGAAGGCGAAGAATCTAACGCTGAAGGAAGAGCAGGCTTTGGCCTCGCGCATTCAGAGCGGCGACAAGTCCGCCATCAAGGCTTTGGTGGAGGCGAACCTGAAATTCGTGGTTGCAGTCTGCCGTAATTACCAATACCAGGGCATGCCCATGGGCGATCTTATCAACGAAGGCAACCTGGGTTTGATCCGGGCTGCGCATCGTTTCGATGGAAGCATGAATTTCAAGTTCATATCCTATGCGGTATGGTGGGTCCGTCAAGGAATCCTCACCGCCCTGGCGGAACAGTCCAGGGTGATGAATATTTCCGCGGGCAAAGTAAACGTCATGCACCGGATAGGGAAGGTCAGCCGTAAATTGGAGCAATCCCTGGGACGGCAACCCACCCCCGGCGACATAGCGGAGTACATGCAATTGCCGGAGAAGGAAGTGATAGAATGTCTGCAACTCGCCGGCCATCCGGTTTCCCTGAACCAACCCGCCGGAAAGGAAGAGGACGGCAATCTGGAAAATTGCATTCCGGATACGGAAGCGGAGAATTCCGATGATGCGGCCCTCAAGTCCATCCTGAGCAAGAACATGGAAAGCCTGCTCGGCACCTTGGATGAACGGGAAGATATGGTGTTGCGTCTCTATTATGGCATCGGCGTGCAATGCACCTTGACGTTGAATGAGATAGCGGACAGGTTCGATGTGACCCGCGAAAGAATCCGCCAGATCAAGGTTAAGGCTTTGCAAAAGCTGCGGCACCCTTCCCGGATCAAACAACTGGCGGCTTTCCGCGGTTGATGCGGTTGGGAGCGTTTGCCTTTAAACGTTTGTCCGTTTTTCGAGGGTAAGAAACGAGTTGCCGGAAAGGGTTGCGGAAGCGGCCCTTTCCTTTTTTTTGATTCCCAGGACCAGGGCGTTGCCCTCCAATTCAAGGGGACAGGATCCGGATGAACCACCAAGATTTCCTTGTGCCTCCGGGAAAAAAAATCCGGCTACGCGATTACAATCCCCTTTTTACCGGCCATTATCGGGACAAGCGGGAGGCCAAAGGAAGATTGGACGATGACGTCAAAGCGCTGGCCAAATACCAGAACCTGCTCTATGCCCAGAATACCTACGCGCTTCTGATAGTACTGCAAGCGATGGATACCGCCGGCAAGGACGGGGCCATCAAGCACGTGATGAGCGGCGTCAATCCCCAGGGTACCCAGGTCCATTCCTTCAAGTCCCCTTCGGCCGAGGAATTGAGCCATGATTTCCTGTGGCGGAGCATGAAAGCCTTGCCGGAGCGCGGCGGCATCGGCATATTCAACCGCTCCTATTATGAAGAGGTGCTGGTGGTCCGGGTGCATCCGGAAATCCTGGATGCGCAAAAGCTGCCGCCCCATGCGAAGGGGAAGAACATCTGGAAACATCGTTTTGAAGAGATCAACTTGTTCGAGAGATACCTGGTTCGCAACGGCACCATCGTGCTTAAATTCTTTCTGCACCTTTCCAAGGAGGAACAGAAGCGGCGCCTTTTGGCGCGCATCGATACGCCGGAAAAGAATTGGAAGTTTTCCCTGGCGGACGTCAAGGAGCGCGCCCATTGGGACGAGTACATGGAAGCGTACGAAGATGTTTTCAACCATACCAGCACGGAACACGCGCCCTGGCACATCATTCCCGCCGACAACAAATGGTTTACCCGTACCGTCATCGCCGATGTGATTCTATCCAAACTCAAATCATTGGATCTGAAGTACCCGGAAGTGGGGAAAGGGCACATGAAACGGTTGCTGGAGGCCAAGGCCGAATTGCAAAACGAGCGGACCCGCAAACGTGGGTAAAGGGTTCCGCGCTTCGTTTCAAGAGACCATGGGATTTTCCTAGTCTCACTCGCCATGGAGGCCTTTCTCATTTCCGCCGGCGTGGTGGCCCTTGCCGAAATAGGCGACAAAACCCAATTGCTCTCCCTGGTATTGGCGGCCCGGTTCCGGAAGCCCATCCCCATCGTGGCGGGGATATTCGCCGCAACCCTATTGAATCATGGTTTGGCCGGGGCGCTGGGGGCATATGTGACTACCTGGTTGGGACCCAGGATGTTGGCATGGGTGTTGGGCGCATCCTTCCTGCTCATGGCCGCGTGGATCCTGGTGCCGGATAAATTGGGCGACCAGCCCGGCGCGAAAAAAGGGCTGGGGGTTTTCGCCACCACCGTGACGGCATTTTTCATGGCGGAGATGGGCGACAAGACTCAAATCGCCACCGTGGCCCTGGCCGCCAAATACCCATCGCTGCTTGCGGTGGTGGCGGGAACCACGTTCGGGATGATGCTGGCCAACGTGCCGGTGGTTTTCCTGGGAGATGGTTTCGCGAAAAAAATCCCGCTCAAGTTGGTGCGCGGGATGGCGTCGCTATTGTTCGCGGCTTTGGGCATTGTGGCCTTGTGGCACGGAATCGGAAAACCAGGGTAATCGGCCGGATCATGATCCCTTTTCATGGGACATAGGGAAGCCGCGGACCGGGACCGATTTCACCGTTCCGTTTCAAACCAGCGCACGGCTCCCTGGTATATCCCATTCCGGAACGTTCCTTTGGCGTCCACCGCCCGCGAACCGCCTTTCGATCCTGCTCCGAAGGCTTCCGGCCCCGGCCTGCGCAGAATGCCCGTGGTAACCGGCATGGCTATATTGGACATCCGCATGCTTTTCGTGACGGTGATCGCGATGGGCGATGGCAGGTTTTTACCCAGATAGGCCGCATTCACCAGGTAATCGCCGGGTTTCAACCCGATGGAAAAATGGCCATCCGCCGCCGTCATGCGCGTACCCGCAGTGGAGTTGTCGGATTTTTTCAAAACGGTCACCGTCACCCCCATGAGAGAATCGCCCGCGCCCTCGCTGACCACGGTTCCGCCGATTTGGAAAGCGTCCTTCATGGTTTGATCGGGAAGGTCCAGGGGCTTTGAGGTTATTACCGTAGCCGTAAAGGGAGCCGGAGCCGTGAAGGGAGGATAGGAAAGGCTGACGGAATAGGTACCGGGATCGACTTGAAACCTGTACCCGCCCGAAGCGTCGCTGGTATCCTTTCCCATGATCTGGCCCCCGTTTTGTTTGCTTATGGTGGCGATTACGTTTTCCAGGGAATCGCCGTCCGTGGTAAGGACAACCCCATTGACCTCCACTACCGTGATCACGGATGTTCCGCAGGCGGAATTGTCGGTGACGAAGCTGCCCGTGACCACGGATTTCGTCCTGCCTCCCCAAGTGCCGTAGAACTTGTAGGCGTATTTCGTGTTGGGGGCAAGGCCGGTGACCACTTGATTCTTAACCCCGCTGGCGCGGCTGCTCACGCCGGAGCATTTCCCCGGAGTGCCTATCCCATAACAAAATGTCCGCGAACCGTTGTGCCGCCCTTCCGTCCAGGACAGCGTGGCGCCCGCCAGCGTGGTTTTTACCCCTACCACCTTGCAAGAGGCGCCGGTGGTGGCGTCGCAGCTGGCGGCCTCGGCGGCGCGGGACAGCGTCCAGGCGCAGAGACCCGTCATCAGGCAAATGAAAGCGGCGGCGGAATTCTTGCTGATCATTTCTGGGCTCCGGCGTTGGTTTTTACTTGGGTTCCTGCTTGGGCGAATAACCACAACTGGAATCCACTTCGGGATTATGATCCAGGCTGGGGCATCCGGGCAATCCCTTGTCCTTGGAAGCCCATCGGTAGATCTTCTTGGGCGCATTGTGGCATTCGATGGCGGAGCAGCTCAGGTCCCGGGCGCGGTAGGCCGTCCGCGCGAGCCCGGTGTCCAGCACGATGTTGGGGGAAAACTCCACATCGACGGAGCCGTTGAAGTGGTTCCCGGCCGTAAGCCAGGAAACCACCGCGCCGATTTTCGCGGCGGCATCCAAAAGCGAATCGACCTGATCCGAAGTCGCGGTAGCGCGCTCCAACGCATAGGGCAAGGGGAGGAAACCGGGAATGGAATCGATGCGGTAGATGGGATCGTTGGGCAATTTGTCCCGGGTGGCCCGCACATCCCCTTCCGTGCCCCAGAGGGTATCGTACCAATTATAGTTGCGGTGGGCGATGGACCCGAAGTGGCAATCCATACAAACGATGGCGCCGTTCTTCCTTTCATAGATGAACTTGCCTTGTACGCCTTCCCGGGTGTTGAAGGATTGCAGGTGGTAGGTATGGTTCACGTCGTGCAAGGGATAAGCGTGGCAACTGGCGCAATCCGGACCCATGCGGGGCGCGGTGGAAGATGCGGTCAGGGCGGCCGCATCGGGTTTGATCCCTTCCAGGCAACCGCATAGCATGATTGCGATAAGGAACAGGGTCGAGGCGGCTTTCAAGGGCGCGATTCGTGGGGGTTTCGACGCACTCATGGATTTGGATGCCACCTCGACCTCGGTTGGATAGAAACCGCAAAGTTACCCCTTACCTTGGACGGGGGCCGTTTCGCGAACCGCAGGGCTTACCTTCGGCTGCGGTAATGATAGGCGGGATGGCATTCTCCGGCTTGAGACGGAACGCTTTACCCCAACAAGCGTACTCTGGCGCGTACGCCTCCGGAGGCCAAAAGGCCAGGGTCATTCGCAAGTTTGGAATCTTTTTAGGATTATAACCCGGTAAGCCGGGCGAAGCGGGCATTCCGCGTGGATCGTCGGGACAAACCGGGCCAAGTCCGCTCAAAGATCGAAACTCAAACCAAGCATGAAGGTTCCCTCGGTATAGTTTTCCGTGCTGGGAAAAAGCTGGTAATGGCGGTAAGGTTGCGATGTTCCCCGATCGCCATAGGTATCCCGGATTCCGAAATCGTAGCTCAAATCGAACCGATCGGGCAGCCATGCATTTTCGTGCCAGGAGTCGAACAAAGGCGCGGCTATCTTGGCGCCCAATAACAGCGAAGAGAAAGGATAGTACCGGATGTCCGCGGAGCGATAGAGCTCATCGCCTTGGTATTGGTCGCGGGCGAAGCCCGATTGGCTTTGCCGGTAACCGCGCGCGCGCAGCCGCAGATAGGTCCCTTCGCCGAAATACTGGTACCATTGCAGTTCCGCATCCTTGGAGTCCATCCCCCAGGTATCGATGTAGCGGCGCGCATTCAGCCGCAGCGAGCCCAGCAGGCCGCCGATACGGTAACCCTGCACAAGCTCCCCCGCCAAAGCCAGGCTGGTTTTTCTCCGGGGGACGTTTTCCTCGATGGCATAACCGTCCGCAAGGATGACCGGGTTATATGGATGCCCCAGGTAACCGGAGGCGTGGATGCCGTTGAGGGTGAGGGAGGCCAAGGCCAGCGGGCTCAACACCTGGGTGGCGGAAATCGACAAGGATTGGATTTGCTTCGCGCCGCCTTGATCGGCGAATGCGCCGCCCGGGTGGAAGTCGTCGAAGAACCAGGCCAGCACGGCGCCCAAGGTGGTATTGCGTTCATTGAAGTCATGGGCGAGGGCCAGGGATGGGGAGTAGGAACGGTAGTCGGGTTCATCGCTGAAGTAGAACCCTCCCGTATAGACGCGGCCGCCTTGGCTGTAGGTCACGCTGGGGTTTTCCGAATGCCGCAATTCGCTTTTGGATGCGCCGCTGACGGCGTCGAAGGCGGGATCATTCCAGGGATTGGCGAAGGGCGTCCCGTTGGACTTGCGTTGCGAGGCGCCCGAGGTGGCATCCACCCCATGATCGCCGAGCTTTCCCGTAAGGTCGGCGCCCAAGCGGCGCGAGGCCCCGGATACGGCGTCGAATTCCTGATCCCATTGCAGGCTCCAGTCAGGGGAAAGCTTGTGGAAATAATCGAAGGCGGGCGTATGGTTCCAGACCTGGTTGCGATCCCAGTAATACATGTATTTGAAATCGAGCCGGTCCCCGGATTCTTCCGCGCGGGCGGGTATGGAAAGCGGGCCAGTCCCGATGGACAGGTAAACGGCGGCCGTGAGGATGCGCGCCGAATGCGGCGGCAGCTTCAACATCCGCAGCCGCCGCCCGATCCCGAGCTTCCGCCCGCCGCGCCCTCCCGGCGCGGCAGGTTATGGCTTTCCAAACCCCCGCCCAGCGGATCGGGAGCGCGTTGCAGGATGGGATCGCTCAAGAATTCCCGGTCTTTTTGATGGACGCGGGCGCAACCGGAAAAGGCGGCGGCCACGGCCGCTGCCGCGCCGGCCATCACAACCAGTCTGCGGAAAGGGAGGCGTCTCATTTGAGGCTGTTGTCCACGTTCAATCCTCCCAATCCCTTGGACGGCGCCGGCCAGCGGTAAGGGTCGTCATGCTTATGGCAGGCCACGGCGGAGCAGGTTTCCAGGGTGGGATCGTAGACGGCGCTCCGGCCCCGGTAGCGCGCGGTGTCGCTGTTCGCCGCGTCGAAGCGGATGTCCAGAACGCCGTTGAGATGATCCATCCCCGTCATCCATTCCTGCAGAAAGGTGACGCGCAGGGTATCCAAGGGCACCGGGATGGGTCGATGGTGGATTAACGTGTCCACCCGCGCCAAGAGATAAGCGCCGCGGGCGATCGAATCCCGGAAAGAGGATCTGGTCCCGGCATCGTAAGCGGACGCCGATTGGCCGTGGGAATCGGCGAACACGCTGTCGTACAATGTCACGTCCTTTTCCCGCAAGGACGTCCTATGGCAGTCCAGGCAGGTAATCGGTCCGTTACCCAGCTTGAGGCTGTCCGCGTGCAGGAGATGGAATTGATGGTTGACGCCGCCCACCGGATACGCGTGGCAACTGGAGCAATCGGAGTTGACGGGAGAGGCTCCCGTACGGGATGCCAGGGAAGGTTCGTTGGGGATCCAACCCTGGCATCCCGGGAAAGCGAGCGAAGCTAAAAGCCAATAGATGCTGGAGCGGCGGGACATACCCGGAGTAGGATACAAGCTACTGGAAGGTTGCGCCCGTGCGTTCCATCAGATCTCGATAAAAAAACATACGCCCCGCCATTGAAAGGGCCGGGGCGTCGGATCAGAAATTATCCCATTTGCGGACGCGCCGACTGTCCTCCGGCGCTGGGGCGCCGGGGGCCATCGGCTTGGAGAAAGCGTTCTTCAGGGGTTGTATTCCTTGAGCGCTTCCTTGTTCAGGACTTGCAATTCCGTGCGGCGGTTCAGCTTGCGGCCGGTCGCCGTTTTGTTGTCGGCTTTGGGCATGGATTCCCCATAGCCTTTGGCGGAAAGAATATCCTTCAGCTCAGGTGCCACGCTCACCATGTAACCCATTACGGATTCCGAGCGGGCCTGGCTGAGGCGCTGATTGCTGGCATCGCTGCCCACGTCGTCCGTATGTCCGGCCACCTCGATGCGGAGCTTGGGATATTTGGTCAGCATCTTGGCGATGATGTTCAGGTAAGGCTTGGAGTTGATGGAGATATCGGTCTTACCCGTTTCAAAGTATACGGCATCCATGAGCAGGAGACCGGTGGAAAGGAGTTGCTTCTCCGCATCCGAGCGCTTGGATTTCTCCAACTCCAGGTTCTTCTGGGATTCGGCCAAGGCGATGGAATCCTGGCGGGATTTGTTCGCCATGGCGAGCGAGTCATCCTTGTTCTTGGCCAGCAAGGCGGCGGCGACGGAATCCGCTTTCGCCTTGTTGCGCGCATTCTCCAGGGAATCTTCCCGGGCTTGTTCTTTCAGGCTTCGGTTCGAATTCCGCAAACCGGCCTTTTCATTGGCCTCGCGCTGGGCTCTGGCCTTGGCTTCCGCTCTGCTACCGGCTTCGGTATCCAAGGTGAACGCCAGTCCGGCGAAGAGACGGAACGGTTCCAACGCCCTGGTGTTGGCCGCATCATTGCGATCCTGCGAAAGCGCCAGGTCCCCGCCCAAGGTGAGGTTGATGTCATAAGCCGAACGGAATTGGACCGAGGCCGTAGCCCAGAGCGGATCCGTCTGGAATTGAATGTTGTTGACGGGCGATCGCGTATGCAATTCCGCGCCCAGTACCGCGGCGAAGATGTTGACCTGGGCTCCCGTGCTCAGCAGCAACAAGGCCTCCGTGCCGCTCTCCGCGGAGGTGACCACGCCTTCGTTGAAATGCATTTTGAAGCCCGCATCCTCGCTGCCCAGGACCAGGCTCTGGATGAGCTTGCCCATGAAATCCAATCCCGTCCGGGCCTCGAAATAGCTGTACCCGTCCGCGAAATTCGAATCGATGGGATTATTGGTCAGGCCCTGGTAGAGGGCGACCTGGGCGGCCATCCTGACCGGAGCGGACTGGGCGAACGGGAGGGTGCCTTGCACGCCCGCTCCTACCGTACCGGGGCCGGAAGCCTGGTCGCTGGTATAATCAAGGGAGCCGAAACCGGTGATGGAAGCGAAGGCGTCCACATGCCGGTTCAGGCCCAAGGCGATGGATCCGATGCCGGTGAAGAACTTGGCGTTCTTGTTGGGACCCAGCGCGAACTCCCTTTGCTGGTTATAGAAGGAACCGTTCAACCCGAAGATCAAGCGTCCTTCCCCCAGCGCTTCAGCCGAGGCCGTCTGGCTCAGGCCGCGCGTGCCATACCAGGTGTTGGTGGGCGAAACGACACGGATCTCGGTATTCGCCCCGATGTGTTCGAGAACGGGAGGGTCAACGTTGGTGGTGGCTTCTTGGGCCGCCGAAAAAATAGGCAATGCGATGATAAGTGCTGATACCAGCTGTCGATTCGATTTCATTGTGTTCCTCTTTGTCACGCTTGTGGGGGGATGCAATCCACTCCAGCGAGTGATGATTGTGAATTACGTTATTCGTACCGCACCCCCCAAGGATTAATTGCATGCAAAGGATGGGAGGTAAAACCGGAAAGCGGGGGGACCGCAGGGCTTTCGGCGGCTTCGGGGTTATCCAAGGCCGCGATGGCAGTCAACCGTAGCGTTAGCGTTACCCGGCAGCCGCCGCCGGCCTGTGGAAATGCCCGCCATCCGGCCTTTTTTCAGAAACCCGTGGTAAACGTATTCCTGCCGGACTTGGGCTTGTCGGCGGCGGCCAAGGCTTCCATACGGGCCCGGATTTCCGCGGTCAGAACCGTAGCGTCGAATTCATGCAGAAAGCGCAGCGCTTGCACCAGGCTTCCCGAAGCTTTATAGACCGATTGGTTGTTGGTTTCCTGGAGTAGATCTTCCAACGCCTTCAAGGCGGATTCGATTTGCCCGGCCGCTTTGTGGATCGACTTCATTTCCTGGGGATTCATGTCTGCTCCTAGGTTGCCGGCGGCCGCGCGCCGCCCGCCTTCCGGATGGGCCCAATGTAGGTATTAAACCGGCTTAGCCCGCTCCAACTCCAGCAGCAGGGCCTTGTTCCCGGTCCCGCCCGCATAGCCGCCCGATTCCCCGGAAGCGCGGATCACGCGATGGCAGGGTATGAAAATGCATAGCGGGTTCCTGCCGTTGGCGGTACCCACCGCGCGCATCGCTCCCGGATTCCCGATCCGGTCCGCCAATTCCCGGTAGCTCCAGGTGGCGCCATAAGGGATTTTCGCCAACTCGCCCCAAACCCTCTGCTGGAAAGGCGTGCCGGCGGGAGCCAGCGGAAGCCGGAAGCTTTTCCGCCCGCCTTGGAAATATTCGTCGAGCTGCTTTTCCGCCAACGCCAATAAGGGACACGATGCTCCCCCGGCCGCGAAGCGCAGATCGAGCCGTTCCAGATCGGACTCATTCCAGAGCAGGGCCGCCACGGTTTTCTCGGTAGCCGCGAGGATCAGGGGGCCGACCGGGGTAGCGATGGTTTTGCGGTAAGCTATCATTTCGATTTCCTTTTTTTGGAAAAGTCCTTCGCGTAGGCGTGCCAGAGGTAGGCTGCCGCGTACCCGCGCCAGGGCCGGGCGCATTCCAAATCCAAATCGGAGTGTTCCGCCATCGCCCTTTTCAATATCAGGTCCGTGCCCGGGAAGGCGTCCGTATCCGCGATGCAGCGCAGGCTGATGTATTCGGCGGTCCAGGGACCGATTCCCTTGATATCCAGCAACACCTTGCGGAAAGCGATGGGATCCTGGGTACTGCTCAGGGAGATTTTCCCCTGGGCATAGCGCTTCGCGAATTCCCGCAAAGCGGCCGCGCGTGCCCGGGTGGTGCCCACTTTATCCAAGCTGCTCGTGGCCAAGGTCTCCGCGCCGGGGAATATACGCAGCGCGGACCCGGTGAGCGGGTGGCGGACCCCGTCTCCGTAGCCTTCCACCAGGCGCCCGATCATCCGATTGGCCTGCTCCATGCTCACCAGTTGGCCCAGGATGGAACAGACTGCGATCTCGAAGGGATCCCAACCTCGCGGGCTGCGCAGGCCTGGATGAGCGCGGTTGAGGCGGTCCAGGTGCGCATTCTTGGCGAATGCATTGGCGACGAGCACCGGATCCGAATCCAGATCGAACATGCTCCGGACGCGACGCGCCACCCGGCCCAGGCTGCGGGTATCCGCGCCCGTCACGCGCAACCTTAGGCAGGAGGCAGCGGGATCATGGGTAACGTGCAGGATACCCACGGCCCCGTCCAGGCGGAATATCCTCCCGTAAGACCCGTCCGCGAAGGTTTCCAGGCCGGCGATGGCATGGGATCGGTAATAGGCCAGGGCGGCCTCCCAGGCAAAGGGCGGGCGGAAGGGAAGCGCCAATACGATCCCGGCTTCCCCGGCATCGCCGGCCTTGCGTTTGCGCAGCAGGGAAGGCGCGCGCCGGAACCGTTCCTTGATGGCGTCGTTGAAGCGCCGCAGCGAAGCGAAGCCGGCGGAAAAAGCGATCTCGCCGATAGGCAAGGCGGTTTCCACGATCAGGGTGCGCGCGAAATCGAGACGATTTTCCAGGGCGATACGCTTGGGGGACTTGCCGATTTCATTGGCGAACAGGCGGCGCAGATGGCGCGCGCTTACCCCGAACCGTTCCGCGAAACCGTTCTCATCCAGATTCGCGTATTCCTGTTCGGAGATGGCCTTCAAGGCCCTTTGCACCAAGGCGGATTTTCCCGACCAGGCCGGGGACATGGGCGCGGATTCCGGACGGCAGCGCAGGCAGGGGCGGTAGCCTTTTTTCTCCGCCAGCGCCGCGGTGGGGAAGAACTCCACGTTTTCACGCTTGGGTTTGGCGGGGCATATGGGCCGGCAGTAAACGCCGGTGGTCTTTACCCCCACGTAGAACTTGCCGTCGAAGCGGGAGTCCCGGGCCGACATGGCCTGGTAACAAAGTTCCTGGTCCAACATGGATCAAGTATAAGAGGTTCCGAAATGCGCGACTAGCCGTTTCCGGACATGGTCGTTTCGCGAAAGCCCGCAAAATATCCGGGCATAAGGGGAAATCGAACCTTTTCCCGAGACAAACGCGCTTGCTGCCATCCCCATCCCCGCAGAGGCTCAGGCCCAGGACCACGCATCGTGGTGTTTCCGCGTTCCACTTAGCGTTTTACCTTGGGGATGACCGTGTGAATCTCCCCAGTGGTTCCCGGCCGTTATTCGTCGTTCGCGCTAACAACACATCGAGGTCAATAATGTTCAAAAGCATGTCCGCCATTGTATTGGGGCTTTCCCTTTCCCTATTGGGCCAGGCCCGTGCCGCGGTTCCCGCCCTTCCTGCGCTGCAGAATCCTGGCGTGGACGCGGTTCTCCAACCCGTAAACTTCACGGCTTCCTGGCTGGCGGCGGCAGGCGCCGCGTCTTACCATGTGCAAGTCTCCACCACCCTGGACTTCGCCGCCCGCATTGTCGATGACTCCGGATTTACGGAAACGTTCCGGCCCATAGGTCCCCTGAAAAACAATCTCGCTTATTATTGGCGGGTGCGCGCCCGCAACGCGGATGGCTTGGGGGGCTATTCGGATCCCCGCAAGTTCACCACCATCGTGGCCATCCCGGTAGCGGTGGCGCAGGATGCGCCGGCCGCCAATGCGGTAAACCAGGCGCTCAAGCCCGTTCTGCTTTGGCGCAAGCAGGCGGAAACGGTTTCCTACCACGTGCAAGTTTCGGCCAAGGCGGATTTCTCTACCTTTGTTTTCGAGGATAACGTAACCGATACCACAGCCACTCCGGGGCCATTGGCCACAAGTACGGCCTACTTCTGGCGCGTTAACGGCAAAAATGAGGCCGGAATCGGACCCTACTCCGCGGTCCGCACCTTCACCACGGTGCCGGCCATGCCGGCGGTCCCCGCCCTGATCGGGCCTGCCGATAACGCCGAGCAACTCGCCATCCCCGTCGCCTTCTCCTGGCACAAGGCCGATCGCGCGGTCACCTACCAACTTCAGGTCTCCGCCTTCGCGAACTTCCTGAACCCGGTATACGATCACGTCTTCATAGCCGGAGATACCGCCTTCACCGATGCCAAGCTGGACTATGGAACCAAGTATTACTGGCGCGTGCGTTCCGGCAATCCGGGCGAAGCCGCGCCTTTCACCGATGCCCGCAGTTTTACCACCTTGGCGGTTCCGGCCGTTCCTACCTATGTCAAGCCCGCCGACGTGGCGGTTGATCAGCCGGTTTTCCTGACTCTGACCTGGCGCAAGAGCGCGCTTACCGCTGCCTATAAGGTGCAGGTTTCCACCAATGCCGCCTTTACCGGCGCGCTGGCGGTGAACGATTCCGTCTTGACGGACACCAGCAAACCCATCGGCCCCTTGGACAACAAGACCGTTTACTATTGGCGCGTGCGCTCCAAGAACGCAGCGGGGGTGAGCGACTATGCCGCGGTGCGCAAATTCACCACCATCATTCTCATCGCCCCAATCGCTCCCGCGTTGGCTTCCCCCGGGGATGCGGAGACAGGGATTTCCCCCAGCCTTGTCCTCAAGTGGCATCCTTCCGATCGGGCGGCTATTTATCATTTGCAGGTTTCCCTCACCTCCACCTTCGCCACCCTGGTAAGCGAAGACGCCGCGGACAAGGACACCACCAAATCCGTGGGGCCGCTCCATAACGATGAGACTTACTACTGGCGCGTGAGCGCCAAGAACGATGCCGGCGCAAGCGCCTATTCGGAAATCCGCAGCTTCACCACCAGGGCCGGGGCCGCGGCCGAACCCGTATTGGTTTCGCCTGCCGACAATGCGGTTAACCAGCCGCAAACCCTGACGCTGGTTTGGAAAAAGTCCCAGAATGCGGAGACCTACCATATCCAGGTTTCCGTGAAAGCGGATTTCTCCACCCGTCTGGTCGACGATTCGGGCGGAACGGACACGACCCTGCAAGCGGGCCCGCTCGTTTACGAGCAGATCTATTATTGGCGGGTAGCGGCCAAGAATTCCGCCGGCGCCAGCGCCTACTCCGACGCGCGTAAATTCACCGTCATCATCGGGGCTCCCGCCATTCCCTCCTTGCTTGAACCCGCGGACAATGCGGCATACCGGGCGCGGAGCTTCACCTTCAAATGGGATGCGTCTTCGCGCGCGGCTTCCTATCGCCTCCAGCTTTCCACCACGGCCACCTTCTCCTCTTCCGTCCTCGACGACAGCTCCTTGACGGATACCACCCGCGCGGTTTCCGATCTCGCCGCCAACACCCTGTACTTCTGGCGCGTACGAGCCAAGAATGCGGGCGGCGTGGGCGGCTGGTCGGACATCCGCAGCTTCAAGACGGAGCCGGCCGTGGGCATCGCCCGCCAGGACGCCAAGGATAGGGAAGGGTTCACCGTCCTGTCCGGCAGCAGGGCCACGCGCGGCGCGGAACTGGAGTTCTCGGTGAAACATGAGGGGAATGTCCGCTTCACCGTGATCAATCCCGTCAATGGACGCAGCAGCGAGCTGGTGAACAAACATTTGGATGCGGGAAGCTACCGCCTTCCGATAGGCCCGCAAGGCCGAGGCGTATATTTCCTCAACATGACGGCGGGGGATTTCCGCCAGACGCGGAAGGTTTTCCTGCCTTGATCAAGCGGTCCTGATCGGCTGCAAGGGCATTTTGATCCCAAGCGGGCCGCCCCGATGGAATAGGGCGCCCTTTCATCGGGAATTGCCTATTATTCCTGATCATGATCCGAATGCTTCGTTCCCGTTATGCCGTGCGCGGGTTTTCCGCCGCGGCCTTTGCGTTCATCCTGGTCCTGAACCTTTCGGGTCCTAGGGAGGCGAAGGGTGGGCCCAGGCCAGCGAATGCTTTGTCCGCTCCGGATAAACCGGGCGCCTCCAGCGCACCTGGCTCTGCGGAAGCCCCGGGAGCCGGAGATGCCTCCATCAAATACAGCGGTACCGCCTTCGACATCGAGCGCAACGTGCCGGCCTATGCGGAAGAGCATGTGGAAAAAATGGCGGCGGGCAAGCATGTGGCCACGCAAACCCTTTTCCGGGCGCCCGCCGGCGCGCCCATGGCCAAGCGCACGCTCGACTTCGCCCGGTTCCCTTTCAAGCCGGATTATCTGTTCAATGATTTGCGCAACGGATACGAGGAGGGTTCCCGCGCGGAAGACGGCGGGCTGCTTGTCCACTTCCGCGACGATGCGAAGGCGCCTTTGCGCCAGAAGCGGCTGGAGGTTCCGGAGCCTTGCGTGGTGAACGGAGGAGTGGGGAATTTCTTAAAGGCGAATTGGGCCGATTTGCTGGCGGGAAAACGACTAGCCTTCAACATGGTGGTGCCAGCGCGATTGGACTTTTACAAGTTCGTCGCCTACCTGGATGCGAAAAGGAATCTTTCCCCAACGGAAACCGCCGGCAGAAAGGACGAAGCCATCGTCATCGAGCCCCAGTCCACGGTATTACGCATGTTACTGCCCACCATCATCATGCATTACGACGGGAAAACCCTCCGTCTGTTGCGTTACCAGGGAATCGTGAACGTGGCCGACCCCAAAGGCCGGAGTTTGCGCGTCCGCGTCGATTATCCCGGCCTGGGTCCTTAACGGATCCTTACCGGGGTGCTAAGCGCGGGCATTCCCCGCGGACGCGGCGCTCCAGGAGCCCAAGGCTCCTTTGAGTTCTTTCCAATCGGAATAGATCCGTCCCACTACCAATTTCTTTCCGCCTCCGATCAGTACGATGCGCATGCTCCCGATGGCCACGGATTCCACCTGGGCGCGTTCCATCACCTTGCCGTTGCCGTCCCAGTAGACCACGGCGACCTTAGCGGGGCTGAGGCGGCACTCGCGCGGGCGGAAGAAGAAACCGTAGATGACGGAAAGCATTCCGGATACCACCAGGAAGAAAGCGGCGATCCAGGGGATCACGGGAACGGAAAGATCGGCGTGCACGGCTTTGATGGTTTGGAACGCCGCCAGAACCACCATGAGGATGCCGGAACCGTAAATGCCGCAAGCGAAAACGGCGAAGAGCGCGATGCGGAGCGGGTCGGCTTTGAAACGTTTGCCTTCGGAAACGGGTTCATCGGAGGTATTGGCCATAGGGTTAAAGTAGCAAGGTTGCCGCCAGGGCGCGCGCCGGCTCCAGGCCGGCTCCGTTCCGATTTCCGGCTTGAGAACCCTTTCCCGGAATGCCAAAACCGGATGAGTTAGCCATTTTTATCCGGCACCCGTTTGCTTCGGAAGGAAACCCGGCAGCATGTTCACCTGGATCGACTGGCTCGTCATCGTAGCCTACTTCGCGATTGTGGCCGGCATCGGTTTCTATTTCTCCCGCCGCAACACGGATTTCTCGGACTTCATGTTCGGGGGAGGCAACATGCCTTGGCTGGCTGTCGGCATCTCCCTCATCGCCACCTCGGTCAGCGCCAATACTTTTTTGGGAAATCCCGCCGACGGCTATGCCAACGATATGCGGCTCTTGATGCTCAACGTGGGCTCGCTCGTCGCCATCGTGATAGTGGGGACGGTGTTCATCCCCCGCTTCCGCGCCAGCGGCATCAAATCGGCATATGAATTGTTGGAGATCAAATTCTCGCGCCCGGTGCGCGTGCTGGCCGCGGCTTTCTATTCCTGCCATCTGCTGTTGCGCATGGGCATGCTTATCTACGGCCCCTCCCTGGTGCTGATGAAGATCACCGGCGCCCCTTTCTGGGTGGCCGCCATGGCAATGGCCCTCTTCGCCATGATGTACACCTCCCTGGGCGGCATCAAGGCCGTGACCACCACGGATATCATCCAGTTCGTCATCTTTTTCGGGGGCGGCCTGTTGTGCATCTGGTTCTGCGCCCGGGGCGTGGGCGGATTCGCCAAGACCTGGGCCCTGGCCTCCGAAGCGGGCAAGACGCGCTGGTACGATTTCACCTGGAACCCCGCCAGCGATCGGAATTTCTACACCGCTTCCCTGGTGTACGTGGTTTTCGAGGTGGCCATCCGCGGGTGCGATCAGCAATTCGTGCAGCGCTACCTGTCCACCAAGAGCGTGCGCACCGCCAATTATTCCTCCGTCACCTCCTCCCTGCTGGGCATATGCGTGGGAGTGGTCTTCTTTACCGTGGGCGCGTTCATGTACGTCTATTTCCAAGTGGCCCACGTGCAAGCCTTGCCCGATCTCAAGGTCAACGAAGTGCTGCCCTACTTCATCGTGAATGTGCTGCCTACGGGCGTGAAGGGACTGCTGGTGGCGGCGATCTTGGCGGCCGACATGGGCGCCTTGAGCTCCGTGCTGACGGCCCTGTCAAATACCACCGTGGTGGATTTCCTGCCGCGTAAGGATGCGGCCGACGTGGGTTCGCACAATATCAAGAACGCGCGCAAATGGGTGGTGCTGTGGGGGATGCTGGGATTGGCCGCCTCCTTCGTCTGCGCCATCGGCAATATCTCCATTCTGCAGAAGGCGCTTTTCTTCACGTCCCTGTTCACGGGACCCCTGCTGTCGATTTTCCTGCAGGCTTTCTTCCTGCCCAAGACGCATCCCAAAGCCGTGATGGCCGGGGCTTTCGCCGGGATGCTGGCGCTGTTGCCCTTTACCAGCATCCCTATCCTGCCGCCGGGAACCTGGAAGCCGCTGTTCGCGTTGGCCTGGCCCTGGAATCCCGTGATCTCCGTGGCAGGATCGTTGTTGGCTTCGCAGCTTTTGACTTTGGTTTTGTCAAAGAGGAAGGCGGAAGTCACGGGAACGCCGGCCGGTTAAAACCGCCGGTAAGTCGTTTCCGCGGTTCAACCGCCCGCGCGTTCCAAATCGGCCGAAGCTTTGGCGAAGAAAGCGGACCAGATCGCATTCGGCTCCCACACTTTTTTGAAAACCGCTTCGGACTCTTCCCGCGTCCAACCCAGACGGGCCCTGCCGTACAGGGCCGCGAAGGCGGAGGCGCGGAAATTGGCCGCGCAATGCAGCAAGGTTTTCTTGCCCGCGTTCGCATCCATTACGCGCAGGAAGCGCGCGAAATGATCCTCGCCGGGATTCTCGAACGGGATAGGGATGTGGAAATAGGCGAGGCCGGCGGCTTCCACGCTCGCCCTTTCATCCGCCAGGCTATAGGGTTGATCGGCAAGCCCCAGGTTGATGATCACCTGGAAGCCGTGTTCGGCGGCTTCCCGGATTTGCGCCTCGCCCGGCTGGCCGGCCGTCGCCAGCGTTTCCGTGATGCGCGCGAAATTCTTGATGGCTTCCAGCATTCCGTTACCTTCCCTCGCTGCAGCGTTCTACGCCCTGCATTTTCAGAATGCCTTCCAGGCCCTGCGATTCCAGGTAGCACAGGCGCGGCGCGCCCGCGCTGTCCACTGGCGCGGCTGGCGTTCCCGCGCCCGGTGCTCCCGTAGCTTGCGCGCCGGCGCCTATCTCGCGCATCCATACCGCTCTGGCGCCGAAGCGCCGCAACAGTTCCGCGCTTTTTTCCGGTCCCAGGATGAAGAGCGGTTTGGTCAACCTGTCGGCGAGCAGGCTGCTGGAAGCCAAAACGGTGACGGAGCAGTAGGGGCGCGCCGGCTTGCCGGTGCGCGGATCGAAAATATGGTGGTAGCGCACGCCGTCCCGGATGAAGAAGCGTTCGTAATCGCCGGAGGTGGAAACGGCCGAAGGATCCGCGAGCGTCAGATTGCCGGCCAAAGCATCGCCATGGCGGGGATGGCGGACGCCTACCTTCCAGGGGGCGCCGGGTTTCCGGCCGCCCACGCGCATGTCGCCGCCCGCCGTTACGATATGGTTGGGATAGCCTAGCGAGTCCAGGATGGCATGCATGCGATCGACCGCATAGCCTTTGGCAATCCCGCCCAGATCGAATACCACGCTGTCGCGCAGCAGGACCAGGCGGTTGTCGGCCAGGATCCGAAAGGGCGGACTGGATGCGGGATTACTGTCCTGCGCGGCCCCGAAGGCGGGGTTGCCGCGCATCACGGCTTGCAGTTCCCGATCGGTGGGGACCCGGTTGGAATCCCCGCTCGCCAGGCCATAGGCGCGTTTCAGCAGATGCAAGGTTATATCGAAGCGGCCGGCGGAAGCGCCCGCCATTTCCGCCGCGGCTTTGAACACGGTCACGATTTCCGGATCCGCGGCCAAGGTGTCGCCCATCCGGCCTTGCAGCTTTTTCAATTCCGATCCGGGCAGATAGTCGCTGAACACCTGCTCCAGGCGCGCGCTCTCCCGCTCCAAAAGCGAGAATGCGGAATCCTCCGGGGCCTGGGTTGCGCCATGGGCGTAAAGGATGGCGGAAAAATCCGTGTCCATGCCGAACCAGTGATGGTCCGCTTTGGCGGGCTGGCGCGAGCAGCCGCTGAGCAACAGCAATGCGGATAAAACAAAGAAGTTGCGGTCGGCTACGGATCTTTTAGGCATTTCCATTCCTTCCCCGGCGGGGACCACGCCGACGCCCCGGCCGCTTTAAGCCCTTAAGCGAATGGGATGGAATTTAGCAAGTAAATGGGGCGGATTCAGTAGCGGACGAGCGACGGAAAGCTCGCTTGCCTGGTTCCCGGCAACCGCTGGGACCTTCCCAATGCATCATGCCGCGCGCCTGCCTCGGCAGGGCGGAACGGCGCAATCGCGGCCCGCAGTCCCGCGCTGGCCTTGATATTGAGAGTGGCCAGGGCCGCTTCGAATTCGGTGAGGGTGCCTGCGACCGTGTCGGTATCGTATGACATTAAGCCTTCAAAAAGGAAGTTGCCTTGGCTCAGGAAATAGATGCGCACCCTGGCGACCGTGTTTGATTCGGAAGTTCCGCTCTTCTTGAATTCCAGGAAGGTGAACTCCTTTCCTCCCAGGGTTTTGGTACCGTTGGCCGTGGTTGAAAGACTATCGGTGACACCATAGGTAAGCATCAATTGGGCCATTTCCTTCGAGGTCAAGAGGCCTTGATGGGGTAACCCCATGGTGATGGCGGTGCTTCCCGTAAGGGTGTTGATCAGGAAAGCCGATGCCGAATCGGACTCGGTGCCGGCGGTCAGTTGCATCCAGCCGGCCGGAAAGGTCAGGGAGAAATTCGTTGTAGTGACCAGGGATTGGGCGGCAGCGGGCAGCACCGTCGCCGCCGCGAAGGCCAAAGCCGTCCATAGCGGTTTGGGTTTGGACAGGAAAGGGATCATCGGGACCTCCGGATGGTTGATTGCATAAACGGCAAAGTAAGCACTTTCGCCTTGGACCGGAAGGGCCGGACCGGTTCCGGTAATTCCCGGCAGGCGGGAATTACCGGATGCCGCCCCGAAATGACGGCCAATTCAGGTCGATTGGGTCGCCGGTACGTTTGCGGAAGCCCGCATACGGTAGAAGTTGAAAATATAAACCGCGTCCATCACGGCCGAGAGAATCCCCATCAGGTGGAGGAAATGGTTGCCGCGGTAGTGCAGGATCATCATCACCGTGTTCATGCCCGTGCCCAAGGAGCGGAGCCAGGCGATGGAGAGGGAGAATCCCCGCAAGGATGGGCTTCCCAGCAACAATAGCAGGCAGGTGGAAGAGATGACGAGCTGGCACAGGTAGGCGGAGTTGGCGCCGATCAGGGTGTCCATGCCTTGCTTGGCGTAGAAGTAATAGAGAAGGGCGAAGGCCAGCGTGATGAGGATGGCCGCCGGCTTGAAGTGCCTGCGGAAAGCCGGCTGGGTAACCTGCTTGTTACCCAACTTCAGCAATTGCCAGAAGATGAAGATGTCCAGGAAGAACCAGGCGCGATAAGTCCACACCAGGAAAAGGCCCATGTCCGTGCGGAAGGCCCAGGACCAAATGAATTCCCAGGCGATATTGCTGCAGCCGGCCACGGCGGCCATCTCCATGTATTTGTACCGGAATGAATCGTGGATCAGGATGGCGTAGGCCACCACCCACATCAGGCAGCCGCCCCCGAACAGGAAAAGCTCCGGATAAGTGTAGGGAACGCAGTTTCGATCGATCAGGTTGAGCCAATGGGAAGGATCGTTGGCCAGGCCGGGGTGATCCGGGCACAGGATGACGTCGCTCATGGGGACTCCTTGCAGGCCTTGCCGGCCGGCGGTTTCCGGTTCAGTGCTCGGTCAGGGAGGGCGGAATGCTGAACGGCCGGGATTGCCCGGTGACGAGATACTTTTGCAGGGATTCCATCAGATCGACGCTCAGCTTGCGGGCGGCGCGCACCAGGAAGGGGAAGATGAGATAACCGATCTTTTCCAGGTGGAACACTTCCATCAGGAACAGCAACAACGCGAACGGGGCCGACGACTTGGGCAGGTCCAGCACGGTGTTGGAAATCTTCCTGCCCATCAGGTAGCGGAGCAAGGTGGGGATGCCCCTATCGAAAACGCGGCCCGGGATCAGCTCGGTCAGGAATTCCTGGTGATCGCGGATGAGCAGCAGGCCCGCTTCCGTGCGGCGGAAATTGCGCCGGACCAGGGCCTTCCAGCATCCGGCGGCAGCGGGCACGCTTTCCGGATACAAGCGCGGATCGATGCCGAGGATATGCCCGATCACTTTCCAGGTATGGAAATACGCCTCCGCATCCTGACGGTGAATCCGCAGGCCCAAAGCGGCGGCGCCTTCCAGGGTGACGGTGGAAAAAGCGAGCAAGGTGCCCGCCAGCTCTTCCTGGTTGATGGGGCGTCCCCATTCCACCTCATGTCCTTGCCAGCCCGGCGCCGCGGAAGCGTAGGCGCGGATGGCCGCATGCATCAGGCGTACCTTCTGCGCGGTACGCACCCCCTTGCCCCCCGGCCCCAAGCCTCCCGGTTCCATCACGTCCAGGATGAAGCGCAGGGTTTCCCCCGCGCGGCGCCGGTAATGCTGGGTAAGCTGGCCGGTCATCGCCAACACCTGGGCGCCGCCCTTGCCTCCCGCGTACAGGATGGGCAAGGACTTGAACAGCATGACCATGCCGAAGAGGGGACCATGCAAGGTGAAGAGCCGCTGCGCCCGCAGGATCCGGGCCGGATCCGCCCAGGCCGGCAATTGCGCGGAGGTTTCCAGGTAGGCCGCGAGCGGGGTGGGGTAGCCCGCGGGCCGGGCCATATTGGCGTGGAGCGCCCCCATCAGGGCATTGAGCTCGGGGATTTCCCCTGCGGTGATGAAACCCTCTATCACGGAATCGGCAGGCGGATCGCCGGTGCCGCGCATTTGATCCAGGAACGTATCGTTTACCATGCGGGGATTATATAAATCCGGCAATGAGGTTGCCAGCTTTCAGGTTTGAAAATCCGGCTTACGGTTTGTGCGTACGGTTTGTAACGGTATGGGGAAATTACCCCTACTCATAGCGCAAAGCGTCGATAGGATTAAGCCTGGCCGCCTTGCGCGCGGGATACCACCCGAAAAAGATCCCCGTGGCCGCGCTGAACAGAAAGGCCACCAGCACAGATGTGGGCGAAAGCTTTACCGCCCAGCCCTGCACGGAGGACAGGAAGGTGGAAACCCCCGCGCCCAACCCGATGCCGATGAGGCCGCCGAAGAAGCTGATGACCACCGCTTCCACCAGGAATTGCAGCAGGATGTCCCGGCCCTTGGCGCCCACGGCCAGGCGGATGCCAATTTAGCGCGTGCGTTCCGTAACGGAAACCAGCATGATATTCATGATGCCGATGCCGCCCACCAGCAGGGAGATGCCGGCGATGCTGGAGAGCAGGACCGTCATGGTCTGGGAAACGCTGCCGGCCGCCTGCGCGATTTCCGTCTGGGTGCGGATGGTATAGTCGGCCGGGTCGTTCGGCCCTAAGCGGAAGCGCCGCCGCAGGATATCGTCGATCTGGGCGGAAGCTTCCGGAATGGCTTCCTCGGATACCGCGGAGGCGGTCAGGTTCTGCGCATAGGTGGAGCCCACCAGTTTTTTCAGCACGGTGGAGTAAGGAGCGATGATGATGTCGTCCTGGTCCTGGCCGAAAGAGCCCTGGCCTTTGGCTTCCATCAGGCCGATGACGCGGAAGGGCAGATTCTTGATGCGGATGGTCTGGCCCACCGGGTTCACCCCTTCGCCGAAAAGGTTCTTGGCCACCGTCTGCCCCAGCAAGGCCACCTTGGAGGCCCCGCGCTCATCGGACATACCGTAGCCCACGCCTTCGGAGGGATTCCAATTGCGGATTTGCAGGTACTCGGGGTAGGCCCCGTAGATGCTGGTGCGCCAGTTCTGGCCCGCGTATTTCACCTGGGCGCCGGTGCGCGTGGTGGGAGTGATGTAGTTCAGGCCCTGCGCTTCTTTCCGGATGGCTTCCACGTCGTCCTCGGTGAGGCGGCTGGAGGTTCCCGCATCGGTGCGCACGGTGCCGGGGGCGCCTCCGCCGGGAAACACCGTGATGACGTTGGTGCCCAGGCCGGCGATGCTGGTCTGTACCATGGCCTTGGCGCCCTGGCCCACGGAGAGCATGGCGATCACGGCCCCGACGCCGATGATGATGCCGAGCATGGTGAGGACGGAGCGCAGCTTGTTGCGCGAGAGGGAGCGCATGGCGATGCGGAGCAGGGCTGTCATGCGCATGTCAGGGATTCCTTCCGGCTTCCGCGGGCCCGCCTGGGGCCGGCATAGTAACATCCGGGTTACCCAAGGGCGGCAATGCGGCCAGTTCTTGCGAGGCCCGCGAGGGCGAGGCGTTGCGTTCGTCCCGGATCACGTCGCCGTCGCGGAAAACTATGAGGCGATTGGCGTAGCGGGCGATGTCGGGCTCATGGGTGACCAGCACCACGGTGATGCCATGGGCGTTCAGTCCCTGGAACAGGCCGATGATTTCGATGCTGGAGCGGGTGTCCAGATTGCCGGTGGGCTCATCGGCGAGGATGAGCACCGGATCGTTGACCATGGATCGCGCGATGGCCACGCGTTGTTGCTGGCCGCCGGAGAGCTGGTTGGGGTGGTGATGGACGCGTTCCCCCAGCCCCACGGCGGTCAACGCCTCCAGGGCCTTTTTGCGGATGTCCGCCGGGCGCGTGTCCTTGCGGTACAGGAGCGGCAGTTCCACGTTCTCCAGGGCCGAGGTGCGGCTAAGGAGATTGAAGGACTGGAACACGAACCCGAGTTTGCGGTTGCGCACCATGGACAGTTCGTCGCGGGTGAGCGAGTCCACTTCGCGCCCGTCCAGGAGGTATTTGCCGGCGGTAGGCGCATCCAGGCAGCCCAGGATGTTCATGAAGGTGGACTTGCCCGATCCGCTGGAGCCGCTGATGGCGACGAACTCGCCGCGGGCTATGTCCAGGTCCACTTTGCGCAAGGCCGAAACGGTGACATCGCCCATCCGGTAGGTCTTGCCCAAGCCCCGTACCGATACGATGGGAACATCGGAAACACCCGCCGCGCTTCCGGGTTTTTCCGTGCGCGAATCCTTCAATGTCCCCGTCCTCCGCCGCCTCCGCCTCCGGCCCCGCCGATGCGCGGCATGCCGAAGGGGGAGGATTGGGCGGGGGAGCCGCCGGTCTTGGGGACATCCAACCCGGTGATCACTTCCGTACCCGCTTGCAGCTCCCCTTCGATCTCCGTATGGGTTCCATCCGTCAACCCGGTCGTCACGCGCACGGGTTTGGGCTTGCCGTTTTCCAGGATGAAGACGCGGCCGGAGGAATCGGCCTTGCGGCCCTTGCCGGCCCAATGGCGTTCGGCCTTGCCATCGGCGCTTACCGTGTCGGGCTTATGCGGCGATCCGGCACTGTCCTGCCGGTACGATTTGCCGCTGTCTTTCCCGCCCCCGCTTCCATCGGTACCGTCGCTTCCGCCGCCTTGGGCCCACTTGCCGCCCTTTCCACCCTTCCCATCCTTGCCTTTCAAGCCCATGGCCTCCCAGGGGTTGAAGCGCAAGGCCGCCGAGGGAACCTGCAATACGTTTTCCTTGCGGGCCACCACGATGGTGAGGCTGGCGGTCATGCCCGGCATCAGTTTTAGATCGGGATTCGGGACGCTGATCACCACATCGTAGCTGACCACGTTCTGCACCGTGACCGGCTGCAAGCGGATCTGCTCGACCTTGCCCGCGAAAACGGAATCCGGATAGGCGTCCACTGTGAAGGTTGCGCGCTGGCCCAAGTTCACCTTGCCTATGTCGGCTTCATCCACGGAGGCTTGCACCTGCATCTGGCGCAGATCCCCGGCGATGGTGAAAAGCGTGGGCGTATTGAAGCTGGCTGCCACGGTCTGGCCCACGTCCACGGCGCGCGAAAGCACGATGCCGTCGATGGGGGAGATGATGGTGGCGTAGCGGAGGTTGATGCGGGCCCTGTCGACCTGGGCGCGCGCGGAGTTGAGGTTGGCCGCGGCTACGTCCGCATTGGCCACGGCCTGATCCAGATCGGATTGGGATACCAAGCCTCCGGCGAACAGGGCCTGGCTGCGTTTCCGCTCCGCCGCGGCCTGCAGATTCTGGGCGGCCACTTTCTCCAGGTTGGAGATGACGTCGCTGAGCGCGGCGCGCAGCAAGGTGGTATCGATGCGAGCGATCACCTGGCCCTTGGCCACCTTGGAGTTGAAATCGACGTACAGGGCGGAAACGGTGCCGGATACCTGGGTGCCCACCTGCACGGTCAATACCGCTTGCAAGGTTCCCGTAGCCGTCACGGAAAGCTGCAAGGGCCCTTTTTCCGCCGCCGCGGTCTTCCATTTGAGCTCCGCCTTCTTCCCGCCCCACAGCCAATATCCCCCCAGGCAGGCCAGGGCCAAGGTTACGACGAGGATGACGAGGGATTTGCCTTTGAAAATCGACATTACTCGCCTCCCGCGGGTACCGGTTTGATCATGGCTCCGGACAACCGCTGCAGGGCCGCCTCGGCCTGCTTCGCGCTTTGCCGCGCCGTGATCAGGCGGCTTTCCGCGTCCAATAGCTTCGTCTGCGCGTCCCGGAATTCCAGGGACGAGGAAGCGCCAAGTTTATAGCGTTCCCGCGCCGCCTCGGCTTGCAGTCGCGCAACCTGCAGGTTACCCTCTTCCAAAGAGATCTGGAGCAGGCCCGTCTGGTATTGCCGTTTGGCCTGCTCGAAATCGGCCGCCGTCTGATCGATGGCCTGGCGCAAGCGGGTTTCGTCCCCGCGCAGGCTCAGCTTGGCTCTTCTCACTGCCGTGGGAGTGGCCAGGCGGTCGAAGAGCGGAACGGACAGGTTCACGCTGTACCCGAAGCCATTGCGGTTTTCCGCTCGCGTCCGGGTGGAGTTCAGAAAATCGGGAGCGGCGTCGTAGGATATCCCCGTGCTCAGGCTGGGCAGCCACGCTCCGCGGGCCTGATCCACGCCGTAGGCGGAAGACGTCTTGGCCGCGCGCGCGGCGGCGATGGAGGTATTGTTCTCTTCCAGGCCGCGGCGCCAGTCCTCCAGCGGGAGGGTGGTCTGCAAGGGAATGGAATCCGCTACGTCGAAAGCGATGGCGGGATCTCGAGCCAGCAGCCGGTTCAATCCCACCTTGGCCTTCTCCAGCGACAGCTGCTGGTTCAGGTAAGTAGAGGAGTCTTCGTTCAGATCCGCTTTGGATTGCAATTGATCCAGCTTGGAACCGGAGCCTACGGCCAGCTTGGCCTCCGCCAAACGGGCGCGCTCGCGGGAGACGGACAGCAATTCCGCGATGGCGGAAAGCCGCTGCTTCTGCTGCACAAGATCGTAATAGCCCAACACCACTTTTTCCACCAGGTTTTCCAGGGCCGCGCGCTCCGACAAGCCGGCCGCGCGTTCCTGGGTCTTCAGGCGCTGGTAACCGTGATAGTCCTGGAACCCGTCGAACACCTGCCAATCGGCGCTGGCGCCCACCGTAGTAACCGGAGTGTTACCGTTGAGGGGCAAGGGCCCGGAATGGGTGATTCCAGCGGATGCGGAAGGAAGAAAGTTCCCGGCTCCGCCCCGGCGCGCGTTGACGGCCTGTTCCGTCTCGGTCCGGGTGAGGGAGAGGTCGTAGTTGTTTTCGACGGCGGCGCGGATGGCCTGTTCCAATGAAAGGGCCGGCGGCGTTCCGGCAGAAAGCCTGGCCTGCGCCGTGGAATCGGAACCCTGGAGGTTTCCGGGTTGCGGTTGCGCGCCCATACCGGTTTGGGCCGGGGCTGGGGAAACGGTCATTCCCATCAGAAGGGCCAGCGCGAAATGGGGGGTACGGTTCAGTGGCAGCATGTGGGAAAGAAAATACAAGCGCACGGGCCATCCGATCCGATATTCTGGAATTCCTTCCCTTTAGACAGGCGGGATGCGGACGCCGTTCCCGCCGCCTCAAGCTTGAGCCGCGCAGTCCGCTTAAGCGGGTTTGATTTCGATATAGGTAGGGCGCTTATCGCCCGCGCGCCTGCGCGGGGTGCCATCCGCTTCCAGGTGCGGCGCGGGAGCCGGCGCAGCCGATTCAGGGGCCGTGGAGTGGAAGGCGTTCTCTTCCCAACCCTCGGCATGCTTGGGGAGCACGAAGGCGTAGCGGAAACTCTCCACTTGGGCGCCGAACTTGGTCATCATGTCCCGCATGGGGACGATCCTGGATCGCATGGACTCCAAACTAACCAAAAGCCCAAGCGGGTACAAACCTCAATGGCCGGCCCCAAACGCAAGCGATTTTGAAAAACCGCAAATAGCTTCAGTCGGGATCGGTTCCGCCGCAGCCTTCGGGATTCTCGTCTTCCGCGCGCAGGGTCTCGAATTCCGTTTCCTGGGATTTGGGCACGAAGATCATCGAGTCCACCCGCCCGCCCGCCAGGGGACGGGTCCAGAGCAGGAGGCGATCCTTGAAGGGCGCTTCCGGGAAGGCTTTCAGCAAGCTGTCGTTGACGGGAAGGATGCGCACGGTGCCGACCGGCGGATCCAGCCGCAACTGCCAAACGCTGTCCTTGCGGTTCCTCAGGATGGACGTGACGGTATAATCATCCAGGCTGTCGCAAAACTCACACGATAATCCAGGCAGGCTGTCCGCGATGGTGCGGGTGGAGAGCAGGCCGTTGCCGGAATAGCAGGGGACGTAGAGCACGTATCCCTGGCCTTCGACCAAGGTGACCTTGACCCATTTTTCCGGGAGCGACCGCATCCATAGCTTTACCTGATCCGCGCCGGAAGCGGTATCGGTGATTTCCGCCGTCTCCCGCATGCCGGTGCGTTCGGCGCGCTTGCGTAGGCCCACCAGGAGCACTATGCCCCACATCATCAGGGCGCAGGTGAACAGGACGATGACTATCCAGCGCCCGGAAGCTTTTCCGTGCCCCGTCTGCCCCGTCTGCCCTGCTTGATCGGCCATTGCGGCTCCCGGTCGTGGATCTTCGTGTAGAGCTTCCAAGATAAAAACAAACCCGGGCGGGGGATCGGAAAACCGGGAAGGGGAGCGAAGGGAAGAGCAAGCCCGGGTTGCGGCCGGGCCCAAGCGCCGGGGGCGGTCCGGTCAGTGGAAGAGGCGGTAGATCCCCGCCATGCCGAAGACGAATACCGCCGCCAGGTACGTCACCGTCAACAGATACATGAAGTACCCTGCCAGCACCAGCCAGCCGTCGCGCTGCAGCGTGCCGAAGGCCAGAAAGAGAATGCCGTATGCGGGCAGCACGTTCGAGAAAGGGATGGGGAGCGGCGCGGCCAGGATTAAGGCCCCGGCCACCAGCATGATTCCGTTGAGCGCGTGGACCCAACCCTGCGTGATGGGGAGCAGGCGGGGATAGCTGAGCTTTTCGATGCGGTGGAAGAGGCGAGCGCCTTTTTCGAGGATCTGAAAGAGGCTCGCTTGCGGCAAGCGGTATTCCAGCAAACGCTCCGGGAGCAGCGGAGCGCGGTTGAGGACGATGCCGAGCCCGATAAGGGTGATGATCATGCCTTGGGGCACGCTCATGCCCGGAATGGGAATGGGCAGCATCGATGGGATGGCGAACAACATGCAAGCCATCAGCAAACCGCGCTCGCCCAGGGCATGGATCAGGGATCTTACCGTCATGCCTTCCTTGGGCGCGGTTTGCAGCAAATCGAACAGGACGCTGCTGCAGCTTTTGGCTTCGACGTCGAAGGGGACGGTATGCGCGGATGGATTGGGCCCCGTCTCCGCGCGCGCGCGGTTGCGGCGTTCCCGCCCGCCCTCCGCGGCGGCGGATTTGCGAAGCAGCGATTCGGGGACTTGCGGGGAAGACAGGGGTTGGGGCATGGGATCTCTATTCTAGCATCCATCAGGGAGCGAATTAAACGAAGTCGGATTGCGGATCGGTTGCGGATAAATTCCGCATCCCGGCCGGAAAAGGCGAATTTCCGGCATCCGCCCCAAAAACTATATTGGGGAACCACCTTTACCCTAGGATCCGCCGTGAGCGCCTTGACCCAATCCCCCGCCTGGAAAGCTTTGCAAAACCACTCGAAGAGCGCCGCCTCCCTCAAAATGAAAGAGCTTTTCGCGACCGACCCGGGCCGCGCGGAACGTTACCGATTGGAAACCTGCGGACTGTACGTGGACTTCAGCAAGAACATCATCACCGATGAAACGCTGGGGCTGCTGCGGGATCTGGCGGAAGCCTCCGGGATCGATCAGGCGAAGGAGGAACTCTTTACGGGCAAGAAGATCAATTTCACGGAAGGCCGGGCCGTTCTGCACACCGCCCTACGTAACCTCTCCGCTGCCCCGGTGGCGCCGGACGGGCAGGACGTGATGCCCAAGGTGCGCGCCGTGCTCGATAAGATGCGCGACTTCAGCGAGAAGATCCGTTCGGGAGCCTGGCTAGGCTTTTCCGGCAAGCCCATCCGGCATGTGGTCAATATCGGCATCGGCGGATCGGACCTGGGCCCGGTGATGGTGACCGAGGCCCTCAAGCCCTACTCGCGCGATTCCTCCGGCCAAGTGGCCGTGCAGGCGCATTTCGTCTCCAACGTTGACGCCACCCATTTGGCGGAAGTCCTGCGCGCGGTGCAATTGGATCAGACCCTGTTCATCGTGGCCTCCAAGACCTTCACCACCCAGGAGACCATGTCCAACGCCCTTTCAGCGCGCGCGGCGTTGCTCGCGGCCGCCGGCGGCGATACGGCCGACGCTATGGCCTCGGGCGCCGTGGCCAAGCATTTCGTGGCCCTGTCCACCAACCTGGAAGCGGTGGCCGCCTTCGGCATCGATACCGCCAACGCGTTCGAGTTCTGGGATTGGGTGGGCGGCCGCTATTCCTGCTGGTCCGCCATCGGCTTGTCCATCGCCATCAGCGTCGGCTTCGGCCATTTCAAGGACTTCCTTGCCGGCGGGCACGACATGGACAAGCATTTCCGCGCCACCCCCGCCCAGGGTAACTTACCGGTTACCCTGGCCCTGTTGGGGATATGGTACGGGGATTTCTTCGACGCCCAGACCCATGCCATCCTACCCTACGATCAATACCTGCACCGCCTGCCCGCCTACCTGCAACAGGCGGACATGGAGTCCAACGGCAAGTCCGTGGGCAAGGAAGGGAGCCGCGTGGACTACCAGACTGGTCCCATCATCTGGGGCGAACCCGGCACCAACGGCCAGCATTCCTTCTACCAGCTCATCCACCAGGGCACCAAGCTCATCCCCGCGGATTTCATGGCCCCGGCGCAATCGCACAACCCCATCAACGATCACCATCGCATCCTGCTTTCCAACTTCTTCGCGCAGACGGAGGCGCTGATGGTGGGCAAGACCCTGGCGGAAGCGGAAGCCGAACTGAAAGCCTCCGGGATGGATCAGGAAGCGATCAAACGCCTGGCGCCCCACAAGGTGTTCGAGGGAAACCGCCCCACCAATTCCATCCTCTTCAAAAAGCTGACCCCGCACGTGCTGGGCTCGCTGGTGGCCATGTACGAGCATAAGATCTTCGTGCAGGGCATCATCTGGAACATCAACAGCTACGATCAGATGGGCGTGGAGCTGGGCAAGCAATTGGCGAAGAAGATCCTGCCGGAATTGGAGGCGGGGGAGAAGGACGCGAAGGTGGCGCTCAAGCATGATGCCTCGACCAATACCCTGATCCGCAAGTACCTGGCGGAACGGGAGGGTTGAGAGGCCGGCAGGCGTCGATGAGAGAGTTCTCCGGATTTGACGGCTCCCGTCTTTTTCACTCCCTTTGAAGGACCTGCATCAAAGCGAGTCCTTATCAGTACGCTGTCCGAACGCATAGTCCTTCCCATCTTCGTCCTGGCATGGCTGGTATGCCTCGGCTCCGCCTCCGCCAACAGCAACCATCGCGTGGCTTGGAGCGCATACGAGACGAGCCATTTCAAGATCGTGTTCCATCAGGACGTGAAGCCCCAGGCGGACCTGGCCAAGGATTTCCTGGAGCAGGCCTACGCCCGCATCAGCAAGGATATGGGCGTGGCGGATAAGGACGTCACCATCACCGTGGTGCTGACCGGGATCCCGGACGAGTCCAACGGCTATTCCACGCCCTTGGGACACCGCATCGTTATCTTCACTCGGCCGGGACAGGTGATCGCTTCCGGGGAAATCGCCTGGATGAAAAGGGTGCTGGCCCATGAGCTGGCGCATCAAATCACCTTCCTCGCCTTGCGCAAATCCTTCCTGGGCATCTACTCGGAACTCTACAAGACCTCGCATATGCCTTCCTGGTTCCTGGAAGGCGTGGCCCAATACGAGGCGGAGAGCTGGGATGCGAAACGGAACACTTTTTTCGCGCATGTGCTTTACAACTCCGCGCTGGAACCTTACCCCAATCTCGCCACTTATACCAAGGAGGATGAGGTTTCCGGCCGCATCCTCTACGAACAGGGCCATGCCTTCGTGCGCTTCCTGGCCCATCGCCAGGGTCCCGGTTTTCTGGGGCCTTTGCTGCGCCGCATCCGCGTGATTCCCGTTTGGACCGAACTGAAGGAAATATTCTCCCCACTCACCGCTTCCATCCTGCCGTTGGAAGATGCCATCGGCGATAGGACCGGCGAGGGAATCGGATCGCTTTACCGGGAATTCCTCGACTCCATGCAAGCGGCCCTGCCGCCCCTTCCGGGGGTCGGCGGCAAGGGCGGAAGCGGCGCGCGCGCCGACGCAGCTCCGCCGCGGCCTCTATTCGGCGGGGTTCCCGGCTTCGCCGCCGTGTACCAGATCAAGGCCGTCGATTCCGGCGATTTCTTTTTCACCGGGCAGCGCAAATGGGATCAGCCTTCCATTTCCCTGTTCCGTTACCGGGCCGGCAAGGTGGAAGCCGCCGCGCCCGGTTTCGTGAATCCGGTATTCGACCTGTCCCCGGACGGCAAACGCCTCCTCTATACGCGCAGCTACGAGAATGCGGACGGGGATCCGGTGGAGAAGCTTTTCTTGCAGGACCTGGGCTCCGGCAGGCATTACCTGGCCGACGGGGCCTATCATCCGGTTTTCCTGGGGAACGATTCCATCGCCTATTCCCGCTACCGCAACGGACGCCAGGCCTTGCTGGTTTGCGCGCTCGCGGGCGGCGGGGCGGCCTGCGCCGACGTATCCGCGGATTCCCTGGCGGGGTACTACGCCCTTTCGCGGTCTTCGCGCGGGCTCTTGTGCAACGCCACGGACACGGCGGGCAGGACCGGCGTCTACGAATACCGGCCGGGCGCCGGGATCACCCGTATCTTCCAAGATACCGTACCGGGAAAGTTTCCCGGCGAATTTCCCGTGGAGGCGGAGGACGGCAGGATTTGGATGCTGCGGGAGCGGAACGGATCCATGCAGGTGGAGGCGTTCAACCCGGCGGACGGGAGCTTCGCGCCCCTATCGGCCTATCCTTTGGGGACATTCTACCTGCATCGCGCGGCTCCGGGACGCATCGTTTCCGTGGTGCAGACGGGTTTGCCCGGCGAATGGGGGCTCGCTCCGGTGGCGGCGCTACCGCGCTCGGTAGCCCCTGATTCCGCCGCGGACCCGGTGTCCCGGGCGCCGGCCTTCCTCCATGATCCCTCGCCCGCGGTCACGCGGGATCCGCCGCCGGCCAAACGCGCCGTCCAGCATCCATACCACTCCCTGCTGGAAGTGCGGCCCCTGATCGTTTGGCCCACGCTGGCGCAGGATTTCCCTTCCGTCGCGCCCGCTTTCGGCGTGATATTGGAAGACCCGCTGCAATTGCATACCCTGGAATTCACGGGGACTCTCCTGGTGGATGGTCCCGGCTACGACCTCTCCTATACCAACCGCCAGACCCCGGTAGCCGTTACCTTGGCCGCTTCCAACCTCTCGCAAATAGCCACCCAATCCGATTCCGTCCCGCCTTGGACGGATGTGTACCTGGTAGAGAGGTTGAGCCGCTACTCCCTGGAGATGATCATCCCGCTGCCGTTCGATTTGCCCCTGCCGCATGGCGCCTATCTGGGCCTCAAGGCGGAAGAGCGTATTTACGACGATGTGCTGGCGGCCAGGCTGGATACCACCCGCCTGGCGATCCTGGATCATTGGTCGCGCCGCGTGGAGGAGTTCGTGCCCCAGGTTTTCCTGGGGTACGGGTACCAAAGGCCGTATTCCTACAACTTCGTCCATCCCTTGCTCGCCACGGATCTGGAGTTGGGATATGCGCAAACCTATCCCGATAATGGGCCCACCCTGTTCTGGTACGCCCGCCAAACCGTGCCCGTCTGGGATGAGTTAACCTACACGTTACGGTATCAGGGCCAATGGCTGGATCTGGATTTCACCCGTTTTACCGCCGAATTGCCCGATGGGGGAACCGAAGGGTACTACCGGGGATTCCGTCATGGCCTGGAACAGCAGATTACCGCCAGCCTGGACGCGCCCATTTATAAGGGATACCTCCTGGAGCTTCCCGTTTTTGGGCCGGTGAACTACGTGGGAGGCGGCCTGTACGGCGATTATTCCCGGGCTTCCTATGCCGCTTCCCCCTATCGGGAAGGGTCCGGGGATCACGGCTACCAGGCAGAGGCGGGTGCCAAGCTCAGCCTGCTCTGTTTCCCATTGCGCCGGGCGCCGCTGGTGGTTTCACCCGCGGTACAATGGGATTTCCGGAGGGGGCAGGTGGAATACCGCCTGCGCGCCGAGTTCAGCGGGCTTTCGGATACCTACAATCTCTTCCCGGGACGGAAGCCGTCCTTGGGAAGCCGACGGGATCGGCTGCCGTGAGAGCTTGTGCAAGGAATTACCCGCTCTCGGTACAGGCTTTACTCGCGGTATTTTTTCTTGTCTCGTGTTTGGGGGGAAAGGGAGAAAGGAAATCCGCTGGCAAACCGGCGGTCGCCGAAAGAGCCGGTGCGACCGAAACGGCGGCGTCGGTATCGGGAAAGCAGGCGGTGAAACCCAACGCGACTCTCGCCCTGCCATGCGGATCCGACAGCGTGGCGCGGTTTTACGATGACACGGCGGAGGGCGGCGGATACGTTAAGCATGCGCTGGTCGACACCGTTAAGTACTCCCATGGATATTTCGTCGCGCGCAGTTATTACGAAGGCGACGATTGGCTTTTCGTTTCCAAGCGGTATTGCAGCACGCTCGACCTGTTCGGGCCCGTGGTTTTCAATCCGGCCAAGACCCGGTTCGCTTCCGTGGGGAACGATAACGAAGCGGGCTTCAGCGCCAATGGAACGCAAATCCTGTCCGAATCGGACGGGTCCGTGTCCTTGGATCTGCAGGATAAAATGAGCGAATACGGCGCGACGGCGTGGAGATGGAAGGATGATTCCACCTTCACCATGGATATCAAAAAGCCGTCCGGGTCGGAAAAGAAAAGGACGTATGCGCTGCGGGAAGGCACTTGGCAAATCCGGAATGAATGACGCGCCTTACAATGCTTACCCGTTGCCGGCGTCAGGGATTGACGGCGGTTTCCGGCGCCTGTTCCGGTTCCGTCGTGTCCTCGCCCTCCGGTCCGCCTTCCCCGGCGGATCGGCCCATGGCGGCATTGCAGGCGTCCGTGAAGCGGCGCCAGACATAATCGCTTTGGGCGCGGGGCACGGCCCCGATGCGGCGCCATTCGCGCTGGAGGTTGGCCGTATGCCGGGACGATTCCGGACCGGGATTGCGGGCCAGGGACTCCGCGTCCGCGATGAGGTCCAGCTTTTTCTCCAGGTTGGCCTGCGGGTCCTCCGGACGTAACCCCAACGCTACCCTGCGTTCCTCGAAGAAGGCGTCGCAGGCCGCATGGAAACGCTCCCAGAGGGAGTCGCTGACTTCGCGGGGCACCGGCCCTATTTTCTTCCATTCCTTCTGGATGGTCTTGACCTTTTCCGTGGTCTCGTTCCAGTCCATGGGCCCGTCCTTCACCTTGAAGCGGGCGATGTCCATGGGCAGGCTTTCCCTTTCCCAATCCCGTCGCGCCTTGGTTTCTTCTTCGGTGAGCGGGCGGGAGAGCATGCATTCCACCAGGAAACACAGGTCGATCTTGCGCTTGAGGTTGCCGCCGCGCTCCTGATCGCGTTTGGCGGAATTCTCCTTGAGCCTGTCGAAGAAAGCGTCGCAAGCGGAACGGAAACGCTTCCACAACTCGCGATCGGACTCCCGGGGCGCGGGGCCGGTGGCCTTCCAGCGTTCCTGCAGGGTCTTGATCTTGTCGATGGTGGCCTTCCATTCCGTCGATCCGATCAGGGATTCGGCCTCGATACAGATGTCTTCCTTGGCCTTGGCGTTCTCATCGCGCGCCAGGCGTTCTTCGCCCATGCGGGCCTTGCGTCCTTCGAAGTAAAGGTCGATGGGTTTGCGGAAGCGTTCCCACAGGGCATCGTCCACATCGCGGGTGCCTCCCGGGCCCGTCTCCTTCCATGCGGCCTGCGCTTCCTTGATGCGCTCGAAACGCTCATGGTCGCCCGCCAGCGCCTCCAGGCTCTCCACGGCTTCGATGAGCGCTTGCTTCGTGGCCAGGTTCCGGGGCTTCTCCTGCTCCAGCTTTTCGATATGGGAACGCCTGGCCTGGTAGAACTTCTCGCAGGCGCCGTGGAAGCGATCCCAGATGGCGTCCGCCTGATCGCGGGGTACGGGCCCGATGGTCTTCCACTTCTCCTGGGCTTCCTTGATCCGGGCTCCCGAGGTTTTCCATTCGGTGGAGTCCGCCAGCGATTCCGCCAACGTCACCAGCTCCAGCTTGCGTCCCAGGTTGTCCAGGTTCTGCCTGTCCTTGCGTTCGAAGAAGGCGTTGAAAGCGGCGCGGAAGCGGGTCCACACCGCGTCGGACTGGGCCTTGGGCACCGCGCCCAGGGTCTTCCAGGCGCTTTGCGCTTCTTTGACGGTTTCCATGGCTTCGCGCCAGTCGATCTCTTCCAAGGCGGTGAGCGCTTCGATGCGGGCGCACAATTCTTCTTTGGCCTTGAGGTTGCCTTCCCGCTCTTCGTCCAGTTCGGCGAAATATTCGCGGCAGCGTTCATATAATTTGTCGGACACCTGATGGTAGCGATCCCACAAGGCTTCCGAGCTGTCCCAGGGGACAGGGCCCAGGGATTTCCATTCCCCCTGCAATTCCTTGAAACGGCCGACCATGCCTTTGCGGTCTTCGCCTTCGGCGGGTTCCTGGGCGGCCAGCGCTTCCAGGCGATCGCAAATGGAGGTCTTGGCGCGCAGGTTGGACCAGCGCAGCCAATCGGAGGCTTCGCGGAAGCGATCGAGGAAGGCCTGGTAACCGCCCGAAACGTGATCGGCCTCCGGACCCACCGGGACCGGGTGCAGAGAGCGCCATTCCGCGTTGAGATCCCTGCAACGTTTCTCCGCTGCGGCCATGTCCGGGCTTTCCAGCAGCGCTTCCATCAGCGGGAGCAGCTCCTTCATGCGCTGGAGGTTGGCGGCGCGCATCTGATCGAGCGAGGCTTGCGTGGAGGCGACGGCGGTTTCAAAGCGCGCGCGGTACTCTTCCCTGCCGTCGAAATTTCCGGCCGCGCCCAATGCCTTGTTCCAATCGCGACGCAGATCACGGAAACGATCCGCGGCCTGGCCGGCGGGGATTTGCGCCAGCGCTTCCGCCTGCGCGCACAGGGCGGCCAGGCGTCCGCCATGTTCCTTCTCTTCCGAGCTCCGGCGCGCCAGGTTTTCCCTGTCGCGCGCGCGGCGTTCGATCTTGTCCAAGGCTGCGCGGAAGCGCCTTTGCAGTTCGCCTTCAATGCCTTCCGGAGCCGGGCCTACGTTGTGGAAACGATCGCGGATGGCCCGCAAACGCGCTGCCAGGGGATTGACCGCTTCCGCGGCCTTCTCGACCGCGGCTTCCGGTGCCGGGGAATCCACCGCGGTGGATTCCGCCGGGGCGATTTCCGTCAGGGCGGCTTCCGCCCCGGTAACCGCTTCGTTACCTGGGGTTTCCGCGCCCGCTGGGCCGGAGGAGGGCCCGTCCGCGATCCGAGAGAGCGGGTCCGGTTGGGCCGGGAGCGTTCCGGCCTGGGCCGGCGCGTTGGGTTCCGGAAACGGCGCCAGGTCGGCGCCGGAATTCCATAGCTCTTCGATCTCGGCGCAGAGGGCTTCTTTGAGGCGGAGATTCCCGGCGGCCAGTTTCTCCTTTTCCTCGCGCTCATCGCGTTCATGGCGCCAGCGGGCGTAACGGGCGCGATACTGGGAAACCCCTTCGCGGAAAAGCGTGAGCCGGGCGGCTTCCGGCGCGGCTCCGGCGGACAGCAATTCCGCGAGGGCGGCTTCGGCTTCGTCCAAATGGGCCTTGCCCCTTTCCCAATCGTACTTGGGAGGGGTTTCCCGCGCGGCCAGGGCCAGTTTTTCCACGGCGGAAAGGATCAATCCCAGTTTGGCGCGGTTCACCGTGGCCGCATCCGGTCCCTTCACGGCGGTCAACGTTTTCAGGCGTTCCTTGGCCGCGATGCGGACGGCTTTGCTCTTGGCTCCTTTGGCCAGGCTTTCCAATTGGCCTTCGCGGGAAACCTTGTCGAGCGCCTTCAGGGCCAGGCCGTTATCCGTTTCAGCCAGGGCGATGGCGTAGAAGGCGCCGGCATGCATCAGCTTGGCGAAGGCCAGCTTGCGGATTTCCAAGGCCGCCGCGGTCTTGGCGATGTCTTCCAGGGCGCGTTGATCGTCGCTTACGGCTTCCAAGGCCGCGCGGCCATGGTCCAGGGACGGCGGATCGGAGTCCGCTGTCTTGGCGGCCGCCACCCGGCTATCCACCCAGGCTTTCTGCGCCAGATCCTTGATGGCCCTGTCGGTGGTGCGATCGCGCAACTTCTTCAGGAGTTCCGGATCCTTGACCTTGCGGGCGGCGATCAAACGGTTGCCCGCGTCCTGATCCTCAAGAGCCAGGCTCAGGAGCAAAGGCTGTTGGTCCTCCTCCAGGGAACGGATGGCCGCGGCGCGCACGGCGGGCTCGCTGTGTTTCCACTGCGGTTTGAAGAAATCCATGAATGCCATGAGAGCTCCCGAGGTGAAAAAGGGGACCCGTCGCGGCCGCGGCATATCAGCCGCCGGCGACGAAGCGATCCCGAGGGATCATATTGTAAAAAATAGGCAACGCCGCGCAAAGGTGCGCGTTCGCGGAATCAGGCCGGATCGGCTCGCGGGGCGGTTTTTCAGGGGTGCCGGTTCAGGCAATCGTCATCGAGGCAATGACCCGCTTGCAAGGTGATATGATCCACCCGGCAATCCCGGTTCAGGGTGCGGGTGAGGGCCGCGGTTACTTCCTTCTCAGCCGCGGTCCCGGCCTCGATTTCCACGTGCGCGCTCAGATACAGGTCGCGCCCGTTCATGGACCATAGATGCAGATCATGCACGCTGAGCACTTGCGGATGGGCCAGCATGGAGGCGCGTATCGATTCGATATCCACTCCCTCCGGCGTGCCCTCCACCAGGATATGTCCGCTGCGCCGCATCACGCGGATGCCGGGAACCACGATGGCGATGGAGATGGCCAGGCTGAGGATGGGATCGGCCTGGAGCCAGCCCAGCTCCAGGATCAATAAGGCGGCGATCACGGCGGCCAGGGAAGCGCCCACGTCCCCGACCACGTGCCAGAAGGCGCCTTCCTCGTTCAAAGTCTTTTCATGACCGCCCCGATGCAGCCACCAGGCCACCGCCATATTGACCAGCAAGCCCGCGATCGCCACTCCCAACATGGGGGCCGCGTCCACGGGAACGGGATGGAGCAGGCGCAAAACGGATTGCCCGGCGATGATGGCGGACAGCAGGATCAGGGTGAGGCCGTTTCCGAAGGCGGCCAGGATTTCCAGGCGTTTGAATCCGAATGTCTTGGCTTCCGTGGCTTTGCGGGCCCCCAGGGAAACGGCGGCGGCGGAAAGCCCCAGCGATACGGCGTCGGAGAGCATGTGGAAACCGTCGGACATCAAGGTGAGCGAATGGAACAGCCATCCGCCGACTATCTCCACCCCCATGAAGGCGGCGACGATCCAGAAGCTTACCAGCAGTTTACCGTAGGAGGCATGCTCGGCGTGGGAATGGCCATGATCGGGGTCCCCATGGACGTGGCTCTGGGGGTGAGTGTGGGGGTGGCTATGGGAATGGCCATGGTCCGGATCGGAATGATGCTTGTGATCGTTTCCCATGGCGTTCGGATACCTTCCCTTAATATACCCTATGGGAAAGGGAAATGACTCCTATGGGGAGTACGGCGCGGCTTTCCGCGGTTGGCCGCATCATTGCGGACCGCGAATGGGCCTCAATGGACCGGGGTTCCCGCGGGCGCGGTATCCGCCGGGGCTTTGCCCGCGCCGGGATTGGCCACGGAAGAGGTGTCGTAAGCGGCGGCGGAAGCGCTGACCAGGTATTGGGTCACCGCCCGCTGCTGATCCGCGGTGAGCTGGGCGTTGCCCGCCATGCGTTCCACCATTTCCGGCCAATCGCGCGGCGCCAGGAATTTGGGCGCCTTCAGGTTATGGCAGGAGGAGCAGCGGCTCAGATAGAGCTTGCGGCCCAATTTCAGGGTCGGCAGCGTAGTAACCTGGCCGTTACGTTGGGCGTATTCCACGCTCTTGGCGGTGGGATTGGGGATGGCCGCGGCCCCTCCGCAGGCGGCCAGCAGCAATGCCGCCGCCGCCATTAGAGGCAAAAGAAGGGCCGGGAGAACGGCTGGGGAAAGCGCCATGCTGGAGATGGACGCCGGCCTAGATATGGAAGGAGAAGAGCAGCCGCGCATTGATTTTTTCGCCGTCATCAAGTTCAAGTATAGAACCCCCTGATTTTTTGGACAAGGCCGGCCATTGCGGCAGCACGGATAAAGTCATCCACCAGGACTGGGTAGCGTAGGAAAACACGGGTCCCAGATAGAGAGCGGAGAATTCATGGGAAAAGCCACCGCTTTCCGCTTGCTTTAAAATGGCGTTGTGGTTGCGGAGTTCCAGCCCGGCATGCATGCCATGGTCCAGTTCCCGGGAAACGCCCAAGGTGAGATCGGGAGCGATTTCCTCCAAAACCATTCCGTCGGCATCGGCGGCGTATTCAAATTCGCCGAGCAGGTTCGCCGCCAGCAACCAGGGCCCCAGCCGCTTATCCAGGATCAACTTGGGTTCAAGTTCCATCCCGTCGGTATTGAAAGTAAGTTCGGCGTATAAAGCCAGGCCTACCGGATCCGCCACCGGATCCATCAGTTTCCATTTCCATTCGTTGGAAACGCCTTGCCAGGCGAACTCGCTGCGCAAGGTGTCGTCGCCGGGATTGAAGGTGGCATTCCCGAAATTCAGGTAGAACGCCGTCATCAAATGCTCGGCCACGCCCACCTCGAAGGACAAACGGTGATCCAGGGCCGAGTAATAATCTTGCCGCCCCGCGCGCAGCGTGTTGTATTCCTCCAGCTCTTTGGCGCCCGGTGCCAGTACGCCGGATTCGTAGACATAGCCGAAATGATGTTCATTGGCGGATGCGGTACCGGCCAGGATCAGGATTTGGGCGAGCAGCAGGCAAGCGCGGCCGGCGCGGGGGATAAGCTGGGGGGACATGGGAGCCTTTCGGGAATGGTTTATGGCACCAATCTAAACCCGAGTCACTTAGAAATCAAGACTCAATCTCAATATCAAGAATGAAAATGAAGCTCCGGGCCCAGGCGGCCGCGGTTTCCCGCTTCAGGCCAGATTTTCGGTGATCCAGGCCGCCAGCTTGATCATGGCCTTGGAAATGGCTTCCACGCGGCCTGGTATCGGTTCCAGGGTCTCCTCATCCAGGTAAAGGCGGCGGTTGATTTCGATCATTACGCCGGGGACCGAGTAAGGCGGGAGCGAATATTTGCGGAGGATATGCCCGCCGTCGAAGGGCCGGTTGAGGGCGGGCCCTTCCTTGAGGCCGGACTCGGAGATGGGTCCTTTCAAGAGCTGCGCCAGCTTATCGCGGATGCCGCGGGCCAAGGGCGCGGGGCAGGAGACCGGGCCGTCCACGGGCTCGCCCTCCGTATCTCCGAAGTTACCCAGGCAGAGCGCGGGACGGGCTTTGCCCTGATCGGGACCGATGGCGGGGCCGTGCGCGGACATGGAATGGCCGTCCAGGAAAAAGCGGATGCGGCCGTTCCCTTCCGTCCTGCCCTGCAGCAGGGCCTTCGCGAGCACGGCATGATAGGGATCGTAGTACAAGGAGAGGCGCAGCTCGCGTTCCTTGGGGGACATGGCGTACCCGGTGGGATAGAACGGGCGCCGCTCGAAATCGGTGAGCTTGATGACGCCGTTCTCGCCTCCTTCTTCCCGATTGCGGTTGAGATCCGCGACGAAGCGGGAGGCGGGCGCGTTGAGGGTGGTTTCCGCTTCCGGGATGGCGAAGAGCGCGTCCGTGAACGGATCCCCTTCCTTGAACAGCCGCCGCCGCAAGGCGCTCTCGCTCTCCCCGGTCTGCAGCATGCGCGCCAGGAGCCAGTAAGGGACGTGTCGGGAGGAGTGGGGCGTGGAGATCAGGAGAGGGAGCATGGGTTATAGGATAGCCATTCTGGAGAGAGAATGCCAAAGTCAAAAGTCACAGCGCAAATGGGGGAAAATGGGAATTCAGCTCAATACTTCCCCGCCCACTTCCTAAGCAACGGGGCGAAGTATTTCGCGGCCTCGCCGTTCTTGGCTTCAAAGTTGTTGGCGGCGATGGCGAAGGCCAGCCAACGTCCCGAATCGGCTTTCAGGTATCCCGCCAAGGCATTAACGCCTTCCAGGGTACCGGTCTTGGCGTAGAGCCGGCCTTCCGGCAAGCCGTACTTTTCCAGCTTTGCCACCGCCCCGGGCGCGCCCAATAAAGTGGCCCGGAAAACCGGAAAGTCCTTTTGGCCGAAGGCCAAGGCAAGCAGCTTTACGGTTTGCGAAGGCGCGATCCAATTGTACCGGGACAGGCCGTTGCCGTCCTTCAAGTGGATGCGTTTGCGATCGAAGCCATGGGCATCCAGGTATGCCTGGACCGCGGCCAGGCCGCCGCGCCAATCCCCGCCGCGTCCGGTACCCTTGCCCAGCAGGGCCAAAGCCTGGGCCGCATAGTTGTTGTCGCTTTTCTGGTTGATGATGCGCAGCAGCTCGCGCAGGGGAGGCGATTCATGGCGGGCCCCGGGGAGGGGCGCGGCTCCCGGCACCGCGGCATGATTGGGGAAGGCCGACGAGTCTCCGCAACGCGCATCATCGGGAGCGGAAAAGGCCATGCCCTTGGCGGCCAGGTAGGCGCGCAATTCGCGCGCGCATGTCCATGGGGGATTGGGCAGGCTGCCCTTGATGGAGAAAGGCATGCGTCCGGCGGGAAAATTGCCGCGCAGGCCGCGTACCGGGCTGGGAAATCCGCCCAGGATGAAAGCGGAGTCATGGCCGTCGGCGGGACCGGTGCGCAAGCGGTTGTCGAAGCGGGCGATGCCGGTATGGATGGGCGAGGCCGATTGCAAAGCTACCGGTTTATCGGGCGCGTTCGCGCCGTCGAAGGTCAGGGTGTAGAGATTGTCGTTGAAGGAAAGGCCGGAAACCGTGCCCGCGTAGTAGTTTCCCGCGTCTTCCCAGAGTCCGGCCGGATGCGGGCCATCTTCCGCCAGGAAGGTTCCGTCCCCGATCACGCACCCGTCCACCTGGCGGATGCCGGATTTCCGGAGGGCCTGCCACCATTGGGCGAAAACGGCTTCCGCGCTATGCTCGGGCCCCGCCTGGGATCCGCCGAAGGAAGGATCGCCTCCGCCCCTGATGATCAGATCCCCCGTGAGGCGGCCGTCTGCGAGGGAACCGGTGCGGCATAATTCGGTGGCGAAGGTTTGGTCCCCGCCCAGCGTTTGCAAGGCTATCCAGGTGGTGAAAAGCTTTTGCGTGGAGCCGGGAGTGAAGTTCATCTCCCCCTGCCGCGACTCCAGCAAAGCGTCCCCACCGGCCGCCGCATCGCGTACCGCCCAGCCTACCAGGGCTTCGCCGGGGAATTCGATCGCGGGCCCGCTTTTGGCGTCGGAGCGGACGGCGGCGGTTGCCACCGCCAGCCCCAACAAGATGCCCGCTCCCGTCCGAATGGAAATCATCATGGATCAAAATCTAACGCCTTCCGCCTAATCGGACCATCCATCCGGCCCGGCCATTTTATACTTTTCCGCCATGCCCATTTATGGAAGCGTAGCCGAGCTCGCGAAAAACCTGGCCGCCGATCCGCGCTTCGGTCCCGCCCTGCGCTACCTGGAGCGCTGCCTCGCCGAAGGATCCGCGGACGCGGAGCGCATACGCGGGCTGGCGGTCGCAACAGTGGGAGAAGTTCGATTGGATGGGGGCGCCGTTGTCTTTGAACAAGTCTACCTCTCGCGCCATCGCAAGGACTGCGTTTTCGAATCGCACCGCAAATACATCGACGTCCAGTTCATCTTGGAGGGAGAGGAGGATGTCGATGTGACGGATACCGGCGGGCTGATCATCGAGAGACCCTATCGCGAGGAAAAAGATGTAGTCCTCTACCGGGACGGGGGCGCCGTCTCGCGGCACCGTTTGCGGGCGGGTGAAGCCGCCATCTTCTTTCCGGATGACGCGCATATGCCCGGACAAGCTCCCGGACCTTCCGGCCTGGTGCGGAAAGCCGTGATAAAGGTTCCCGTAGCCCCGACCCCCTGAGTCCGCGTTCCGGCGAGGGCCTTCCCCGCTATGTCGCCGTTCCCCGGCGGGAAAAAGGGTCCGCCGAACGGTCCCAGGACCGATTAAATTTAGGGCATGGAACATACCGTAGCCTTGACCCATACGGAATCGTCGGAATTCATCCTGTCCGGGGATTTGAACAGCCTGGGATACCTCTTTGGAGGCAAACTCGTTTCCTGGATCGATAAGGTGGGAGCCATCAGCGCCATCAGGCACGTGCGCGGCGCCGTGGTCACTCTTTCCATCGACAGCCTGATCTTCAAGAAACCCGTCACCAACGGATCCATCCTCACCATCCGCGCTTCGGTCAACCGGGCCTTCAGGCATTCCATGGAGGTGGGCGTGGTGGCCTCCACCCTCCCCCCCGGTTCCAAAGAGCCCGTGCACGTTTGCACCGCTTATCTCACCTTCGTGGCCCTGGACGCCAACGGCAAACCCAAGGACATCCCTCCCGTGATCCCGGAAACGGAAGCGGAACAGCGCCGCTACGACCAAGCCCTGATCCGCCGCAACCACCGGCTCAGCCTGGCGGAGCAATTGGGAAAAGGGAAAAGACCGGACGAAAGCCCAAGGCCGCCGCCCCTCCCATGACCAAAAGGAATCCCCAATCCCTGCCGCTGGAGGCGTCCGCATTGGTGGGCATGGCGCAGATGGAAGTCCATCCCGGCGAGCCCGCCCGCAACGGCGCGCGCATGCTGGAGATGATCGCGGAGGCGCGCGGCAAGGGTATCTCCCTGCTGGCCTTCCCGGAGATGTGCCTTCCCGGTTACCTGCTGGGGGACATGTGGGAGCGCCCCGCTTTCCTGCGGGAATGCGAAACCTGGGCGGACCGTATCATCGCCGTTACGGGGGAACCCGGCGCGCCCGTTACGGTGGTGTTCGGCACCGTGATCGCGGACTGGGACGCAGCGGGCGAAGACGGCCGGGTGCGCAAATACAACGGTTATATCCTGGCCCAGGGTGGCCGCGCCCTGACGCATCCCGGCCTGGGCAAGCCCTACGGCGTCAAGACCCTGCTGCCCAATTACCGCGAGTTCGAGGAACCGCGCCATTTCCACGATAACCGGAAATTGGCCCTGGAGCTGGGCCGGCCCCTGGAATCCCTGCTGGAACCCTTCGCCGTCAACCTGGGCGGGCGCGCCTGCCGCGTGGGCGTGATACTTTGCGAGGACGCCTGGGAGGACGATTATGCCCAGAAGCCCCTGGAAATCCTGGGCGGCAAGCGGTGCGATTTCCTCCTCAATCTCAGTTGCTCGCCTTTCACGCAAGGCAAGAACGGCAAACGCAATCGCGTCTTCTCGCAAAAGGTGGCGCGCCTGGGGGCGCCCCTCTTCTATGTCAATTGCGTAGGCCTGCAGAACAACGGCAAGACCCTGTATACCTTCGATGGGCGAAGCACCGCTTACCGCGCCGACGGTTCCGTGCGGGCCGAGATGGAAGCCTATGCCCAGGCCATACTCGCCCTGCCGCTGGAATGGCGCGGCGGCGCGGCCGATATCGGCGCCGGGGAAACCCGATCGGAGGATGGGGCCGGGACCGCCGACGCGGCCGGCGAAAACGGGACGCCGAATGCCGGCACCGAGAACACCGGGAAGGGAGCATCCCGGGTCCGCATCGCGGAAATCCATCAGGCCCTGAAATACGGAGCGCAAGCTTTCCTGGCGGCCATCGGGCAGGACCGCGTTGTGATCGGCGTATCGGGTGGGATAGATAGCGCGGTGGCGGCGGCCCTGTACCGGGAAATCCTTCCGCCCCGGAACCTTTTGCTGGTGAACATGCCCAGCCGCTTCAACAGCCCAACCACGCGCAACCTGGCCCAGGAACTGGCCGCCAACCTGGGATGCCTGTATACGGAAATCGGCATCGAGGAAAGCATGGCGGTGACAAAGGCGCAATTGGACGGCCTGGAAATCACATCGCCGGACGGCTCCCACTTCGCCGCCGTCTCCCTGGCGGGCTTCGTGATGGAAAACGTGCAGGCGCGGGATCGTTCCAGCCGCATCCTGGCCGCGCTGGCGGCTTCTTTCGCCGGCGTCTTTACCTGCAACGCCAACAAGGCGGAACTCACCGTGGGCTATAGCACCCTGTACGGGGATTTGGGGGGCTACCTGATCCTCCTGGGCGATCTATGGAAAAGCGAAGTCTATGCGTTGGGCCGCCATCTTAACGAGGAAGTGTTCCGGAGGGAAGTCATCCCGGAAGGGGCCTTCACCATCGTTCCCAGCGCCGAACTCAGCGAAAGCCAGGCCGTGGACGAAGGCAAGGGCGATCCTCTCATCTATCCTTACCATGATCGCCTGTTCTTCTCCTGGGTGCAGCGCTGGAACCGCGCCACGCCGGAAGAGGCGTTGGCATGGTACGCGTCCGGCACCCTCAATGCGGAACTGGGACTGGAAAAGGCGGACGCCTACCATCTCTTCCCCAATGCCGCCGCGTTCATACGCGATCTGGAGCGCTGGTGGAACCTTTATAATGGCATCGCCGTGGCCAAACGGGTGCAGGCCCCGCCCATCCTGGCGGTCAGTTCGCGCGCGTTCGGATTCGATCACCGGGAGGCGTTGGGGCGGCCTTTCTATTCCTCCCGTTACCTGCGGTTGCGCCAGGAGCTGTTGGCCAAATCCGGCCATGCCTGAGCCGCCCAAGGGCGCAGGGAAACCCCGGAGCCACCGTTACCGGCCGGTTAACGGGCGCGGATGCGAAGTCACTGGCCAACCGGAAAGGGAAACATTATAATGGACCAGCCATGCTGCATATCCTGAACGGCGATGCCACCCTTTCCCTGCTGAAGCAAGGTCCGATCAAAGGCCGCTTCCTGGTCTGGAGGGACATGCTGATGGAAGGCCCGGTTTCGGCCGTGGGCAAGGACAAGCGCGCCAAGGGCGGAAAGAGCGCCTGGTCCGCATGGCCGGCCATCGCGCGGGCCGGCGGCATCGATTGGGATGCGCGCGCCGCGTTCCTGCGCGATCAATACGGCATCAAACCCGCGAAATTCCTGGCCGGCATGAAAGCCTTTTTCACCGCTTACGAAAAAGCGGCCAAAGGCAAGGACGAAGTGGTGTTCTGGTTCGAGGAGGATTTCTTCTGCCAAATCCATCTCGTCTACCTGCTCGCGCATTTGCCCAAATCCCTGCGCCGCAAGGGCCGGGTCTCCATCATCTGCCCGGAGAAGCCTTTGGGGGTGCGCCTGCCCGCCGCTTTCCCCAAATTGCAGGCTGGCCGGCTGCCCGTGGAACCGGCCTTGCTCACGCTTTCCGCCAGGGTATGGAAGGCCTATTCGCTTTCATCCTCCCAAGGCTGGTCCGCGTTCCTGAAATGGGCCCGATCCGGCAAGGGTTTCGAGCGCTGGCCCCTGCTTAAGGGAGGCTTGCGTTCCCACCTGGGCCGGTTGCCGGCCGCCAACGGAAAACCCAATGCGGTGGCCGCGGCTTTCCTGCAAGCGCTGGCGGCGGGACCATTGGGCTTTCCCCAATTCGCGCGCAAGGCCTGGGCGGCTCCCATGATCCGTCCCTTGGGACTCGGTGATTTGCAGGTGGCGCGCTATGCGCTCGATCTGGCCGCCGCGGCGGAACCCTTGCTCGCCATCGAGGGCCCGGGCAGCGCTCCCGCCAAGGGCAAGCCCATCATGCCCGCGGAGTGGAAGCTCCATCTTACCGCAGCCGGTAAGGCGGCTCTGAGCCGGCTCCGGGTAACCTAGCAGTTACTCCCCAAGATAGGCTTCCTGTACGCGCGGATCCTTCGCCAGATCCGCCGAATCGCCCTGCATGATAATGCGCCCGGTCTCCAGCACATAGGCTTTCCGCGATCGTTTCAGCGCCAGGTTGGCGTTCTGCTCCACCAGCAAAACGGTGGCGCCTTCCCGGTTGATGCGATCGACGGCGTCGAAAATCGCGTGCACCATCAATGGCGCCAGGCCCAGGGACGGTTCATCCAAAAGCAGCAAGCGCGGGTGCGCCATCAGCGCACGGCCTATCGCCAGCATCTGCTGTTCCCCGCCGCTCAGCGTCCCGGCCATCTGCGCCATGCGCTCCTTGAGGCGCGGGAACACTTCGTAGACGTGATCGATGTCCAGCCGCAATCGCTTGCCGTCCCGCTGCAGGTATCCGCCCAGCTCCAGGTTTTCCAGCACGGTCAGGTTGGCGAAGACGGCGCGGCCCTCCGGTACCAAGGCGATGCCCATGGCGGCGATGCGGTGGGTGGGGATCTTGTTGAGCTTCCTGCCCTCGAACAGGATCTCTCCCGCATGCGGTTGGCACAGGCCCATGATGCTCCGCAAGGCGGTCGATTTGCCCGCCCCGTTGGCGCCGATCAAGGTGGCCACCGATCCCTTCTCCACCTCCAGGCTCACGTCCGTGAGCGCCTGGATTGAACCGTAACGGGTGGAAACGTGGCTTAGCGTTAACAACGGAAAAGCCTCGCTGCGGTCCGGAGACTTTTTCTTTGCAAATTGAAAATTGCAAATTGAAAATTGCAAATCGGAAGACCGGGACTTTGCCCCATCGTTTCCGAAAACCCGCTGAAGCCTAAAAGGCGATCAAAAAGCCGGGTTTCAATTTTCAATTTGCAATTTTCAATTTGCATAATGCTTCACTCTCTCCCCAAATACGCTTCAATCACTTTCGCATCCTTGCGTATCTCCGCCGGCGCCCCCATGGCTATGCCTTCCCCGTGCACGACCACCTGGATACGCTCGCATACGCCCATGACCACCTTCATGTTGTGCTCCACCAGGAGGATGGACACCTTGAACTCGTCGCGGATGCGGCGGATCAGGCGCATCAGGTCCGCGGCCTCCTGCGGGTTCATGCCGGCGGCGGGTTCGTCCAGGAGCAGTAGGCGGGGCTTGGTCGCCAAGGCGCGGGCAATCTCCAGACGGCGTTGGGACCCGTAAGGGAGGGAAGACGCAGCCTCGTCGGCCAGCTTGTCCAACTGGAACAGGGCCAACAGGCGCATGGCCTCCTCGCGATGGGCCGTTTCTTCCCGATGAAAGGCGGGTCCGCGGAATACCGAGGCCAGCACGCCTTGCGAGGATCGCATGTGGGCGGAGACCAGGACGTTTTCCAATACGGACATGGAGGTGAAGAGGCGGATGTTCTGGAAGGTGCGCGCGATCCCGGAAGCGGCGATCACATGCGGGGCCTTGCCATGGATGGGTTTGCCGTCGAAGAGGATGGCGCCGGAAGTGGGCGAGTAGACGCCCGTGATCATGTTGAACACCGTGGTCTTGCCCGCGCCGTTGGGGCCGATTAGCCCGAACAGTTCGCCTTCCTCGATGGCGAAACAAAGGTCCTTCACCGCCAGCAACCCGCCGAAGCGGATGGTGGCGTTTTGCAATCGCAACAACGCCATCAGCCGCCGTTCCCGCCGTCCGCCGCCGGAGCAGTAACTGGTACGTTACCCTGGGCGCTTCTCCGCGCCGCCATGCGCGCTCCCAGGCGCTTGAGCACGGAAGCCTGCCCCAATATGCCCTGCGGCCGATAAATCATGATAAGAATGAGCGCCAGGCTGTAGATGATCATGCGGTAGCTCTCGAAACCGCGGAAGGCTTCCGGCAGCACCGTCAGCAGCACGGCGCCCAGTACCGCGCCTTCGATGCTCCCCAGTCCCCCGATGGCTATCATGATGATGATCTCGAAGGATTTCACGAAGGTGAAGGAGTTGGTGTGCAGGTACATGGTGTAATGCCCGAACAGGCAACCCGCCATGCCCGCAAACATGGAACTGATGACAAAAGCCAGCACCTTGTGGCGCGTCACGTCGATACCCATCGCCTGGGCCGCGATCTCGTTCTCGCGGATAGCGATGAAGGCGCGGCCATAGCTGGACCGCAAGAGGTTGCCCACCGTGGCGATCACGGCTGCGACCAGCAGGTAGACCCAGAAGAAATTGCTCAGCTTGGGGATGCCGGAAAAACCGCGCGCGCCTCCCACCGCGTCGATATTGAGGATGAGCACGCGGATGATTTCCCCGAAGCCGAGCGTGACGATGGCCAGATAGTCGCCGCGCAGCCGCAAAGAAGGGATGCCCACCAGCAACCCGGCCAGGGCCGTAGCCAAAGCCGCCGCCGCCAAAGCCAGCAGAAGCACCGCCGCATCCTGCCCCGCCAAAGGCAGGAAACCCACCAGCCCGCGGATGGCCGGCCCGGCATAATAGCTCACCGAAGCGGCCATGTACGCGCCCACCGCGAAGAAACCCGCATGCCCGATGGAGAATTGCCCCGCGATGCCGTTGGTCAGATTGAGGCTCACCGCCAGCACGATGTTAATGCCCGCCAGGATCAGGATCTGGTAATAGTAGGGCCCCTGCCGGATAGGCCCGTCCAAAAGGAGGGTCGTGACGCCCCATTGCAGCAGGCCGAGGAGGGAGAGGGTTGAAAGGACGAAAAAAATCCGTTTCATCGTGCGCGGCGGTCGATGGATTGCAAATTGAAAAATGGATTTGGCTCAGTGTCCGGGCCCACTTCCATTTTTGGAAAGAACGTGGATGCTGTCCCCGTCTTCCAACTTGCAATTTTCACTTTGCAGTTTTCAATTTGCAAAATTCTTCCCTTTCCCCATCACACCTTCTCCACCGCTCCCTTGCCCAACAGCCCCGCGGGCTTGAACAGGAGGATCACGATCAGGATCAGGAACGCGATGGCGTCGCGATAGGTGGAGCTGCCGTAGCCGGCCACCATCACTTCCGCAAGCCCCAGGATCAGGCCGCCCAGCACGGCCCCGAAGATGTTGCCGATGCCGCCCAGCACCGCGGCCACGAAGGCTTTGAGGCCCGTCATTACGCCCATCAGCGGATCTATCCCGGGGATGTTGATGGAGACCAGGATGCCGCCCGCCGCGGCCAGGGCGGATCCCAGCGCGAAGGTGAGCGCGATGATGCGATCGGTGTCGATGCCCATCAGCTTGGCCGCGTCCATATTGAAGGAAACGGCGCGCATGGCCTTGCCGGTGCGGCTGCGGTAGATGAAAAGGTTCAGGAGTATCATCAAGGTTACTGCGGTCAGGAGTACGATCACCTGCTGGTTGGTCAGCATCAGCCCGCCCAGCTTGATGTGGCTTTCCGGGATCAACTGGGGGAAGAACTTGGGGTTGGCTCCGAATATCAATTGCCCCGCGTTCTCGATCAGCAGCGACAGGCCGATGGCGATGATGAGCATGGTCAGCCGGGAGGCCCGGCGCACGGGCCGGTAGGCGAACCTTTCCATCAGCAGGCCGCAGATGGCGCAGCCCAGCATGGAAAGGAACATCACCAGGGCGGCGTCCAGCAGATGGTAGGGGGTGCGGCCTTGCAAAATGCGCGAGAGGTAGAAACCGAAATAGGCCCCCAGCATGTAGACGTCCCCGTGGGCGAAATTGATCAGGCGCAGCACGCCGTAAACCATGGTGTACCCAAGGGCCACCAAAGCGTAGATGCTCCCCAGGGAAATCCCGTTGATCAATTGCTGAAGGAAACTCTCCATGCCGAACGTCGCCGCCTATCCCCCGCGCCTCAGGGCGAGACGGATTCCTTGAACACGTTGCGGCCGTTGCCTTTTTCGTCCACCTTGACTTCCAGCACTACCGCCGGTTTCACCGCATCCCGATGCTCGTCCAGGGAAATGCTCCCGGTAACGCCCATGAAACCTTTGGTCTGGGCCAAGGCCAGGCGTACGCTGTCGGGCTGGGCGCTATTGGCGCGCTTCATCGCGTCCGCAAGGATCAGGGCGGCGTCGTAGCCCAAGGCCGCCATGGCGTCCGGGATGGTATCGCCGGTCTTGCGGTAGCGTTCCGTGAAATCGGCCACGAACTTGCGCAGGATGGGGCTGGGATCGTCCACGGAATAATGGTTGGAGTAGTAGCAGCCGTTGAGGGCGGTGCCGCCTATCTTCCACAGGTCGGAGGAATCCCAGCCATCCCCGCCCAAGAGCGTCACGGTGATGCCGAGCTTGCGGGCCTGCAGGGCGATAAGGCCCACTTCCGTATAATAGCCGGGTATGAATATTCCGTCCGGGTGCTTGGCCTTGATGGCGGTGAGCTGGGCCGTGAAATCCTTGTCGCCCTGGCTGTAGCTCACGTCCGTCACGATGGCGCCGCCCATTTTCCCGAAGTTCTCCACGAAGAAATTGGCGAGGCCCACCGAATAGTCGCTCTTGATGTCGCGCAGCACGGCCACGTTCTTGAGCTTGAGGGTGTTGGTCGCGAACTTGGCCATCACCAGGCCCTGGAACGGATCGATGAAGCAGACGCGGAAGATATAGTCGCCTACCTGGGTCACCTTGGGATTGGTGGACCCGGGGCTGATCATGGGGATGCGGCTGGCTTGCGCCACCGGGGCCGCGGCCAGGCTGTTGGAGGAAGCGATTTCGCCGAGCAGGGCCACCACGCGATCCTTGCTGATCAATTTGGTCGCCACCGTCTGGGCTTCTTCCGGCTTGCCCTGATCGTCTTCGACGATCACTTTCAGTTTGCGGCCCAATACGCCGCCGCTGGCGTTGATGGCGTCGATGGCCATCTCGATGCCCTTTTGCGCGCTTTGCCCGAAGGTGGCGGTGGCGCCCGTCAGCGATCCGTAATGCCCGATGAGAATATCGTTGGAGGATTGGTTTGCGGAATCTTTCTTATTGCAAGCGATGAGGCCGGAGAGGAAAGCCGTCGCCAGGAGGACGGATACCACGTTGCGGCGCTTCTTCTGGTTCGGAAAAAACATATGCGGCCTTTGCTTTGGGTTGGGGTCGGAAGTATTCGCGAAGTTACCTGCTCGTAACCGGATGCTTTCCTTAAGGCTGCCTTCCGCCGTTTCCGGCGCGCCCAAGGGCGCCGCCATGGCTGGAGCAAGCGGGCCAAAAGATAAGATTTATTAGATTAAAAGCAATTGAATCCGGAGCCCAAAATGAATCCCATCCCCATGAAAACCCTTAAGCCCCTGGCCCTGTTGGCCGCCGTCCTGACGCTGGGAGGATGCGGCTATAACTCCCTCCAGTCCAAGGACGAAGACGTCAAGGCCGCCTGGTCGGAGGTCATCAACCAATACCAGCGCCGCGCGGATCTGGTGCCCAACCTGGTTAACACCGTGAAAGGGTACGCGGCCCATGAAAGCGAAGTCCTGATCCAGGTGACGGATGCGCGCGCCCGCGTGGGTTCCATCCAGGCCACGCCGGAATTGGTGAACGATCAGGAAGCCATGAACAAGTTCCTCGCCGCCCAACGCGGCATGTCCGGCGCGCTCAGCCGCCTGATGGTGGTCTCGGAGAATTATCCCAACCTAAAGGCGGACGCTTCCTTCCGGGATCTGCAATCGCAGCTGGAGGGCACGGAAAACCGCATTACCGTGGCCCGCAACCGCTATATCTCATCCGTGCGCGAATACAACGTGCAGGTGCGTTCCTTCCCCTCCAACCTCACGGCCAAATGGTTCAATATGGTGCCTAAGGCCAACTTCACCGTGGAGGACGAGCACGCCATCTCCACCGCGCCCAAAGTCGATTTCAATGCGCCCGCGGCCTCCCCGAATCCTTCCGTGCAGCCGCCCGCGCCGCAGGTTCCCGCTCCGTCCGGAGCCGGCGCTTCCCATTGATCGATAACATTGCCACGGGAAGCTTCCCCTTGCGCCCGGGTAAACCCGCCGACAGCCGCAGATCCCATTTGGTCAACTTGGTCGACTCGCACAACTTGGGCAACATTTTCCAGCGCCCGCTTGGCCTGCGGGGCCGATGGGAATTGGTTTTGGCGTTCGCCTCGGCATTCCTATGCCTGCTTCCCATCTCCGCCGCCTGCGCCGATGATCGGATTCCCGTACCGGAACTGATCGGCCGCGTGGTCGATCGCACCGGCACCCTTACCGGCCAGGATCTGGGGCAATTGGAAAGCATCCTCGCCGATTTGGAAACGCGCAAAGGCAGCCAGCTCGCGGTTTTGATTTTGCCTACCACGCAACCCGAAGAGATCGAACAGTATTCCATCCGCGTGGCGGAGAAATGGAAGCTGGGCCGCAAAAAAGTCGATGACGGCGCTATCCTCGTCATCGCCAAGGACGACCGGAACATGCGCATCGAGGTGGGCTATGGGCTGGAAGGCGCGCTCACCGATGTCGCTTGCAAGCGGATCATCGCGGAAATCATCACGCCCAGGTTCCAGGAAGGCGATTTCGCGGGCGGCATTCTGGCGGGCGCGCAGGCGATTGTGAAAGTCATCGACGGGGAACCCTTGCCGGCCCCGCCCCCGCCAAGCCGATCCCTTACGGGCGGAAGGCGTCAAGGCGGCGGCATCATGGGAGTCATCATCCTTGCCATCTTCATCTCCGGCGGGCTGCGGGCGGGACTGGGCCGCGTGCGGGGAGGATTGCTTTCGGGCGGAGTGGTGGGCCTGCTGGCGACTTTCCTGCTCGGTTCCGCGCTGCTCGGCGTAGGCGCCGGGGTGCTGGCTCTGATCTTTACCATGATGAATGGCGGCGGCGGTTCGGGCGGGAATTTCCGGGGCGGCGGTTTTGGCGGGGGCGGCTTCGGAGGTGGATTCGGCGGCGGCGGCTTCGGCGGTGGGGGCGGTTTTTCCGGCGGCGGCGGCGGTTTCGGAGGCGGCGGCGCCTCGGGGAGATGGTAGCCATGGATTGGAATCGCATAGCCAGGCATTTTTGGATCGGCCGGCCGGAAGTGCGCCGGTTGTTTCCTGAAGCATCCCTCGATCGCATCACCCAGGCCATCGCCGCGGCCGAAGCGGGCCATCATGGGGAAATCCGCTTCGCTGTGGAGGCGTCCCTGGATTGGGGGCACCTGCGGCATGGGGTAACCGCGCGGGAACGGGCGGTGGAAGTCTTCTCGCAATTGCGCGTTTGGGATACGGAAGCCAACAACGGCGTGCTTATCTACCTGTTGCTCGCGGATAGGGATGTGGAAATCATCGCCGACCGGGGCTTGCATGCCAAGGTAGGCGCGGAAGGCTGGGAAGCCATTTGCCAAAGCATGGAAGCGGAATTCCGCCTAGGCCATTTCGAGTCCGGCGTTTTGGAAGGCATCCGGGCGGTGAACGCATACCTGGCATCCCATTTCCCCAGATCAGGGCCGGATGTGAATGAATTGCCGGACCGTCCGGTCCTTCTCTAGCAGGGTGTTGCTGACATTCTCCCGTCAATGAAAAAGCGGGCCGGACTCCGGCTCGCTTTTCCTTTTCCGGAACGGGCCCCGCAGCCCCTTCCCTTTTCCAGCCGCCGCGGCGCGCCTCCGGAGGGAGACGCAACCGCGGCGTTCCGCCGGCGCATGTCGGACGCGAAGGTCCGCCGACGTTCGCTCCTATCTTACGGACCTCAAGGTCCGGCGACCAGATTCCCGTTCTTGCTGTATTCCACCTTCAGGCTGTTGCCTTCCGGACCCGTGTACTCGGCCGAGAAGCCCGTGGGCGAGAAGGAGCCTTTGAGGCTGGCGCTTTGGCCGTTGGCGTATTTGGCCGAGCCGGAGAAGGTCCCGGATACCGGTTCCCGGCCATGGGGAATGCCCTTGTCGGAGATGAAGTCGAATTCCGCTTCGCGCTCCAACCCGAACTTCTTCTGCGTTGCGATGTGGATGGCGTAACACACGTCGTCGGAATCGCTCTTCAGATCCTGGCCGGGATTCATCACGAAATCCACCGTGGCGTGCTTCAGGGTATCGTCGGCGCCGGTCACGGTGGTTTCCAGGCGCACGGTCATGGTATCGCCTTTGACTATCTCGTCCCCTCCCGCGCGGTTCTTGATGCTGACCTGGTTGACGCGATGCAGCTTGGTGGTTTCCTTGTAGGAGAAGCTCACCGGCTCGTCCCCGGCCTTGTTCGCGAACACGCGCACCTTGGCGTCGAAGTCCACCTGTTCTATGAGCGGGCGATCCTTGGGCCGGAACTCCGAATAGCGCGCCAGCACGATGCAGGTCTTGGAATTGTCCGTGATCACGCCGTCCCCGTCCGCGTCCAGGTAGACGCCCGTGCCCAGCACCATCCCGGAATCGTCGTTCTTGATCCAGCTGGCTTCCAAGATGGTATTGTCCTCCTCCTTGTCGAAGTTCGCGTCCGGTCCCGCGCCCACCAGCAGGGAGGTCTTTTCCGTGATGCCCTGATCCGTCGTGGTCAGCACCAGGTGCACCTTATTGTCCCGGCCCGGGACCGCAGTGACGATTTTGTCGCCGTCCCCGTCCGTGAACTCGGCCGTCTCCACCTTGCCGCCTACGTAAGTGGAGACGCGCTTGAAGGAAACGATGTTCTCGTTGTCCTTGACGGTATCCTTGGCTTTGTCGTCCCACTTGACGATAGCGGTGTCCTTGACGTTGACCAACAGCAACTTGTATTCCGCATAAATGGTGGCGAAACCTTTGGCGGTGTCGTCCAGGTTGGCATGCAGGCTGCCGCCCAGGTCCACGTCCCCGGACATTTTGGGCAGCGCGGCGCTTTTCTTGAGCGCGCCCACGCTGGTGGAAATCTCTCCCAGCCCTTGCAGGCCCGCGGGAGCCGTCACGGTGGTGTTCCAATCCTTGCCCATGTCGAAGCTGCCCGTCAAGGATTGGCCCGCGGTGCGTGCGTCCACCTTGGCGCCGGCGAAATCGGGATCGATGGCGGTGGCTTGTTCATTGGAGGTGACGCAGGCGCCCAGGAACAGGGTTGCGCCCAGCAGGGCGGCCCATCGGGCATTGCGCTTGGTTGAGTTATTCATAGGGAGTCCTTTCGACCTGGTGATTTGGAAAAGTCCGTCCGACATGCTTCCAATATACCCCGCTCCCGGTCTAATTGCAAAGTAAAAATAGATAATAGATTACAAAAATACCTCAATAAAAGGCCATAATATAATATAAAATGGGAAATATGGGGGAATAAATGACGAGAGAAATATTCAAATACGATTACAAAATGAGGGTGATCGGGTGAGGCCGTGGGGGTTGATTATACCACCGGACCTCTCCATCGCCAAATGCCCAGCCCCAGCCCCAACACGGCTGCTCCGCAGGAAGCTTCCGGAAAGGCCAGGCAATACGCCCCGCCCAATCCCAACAGGGCTCCCACCAACGCCGTCATTGCAGGTCCCAATGGGATTCGGCGGCGGCTGCCCGGCGGCGGATGCGGTTTTTTCCCCGACAGTCCGCTTGACCGCTTGGCCAACCACCTGCCGGAAAAAAAGGCGATCAGAAAACCGGCCGCGGCCAGGAACAGGTACCATGCTCCCACCAGGGATCGCAAGCGTAAGCCGCCGGCGAAACCGGGGAAGGCCGCCTGCGGGTAGACCCGGAAGGCGGACCGGATCGGCTTGTCCAGGAAGGGCGGGGCCAGGCGCGCCCAGCGCGCGTAGCCGGTGTATACCGCCGGATCCGTTTCAGGACGATCGGCAATTTGCCCCAGGGTCAGGGTTTGCACGTCTCCCTGGGCCGCCAGCCAGGTCAGGGTGGATTCGAACTCGGCCACTCTGAAGAACCCTCGCAGGGAGTCGACTTCCTTGAACTCATAGGGATGGAAATACGCGACGATGATGCCCCCGCCCGCGGCGCGCGCGGCCGCCACGGCCCGGCCCAGTTCCGGGAGCAGGCAGGTAGCGGGCACGTGACGCAGCCCGCCGCCCTTGGCCGCCCGGCCGTCCGCGTAAGCGGAAAGCGTGGTGAACCCGTTGGCCCTGAGCTCTTCCAGGGTAAGCCCATCATAAGAGTTCCAGGGCGGAATGAAGGTGCGCACCGGCCCTGCGAAAGCTTCCAACTCGGCTTTTCCCGCCGCGATGATTTCGCTTTGCCGCGCCGCGCCCACGCCCACGAACTCGCTGCGTACGCCCAGCCGGGCGGCCCGGTGGGCGAAACCGTGCAGGGCAATCTCCAGGACGCCGTCCGCCCGGGCGGCGGACAGCATGTCCTTGCGCGTTTGCGGAAGAGGGGAATTCCCCGCCGGAACGGGATCGTGGTTGTCGCCTTTGCCGATTTCCGGCACCACCCCGAAGGTGATGGGAATACGGTTGCGGGCGCAGGCGGCCAGGATGCGGCGCTCCAGGCCTTCCGGGCTGGTGGCGGCGCAATCGTCGTAACGTAACCCCACCGTTACCGTGGCGCCGGGGCGGGATCCGCCATGCGCGAGTGCGGCGAGAAACAGGAGCGATGCGCAAGAAGCCCGGAGGACGGATGCTTGGATACCGGCGCGGCGGGCGGGCGGGGTCAACTTCCCATCTCCCTACGGCGCCTCAGCCCTGCGGGGCCGGAACGTTTTGCGGCTTCCCAGCCGGGTGGCCGGTCAACGCCAGGTATTGGCGGCCGGAGGTGCGCCAGGAGAATCGATCGCGGAAGTAACGCCGTTGCGCTTCGATTTCCGCGTCTGTGCGGATGCGCGGCAATTCGCGGGCCAAGGCTTCCGCCAGCGCGGCGATATCGCCGGCGGCGACCAAGGTGCCGTAGTCGCCCGCCACTTCCGGGATGGCGCAAGCGGTGGTGGAGATGAGATTCTGGCCCGTGGCCAGCGTCTCCAGGATGGCGTTGCCGAAAGACTCCTCCAGGCTGGGCAGCAGCACCAGCCGGCAGGCGGTGATGGCTTTGACCAATTGGGGACCGGAAAGCCATCCCGAAAAAACCACTTCCTTATGCGCGCCCGCATCCAAGGCCGTCTTCTCCAGCCTTTCCCGCAACGGGCCGTCCCCGGCGAAGATGAGCGGATGGGCGCGGCGCAGTTCCGGAGGCAAGCGCAGAAAGGCCTCCAGGGCATGCAGGGCGCCTTTATTGGCGGCCAGCCTCCCGAAGAAGAGCACGCCTTTCTGTCCCGCCTCGCGGAAAACGGTTGCGAAGAAAAGCGGATCGAGTCCGTTGGGGATCACGGCCGCGCGCGAAGCCGGGATGCCGAAGCAGGTGCGCAATTGTTCCAGCGAGAAGGCGCTGGTGCAGGTGGAAACGTCCGCGCGGCGGGCCGCCAGCGCCACCGCTACATAACGCGGTTCCTTGAAGAAGATACGCAGCCAGGTGGAAAGGCGCGTCCAGTCGCATCCCATCAGGAAATCATCGTAGGTATTGCGGCTGCTGAATACCAAGGGGCCGCGCGCGCGGATGCGATGCAACAAGCAGGCCTCGTCCCCGTTGCCGATCAGGAGCGTATCGGGTCCGCATAATGGGCGCACCTTGGCGAGGAAGGGCAGTCCGTTCAGAAAGCGGAGCGGGGAACTGACGGATGGACGGACGGCGATGAAGAAGGCCCAGCGGACCTGGTAGGGGAGATCGGCTGGCAGCGGCACGGTTTCCCAGGGCACCTTGCTGAAGACGACGCACACATTTTTTCCCGCTTCGGCCATGGCCGAGGCCAGCATATGCACGGATTTCTGGGCGCCGCCTTTATAGCGCGACCAGGGCGAGTAATTGCAGGTGATGACCACATCGAAAGGGACGGTTGGTTTCAATAGTCGATCCGGATTGGAATTCCGGAAGGGAAAGATAGCATGGAAAGCGGACTATGACTGGCGCCGGCTTCGATCCGGGCGTTAGTTGAACATGACCATATGATTGTGGGAGTCGGTGCTGCCGTCCGAACTGGTAGCCATCACCTGGCCTTTGGCTTTCAGGGTCACCATGTCCGCGGCGGTAAGGCTTAGGGTGTGGTTGTGGTCGGCCGCGCCCTGGATATCCAGGGAGACGTCCCCGCCGGCATCGATCTGGGCTTTGGTGACGATGGCGCGATGGGCCTTGGGATGGTTGCCGCTGATGGTGCCGGCGGCATCGCCCGGGTTGAGGCTGCTGTCCGAACCGCTATCGGTGCTGTTGCATCCGGTGACGGTGATGACGACGCCGGCGAAAAGCGCCGCCGCCGCGGAGCCGATGAATTCCCTGCGGCCGAAACCGGCTTGATTCTCCGTTGCCATGGAAGCCTCCTGGTTCGATACTGCAGCCTAATCTAACCGCCTAATAACCTTTAGGCAGCACGCTCTTGTCGCCTCCCAGCTTTTTATAGGATTTGAAGTATTCTTCGGCTTGTTTTTTCTGGTAGGAACGGTCGGCGGCCACCCCCGCATAGAAATAGGAAAGCGGTTCGTCCGGGCACAGCGTCATGACCTGGCGGCTGTTGGAGGCTATCCCCTCCACGTTCTCGAGCGCCAGGTTCACCTTCTGCGATTCGATGTGCACCTCGCAGGCCCGCGGGTTGCGCGTCAGGGATTCCTTGAGGAAATCCCGCGCTTCGTCCTTGCGGCCTTGGGCCATCATCGCTTCGGCCAGGGCCACTATGCCCCGCGCGTAGTCTTCGTCGGCTTCCATGCTCTTCTGGGCCCAGTTCTCGGCATCCTTGGGACTGCCGTTCGCAAGGCTCGCCTCGGACAGCTCCGCGAACACCTCCGGGGTGGGGAACACCTCCGAGGCCTGCACCAGGTAGTCGCCGGCTTCCGTCGGGTTCTTCTGTGAAAGGCTCACCGAGGCCAGACCGCGCAGGCCCAGGGCCCTATCCGGCTTAGAGGCGTTCTGCGCCAGCGCATAGAAGAAGGCGCGCGCCTCGTTGACCTGGCCGGAGGCCATCAGGATCATACCCGAGTAATACGCCGCGCCGGACAGGTCCGCGCGCAGGCGCAGGGCTTCCTTGAATTCCTTCAGCGCCAAAGGATTGTTCTTCTGCTCATAATGCGCAAGCGCCAGGTTGAAGAGATAATCGGGATTCTCCTTGTCCTGTTTCACCAGCGCCTCGAAAATGTCCGCCGCGTTTTCCCGTTCGCGCAAAGCCGCCAGGGATTTGCCCAGCGCCAGGCGCACTTGCGGTTCCTTGGCGAAGGCGGAGGCTTCGATTTCCCTTTTGGCGTCGTAAGGCTTGCCGCGATCGAGGAGCGCTTCGGCAAGGCCGGCCACCGAGCGCGCGGACGGGGCTTTCAGGTTGGCTTCCTGGTACAGCGGCAAGGCCGCTTCCGGTTTGCCTACGCGGCGATACGCATCGGCCAGGGTAAGGCGGCCTTCCGGGTTCAAGCGCGCTTTGGCGGGTTCCAGGATCTCCAGGGCGGATTCGGCGTCGCCGCGGCGCAGGAAGATCTCGCCCATGCCTTGCGTGTATTCGATTTTTTCGGGCGCGGCTTGCGAAGCCTGCGCGAACATTTCTTCCGCTTTCTCCAGTTTCCCCGCTTTCAAAGCGAGTTCGCCGAGCCAGGCGCTGGCCTCGTCGTCTTCCGGTTGCATGGCCACCAGATCCTCCAGGGCAGGTTCCGCCTTGTCCAGGCTGCCTGCCTCGCGATGCAGGCGCGCCAGCCCGCGCATGGTGTACGCATTGCGGTCCCCCAAGGCATAGGCTTTATCCCAGGCCTGCATGGCTTCGGGATTGCGTTTTGATCCTTCCAGGGCATCGCCGTAACGGGCCCAAGCGTCGGCGTCGTTGTCGCGGACCAGCGCCGCGCGGCGGTAAAGCGCGGCAGCGGAGGGATATTCGCCGGCCTTGAGGCGGATTTCGCCCAGGGCCACGCAGGCATCGGTGTTGCCGGAGTCGAGGCGGACCACATCAGCCAAGGCGGCGGGGATTTCCGCTTGCAGGTTCAAGGCACGCGTCATGTCCAGGCGGGCCACGGCCGCGGCTTTGTCCTGATCGTCCAGGCTGAGCGCGCGTTTGTAAGCTTCCAAGGCGGGCTTGATCTGGTTCGCGGCCGCTTGGCAATCGCCCAGGAGCCTCCAGGCTTTTGCCAATACGGGCTTGGCTTCCGGCGATTGTTCCAATCCCAGCTTGAGCAGGGGAGCGGCGGATGGGTAGTCGCGGTTGTCCGCCATCCACATACCCATATACAGGTTGGCCTTCTTGTGCTTGGGATCGCGCTCCAGCATCAGCCCGTAGAGTTCGATGGCCTTGGCGGTTTCCCCCTTGGCCAGATATTCTTCGGAACCCGTGCGCAGCAGCTCCAGCAATTCGGCCGAGTAGGTGGGATCCTTCGGCTTCAATTCATCGGCGCGGATCAGGAACTCCAGCGCCTTCTCCTTGTTCTTGGCGTCCAGGTAGGCTTGGCCCGTGCGGAACGCCAGGGCCGCGTCCGTGGGGGCCAGCAGCATCCAGTGATCGAGCGCATCGGCCACCTTGGGCAAATCCTTCTGCCGCAGATAGGCGTCCGCCAGCAATTCCCACGCGTGCGGGGCGGTGGCTTCCAAAGCCGTCCACCGTTCCAGCCAGGTTACCGCATCCCGGTTCTTTCCCAAGCCCATGGCCAATTCCGATCCGGCGCGCAGTGACGGTAGATCGTTCCCGTCCTTTTCCAGGATTTGCCGGTACAGATCCAAGGCGCGCGGATCCTTGCCCAGCGCGTTGGCCAAGGCGCGTTGGATGGGCGGCTCGCCCGGGAAATTCCTGTTGCCGATATCCAGGATCTCGGCCAGGTAGGGGGATTTGTTGGCATCGGCATACAACCAGGCTTTGTCGAATGCCTGGCGCAGCGCGGCTTGTGACTCGGGGGATGCAGCTGGCTTGGCGGAGGTGGCCGCTTCCTGGCGATAGACCAGATAATCGCGGAAGGCTTTGTGGGCCGGTCCCTTTTTATCCTGGTACGCATACAGCTCGGCCAACGGCGAGAGCAGTTCTTTGTCCTTGGCGGTCTCTTCGGCCAGCGCCTTTTCGAACGGGATCATGCGCGGCATATCGTAACGCCGGAAGTATTCCTTGGCCAGGATGACGCGGCCGCGATGGTATTGAGGATGGGACTTGACCAGCTTCTCCAATGGCGCCGGATCGCCCGTGAACTTGAATTGCAGCTCCGCCAGTTGGAATGAGTATTCCGGGTCCTGGCCCTTGATTGCGATCAGCATGCGCAGGGAGTTCTCCAGGCTGGCGGTGTCGCGTTTGCCCTGGGCCAGGCGATGCATGGCTTTGAGGGCGTCCGCATCCGAGTTGTTGCGCGCGGTCCATTGCCCGTAGTTCTCGATGGCGGCCGCGGTGTCGCGGGCCTTCTCCTTGGCCCGCGCCAATTGCAATTGGTAATCCTTGTAGGCCGCATCCAGGCGCACCAGGGATTCCAGCATGGCCACACGGCCGGTTTCGTCGCCGGTTTTCGCGAACAGATTGCACAAGGTATCCAAAAGGCCGATGTTGCCGGCTTCATGATCCAGGCGCAAGCGGTACAGCGGCAGGGCTTTGGCGTATTGGTTGGTATGCGCGTAGGCCAGGGCCGCTTCCGGGATCCATTTGGGTTCCTCGCCGCCGCCCCGGTCGGCCGACTTATCCGCCGTGCCGGCTATGGCGGCCGCGAGCTTGTCCCAGGCCTTGGCGGAACCTGCATAGTCGCCGTTGTAGAAGTACGCCATCGCCAAGCCTAAGCGTTCATGCTGGCTGGGGCTGCGATCTTCCGCGAATTGGTAGAGCCGCAGGTTGGCCTTGAATTCCTCCGGCGTGCGCAGGGCCTGGGCGTAGGTATGCGCGAAGGACAGATTGGAAGGCTGCAATTCATACGCCTTGCGGAAGCAAGCCACGCCCAGATCGCCCACCTGCAAATGGTCGCGGCATTGGCCCAGGCGGAACCAGGATTCCGCGTCCTTGGGGCGTAGCTCGGTGACTTCGCTCAACAGGCGCGCGGTCTGGCGGTAGGTTTTGCGGCTGAAATAGAAATCCGCCAGCCGAATGAGATGATCGGCCTTGTTGGCGGAATCCAGTTGGGCAAGTTTTTCCAGGACCACCACGTAGGTCACGCGTTGATCCTGTTTGGCGGGGGAGACCAGCGGCAGCAGCATCCTGAAGGCGCGCAATTCGTTGGGGCTGGTGGTGAGGCAAGCGCGGATGTTGGTGATGGCCGCCGCCGTATCCTTGGCGCGCAAGTCCAGCTCCGCCAGCCGCAGCAGGCCGCCCGCGTTCTCCTTGTCCACCGCCAAAAGCAATTGCAAGGTCTTGCGGATGACCGCCGGATCCTTCATGGTCTTCTCGTAGGCGAGGATCTGCACTTGCCGGATCTCCTTGTCGAAGTCGCCGGTAAGCTCGAAGAATTTTTCCGCCAGCGCGGCGGTCAGGGCGTAGTTCTTGCCGCGGTAGCAGGCCATCACGGCGTCGCGATCGCCCCATAGGCGCTTGGGCGCCAGCTTATAGGCCATGGCCAAGTGGGCGGCAGCCGGTTCCCATTGCCCTTGCAGGCCGTAGCCCCGGCCCAGCAGCAGGAACAGGTCCGCGTTGTTGGCGTCGGAACGGGAGGTTTCCGGGCGGGCGTCGATCTCCTGCATCAGTTTGAAGTGCTTCAGGATCTGTTGGTTGCTCTGGACGGCATGCGGCAAAAGGCGCTGGTAATTCTGGTTGAGCGGGCTCAGTTCCAGGGCCGTGCTCAGGTAGGCGTACGCCTTGGTCTTATCCTGCTTTTGCAGGAAGAGCTTGGCCAATTCGAATTGCGCCTCGTGCGCGCTGGAGTCGATGTTCTGGATTTCCGTCAGCACGTCGGCCAGGTCTTCCTTCTTGCCCTTCTCTTTCATCAAGGTGATGAGACGATCGCGGACGGACTTGTCCTTGGGCGCAAGGTACAGGGCGTTCCGGTAGAGCCCGATGGATTTGTCGAAACGGCCCAGCAACTCGTTCAGGCGCGCCAGGCGGATGATAAGCTCCAGGTTTCCGTTTTGCAGGCGCAACAGGCCTTCCAAGGCGTCCGCCAGCTTGGCCTTGTCCCCGTTGGCGTCCAGCGCTTCGATCAGGGAATGCCAGGGCTTTTCCTCCATGGGCTTCACCTCGGTCCAGCGCTTGGCCCATTTGGCCTGCGCGCCCTTGTCGCCCAATGCCCGCGCCAGCTCGGCGGCTTTCTGAATGGCGCCCTGATCGTCCGGGGACTTGGCCAGCAGGGATTGGTAGGCTTCCAACGCGGAGCGGGTGGTTCCCAGCGAGGCGGCATAGTCCGCCATCAGGCCCAGATCCTGGGGAAAGGATTCGCAGCCGATCCTGAGGATGGAGGTAAGGTTGGGCGATTTGAATTCGACCGCGTAGGCGTACACCTTGTCGAATACATCGCGCTCTTTACGTTTGACCGCCAGCCAATTGTAATAAGCCTGATGGGCCTGCGCGTTCTTCTTCTGCCAGGCGTAGAGATCCGCCAGCGGTTCCAGCAGCGCGGCGTTGGAGGCTGCCTCATTGGCAAGGAAAGGCTCCAGCGCGGCCAGGGCCGTCCACGCGCGTTTGGCGTGGTATTCCCAGACCAACAGCAGCTTGCCCTGGCGGTAATCCGGATTCACCTTCACCAATTCTTCCAGTTCCTTGGTCTCGCCGCTGCGCGCGAAATACAGTTCCGCCAATTGGAAGCGGCTGGCCCGATCGGGCGTCTTCAGCTGGGTCAGGCAGCGCAGCGCTTCGATGAGCGCGGTGGTATCTTTCTGCTTCTCCGCCAGATCATGGTAGGACCGCAGCGCGCCCGCATCGTCCGCATGGCGGAAGATCCATTGCGAATACAGGGCCAAGGCTTCCGCGGGCTGCCCGGCCTTTTCCTTGTCCCGGGCCAGGCGCAGCAGATAGTCGCCCACGGATTGATCTTCCTGCACCAGGCGTTCCATCATGCCCATCTTGCGCTTGCCGTCGCCCTCCTTGGCATACACTTCCGACAAGGTGGCCAGCAGCGCCACGTCGCGGGGATTGGCCGCCAGGCGTTTTTCCAGGATCGGCTTGGCCTTGTTGACCTGGCCCGCTCGCAGAAAGGAAAGCCCCGCCGTGGAGTCCTCGCCGATGGCGGCCGGATCGTTGGCCAGGAACCAATCCCATTCATGCGCGGCCGCGCTGTAGTCCCCGCCCAGGTACAGGGCATGCGCCAGCTTATGCTTTTCCGCCTTACCGGGATGGTTGCGTCCCACCAGGCGGATCACGTCCAGGTTGGCTTTCAGCTCTTGGTCCGTATTCAGGCAGGCCGCGAAGCTGCGCGCATAGTCCGCGTTGCCGGGTTCCAGGCGATAGGCCTTTTCCAACGCCGCGTCCGCTCCCTCGCGGCCCAGCTTGGCCTGGCTCATGCCCAGGCGGTTCCAGAATCCGGCGTCGTTGGGAAAGGCGCCCATAAGCTTGGTCAGGGCTTCAGCCGCTTGCGACCATTTCCCGTTCTCGAAGAAGAAATAACCCATTTTCAAATCATAGGCGCTTTGATTGGCCGGCTCCAGGCGGGCCAACTTATCCAAGGTGGTGAAATAAAGATCGCCGTCCTTGGCCTTCGCGGCCAGCGGTTCCAGGAATTGCAGGCCGCGCTTGTCCTCCGGATGCGATTTGCTCCATTCGGCGCCGTGCCGTACCGCCCCCGCAGTATCCTTGGCGGCCAAATCCAATTCCGCCAGGCGGAAATACCATTTATCATCGTAAGGGTCCGCGGCCACCAGGTTCTGGATAGCCGTTCTCAGCTTGGCGGGCGCGGCGCCGGTCTCGGAAAGCGAAGCCACGTTGATGCGCAGGATGTCCGCGTCCTTTGGGTTCGCCGACAGGAATTTTTCGGAAAGCGCGGCGGCGGAAGGGTAATCCTTTACCGCGAACAGATCGAGAATAGGCTGGCGATGGCCGTCCAAGAGCCTGGGATCCATATGCATTACGCGCACGTAGGCTTCCGCTGCGCGCTGCGGGTTCTTGAACAGGGAGTACCCGCGGCCCAGCAGGATCAGCAATTGCGCCGTGGGCGCCGGCCGTTGCGCCATTTTCTGGAGCAAGGCGAAATGGTTCAGGATCTGCGCGTCCGACGCGGCGACCAGGGGCAGCAGATCCGTGTATTCCTCTTTGTCATGGGAGTTCAGCAAGGCCTTCTGCAGGTATTTGTACGCGCTCTCCTTGTCCTTGGCGGCCAGGAACATCTTGGCCAATTGGAATTGGAAGGCGTGATCGCGGGGATTCTTCTTTTCGTTCTCCACCATGGTCTTGAGCCATGGCCCCGGTTCCGGGCGGCTGCCGGCCAGCGCCATCATGCGGTTCTTGGCGTCGGCGTGGGTGGGGTTGATGTCCAGCACGGCCTTATAGGCTTCCAAAGCCAGATCGGGACGTTTCAATTCCTCTTGCAGGCGCGCCATCGCCAACGGTATCTCCGCGTCCTTGGGCGCAAGGGTGCGGCAGGTTTCGTAGAACAGCAGGGCTTTTTCCTTATCGGACTTGGCCACCAGTTCCGCCAGGTGGCGGTTGTATTTCAGATCGGAAGAGAAGCGGGGCGCTATGTCCTGATAGATGGGCAGAGCCTTCTTGATCTCGCCGCGGGCCTCCAGCATTACCGCCAGGCCGCGGGCGGCGGTGAAATCCTCGGGATGGATCCTCAGGTATTGGGTGCGCATTTCCACCGACTTGATATTGGTTTCCCCGTACAGGCCGCTCAATTCCAAAAGGATGGAGCCCTCGTCCGCCGCGCCTTTGGCGCCCTTGGATTTCTTCAGCAGGCCTTCCAGCACCGGCACCAGCTTTTCCTTCTGCAGGGGATGGCGGTAATAATCGGCCAGGTAGTCCAGCCCGGCGTCCGTGCCGGGGTAACGTGCGCGGAACCCCTCCCATTCCTTGAGCGCTTCGCCGCGGCTGCCGCCCGCCGACAGGGCGATGCACAGCTTTTCCCAGTCTTCCCGGTGGGATTGCACGTCGCGCGCGAGCTTGAAATAGGCCAGCGACTTGCGGTATTCCTTCAGCTCGAAAAGGCTTAGAGCGATAAGCCGTTGGGCCTGGGCGGAAGGCTTTTTCAACTTGAGCAACACGCGCTTGGCCTGATCGTAACGGCCCACCTGGTAATGCAGCATGCCGGCCGCTTCCTGCCAGCTTTCCTGCCCCGGTTTCCGCGCGATGCGATTTTCCAATTCCATCACGAAGTTGGCGGTATCTATCCCGGCCACGTTCCCCCGCAGGATCTTGTCCACCGTAGCCTGGATATCCTTTTCCCCGCTTTCCGAACGCGCCGCGCCCGCCGCGGTTTTTTCCGCGCCCAAGGGAGGAAGCGATTGCGGCGATTTCGCTTTCGCCGCCGCCGGGACTCCGGACAACCCGGCGATGAGGAAAGCGGTCGTCCACGCATGGAGAGGGCGCGTCAAGGCAAAGGGGTTGGATTCCTGGAAGAGTTTCATGTTCGCTACCTCGAAATGCGGATAAATCGACGGAAAAGGCGGCGCGGGATCCGCCACCCCTAATTATCCCACCCCAGGGAGCGATGTCAAGTTCAAGGGATGTAATATATGGGGTGAGCGCGCGCACGTTCGCTTTAACTTTTTGGGTTCCAAACTTGTATCTTCCGGGTACGGAGTCCTATAATAAGGGGAATTCCATGGAAACGGTTTTTGATCACGAACCCACGGCCGAAGAGCTCAAATACCTGTTCCTTTCCGGCCAGTCCCGGGAAGAGTACGCCTCCTCCCATTCGGATCAGGAAACCGAGTATGGAAACATCTACGCCTTATATATGATCCGCGGCAACCGCGAGAAGGCACTGGAATACCTGAACCGCATCAGGAATCCCAAGGAACGGTTCAACTCCAAGCCCCCGGAGACCTGAAAAGGTCTTGGGCCCGGGGACTCCCGATCCCCTTGCCCCCGCGAAGCGGAGAACCCGGAGTCCTCTTATGCTGACCCTAATGGATACGCCTCCTTTCCTGGAGGACATGGAAAAGAAGGCCAAGCAATTGGCCCAGTCCATCGTAAAGACCTTGCACGGCAAAGGCCAGGCGCAAATCCTGCTGCGCGAGTCCGAGCTGCTCGCGGTGTCGCCATCCTCGCTCATCCACATCATCAAAGGCGTGTTCCGCTGCCAGCACGGCGAAAAGACCATCCGCCTCTATTCAAGCGGGGACTTGCTGCTGGCGCCCGGGCCGGGCGAGGCCGGCGGACTGTCCATCACCAGCGAGTTCGGCGCGGAGATAGCCGTGGTGGCCAAGGACGATTTCCTGGACGCGCTCTCCGCCGATCGCACTTTGCTTTCCGATTGCATCGCCTACCAGAACCTGGAAACCCGCATCGGGCACCTGCTTTGCTCGCTGTACATCGCCGACGAGGTGAAGCACAATCCGGAAATCCGCCAATACGATGAAGGCCAGGTCATCATCCGCGAGGATGACAATCCCAAGGAAGTCTACGAGATGATCACGGGTAGCGCCTCGGTTACCTCCAAGGGATTCCCGCTTTCGCAAATCAAATCGGGGGAAGTCTTCGGCGAGCTGAGCTTCTTCACCGGCCTCAATCGCACCGCAACCGTGCAGGCCTTGGAACCCTGCCTGGTGCAGGTCATCGACCAGCAGCAGTTCATCCGCATCATGAAATACCGCCCCGCTTTGGTGGACGGGATGATCCGGACGCTATGCCACAGGTTGGTGGACCTGAACGTGAAGCTGAGCGCGCCGCGCTGAGCCTCGGGCGCCCGATGCAAACCGCTTGCTCACGCTCTTAGGAGCGTTGCGCGGAAGCCGCTCCGCACGGTATTCATCCCGGCCGCAACTGTTCCAGGTACAGCCGCACGGTTTCCCGCAGCCCATAGCGCAGCGCATCGCTGATCAAGGCATGCCCGATGGACACCTCCGATAGCCCGGGTAGGTTCCGCTGGAAATACCCCAGGTTGCCCAGGTCCAGATCATGCCCCGCGTTGAGGCCCAATCCGGAGGCCGCGGCTATGGCGGCGGCGGTCCGGAACGGCGCCAACGCCCAGATGGTGGGCGGATGCCAACCGGTCCGATACGTCCTTGGTGTACGCTACGCGCGCCGTGGATAATACCGATCCCGCTTGGCCCTCCGCGCAGACCTTCCGCGTGAAGGTTTCCGCCGGCATCGCAGCCGGCGCCCCGGTGCTGCTCGCATCCGGCGGCTATCATGATGGCTTGTCCCAAAACGGGGGCTACCTCGCCACCGGCTACCGGCAGCTCCATCTTCTGAATCTGAATACCGCTTCCGATCGCATTCTCTTTACCGGCCCGGCCAACGGTAAGGCCAGGGGGGATACCTCGCAGGTTTGCAATGTATCCATGCAACCGCATGCCGGCCCCTCTCCCGATATGCTGCTCCTGGACTTCGGCTATGGTGGCGTGAGCTCGGTGGTACGCAGGCCGTACGGCATGCACGAAATCCTTTTCCGCATCGATACCCTGGGCCGCGTGGTAAGCTGGTACCGGGCCCCCAAGGGATTCACGGCCTGGCAGGATGCCGAGTGGTCCAACCAGGCCGATTTCGCCGTGGCCACCGGGGAGAATTCCAGCTCCGGATACCCGGCGGTGGTGGCGCTGAATTTACGCGACTCCGTTACCACCGTACTGGCGCAAGGCTTCACCCTGAGGCAACCGGGACTCTGGATCAGGCCCGGCTCGGTGGTTTTCCCCACAGGCGGAATAGACAGCTTGGGCCTTTACAACGAGCCGGTGGGGACCATCCAACAAGAACAGTTTGCCGGGAAAATGAAATTCCTCTGGCTCAATCGCCATAATACGGAAGTGGTCGGATTCGGAAGCTCCCATGTCATGAACGGAATATGGCCGCTGGCGTTCACGCATTACCGCGCCTTGAACCTGGGTTATTCCTCCGCGGGGACGCATTACGTGCTCCCCAACTACCCGGCCTTACGTGCGCTCATCGTCGAAGTCCATCCCGGTTGGATGAACGCCAAAGGGGGCGACTTTATATGGTGGGGAAGCATGGACAAAACCAAAGGCTACCGCTATGACAGTACCCACGGATTCTGGTCGGCGGGGGTACCGGCCGCCTTGGACACGGTCATGCAAGCCTTCCACAATCCGCTCACGGCGGTGGTGGACGGCGCCGGCGGGATGCAGAACCCCAACCAGGATTGGGGCGCCCGCCCGCCCCCGGTTTTCCCCGATTTCTATACTCCCAAAAGCGTAGTCGATACGAACGTGACCGGATCGATCGAGCTATTGCGTTCGCTCGCGGAAAGCTCCAGGCGAAAAGGCGTCCATCTGGTGTTGACTCTTTTCCCGCAAAGCCCCGCCTATCGAAGCACCCCGTACTACGGAAAATACGGTCCCACCTGGGCGGTGGGCCGCGAGTTGGTCGCGCAGGTGAAATCGATCTGCGACGGGAATCCCTTTTGCCATTTCTACGATGCCTACCAGGAAGGAAACCACGATTATCGGATTCCATGGCCGCCAACGAAGATCACCTTTCCACCGCGGGCGCGCGCCAACTCAGCCATCGCCTGGACAGTCTCATCTACCAGTTCATATCGCCGAAACCTTGACCGCCGGCCAGAAGCGGAAGGCGGAAGGGCCGCCTCAATCGGTCTTGGTTGCGTTGTGGCCGCGCCGGCCTTGGGCGAATTCCACGGCATGGCCATCGGGATCGAACGCGGTCATGGAGCGTTCCCACGGTTCATCATGCGGCGGCTGGTGGAAGACGATGCCCTTGGCCTTAAGCCCCTGGTAAAGACCGTCCAAATCGTCCGTGCTGAACTCCACGTGGATGGCGCGCTTCTGTTCCGGCGAGCTCGGCTGCACGCCTTCTTTAATCGACTCCTGCAGGGATAGCAGACCGATGGTACCGCCGAAGCCTTCGCCCACGCGGATCATGGCGAAGTGCGGCGCGGCATTGTTCACCACCTTAAGCCCCAGCTTGCCGCCGTAGAATTCGATCGCGCGCTCCACGCTTGCCACGGTAAGGGTCAGGCCTTCAAAGCGAATCGGTTGCGTCATGTTGGCATCCTGGTTGCGGGAGTTATCCCTTAAAGATACTACCGCCCAAAGGGAAGGACCGCCCTATATGCCTATATGGCCCGCTTCAGGGTTTTGCCCGGCACAGCGGCGGAGGAAACGTAGGGTACGATCCGATCCGCATCCCCGTGCATCACCAGTACGGGCAAATCCATGGACTCCACATCCTTCCGGAAACCGATCCCCAGGCCTTGCCGTATTTGCCAAGGTAACGCGCTACTTCCGAATCGGTCTTACCGGGCGGGTTCGGAGCTGATTCCGCGTCCCTGCCTATCCCACACCACATGCACCCGCTTGCCCTGGCGATCCTGGACGACAACATCCAAGGTCTCCGCGTTGATCTTCCCGTCCACCTTGAGCGCTGTGCCGTCCGCATAATCCACTTCCATGGACAGAGTCCCGCTCACTGGATCTTTCCCGGATGGGATGGGTTTAGCCGATTGGAAGGAGAAATGCGCGGACTTTTCCTCGCCCGATTTCTTGGCGGTGCGCACATCGATGGCATAGACGCTGTCATCGCTCTTGTCGTCGAAATCCTTGCCCAGGCCCATGCTCAGATGCACATCCATGCTGTCGAGCGTGTCTCCGGCCGCCGCGCCGTAGGTGAGGAAATGCGCCTGCACGGTATCCCGCATGTCGAAGTCCATGCCGCCGTCGCGATTGAGCACCTCGCCGATGGAACGCCTGCCGGCCGCGTCCTCCATCTCAAAGCGCACGCGCTTCACTTCCTTCGCGTCCACGTGGTAGCGGACCAACAATCTCATTTTGGCCCGGGACCACAAAGCATCGGGATGATCCGCGGAGGGGCCCTTCTGGTAGAAATCCAAATCCACCAGCGAAGCCTTGCCGTTGTCCACGGCCACGCCGTCGCTGTCCGCGTCCGCATACACGGCGGTGCCCAGGGTATCGGCGCCCGAGGTCTTGATCCAGGAAACCGCATAGACCAGATTGTCCTGCTCCGTGTCGAAGTTGACGTCCGGGCCCGGTCCCACCATCAAGCGCGTGGTTTCCAGTACGCCTTTATCCTCGGCCGTGAAGAGGATGGCCGCCTTGGAGTCTTTGCTCACCGGGTTCAGTTTGCCGTCGCCGTCGGCATCGGAGATGTCCGTCGTTTCCACGCGCCCGGTGCCGTAGGTGGTCACGCTTCTGCCGCGGAGGATGGTTTCATTGCCTTTGATACTGTCCAGGAAGCGAGCGTCCATGCAGATGGAAAGCGTGTTCACCGTATACTTCAAGGCCGCCTTGACGGTGTCCGTCAGGGTCCACACGCCCGCGCAGCCGGTATCGGCGGCGGCTTTGGCCAGGCCGCGCATGGCCCCGGATGCCGCGGCTTGTTCCGAAGCCTCCGTGAGTTTGGCGCTCGCCGTCTCGATGGTCGTTGACGCGGCGGCCGGTTTGGGCGCGGCGATCTTTCCCGCGCTTACATTGAAGCCGGGCTGGCCCAATAGGCTGTCGGCCAGGGAAGGGACAGGAGCGATGGCTTCCGCTTGCTTGCCTTGATCCAGGAATCCGTTCACGCGGGCGTAGATGCTGTTGGGGAATTCGTCCACGCCGGCGGTCTTTTCGTTGTCGTTCACGCATCCGGAAAGCAAGATGGCGAAGGCGAAGGCCGCGAGGGCCGTGGCGGCGGTGGCCGCGATGGTTCCGTTTGCGCGCATCACTTGGGCTCCTTCACATGGCTGCGGGGAAAATGCTGGATGTTGAATTGCATCACGCGGTCGGGCTTTTCCTCCCGCTTGGCCAGTTCCACGATTTCTTCCCGGAATTTTTCGATCCGCCGCTGGATCTCCGCGAACGTTTCGGCGCTCACGGTGAGCAGGGCGGAATAGATATAGCGCTCTTCTTTGGGAAATGCGAATAAGGCGTCGGCCGCCTGCATCACCCATTCGCGGTTGAGCCGCTTGATCAAATCGCCCATGGACGGCGCCGGTTCCTGGTTCTTGAAAGCGGGCCGGTAGCGGCCATGGGAATCCTGGGTGAGCAATCCCCATTCGCAAAGGTCGCGCACGCATTTCTTCAAGGTGGCCACGGGAACGGCGGGGCGGATGAACTTGGCCAGCTCTTCGTAGTCGCCGCGGAAGTCCAGCACCTGGATGGCGGAGCGCACCAGCGGATAATGGTAGTCCTGGTAGTACTTACTGTTGACGGGATTGAGCCGCACGAAGGTGGAGCGGTTGCGGCGGAAGATCATCTGCTGGTACAGGCCCTGGCGCTCCTCCGCATCCTTGCTTTGGCCGTAAGAAACCAGCAGGCGGAAATATTCGGCTTCGTTGGTCTTCAAGGAGAAGACGGCGACTAGCTTTTCCTGCGCGGCATCGCTGAGGGTGCGGCGGCCTTTGACCACATCGTTGAAATAGCCGGGATTGCTGAAGCCGGCTTCCGCTGCCAGGCGGCGATGGGTGTACTTGCCTTCCGCGCCACCGGCACGCCCGGGACCCGCGGCACCGGGGCGCGTAGCCCCCTTGCGCTTCTCTTCAAACGAATCCTCCAGGAATTTCCGGAAGTCCTCGTACAGATAAATGTCCATGACCACAGTATAGTCCCATCCTCATGAAATGGAAAGTAATTTCATATAAATGATTACAAAAATAATGTCAATTTCGATTTAAAATCATAAAAATGCTTTAAAAAAGCATAAAGTCGATTTTATTTTGATTTCGATATTTAAATAAAATAACAAATAAAGATTTCATTTTGGGTGGGTGTGGGTGCTTGCAGAGGGGGAACAGGCCGCCCAACCGGGCTTCCTATGGATTCATGGGACGCCGGTCGTATTGTGTATATAACGGGCCCGGAAGGAGCGCGGGGATGCGCCCAAACCGGCCGGCGTCAGCCCGCGGAGGCCAATGGCTGCCGAATGCCAGCCCGCAGCTTTTGCTGCAGTTCCGCCACCTTGGCCATCAGTTGCAAGGGGCTCATGGCGTTCACGTCCAGGCCCATAAGTTCTTCATAGCCTTTGCGATGAAGGGGGTTTTCCACTTCCAGAACGGCCGGATTGAACAAATCCACTTGCAGACCGGGCTTGCGTTCCAGGGCCTTGACGCCATCCCGGTCCGGCTGAACACCGTGTTCCGGCCTCCGGGCAAGCATCGGCGCGGCACCGGGCGACGGCTCACGCAGGGAGCCTCCATCGCCATCGCGGTCTATCGCCCGCAATTGCGGCGCCGCGGCCATCCCATGGCTTTCCAGTTCCGCCAGGATTTGCCAGGCGCGGTTCACCACCGCATCCGGCACGCCCGCCATCTTGGCCACATGGATGCCGTAGCTGGAGTCGCAACCGCCTTCCACCACCTTGCGCAGGAAGATGACCTCGCCATCCGCCTCCTTCACAGTAACTTGTACGTTACGTAGGCGATTGAGGCCGCCGGCCAGCTGCGTCAGTTCATGATAATGGGTGGCGAACAAGGTGCGCGCGGCTATGCGGCCGTCCTGGTGGAGGGCTTCCGTGATGGCCCAGGCCAGCGATAATCCGTCGTAGGTACTGGTGCCGCGGCCTATCTCGTCCAGCAGGATGAGGCTGCGCGGGCTGGCGTGGTTGAGGATGTTGGCGGTCTCGATCATCTCCACCATGAAGGTGCTCTGGCCCTTGGCCAGCCTGTCCGTGGCGCCCACGCGGGTGAAGATGCGATCCACCAGGCCTATATGCGCCGCCTCCGCGGGTACGAAGGATCCAATCTGCGCCAACAGGGTGATGAGGCCCACTTGGCGCAGGTAGGTGGATTTACCCGCCATGTTGGGCCCGGTGATGAGCAGGATTTGCCGCCCTTGCGAATCCAGATCCACGTCGTTGGCGATGTACATGCCTTCTTCCGTGATCGATTCCACCACGGGATGGCGCCCATTGCGGATGCGTAAGGACGTGCCTTCCGAGATTTCCGGCCGCGTGAAGCGCAGGTCCCGCGCGGCCTTGGCCAGGCAGCAAAGCACGTCCACGGCGCCCAGGATTTGCGCCGCTTCCAGGATATGCCCCGCCGCCGCGTTCACGCTTTCGCGGATGGCGCAGAAGATGCGGTACTCGCAGGAGTTGATCTCGCCTTCCGCGCCCAGGATACGGGATTCCCAGTCCTTCATCTCCGGGGTGATATAGCGTTCCGCGCCCACCAGGGATTGCTTGCGCAGGTAGTTGGCCGGGACCTTGTCTTCCTGGGCTTTGGTCACTTCGATGTAATAGCCGAATACTTTGTTGTAGCCCACTTTGAGGCTGTTGATGCCGGTGGCTTCGCGCTCGCGGGCCTGCAACCCGTTCAGCCATTCGCGGCCGTCGCGGATGCCGTTCACCAATTCATCGAGTTCGGGATAGACGTCCGGCCGGATCATGCCGCCTTCGCGCACCGTCAAAGGCGGCCGTTCCGTGAGCCGGTCGACTAGGTCCTGGCCCATCCCGCTCACGGCGGCCAGCTTGCCCAGGCTCTTGCGGAAGATGTCCGATTGCAACGCTTCCAGGCAGCGGCCCACTTCGCCCGCTTCGATCAGGGAATTGCCCAGGCCTTGCAGGTCCCGCCCATGCGCGCGCGCGGAACCGCAGCGGGCCACGATGCGCTCCATGTCGTTGATGGCCTGCAGATGCCCGCGCAGTTCTTCCAGCGCCTGGGGTTTATCCAATAGTTCCTGGATGGCGTCCTGGCGGGCGCGGATCATTTTAGGTTCCAGCAGGGGATGGGTGAGCCAGAACTTGAAGGAGCGCCCGCCCATGGCGGTGACGGTGCGATCGAGCAATTGGAACAGGGTGCCGCTTTCATCGTCACCATGCATGGGCCGGATGAGTTCCAGGTTGCGGACCGTGGCCGCGTCCAGGGTCATGTGCTGCTCAAAGCGGCTGGGCGTGAGGCGCACCAGATGATGCAGTTCGGATTTCTTGTTGTCCTTGACGTAGGCCAGCGCGGCGGCGGCGCGGAGACCCAACGCCATATGCGCGCAATCGAAGGCTTCCAGGGAATGCACCTTGAACTGGCGCGTGAGCGCGGCGGTGCCCTCGGAAAGATTGAAAAATCCCTTGGGCAAAAGCGTGAGGAGCACGCGATCCTGATCGCGCAATTGCGAGAGCGCGGGCGGGATTTCCGCCGTTTCCGGCAACAATACTTCCTGCGCGCCCAGCCGGTAGATTTCGTTGGCGACCTGTTCCAAGGTCCCTTCCATCACCACGAAGCGGCCCGTGCTGAGATCCAGGTAAGCCAATCCGAAGGGTTGGGAATCCGCCATGGTTGCCGATGCGGAACCCGCCGATGCCGTACCCAAAGCCAAGGCGGTTCCGGCGTCCAATGCCAATGCGGCCCCGGAGGCGGAAGGCGCAGAGTCCGGACCGCGCACCAGGGCGGCGGGATACAGCGAGACCAGGTAATTGTTGGTCTTGGCGTCCAGGTAGTTCTCGCTCATGGCGGTGCCGCGCGTCACCAGCTCCGTGACTTCCCGCTTGACGATGCCCTTGGCCTCGGCGGGATCTTCCACTTGTTCGCACACCGCGATTTTCAAACCCGCTCCGATGAGCTTGGGCATGTAGCGTTCGATGGCATGATGGGGAAAGCCCGCCAAGGGCGTCTTGTCCGCCCCGCCATGATTGCGCGCCGTCAAGGTCAGCCCCAGCACCTTGGAAGCCGTGATGGCATCCTCGTTGAACAACTCGTAGAAATCCCCCATGCGGTACAGCAAGATGGAATCGGGATGCCGGGATTTGATCTCCAGGTACTGTTTCATCATGGGAGTTTGGGACATGGGGAGGGTTACCTGAGTCGGTACAGAGGGAAGATTTTCGCAAATTGAAAATTGCAAATTGAAAATCGCAAAAATCCTCTACTGCCTCTCACTCCAACTGCCCCATCGACATCTGCTCCCCGTCCGGTTCTTCCTGGGAAACCTCCGTTACCGTGCCGTCGGCGGCGATTTGCGGGATCAACGCTTGGGCGTTGACGATGGCTTCAAACTCGGAGAGGCGGGGGAGATCGTCGGGGACGCGGCTGATGCCGAAGTAGCGCATGAACTCCCGCGTGGTGGAATAGCTGAAGGCGCTGCCCATGGCGTCCGTGCGGCCGTTCACGTCCACGAGTTTCTTTTCCAAAAGGCTTTTCATGCAGCCGTCCACGTTCACGCCGCGGATGGATTCGATTTCCGCCTTGGTGATGGGCTGCTTGTAGGCGATGATGGCCAGGGTTTCCAGGCTGGCCTGCGACAGGCGGCGCGGATTGGCATCCTTGAACAGCTTGCGGACCCAGGGGTAATATTGCGTGCGGGTGCGGATGCGGAAGGTGCCGTCCACTTCCAGCAGCTCAAACGGCGCGGCTTGTTCCTCGAAGTTTTTGTTGGCCCCCTTGACCAGGCGGCGGATGCTGGGCAAGTCCCAATCCTCGCCCATGATCTCCTTCAAGGTCCGCGCGCTCAGGAAATCCTGGCTGGCGAACAGAAGCGCGCATAAAAGCTTTTCCGGATCCGGCGTCCACGCGGATTCCGGTTCTTCGCCCTCGGCGGCTTCGGGGTTTTCCGAAACGGCCAAGGCTCCGGCATTATCAGATGCCGCGGATGCCGATGCGGATTCCGCTTGGGTCCCGTCGCTTACGGGTCCGGGCGCCGCAGCTGCCGCCTCGGCATCCGTCACGGCCGAATCTGCTGAATCGGGGTTTTCCGAATCGTGATGATGGTGATCTTGGGAACGGTCCTGGGGAAGATTCAACGTCGGGATTCCTTGTCGGTCTGCGGTGCCACTCTGACCGGTAAAGTTAGCAAATCCAGCCGCTTACACAGGACCGTATCAGTCTTCGTCCTCGGGTTCCGGCACGGTCGGTACGTCCTCTTGCGCCAGCCGCATGCGTTCCATCAGGTCATGGATGGCGGCCTGGGCGATGGGATCGTTTTCTTCCGCGGCATCCACGTCATTAACGGCCTCGGCAGGGACGGGCGCCGCGCCCTCCGTTTCTACCGTGGTGGATTCCGCTGCGGACTCGGGGGCTTGTGAGAAGGGGTCGGTTTCGCCAGCCTCCGCCTCTCCGCCCGGCGTCTCGCCGGCCTGGATATCCCCCGGCAGGATTCCGTTTTCCAGATCGCGCAAAGCCTCTTCCAAAGCATTGGCTAAGGTGCGCTTCTTGATCTGTTCCTTGATGATGTCCACCAGGCCTTCCTTGAATTCCGGAAGCGGCTCCAGGTGGGACTCATCCACCTTCAATTCCATTTCGTATTCGGCGGCCTTCTGCTTGCGGTAGACCCAGATGGGCCCCAGGGCATGGCTTTGCCGGAACACGATACGGTCGAGCTTTGCAAGTTCGAGTATGGACATGAAGGTCACCACCAGGGAGATGGTGCGCGTATCGCTGGCGAAGAGATCCTCGAACAGGCTGCGGCCGCGCTCGTTCAGGGATACCTCCACCTCCTGCATGCGATCCTCGATGGTCACATCGTCGATCTCAACTTCATGCACCGGGATCTTGGGCTTGGAAAGCACCACGTTGCGGAAGGCGGCCAGCAGATCGAAAACGCCGGCTTCCTCTTCCAGCTCCGCCTCGTTCTTCTCGTCCCCGGTTTCGCCGCGCCCACGCCCGTAAGCGCCGAAATGGCGCGACTCGTGGTTGCGCAAAACGCGCGCCGCTTCCTTGAACTTCTGGTATTCCAGCATCTGTTGGATCAGCGCCTGCCGGTCCAGCTCGTACTCCATGTCCTCCAGCTCATCCTTCTGATCGGCCGGGAGCAGTTCGCGCGCCTTGAGCCGCATCAGGCGGGCCGCCATCACCAGGAACTCCCCGGCATTGGCCAGGTTCATGTCTTTGATGGTATCGATATACAGCAGGTATTGATCGGTGATCACCGAGATCTGGATTTGGCGCGGATCCAGTTCGTTCTTCTGCACCAGGTAGAGCAGCAAATCCAGCGGGCCTTCAAAGACCCCCAGCTTCACCTCATACTCGCTTTCGATCAACTGCTTTACGGGTGTGCTCATACGCCTTTCCGGACCCGGAAACCCGGGCAAGACAAGTTAACAATCCCCCCTTTCCGGGCGGGTCCGTTCTGCCGCATCCATCCCTTCCGCCGCCGCCTTTCAATCCTCCCAGGCCCTTTGTCGCTGAAATCCGCCATAAAAACGCGAACAACGCCGTTTGGGCGAACGCGGGGCATCGGGATGCTCACCATATGGGACCGGCGGTTCCTCCGCCTGGAAGGGGCGGTATGCGATTTACGGAACGGGATGCAAGGAAAAAAAATGGGCGCCAGGGGCCAACGGCGGGGCATTCCATGGCGCTTCCAAGGGGCTTCCGCCTGGCCGCCGCCGCCCTCCTGGTGGGACTCTCGCAGGCTCCCGCGCCCGCAGCCGAGGCTCCCACGGTCGGCACCTGGTTCGACGGCTTGGGTTCGCCTTACGGCGGCTGCGGAGTGCCGCAGGATTTGCTCGAGACCCAGGATTTCGTGGCGCTCAACGTCTACAACACTCCGGGCGAATACGCCAAGTCCCCCGCGCGGCCCCTGCAGGGCCCGGATCTGGCGGTGCTGGGAGCTTTCGAGAACGGTCTTAATTGCGGGCGCTGGATCCATGTCACCATCGGTCCCATCTGCACGGGCACCAATGACGGGGCGCCCGGCCAGCCTTTCTGCCGCGGCGCCGGCGCCCAATGGGTGGACGACGCCTATTCCGGCGGCGAGTTGGACATGCTAGTGGCCGATTCCTGCGGGGACGGCAATGCCTGGTGCCGGGACAGCCGCCTGCATATCGATCTCTCCAAGGGCTCGCTGGCCCGCTTCCGCAAGAACGGTACGCTATTGGACAACCTGGAGCCGGCGCATTGGAACAACCGTTCCCTTTCCTGGAAATACCAGCCCGCTCCCGCGTATACGGGGGACGTGCGCATCTATTTCCTCAAAGGCGCGCAGAAGTATTGGCCCGCCGTCATGATCACGCATCTGCCCAACGGCATCCATGCCGTGGAACAGCTGGTGGGCGGGGCCTGGCAGCGCGCCGACCGCTATAGCGATCTGGGCCAGGGCTTCATCCTCAAGCCTGCGGACTCTTTCCGTATCCGCCTCATCGACGCGGACGATAAGCCGGTGCTGGACGCCAGGGAATACGCGTTCACCGCGCCCGCGGCCTGCAACGGCGGCACATGCGATGGCGCGGCCACGGCCGCCGATTACCAGGCTTTCCCTGCGGGCGGATCGGCGCTGCGTCCCGCGGCCGGGGCCGCCGATGACGATTCGCGCGCTTCCGTGCATGCTTTGCCCGCCGGGGTCTCCGTGGTTTTCCATCCTCCCGCCTCGGGCCGCTGGAAGGTTTCCGCCTTGGACGCGCGCGGCCATGTCGCCGCTGCCGGTTACGGTAACGCACAAGTGTCCCAAGCCTGCCAAGTCGATTTACCGGGGCTGGGACGCGGCGTGTATTCCCTCCGTTTCCAATCCGGCGCGCTGCGCTTGGCCGGGAAAACGGTCGCCATTCCTTAACCGCCCGCATTCCGGAAGGAATGTCCGGCATCGTCACAAAAGCGAAACGGATTGGAAAAAGGATTGCGCCTGCGCGGGATTACTTTACCCCGCACCAGGAGGTCCGATCATGAAACAATCCATTTCCCCCGTCGCCATCGCAATGTTGGCCGCGCAATTATCCCTGGCCCCGCAGGCCAAGGCATACGACATTTCCGGAAAGGTGGTGGACAGCGCCGGCGCGGCCGTGGCCCAGGCCAAGGTCTGGTTGCAAAGCGATTCCGGCTATTCCGTGCAAACCGGCGCGGACGGAAGTTTCCATTTCGTGGGAACGGCCTCCGCCTTGCGGCCCGCGTCCGCGCCGGAAGCCGGCGGGCTTCGGCTGAGCATGCGGGACGGGTCCCTGTACCTGTACGCGCCCAAGGCGATGCGCTTGAGCCTCACCTTGGCGGGCCTGGACGGACGCGCCATCCGCAGCGCCGCCAATGTGAACGTGGCGGAAGGATCCAACCTCTTGGATAAATTCATCGGCCACGTACGCAACGGCGTCTATGCCTTGCGCCTGCGCGGCGAAGGGATCTCCTTGAAGACCAATCTGATTCAAGGCTCCGCTCCCGTTTTGGTCCCGTCCGCCAACGCGGCGAGCGGCGCGGGTTCACTCCCGGCCGGCGCTTCCGGAACGGGTTCCGGCAAATCCGCGGCCCGCACGTCGGTAGCCCCCGGCCTTGCGGATTGGAACGGCAAAGCCGGCTTGGCCGTATCCAAGGACGGCTACGCCCCCATGCTCTACGTCCCCTCCGCGGAAACGGAAACGGGCGTTTCCGTAACGCTCAAGAAACCCATCGCCAAGCCCGGCCATATCATCGTCATCTACCTGGAGAATTGGAGTTTCGATGCCATGTACGGCCAATTCCCCGGCGCGGAAGGCGTGGCGCAAGCCTACAACGCGGAACCCCAGCGCGATTCCAACAACGTCGCCTACGCCACCTTGCCTCATCCTTGGAACACGGACAATAACACTTCCGACAACCTCTTCCCGGACACCTTATCCAACAAGCCGTACCCATTGTTCAAATACATCACCCTGAGCACCGTGGTGCCGGATCTGGTCCATCGCTTCTACCAGGAACAATTGCAGATCCATGGCGGCAAGATGGATCAATTCGCCGCCGTCTCCAATGCGCGCGGCCTCACCATGGGTTACTTCGACACGGACAGCTTGCCCCTGGCCGCTTACGCCAAGCAATACACCCTTTGCGATCATTTCTTCCATTCCGCTTTCGGCGGCTCCTTCCTGAACCATCAATGGCTCATCGCCGCGCGCACGCCCCTGTGGGCGGACATCCCCGCCAAATACCGGGCCACCCTGGATCCCGCCACCGGCATGGCCATGAAGAAATCCGATCGTTCCTATGCCGACGGCCAGGCCACCCCGGAAGGCTTACTCATCAACACCATCTATACGCATAACAATCCCCACCCGGCCACCGCCGCGGCCGATCAACTGGTGCCGGATCTCGATTATCCCACCATCGGCGATCGCATGAACGACAAGGGGGTTTCCTGGGGCTGGTATTCCGGGGGCTGGGATTCGGCCACCGTGGGCCATCCGGATTCGGCTTTCCAATTCCATCACCAGCCTTTCGCCTTTTTCAAGAATTATTCCGATGGTACCCCCGGCAAAGCGGCCCATCTGAAAGATGAAAAGGATTTCATGAGCGCTCTGCAAGGCGGCACCTTGCCCTCGGTAAGCTTCCTCAAGCCGGTGGGCGTCAACAACGAGCATCCCGACTATACCGATGTCCGCACCGGCGAGTTGCATACCATGGCGTTGATCGACGCCATCAAAGCCAGCTCCATCTGGAACGACGCGGTCATCGTGGTCACCTACGACGAGAATGGCGGCTTCTACGATCACGTGGCGCCGCCCGTCATCGATCGTTGGGGTCCGGGCACGCGCGTGCCTACCCTGGTGATCTCCCCCTTCGCCAAGAAAGGCTATGTGGACAAGCATGCCTATGAGACCGTGTCCATCCTGAGCCTCATCGAAAGGCGCTTCGGTCTGCTGCCGCTCAGTTCGCGCGATGCGGGCGCGGCGGATCTCACCGCTGCGCTTGAGCTGCCCTAACAGGGTGTTGAAAAAGTCCGCGCGGGCTTTCGGCCGGACGTCCCCCGAATGGGCCGCCCGGCTTTTCCGGGCCTCGTGTCCGCCCGCTGCCGCTCCCATGGTTCTCGCCGCCGGCAGTCGCATGGATTTATCTTATCCGGTATGAGCGAACTTTATTCGATCCCCATCGAGCGCGCCGATGGCGCCCGGACCACCCTGGGCGAATTCCAGGGGAAGGTGCTCTTCATCGTCAATGTGGCTTCCAAATGCGGCCTCACGCCCCAATACGACGGCTTGGAAAAAATCCATGAACGCTATGCGGCCCAAGGCCTGCTGGTGCTGGGATTCCCGGCCAATGAATTCGGGGCGCAGGAGCCCGGTACGGACGCGGAGATCCAACAATTCTGCCGGCTTAACTTCGGGGTCGAATTCCCCATGTTCGCCAAATTGGTGGTGAAGGGGAGCGGGCAGCACCCGCTCTATGCCTATCTTACGCGCGTATTCCCGCGCGCCACCCGGAAAAGGGGCGCCGCCCGCAAGGTTCTCCGCAAGCTGATCCATCCGAAAAGTTTTACCGGGGAGTCCGGGGAGATCGCATGGAATTTCGAGAAGTTCCTGATCGATCGCAAGGGCCGGGTGGTTGCGCGTTTTCCTCCGGACATCGTTCCCGAGGATCCTTGGATCACGGAAACGATCGAATCCGAATTGGCTAAGGTCTGACCGGGATCAGGCCCGCAAGCCGCAAGCGGGGCTAGTAGGGCAGGATGCGGAATAGCCCGGTGGGCAGATCCGCCGGCAGCGCCACCGTCTCCGCTCCGGACGCAAGCGAACGGCCCTTGCGCCAAACCGATCGGCCTCGGAGATCGTAAACGGCGATTCCCATGGAGCCCTCCGGAATCGTCACCCGCAATCCGGCATGGGCCACGGTCATTCCGCGATCCGCGGTTCCCGGTCGGGCGCGTTCCCGCAAAGCCGTGGGCACCGGGGTCAAGGGTTGGCAGGTCCCGATGTATTCGATGCGCGAAACCTTGGTGGCGGCAGTGCTGGTGAAATTCGGGGCCGCGTATTCGATCACGTAAAGCGCCCCGTCCGGACCGATGTTAAAGGCGATGGGGCGATCGAAAGTGAAGCCCAGGGGCACGCGCTGCACGTCCAGGACTTTATCGCCGTTATCATCCAGGGTGGCCAGGTTCAGGTACCCGGGGCCGAAATCGCTCATGATCCATTTCTTGTCGAAGTGGGGCGGCAGCTTGACCTTGGAGGCGTTCGCGCCGTCGTAATAATACCTGGGCCCGGTCATGGCGGTGGTGCCCTGGACCACGGCCCATCTCTCCACGCCGTCGACCGTCTTCCCGCTCTTGCCGAACTCGCGCGAAAGCAAGGCCGGCATGCCCGGTGGCAATTTGATCGCGCCGGTATTGTTGACGGAAGTGTTCATCAGGTTGGCGGGATCGAAATAGGGTCCCGTTTTGCCCGCCACATAATCGAATTTCCGGTAAGGCAGATTGGGGCCCAGCAGGAATGGCCAGCCGAAATTCCCCGCCTTGCGCACCAGGTTGAATTCCTCATGCTGCGCCGGCCCTTTGTCCGGGCTCATGGTATCCGCGTCCGGTCCCACCTCGCCGATCAGGGCCCATCCCGTGTATTTGTCCACCGTCATCGTATAGGGGTTGCGATGGCCCATGGAATAAATCTCCGGCTTCACCTTGGCCAGATCCTCCGGGGTCCATAGCGACGCGAACGCCTCTTTGAGGTTGCCGGCCGGGATATCGTACCCGCCCTCCGCGGTGGGATGGATGCGAAGCAGTTTGCCGCGTAAATCGTTGGTGTTGGCCGCGGATCGCTGGGCGTCCAGGTAGGTGAAGTTGGGGCGTTCGTCGATAGCGCCGTACAAATCGTCGGAACGGGTATTGTCGCCCGTGGTCAGATAAAGATTGCCGTTGGCATCGAAGGACATGGCTCCCCCGGTATGGCAGCAATAATCCCGTTGCACGGCGACTTCCAGGAGGACTTTTTCCGAAGCGGTATCGAAGGCGTCGCCCGCGACGGTGAAACGCGAAAGCCGGTTCAAACGTTTTTCCCTGGGCATGGGGGAGTAGTAGACGTAGGCGTAATGGTTGCCCGCGAATTGCGGATCCAACGCGATGCCCAGGGTGCCGTCTTCGATCTTGGAGTCCTTGAAGGGCGCCTGCCAGAACACGTCCGGATCCCACGCTACTACCGGGATGGGCACGCCGGGCTTGATGATCTCGATCTTTCCCCGCCGCTCCGCCAGGAAAATGCGGCCGTCCGGAGCGATGGCCATCTTGACGGGCTCCTGCATGGCCGTGTCGGTCCTTTTTTCCGCGAGCACTACCTTGCGGAAATCGGCGGCCTTCAAATCCTCGCATCCTTGCCATTTGATCTGGGCATCGGCCGATCCCAGCGCCGCCGCTAAGGCGAACCCCGGAATTGCCCGCAACAAACGGAGTCCGCGTGATTTTTGTGATACTGCCGAATCGGATGCGCTATGGAAGCGCATCGCCAACGACGCGCGCATGGTACCGGACATGTCCCCCCCCAACTTTGTGGCTCCGGAACCGCGAAAAGGCCGCGATGCCGGAGACCGGATCAATATATCCGGGGAAATGCCATCGCGGGTGGCGAGATTTTCTTTCCCCATCCCGGGATGCGCCGATGATACGGAGATGCGGCCCGGGAGGCGATTTGGCCTGGGCTCCGGTAAGGGGCCCCGGGCGGGTTTATTCCACGGTGACGCTTTTAGCCAGGTTCCGCGGAGTATCCACATCGCAGCCGCGCATCACGGCCACATGGTAGGCAAGCAACTGCAACGGTACCACCGAAAGCAGCGGCGTCAGCATATGCAGGGTCTTGGGGATTACGATGGTATAGTCGGCCAGTTTGCCCAGGTCGGCTTCCGCATCCGTGATGGCGATGATGCGTCCGCCCCGGGCCTTCACTTCCTGCATGTTGGACAGCATCTTATCGAACAGCGCGTCCGTGGGGGCGATGACCACGGTAGGCATGTTGGAGTCGATGAGGGCGATGGGTCCGTGCTTCATTTCCGCGGCGGGATAACCTTCCGCATGGATGTAGGAGATTTCCTTCAGCTTAAGCGCGCCTTCCAGGGCCACGGGATAATTGTAGCCCCGGCCCAGGAACAGGAAGTTCTCCTTGTCCTTGAACTCCCTGGCGATGGACTTGATCTGATCATTGAGGAGCAGGATCTCCTTGATCTGATCGGGGATCTTGGCCAGCGCCTTGCAGATCTTCATGCCCTCTTCCGCGGAGGTGCGGCGCATGCGCCCCATCAGCAAGGCGATCAAGGTCAGCACGGTGACTTGGGAAGTGAAGGCCTTGGTGGAAGCGACGCCGATTTCCGGGCCCGCGTGCAGGTAAACGCCGCCGTCGGTTTCGCGCGCGATGCTGCTGCCTACCACGTTGCAGATGCCCAGCACGGTGGCCCCCTTCTGCTTGGCTTCGCGCAAGGCCGCCAAGGTATCCGCGGTCTCGCCCGATTGGGAGATCACGAATACCAGGGTCCGGTCCGTGATGATGGGGTTGCGGTAGCGGAACTCGGAAGCGTATTCCACTTCCACCGGAATGCCGGAGAGTTCCTCGATAAGGTATTCGCCCACCTTGGCCGCGTAGAAGGACGTGCCGCAGGCGGCTATGATGACGCGTTGGATGCTCCGCATTTCCTGGTTCACCAGGTTCAGCCCGTTCAGCTTGGCGGTGCCTTCCGGAAGGATGCGCCCGCGCATCGAATTGAGCACCGTATAGGGCTGCTCGAAGATTTCCTTGAGCATGAAATGCTCGAAGTTCCCGCGCGCCACCTGCTCGGCGCTGAACTCGATGTTCTGCACTTCGCGGCGCACTTCCGCGTTCGCCTGGTTGGTGATCTTGTAGGTGCCGTTCAGAACCACCATGTCGTTGTCGTCCAGGTACACCACCTTCTGGGTGTGTTCTACGATGGGGGCCACGTCCGAGGCCAGGAAGAATTCGCCGTCGCCCACCCCCAGCACCAAAGGGCTGCCGCGCCGCGCGCCTACCAGGACGCCGGGCTCATAGGAGGAAACCACCACGATGCCGAAGGCGCCTTCCAGATGGGTCAAGGCTTCGGATACGGCCTTGGCCAGATCGCCGGGCTCGCCCGCGTCCGTACGGGCCTTGTAGAACTTGTGGACCAGGTGGACGATGACTTCCGTATCGGTTTCCGATTTGAAGACCACGCCTTCCTTTTCCAGGGCGATCTTGATGATGGAATAGTTCTCGATGATCCCGTTATGGACCACGGCTATCTGCCCGTCCACGCTGGTATGGGGATGGGCGTTCATAACCGAAGGCGCGCCGTGCGTGGCCCAGCGGGTATGTCCGATGCCCACGTTCCCGGCCAAGGGCCCCGCCTGCAAAGCGGTTTCCAGTTCCACCAGCTTTCCTTTGGTGCGCATCAATCCCAGGTGCTTGTGATCCTGGATGCACACGCCCGCGCTGTCATAGCCGCGGTACTCGAGTTTCTTCAGCCCTTCGACGAGGATTTGCTGCGCGCCGCGCGATCCTGTGTAAGCTACGATTCCGCACATGTTGACCTCAAATCAGATTGAAAATTGCAATATGCAAATTGAAAATTGGAAACCGGGAAGCCTCGCTCACATCCGGTTTTCCCAATAGCGCAAATGGATCCGGCGTTGCCTTTTCTTCCAATTCGCATATTGCAATTTTCAATTTGCAATCTCCTATAATTCCTCTTCGATCGCCTTGCACAACTTCACCGCCTGGTCCCTTTCCGGGGCTTCCGCAATCACGCGAACCACGGGCTCGGTATTCGAGGCGCGCAAGTGCACCCAGCTGCGTTCCCATTCAAAACGGATGCCGTCTTGCTGATCGACCTTGGCATCCGGGAACTTGGCGAGCAGGCGCCCGATGATGATCTCGAGTTTCTTGCCGGCCACCCCGTATTTCTGCTTCTCGATATGATACGAAGGAATCTCCCCCGCAATGGAGGAAAGCGGGCGGTTCTTTTCCGCCATCAATTGCAGGGTCATGGCCACCGCCAGGATACCATCCCGGCCATAATGGAGATCCGGTGAAATCACTCCGCCATTGCCTTCCCCGCCGATGACGCTGCCGTTCAGGCGCATGCCTACCGTCACGTTGATCTCGCCCACCTTGGTGCGGGCCACCGGCACGCCGAAGCGCGCGGCGATGTCCTCGACCATGCGGCTGGTGGACAAGTTCACGGCCACGGGGCCTTTTTTATGTTCCAGGATCAGCATGGTGGCCAGCGCGAGCGTGTATTCCTCGCCCATGGCCTTGCCCAGGTCGCTCACGATGGCGCAGCGATCCGCGTCCGGATCGGTGGCGAAACCCGCATGGCATTTCTTGCGGGCCACCAGTTCTTCCAATTGCCCCAGGTTCTCCGGCGTCGGTTCGGCGCCATGCGGGAAAATCCCGTTCGGCTCCACGTTGATGGCTTCCACTTCGCAGCCGAGCGCCTTGAGGAGCTTGGGCACGATGAGACTGCCCGCGCCGTTCACGGCATCGAACCCGATGCGGAATTTCATGGCGCGGATCCTGTCCGGCTGGATGAAGGGGAGTTCGAGCACGGCATCGATATGGCGTTCATCGGCGCCCTCGCGGGAAGTAACGGATTTGACCTGCGACCAGTCCTTCCAATCGAATCGGTTATTGTCGACCAATTCAAACAGGGCCTTCACTTGCGGTTCGTCCAGGAAAATGCCTTCATGGGTCAGGAACTTCAGGGCGTTCCATTCGATGGGATTGTGCGAAGCGGTAATGATGATGCCCCCGCCCGCTTTGCAGGCGAGCACTTCCATTTCCACCGTGGGCGTGCTGGCCACTCCCAGCATAACGGCTTCGGCGCCGGAAGCGGAGCATGCGGAAGCGACCAGGTTCTCGATCATGGGACCGGTGGAGCGGGTATCGCGGCCGATGACCACCTTCTTGGCCCGGGTCAATTGGATGAACGCGTTCACGTAATTAACAATCAGGGAAGGCGAGAAAGCCGGCCCGACGATGCCGCGGATTCCGGAAACGGAACGCATGAGAACCGACATGGAACTCCCTTTTCCCCTCAATCCCTGACGGCGTCGCCGGGATCTATCGGGGCGTGTACGGACAAGATACCTTAGGCAAAATGGCATGTCAATCGCGGGCCGCGCGTCGCCGCTCATGTGGTGTGCCGCATGAACGCATTATCGGCATGGGAGCCTTTTTCCGCAACGCGGAATTGGATATTATTACTTCTTTCAAAAAGGTGGAAAACCATGAAGGGAACGCTTCCCTCTCGTAGCCGCCTGTGGATTGTCTTCGCGGCCATGTCGGTAACCTCATTGTCGGCGCAAGCCCCATCCAAACAGCCCGTTCCCGGAGTCTCGTTCCGGTATCGGGACAACCCGCCGCCGGCCAAACCTTCCGTAAGCCCGGGCAAAGGCTCCGCGGCCGCGCCCCACGAATTGATCGTGCACGTGGAGTTGCAGGAAGGATGGCATATCAATTCGCAAGCGCCGCTGGATTCCTTCCTGGTGGCCACCAGGGTGGAGGCGCAAGCGGAGGGTTTGGCTTTTGGAAATCCCGTCTATCCCAAAGCGGAAGTGAAGCCATCGGCCGTAATGGGAGGGGAGATAGCCCTATTCACCGGCGCATTCGATATCCGGATTCCCTTCGCGGCCAAAGCCTCGGTCTACAAACCGGGCTCGCCGCCCAGGACCCGGGTCACGCTCAATTACCAATCCTGCAATGACAATATGTGTCTTCCGCCCAAGTCCGTTACGGTGGAGCAGTAGCGGGCGCTTCGCCGCCTACCAATTTCCATGGTAATGCAGGATTTACGCTCTTAGGCGGGAGGCAGCAGGGTCGCCAGCAAATCGTATTCGCTGGCATCGGTGATCACTACTTTCCTGAAAGTGCCCGGATCCGCGTCCATGGCGCCTTGGGCCCCGAAGATAAGCACGGTATTGTCCACCTCCGGCGCATCGCCCTCGGTGCGGCCGGTATAATGGTGGTCCACCCCCTCGGCCACCGCATCGATGATCACTTCCAGGGTCCGCCCGATGCGCTTCTCGTTTTCTTCCAGCGAAATCTGGCGCTGCAGGGTCATCACCCTGTCCACGCGCGCCTCGATTTCATCCTGCGGTACCTTGGGTTGCAGGTCGAATGCGTGGGTGCCTTCTTCATCGGAATAGGCGAAGCAGCCCAGGTGGCGGAAACGCATCTCTTCCAGGAAGGCCATCAGATCATCCACGTCCTTTTCCGTCTCGCCGGGATATCCCAGCAAAGCGGTGGTTCGCAGGGCAAGGCCGGGGATGGCGTTGCGCATCTTAAGTAGGCCTTCCCGCAATTGCTGGGCGGAATAATTGCGGCGCATGGCCTTCAGCATGGGGGCGCTGGCATGCTGGATGGGGATGTCCATGTACTTGCAGATGCGCTTTTCCGTTGCCATCACGTCTATCAGGCCGTCTGTGAGGAAGGCCGGATAGCCGTACATCATGCGGATCCAGGGGATATCGGTATGCCGGATCAAGGCGTGCAGCAACTGCTCCAGGGATTCCTTGCCGTCCTTCTCGCGCCCGAAAAAGGTGAGATCCTGGGCGATGAGGGAGATCTCTTGGATGCCCCAGGCTTGCAATTGCTGCGCTTCGGCCACGATATCGGCGATGGCGCGGCTCTTCTGCTTGCCGCGCATGCCGGGGATGGCGCAGAACCCGCAGATGCGGTTGCAGCCTTCCGCGATTTTGAGGAAGGCATGATGGGGTTCTTCTCCCATGAGCGAACGAGGCGCGGCGCCCACTTTGCAATCGGAAGGCAGGGTGGAGCTCAAGCCCAATCGTTCGAGCATTTCCCCTTCCCGATAGGTGCCGATGTAGAGATCGACTTCGGGAATGTCCTTCTTCAAGTCTTCCATGTAACGCTGCGCCAGGCAACCCGCCACCACCAGCTTTTCGCCCTTGGCCCTGTTGCCGAGCGCGGCCAGGATTTCCGCGATGGATTCTTCCTTGGCCGCTTCGATGAAGCCGCAGGTGTTGATCACGGTGACGCTGGGATCTTCCCCGTCCTTGGCGCGCGTGAATCCCGCGCGGCCGAACTCGCCGAGGATGTTTTCGCTATCGACCTGGTTCTTGGAACAGCCCAGGTTCAGCAGACGGACTTTTTTATCGCCCAGCGCGGATAGAATGGAATCCGAAGCGGCCGGAGACTGGGCTTCCGGCCTTGAGTTGCGTTTGCGAGGGGACAAGGAAAGGCTCCGGGTGGTTTACCACTCGTCCAGATTGACTTTGCCGGTATCGCCCGGGGCTTTGGCCGGAGCGGAGGCAGGCGTGCTGGGAGTGGGAGGGGGGGCCGGAGTCTTGGTCGCGGGCATTTCGGTTGCGGGCGCGCTCTCCGTTTTGGGCGAAGGCGTTGCGGGTTCTTCCGTCTTGGGAGTACCCCAGGTTTCCCCGGAAGGCGTCACCGGTTCGTTGGTTTTGGGGTTGCCCCAGGTTTCGCCGGAGGGAGCCACGGGTTCGCTGGGAGCGGCGGGCTCTTCCGCATGCTTCTTTTTGGATTTGCGTGAAACCGGTGCCGGCGCCGCGGCAGGTTCAGGAGCGGACACGCCCGATCCTTCGCCGCCCACGGCGTCATTCTTCTTATTATCGACCCAGAACTCGTAGCCCATGGGTTTGAGGGTATTCTCTCCGAAGGACTTTGCAGCCGAGCGATGCAGGAATTTCCCGATGCGGACGCGATGATATGTTCCTGCAAGGGCGGGTACGGGATTTTCTACTTCGGCCACATAAGCGGGATATCCCGAGTTGGCCAGCTTTTCCACCAGATTGGCCGCTTGGCGCTTGCTTTTGAAAACGGCTACCTGGACCACATAATGGCCATTATCGGAAAATCCGGCTTGGTCGGCGGAAGCCGAGGGAGCGCCGGAAGCGGATCCGGCATTTTTTCCGCCGGGTTTCCCATTCAGTTTACCAGTTGGGTGGAAGGTATTCTTGGCGCTGCCGGGTTTGTCCTTGCCTACTTGTTGCAGATTCGGTTCTTCAGCCAAGGTGGCGGAAGTATCGGTTTCGGCAGAGGCGGCAGCGGGAACCTCTTCGATGACGGCAGGGGCCTCTTTGTCTTTTTTACAGTTGGCAACCATCAACGCCAGGCCAACTGCCAGCAAGGTTTGCAAATAACGGTGAGACAAGCTCGCCCCCTGTGATGACACGTTTTTCATGGATTCTTATCCCTGTCGGAATCGTATGACTCTTTTTTGGGAAATTTCAAGGAACTTCACCGGTAAGACCCAAATTATACAATATTTTGACTGGTTTTCAGAAGGGGTATGGCTTTAAGGTCGGGTTTTCGCAGGGTCACCCTCCCTTTGCTCCCTTGGTATCCTAAGGCGACCTAGGGTCTTTTTCGACACCCTGTAACTCATTGAAGCTTCTGAATTTAGAAATAGCGGGAAATCATCTTCCCTGTGCGCGCCGGCACCATTATTTATTGACATCGACTTGCCCGCTTGATACATTACCTTCACGACCCTGCACCCATACCAGTGGTGCTGCGCCGCAAGAACGCGGCAACGGTCAAAAAGCACGGAAAAGAGGTGAATTCAATTTCCATGACAGGCGTAATCGTTAGACCCGGTGAATCTTTTGAAAAAGCTCTGCGGAGGTTTACCAAGACCTGCGAGAAGTCGGGCATCTTGTCCGACGTCAAGAAAAACCAGAGGTATGAGAAGCCTTCCGATATGAAAAAGCGGAAGCACAATCAAGCCATCCGCAAGCATATCAAAGAGCAATTAGAAGCCAATGTCTGAAGGCTGAACAAGCGGACGCATCCAAAAGGATGCGTCAGGACGAAAAACGGTTCCTTAGCGGGAGCCGTTTTTTTTGCTCATTTTTTATCCGACAGCGTCAGATCTCGTTGATGATCAACGGCTTGTTCCCAGCATACTTTTCTTCAAAGTAGTTGAAGATGCAGCACTCGCAGCGTTTGCCTTTTTCGATGTTGATGATGAAGCGGTCCACGTATTTGCGAGTGATGAAAAATCCCCGGCCGTGGTAATCGAAAATCCCCATCGGCAAACCGTTTTCGTCATGCGTGGTTTGCCGGTCCAGCCAGTACAGCACGGTATGCTTATCCAATTTTCCGCCCCCGTCCAATACGGAGACGCCCAGCTTTTCCTTGTCCAGGCAAGCTGAAACGATCACGGCTTCGCTATCCGGCAGTCGGAAGTCCTTGACCCATTCTTGTTTCTTGTCGCCCGTCTCATTGCGGGCACCGTAGAAGAGCGCATTGGTCATGAGCTCTATGAGCACCACTTTGAACTTGTTGTGGGTGGGAGTCCCGGTGTAATGTTCGGATAGGGATTCGGAAATCTCATCGATCTGGGAGGGTTCGGTCAGCTTGAAGGTTTGCACGGAATGGGGCTCGAGCATGTATTGCCCCAACCCGAAGATGGCGTTGTTCAACAGCGAATTCAGGATTTCCCGGATCTCCTTGAAATTCAAAGGCACGGTCTTGGTGATGACATTGCCCACGTTGTGGTCGCGCACCATGCGCATATAATCGTCCAGGTTATATGCGGTCATCAGCACGCGCTTGACATCCGGATACTTGCCTTCCACCTTGCGCAGCAACTCGAAGCCCGTCATATGCGGCATGTTGATGTCGGAAAGAATCATGTCGAAGCGGGAGACGGCAAGTTTTTCCAAAGCGCTGGGGCCATCGGGAGCGGTCTCGGCTTCGTATCCGAATATCCGCAATGCGTCAGAGAGCATATCCCTGATGGGAGCTTCGTCATCCACGACTAGGATTTTGAACATGTGTCCCAGCTTTTGACTAGATTTCCACACGTGCAGGCACACGATTTTAACGCAAGTATACGCTCTCGAAGCGTTGAAAGCAAGGTGCTGGAATCCGTTCCCGGAAAGTGGATGCGGGAGATGAATCTCCAACAGAGCGCCGCCGTCGGCTATGCTTCTCCGGGAACCGTTTTGTTATTGGCCGGAGCCGGTTCGGGAAAGACGACGGTGCTCACCCGGCGGGTGGCCCGCTTGATGGACGGTTTCCCCGAAGACGGCATTCTGGCTTTGACTTTTACCAGGGACGCCGCCGAGGAAATGGAAACCCGCTTGCGTGGATTGCTGGGAAACCGCGCAGCGCAGGCGGCCTTTCCCACCATCGGGACCTTCCATGCTTTCGCATTCAGCCTGATTCGGGGCGCCTGCATGGGAATTCCGAACTGGGAGCGCCTGGGTTTCTCGACCCGACCCGGTTTGGCGGACCCGAAGTCCCGATCCGCTTGGCTGCAAGGCGAGAAAAAAAAGCAGGGGATAGCCGCGCCCCTGGAATCCTTGCGGGAGTGGGTAGCCAAACCTTTTACGATGGATCAGGATCATGAGGTGAGGGAAGGGACCACCCCCGCCGAGGCCATGTTCCCGAGCGCGCGCCGGGATTTGCGTGAGCGATTCCGCGCTCATCTTTTTTCATCCGGCCAACTGGGGTTCGACGACATGGTAGATCTGGCGATCCGTCTGCTCCGGAACGCTCCCGAAGTGCATGCGAAGATCCTCGCCCGTTACCGGCATATCCTGGTGGATGAGTTCCAGGACACTTCCACCGATCAATTGGAGTTGGTCAAGCTTTTGACGGGACCCGTCCCGAGTCTGTTCCTGGTGGGCGATGACGATCAGGCGATCTATGGTTTCCGCGGCGCGGACCCCGGCAATATCAAAGCCGCGCTGGCGCATTTCCCGAAGATGGAAATCATCAAGCTGGAAACGAATTACCGTTCCTCGGCCGCCATTGTGGCTTACGCGAATTCCGTTTTCCGGGACAAGCCGGCGGAGCTGCGCAAGCGTTTGGAGGCGGGATGCTTCCGGGGCAAGGCTCCCGTGCGATCGGTTGCGCATCGCAACGGCGCCGATCAGGCTACCTGGATGATCGCGGAAATGAAAAGGCTGCGCGCGCAAGAAGGCCTGGCCTGGGGGGAAATGGCGGTATTGTTCCGTCTCAACGTGCTGGAACCTTATTACCGATCCATGCTTACGCGCTTGGCGGGCGAAGATGCGGCGCGCGAGGTTATCCTCAGCACCGTGCATGCGGCCAAGGGATTGGAATATCCAGCGGTTTTCTTCGCGGGGCTGGAGGATGGTCTCCTCCCGTATCGGAGCGGCAAAGAGCCGTTGGCCCCGGACAGGCTGGCGGAAGAGCGGCGCATCTTCTACGTAGGAGTAACGCGCGCGCAACGGTTCCTGTACCTCTGCTCCTGCCGCCGGCGCGTGCTGCGCGGAAAAACGGTGGAGGCGGACGCCAGCCCATTCCTGCAGGCCGGAGGCGGGGCGGGGCGGCGTTGGTTCGCATCCGGCGCGGCCGGACTTTTCCCGGGCGGGTCCGGGGGGCCTGCGTGGATGCGGGCCGCGTACCGCGCGTTCCGGAAAAAGAAAGGCGATCCGTGATTCCGAATGTGATTCGGGTGCTGTGGTTCATGTTCCTGCGCCTGTGGGTTTACGGTTGGCTGCGCATCGCCGGCTCCAAGAACTTGGAGACGCGCTTGCTCAAGGATTTCCGCGCCTGGTCCGCTTACGTTCTGCGCGTGTTCCACGCGGATTTGATCGTGCATGGACGCGAGCATGTTCCGGACGCTCCCGGGCGCAAAATCATCGTCATGTCCAACCACCAAAGCCAATTGGACATCCCGGCCCTGACCCGGGCCATGGATCGCGTCACCGGTTTCGTGGCCAAGCGGGAATTATCGCGTATCCCGCTTCTCAATTATTGGATGCGGCAACTGGGTTGCGTCATCATCGATAGGGCGGACAAGCGCGGCGCGCATCAGGCGCTGGAGGCCGCTGCGCGCGGAATGGGCCGCAACCCGCTGGTGGTCTTCCCGGAAGGCACGCGCAGCCTGGACGGGAAACTGCTTCCGTTCAAGCTGGGAGGCACCCGTCTGGCCCTGCTGGCGCAGGCCATCATCGTGCCCGCTCTCATAGAAGGATCGCGCGACGCGGTGGAAAACCGCCAAGCCCGTGGCCCCGGTACCGTGCCTGTGCGCCTGACATTCTTCCCTCCCCTGGACACGCTCGGCCTGGACGAAGGCAAGGCTTCCCAGAACAAGATCAAGGACTACGTGGAGCAGTGCTGGCGCAACCCAAACGCACCCATCTGAACCGGGCGCTTTCCAAGCTAGGCCTTTGCTCGCGAGGGATAGCCGCGCGTTGGATAGCGGACGGCAGGGTCTTCGTCAACGGCTTGCCGGCGGATTCGCCGGAACAATGGGTGGAGCTGGGCGCGGACAAGATCGAAATAAGGAACCATGCCCAAGGTAACTCGCATGGTACGTACGGAACGGATGCGTCCGCGGCGGAAGGCGGCTCTTTTACGAGCCCTCATCCCACCATCGCGGAGGCCTCCCGGCCGCATGTCTATCTCGCCCTGCACAAGCCGGCCGGCTATGTCACCACCCGCAACGATGAGCTGGGGCGTAAAACCGTGTATGACCTTCTGCCGCCGGAATATTCCGGCTGCTGGCTTTTCCCGGTCGGCCGCCTGGACAAAGATTCCGAAGGCCTGCTCCTCATGACGGACGATGGGGAATGGGCCAACCTGCTGACCGATCCGGAATTCCACGTTGAAAAGACCTATCGCGTCAAACTCGATGGCAAACCCTTGCCGGCCGAACTAGAGCGGTTCCGCACCGGAGTGATGCTGGATGCTACGGTAACCTTGCCGGCACGGGTGAAGGCGGAAGGAAGGGGTTGGTACCTGGTGGTTTTGACGGAAGGCCGCAATCGACAGATCAGGCGCATGTTCCACGAATTGGGCTATAAGGTGAAAAGGCTGGTGCGGCTGGCTATCGGCCCGTTGGAGTTGGGAGATTTGCCGGCAGGGAATTCGCTCGGGTTGGGAACGGAGTGGGTAGAGAGGCTGCGCGCTTCGGCGGGCGGAAAATCGCTCTGATCCCGGGCTAGGCGGCGGTTCAGGGCAGAGGCTGGGCGGGGATATCGAGGGTCGCCTCGTTCCGTCCGTTATGGTCATCGAACACTTCTACGCGCAGCCTGCGCTCCCCCAATGCGGGCGGAGTAGAAAAGTGGTGGCGCAAGAGCTGGTCGAACTCTTTCCCTACCTGGGTTGACGTGTCCACAATGGTCGAGTCCCCCCAATCGATGGTGATGTGGGTGAATCGATCCAGGCCTTCATAGACATCCAAATCCTTGACCGTCAATTGCACCTGATAGAAAATCTTGCCGGCGATGGACGGGTATGGATTGGACTGGGGCGTTAGCACGATGTCCGGGTTGATGTCCTTACGGATGGTCAAATATTCCCTGTTCTGGAATTCATTGACATCCCCGCAATTGTCGACCACGCCGGCCCTTACAATCACGGAGTCCTTGGGGTACTGATAGGCATGTGTCAGGGTGTCCAGCAGGAAGTGGACATTGTCCTGCTTCAGATCCACCTTGGGTTCTTCCCCGTCCCCCCAATTGATGAACCGATCGTAGACCGGGCCATCGCTGTCCTTCGCCGCGATCCAATAGGAAACGGGTTCATTGGTGAAGAATATGGTTCCGCGACTCGCTTTGCCGCTGCTGACCGTGGGGAGGCTGTTGGATGTGACCGTGAAAGACATGGTGCTGTCCGTATGCTCCTTGTTGTCGTCATATACGGATACGAAAAGTTTTTCGTTCGCCGTCAGGATTTCCTCCCTGGATCCGCCGAAGATGTTTTTGGGATGGAGGACGAAACGCCGGGGATCGTTGCAATTGCGTCGTTCATAGATTCGCCCGAAGGCGGAAGCGGAATCCATGGCTTGGAACACCACGGAATCGCAATGCCCGTCCGAATCATCCGCTTCAAAGCCAATGCTGATGGAGTCCCCAATCGGCCCGCATCCCACCCGTATCTGCTCCCGGTTAGCCGACAGCTTCAGGGTGGGCAATACGTTCCGGGTCCAATTCACCGCGATGGAAGCTGAGTCCACCAGGTATTCCTCATGCCCGGCCAAGCGCGATTTGACCCTGAGGGTGAGAACGTCCGGCCCCTCGAAGACTTTGGCGGGGTCGGCGATCAAAATGAAAAAGGATTTGCCGGCCGATTCCCTGGCAAAGTACTGATTGAACCTGGGATTGTTGGCGAAGGTCCACTCATAGCGGAAAGTGCCATTGTCGACGGGAGGATACGCGGTGATCTTGAAGGTCAGGGGAGTGCGGAACTGGGAGGGCATTTCGAGGGCACGGATCTTTTTGCCGGGATCCTCGGGATACCATTGATCCCCGCCGCGACGCGCGAGCCCCATGGGAAAGGTGCCCCCATTACCGCGGAGATCGAAATGCATCGTCCTGTCGTAATACCATTTCGTATTGCACAGCAGATCGTAGGAGCCGGTTCCCGCGTCTTCCATCGCGAAGTCGCCCGTACTGTCGGTGGTGAAATCGATCCCGCGGGCGGAATCCGTGCAATGGGCTTCTTCCAGGGGTTTGCCGGTAAATGCGTCGCGGACCTGGATCCTCAAGGGCACCACGGTAACGGCCTTGGTGTCCACCAGGTTCCGCCAATAGTCGCAACCGGCCGCCAGCAATCCGGCGATCGCCGCGGCCGCCGGCAGCAACCGTGGAACTCTCACCCTTCCACTCCTTCGCCCGTATCGGGATCATCGTGATCGCCCAGCAATTTGTATTTGCGGAGCATGCTCTTGCATGTGTTACGGGAGATTTGCAGGTGCTCGGCGCATTTGGTGATGTTGCCTCGGTAATGCTTGAGGCAGCGGCGCAACAGCGCCGTCTCGTATTCCTCCCGGTACTCTTCCAGGGTCTTCTTCTCCAGGCCGTCCTCGGCCGGTGCGCTTCTGGGAGCCGGGGCTCCAGAATCCAGGCCCAAATCGGAAGCGGCAATGGAGTTGCCGGCGTGGAAAAGCCAGGCGCGCTGCAGTTTATTCTCCAGTTCGCGCACGTTGCCGGGCCAGGCATGGGTACGGATGGCATCCGACGCATCCGGGGTGAAGGACCAGGAAACCTGGCCGAAATGCTTTTGGATGAAATGGCGCGCCAGTACGGGGATGTCCTCCGTGCGCTCGCGTAAGGGGGGCATCAGCAAAGGCAAAACATGCAGACGGTAGAAAAGATCCTGGCGGAATTTCTGCGCCTTAACCCTTTCCATGAGATCGTAATTGGTGGCCGCTACGATGCGCACGTCCACATGGACGGTTTCATTGCCGCCCAGCCGCTCGAACTTGCCTTCCTGGACGAAGCGCAGGAGTTTGCCTTGCAGCTCCAGGGGCAGATCCCCGATCTCGTCCAGGAACAAGGTGCCGCCCGCGCAGGTTTCCACCTTTCCGGACTTGCGCGCCATGGCCCCGGTGAAGGCGCCCTTCTCATGCCCGAACAGTTCGCTCTCGATGAGGTTGGCCGGCAGGGTGGCGCAGTCGATGACCAGGAAGGGTTTGGCCGCGCGCGCGCTGAAATGGTGGATAAGCTTGGCGATATAGGTTTTACCGGTGCCGGTTTCGCCGGTAATAAGCACGGGCAGATCCACGGTGGCCAGCTTGCGCGCCAGGGTTTGCACCTTCTCCATGGGCCCGCCCTCCGCGAACACCAATTGGTTCCGCATCTGGCGGAGGAAATCGTCCAGCTCCCGGTTCTGCCGCTGCAGATCTTCGATGCGGCCTCGGCTTTCGCGTCCCTGTTCCTCCAGCAGGCGCCCGGTTTCCGCGCGGTGGAGGTTTTCAATGTCCTGTAGATTGCGCCATAGCACGGAGGCGAAGAGCAGGATCATATCGAGCAGATCGCGCGTTTCCTCTTTGGGTTCAACGTGGATCCCGTCCGCCAGGAATGCTACCCAGCCGCGTTCGGGCGCGGGTTGGAAGGCCAATTGCACACGCCAACCCGCCGTGCCCGGGGTAACCTTCAGCCATCTGCCTCCGTCCGCGGATCCCGTCTTGGCCTCGGGGGCTTCCCAGGGAATGGTTTCCAGCGCGCAGGCTTTCGGCAGGTCCTGGCTTTTTTCCGCCGCCAGGCAGACGGAACGGCATTCCAGTTTGCGGGTAAGCACCTCGCCCAGCCGTTCCGCGAAATGGGCCACGGTGCGGGATTCGGTCAGGGCGCTGACCGTTTCCACCAGCGCCTTGAGGAATTCCTGATGCCGTTCCACTTCGCGCAGGATTTCTTCCGCTTCCTTGCGAAGGCCCGGGCTCTGGATGGCCATGGTATGGATTTTCTGGTTGAGGCGCGCCAGGGGCATGGGCGTATTGGGAAACGGCGTCAGGGACTTGAAACGGAATCGGATGTCCCCGAAAGCGATGGCGTCTCCGTCTTGCAAGGCGCAAGCCGAGACCGGCTTGCCGTTGACGGTGGTGCCGTTGCGGCTTTTCAGATCGAGCAGGTGGAAGCCGTCTTCGCGGTTGAGGATGTTCCCGTGAAAGGAGGATACCTTGGGATCGTCCAGATAGATGTCGTTGGATTCATTGCGGCCCAGGGTGGTGATCACCTTGTTCAGCGGATAAGGGGGATGTTCCCCGGATTCCCAGACAAGGTGGGCGCCGATGCCGAAACTGGCCATGCTCAATCTCCCGCCGAAGCGATTAAAGAGAAAAGGTAAGCGCCTAAGGCGGTGGACAATGAGACCCTTTGCACCCATTGCCATGATTGCAGGTTACCGCGCTCATTTTCATTTTTCACCCTGAACGCGTCATTCTCCTCCCGCGATTGCATTTCCGAGGCATAGATGGATATCGCGATGCCGCCCGCCTGCAGGATTCCCAAGGCCACCCCATGCTTGACGCGGTTGCGAACCAGCCAACCCGCGCCCAAAGGCACGGCCCCCAAAGCCAATCCGACATGCGCGTTCCCGGGACCGGTTTTTTCCGTTAAGCCGCCGGAAGCGCGCAAGGATAAGGTTTCCGTTGACCCGGCCGGCGCCGGCGGAGCCGACCGCAAGGAAAGCCCCGCGAAGGTTGCAGGCGCGGACTCCGAAGGCGCCGGGGGCGGAGCGGAGGGATTTCCAGCCCCAGGAATCGCGCTCGCCTCGGGGATGCCGGCGGCGTTCTTCGCTTCATGCGCGCGATCGAAGGCCTGCAAAACCTGCGCGTCTTCATTCTTGGGAAACTGGAAAAGGCTATCCAACCGGAGCAGTCTGGTGAAATAGGCGACGGCTTGCGAGTCCTGTCCCAATCGAGCCGAAGCCATGCCCAGGTATTGGTAGAGGGACAGGGAATCCCGTCGTTTGAAAGGCCCCTGGGATTGCAACGCCTCCAGGCGCACCAACGCTGAATCGAACAAACCTTGATGGTAAAAATGCGCGGCGTCATTGACGATGGCTCCCGCGCGCTTTGCATCGGCCTGGGAGGATGCGACCACGGCGGCGATCGCCAAAGGGCAGAGAGCGGCCGGGTATCGCATCAGCGCCGATTACGGGTTACGGAGAAACCGCCGTCCGCTTCCAGGCTGAGCAGATAAAGCGTATCCGCCGATACGAACAGGCTGCTGCTGATGGGCCGGTGGCTGCCGGGAGTTGTGAGGGTGATATTGACGAGTCCGGGCGATAGCGGCCAACCCCGGGCTGGGCTTGGGGAAGTCCATTCCGCGGTATCGTCAATGGTGACTTTGGTGCCGGCGGGGCCTGACAAAGCCACGGCCGGGGACTTATGCCTCGGAGCGCGCCCGGCCCAGGGTAACACGGAAGATACTTTATCCCGGATGGTGGCCTGCGAGCGGGAGGGCTTCGCGGTATTGGGGCCATGGACGGAGAGCGATCCCGTGAGCGCGGGAAGATGCGCGGGCATATCCGGGGCATCGGTAGGCCCGCGTCGCCCCACGCCCGCATCTGCGGCTTCGCCCGGGCCGGGAGCGGGCCCGGTTTTGGCGATAGCCACGGCGCCCGAGACCGGGGCGGGATTTGCCGCCGGAGTTTGCGCCTTGCCCCATGCCAGCAACCCGGCCGTAACGGCCAGGATACCTACCGTTCCGGCGATCCATTTCAGACGGCCGCTTGGGGCGCGATTCCCGGTTCCCGTTCTTCCGGCCTTTGCCGGCCTATCCGCGCCGGCCGTTCCCGAGGCTTCCACCAGCACGGTGACGGGGGCGGATTTGGCCTTGGCAGGGGGGGTGGAAAGGAGCTCCCGCAAAAGCGGGTTGTCCGGTTCGCGGCGCAGGGCCTTTTCAAGCAACGCTACCGCTTCCCGGTGCCTGCCGCCTTCGCGCAGGCGGAAATAATGATCGCGCAACTCCCGGCCCGCAGGCACCTCGCCGCCCGGGTCGCCCTCATCGAGGTCGAGCGACAACTCCCTTTTAAGGACCGCCTCCGGACGTTCCCCGCTTTCGATTCTATCCCAGGCGGCGAGCAGATCGCGGTGCAGGGCTTCCGGGTCCTTGCTTTGCAAAGCGGTCAGCACCGGTTTGGCGAGGAGATGGGGGAGGCGCCCGATGCGGTCTTCCGGCGGGGCGGCGCGCGCGTTCCCGATTTCCAGCAGGGCTTGGTTAACCCGCATGTTACCCTGGCCCGGATCGAACAAGGGTTCTCCGGTGGCGAGATAATAAAGCAGAGATCCGAAGCTGAACAGATCCGAACGCGTGCTTCCCGGCGCGCCGGACACGTGTTCCGGGGAAAGGAAGGCGGGCGTGCCCACTATCCTGCCTTGCGCGGCGCGGAACTTCTTTCCCGCCATCCCGAAATCGGACAGCTTGGCCACCCCGGACCTTCCCACCAGAACGTTGGCCGGGGAAAGGTCCAGATGCAATACGTCTTGCGAATGCGCGTACAGCAGTCCCTCCAGGGTCTGCACGGCCGCGGCCAACGCGGCGGATACGGAAAGCGGACCGCGGGACTCGGTGAGTTCCATCAGGTTCCAGCCTTCCACGTATTCCATGCAGATGAAGGCTTTGTCCTCCTGCACGCCGAAATCATAGATGCGCACCACATGGCCGTGCTCCAGGCGCGCCATCAAGGTTGCCTCCGAAAGGAATTCGTCCGGCGTGAGGATGTCCCCATCGTTGCTGAAAGACGGGATCTTGAGGGCCACCAGGCGGTTGATGGGTTGTTGCAGCGCTTTGAAAATCCTGGACGTGCCGCCTTCGCCGATCAATTGCACCAGATAGAACTTGCCAAAGGATTGACCAGGCTGAAACAAGTCTGACCTTCCAGGTGCATCCATGGGTGGCATAGTGGTTCGATCTTGACCGAAAGTGTTTAAAATTAGCTGGATTCTAATATAGCGGCGACGCGGTTTTTCTACAACCCAAACCTCTAAAGATCCCCGTTTGAGCGGGTCCGAGGGTCAGGATTCGCTCTCCATTGGAGAACAGTCCGGCTCCTTACAAGAGCGGTTTTGGAAAGGGAGTTCCCGGAAACAAGGGAGCGGATTGCTGATCGGCATGATAGGAGGACCGGACCATAGGTCCCGAGACGCAAATCCGGATGCCGTTTTCCCTGGAAAAGATCCGCAAGGATTCGAACTCGGCGGGGGGGACATAGCGATGCACGGGCAAATGCTCCCGGGTGGGCTGCAAGTACTGGCCCATGGTAAGGATGTCCACTTTTAGAGAAGCGATGTACCGGATCATCTCTTGGACTTCCGCCTCCGTTTCTCCCAGGCCCAGCATCAAGCTTGTCTTGGTGGCGAACCCGGCGGCTTTGGCGTGGGCCAACACCGCGCTGCTGTCCGCGATGTTCCCGCGGCCGCGCACGTTTTTCTGGAGGCGGGGAATGGTCTCGAAGTTATGGTTAAGGATATCCGGCTTGGCCGCCAGGATCCTGTCCACTAGTCCCAGATTCCCCTGCATATCCGGGATCAGGACTTCCACCCGGCAATGCGGCGAGCCCGCGCGCACGGCATGGATGGTTTCCGCCCATACGCCAGCGCCTTGATCGGGCAAATCGTCCCTGGCCACGGAGGTGATGACGGCGTATTTCAGGTTCATCAGTTTTACGGAATCCGCCACCCTGGCCGGTTCCTTCCTGTCATACGCGCCCGGCTTGCCTTTAGGGACATCGCAAAACCGGCAGCCGCGCGTGCAGACATTGCCCAGGATTATGAAGGTGGCCGTGCCCTTGGCCCAGCATTCGCCCAGGTTGGGGCAACTGGCGCTTTGGCAAACGGTGTTGAGTCCATGCTCCTCGACAATGGCGCGCACCTTTGCATAGGCTTCCCCACCCGGGATTTTGGCTTTGAGCCAGGTGGGTTTGCCCGGCGCGGGGCGCTTGTCGAGTAACGCTACGGCTTGGGAGGATCCGGAAAACGGGCTTGTCTGGGGGGCAGGCGTGGGCTGCATATTCGTCTCGGCGGTCATAATCTAAAGATAACAGAATTGTATGTTTATGACCCAATCACCAAGCGAAAGGCCCTAAACTTGACCTGGAAACACAGTGCGCTATTGAGCTATAGCCTCGCGATTTTAGGGTTCTGGAACGCCGTCGCCATGGAAAAGCCGGAGTTCCAGACCGGAGTGAAAATGGGATATGACTACGGCCAGAACGGAGTGGGCTGGCCCAACCTGGCCAAGGATCCCTTGGGCAATTCCGGGCGGGGCGGTTTTTACGTCACCATGCTGAGGCTGAAGGCTTCCGTGGCGTTTGATAGTACCTTCTCCGCCGTTGCGCTAGGCAATTTATACTACTCGGATATCCAGGAAATGTACCTGGTGAAAAAGTTTGAAAACTATACCTTCACGGCCGGAAAATTCCGGGGCGCGGGCCTCAAATCCGGATCCGGCACGGATGAGTTTGAACGCACTACCATCAATGCCCCGTTATACGCCAGATACTGGTCCTATTATAAACGCCTCAACAATTTCCGGGACTTCGGCGTGCAGGTGGAGGGCGATTATTTCGGGGGCGATGTCAAACATCGCTTCTACATCCATAATGCCAACCGGGAAAACGTCTATGTGGATGATCCCAGCAACGGCGGGACGCCCACCCAGGCCTTGGGTTTGGACTATGCCCTCGATTGGCGCATTTCCCCTTTCACGCAATGGGGCGGGCATGTGGGCGCTCTCGCCAACCGGGAGCTGGCTGATTTCGTGGGTAAGCATAACGGTTGGCAGGCGGGTTATTGGTTCAAATCCAATCCGGTCGTGGATGCGTCCTTGAACCACCAGATGGACGTGGGGAAGTTCCACATGTTCAACGAGGCCATGCTTTTATACAACCGGGAAATCCCCAATCCGGTGGATAGCGCCGCCACCAAGACCTGGGGCGTCTCCTCGCAAATCCGCTTTGATCATACCGAAAGGGCCTCATCCTTTTTCCGATATGAATTTTTCGATAACACGGATGGAGCCATTCCCGACGACGCGCTCCATTTGATCACATTGGGAGGGATCTTCCGGCCCTCGCCTCGGAAATTCCCCGGCCTCAAGGTAACGGGGGAATACGTGCGGACACTGGAAGAAGGCGCGTTAAATACCTTCTCCAATGACGTGCTTTATGCCCAGTTGGAAATGCTTTTCTGAGAACGGAAAGCCGCCCCCGCCTTCTGGTTCAAGGCTTGATCTTCCAAGCCCGGTAGGTCCTGGCATCCAATCGGCCGGTGGCCCGGCCCTTGTATGCGCCCGCATCCGCCAAGCGGCCCTGCAATGCCTTCACTTCCTCGCCTTCCGATCCGAAAACCAGCCAGGGGTTCCGGCCCTTGGGTGCCGAGCGATTTCCCAGCACCAAAGCCGCCGACTCCGCGGGCAAGAGCAGGATGGGGAAGCGTTTTTGCCCGACGGCGTAGATCAGATCGTGGAAGATTTTCCAAGGCCCCGTATCCAAGGTTCGCTCCTCGCGCCTGGGGCAATGCGGCATGCCCGCCACCACCAGGCAACCCGCGCTGGAGTAGCCCGGCCGTTTCCCATCCGCGTTCCAGCCGCAGTGCAGGTTATCATATGGGTTACCGTAATAGAGCGGCGAGGTTTCCCGGTACGGGACTCCGGAAAGGCTGCGCCGGTACAATCTGGATTCCGTCTGGCGCAGGGCCTGATGCCCGTTCCGCTTGCCTTGCAGATGCTCGCCTTTGGTAAGGTCGGCATAGAATCCAGGCTCCAGTTGGTTGGTGCCCTTGCCTTTGGCCCGGCCTTTCCGGGCCGCCGCCTTTTCCACGTTGTCCCGATAAGGCACGGTGGAGCCGGCAGCGGCGAACACGCGCTCGCCTTCCCGATCCCAAATCCCCAGGGTGCAGCGCATATGGAGATAATCGAGGGCGACGGTGCGGACCGTCAGGGAACGGGTCCATCCCATCGCCTGCTTAACGGGCAGGGCGCCGCGCAAGGCGAAGAGGACCAGGCCTTTCCCTTCCGGATGGACGTGGAAGGCCGCGAAGAGTTTTTCCAGGGCCGCGTGGGACAACGTGATGGCATGCGGGGGAGGAGAGGGCGGACGGGGTGTTTTGGTCATGATAGTCGATACTTAAAATAATTAAAACCAGGATCCCGGTTCTCCATCGTCGCAAGATGCGACGTCTGTTTCAAGCTATGGTTGCAGAACCGGCGGGCGCCGGGAGGTTTCCCGCGAAACCTCCCGTGCCGGCGCCGTCCCGGCCCTATTTCCCGGGACTTTCGGGCCGTTTCGGCCGATGAGATCCTTTTGGACCATGGATGGGGAATGGCATGCCCGTTGCTTTTCCATTCCCCGCATAGAGAGCCATCCAGGCTCGCAACCCAAAAAAGGAGATGATAGCCATGAACAGTTCCCTCGCATACAGCCCCGCCCGTTGGTTGGATCAATTCTTCACCGATTTCGACAAAGCCGACGCGACCAAGAACGACTTCGCGCCCGCCGTTGACATCCTGGAAGAGAAGGAAGACTATGTGCTGCGGGCCGAATTGCCGGGCGTGGCCAAGGAGAACATCAAGATCGAAGTGAAGGAGAACCGCCTGACACTGAGCGGTAAGAAGGAAAGCTCCTGGGCGGACAAAGGCGCCGATGCGCAAGCCGAATACCGGTATTCCGAATCCCGCTACGGCGGCTTCACGCGCGTCTTCGAGCTTCCGCGCAATGTTTCCGGAGAATCCATCCGCGCGGAGTACAATAATGGAGTGCTGTTCTTGAGGATCCCCAAGGCCAAGGAAGCCTTGTCCCGGGTCATCGAGATCAAGTAACCAAGTAACTGGAAGCGGATTGGGCCGGAAGCTCCGGGGATGGCCTCGGAGCCCACGGCTCGGGAAGTTTAGAGATAACCTTTTTCCGCCAGCAGTTTCATAATGCGTTCGAGGGACTCTTCGATCTTTTCTTTGTCCGTGTGCAAAGTGATCTCCGGATGTTCCGGAGGCTCATACGGCGAAGAGATACCGGTGAACTGGGCGATCTCGCCCTTACGCGCCTTTACGTACAGGCCCTTGGGATCGCGCGTTTCGCAAATCGCCAGCGGCGTGTCGACGAAGACTTCGATGAAGTCCGTCCCGATCAGGTTGCGCGAAATTTCCCGCTCCTCCCGGAAAGGGGAGATGAAGGAAACCAAGGTGAGCACGTTGGCATCCCACAGCAACCTGGCCACGTGGGCGACGCGGCGGTTGTTCTCTTTGCGGTCGCTTTCCGAGAAACCCAGATCGGAGCAAAGGCCCATGCGCACATTGTCGCCGTCCAACAGGTAGGAAAGCTTGCCGGCCTGGTTGATGCGTTGCTCCAGCGCGTTGGCAATCGTGGACTTGCCGCTTCCGGAAAGACCCGTGAACCAGATCACGGCGCTTTTCTGGCCCAGCACGCGAGCGCGCGCATCCCGATTCACGGAGGTGTTGTGCCAAACCACGTTCGGGGATTTGATCGGATCCATGGCTTTAAATCTAAATACCGCCGATGGCGCCGGACGCCCGCAATTTCGCCAGCGCCTCCTCGACCAGCCCGGCTGTGGTTCCGGTGGCCTCTTCCGCATCGGCGGGAGCTTCCAATTGCAGCACCGCATGGGGTTCGACCAGGTTTTCCAGGGTCTTGATATCCTCTGAGTCCAGGCCTTTGGCGGCGGCCACAACCAATAGGCCGGCATCCAACAACAGCGAGGCGGCCTGGCCAAGCTGCGCGGCGGGGATTTCCGCTTCCCATCCGGATACGATCTTGGCGTCGCCGCTTTCCGAACTCTGATGCGAATCGGCTTCCTGCGCATCCTCCAACCCCAGGTAGAAAGCATGCCTGCCCAGGCCGATGAGCCTGGCTTCCAGGGCTTTGGCTGCGACCTTGGGATCCCGTCCGGGGCCGCCGGAAAGGATCACCAAAGCGGGTTTCTGGCCCATAAGCTCGGCGCGCGCTTCCGCGGAGACGGCGGAGCGGGAAAGCAGGGAAGGCTTGGCCGAACCTATGGCCTGCGCATCTTCCGGCAAGGCTTCGCGTACGATGCCGCCGCCTGCGATTTCGTATTGATCCACTATCACGAAGCGTCCCGTGGCTTCCAAGCGCGCGATGGGATCGAAGGCCAGGGGCTTGGAAAGCTCGATGATGCAATCGGCCACGTCATGGCGTTCCACCGCGGACTTGGTCTGGCCGCCGGTTTCGGAAGCGTCGATGAGGTAGTTGATCTTCTCCAACCGGCACGGCACCTTGGCGGTGCCTAGTTTGAGATGGTAGGTTTTGCCCGGCTGGAAAGGCTTCTTGCCCATCCAGAACAGGTTGATGCGGAGCCGCCGGGAAACTTCCGCCTGCACCTCCGCGGCTTTGACCATCAGTTCGCCGCGGCCTACGTAGATCTGCTCCGCCAAGGTGAAACCGATGGAGATGTCCGCGCCGATTTCCTCTCGCGCTACCGCATGGAAGGCCTCGATGGAAGCGATGCGGCTTTTCTTCCCGGAGGGCAGGAACACCACGGGATCGCCGGCTTGGATGGAACCGGATTCCACGCGGCCGGATACGATGCGGCGATCGTCGCCCAAGGAGGTGAACTTGTAGATGTCCTGCACGGGCATGCGGAAGGGCTGGTTCGCCTTGGGCGGTTCCTTCTCGAAATTGTCCATGGCGGAAAGCAGGTTGGGGCCTTTGTACCAAGGCATTTTGTCTGAAGCATGGATCAGGCCTTCCCCGTTGAACGCGGAGATGGGCAGGAAAAAGCGCGGAGTGGCGCCGATGCGCGCCAGGAAGGCGACGTATTCGTCGCGGATGTCTTCGAAGGCCTCGCGGGAATAGCCCACCAGATCCATCTTGTTGACGGCCACGGCGATTTGCTTGATGCCGAGCATGGACAGCAGGTATCCATGCCGCTTGCTGTTCTCCCGGATGCCTTCCTTGGCGTCGATGACCAGCACGGCCGCTTCCGCGCGGGCCGCGCCCGTCACCATGTTCTTCAGGAACTCGATATGGCCGGGGGCATCGATGATGATATAGTCGCGCTTGCCGGATTTGAAGAATGTGCGCGCGGTGTCGATGGTGATGCCCTGGGCCTGTTCATCCTTGAGTGCGTCCAGCAGGAAGGCGTATTCAAAGGGACGCGAATTACGCTCGCAGAAGGCCCGCACGGATTCCAGTTTGCCGTCGGGCAGGGATCCCGTGTCGGCCAGCAGGCGGCCCACCACGGTGCTCTTGCCGTGATCGACATGGCCGACGATGACGATGTTCATGCGGATGCGGCCGTCCACCATGGAACCGGGAACGCCGGTGGGGGCGAAAGGCGTGGCGATGCGGGTGGGTTCCATGGTCATGATCCTTACATGTATCCGTCGCGGCGGAGGGTTTCCAGGCCGCCGCCGTCTTCTTTGTCCTGGGCGCGGCCGGAGCGCTCCGCGATGTTCGCGAACTTTCCGGTCTTGAGTTCCGCCACTATCTCGGCGACGTTCTTGGAGGTTGAATCCACGGGCGTCGTGCAGGGGTAACATCCCAGGGACCGGTAGCGCTTGCCGGTCCCCTTGTCGAAATACAGATCGGTGATGGGGATGTTCTCGCGCTGGATGTATTCCCAGATGTTGAGCTCGGTCCAATCCAGGAGCGGATGGATGCGCAGATGGGTGCCTGGGGCGAAATCGGTCTTGAACTGGTTCCAGAGTTCCGGGGGTTGATCGCCCACATCCCACTCGTTGTTCTTGTCGCGGGGGGAGAAGTAGCGTTCCTTGGAACGCGATCCTTCCTCATCGGCGCGGGCTCCCACGATCACGCCGGTATACGGATCCTTGTTCTTGTCGGTTTCGTACTTGCCGGTCTGCAGGTTGAGGCGATAGCGCGGCCACTCCCCGGAGAGGGTATTCTTCAACGCGTCCGTCTTCAGGTTCTTGCAGCATTGCAGGCGCGTGATGTTCCCGTCCGGAAAGGTCTCCTTGCGTTCCAACGCGCCCTTGTTCTGACCATAAACCATGGTCAGATGCCAATCCATCGCCAATTGATCGCGATAGCGGATCATCTCCGGAATCTTGTAATTGGTGTCGATGTGGACCAGGGTGATGGGCACATGCCCGAAGAAAGCCTTGCGCGCCAGCCATAACAGGACGGTGCTGTCCTTGCCGATGGACCAGAGCATGGCCAGGTTCTTGAAATTGGCGTATGCTTCACGGAGGATGTACACGCTTTGGTTTTCGAGCTGTTCCAGATGATCGTGTTCCATACTGTCTTTCGCAAAGAGGGACATATTAACATATTATTTTAGTCTGGTAAATATACCCCATTAACCTGGCTGATTGAAGTTGAAAATTGGATGAAATCGAAGCAATCAATTCCTATTAGTACTATAGGATAAAATTAACCCAGATTAAACATAGCGGATTAGTATGTGTAAATTGAAACTTCTCGACGAAGGCAAAGATGCCTAGGTTTAAGTGCGAAAATTTCATCCATCCCAGAAGGAACCTGATATGCCGATTCGATCCGGAAAAAAGAATGCCTCCCCTGCCGAGCTTTGCATCCGCGCCGCTTGCTTGCTGGCCTTGACAATGGGCAGCGCCCTCGCTGCAGGGGAATCCGCTCCCTCCGCCTCCAGCGGTTCCTCCTTCGCCACTACCGGCGCCGATCCCTTTGCAATAGGTGAGAAGGTGGCTTTCGCGGGGTTGTCGGTAGGAACCTTTGGAACCTACGGAAGCAGCCTTATCCCGCCCGTCAGCGCCGGATTCGATTATGCGTTCCATGAATACATGACACTCGGGGGATTCTTCGCTTTCTCCCGCTATGATCTGTACAGCGCCGATCTGACTTACCTCACCTTCGCTGCGCGCGGCACCTTCCACCCCACCTTCTGGTTCAAGAAGCTGAAGATCCCGCTGGATCCCTATGGTATCGCCACGGTGGGATATACCAATGCTTCCTGGTCGGGAACGGGCAGCAACACCTATAGCTATGTCGTCATCGGACCCAGCGTGGGCGTGCGCTATTGGTTCCTGCCGAATCTGGCGGGACAAGCCGAGGCCGGCTTGGGATACGGTGTGTCCTTGGCCAGCATCGGGCTCGCGCTTAAGATTTAATCCCCGGCCTCCATGGCCGCCCGGGACCGGGATCGCGTTCCACGATTTTATTGCCGCGCGCGGTCCCATTTATCCATATTTACGGCAAAGGAATTCACCCATGGCCAGCATCGGTTCCGCCGTATACCTCTCCACCTTCCTGCTCGAGAAGAACCGCATCAACGGCAAGGGCCCAAGCCTCCTGGTGAGCGATTGGATCGAGGAGGCCGGAGAGGCAGGGTTTTCCGGATTGGAAATCTGGATGAACCATCTGCTTTTTTCCTCCCGATCGGAATGGGAATTGATCCGGGATCGATCCTCGGAAGCGGATTTCCCCATCTCCATGATCTCCGCCGTGGTGCCGGCGGACTCGTCCGACAAGAGCCAGCGTTATCGCGATGCCATCATCGAAGCTTGCGACTATTTCCGGCCGAACGGCCTCAAATTCAGCCTGCCCGGCGGCAAGGGCATAGGGCCGGAATCCTTGGACTCCATCAAAGAATGGTCCCGGGACGTTCCCAGGGAAATCGGCTTGCTTTTCGACGGCGGGGAAAACGCGGGGCCGGCGGAAATCGAAACCGCCCGCAAGGTGTTGGAGGGCGAACGTTATAAAGCGGTCCTGCATCCTTTCCTATTCGCGCCCAAGGAGCTGGAAAAGGCGCTTACAGTGGCGGGGGATTTCATAGCCAACCTGGGAGTGCAGGCGAAGCTGGGCGGCGAATGGATCCTGTTGGAAGACAATGCGGCGGAAAACCGGCGGATCATCGCTGCCACCCATGCCAAGGGATTCAAAGGGACCTGGTCGATGGAGTACACCAAGGGAGCGGGATTAAAGGGCGAGATTATCGAGGATCTGTTCGATAATGCGGAAAAGGATCTCAACTTCCTGATAGAATCCCATGCCCGGGCCGCAGTGGGAAGATAGCTTCCCTTCCCGGCGCGTAGCGCCGGAGTTACCTCAGCCGCCGCGGCCGGAGATGGCGGAGTTCATCTTGTCGAACCCTACGAATTTGGTGAGGAACTGGTAGTAGATCTGGTTCTCCGCCAGCTTGGCGCCTTCCATATCCACATCCACGTTGTTGATTTCACCCGGCAGGGTGGCATCCTTGGGCTCGAATACGAACGGCTGTATCTTGCTCAGATCGATGCCTTTGCCCGCAGGCATATGGGGATCCTGATCGTTCACGGCTTTCAGCTTGGCCTTCAGCGCATTCTGCAATTGCTCTTCGAAGTTGACTTCCTTGCGTTGGTACCCCGGCGTGCTGATATTGGCCAGGTTCTCCGCGATAGCCTTGCCCCGCAAGACGGTGGCATCCAGGCTTTTATAGGCTAATTGGCGGGTCTCATTGCCGAATAGGAATTTCCGTACGTCCATGCCGCATGGCAAAAGCAATAGCCATTCCAATCGTGCGGAAGCGGGAAATCCGGCTCATCCATGCGGAAGCGGCGCGGGCCACGTTGGCGTGTGCGCGGTACGGGGAAAAATTGGCCGGGCGATTTTGCCGCCCCGGCAATATTTCCCCCGTGGTCTTGGGGAACCCGGAGACCGGCTTTTGCTTCTTCGGCGTGGGCCCGGAAAAAGTTAAGGCCTTTTTTGAAGGCATCTCGATTACCGGATTGGCAGGGGCTGCGGCAGGCTGGCAAGCCGGCCGGCCAGCACCGTGTTCCAAACTGGAACGATGCGCCCATGGATGTGGAACTGCTTCTTGAATCCTTTCCATCGCGTTGCGCAAAGAGTTGATTTTAGACTTGAATCGTCGGCGGTAACGGGGCGCCGGGAGAAGCAACTCCAGGCACCGGGTTTGCTTCAGAGGGGGAATATGAATGAGATGACCCGTTTATCCCAGGAGGTTTTGCAGAAGGCCCAGGAGATAAGGCAGGCCAACCGCGATCTGGAATTGACGCCGCTCCATCTCGCGGCCGGATTGCTGCTCGCTGCGTTTGAATTCCTGGAGCCCAGCCTAAAGGGCGCCGGAATCAATCCCATCGCATTCGCTGAGGACGTCGAGACGGCCGTGGCCCGGTTGCCTAAGGCGCAAACGGGCGGCGAGGGCGACGAAGGGGCGGCGTCCCCGGATCTGAGCCGCGTATTGCGCGCCGCCAAAGGGGTAAGCCTGGACATGGGCGATACCGTGATCACGGTGGAACATCTTCTCTTGGCCTTGGAAAAAGCGGAGATGTTCGATCTGAAAACCGTGCTGGCCAAGCACAAGGTGAATTTCAAGAAACTGAAGGATGCCATCATGAAGAATCGCGACCGCGCGGGATCCGGCGAAGCCCCCGGGGCCCACTCCCCCAATGCCGAGAACGAATACAACGTGCTCCAGAAGTACGGGCAGGAACTGGTGGCGCAGGCGCGCGACGGCAAGCTCGATCCCGTCATCGGCCGGGAAGAGGAGATTCGCCGGGTGGTGCGCATCCTATCCCGCAAGACCAAGAACAATCCCGTCCTGGTGGGGGAACCCGGGGTGGGCAAGACCGCTATCGTGGAAGGCTTGGCCCAGCGCATCGTAAAGGGCGACGTTCCGGAGTCGCTCAAGGGCAAGAAGATCTATAGCCTGGATCTGGGCAGCCTCATCGCGGGCGCCAAATACCGCGGCGAATTCGAGGAACGGCTCAAAGCGGTGCTCAAGGAGCTTGAGGCCGACGAGAATACTTTGCTCTTCATCGACGAGTTGCACACCATCGTGGGGGCGGGGAAGTCGGAAGGCTCCATGGACGTGGGCAATCTGCTCAAGCCCAAGCTGGCCCGCGGGGAGCTGCATTGCATCGGCGCGACCACCTTGAACGAATACAAGAGCCATATCGAAAAGGATCCGGCGCTGGAGCGCCGCTTCCAACCGGTGATGGTGGGGGAACCCAGCGTTCCGGAAAGCATTTCCATCCTGCGCGGAATCAAGGAACGCTTCGATCGCCATCATGGCGTGCGCATCCAGGACAACGCCATCGTGGCCGCCGTCAAACTATCCTCCCGCTACATCGCGGACAGGTTCCTGCCGGACAAGGCCATCGACTTGATGGATGAAGCGGCCGCCATGGTGAAAACCCAATTGGACACGGCGCCGGAAGAGTTGGATTCCCTGAGCCGCCGCTTGCTGCAAGCGCAGATCGAAGAGCAGGCGCTCAAGCAGGAAAAGGACGGGAAAAGCCGCGAACGGCTGGAGATACTCCGCGGTGAGATAGCCGGGCTGCGCGAGCGGGTGGAAACCATGCAGCGCCAATGGAAGTCCCATTCCAAGCTGATAGAGAAATCGCGCGCCATGCAGGCCGAAGTGGATTCCATCAAGCAACAGATCGAAAAGGCCGAATCCGAATACGACTTGAACCGCGCGGCGGAGCTGAAGTACAAGACCCTGCGGGAAGCGGAACGCAAGGTACAGGAGGCGCAGGACCTGGCCGCCAAGTCCCAGGTGGCCGGGAAGCAATTCCACGAAGAGGTGACCGAAGACGAAGTGGCGGAAGTGGTTTCCCGTTGGACCGGCATACCGGTGACGCGCTTGCAGGAAGCGGAGAAGGACAAGCTGCTGCATCTTCCGGAGCATCTGGCCAAACGCGTGGTGGGGCAAGTGCCCGCCATCGAAGCGCTTTCCAACGCCATCCTCCGCAACCGCTCGGGCCTGGCGCGCGAGAACCGCCCTATCGGCAGTTTTCTGTTCCTGGGCCCCACGGGCGTGGGCAAAACGGAATTGACCAAGGCCATCGCCGAGTTCCTGTTCGACAGCGAGAACTACGTGGTGCGGTTGGACATGAGCGAATACATGGAAAAACACGCCGTCTCCAGGCTAATCGGGGCGCCCCCGGGCTATGTGGGTTATGAAGAGGGCGGCCAATTGACGGAGGCCGTGCGTCGCCAACCCTATGCGGTGGTGCTGTTGGACGAAGTGGAGAAGGCTCATCCGGACGTATTCAACATCCTCTTGCAGGTGCTGGACGAAGGCCGCCTCTCCGATTCGCAAGGCCGCACGGTGAGTTTTCGCAACACCATCATCGTAATGACCTCGAACATCGGCTCGCAAAAGATCTCCCAGGCGTCGGCTCCGCTGGGGGTGGAGGATCTGATGCCGGAGATCCGCAAGTTCTTCCGCATCGAATTCGTAAACCGGATCGATGAGATCCTGGTCTTCCAGCCGCTGGGCAAGGCGGAACTGGAGCGGATCGCCGGCCTGCGCTTCCTGGATTTGGCCAAGCGCCTGGGCGAACGCGGCATCGAATCCGAGATCACCTCGGCCGCTGCCAGGGCGATCGCGGAGCGGTCTTTCGATCCGCAGTTCGGCGCCCGGCCCATCAACCGTTATATCCAGACCCAATTGGAGAATCCATTGAGCCGGATGATCCTTTCCGGGTCCCTGCAAACGGGCGCCAAGTTGAGGGTCGATTTCCAAGCGGACGCGTTCACCTTCAAGTTCACGCCGGGAAAAGGCCCCGTCCCGGGCGCCGGAAGCAACGGGGATACGGGCGCCGGAGCCCGCCTGGCGCGCGGTCCCGAGGCGTTGGACGTGGAGGACGCCGAGTACACGGAAATAGGCTGAACGGGCCGGCGCGGGTGAACTATCCGGAACACCCGCCCCAATGCCCCTAAAAGCAGGATCGATTCCCGGAAATCTCCCCAATAGCCCAAGGGAATTCCCTTGCCGCTAGCTTATATTGGAATTGCATTCACGGTCATCCTTTGGGATGATCGATAGACAAGGTGGAGGAGTCCCCATGACAGCACGGAAATTATTCGCATCGGCTTGCCTGTCGGGAGCGCTGCTCCTGCCCTGCGTGGCCAAGGCTCAGGGGAGGACCTTCCACGGCGCGAACTACGACATCACTTTCCAGCCTACGGCGAAGACCAGCGCCTGGGATACCGTGAAGACGGGGAACATCATAGCCAAGTTGGGCGGGCTTTACGGCATGGCGACCATGGGCGCCGCGGCGGGAACGTCTTTGCCCAATCTGGATTCCCTTACGGCATCCTTCTCGGATTCGCTGGGCGGCACGCTCAAGAAGGATTCCACCAAGACCATAATGCTCGGCCAATACGAGGTCCACTGGCAGAAGTACACCTACGACACCTTGCCCAAGCTGAGCAAATTGGTTTCGGATGCGGCGGGATTCACGGTCATGCTTAAGAACGGGAGCTTCCGCGTGTATTACCTGGTCTCGGGCGGATACCAATTCACTCTCGCCTGCATGAGCATCCTCAGCGGCGGCATCGCTCCCTATCCCGACGTGGAGGAGGCCATCAAGACCCTGAGGCTGGGATTGCAGGCCGGTATCCGCGACAGGGCCCGCACGGTCACCCGCGATTTGTGGATCCGTGACGGCCGCCTGGGCGGGGCCTGGCTGGAAGCCAACAAGCCCACCGCCATCGAGGCTTTCGATACGCGCGGATTCCGCATGGGAACGGGCGTGCTCGATTCCAAGGGCACTTGGAGCCTGCCGGTTTCCCGGCAAGAGATGTTCTTGCGCGTGCGCGCGGCGGACGGGTCGAGCCTGCAATTCGTCGTGCATCCCTGAACCTACCATCATGGCAGGAAACCTCAACGTTACCGTCTGGAACGAGTTCATCCACGAGCGGAGGGCCGGCGGGAAGCCCATGGAAATCTATCCAGCCGGGATCCATGTCGCTTTGGCGTCGCATTTCTCCGCCCAGGCCGGGATCACGGCCCGCACCGCCACCCTGGATGAGTCCGAGCATGGCCTGACCCGGGAAGTCCTGGACCGCACCGACGTCCTTTTCTGGTGGGGCCACCTTGCGCATGACAAAGTGGAGGATGCCGTGGTTAAGCGCGTCCAGGATGCGGTGCTGGACGGGATGGGCCTGGTGGTCCTGCATTCGGGCCACGCAGCCAAGGTTTTCAAAAACCTGCTGGGGACCAGTTGCGGCCTCAAGTGGCGCGAGGCCGATGAAAGGGAAATCCTCTGGAACGTCGCCCCGCATCATCCCATAACCCAGGGCGTGGCCGAGCATATTGAGATCGATCGTCACGAAATGTACGGAGAAAGACACGACATCCCGGAACCCGATCAGCTGATCTTCATCTCCTGGTTCCAAGGAGGGAACGTGTTCCGCAGCGGATGCACCTTCGAGCGGGGGTTGGGGCGCATCTTTTATTTCAGCCCGGGACATGAAACCTATCCCATTTATCATCGGGCGGACATCCTGCGCATCCTGACCAATGCGGCGCGTTGGACGGGGGAATATTCGGCGCGCGCTAGGGAAGGGAACGGGCGGCGGCCGGACCTCCGGAAAACCGTGAACCAAAACGTCCCTCTGGCATAACAGGCCTACGCGAGGAAGGCCCATGCGGGAAGGCCCGGAAGCTGGGTATAAAAACCGCACCGGCATGGAAAAAAACGGCGTCGACTCCGCCGCAACCGGATTGCGCCCGGATTCGCGCCCCCTTGACCCGGATTGAAGCATTAATCTATATATCACGACCGCCCGCGCAGGGCGGACTGCGATGCGCATCCCGCAGTCCTTGAAAGGAAAATCCCATGGCCGTGAAGTCCTTTGAACCGAAATTCATGAAGATGAGCGTGCTGACCGCGGCCTTGCAGGAATTGACGCCGCGCGACGTGCGCGATCCGGATCCCGACAAGGCCATCGAGGATTGGCTCCAGTTCGCCCGGGAGCTCGAGATCGAGAACATCCAGCTTTCCGCGGCCCTGCATCCCAGCGAATCGGATGTGCCCCAGGAAGCGATGTTGGATCCGGTCGCCAACCATTTGGACTTGCGCAAGCCCTTCGATAAGTCCCGCGCCAGCCGCGTGGCGGCCGCCATGAAGGAAACGCGCGTGGGCATGACCGACATCGGCTACTTCGACAACATGCTCACTGACGACAACGGCAACCGCAAGAAGAAGCATGAATTCATGGTGCGCGCCATGGACGCGGCGGTAGCCCTGGGGATGAAGGCGGTGTGCGGCTTCGTGGGCCGCAACATCAAGCTGAGCATGGATCAGAATTACGATATGTTCGAGAAGGAGTTCGTCCCGCTGCTGAAGGCGGCCAAGGATCGCGGCCTCCAGTACCGCGTGGAACAATGCCCCATGCCGGGCTGGAACCCTACCGATCTCTGGGTGAACAATATCGCGCATGTGCCCGGCGCTTGGATCGCGCTGCATAAGCTCGCCGAAAAGCACGGTGTCGGCGATCAATTCCGCATCCATTACGATCCTTCCCACGCCATTCTCATGGGCCAGGATACGCGTTCGATTTTCCAATATCTCAAGGATACCGGATACAACTTCCTGATAGCGGGCTTCCACGTCAAGGGCCAGGTCATAGACTCCAAGGGCGTGGCCGCCTGGGGTTACCAGGGGCAGGTAGCGCGGCGAGGCGATTGGAACAACGGGCATATCTCGGAAAACCCCGTCGATCATCTCAATGCCTGGAAAAAGCAGGTATCCTTCAGCCAACATGAGTTGCCCGGCACCGCCAAGCACGATCCGCTCGCTTACCTGCAGAACCGCACGGTGGATTGGCTGGATCATCAACTGGCCGCGCGGGAACTCCTGCAGCTCGATGTTTCCGAAACTCCCCTGGTGGTCGAACATGAATACCCGCTCGCGCGCATCCAGGACAAGGAAAAGCTGAAGCCGATCCTCAAGGGCTCGCTGGCCTTCACGCGTAAAATCGACGAAGCCGCGGCATGCATGCACGCCCTGCAAACCGAAGTGCTCAAGGCCCAGGGAATCCCCGTGCAGGGGAATGGGCGCGAGGCGTATCGGACATGAGGGAAGAGGGCATGAGGGAAGAGTTTTGCAAATTGCAAATTGAAAATTGCAAATTGTAAAACCGAAGATACGGAGCCCAGGCGTTGGTACGCATTGGGCTCTTTCAATTTGCATCCTTCAATTTTCGATTTTCAATTCGCAAAATTCCGGTTAAACGAAGCACTGACAGCAGAGGGCGCATTCCTATGACAAAAAGAAAACTCCGTGGTGGCATGGTAGGCGGCGGCATCGGGGCGTTCATCGGTCCCGTGCATCGCATGGCGGCCACCTTGGACGGGGAGGCCGAGTTCGTGGCGGGCGCGTTTTCGCGCGATGCCGCGAAATCCAGGAAGTCCGGCGATGAGTTGGGACTGGATCCCAAACGCGTCTATCCCACCTACCAGGAGATGGCTGAGAAGGAAGCCGGGCTGCCGCCCGATCAACGCATCGATTTCGTCTCCATCGTGGTGCCCAACAGCGGGCATTTCCCGGCCTCCAAACTGTTCCTGGAAGCCGGCATCAACGTCATCTGCGACAAGCCCATGACCACCACGCTTGCCGATGCCAAAGCGCTCCAGAAAATCGTCCGCAAGACCGGTAAGGTCTTCGCTCTCACGCACAACTACACGGGCTATCCCATGGTGAAACAGGCGCGCCATATGGTGGCCAAGGGCCAGCTGGGCAAAATCAACAAGGTGGTGGTCGAGTACCCGCAGGGTTGGATGAGCGGCATGATCGAAAACCCGGGCAATTCCATCGGCATGTGGCGGATGGATCCGAAGATCGCCGGCGGCTCCTGCTGCATGGGCGATCTGGGCACGCACGCGGAAAACCTGGTTCGGTATATCACCGGGTTGGAAATCGACGAGGTGTGCGCCGAGCTCACCGCATTCGTCAAAGGGAACCGCCTGGAAGACGACGGCAACGTGCTGGTGCGCTATAAGGGCGGCGCACGCGGCATCCTATATGCTTCGCAGATTTCGGCGGGGGAGGAAAATCCCCTCAGCATCCGCGTGTACGGCACCAAAATGGGGCTGGAATGGAAGCAGGAAGACCCGAATTACCTCATCGTCAAGAGTCCGGAAGGCACGCAAACCCGTTATTCCAAGGGGAACAACAACCTTGCCAAGGAAGCGCAGGAGGCCGCGCGTTTGATCTGGGGACACCCCGATGGCTATATTGAAGCCTTCGCCAACATCTACCGGGAGGCGTTCAAAGGCATTCGGGCCGTGAACGCGGGGAAGAAAATCCCCGTTTGCGATCACCCGAATGCGGATGACGGCCTGGTCGGCGTCGCTTTCATCGATGCCCTGCTCGCGAGCAACAAATCGAAGAGCAAGTGGACTAAGATGAAGGTCTGAGCGGGCTGGGAACACAATCAGGGGAACCGGGAACAGGGAGAATCTTATGGCAGTGAAGATAGGGATTATCGGCGCCGGCGGCATGGCGGCATATCATATCCAGGGATTCCGGAGCGCGGGCGGCGAAGTGGCCGCCATCGCGGACATGAACGCGGACGCGGCCAAGCGGGCGGCCGAGAAACACGGCGTGGACAAATCCTTCGCCAGCGTTAAGGAAATGTACGAGACCCTGAAGGACCTGGATGCGGTCTCGATCATCACTCCCAACGCCTTCCATCATCCTTTGGTACTGGAAGCCCTGGCCAACGGCAAGCATGTGTTCTGCGAGAAGCCCCCGGCGCTGAACGCCGCGGATGCTTCCGGCATGGCCAAGGCGGCCAAGGAAACCGGCAAGACCCTGATGTTCAACTTCAACAACCGCGCCAGGCCGGAATCCTGCGCGATGATGGAATACGTCAAAGGCGGCGCCGTGGGACGCATCAATTCCGCTCAGGCCGCCTGGATCCGCAGGACCGGCATCCCCGGTTTCGGCGGTTGGTTCACCAACAAAAAGCTGTCGGGAGGCGGACCCGTCATCGACTTGCTCCACATGATCGATCTCGCCCTCCATTTCATGCGCTACCCGGAACCCGCCTACGTCCTGGCGCAAACCTTCAGCGACTTCATCGACAACAAGGAGTTCAAGGGTCCGTGGAGCATTCCGGACATCAAGGACGGCCTGACTGATGTGGAAGCGGCGGCGCACGGTTTCGTCACCTTCAAGACCGGCCAGGTGCTGACCCTGCGCAATTCCTGGGCGGAAATGAACAAACGCGAAGAGGTTTCCGTAACGTTCCAGGGCCAGAAGGCGGGCGGCATGGTGCGCAGGCTGTTCGGCGTGGACGGTATCGACGCTACCAGCATCGACGAGTGCGAGTTGTATACGCAGGAGAACGGACGCCCGGTGAACCGTTCCATCATCGTCCCGCAGGACGAGGCGATGGGCCGCACCCGCGCCGCCAGGAATTTCGTCCTGGCCGTGGAAGGCAAGGAGGCCCCCCTCAACACGCCCGATGAGGCCGTCAAGCTGATGAAGATCATCGACGGTATTTATGCTTCCGCGCGAAGCGGCAAGCCCGTCGAAATAGTTTAGCCGGTAGGCCGCTTTCCGTGGAGGTTGGTGGGTACTTCAGGTACGGCGTAGAAGATCAGCCCAGGGGCCGGTTCGCCGTGGGATGATTCTCAATAAGGGTCATGCGGCATCATTCCGATATTTCCTTCTCTTGGGGGCCGTTGGCCTTGAGATAAAGATCTCCGTATAGTTTGACGCCGCAATCGGGGCAAATGGTATGCGAAAAATCCGCGTAGCTTCTTTCCTGGATATATTCCTCGATGGGGCTCCAGCGGTTCTTGTCGTCCCGGATCTTCTTGCAATGGGCGCAGACGCTGAGCATGCCTTCCAGCATCTTGATCTTGTTCAGCACCTGGAGTTGGATGTAGATAGCCAGCAGGAAAAGCAGGATGACGCCCAGCGAATCCAGCATGCCGGCGATGACCTTGGGGGTGTAGGGAAAGTTGGCGCTGACGACCATGGGAATCAGATACTCGTCGTCCACGGAAATGAAAACCACCAGCAGCGCGAAGCAGATGGCTTCGATCCAGATCAACCTGTTGATAACGCGCCGGCCGTCCAGCATCTGGACATAGCCGCTGGTCTTGCCTTTGCTAGGCCGCAACGGGAATCGATTCGATCTTGGCCGCCAGGATAAAATCGCTTTCCGTAAGACCCTCTATCTTGTGCGTCCAAATGGTAATGCGGACCTTGCCCCAGGACAACTGGATGTCCGGATGGTGGCCTTGGGCTTCCGCCACGGCCCCTACCCGGTTGGTAAAGTCCAAAGCTTGGCGGAAATCCTCGAAGTCGAAACTCTTTTCCAGGTGATGCCCGCCGACGACGCTCCAACCATGTTGCAATTCGGCATCGAGCCGCTGCAGGTCCGCGCCTTTCAGGGGCGGAACTCCGCCTTTACAGGGGACGCATTCCTTGGCCGCCAAAAGTTCACATGAGTCCATGATGGTTTCCTTTTCAACACCCTGTTAAAGGAAATTACTCTCTGATGGGGGTGACGCAAACGTCCGCGATGACCGCAGCGGGCTTGGTTTTCTTCCGAATCGGGTTACAAACCCTATACCGATCCTTTGCCGGACCTTTGCGAAGGGTTTACCGGCTCATTATCAACCTTCATCGACCCCTCCGGGCCCGGGTCCAGGCTTCACGGGTCGGGAATTATGTTAATTTTATCCCGGTTTTACGATTTCTGAGAAGGAGACGGGATGAGCAAGGTCTTGTTGATAGGCGCCGGCGGAGTAGGGGGCGTGGTAGCGCATAAATGCAGCCAGGCTCCGGAAGTGTTTTCCAGCCTGGTGCTGGCCAGCCGCACCGTGTCCCGATGCGAACGGATCAAGGAACAAATCCTCAAGCGCCGGCCCGGATATAAGATCGAGACCGCGCAAGTGGACGCGGACAAGACCCCGGAAGTGGTGGCGCTCATCAAGCGCGTGCAGCCCAAGCTGGTCATCAACACCGCGCTGCCCTACCAGGATCTGGCCATCATGGACGCCTGCCTGGAAACGGGCGTGGACTACCTGGATACGGCCAATTACGAACCGCCCAACGAGGCCAAGTTCGAATACAAATGGCAATGGGCCTACCGGAACAAGTTCGAGGAACGCGGCATCATGGCCCTGCTCGGCTGCGGTTTCGATCCCGGCGTCACCAACATCTTCTGCGCCCACGCCATGAAGAACCATTTCGACGAGATCCACACCGTGGATATCATCGATTGCAACGGAGGGAGCCACGGGCATCCTTTCGCGACCAATTTCAATCCGGAGATCAACATCCGGGAAGTCACCGCCAGGGGGAAGTTCTGGGAGCAGGGAAAGTGGGTGGAAACCGAACCCATGGCTATCCACAAGAGCTTCGACGCGCCCGAGCTCGGCCCCATGGAAATCTACCTGATGTACCACGAGGAATTGGAATCGCTGGCCCTGAACCTGAAAGGTCTGAAGCGCATCCGCTTCTGGATGAGCTTCTCCGAGAATTACCTGACGCATCTGCGCGTACTGCAGAACGTGGGCATGACCCGCATCGACGGGGTGGAATTCCAGGGCCAGAAGATAGTGCCGCTGCAGTTCCTGAAGGCGCTGCTGCCGGATCCGGCTTCGCTGGGCCCGCGCACCAAAGGCAAGACCAACATCGGCTGCGTCATCGACGGCATCAAGGACGGCAAGCCCAAGAACCTTTACGTCTACAATGTTTGCGATCATGAGGAAGCGTACCGGGAGACGGACAACCAGGCCATCTCCTATACCACCGGCGTGCCCGCCTTCATCGGCGCCATGATGATGCTGCAAGGCAAATGGAAGGGCAAGGGCGTGTTCAACGTGGAGGAAATGGATCCCGATCCTTTCATGCAGGAGCTGCTGGTGCGCGGCCTGCCTTGGATCGAAACCGTCAACTACGATATCTGAGCCGATGGCCAAACCGCTCGACGTTTCCCTGGTGCCGACTCCCGCCTATGTCCTGGAGGAGGGGTTGCTTAAGCGCAACCTCAAGCTGCTCGATCGCGTGCAGAAGGAATCCGGCGGGAAGATCATCCTGGCCCTCAAGGGCTTTGCCTTCTGGAGCAGTTTCAAGTGGGTGCGGGAAGTGCTGCACGGCGCCACCGCCAGTTCCCTGCACGAGGCCCGCCTGGCCAAGGAGGAAATGCGCAAAGAAGTGCATGTCTATTCCGTGGCCTTTACGGACAGGGAGTTCCCGGAAGTCCTGACCATCGCCGATCATATCGTCTTCAATTCATTCGGCCAATGGCGGCGTTTCAAGCCGCAGGTGATGGCCGCCCGCAAGGCGAGCGAAGAAGCGGCCCGCGCGGGTTCTGGGAAACCTGCCCGTTACGTATCCTGCGGGATACGGGTGAATCCGGGCCATTCCGAGGTCAAGACCCCGCTGTACGATCCCTGCTACGTCAATTCGCGCCTGGGCGTGACCCGGGATGAGTTCCGGCCGGAGGAGCTGGACGGCATCGACGGGCTGCATTTCCACGCCCATTGCGGCAACGACTCGGATACCCTGGAACGCGTGGTCGCTTCTTTCGAAGAGCGGTTCGGGGCTTTTCTTCCCGGTCTCAAGTGGGTCAATTTCGGGGGCGGGCACCACATCACCAAGGAAGGCTACGATGTGGAGCGGCTGATCCGCGTGGTCAAGGGCTTCCGGGAAAAGCATGGCCTGGATGTATACGTGGAGCCGGGCGAAGCCGTGGGCTGGCGCACCGGAACGCTGGTCTCCTCCGTGGTCGATATCGTCCGCAACGGCATGGACATCGCCATCCTGGACACGTCCGCGACGGCGCATATGCCGGACACGCTGGAAATGCCTTACCGGCCGGAGATCCGCGGCGCGGACGAACCGGGCAAGCTGGCGCATACCTATCGCCTGGGCGGCCTCACCTGCCTGGCCGGGGACGTGATCGGCGATTATAGCTTCCCGCAAGCTCTGCGGATAGGCGACAAGCTGGTGTTCGAGGATATGATCCATTACACCATCGTCAAGAACACCACCTTTAATGGTATATCCTTGCCTTCCCTATGCCTGTGGACGGAGGACGGCAAGCTGGAAGTGGTGCGCGAGTTCGGCTACGACGATTATAAGTTGCGCAACGGCTGAACCGGTCCGGCAATTATAGAGGTAACAGCGTCACCAAGGTGGAACCGGGCTTTTGGTTGTAGTAGATCAGGCGCATGAACGTTTCCGATCGCGCCGTCGAGGAGACCCAGACTTCATCCAGCATGCCGTGCAATCCCAGGGCTCCGTTTTCATCCAACGCGCCGATCACGGTCTGGGCCGTGGCCGACTGTCCTTGCTTCCAGGGCGTCGATTCCCGGAGGAATCCGTCCACGTATAGGTCCGCCTTGCTGCCGTCGTAGACGACGGCGACGCATTGGGTCAGGCTTACGGAGGATTTGGACTTGGAGACGTATTCGCTGCCGTCGCCCCATAAGGAAAAGACCTTGCCCAGGAAGATGCTCAGCCTGGCGCGGAGGTTGATTGGGAGAAGACCGTCGCCCTTATTGAACAATACGCATGGTTCCTTGCCTATCCGCTTCACCCACATCTGCAGGGTCCAGGCTTGCGAGCCGGGATCGAATTCGGGCGGGACGACCAATGCGGTTTGCATGTCGGCCGCGTTGAAATCCTGTCCATAGCCTGCCGTTACCTTCTTTCTCGTCGGGATGCGTTTCCCTCCGCCGGCCGCGGATGCATTGAACTTGCCGGTCGCATCCTTGAATTCCCCGGCGATGCCATTGCCCGTCTCTTCCAAATGCCATACCGCCGTCCAGTCCGCCCGGGCGGGGAAAACCGCGGCGGGGTCGGAGGCGGCTGCGGCCGCGCCGTTGCCCCAATACATCAGGATGGGGGAAGAACCCCATTGCGATATGAGGGTATCGGTCTTGATCCAAACATCGCCTTCGCCCAACTGCGGATCCCAACGGGAGATCTCGTAGGGGAGCGCGCGTCCGTCGGCGGTGACGAAGCGGAGATCCCTGCCCCCGGCGGCGGCATCGGCGAGTTTGAAATTACCCGGAGTCAAGCGCAGCAGCAGCGGAAAGTCCGTCACCATCGCGCGTGAGAATATGCCGGCTAGGATGAAGTTCACGTTCACCAGGGCGGCATGTCCCCAGTTCAGCCGGTAAACCTCGTTCGGATCCGGTTTCTGGGTGTGATTGGAATCGTCGCTTCCCTTGCCGGAATCCCCGACCGCAGGGACCGCGCGGGTAACGGTGAGATAATATTGGGTGGCCGTATCGGCGGCCGTGACGTTGATGGTGAAATGGTTTTCCCCCACCTGGGCGAAGATGGGATCGGAGGCCTGAGCGGCGGAAACCCACGCGACCCCCACCAGCATGGCGGCGGAAGCGTAGGCCGGCGCCAGCGTGACTGTGAATGAGGATTGAGAGTTGGTTAAGGCAACGGCGTACTCCTTGACGGCAGGATCGAAGGGCGGTACCAGGGCCCCCGCCGACAATTGCAACGAGGCCAACGCCGGGGATGGACGGGGCAAAGGCAGCGGCAGCACGGTGACGGCTTGCCGATCGCCGTCCTTGGTGATGAGCATGTCCAGCGCCAGCCGGCCGTATTGATCGAAGCCCATGACACGGATGGACAGTGTGCGGGTTTCCCCGTCTTCGATGCGGTAGCTGGGAATGGACCCGGGAGCGGCCAAGGCGCCGTCCCACGCCGTTCCCACCACTTGCGAGGTGTCTCCATTCGCCAGGATCAGGACCTTTACGCTGTTGAAGCGGCTGAGGGAATCGTTCAGCCTGACGGTGACGAACTTTTCTTCGCGCGGAGAAGAGTTATCGAGGCGGCAGCTGGGCAGGATTCCCAGGCATGCGGATAGGCATAGCAGGCGCAAAGGGCGCCGGAGGATTTCACGGTTCATCGGTGAATACCTGCTCATTGTGCTTTACCGAGGACGGCTTGGACTGTTCTTCATGCCAATACCAGCCTATCCCGCCGGCCACAGCGGTGGCGCCCAGCGCCCACAACACCCAACCGCGGCTGCCTGGTCCCGATTGGGAGGCTGCCGTCGGCGCATCCTTATCGCCGTCCTCGGTGAAATCGAGATCGACGACCTTGGGTTTAGGATGCGCGGGCTTGGGTTGAATGCGGACGGCGTCGCCGCAAGCCAACTGCGAACCCAGGCACAGGCCGACTACCAAAGCGGTCGCTCTCATGGAATGCGGATTCCCATCCTTCCAACCGGAACCCGGCCGGAGTAGTGAAATTTTAGGAGGTGGCGCCGGTGCGGCACAAGCGGAATGGCATGTTAAAATAGGACTCTTGCGCGGCCAGGCGGCAATGGGGCGGGAAGCCTGAAAAACCCCAAGCAGGAGAAGACGCGGGACCGGAATCCCGAGGTATCAGCGGGCGGGACCCGCGCCGGGAGTGGCGGTCAGCGCAGGTATTCCAGCACGATGCCGCGCAAGCGGATTCGCTCTTCTTCCGGCAGGTCGCAGTAGCTCTGGATCTTGCCGCTGCAATTGGACGCGCCGCAGGTACAGTCCACCGCCCAGCCCGCTTCATTGATGCTGGTGCGGTAGTCCCAGAACAACTCCTCTCCCGCGGCGATGGCGCGGATGGCGAAAAGCTTGGGGGAGCCGTCGACGAATCCTACGTTGGGCGCGCAGCTATGGTTGATGAAATCGTCCAGGCGGGGATGCTCCGGATCTTCCGCCAGATAGGTTTCCGGCCCTATTTGCAAGGCGCGCATGCCTTCCACCACCTCGTCCTTATGGCGCAGGATGCCCTGGCATTGGATCACGAAGGCGCCGGCGGGGATGGCCGATCGCGTGAACACGCCCAAGCCGTGGATGCCGGATTGTTCCGAGAAAAGATCCGCGGTCGCTTCTGCTGTTACCAAGGGAGCCTCCAAAGGATGCGCTGTCGCGCGGGCCGGCGCGCGGCGCTTGCCGTTCGCATGGAAATCTAAATACATGCGGGGCATTCTCAACGGGCTCGAACCGCAATGCGCAATGCGCAATGCGCGAATCGTAAAGCGCAAAGCCCCGCAGTGCCGAGGCGCGCGGCAAAGCGGGCCGGCGGCAACAGGTCCGGATTCACCCGCGTAGGGAACGATAGGCGGCCAAGGCGCGCTCGCGGGCCATGGCATGATCGACCAAGGGCAGGGGATAGGTCTTGCCCAGTTTCACGCCCGCCTCAGCCAGCATGGCTGCGGGCGCTTCCCAGGGGCGGTGGATCCGCCCGCCTCGCAAGCCCGCCAGTTCCGGAACCCAACGCCGGATATAGTCCCCTTGCGCGTCGAACCGCTCCCCCTGAGTCACGGGATGGAAGATGCGGAAATAGGGCGCCGCATCGGCGCCGCAACCGGCCACCCATTGCCAGCCCAGGGTGTTCTGGGCCAGGTCGGCATCCACCAGGGTGTCCCAAAACCAACGGGCGCCGTCTTGCCAGGGCAAAAGGAGATGCTTGACAAGGAAGGAGGCGGCCGCCATGCGCACGCGGTTGTGCATCCAGCCGGTGGCCCAGAGCTGGCGCATACCCGCATCCACGTAAGGATAGCCGGTGCGGCCCTGTTGCCAGGCGCGCAGGCCCGCGGCATCGCGCCGCCAGGGAAAGGCGGCGAACTTGGGACGTAACGGTTGTTCCGGCGTATGGGGGAAATGGACGAGCAGATGATGGGCGAATTCCCGCCAGGCCAATTGCCGTTGCCAGGCCAGGAGCGAACTTCGGCCTTCCTGGCCGCGCTCCAGGGCGGCCATGCGCCCTTTGACGGCAGCCCAGATTTCCCGCGCTCCGATTTCCCCGAAATGGAGATGCGGGGATTGGCGCGAGGTGCCTTCCAGGGCCGGGATGTCGCGCTGGGACTCATAGGCGAGCAGGGTGGATTCGATGCGATCGCCCAGCAATTCCCTGGCGCCCCGCGATCCCGGCCGCCAGGCCCGCTCCAGGCCCCCGGCCCAGGGCGCGCGGGGCCATAGTTCCAGGGCGGCCAAGTCCAGGGAGGCGGGCCAGGCCTCCGGCCCAGGTAACCTGGACGGTACGGGTAGGGGCGGCGGCGGTTCCGGGGCCGCCTGGCAAGCCCGCCAATACGGGGTGAAAACCTGGTAGGGACCGCCGGATTGGGTACGGATGCTTTCCGGTTCGAACAACAGCGCGGAACCGAAAACCCGGACTTGGCATCCCTCCTGGGCCAAGGCGGCGGCTATCTCCCCATCCAAGGCCGCGGCTGCGGGCTCATAGCGCCGGCTCCAATGCACCGCGCCCGCGCCGGTTTCCCTCAGCAAATCCCGCAGCACTGTGAGCGGATCGCCCCGCCGCAGGATCAGTTGCGATCCTTTTCGGCGCAGGTCCGCATCCAGGGCGGCCAGGGAATGGTGCAGCCACCAACGGGACGCGCCTCCGGGAGCCCATGACCTTTCGCCCCCGCTTTTTTCCACCGGGTCCCCGATGTACACGGGGATCACGGCGCCGTACTCGGCGGCTTGGCGCAGGGCCGGATTATCGGAAAGGCGCAGATCCTGCCGGAACCAGACCAAGGCGGTTCTGCCCGCCGGGGTAACCCGCATGTTTCAGGCGGTCCCGAAGCGTTCGCGGAGCTTGCGGGCGCGGAAGCCGGGCAGGGGCCGCACGGAATAGCGCGGCATCAGGCCCGGATAGATCCGGGGCGGCGGGCCCGCTTGGCCAGGAGCGAAGCCGGGCCCGGTTTGCCCGTCTTATCCATTTTGCCCGTCTTGCCCACCTGCTTGTGCCTGTGGCAGGCGACGATATGATCGTTCACCATCCCCGTGGCCTGCATATGCGCATAGCAAATGGTGGATCCCACGAATTTGAAGCCCCGTTTTTTCAAATCCTTGCTCAGCGCGTCCGACTCCGGGCTGGTGGCGCGATAATCGCTTTTGCCGCGCAGCTTGTTGTTCAACGGCTTGCCTCCGGTGAAGCGCCAGATATAGGCGTCGAAGCTGCCGAATTCCTTCTGCACTTCCAGGAAGCGTTTGGCGTTGTTGACGGCCGCCAGGATTTTCAGGCGGTTGCGGACGATTCCGGCGTCCGCCATCAGCTTCTCCACTTTGCGATCATCGTAGCGGGCGACCTTGATGGGATCGAATCCGGCGAAGGCGGCGCGGTAATTTTCGCGCTTGCGCAGTACGGTATACCAACTGAGACCGGCCTGGGCCCCTTCCAGGGTGAGGAATTCGAAGATGCGGATATCGTCGTGCACGGGCACGCCCCATTCTTCGTCATGGTAGGCCACATAATCCGGTTTGTCGGGGGAGACCCAGGGGCAGCGGATCCGTTCTTTCTTAGGGGCCATGACTATTTCTTCTTCAAGTCGATGCGGATGGGCAGGATGATGAACGGGATGCCTTTATGGTAGAGGCGGCGCTGCACGGCGAACACGGTATTGTTGTGCAGCAGGCGGGAGAAGATGGTCTCTTCCGGGAACACCAACTGGCCCATGAAGAAAATGGCTTGCGGAAAGCGCTCGATGACTTCCGCCGCCACGTCCCCCGTGCCTTCCACCACGTCCGGGCTCAGGCTCATGATGCCCTCCGCGTAGATGCCGTTCCGCTTCACGAACTCGACGTATTGATCCAGTTCCTCCCGCACGTGCTTCTGCAGGTTCTCTATCTCTTCCACCCCTTTGAAGCTGCCCGCGTCCAGCACGCCCACTTCCACGAACACGATGTTCTTGAAGATGCCGCCGAACATGCGGATGATGGCCAGCAGGGAATGCAGGCCGATGCCGTTGAACCCGTTGACCAGCAGCACGGCCGTTTTCGCCTTGGGGTCGAATTTCACTTCCGCGCCTAGGCCCCCCATCTGCTTGGGCATGTTGCCGGTGTCCTTGGTTTTGGCGATGGCGACCAGGTTGTCCATTCGCTTGAGCACCTTCTCCACGAAATTGTAATGTCCTTTGATGGCCATGGAGAGCGCGATGAGCGCGCCGGTGATCACCAAGGTGATCCAACCGCCCTGGCGGAATTTCAGCACGGTAACGGCCACCAGTATGAAAGAGCAGAGGATCAGGCCGGCCGTATTCACCATGAGCTTGCGGCGCCAATGCTTCAGCTCGCTGCGGTTGTTGAGCCAATAGCGGACCATGCCCAATTGCGAGAGCACGAAGGTGACGAACACGGTGATGCTGTAAAGGACCACAAGGTACTTGACCGAGCCCTTGGTCAGGATCATGGTGGCCACCGAGGCCGCGCCCATGATGAAGATGCCGTTCTGGGTGACCAGCCGATCGCTGAGCAGGCTGAAGCGGGTGGGGAACCATTTGTCCAAAGCCATGTTGGCGAGTACCCGAGGGCCGCCCATGAATCCGGCCTGGGCGGCGGCGAACAGGATCAGGGCTTCCGAGATGAGGGAAACGTAGACGAACCAATGTCCGCTGGATCCCGGCCAGCCGGCGGTAATGCTCTCGAACAGGACCGCGTTCAAGGTCTTGCCGGGCTGGTGCTGCACTTTATAAAGCAGGTAGGCCAAGGTGAGGCCGAATACCGTGAAGGCAAGCGAGACCGCCATGTAGAGCATGGTGCGCTTGCCGGTGCGGACCTTGGGTTCGCGCAGGATGGAGAGGCCGTTGCTGACGGCTTCGATGCCCGTATAGGTGCCGGCGCCCATGCTGAAGGCGCGCAAGAGCAGGAAGGCCATGCCCATCAGGCCAAGCTCCGAATGGGTCTTGGCCACTTGGGCGCTGGTCTCCGCGGCCAGGGCGGGGAAGTCCAGCATATGCGTTCCCAGTGCGTAGACGATGGCGAAGGCGTGAGAGAAGACGAATACCAGGAAGATGGGCACCAGCGGCATCACCGTTTCCTTGGCGCCGCGCATGTTGAGGATGGTGAGCAGCACCAGCGCCAGCAGCGAGAACCCCAGCTTGTAATGGAGGTATTGCTCGGGGATGAAACTGAAGATGGCATCCGCGGCGCTGGCGATGGAGATGGTGATGGTGAGGACGTAGTCGATGATCAGGGCGCATCCGGAGACCATGCCCGCGGTGGGCGAAATCAGTTTGCTGGCCACCAGGTAGCCGCCGCCGCCGGAAGGGAAGACTTCGATGAGCTGGGCATAGCTGGCGCTGATGAGGAGCACGGTGACCGCGGATGCGATGGCGATGAGGATGGCCAGATGCGTGTGCGCGCCCAAGGCCAGGAAGGCTTCCTCGGGACCGTATGCGGAAGAGGACAGACCGTCGGAGCCCAGGCCCACCCAGGCGAAGAAGGCGGCCAGGGTAATGCTGTGGAATGCCTGTTTGTTGGTGGGATCGATGGCTTTGCCGATGATGAGGCATTTAAGGCGATAGGCGAGGGAGGGTTTGGCGGATTTTACCATGTGAAGCGATTTGTCTCCGAACGTCAGAATAGCAAAGGCGGATAAGTCCGAATGGCGATTCGATAGCTTATCCGTTCCGGGGAAAATCTAGAAATGGTTGCAAAATCCCCGGGGTGGGAGGCGGCATTAGGCGGATTTAAAGGCGCACCGGGGGCTAGGAGTTTTCGGATTCCTTAAGGATCGCGAAAATATCCGCGGGGTGGTTTTTATGCCGTAGCAGGTTCCGCAAAGATCGGTTCTGCATCAACCGTCCCGTGACCGCCAGCAGTTGCAGGTGGGAGCGGTGCCCTTCCTTGGGAGTCAACAGCAGAAATACGGCCTCGATGGGCATTTCCGTGAATGCGTCCAGGATCCCGGCGCGGCAGATGCCCAAAGCCACCATGGGCGCCTCCAATCCTTCCATGCGGGCATGGGGCAAAGCTACGCCTTCATTCAAGAAGGTGGAACCCTGGTTTTCCCTCTCGAGCAGTTTTTCCAGCAACGCTTCGCCCGTGAACGGGGATCTGCCTTTCAAGGTTCTCACCAGCGCTTTCATGGCCTGGAACTTCGTCAGGGGTTCGTCCCAGATGACTATCTGATCCGGCTTCAGGAAATCGGTAAGCCGTATCCTATCCGGGCCCGTTCCCGGAGCGCTTGCGGAAGCCGCGCGGGGCCCGCCTTCCTTTCCCGGTACGGAAGGATGGTTGTTGATGACGATGAGGTTGAACGGACCTTCGTTCCGGAGCAACCTTCCGGCCACGTCCCGGGATCGGAATTTTTTCCACCAGGGCCGGGGACGCGGCTTCCCGATCAGGACATGGCCCACGCGGTATTCCCCGGCGAACCGGGTCAGGGTGTCCGCGACGTTTTCGCCTTTCAATGTGAACACGGTGGCGCCGAGCTGATTGGCAAGGGTAAGCGTGTCGGCGAGCAGACGCTGGCGTCCCGCATCGATGGCGGTAGGCTCCTCGTCCAAAGTCTGAACGTAGACGGCGTACCAATTCCGGTTCAAGCGGCCCGCCAGCCTTGACCCGTAACGGAGCAGGGTCGCGTTCTCCGGCCCGCGGGCGTCCAGGCATACCATGACCTGATCGGTGGCGCCTTTGCCGCCTTCGCCCGTCATCTCCCGCCGGCGGAAGTCGATTTGCGAGGCGGCTTCCCGCAGCGTCAATTCCCGCAGCTGTTCCAGGTGCGCGGCCTGGAAAAAATTCACCAAGGCCACCGGCACCCTTTCCATGGGATAGATCTTTCCCTCGCGCAGGCGCTTTTGCAAATCCTCCGGGGAAAGATCCACGTTGACGATCTGATCCGCTTCGGCGAGCACGGAATCCGGCAGGCGCTCCCGTACCTTGACGCCGGTGGAGCGCTCCACCGTATCGTAAAGGCTTTCCAGATGCTGCACGTTCAAAGTGGCGATGACGTTGATCCCCGCGGCCAGGATGTCCTCCACATCCTGGTACCGCTTGGCGTTCCTGCTTCCGGGCGCATTGGAATGCGCCAGCTCATCCACCAGGACCACCTTGGGCCGGCGCGCCAGGATGGCGTCCAAATCCATTTCCTCCACTGCGATCCCGTGGTATTCCGAGATTTGCATCGGGATCCGATCCAACCCTTCGATAAGCTGCCCGGTCTCCTTGCGTCCATGGGATTCGGCCACGCCGATGACAAGGTCGATGCCTTCCGCCTGCAAGCGATGGGCCTCCTGGAGCATCAGATAGGTTTTGCCCACGCCGGCGGCATAGCCCAGATAGATTTTCAAGCGGCCCCGCCTGTCCCGGCGGATCATCTGCAGAAACGATGCGGCTTTGTCGGCCATGCGGACAATCTCCTATTTCATGCCGTCAAGGGCGAGATTCAGCATGAGTACGTTTACCCCGGGATCGCCCAGCACGCCCAGGCTGCGCCCGCGGATATGGTTCCGGATCAATGCAACTATCCGAGGAGCCGCAAGGCCGCGCGCGCGGGCCACGCGATCCGCTTGCAGGAGCGCATTGGCTGGGCTGATCTCCGGATCCAGACCGCTCCCGGAAGCGGTTACCGCATCGGCGGGAATGAGGACGTTCGCCGCCAATCCGTTTTCCTTGCGATAGGCGGCGACCCGCTCCTTGACGGCGTCGAATTGCTTTTGCGAGGTGGGCCCCAGATTGCTGCCGCTTGAGTTGGCGGCATCGTAGCCGTTGCCGGCGGCGGAAGGGCGGGGATGGAAATATTTCTCCGCGGCGAAATTCTGGCCCAGGAGTTCCGAACCCACGGCCTTGCCCTCGCGTTCAATCAGGGAGCCGTTCGCCTTAGCGGGGAATAGCGCCTGGGAAAGGCCCCAGATAGCCGCGGGGTAGATGCCGCACAGCAGAATCAAAGTCAGCAGGGACACCAACAGGGAAATCTTGAGTTGTTGCAGCCCGTTTTTCATGGTTATACCCATCCTGCCAGGTTAAGGCAAAAGTCGATGATTTTGATGCCGAGGAACGGACTGATCACTCCGCCCAATCCGTAGATGAGGAGATTGCGCCGCAGGATGGCGCCCGCGGCCATGGGACGGAAGGACACGCCTTTCAAAGCCAGCGGTATCAGCGCGATGATGACCAGCGCGTTGAAAATCACCGCGCTCAGGATGGCGCTATGCGGCGACCCCAGGCCCATCAGGTTCAAAGGCGCTATCTGCGGATAGGCCCCCAGCAGCATGGCCGGGATGATGGCGAAATATTTGGCCACGTCGTTGGCGATGCTGAAGGTGGTGAGCACGCCACGCGTCATGAGCAACTGCTTGCCTATCTCCACGATTTCGATCAGCTTGGTGGGATTGGAATCCAGGTCCACCAGATTGCCGGCTTCCTTGGCCGCCTGGGTTCCCGAGTTCATGGCCACGCCCACGTCGGCCTGCGCCAGGGCCGGCGCGTCGTTGGTGCCGTCACCGGTCATGGCCACCAGGTGGCCTTTAGCCTGCTCTTTGCGGATCAAGGCGAGCTTGTCCTCCGGCGTGGCTTGCGCCAGAAAGCCGTCCACGCCCGCTTCCTTGGCGATGGCGGCGGCCGTGAGCGGATTGTCGCCCGTGATCATGATGGTGCGGATGCCCATGGCGCGGAAGCGGAGGAAACGATCGGGCAAGCCGCCCTTCACGATATCCTTGAGGTAGACGGTCCCCAGCACGCGCCTTTCATCGGCCACCAGCAAGGGCGTGCCGCCCGCGCGGGAGATCCGTTCCACCGCCTCCAGCACTAAAGGCGGGCAGGCTTCCTTCGCGAACTTGAGCACGGAATCGGAGGCCCCTTTGCGGATGGAGCGCCCATCGGTATCCAGTCCGCTCATGCGGGTTTGGGCCGTGAACGGGACGAACCGGGCGGACGGCATTTCGTGGATTTGCCGGGCGCGGATGCCGAACTGCTTTGCCAGAACCACTATGCTCCGGCCTTCCGGCGTCTCGTCGGCAAGCGATGCGAGTTGCGCCGCGTCCGCCAGTTCCAGGGAGGTTACCCCCGGGGCGGGAAGCAATTCCACGGCCTGGCGGTTTCCCAAGGTGATGGTGCCGGTCTTGTCCAGGAGCAATACGTCCACGTCGCCGGCCGCCTCGATGGCGCGGCCGCTCATGGCCAGCACGTTCTTCTGCAACAGCCTGTCCATGCCCGCGATGCCGATGGCGCTGAGCAGGCCCCCGATGGTGGTGGGGATGAGGCAGACCAGCAGGGATACCAGCGAGGTGACGGAGAAGAAAACGCCGCCGTAGGTTCCGAACGGCCGCATGGCCATGATCACCGCCAGAAAGATGATGGTCATCCCGGAAAGCAGGATGGACAAGGCGATCTCGTTGGGGGTTTTCTGCCTGGTGGCACCTTCCACCAGGCCTATCATGCGATCGAGAAAGCTCTCTCCGGGGCCCGCGGTGACCTTGATCTTGATCCAATCGGAAAGGACCGTGGTTCCCCCCGTGACCGCGCTGCGATCGCCGCCCGCTTCGCGGATGACGGGAGCGGATTCGCCCGTGATAGCGCTTTCATTGACCGTGGCGGCGCCCTCGATTATCTCCCCGTCCGCCGGGATGATTTCATTCGCCGTGACCATGATGATGTCGTCCTTACGGAGATCTTCGGCGGAAACGGAACTGATCATGCCGTCCTTGTCCACCCGGGTGGCGTTGGTCTTGGTCCTGGCGTTCCTGAGCGTGTTGGCCTGCGCCTTGCCGCGCCCTTCCGCGATGGCTTCGGCGAAGTTGGCGAACAAAACCGTGAACCATAGCCACAGGCTGATCTGCAAAACGAATCCCAGCGACTCGTGGTTCGCCCGTAATGCGAAAAGCTGGGCCGTGGTGATGGCCGCGGCGATTTCCGTAACGAATATGACGGGGTTTTTCACCAGATGGACCGGGTTCAGCTTAAGTACCGCCTGCAGCAGGGCGGTAAGCAGGATTTTCCTGTCGAATAGGGAGTTCTCTTGTCTTTTCATTTTCATATCCTCTTAGAAAAGCTTTCCGGACAGCATGAGGAAGTGTTCCACCACCGGGCCCATGACCAGGGCGGGCAGGAAGGTGAGCCCTCCCACGATGATGATGACGCCGATGATGAGCATGGTGAAAGTGATCCCGGAGACGGGAAAACTTCCGGCGCTGGCGGCGGCGATTTTCTTCTTGGCCAGGTTCCCGGCCAACGCGAGGACGGGGATGATCATCAGGAACCGGCCGATGAGCATGGCGAAGCCGAGCGTGGTGTTGTACCAGGGATTGTTGGCGCCGATGCCGGCGAAGGCGCTGCCGTTGTTGCCCGTGCCGGAGGAGAACGCGTACAGCAGTTCGCTGAATCCATGGGGGCCGGCATTGTTCAAAGCGGCCGTTCCCCATTTGGTTGCGGCGGCCCAGGCGGAGAATCCCAGGATGGAGAAGGCGCCCACCAGGGCATAGAGAACCGCCACCTTAACATCGAAGGCTTCGATTTTCTTTCCCAGGTATTCCGGAGTGCGCCCCACCATGAGGCCGGCTATGAAAACGGAAAGCACCACGTAGACGATCATGGCGTACAGCCCGGCTCCCACGCCTCCGAAGATCAACTCCCCCAACTGGATATTGAAGAGCGGCACCAGGCCTCCCAGCGGCGTGAAGGAATCGTGCATGGCGTTCACGGCTCCGCAGGATGCGTCGGTTGTTACCGTGGCGAAGAGGGCGGAATTGAAAATCCCGAAACGGACTTCTTTGCCCTCCATATTGCCGCCGGCAGGATCCACGCCCAGGGTGGAGAGCAAATGATTGGGATGGGCCTCGGCCCACCAGCATACCAAGGTTCCCGCCAGGAACAGGATGGCCATGGCGGCCCAGACGGACCAGCCGTGTTTCTGGTTCTTGACCATGCGGCCCAGGTAATAAGTGAGGCCGCTGGGAATGAGGAAGATGGAAAGCATCTGCACGAAATTGCTCAAGGCATTGGGGTTCTCGAAAGGATGCGCGGCATTGGCGTTCATGAAACCGCCGCCGTTGGTGCCCAACATCTTGATGGCGACCTGCGAAGCCATGGGGCCTTGCGCGATGGTCTGGCTCCCTCCTTCCAGTCCAATCGCCGCCGTGTAGGCGGAGAAGTTCTGGATCATACCCTGGGAGACCAGGAACAAGGCGTAAACCACGCACATGGGAAGCAGCAGGTACAGGGTGGTCCGGATCAAATCCACCCAGAAATTCCCCAGCGTCCGGGCGGATGCCCGGGCTATGCCCCTCACCAGGGCCGCGGCGATGGCGATGCCGACCGCCGCAGACATGAAGTTATGCCAGGCCAATCCCACCATTTGCGAGAAGTAGGATAGCGTGGTTTCCCCCACATAGCTTTGCCAATTGGTATTGGTGGCGAAGCTGACGGCGGTATTGAACGCCAGGTCCGGCGTGGCGGCGGCGAATTTCTGGGGATTGAGGGGAAGTAAATGCTGCGCCCTCAGGATCAAGTACGTGATCAGCGTGCCGACCAGACTGAATAGGAGCATGGACGAGGCGTAGCCTTTCCAGTCCTGTTCCTTTTCATCCACCCCGCAGAAGCGGTAGAATATCCTTTCCAACGGGCCCAGGATGGGGGAGAGAATGTTTTTGCCTCCCGGAGTGAGTACCTGGAGCAGGTAAAGTCCCATGGGCTTGGTGAGCAGGAGCAGGATGAGCAGAAAGAGAAGCAATTGGATGCAACCGAACATATCCATGACTCATCCTCCTCAGAATTTTTCCGGGTAAAACAAGGTGGCGAAAAGATATCCGAGCAACGCCAGGCACAATACGGCCATGATCAGGGTGGCCATGATCAACCCTCCCTGCCGTTTTGCGTATCCTGATTGCCGAAAAGGCGCAGACCCAAACCGCAGAGGAGGAAAAACCCTACCGTAACGGCTACGTAAACAAAGTCCATTTCAGGCTCCTTGGCCGTCCCCGGCCGCTTGCAATGTGAATGAGAAGGTGGTCCCCTTGCCTTCCGCGCTGGTCACACCCATTTCCCCGCCATGGGCCTCCACCACTTCCTTGGCGATGGCGAGCCCCAGACCCGCTCCGCCCGGTTCGCCTTCGCGGGTGCCGCGGTAGAACTTTTCGAAAACCCTGGGCATTTCCGAGGCCGGTATGCCCACTCCGGTATCCGCCACGCTGAACAGCACGGCTTGGCCGCGGGCGGCGGCGCGGATTTCCACGCGGCCGCCGGCAGGCGTGTATTTCAACGCGTTGGTAAGCAGGTTGGCGAGAATCAGGTGGACGCGGGAAGGATCCGCGGAAACCTTGGGCAGCGCCGCATCCGCCGCATGGTCGAGCTTGATGCCCTTGTCCTGGAAGGCATGCCGGACCGCATCCAACGACTGGAGGATCAAATCCTGGGCATCCATGGGCTGCAGTTTCATCTTGAGATTGCCGGAGCGGATGCGGCCGATGTCCAGCAGGCCTTCGATGATCCGGTGCAAGCGTTCCGTATCCTCGCGCGCGGTCACCAGCAGGTCGGCCTGGCGCGGGTTCAGTTCCCCAACCTTTTCATCCAAAAGCAGATGGACCGCCATCCTCACCGAGGTCAGCCGGGTCTTGAGTTCATGGGACACGGTCGCCAGCAGATCGCTTTTGCTTTCGTCAAGCTTCCGCAATGCCGTTACGTCGGCCAGCACCAGGGTCATGCCGTTGAGCAGCTTGGACTCATCCAGGATGGGAATGAGATGGGGCAGGAAAAAACGCTCATTCCCGTCGGGGAAAACCTGGATGGCGGACTGGTAGCCTTCCGGGTTGAAGGCGCGCAGATGCTCCCCCACTTTCCGGAACAACGGTTTGAGCCAATCCAATCCCAGCGAATCCACGTGGGTGCCGGGTTTGATCGCGAACAGGGATTGCGCCGGATTGTTGGACATCTCGATCGTCCCGTCCGCGCTGATGACGGCCACGGCGTCCGGCAGGCTGTTGATCGCCATTTGCGTTGTCTTTTGGGTGCGCATCAATTTCGCCTGGTCCGTCCTCCGGAATTCCCGCAGCCGCGCGGTCATGGCGTTGAAGGCTTCCGCCAACTGCCCCAACTCATCCCGCGACTTGGCCTCCAAAGCCAGGTCCAGATTGCCCCGTTCGATTTCCTGCGCGGATCGCGTCAGGGTCCGCAGCGGCTTCAGGATTGCCTTGCCCAGGAGGTAGAAGAAGAGCAGCACCAGGGCCGCTCCGGAGGTCAGCAGCAACGTCATGGCCTTGCGGGCGGCCCGCGCTTCCGCGCGCACTTGGCCGTCCGTGGAAAGGACGTTCCGGGAATTCACATCCGCGATGGAGCTGGCATGGCTCCGGATCGCTTGGAAATACGGCCTCACCGCTTTCAGGTAGTAACTCCGGCGTTCCCCTATCGATCGTTGCGACGGGGGCATTCCCGCATAGTTGGCGGCAAAGGATTCCCAGGCGATAGCCAGACTGTCGGTAAAAGCCTTTTCGCCGCGGACGGTCACATTGCCTTTTTGGAAATCCAGGCTGCGGTTGAATGTCCGGATCTCGGATTTGACCGCGGCCGTGTCGAGATCGGCGTTTTCCCAGAGGCTTTCCAACAGAGTCTGGTTCATTTCCTCCGCCGCCTGCCGCATCTCCCGGCTGGCGTTGATACTGGTGAGGTTTTCCCGGAAGATCCGATCGAAAGATTGGGAGACCCTTTCGATGACTACGCTCCCCAGTCCGGCTATCGTGACAAGCAGTAGGGAGAGGCAAGCGAAGGCTATCAGGAGTTTATGGCGGAGTCCGAGCATGCGTCCGGCTAGTGCAATTGGAATGCCAACCGGAGTAGGGGTTAGGAGCCGGGTTAGATAGGCTTGGCGCCTTTGCATCGCCGCTTCGCAGGCGATGAAAATCGCGAAGCTTGCACTTTGCAAGAACGGGCGGGAGCCGCCTTGCAGACTGCAATCAGGGGTTCCGGGCTAGATGCCGTATTTCTTGCGCCGGCGCCACAAGGTGGCGGCATCGATGCCCAGGATCCGCGCCGCCTCGTCCAGGGATTTGGCGGCGGCCAGGATATGGCGGATATGCGCCTCTTCCAATTTATCCAAGGAAACGTCCGCGCCCACGTGGACGGGGCCTTCGCCATTGCCGGGTTTCAAGCCCAGTTCCGCGAGGCCTATCCGCGGTCCCCGCGCGATGATGGAGGCGCGTTCGATGACGTTGCGGAGCTCGCGGATATTGCCCTGCCAGGCATGCGCCTTCATGGTCTGCATGGCCTCCTCGGTGAAGCCGTGGAATTGCCGCTGGTTCTTGCCTGCGTAGAAGGCCAGGAAGCGATGGGCCAGCAACGGGATGTCCTCGGCCCTTTCGCGCAGCGGCGGTAATTCGATCTGGACCACGTTGAGCCGATACAGCAAATCCTCCCGGAACCGTCCCGTCTTGGCAAGGGCATCCAGATCCAGGTTGGAGGCGGCCAGGATGCGGATATCCGCCTTGCGGGTGGCGCTTTCGCCCACGCGCTCGTATTCATGCTCCTGCAGAAAGCGCAACAGCTTGGGCTGCACTTGCACGGGAAGATCCCCGATCTCGTCCAGGAACAGCGTGCCGCCGTCGTTGGCGGCGATGCGGCCGGGATGATCGCGCAGGGCCCCGGTGAAGGCGCCGCGCGCATGGCCGAACAACTCGCTTTCCAAAAGTTCCGCCGACAGGGAAGGGCAGGAGACCACGCCGAAGGGACGCGCCGCGCGCGCGCTCCAGGTATGGATGAGGCGCGCCAATACGCTTTTGCCCGTGCCGCTCTCGCCGCGGATAAGCACTCCCGCGTCCGTGGGCGCCACTTGCCGGGCCAGGGTAAGGGCCCTCTGCATGCCGTTGCTTTTGCTGTCCAGATCCGTGCCCGCATCGTCTTTGTCCGCGGCGGCTCCCAGCGCGGCCACGCCCGCTTCCGCCCGTTTGGTTTCCAAGGCGCGCGCAGCGATGCCCCGCACTTGTTCGGGGGTGAAGGGTTTGGGCAGATAGTCCACGGCCCCCAAGCGCATGGCTTCCACGGCCGTTTCCACGGAGGCATAGGCGGTGATGATGACGATCTTGATCCAGGGGCTGCCGGCGATGAAGTCGGCGATGAAGTCGGTTCCTTTCTCCGTGCCCAGGCGCAGGTCCAGGAAGAGGAGATCGAAGGCGTGCAGGGAAGCCTGCTGCAGGCCGTCGCGGCCGTTGCTGACGGAGACCACCCGATGGCCTTCCACTTCCAGGGCCATGGCCAGGGTCTTGCGGATATTGGCCTCATCATCCACGATAAGGATGTTTAGGCCGGCGCCGGGATTGGATCGCGGCCCCGGTTTCTGCTTGTCGGACATGCCGGGAAAACTAGGAATATCGCGGTGATATTACTGCTTCGATTTCGCGGGCCGGCCTACTTAGCCCTTGCGAAAGCCGCGGCGGTTTCCTTCACGCCTTGCGCGTAGGGCGTGGTCCGGAAGGCGAAGCGCTTATCGAACTTGGAGGAATCGAAAATATACTCCCTGTCGTATTGATACATCATCTCCGGGAATTCCCGCATGATGGGCATGAACAACCCCAGCATCCTCATCAGCCATACCGGCAGCAGGGAAACCCCGGCGGAGCCGCCCATCTCCTTGGCGAACAAAGCCGCCAATTGCGCGCCGGTAAGCGCATCGGGGTCTGTCGGCAGATGCCAGACCTGCCCATAGGTATCTTCTGCGTTACCCAGGACGGCGGTGGCCTTAGCCGCGTCCGGCGTATAGGTGAGGGAATGCCTTTTGCCGGCGTCCATCATCCAGTTCGCCTTCTTGCCTTTGGCCAGGTTCTTGCAGATCATTTCCGTGACCAGGCTTTTCAGGTTGTCCGGCCCGTAGAAATCGGCGGAGCGCGCGATCAGAGCCTGCAGGCCTTTGCCGCGGGTAGCCGCCATGAGCATGTCGGAGATTTCCTTGCGCACCGCCCCTTTCTTGCTGGGCGGGTTGATGGGGGATGCTTCCGTCATATGCGGGATGGCTTCCTTATCGTACATGTATACGTTGTCGAAGAAGACCAGCTTGGCCCGGTGCTTGACGCAGGCGTCGATGACCGCGCGCATCAGCCTGGGCCAGGCCTCCCGCCAGACGTTCAGGTTATAATCGAAGCCCACCATCAGGTAGACGATGGCCGATCCCGCCACCGCCGCGTCCACCTGTTCCGGCTTGGACAGATCCGCCGGGAACAGTTCATCGCCCGCATTGACCTTGCGGGGAGCGCGGCTCACCAGGCGGATGCTGTCCGTATAGGCCGCGAGTTCCCGGGCTAACGGGGCCCCGATGGTTCCGTTCGCTCCCAAGATGGTTCGCCTCTTCCCTTGCATACATGCCTCCTTTCCCGCCCGCCCGTGCGGGCTCGATCGCTTTCCAAAATAGTTCGTCCCGCGGCAAAGAGGGACACTGGCCATGAGGATTCAGCCCGCCCTCTAGCGGCAAAGTTTTTCGCGTCTTTGGGGTTTTTCGATTTGCGCGCTCCCCGTTCCCTGGGCCCGGCCGTTGTGGTATACTAAACGGACGGTTTTCGGCTTTCCCGAATCCCGCTGTTTCGATGAAAGGCGACCCCATGGGACTATTCGATCCGATCCGCAGGCAGCTTCGCTCCGTGATAGAATGGGAGAACCCCGCCGAAGGCGAACTCTTCCGCAAATGGTCAGACGACGGGGACGAAATCAAGAACGCATCCAAGCTCATCGCCAATCCCGGCCAGGGTTGCATCTTCGTCTATGAAGGCAGGATCCGCAACGTGCTGGAGCGGGAGGGCATGATTGATCTGGCTACCGCCAACATCCCTTTCTGGACCACCCTCACCAAGACCATGCAATCCTTCGAGAGCGAGCATAAGGTGGGCCTTTATTTCTTCCGCCGCACGCGCATCCTCAACCAGAAATGGGGCACCACCGCGCCCATCAAATATCAGGATCCGGAATTCGGATTTCCCGTGGCGCTCAGGGCTTTCGGGAATTTCGCCTGCCAAATCATGGAACCGGAAAAATTCTTCCTCAACATCGTGGGCGCGAGCGACCGCTATCTGGTTTCGGATTTGCGCGAGGCCTTGCTCAGCCTGTTGGTGCCCTGCATCGGAGAATACCTGGCGGAAAAAAAGCTGGCCTACATCGAGGTCGATTCCCGCCGGCACGAGATAGCCGCCGGGGCCTTGCAGCGCTTGGGTCCGGACTTCGCCAAGCTGGGTTTCGCCATCACCGATTTCCGCATCGAAGGCACCGATTTCGACGATGGCACCAAGCAGCGCATCGGAGAGATTTCCGATAAGCTAGCGGATAGGCATGCGGCGGACAAGTTGGGGATTTCCTACGGGGAATTGCAGAAACTGATGGCCCTGCGCGAAGCGGCGCGCAACGAAGGCGGGGCCGCGGGCGTGATGCTGGGGGCCGGCGCGGGATCGGGATTGGGAGGAATGCTGGCCGCCGGGGGTACGGCGGCGGAGGCGTCGGAAGGGTCGCTCTCCCGGTTGCGCAAGCTGAAGGGCCTGCTCGACGAGAAATTGATTTCCGATTCCGAATTCGACGCCAAGAAGGCGGAGATCCTGAAGACGCTATGAACCCTCAAACCTTTCCGGTCCTGCGGCCCTTGTCCGGATGGACGCCATGAACCGTTGCCGGAATTGCGCCGCGCCATTGCAAGCCTTTCAAGGGCGCTGCGAATATTGCGGCTCCAGCAACGACATCGATAGGGAACTGCTGATCCGCGATCCCGGCGCGCCGGGCCGGCCCGACGCAGCGGTTTCCAAATACCCATGTCCGGCCTGCGGCGGCGCGATGAAGAACCTGGATCTGGGAAACCCGGGGGGAGAACCCGTATCGGCCGATCAATGCGGCCAATGCTTCGGCCTGTTCTTCCCTTTCTACAAACTGGAAGCCGTGCTCAACGATCTTTCCAAATACGGATTTCTGACCGATGCCAAGCGCCTGGAGGATCTGAGCCGCAACGCGGTCGCCGAGACCGGCGTCGCCTACCGCAAATGCCCGGTATGCGCCAAGCTCATGAACCGGATCAATTTCGGCCAGCGTAGCGGCGTGGTTACCGATCAATGCCACGGGCATGGAGTATGGCTGGATTCCGGCGAACTGCGGCGTCTGGTGGAGTGGCGCAATTCCGGCGGGCAATTGCACGATGAATTGTACCGGAAGCAAATGGAAGCAGAGCGCCTAAAAAGGGAGCAGCGCGAGAAGGAAAAGGTGGCCCGGTACAAGCGCGAAGCCAATAGCCGGGATGGGGTGGGGTACTAAGGGACGAAGAGGACTCCGCACCGGACGGGTGAGCTACGCTTCCTTTCGAGAGGCATCCGTAAATTTCCCGGGGAAGAGATCTAAAAAGTAGTTCCAACCTTTCTCGTGCCCTCTTCCACCGTCAGTATCGGGAAGGCCGGAATGCACGAGAGTCATCAGGGTGCCTTCCACTTGTTCCTTAAAGGTCACCGTTACCATCGACTCCAGGCCTGAGGTATTCGGGGACATCCAGGTATGCTGGATTCGTCCCGGCCGCTCCATCTCCGTAAATCTCCCGTAATGGGGAGTCCCCTTGATGGCCCAATAAAAGAATCCGTCTACATGTGGATTCAAAAGCAGCTTGTCGGCCATATTCCAGGGATTGCCCGGAATCTTTGGATCCAGCCACGCATCGAACACCTCACCGGGAGAGGCCGGGATTGTCCGTTCAACCTTGACTTCAATGTTCCTCTTCGGTTCACTCATCGCTTCTTCTCCTTCTTTTTTTTTCTTGTCCTTAAAATACTGCTCAAACAGGTCGAGTTGCTTGTTCCAGAACCGCTCGTACTCAAGCACCCATCCTGCCACCTCGCGAAGAGGCTCGGGTCGAAATGAAATGAAGACTTCCCGCCCCTGTTTCCTGCGTTCAATAAGCCCGGCTCTTTCCAGCAGCTTAAGGTGTTTCGTCACTGCGTTCAGCGCGGTGTCAAACGGCTTTGCGACATCCAGGAAGCGGGCAGGACCGTTTGCCAGCTGCCCGATAATCGCCCGTCGAGTCGGGTGGGAAATGGCTGTCATCACATTCGTCAGTGGATCCATGTTTATATTATACCTTATGGTGTAATGTTTGGCAAGTGCTTTCTTTCCTTTCATTTCCCCTTCCTTTCTAACTTGAGTCCGCAGTCTCCGGACGGAAGGAAATCAAAAATGGAATCCGATCAAATCCGCTTCCTCGACGGCGCCGGCTATGAACGATACATGGGGATTTGGAGCCGGCTTGCGGGCGCGACTTTCCTCGACTGGCTGGATCCAAAAGCGGGCTTGCGTTGGCTCGACGTGGGTTGCGGCAACGGCGCCTTTACCGAAATGATCGTCGAACGGTGCGGGCCCGCATCGGTGCAAGGAATAGATCCGTCGGAGGAGCAACTCGCCTTCGCCCGCACGCGCCCTGCCGCGCGCATCTCCCAGTTTCGCCGGGCCGATGCCATGGCATTGCCCTTCCCCGACGACGCGTTCGATGCGGCGGTCATGCCGCTGGTGATTTTCTTCGTTCCCCAACCGGCCAAGGGCGTGTCCGAGATGGCGCGGGTGGTTTGCCCGGGCGGCGCCGTCACGGCCTACGCATGGGATTTGACGGGAGGTGGTTTTCCTTACGAGACCTTGCAGGCCGAGATGCGCGAGCTGGGCGTTGCCGCCCTGGCCCCGCCGAGCCCCGGCGCCTCCCGCATCGAAGCCCTGCGGGAACTGTGGACGGACGCGGGTTTGGAAGCCGTCGAAACGCGGGAGATCACCGTGCAACGGACATTCGCCGATTTCGAGGAGTACTGGAAGACCATCTTAATGGGACCGAGCGTGGGTCCTAGGCTCGCGGCGATGGCGGTTCCGGATATCGCGCTGCTGCAAACGCGCATGCGCGCGCGCCTTCCGGCCGATGCCTCCGGACGCATCTCGTATAGTGCCCGGGCCAATGCGGTGAAAGGCCGCGTAGCGAATGGATTTCGCTAAGGGTCCGTTAAGAAATAACTGCCTTACACCGAGGGCGGATATTCGGCCCACCCATGCGATCCAGGCCATAGGGAACCCCGTTATCCGCAACAAAGGCATTTCCCCGCCGCCTCGGTAACTCGGTAACTTGATCGCGAGGGGTAAGGAAATGGGTATCTTTCCCCGATCATGGCGGCCCTGCGCAAAGGATCCTGCATACCCTTAGGGTGGGGCCTATTCTTGTTGGCCGCTTGCGCGCCGCGGTCCCCGGGCCTTGCTCCTTTCGCCAGCGATGGATGCAGCCTGTTTCCGGACCGGGACTACGCCAGCGGCGAGAGTTGGTGCGATTGCTGCGTCGATCATGACTATGCCTATTGGAAGGGCGGCAGCGACGGCGCGCGGCAACTCGCCGACCGGGCGCTGGGGGACTGCATCCTGAAGCGTACCGGGGATTCGGCTCTGGCGGAGGCCGTATACCTGGGCACCCGCGCGGGCGGGTTGGGCAGGCTCCCCACCTGGTACCGTTGGGGTTACGGGTGGCCGTATCGCTCAGAAGGGATTTCGGACAGCGTGCGCGCGGAAGCGGTCAGGGAAAAAGGCGCCGTGGATCTTGCCGGCGCCAAGCGGAAGGTCTGCGGGGAAAAAGTCCGGTAAGGTTGAAAAATTCTTTCCGCCGCCTGGTTTCGGTTTCCCAATTCCTGTAACTAACATTGGGAGGCAACTCATGAATTACCGGATACCCATCTTCTGCCTAGCGTTGTTATCGGGCGCGCTTTTCCCCGGTTCGCTCTGCCGGGCCCATGAAAACGGCCCGCCGGAAAGGGTCTACCCCGCGTTCTGGGCGCTGAAGCTTCCTACCCTGGCCGGCGATACCGTGGCATTGCGTAGTTATCGGGGAAAATACCTGCTCCTCAATTTCTGGGGGGAATGGTGCGCCACCTGCGTGGAAGAGCTGCCCTTTCTCGTGAAGCTGCAAGCCAAATACGGAAAGGATCGCTTGCGTATCGTAGGGTTCCTGAAAAGCTACGACCGGAAGCGCGCGGAAACCATGATCGCGAAAAACGGATTGAGCTGGCCGCAGTTGCCCCTAACGGAAGGGGTGGAAACCGGATTCGCGATCCGAAAATTCCCCACCAACCTCCTGATCTCGCCCAGCGGGGAAATCGTCATGGATGGCTTCTCCCATCATTTCCGGGATTTCAAAAGGCGGATGGGGGACGGGGATTCCTCCCAGGTGGGAAAAGAAGCCATCCGGGTCCGTCCAGAATAACCCTGTTAAGACAGCAGCTTCACCAGCCAATCCGGATGGATGGTCCAGCCCAGCAGTCCCGCCAGCCCCATCAGCAACCCGAACACGCCGAAGGACCAGGACAGCCCCAACAGCCATCTTTTCCGCGTCAAGGCGGCCACCCCCAATACGCCCAGCGAAATGGAAAGCGCGGCATCGGAAATGTCGAATTGATCGTCCCGGTTGTTCAGGCTGTCGTAGCGCGCCTCGAAGGCCCTGGCCTTGGATTGGAGGGTGATTTTCTCTTCGTCGTATTTCTTTATCTCCCCGCTGTACTCGCGGATTTGGCTTTCCATGGAATCCTTGGCGATGCCGGGCGCCAACAGCGACATGTCCCGGGTTTGGTTGCGCCCCATTTCCACCAGGTGCTGTTTGATTTTCTTGGCTTGGTACTCGGACCAGGTATCTACCGCGTCGGACTTGGCCTGCATCATGGCCTGCACGATGTTGTCATCCTTCACCTTGGTCACTGCCATGAAGGCGGATAAAAGGGCCACCGTGATCCCTATCCAATCGCCCATATCCCTGGGGCCCGCGCCATCCGCCATGCTGCCGTCCTATCCGCCGGAGTTTATCCGACGGGGCTAATTTACTAGTTGCGCGAGGCAAGCGTTAGCGCGGCTAAAGTAGATCCCCGCCAAGCGCGGCATAGTCGATAATCGCCTCGGACAGGTAAACCTCGGTTTTCCGGATCACCCTATCCCGCTCCGCGGCCATGTCAACCCGCGCCGGATCCTTCATGAAGGTATCGAACTCCGCCCTGTCCGCCATCTTCAGGATTTGGATTTCATCGGGCATTTCTATTCCGGGCCCGGCAGGCGCGGGCGCGAATGCCGCCACCACCTCGCCGCCATGCTTCCGGAAAAGATCCAGGGCCTTATTTTCATATTCCCAGAATTCGCCCCGCACGCCGGCGCGGCCGAATAGTTTGACCACCAGGTACAACACGATATGCCCCCGTTTCTTATGCGCCTTTCCCATGGAAAACTATCTCTTTTCACCAGCGCGCACACCGGTGGATCAACTCCAAATGCCCAAAATTCCTCAGGCTGCGGAAGCCGCCGGACACATAAGTGCCCACTCGCACCGATTTTCACTCCTTCAAAGCGCCCGGTGCCCGGTACTTTCGGCGTTACGATGGCGAGCCGATGGATTGCCGCCCATAACCGAAAGGGTAATGCATGTACCGGATACTGATTTTTTGCGTAGTGAACCTTTCCTTGCTGGTTTCGGCATGGGCTGCTTCTCCCACCGACAAGCCCACTGGGTGGGCCTCCATGAACGGCGGCACCACGGGCGGCGCAGGCGGCACCGAAGTGACCGTGAAGACCATAGCCGATCTCCAGAAATACGCGAAGACGCCCGGCAAGTATCTCATCTGGGTGAGCGGAACCATGGGCAGCGCCGGCACCAGCGGCCAATCGAACGGGGATCGGGTTGTCCTTTCCTCCGACAAGTCCATCCTGGGGTTGCCCGGGGCGACGATCAACGGCGGCTTCGACATCAAGAAGGGCGTCGCCAATATCATCATCCGCAATCTCAAGATCCAGGGTCCCGGAGCCACCGACGTCAACGGATTGGACGCGATCACGGTGCAAGGCCAGGTCAAGAACCTATGGCTCGACCATCTCGATATTTCCGACGGCGAAGACGGTAACACGGACATTACCCATGCCTGCGACTACATCACCGTAAGCTGGACCAAGTTCTCCTATACCGCCAAGTCGACGCCCTCCGGAGTGGCGGGAAAATCCCACCGCTTCTGCAACCTGATCGGGCATTCGGACAAAAACGCGGCCGAGGACACCGGGCATCTGCTCATCACCTTCTTCAAGACCTGGTGGGCGGACGGCGTGGCCGAGCGCATGCCGCGCGTGCGTTTCGGCAAGCTGCACGTGGCCAATTGCCTTTTCACCAGCAAGGACCCGGGCCAGGCCTATTGCATCCGCGCCTGCCATATGTCGGACATCCTGGCGGAAAGCAATTCCTTCATCGGGCAGACGGATCCCATCGATATCGCTTTCGATCCCACCTTCACCGCAATCACGGAGCGGAACAACCTCTATACCGCCTGCAAGGGCAACACCGCGGGCAAGGGAACCTCCTTCACGCCTCCCTATGCCGCGCTGGCCTTCACCGATCCGGCCAAACTGGAAGCCGAAATAAGCGATGCGAAGAACGGGGCCGGAGCGACTTTGACCTGGGGCGGCTCCACGACGGGGCTGGTGAACGCCGACAGGAATGTTTTGGCATCCTCCCGCACTCTCCGGAATCCGCTCAGCGGAGACGTGAGCAATCAAACCGGTAAGGTCCTGGATTTGCGCGTGATGGATATCGCGGGACGGCAGTTGCTCAATCTGAGCCTGCGGCCGGGAGAATCCTCAAGGCTTCCCGCTCGCGGGGAAATGACCATCCTGAATCCCTAATCGCGCTTCCCCAGGGGGCCCGGCCTCATGGCCGGCCCTTACTTGCCCAGATCGTCCACCACTTCGTGGACCATCACCTGCCGCGATTTTCCCTTGAGCTGGGTGGAGCCCAGCAGCACGGTGCGGAAGCGATCCTTGACCTTCTCGTACACGCTTTCCGTGATTAGGATCTGGTTGGGCTTGGCGATGCCGCAAACGCGCGAGGAGATGTTCACCGTATCGCCGATGGCGGTGTACTCCATGCGGGAGCTGGTGCCGATGCTGCCTACCACGGCTTCGCCCGTGTTGATGCCGATGCCCACCTGGAAGTCCGGGATGCCGTTTTCCTTCCAGGTCGGCAGGATTTGGCGCAGGCGGGTCTTCATTTGCAACGCGGTCCTGACCGCCATGAATTCGTGATCGGGAACGTTCACGGGGGCGTTGAAGAGGACCATCATGCAATCGCCGATGAACTTGTCGAGCGTCCCGCCGTTGGCGAATACGATGGCGCACATCTCCGAGAAATAGCTGTTGAGCAGGCGGGCCACTTCCAGCGGGGCCAGCGTCTCCGACAAGGGGGTAAAGCCGCGGATATCCGCGAAGAGGACGGTGAGGTTGGTCTTCTGCGACTGCAGGTGGAAGTCGCTGCTGCCGCGCTCGGCGATGATCTTCTCGGCGATATTGGGCGAGCAGAAGCGCTTGAGGTGGTCCCGGATCAGGGATTCGGTTTCCAGTTTCTTGTAGAGTTCCATGTTCTCGATGGCCACGCCGGCGATCCCGGCGATGTTCATGCACAGATCGAGATCATCCCCGTTGAATTTGGCCCCGCGCTTTTTGTTGTCCAGGTAGATGACGCCGTAGATCTGCCCTTCCGAATGGATGGGGCAGCAGAGCGCGGTCTTGATGCGCAATTGGAAAATGCTCAGCGATTGATCCTGTTCGCCGCTCTCATCGCTGTCGAAGATGAATCCGGATTTCTTCTGGATGACGGTGGAGACGAGCGTACGGCTGTAAAGCTTCTCCTCCAGGTTCTCCTTGCGCTTGCCGCGCTCGTAGGCGATATGCGCGTTGATGGCGTCGTGGTTGGCCGGATCCGTGACCAGGATATAGCCGGTGTCGCAATTGACCGCCTCGAACAGCAGGGTCATGGTGCGATCGAGCAGATCCGGTACGGTGATGGTGGCGCTCACGGATTTGATCATGCGGTTGATGACCTGCATGCGCTTGGCGAAATTCTCCAGTCCGGGTTGGTCCGCGCCCGGTTGCGCATCCCCGCCGATTTTCTTTTCCTGGACGATGTTGAAATCGAAGTTGGCGTTGTTGAGGGCCAGGCTGGAGGCGGTCTGGCCGGAAAGGGTCAGCGAACCGGAAGCGGATTTGTCCCCCCATTTGGGAGGCGGCCGGGTGAGCCCCGAGTCCGCCGCGCGTTCGCCTTTGAGGCGCATCTCGGTATTGCCCATGAATACCGTAGAACCCATGGGCCACGCGCCCTTGCGCAACCGTTGATCATCGATGTAGATGCCATTGGTGGAATTCTGGTCAAGGAACTCGACGCTGTCTCCCTGGACCATGATGATGGCGTGCTTGGAGGAAATGCGCGGATCGGGGATCTCGATATCGCAGCCCTTTTCCCGTCCCAGCACGTTGGCGCCTTCGCGGAGGAAAAAACGATGGGTCGTGAGATTGGCCGGGCTGCTGACGACTTCGATGAAGAGCATGGTTAAGCAGCCATCTTGTTATCCGGGTGTTTTCTCCGCGGTCCGAATCAATTAAACCATGCGCCCGAGGGCCGGGCAAGGGAAAGTTGCCCCTGGCGCATCCGCTTCGGCCCTTTCCGGGTAAATCCCGGCCTAAAAATAGCAAATGCCTTGCGTACTCATCCCCCGCTCAATGTTTGCAGATATTCAGGCAGTCCGGATTCACGCACCACTTTGCGGCCCACCGCTTCCAGGAACACCTCCGCGGGTCCGTACACGCCCGCGAAATCGCGCGCGCGCGTCAGCGCCGTGTAGAGGGTTTCCTTGTAAAGCAGACGGTTGCCGGATTCCGGGAGCACCACCAACGCCTGATCGTATTCGGACCCCTGGCTTTTATGCACCGTCATGGCGAAGGCGGTTTCATGGCGGGGGAGGAAGGCGGCGGGGAACCCCTGGAAGCCGTCGGCGCGGCGGAAAAAGACGAGGTCGCGGCCCTGAATGCGGAGCTGGACGCCCACGTCCCCGTTGTAAAGGCGCTTGGCATGATCATTTTCCAGGACCAGGACGGGCGATCCCGTGAAGCCGCCGGCGCCTTCCAGGGGAGCGCGCGGATCCCAGCGGCGCAGGAGGCGATCGCGAATGCGGCGGTTGACGTTAACGGCGCCGTGCCAGCCTTTGCGGGTGAGGGTGAGGATGCGGGCCTGATCGAGATAGGCGAAGACCTCTTCCAGCAAACTATCGCGGCGCGGGTCTTCGGAGGCGGGCAAGGCGCAGAGTTCCTGGATGGTATCTGCGTAGGCGGCGCGGCGCGGGGCGGCCAGGATGCGGCCGGGAAAGCGGGCGGCGGCGAGAGAGTGGTTGAGGTAATGGAAGTCCACCCACGCCTCCAGCCAATCGTCCCAGCCCGCGCGGTATCCGGCGGCGGCGGTACCGATGCCGGCGGGCAGGAGCATGCGGCAGCCGCCGGCGGGACAAATCCTTTTGCCGTTATCCAGGAATGCGATGGGCCAGGGGGCGACGGGCATCCCGGTATCGGCCGCCAAGGCGAGCGGCGCGGACATGGCGGCCAGGGCTCCGGCCCCGTCCATGGCGTTGATGCGGCGGGTAACGTCCAGGATACGGGCCTCGGAACGGTGGCTGCGCTCGAGCAGGATGAGATGATCCTGGAGCGGATGGGTGGATCCCGGCGGGACCAGATCGGCCAGCACCGAGCCCGCTTCCACGGAGGGCAATTGATCCATGTCCCCGAGCAGCACCAGGCAGGCGCCGCCTTCCAGGGCGGCGAGCAGGGATGCCAGGGCGAAGATGTCGACCATGGAGACTTCGTCGATGAGCACCAGATCGGCGGGCAGGGGGCGATGGGCGCGATGGAAGAATTCGCCGGTGCCGGGGTTATAGCGCAGCAGGGAATGCAAAGTGCCGCAGGCAAGTTCGCGGACCAGCCCATCGGCGCGGGCGTCGGGATGGTTCTCCGGTGGCTGGGGGCGCACGCTTTCCAGGCTGCGGCGGACGGATTCGGAAAGGCGCTGGGCGGCGCGGCCGGTGGGGGCGGCCAGGCGGATGCGGGGCGCGGTGCCGTGGGAGGCCTGCCAGGCGCGGGTCCAGGCCCGCAGGAGGTTGGCGGCCAGGGAGGTTTTGCCGGTGCCGGGTCCTCCGGAGATCACGGTGAACCGTTTGCGCAAGGCCAGGGCCAGGGCTTCCCGTTGCCGCGGGTCGAATTCCATGGCGGGGGCGTCCGGGGCGTGGGATAGGCGCAGGGGATACCGGTGCAATACCGTATCCAGCACGTTACCTATGCCGTCCGGAGGCGGGGCGTCCGGGGCGGTCAGCAGTCCTTTGAGGCGGGCGGCGACTACGGCTTCGGCCGCCTGGTGCTTTTGGAAATACAATCCCCGTCCCGCATGGATCAGGGGAAGGAAGGTCGCGGGGCCGCCCAGCACGGCCGCATAGGCGCCCGCCAGGCGCGCTTCCGTGAATTCCGCGGCCGCGCGCCGGGCCAGGGCCGGCAAATCGTCAATCCCCCAATCCGCGGGTTCGTTTTCCGGGGCGGGCCATGGGGATCGGGAGGGAGATGGAGATGTAGTAGGCGCCGAAGCCGGCGGCGCTGTCGCGGGAGGCCCGTCCGGCGCAGGCGCGATGCCCCGCAAGTAGTCCATCAGGCGTTCGGCCAAAATATCCGCTTCGATGGGAATGCGCAGTCCCCCCGAGCGGACCGCGGCTATCAGGCAACCCATCACCGCGTGAAAGGCCTGGTCGTCGCTGCGATCGGCCTTGCGGGCCAGGGTGCGCATCAGAACCAGATCCACTCCGTCCAGGGCGCCTTTTTCCAGGGCCGAAGCCTCCAGGCGCACCCACCATCGGTCTTCCAGGCCGTCCGCCACGGCCATGCGGTTCTCACACGCCATGCGGGCCCCCGTGTTTTTCCAGGACGGCGCGGAACAGGGAAGCGTCGGCGCGGCCGCCGGGTCCGGTAACGCCCATGATACCGGCCAGATGGATCGGGTAATCCTCGCTCATTTGCTCCGGGGCGGGCTTGAGGGCGAAGACGCCGCTTGTTTCGCGGGCGGGTTCCGAATCGGCGCGCATGCCCCGCAGGTAGAGGTAATACACCCCGCCGAAATGCTCCGCATAGCTATAGCCGGATATGAGGCTGCCCAGCCATTTGTCCAGGGCCAGGGAGTAGAGCATGTACTGGACGTCGTAGCGGGAGTCGCGCATGCTGCGGTCCAGCTCGGCCGGGCCGTAGGCATCCAGGTGGTTGGATTTCCAATCCAGCAGATAATAGCGTCCGCGATGGCGGAAGACCAGATCGATGAAGCCCCACAGATAACCGTCCGGTCCCGCTTGCCCGGCGCGCGCGGGGTAGGGGAACAGGAATTCCATTTCCGGGCGGCGCTGCGTCACGTCGGCCAGGCGGAATGGCTCGCCTCCGGCGGGATCGGGAAGCGGGGCGCGCAAGGTATTCCACACCACTCCGGCCACGCCGTGGCGCCACTCCGCGCCCAGGCGATGGTCTTCCATGCGGCCGTCGATGAGATCCCTGGTAGGGGCATGATCGAAAAGGGCCCCGGGGGTTCCGGCTTTAAGGGCCTGGGCGAAATCGATGCCTTCCAGGATTTCATGGAACATGTTGCCGATGTCCTTGCCGCGCGGCAGGGCGTTTCCGGGAAAGGCGGAAGCCGCCGAGGCCGCGGAAGCCGCGCCTTCGGCGTCGGCCGGTTCCTTGGGTAACCCGTTCGTTACGGGGGCTTCTTCCTTGTCGAAACGGCCTTCCACGGTTTCCGAGGAGAGACCGTGGCTGTTGCGGACCAGAAGCGAGTAAGAGGCTAGCCGGCGCCGGCGCCGGGAGAAATCCGCGTCCGGGCGGGCCAGGCGGTCTTCGTGCGGGTAGTCGGCGAGGAAGGCTTCCGGATCGGTTGCGGGAACGATGGACGTGGCGGCTACGGATGGGGTCCGGGCGATTGGGGCGATCGGGGTTAAGGCGGAGGCGGTGCGAGTCGAGGGGACGGAGGCCGCCGGGGTCGCGCGCGCCGATCCCGCGTGGTCGATACGCGAAAGCGGCGTCAATGGCTTGCCATAATCTTCCGGTGGAGCGAAATGATACAGATCCGGTCGCAAGGCCGCGGCGGCGCGCAGGGCTTCGGCTACGAACCCGCCCAGGGGTCCGGTGGCGGAGGCGCCGGAGCCTGCCGAGCCTGCTGAACCTGCTGTACCGAAAGGCAGCAGGGGCACGTACAGTTTGTAGCGCGCGCGCGTAAGCGCCACGTAATAGAGGCGGCGGTCCTCGCCTTCCGATTCTTCCTGATAGGCTTTGCGGGCGATCTCGTCTTTGTTGTCCAGGTGGAACACCGTATTCAATCCGGCGCGGTATTTCAAATGCGTAGGCGTGGGGTTGCCGGAAAAGCTGGCCAGGAAAACCACCGGGAATTCCAGTCCCTTGCTGACGTGCATGGTCATCAGCACCACCTTGCCGCCCTCCGATTCCTCGCGGTGCATGTCCGCGTCTTCGTCGGCACCGGCGGGCGCGGCCCGCAAATCCTTGAGTCGTTGCACCAGGCCCGCCAGGCCCAGATTCTCGCGGAGGGCCTCCTGCACCAGGTTCTGGCCGATATGGGTGAAGTCCATGATGCGGCGATCCGCGTCTTCGTGGAAGCTTTCGCGATAGAGCAGGCCGGATCGGTATTGCAGGGAATGGAAGAGGCGCTGCCAGCGGCGGTGTTCCGCCAGGCGGATCCATTCCTCGAAAAGCGGATGGGGCGAGTCCGGCGGGCGGGCGGGCGGAGCCTCGCTTTCGGCGCGGAAGAAACGGGTCAGGAGCGCGCGCGCATGCTTGCCTGGATCGGCCGGATCCTCCAGCGATTCCAGCACGGCCAGGTATTGCCCGGCCGCGTCCCCTTGGTACAGGCCCGGTCGGCGGTTGACCTGCACGGGGATGCCCGCCTCCGCGAGCACGCGCTCCAGTTGATCCTTCTCCTTGGACTTTCGCACCAGCACGCAGATGTCGCTCCAGGCGAGGGAGCGGAAGCCGCCTGCCTTCTCGGGGATGCCCAGGCGTTCGGGCGCAGCCATGAGGGCGGAGATTTCCGCGGCGATCCAATGGTTGACGCGCTTCTTGATCGCGCGCTTGTCCGGATCCCCGTCCGCGAAATCCTTCAGGATAATCGGCTTGGATGCGGCGGTCGTATCCAGGGGCGTTTGGATGGGGAGGGCGCCGTATTTGACGGGCACGTAGCCCAGGGGATCCGGCTCCGCGGGCAGGCGCCAGGCTTTGTCGGCGGGATCGATTGGATGCGCGTGGAACCAGCCGCGATGCGTAAAGGCCGCGTTGTAGGCTTCCACCATGGCGCCGCTGGAGCGGTAGTTGGTGTCCAGCCCCGTGCCTTGGGCTTTACCCTGGCGGCTCAGATCGAACAAAGCCTTGCGGGCTTCCATGTAGGTGTAAACGTCCCCGCCGCGGAAGCGGTAGATGGCTTGCTTGGGATCGCCGATTAGATAGAGGGGATTGGCGGAACCGCTGTCCAGGAACACGCGGCGGAAGATCTCCCATTGCAAGGGGTCGGTGTCCTGGAATTCGTCCACCAGGCAATAGCGATAGTCCTGGCGCAACATGCGTACGCGGTCTTCCTTCTGCCGCAGGGCCACGCATACGTCCTCGATCATGCTGTCATACGTGATGAGCCCTTGGGAGCGCAGCCAGGCTTGCGCTTTTTCCCGCAGCTCCAGGATCACTTCCCGCTTGGGCGCGAAGGCGCGCGCCGCTTTTTCCCTATCGATGCGCGCGGCCGCGTTCCTAACGCGGTCCAGCAGATCCAGAAAGGCTTCCAGCTCGGGCCAGGGTTCCTTCATTTCTCCGGGCGTGGGCAGGAGAAAGCGGAAGCCATCCTTCTTCACGCCCCGCAAATCGATTTCCTCCACCCGGGAGGGAAAGGTAGCGGCTGCCAGGGCGCGGGCCTGGGCGTCCCGCAGGGAGTCGCAGAGCGTGGCCATGCGCAGGGCGGTCAGCACCAGTTGCTGGCCTTTTTTACGGGTGGGCCCGCTGGCGAACTTGATGGCCGCGAAGCGTTTGGCAAAGGGGTGATTCTCCTCCTGGCCGGATGCCAACAGAGGTAACATATTCGTTACCTCCGAGAAAGCCGCGGCCATTTCCGATTCCCATTCCGCCACGCGTTCCGGATCGAATTCCGGAAGCAGCACGTCCCCGCGCAGGGGATTCAGCCCCTTGGCGATATCGACGATGCGCTTGCGCCATTTGGTAGTGGCCCCCATGCCCAGCGACGCAGCCTTGTCCCGGAATGCGGCCACCCCTTCCGCCCCCGGTCCCGCTTGGGTGAGCCAGGTGGAGCGCATTTCCTCGTTCAGCACCTGCTCCAGGACCTGGTTTACGTTCTTCTCCAGGTCCTGGCGGAACAGAGCGTTGTTCTCGAACGCGTATTTTCGCAGCACCCGCTGGCAGAAGCCATGGATGGTATGGATGGAGGCCCGATCGAATTCCAGATGGGCCCGCTTGAGCCTTTCCATCACCTTGTCCGGCAGGCCCCCCTTGGCGATGCGCCAGGCGATGCGGGCGCGGATCTTGTCCTTCAATTCCCCGGTGGCTTTTTCCGTGAAGGTCAGCACCAGGATTTGCGGCAGTTCGATTTGCCCGCCTTCGATCAGGAGGCGCAACACCAGATGCTCGATAGCGTAGGTCTTGCCCGTGCCCGCGGAGGCTTCCAACAGGCCCGGCTTGGCAAGGTCCAATGCCGCGATCGCTTCCGGGCGTTCTTCGGGATTGGCGGGCGCGGCCGAAACCTGCGGGTTACCCTGCACCGGGCGGCTCCGGCTTGAAGTTGAAAAAGAAAGCCAACCGGCGGCGGATCTTGGCCTCGGCATCGTCCGGTACCTGCGGGGCGAGGAGGATCTGGCTTTCCGGAAGGTAAGGCGCGAACCAGTCCGGAGCGTCCTCGGCGGCTTCCAGGCCTTCGCGCAGGGTGTGCGCATAGTCGACGCCGTCGATCAGGCCGCCCTGGGGGGCCAGTTCCTTGGCGATCAGATCGAAAGGCAACAGATCGAAATCCGTTCCCGTCAGCATGGTTCCGGCCAAGTCGCCCAGCCAGACGCGCGCCTGCTCGCGGGTCATGCGGAAAGGAGCCCAGTTGCCGGTTTCGAACTTGGCGTATTTCTTGTGCACGTAGTGGATTGTGAAGGGCGCGGCGCGCAGCCATTCGCCCAGCTGCGAATCCGAAGCGACCGCCGCCGCATAGAAGAGGAAGGCCGGCAACAGGCGCCGGGGGGTGAACTGGCCGGCGACGAAGACCACGGTGGTGCAACGCCCGTCGGCCGGATCGCGGAACAGGCAGGGCAGTTCCCCGTGCAATTCCAATTCCCGATCGGCGGCGCGCAGGCCCAGGGCGGGAAAGCGCCGCACGGGAATGTCCCGCATGCGATGGACCAGGCCGTGTTCGGCGCCGTCGCCCAGGACCAGGCCGGGCACGCATTCCTGGCGCCGTCCGTCCTTGGCCATGCCTTCGAAATATTTGTCCAGCCCGTCCAGCATGGCTCCGGCGCGGTCCCACAATTGATCCTGGTCGAGAAGCCGGAAAGGGCCGCCGGGCATCAGGCCGCGCAGGGCCAGGTTGGCGTACATCCCCAGGAAGTGGCTATGGCTTTGTTCCCGCGTTCCGTCCGCGCCCATGGCGATGCGCCGATGGATGACCCGCTGCAGCAGGTCGCTACCCGTGCGCGAGGGACAGAAGAACGGTTCGTCCTCCTCGTCCATGGGATCCTCTTCCCGGTTGTCGCGGATGCCAAGGCGCTTGCGCAGGGCGTATTGCGCCGGGTTCTCCAGGAAAAGGCGGATATCGTCGAGCGGCACGGAGACGGCGCCGGTTTCCGCTTCCCGGGGCTCGCCCGCGGGGATGGGGAAGAGTTCCCGGTAAGGATGGCGCCGGGCCCGGGCCCCCAGGAGTTCCGGCAGGTCCGGCCGCGCGGCGCGTTTGCTTTCCAGCCAGGCCAGCAATTTTTCTTCGCGGAAGGGGTTGGGAGGCGGGGCCCAGGGTGCGGCCATAGGTTGCATTCCGCCCCCCTGCTTCGCGGCTTCGGGGCCGTCCCCCTGCGCGAAAAGGGACGGAGCGCGGGAGAGCAGGGGAACCTGGGTGATACGGTATTGCCCGGGTTTCCCATCGGCGGCGGGAGCGATCACGCAGTCCTGGATATAATCCGCCAGCTCGTTGAGCACGGCGCCCATCTGGAACACCTTGCCCTGCTGCACGTCCCGGCTCACGTAGCTGAGGCGCAGCTTTCCGGAAGCGCATAGGAGTGTTTCCAGGAACAGGTAGCGATTGCGGCCGGACGGATCCACGTCCCCGATCACCCGCCGGTAGCGGCGCAGATCGAGCGTGGAGGCCGAATCCTCTTCCGGGAATTCCCCCTCCCCCAGGCCCAGCACGTATATGAGCTTGAAGGGCAGGGACCGCAGGGCTCCCAGGCCCGCCACGTTGACGCCGCCGGAGAGATGGGGCTCGCGCCCGGCCTTGAGGCCGTTCAGGCGCTCCAGGATCAGATCCATGGGTATCGCGGATGTTACTCCGGCCGCGCCCGTCAGGGTTTCCAGCGCGTCCATGGAACGCAATTCGCCCAGATAGCGGCGTATGTCCGATTGCACGTAGCCTTCCAGGGACTGATCTTCCGGCGGCGCCAGGTACCGATCGAACAGGGTGGAGCATAGATCCAGCCAGTCGGCCCAGGGGCGCGGGCGTTCTTCCCGCAACGGCGCCAAGTCACGGTACAGGCCTTGCACCGCGGTCAGGAAGCCCTGCAATAGCTCCCGATCGGGGCTGTGGCCGTCCGCAAATGGGACTACGTTCTGGAAATGGCGCGCGTCGTCCTCGGCGGGGGATTCCATCACCGTGCCCAAAACCAAGCGCTCCAGGCCGTGGGTCCAGGTATGCAGGGTATCGTCCACGTAACCCCGCCGGCGCTTATCCTCCCCGTCGAAGCCATGGAAGATGTTCAGCTTTGCGGCCCAACCGCTCCAGGCGAGCAGGGCCGCGTCGTCCGGATCCGGTCCGCCGCGGAAGCAGGGATTGGCCGCCAGGGCGAACACTTCTTTGCGGCTGAAGCGGCCGCGGGACAGGGCGAATAATTGCCTGATTGCGCGCGCATAGTCGCTTTCCGCCAAGGCGGAGGAATCGGAGAGGTTGAAGGGAACGTGTCCCGGATCGCCTTCCGCGGTGCGGCCGAATACCGCGGTGAGCACATGGCGGTACTTGTCCATGTTCGGGACCAGCACGGCCACATCGTCGGGTCGCAGGTTGGGATCGCGCAAGAGCGCGTCCAGGATGCCCTGGTGGACGGTTTCGGCCTCGCGGTGGATTTCCGGGCAGGCCAGGATTTGCAGGCTTTCGTCCTGGGACACCCGTTCCTCGTCCGGCAGGCGGCCGCGGCGGTGCAGGACGGAATCCTGGATGGCGGAGAGCAGGGTACGGTTCTCCCCCTCGCGGAAGTATTCAAAGAAGTTGTATTGCGTAACTTGGCACCAGAGCTGGATGTTCTCGCGACCGGGCTTGCCCCAGCGGCTCAGCAGGGGATTTTCGTTCTCCTCTATGAGGAGCTCCTCTTCCTTTATCTTCTCCTCCGGTAAGCGAAGCCTGGCTTTCTCATCGTCACCCAGTTCGCGCCAATCCAGATATTTCTTTTGCCCGAACAGATTGCGTTGCTGGCGCAGGCGTTCGCCCGGGGTGAGCACGTCCTCCCAGTATTCCGCGCATGGGTTCAGGGAATAGATGAAGAAGCGCGCCTGGCGCCCTCGCAGCGCGTCCTTGTCGGCCAGGCGGCGGATCAGGGAGCGGTGGAAAGGGGAGATCTGGGAAAGGCCGAACAGATGGTAACCCGGAGGTTTCCTCTCCGGATCCGCGGGCTTTCGGGGCTGGCCCAGCACCATCTCTGCGTATTGCGGCAGGGTATAGCGGTACTGGCCCAGTTTTTCCCCCAGGCTGTCCCGCAGGCCGCCCACGCGGAACAGGGCGTGGTAAATCTTCTTCTGCCAGCGCTCCAGGGATTCCAGTTGATCGCGCGTCGCCTTGGGGACTTTTCCGTCCAGGTACTCCCCGAAGCAATCCTGCCCCCGCATCCACAGATGGGCCAATCCCTTGTGGCCATGCTCCTGCACGCGGCTGTATTCGTATTCCCGGAAGAAGCCTGCCAGCTTGTGCGACAATTGGCACAGGCGGCGCGCGTAGAAGAGTCCTTGCGGCGCTTCCGGACTGCGCTCAAGATATTCCCGCGCCTCCGGCGGCGGATCGCTCCGTAGCAATCCCAGGATCAGCAATTGCAGCCCTTGTTCGTCGAGCAGGCGCGCCGGTTTGCGTCCCTCCACCACATGCTCCAGATCCAGGGTCTCCAAACGTTGCCAGAGTGTCCGCTCCAGATGCAGGAAGTCCACGTTGGCGACGATGCCGCGCTTTTCCGCCAGCCGCATCTGCACCCAGCGCTTCATGGCCGGCGTAGGCGTGGCGATGCGGGGGGATTGGAACGGATCGGTCCATTCCAGGTTCTGGGACAGTTTGTCCAACAGGACAGCGGGCGAATTGCTGAAGTACAGTTGTGCCGACATGCCGTTCCAGGGGCATCCCGGATTGGGCCCCGCTTTGAATAATAGCTACGCACCGGTCGGGTACAGGGACAATTATGATCACGCATCCCGGCTTTGTAATTTAAATCCACCCCAGCCCGGATCCGTCGCATCCCCGGGCGGGAAGGAGGGCGTCATGCCATACTATTCCGTCCGTACCGCCGCCGCATTGATCTTTTCCATTCCTTTGATCTTGGGATCACTCTTAGCCGGGCCGGCCTTCGCGGCCGCACAGGCTTCCGCTACGTCCGCCGCCATCACCGCTCCGCGTCCCGGCGCCCTGGCTCCGGAATTCACCTTGCCGGATGGGACCGGGAAAAAACATTCCCTCTCCGATTACCGCGGCAAATGGGTGGTCCTGGAATGGGTCAATTACGACTGCCCCTTCGTACGCAAACACTACGGATCCGGCAACATGCAGGCGCTCCAGAAAACCTCGCGCGATAAAGGCGCGATCTGGCTTTCCATCAACTCCTCCGCGCCCGGCAAGCAAGGCCATTTTGAAGGCGTGGCCTTGGCCAAGCGCATGGCGGAAGTGAAGGCCCAGCCGGAAGCCTATCTCCAGGATCCGGACGGCAAGGTGGGCTTAAGCTACCAAGCCAAGACCACGCCCACCATGTTCGTCATCAATCCGGAAGGCAAGGTGATCTATGCCGGCGCAATCGACGATAAGCCCTCTACGGATCAGGAGGATATCCCCGGCGCCAAGAACTACGTGCGGGCGGCGCTGGAAGCGGGATTGGCGGGCAAGCCGGTGGAAGTGGCGTCCGCCAAGTCTTATGGTTGCGGCGTCAAGTATAAGGATTGATCCCGCGCGGATTGAAGTCAGCCTTTGCACATCGCTGTAAAAACCAGGGCTGGGTAAGTTCCGGGCTAAAATCGGAAAATGCCCCGGCTATTTGGGACCCTCCCGAATACCGCTGCCGGTTTCGCAGCAGTATCCGCTTCATCGAACCGAAAGGGCATTCGCAATACGGGGTCGCGGCCTATTTTTTATCTATTCCGCTTAAGAGGATCCTACCCCTACGAAATCCGAAAATGATATCCAGGATACATTTGCCCGCCTCGCCAGGCTTTGGTAGGCAGCCTCAATTTTCAGCAGAGGAGATAAAATGCCATCGATAGGCCAATACCCTCTCCGCGCAGGAATCGGAATGGCTTCAGCCATATTCATTTCCTTGTGCCCGGTGACGCGCGCGCCCGCCCAGCCTCTGGCCACGGTCCATCCCAGCTACGATCTGGTGGACATCCGCCCTCCGGCCTTTCAACCTCAGGTTACCGGAATGCAACTTCTGCCGGATGGGCGTCTCTTGGTATTGACCCATGAACCGGTATTCAACAAACCGGTTGTACCGGGCAATCTCTATGTAGTGGATGGAGTGGGCGGGAAGAGTTCCACCGGCGTTACATTCAAAAAAGTGGCGAGCAATGTTTATTGCGGGACGGGTTTGCTTGCCCAGGACGGCGGCATCTTTATAACCGAGAAGATGAGGCTTACCGAGATCCTGGGATTGGACCAAGGGGAGATCGTCCTGGATACGGCTATCAATGAGGTTCCGGGCAAGTACCGCACCATTTATAGATACGGATGGGATAATAATTACCATCAGTTCGCGTTCGGCCCCTTGTATCGCGTGGAGGCGGACGGCAAAGGTTATTTCTACGTGGGGCTTTCCACCGGCATTACGGTGGATGTGAACAAAAGCAAAAATCGGGCGAGCCTGATAAAAATCTCCAAGGAAACCGGTACGGCTGAAATTGTACTCAGCGGCATCAGGACTCCCAATGGACTCAGCTTCGGGCCCGGAGGAGAGATTTTTGAAACCGATAATCAGGGTGAATGGCTGCCATCAAGCAAGTTGAACAATCTGCGGCCGGGCCGTTTCTACGGCTTCCCCAATGCCGCGGGAGGCCAGTTCGACAAGGTCGCACCATCACCCCCTGCCATTTGGATGCCTCATGAGATCGTTTCCGCATCTCCCGCGGATCCGACTTACCTTTTGGAAGGCCCCTATGCGGGCCAATTCCTGATCGGCGACGTCCGTTTCGGCGGATTGCAAAGATGCTTCCTGGAAAAAGTGAACGGGGAATACCAAGGGGCGATATTCAAGTTTTCCGGCGGGTTGGAAACCGCGATAAACCACATTGTCATCGGTCCGGACGGGGTCATTTATCTGGGTGGAATGGGGGCGCAGGCATCCCCTTTCTGGACCTGGGCGGGAGCGAAGGGACCTAAGTATTTCGGCCTGAATAAGTTGCAGCCCAATCATAAACCGACTTTCGATTTCCTGGCGGTCCGCTCCATGGGGCCGGATAAGATTGAGCTCCAATTCACCGAGCCCATTGACGCTTCCGCCGCTACCCCAGCCAATTACGATGTCAAAACCTGGACTTATCAGCCCACTGCCGCTTATGGCGGCCCCCCGATTGGAACCGCAATCCGCTCCGTCACCTCGGCCATCCTCACGGCCGGCGGTGACGGGGTGACCTTGGGAGTCAGTGGCTTGAAAACCGGAGACGTGGTTTATGTCAAGGTGAAGAGTATCGTATCGAAGTCCGGAAGACCGCTCTGGACCAACGAGGCCTGGTATACCTTGAACCAATTCGGTCCGGGAGAGAGGCCCACGAATACCCAGGTCGCGGGGAAAGAGCAAGGCAAGACGTTGGGCTCCGACCGTTTCCAGGTAACCGGTTGGGATGCCGATGGACTCCGCATCAATGTCGGCTTCCAGAGAGATTGGGAATTGGAATTGAAGGATGCCTTTGGAAGGACGCTCCGAAAATTCCATGGCAGTAGCCCGGAATCCCATTTGGACTTGCCGGAAACGGCTTATCCCGCAGGCATGTATTGGGCCATCCTCAAAACGTCATCGGGACAATACCCCAAAAGAATAGTCCGGTATTGATAGCCCCACTCGATGCGGCGTGAGTGCTTGAGCCATGCAAAAGACCTTGATCATGCGGCCCAAGCCGTCATAATCGTACCGAACGTGCCGAAGCCGCGTTCAGGAAATAATAGGTTTGAACCACACCGGATTTACCGGAGGCTGGTTTGCTTGAGTCCAGCCACCTCGGCTGGGTTCTCAAGATTTGAATAATACATCTCTTCTAATTCTCTGGGCGGGATGTCGCCGATGGGTTCGAGCAACCGCCGGTTATTGAACCAATCAACCCATTCCAGGGTCGCGAATTCCACTGTCTCCAGATTGCACCAGGGACCGCGCCGACGAATCACTTCGGTCTTAAATAAGCCAATGATGGATTCCGCCATGGCGTTGTCATACGAGTCGCCCGTGGTTCCGACCGACGCCTGGATTCCAGACTCACCCAGCCTCTCAGTGTAACGAATCGAAAAATATTGCACGCCCGATCGCTGTGGTGCACAAGGCCATCCTTGTCGGTCCTTTCGTGCAACGCCTGTTCCAAAGCATCCAATACCAGATCCGTTTTCATTGAACCCGCCGCTCGCCAACCAACGATCTTCCGAGCGAAGACATCAATT
>JANYDA010000002.1 GCA_025360005.1 Fibrobacteria bacterium
CGGATTTATTATCGAGTTTGCAAACTGTTGAAGATTGATTGAGGGAACTCCAACTCCCATCGGGTTTTCGAATAACCGGAATAAGCTCCGTAGCTGTTCCCGTTCCGCCCGAGGCCAGCTTGGACGTTTTCTGAACCAGGAAATAATTCCCTCCCATCACCACTTTTATATGCTGACCGAATGAGTCGTTGGTGGCATTGTAACGGGGATCCCCGGCAAAAGGTTTTATCAATTGCCAATTCAAGCCATCCCAGGTATAGAAGGTAATGTTGCCGGTAACGTGATTGACGAGCAGGAAGAAGTCGCCTCCGGGAAGCAATTCCAGGCTGTCCGCAGGCGTGGTTGCATCTCCGTAGACAAGACGCAGGGTTCCAGAGGAGGTGTTGTTGTCAAAGTAGTTGCCCATATTGGGGTGGATTTCCACGTACATCTTCTGAGTGCGCCCCTGGGCATCAGGTTCGATGCCATCCTTATCCTTCACACTGATATAGCAGAAGCGTTCATCGCATGTCGACTGGGATTTCCAAAGCAGTTTTTTCGTATTGTCCGTAGGCAAAGTAACGGGAGTGGCGTTATCGCTTTGCAACATGGAATAGGTTCCCCTATCCTGATCCGCGTTGGTTGACGCAAGATAGGGCCCATTGTACCCGTAAGAATCGGTGCGTAGATCCGGCGTGGTAATGGAGTGAAGCGTAGAAGGGGCGGCGCCGTTTCCCCCATAAACGAACATCCAACCATTATCCTTGACTTGAGTGCCTGACCGATTCTCATACACCTGGATTTCCTGGAGAAGTCCTTTGTTTTTGTTCCCCTCCCAATCCTCGGCCAGTGTGGAAGCGGGAATGAATTTGTAGAAATGAGTTTCTGTCCCCTCTTTATAGCAGTGCACGGCATCCAAACGCTTTTTCTCGAAAAGCTTTTGATTGTCCCTAGGTTCGCTCCCATCGGTTTGATAGCCGACATATTCGTTCGTCCCCTTATCCACCGTGGTGAAGCGATAACTTTCCACCTCGGCGTTCCCCGGAGTCAGCCAATTGATAAGATCAGCATGGGCTTCCCGGACATAATTGCCATTGGGGCCGGAAGATTCGAACTCTTGCTTGTAATGGAAAAGGATTTTATTGGCGTTGTTGGCATCGGTGAGGTAGCTCGCATCCCATCGGTATATGAAGTGGTTTGGAGAGGCTACCGTATAGGCGCTGGCCTTGATCACATTCCCGGTATAGAATAGTGTCCTCTGGGAATTGGAATTGTCCCCAAAGACCATACGCTTGCCATCTGGAAAGGTGAATGTCCAACGGATAATCTGTCCCGCGAATTCGCCTGAGCCCCCATCCGTTTTGATTTGTATGTAGGGATTGGTGGAAAGGTAGAAGTGGGACGCCGCATTTTGGAGGATTTGGCCTCCTCCAAAAGGGCCTAAATTGCACATTACTACATCGTCTGTGGTGGTTAATGTTCCCTTATGGTTGACGGCGATATAAGGGATGGAGAGATCCCATCCAAGTCCGATCCATCCTACGGGCGCTCTTTGATTGTCGCTTTCCACGATAGGCTTGGTCGGACCGCCATATCTAAGGCTTAAGGGAAAGGAAAGCATTCCGCGGGCGTTGATTTCTCCCAGGGGAATCGTATAGGCCGGTTGCCCCGTGAATAAATTCGTATTGGCCACTACCATGCCCTGGCCGCCTCCCGGCTGAAACTGGCTGGGTTCAATGGTAGGAGTGGTACCGGGCTCGGCGCCGAAGGGGATAAGGGAGAGAAGATTACCCCAGAAACCACCTCCGGAAATACCGGAAAAAATATCCCAGGCAAACAGGACCGGGCATTGTAAAAGGCAAGCGAAGAGAAAAACGGAACGTTTCGTCATGAGGGCATCCTATTCCATCGTCGGGTTCAGGAATTTCAAACGGTCCCGGCATTTTTTCTTTTCGCCTTTCGTTAACTCGTCGGAAGAGTCCAGTGAGGCGAAGGTGGGAAAATGATCGGGGGTGCAGACGGTACGGAGCCTTTCAAGCTTAGCTTGAAAAGAGGCTTTACTCTGCTGGGTATCTTTGCGCTTGGGGGGAGCGAATTCAGCGGAGTCCTTAGCAAGGACTGAATCCGCAGGTGGCGCGCTTCCAGTGTCCCCACCCCAAGCGGTAGATAGGAGAGCGAAAAGCGCACACCCGGTAAGCACAATCCGTTTGGTATTCATGGCGGTTTACCTTTTATTGGAGTTCCGGTTGCAATTTTTTCAATCTCTCTTTGCAAAACTTCTTTTCCTGGATATTGAGATACTCCTGCGCATCCACCTCGGAAAGCGTGGAGAAGAGATCGCCGGTGCAAAAGGACATCATGTCCAAAAGCTTCAGCTTGAATTGGATTTTTTCCGCCGAGGACGCGGAGGCTTGGGGAAGAACATTCGGATCGATGCGGTGCCATTGCGCCGTGTCCGTACCTTCCAGCTTATGCTCAAAGACGGTTTGCGATTTGGTCTTGGCACTTACAAGCGGGGCAGAGTTGCTTTGGGTATACGCCAGAAAGGGGGCAAAAAGGCTTGCCAAACATAAAGCAATAAATGACCGCGTTCTTTTCATTCCTATCCCCTGTGGGTTTAGTTCCATTCTACGTGACAAGGCTGCCTCCCGCGAGGCAGATGTATGGCTCATTGCAGAGCGATCAAAAATGCGGGCGTTAATAAGTTATACAAATATCACAAGTAGTCAAGCCAACCCATGGAAGGCTTAAGCATTATTTTCGATGGTGTCTCCGAAGAGTAAGAGTTTAATGCTTTTGGAGGCGCGGATTTTAAAATCTCAGTCCAGCATGAACATGGTCACGAGGCAGAAGTCCACGAACATGCGCTCCTTCTTTTTTCAACCACTTCCGGAAAACGGAGGTTTCCTCCAGCCTCGGGCGCACGCCGCGAGTAGTACGTTTCTGGCCACTGTAGATACCGACGCTGTAGGTTCCACCCGCTTGCCGGCCGCCTGCTGCGGGGTGTCGGCTTTAAGTGTACCTGGGGGCTCATCGACAATAGCGGTATTTTAGAGGGCGAGCGGGCGGACCCCGCTGTCCGCGCTGCCTTTGAAGCCGCTTTGGCGGTCCTGCGAGACAGCGGCTACGCAACCACCGAGGTGGCAGCCCCCATTACCGAAAGCCCCGACATGCGAAACATCGACGGCCATCGCAAAAACGACATAGAGGACATGTTCAAAGCGGCTGCCGCAACCGGGACTGAGCATGGGAATAGAGTGTAGGTAAATCGCGCCCCACCATACGGGCAGGCTGCGGGCAGATGATCAGCGGCCCAGATCGATCCGCAGGGAAGCGAAAGGGGCGAGCGTGCCCATGCGCATGACGGCGCGTCCTCGCGCATCCTTGGCTTGCAAACGGTATACCCACAGGCATCCCGCCCCCGTAGCCGATGGATCCAGGCGGCCGCCGCGCATGTCGAACAGTTCTACCTTGCCGCTCCAGCCCTGGGGCAGGCGAACGTTCAGGCGCTTGCCTTCCCAACCCAATAGCGCGGAGACGCTTCCGCGGGAAGGATTCGCGAGGATGCCGCTCCCCTCAACGGGACCGCCCAGCGTGGCTTCCAGGCCGCCGGCCAGGTAGGCGAAAGGGGCGTTCCAATTGATGGCGATCTCATTGGACGCATAACTGCATTCGCTGTCCAGATAGGAAACCGCGGGCAGCGAGGATGCGTAGACGCATTTGTCCTGCTGGCCGGGATTGGGTCCGCCCACCAAAAGGCCGGGAACCGGATCGCGCACTCCGTCCGCGGAGGAGACGCGATGATGCGGGGACATGGGAACTTTGGATCCGTAGCCCGTAACATAGGAGTAACCCGTGCCGTTGCGGCCCACCAGATAATCCAGCGCGTCTACCGAGGCCGCCAGATAGGTGGAATCCCCCGTGAGCTGGAACGTTTGCAGCAAAAGCATGCCTTGGTTGGCGTCGGTGGCGTTGCTGCCCCAGTTGAACTCGTTGTTCCCTATCACCACTGCGAATGGCGAGGCGGCCGCGCGATCGCGGAAAGCGTTGGCGGTCTGCACCATGCGTTGCTTCACGGCCGCGCCGTCGATCTTACCGAAGCCGTTGCCGATTTCTTCCGCCAGGCTGTACAGGCCCAAGGTCTGCACATTGCCCCAGCCGGGTATCCCGAAGGCGGGGGGCAAGGTTCCGGTGGGCACCGCGGCCACGTAGAAGGAGTCCTCCTTGGTGGCCAAATACAATTCCAGGCCGGCCCAGAAGAATTCATCGCTCGCGTTGTTGTCGCCGTATTCACCCGTATTGATGGCGGGGGCGAAGGCTTGATTGAGTTTTGCCTGGCTGTAATAGGCGGTTGGATTGGCGCGGGCCCAGTTCCAGGCTTTGCGGGCCGCGTTCAAAGCACTGTCGGCGAAACCGGGCAGGGGGCCGTCGAACTTGCGGAAGAGGCGGGAGGCATAGGCGGCCGTGGCGGCCAGATCCAGCGCGGCGGTGACGGATTTCTGGACCACGTAGCGTTTGGCCACGTCCGCTTCCGGCATTACGAAGCCGGAGAATTCCGCGGAGGTGAGCTTATGGTAGACGCCGCCATCGTTGGGATCCTGCATCGCCAACATCCAGCGCAGGTTCCACAGCGATTCGTCCAGCAAATCCGGGATGGTGTTGCCGCTTTCGGGGATGTTCAGCTTCAGGGTGTCGAAGAAGGCGGGGTAATGATGGTACAGCGCGAGCAGGGTATAGGTGGAGATGCCGCTATTGACTACGTACTTGTTGTAGTCGCCCGCGTCGTACCAGCCCCGGCCGGCCCAGATGAAGCTTTCCGCGGGGCGCGCCGCGGTGGCGGCGGAAGCATGCACGTAGATGCGATTATCGGGATGGCCGGCGTTGCGCGCCCATTTGCCCGCGTTGGCGGGGGTGAGCACGGCCGAGGCGCGTTGGAAAAAGAAGCCGCGGACGGCTCCTTTGGCGAGTTCCAGATCGGCATGCGCATCGACCTTGAAGGGATTGGAGATCCCCATGCCCGGCACGCCCAGGACGTATAGCCCCGGCGCGGTCAAAGCGGAGAAATCCGCCAGGCGGGCCTGTTCGCCGGAAGGCGCCCACAACTTCGCGTCGCCCAGGGCTCCTGTGAAAACCGTGTCCGCCAAATCCG
>JANYDA010000003.1 GCA_025360005.1 Fibrobacteria bacterium
CCTTTCCAACCGGTTCCAGGGCCGCATTTCCATCGGCAAGATCAACTTCTACCTGGGGGCCAGCTTCATGGTGGGCGGCAAACCCCTGAAAGCGGTGGAAGCCTTCGAGAAGGTCACGCCGGACAGCCGGATATACGGGCCCGCCTGTCTGGGCCAATTGCAAGCCATGTTCGAATCGCATCAGGACGATTCCCTCGTGATCAAGTACCGCGCCTTCATGGCGGCGGACATATTCGATGAGAAGCTGTTCCCCCCGGCCCGTTACCTGGCGGTCCAGAGCGCTTATGAGTTGGGCCAGGATTCGCTGGTGGAAAAGGTAATGACCGCGGGGGGCAACAAGAACGCGTACCACTTCAAGTCCTTGTTCGTCTACGCCAAATCCCTGGTGCGCCAAAAGAGGTTCGGCGAGGCCCGCGGCGTGCTCGTCACCCTGGTCAGCGAATCGCAAATCGACAAGCGCCTGCATAACCGGGCCGAATTGGCGCTGGCCCACCTCAACTTCGAGGAAAGCCATTATGAACAGGCCCTGAAGGGTTACCAGAACCTGTTGGATCAACAGGGCTTCCAGGCGGAAGCGCTGTACGGCATGGTGTGGGCCAATATCCGCATGGGAGATCTGGACGCGGGCGAATTCATCCTGAAGAAGCTCATCGCGCAATATCCCGACAATCCCTGGGCCATCGAAGGCTTCAATGTGCTGGTCCGCAAGGTGATGCTCAAAGCCAAGAACGAATGGGCTTTCCGGCTGCAAGTGGACAAGGAGAACGAGCAACTGAAGGAGTTCAACAAGAAACTGCATGATCGCGAGGACGGCAAGCAGATGACGGACGATCAACTGGCGGGCGTCAAAGCCAAGCTGGACAAGGCCGCGGCCGCGCTCGCCAGGCAGAAACCGCTATCGCCGGAAGCCATCGCCCGGCTGTACCAGCAAGGCCTGGGCCTCTGCGACTTCGTCGAGGAACGCTACAAGAGCGGCGAGTACTCGGAGCAGACCTTCAATAAGGAGCGGGAGACGGTGCTGGCCAAGCTGGTCGATCCGGCGCACATCAACGATAAGGTGGCGGATTCCGCAGCTGCCGACTCCATTGGATTCCGCAAGCAGATCAAGCAGAAGCTGTTCGAGAGTCGCGCGTTGGCCTTGGATATCCATGTGCTGCACAAATCCTGGCTGGAGGAATTGCTCAAGTACACGCAGAAGAGCCTCAACCTGGAATTGGCCGCCCTGCGCGCCGACTCCAGCAAGGCCGGAGAGCGTACGGAACTGTCCAAGCGTTCGCGCATCCTGGCCGATGATATCTCGGAACGCCTGGCGGGCAAGGCGGACGATATCCTGCGCCGCATCCGCGAGCTGGGGGAGGATCCCAATTCCAACGGCATCATGGATTGGCTCCTCTTCCAGAAAGGCTATCTCAATTACGGCCTGGAAGAGGACGGCCTCAAGAAACGCATGGCCTCCTTCCAATGGCTGGAAGCCCAAGCCGGCGGCAACCTGCCTATAGCGCAATCGGAACCCACCTTGGATCCGGAATCCTTCGAGGCGCCGTGGAAGGAATTGATCGAGAAGTTCCCGGAATCCCCGTGGCGCCCGGCGGCCCTTTATTACATGGGCTATACCCAGACCCTGCGCGGCGAGACCGTTTCCGGCCTCCATTACTTCGAGGAGTTGGCGGGCAAATTCCCGCAATCGCTCTATTCGCAGCAAGCGCTCATCTTTATCGGCGAATACTATTTCAATGAGAACAAGCTGGAAAAGGCCGCCGAGGCTTACGACAAGGTTTTGGACTACGCGGATTCCAAGTACTTCGAGCAGGCCCTGTACAAGCTGGCCTGGACCCGCTACCGCGCCAATTCATACAAGACGGCCATCAGTTCCTTCACCTTCATACTTGAGGAATCCGCGCGCAAGACCAAGGCGCAGCAAAGCAAATCGGCGCTGACCAGCGAGGCCCTGCAATTCGCGGCCTTGTCCATCGCGGAAAGCGATACCAGCGGCGACGGCGGCCTCAAGCAGAGCAAGGCCTTCGCCGACAAGCTGGGCGACTCCCGCCTGGGCGCTAAGCTGCTGCATCGCATGGCGGTCATCTATACCCAGGCGGGCCGGATGGACAGATCCAAGCGCGCCCTGGAAGCCTTGATGAACGGCTATAAGGACTATGAGAAGATGCCGGAAGCCCTGATGGAATTGGGCCGCGCCTATGAGAAGGAACAGAACTACAACCGCGCCGCCGAGGTGCGCGAGAAGATCTTCCGCACCTATTGCCGAGGCAGCGATTGGTACAAAAAGGTTGGATCGCCGGAAGCCCAGGCCAATGCGGACTCCGTGAGCCAGCAGGCCATCGAGATGGTGGCGCGCCACTACCTCTATGAGGCCAAGCAATTGGCGAATGCGACCGGCGACGGAGCGCGCACGCGCGAGTCCTACTACCGCAAAGCCGTTTCCGCGTACGACGCCTTCCTGGCGATTTATCCGGAAAATCCCAACCGGGCTAAGTACAATTACCAGGAAGCGGAAGCCTATTATTCCCTGAACGAGTTCGGGGCGGCGGCCAAGAAGTACATGCAGGTTTCCAAGCTGGCGGATCCCAAGCTCAAGAAGACCGCCGCTTACAATGCCATCGTGGCGGCGCAGGAAATGCTCAAGAAGACGGAAGATGAGAAGAAGTAGCGCGCGCATAACTTATTCGGTCCTGGCCGCCCTCGCCCTTATTTTATCGGGGTGCGGCGCGTTCAAGACGCTTAAGAAGGATGCCGGAAAGGGTACGGCACCGCCTCCCGCGGAAGTGAAGGCGACCGCGCCCAAGGGGGATAGCGCGGGCACCGTGGATGCCGGCCTCAAGCATGCGGATTCCACCAAGGCGCCTACCGCTTATGCTTCCGAACTCTATTTGGAAACCCTGGATAATTACCTCTCGGTGGCTCCCAACGATGAGAAAACCCCGGAAATCCTGGTGTGGAAGGGGAACCATCTTTATAACAAAGGGGAATTCGAGAAAGCATTGCCGCTTTACGAGGACGTACGCAAGCGCTTTCCGCAAAGCCCGCAAAGCGCGGAAGCTTCCCAGATGGCGGCCCAATCCTATGCGCAAGCGGGCCGCCTGGAAGAGGCTGAGAAGATCTACCGCACCATGCTGAAGGGTAACGACGCCGCTACCGTGTCGGAAGCCAAGGAAAGGTTGGCGCAGTCGGTCTATCTGCAGGCGGAAAAGGCCGAAAAGGAAGGCAAGCTGCAAACCGCTTCCGAAATCTACCAACGCATCCCCAAGGAATTCCCCGCCGCGGAAATCGCCCCCGTGGCCATGTTCAATGCCGGCGTGATGCAGGAGAAGCAGAAGAAGTGGAAGGACGCCATCGCCATCTACACCCTGTTCTTCGACGCCTTTTTCGAATCCAAGCTTCTTTCCAAAGTGCTGTTCCGGGAAGCCAAATGCCGCGAGCAGGACGGGCAATGGCAGATCGCCGGAGACAAGTACCTCAACCTGGCGCGCGCGCATCCGGAAAGCCCGGAGGCGGAACCGTCGCTTTACAATGCCGGCTTCGCCTATTTGAACGGCTCGCTACCGGATTCGGCGGCGCGCGCCTTCGAGGCATATGCCAAGAAATTCCCTGCCAAGGAGGAAGCGCCCAATCTCCTCTTCCGGGCGGTAGAGCTTTTCGGGGAAGCCAAGAACTGGGACAAGGTGGCGGAATTGCAATCCCTGTTCACGCGCCTCTACGCCACGGATAAGGGCCGTCTCATCCAGGCCCTGTGCATGGGCGGGACCGCGGCCTTCCAGCGCGGCCATCGCGAGGAGGCGGTCCAATTGATGGGGCGGGTGGTCTCCGAGTTCGCGGCCCTGAAAACCGCCAATCCCACCCCGCGCTTCTATGCGGCCCAGGCCCAGCACACCTTGGGCGAAATCGCGGCCAAACGCATGCGCGAAGCCGTCATCCGCCCCGGTGCCTATGACGCCGATCTCAAGGTCAAGACCGGCCTCCTCAAGAACTCCGTGGACGAATACCTCAAGGTATTGGACTATCGCATCGTGGATTGGACCTTGCGGGCCGCGTATTCATTGGGCCAAAGCTTCGAGGACTACGGCACGGGAGTCTACGCCAGCCCGCGAAAAACCGCCCGATCCGCCGCCGATCAACTGGATAGGGAAGAGGACGCCATGGCGGCGCTGTCGGCCGCGTACGCCAAGGCCCAACAGCAATACCTGCAGGTGTTGACCATCGGCCGCAAGCAGGAAGTCAACAACCGGTGGGTGGGAGAGGCCAATACCCGCCTGATATCCATGGCCACCCGGTATGAGAGTTACCAGATCAAGGCCATGGCCCAGGTGCCGCTCTTGATCCGCGTGGACGCGGGCACACCGGAAAAGGCCATCGCCGGCAAGCTCCAGCAAATCAGCCGCATCGCCCCTTACCATGATCAGAGCATGAAGTACTTCATGGCCTTCCTGGATATCGCCCAGGAATACGATCTGGATCCGAAAACGGTGGACACGCTCGGCAGCAATATCCTGCATAGCATGCGCGCGCTTGGGACCCACTACATCGACGCGGCGGATCTGGCGCGCTCGGCCCCTTTCCCGGGCGGCTTCCAGCCCATGGAACGCTTCTTCTACCAAGTCAAGCTCCTGCAGGAGGGCATCCCCAAGCTGGAGGAGAAGGCCATCGATTTCTTCCGGCAAGGGCTGGACTTCGCGGCGAAATACAACCTCAAGACCGATCCGCTGTACGATAGCCTGCGCATCTCGCTGGGGAAGGCGGCCTACATCCAGGCCAAGTGCCTGGATCTCCTTTCCTCCGAGGCCCTGGTCAAGCCGCCCATCCCCACGGAAGCCGGTCCCGAACAAAGGAAAACCTACCAGGAGAAGATGGAGGCGGTGGGCTACCAATTGCAGGATCAGGCCCTGGACAAGTACCATAAGCTGATCGACAAGGTGGTAACCGGCGCGATACCTACGGAATGGGGCGAGCTGGCCTATGCCAGGTTGTTCCAGATCGAACCGGACAAATGGACCCGGACCAGCGAGCAGGATACCATGGTTGATGTATATACCGGCAAGGAATGGTCCGTGATGGGGACGCAACCGGGTAAGGACAATCTGGATTGGAAGAAGGCGCGCAAGGGTTTGGTGCCCAACCTCGCCTATCCGGAGGAAGTCAAAGCCACCCCGCGTTTCCTTTGGTGCGGAGATAAAGGCCTGGGGCCTAAGATCGATACCTCGGTGGCGACTTATATCCCCTGGAAGCAGATCTGGGCGCAATACCCGTTTGCGCTGCCGCCGCACGTGCAGAAACTGGAAGTGGAAGTGGTGGCGCAGCAGGAATGGGCCGTCCTGATCGACAAGGACACCGTGCTCACGCAGAAAGCCTTGACGGGTTCCTGGAACAAAGGCGTGACCAGGGACGTTTGGCCCTTGCTCGCCAACAAGCTGACGGCAGGGGATCATATGTTCCGTATCGTGGCGCAGAACCAGAAGCCCGCGGAAGGCTTCGGCGTATGGGCCCGGCTGCGCATCCGCTATAAGCTGGCCGGCGCGGGAGCGGTTTTCCCCTGGAACCAGGCCGCGCCCACGCCGGAATACTTAAAGGGCCTTTTGGAGCGCGAGATCCCCATCCAGAATTTCACCGGTAGGGCGAAATGAGGATTCCCGGAGCGCTAAAGTCCCCGCCGGAAAGGTCGATAACCAGGAACGGAATGATCCCCCTTAATGCCCATGTTCGCCGTGTAGCCCTGACCGTTCTGGTGATGGCCGCAGCCATGGCTCTGGCCGATCAGAAAAAGGCCAAGCCGGAGACTACTGCCGGTTCGGGATCCAGGCAAGGGAAAGCGGCTGCCGTCACTCTCCCGGATGCGGATATCCCTTCGGCTTTGGCAGGCAAACATCCCGAGGCCGGCGCCCGTCCCGCCAAGGAATCCGGCAAAGCGGCGCCCGCTTTCGAAGAATTGAATTTCAACCGCACTTTGGTAATCGAAGGAAAGGTCGAAAAACCGGCGGTTCAGTTTACTTTGCTGAAAGAACCTCCCCCCGAAAAGGAAATCCGATTTGAAACCAGCTTCCTTCAGAATATATTGAAGCTGGATCGGGAAAATACCTTCTCGGCGGGGGAGACTTATGGGCACGAATGAAAACCGGGACGGAATCCCAGCATCCGCATGTTTTGGCCGGGCCTCCGCTGCTGCGTTAGCCGCACTGTTGATCCTGGCCCCGGTTTCGGCTCCGCTCGCCGCGGTTGCCCCGCACGCCGTCGGCACGGCTTCGCTGCCGGACCCGGATTCATTGGCTTGCCGCATTGCCGATCGGTACGGCGCCGCCGAGTTTTACAAGATCAATTCCATCCATTTCGTTTTCAACGTCCATTTCAAAGACAAGGTCATGGCGCGGGAATGGACATGGTTCCCCAAGGCGGATAGCGTGATCTATAAGGGGCCGGATGCAAAGGGTCTGCATATATCGGCGGCTTATTCCCGTAAAAACACATACAGCATGGGGTCGGAACCGGTAGGCTCCATCGACAAATCCTTCATCAACGATCAATATTGGTTGTTGTTCCCCCTGCATCTGCGCTGGGACAAGGGCCTAAGCTTTCGCGTGGCTCCGGCGGTGAAACCCGGCGAAGCCTACCAGCTTACGGCCACCTATTCTTCGGCGGGAGGTTATACGCCGGGCGATGCCTACGACCTGTTCGTGGATTCCAGCGGCATGATGAAGCGTTGGATTTACCGCAAAGCAAACTCGGCCCAGCCCACGCGCGAGGCCATGTGGTCGGAGCCCAAAGGATTCTCAGGAGTGGGGATTTCCATGGAGCATCCCGGCACCGATCCGGGTTTCAAGCTCTGGTTTTCCGACGTGAAGGTTGCCGCAGGACCCACCTGAAGCCGTAGGTTTCATAACGGCCTTAGCATCGCGGAGCCATGCGGCCCAGGCCCGCTCACTTGAACTTGATGATGCTGCGATCCCAATAATCCGGGGCCTTGAAGCCTAATAGATTCACCGTTGTCGCCGCCAGGTTGGACAGCCCAAAGTCCTGGCCGTCCACGGAATAGGCGCCCAGGTTTTTCTTGTCGTAGAAGATGCAGGGAACAGGATTCAGGGTGTGGCTGGTCTTGGCCTTGACCCTGCCGTCCTTGGCATATAGGGCCTTGCCTGTTTTCTTGTCCAGCTCGAACATCTCGTCCGCATTGCCGTGATCGGCGGTGATGATGGCTATGCCGTTCATCTCGTCGATGACCTTCAGCAAGCGTCCCAGCTCCAGATCCACAGCCTCGATGGCCATTGTGGCGGCCCGCAGGTTTCCCGTGTGGCCCACCATGTCGCCGTTGGCGTAGTTGAGCCGGGCGGCTTTGAATTTTCCGGTGCGCAATTGTTCGATGGTGGCATCGGTGATTTCCGCCGCTTTCATCCAGGGACGTTCATCGAAGGACACGCGGTCCGAAGGGATTTCGATCCACGTCTCCAGCTTCTCATCGAACTTGCCGCTGCGGTTGCCGTTCCAGAAATAGGTCACATGGCCGAACTTCTGGGTTTCGGAAATGGCGAGCTGGGAAACCCCTGAGCCGGCCAGGGCTTCACCCATGGTATTGCGGATTTCCGGCGGGCTCACCAGGTAGCGCTTGGGGATGTGCAGATCCCCGTCGTACTCCAGCATGCCCGCATACACCACCTTGGGCACGCGTACACGATCGAATTGGGCCAGCTTTTCATCCTCGAAGGCGCGGGAAATCTCGATCGCGCGGTCGCCGCGGAAATTGAAGAAGACCACGCTGTCCCCGTCCACTATGGGGCCCACCGCCTTGCCGTTCTCGGCAATGACAAAAGGAGGCAGGTCCTGATCGATGACGCGGCCTCCCGCGGCCGCCCCATCCGCGCGCAGGGTGTTGATGGCCTCTTCCGCGGACGCGAAGGTTCGGCCTTCCGCCAGCACATGCGTTTTCCATCCGCGTTCCACCATGCTCCAATCGGCTTCGTAGCGATCCATGGTGATTTTCATGCGGCCGCCGCCGCTGGCGATGCGGGCGTCGAAATCGCGCGAGGAAACCTCGCGCAGGAACTTCTCGAAGGGCAGCACGTAGTCGAGCGCGGAGGTTTCGCCCACATCGCGGCCGTCCAGGAGCGCGTGCACGCGCACTTTGCGGGCGCCATCCTGCTTGGCGTGTTTGATGAGCTCGGTCAGATGGTTGATATGGGAATGCACATTGCCGTCCGAAAACAGGCCCAGGAAATGCAAGGTGCCGCCATGGCGCGCATTGCCGATGATGTCCTTCCAACCCTGGCGCTCGAACAGCTTGCCGGAAGCGATCGAGACGTTCACCAGGGAAGCGCCCTGCTCGAATACCTGTCCCGATCCGATGGCGTTGTGGCCCACTTCGGAATTGCCCATATCGTCGTCGCTGGGAAGCCCCACCGCCTTGCCGTGCGCTTTCAGCAAGGTGTGCGGATATTTGGCCATCAGTTCATCCAGCACCGGCTTCTTGGCCTGGGCGATGGCATTGCCTTCGGGGTTCTGGGAAATCCCGTAGCCGTCCATGACCACGATGACTACCGGTCCCCGGCTCCCGGGAAAGGAGGATAAGCGCTGCAGCATGATGAACCCCTGGCGACGAATGAGACCCAAATATAGCACAACGGTCCGGTCGCGATGCGAAGGCGCAGTCAAGGCCGTTCTCCGTTGCGAGGCGCGAACCCTAGCCCAAACTACGAACGTGGCCGGCGGGTAAAGTCTAAAGAGGGTCAGAAACGCCGACGCGGTGGTTTGCCATCGCCCGACCGCGGTTGGAAAGGCTTGCCGGCGCGGCCCGGTTTGCCCGGCCGCGTATCGGCATCCGTTCTTAGGCCATCGTCGCGCGCGGGCCTGTCCGCACGATTCGCGCGCGGCGGCTTTCCGGGCCGGACCTCGCGCGGAGGCTTGTCCGTTTTGAAGGGACGCTGCGGTTTATCCGCACGGAATGGCCGTTGCATTTTGCCCGCCGGGAAGGAGCGATAGGCCGGCTTCGCCGGCTTCTCATCGCCCAACTCCGGTTCGTCCTCATCGCCCTTCTCGGTCAATTCCGTTCTGGACTTGTCGATGCGGTTCAGGATGCCGTAGCGATCGGGAATGAAGAGGACCATGACTTCCAGATTGTCCGTGCCCGGGAACATGTCCAAGGGCACGACCTTGGAAACCATGAATCCGGATTTGCGCCATTGGTTCACCTCCTTGGGGAGCGTGTCCAGGTCGCAGAAGATATGCAGGACGCGCGCGGGATTGCGCGCGGCCAGCGCGCGGATGACGCCGGGCTCGGTGCCTTGTCGCGGAGGATCCAGCAGCAGCGCTTCCGGCTTGTCGGCCATGGCGGGAGGCAAAAGCTTTTCCAGGCTCTTGACCTGGATGCGCCCCGATTTGAAACGGCAATGGGAGTCCGGATCCGCGGCAGCCATCTTCTGGGCGGACTCGATGGAAACCGAACCCAGATCCACGCCCAGGGCTTCCCCATAGGAACGGCCCAGATGCAAAGTGAAGAACCCGAATCCGCTGTACAGATCGAGCAGGCGATATTCCGGTTTGGGCTTCAGGAGCTGATCGGCCTTTTCCAGGAACGCGGGCAAGATGGATGCATTCACTTGGCAGAAGGCGGTGGGGTGGAAGGCGTACGTCCGGTCCAGGACCTTGAGATGCAAATCGTCCGGGCCGAAGATTTTTTTCAGCTTCCACGGACCTTCGGAGGTTTGCGCCTCGAAATAATAATCGGAGCGGCTGGCGTCGAAGAACATGAAGGCGGAAACGGTCTTGGGATCCGCGTCTTTGAGATGCTCGCCCAGCAATTTGGCCTTGCGGACCACGTCCGCGCTGAGGCGATGCACATTGAAAAGAACGGTAAAGCGCGCATAGTCGCCGCGGATGATCAGGTAGTTCAGGGCATGCGCCAGGCTGGCATAGGCCGGGGTGTTCAGCTTGGCGAGGATGAACGCATAGATGAGCTTATGCTCTTTAGGTTCCACGAGGGATTCCGCGCCGGCGCGGGGATTGGCGGCGGAACTGCTCTCGGTCAGGAAAGTAAGTTCAAAGCGGCCCTTGAGGCTCACCACCCTGCGCTTGGTGGTGGTGCGGTAACCGCGCGGCTTAGGGGAGGGGAGGATGCGGTTGGGCTTGTCCGGCAAGCCGCGGGCGGTCCAGAATTCCTGAAGCGCCTTGTTTTTCAAATCCAGTTCCAGGGCATAGTCCAGTTTGGACAAGGGTTCCGGATGGTTGAAGCCCTGCACCAAATCCGGCGCGGCGCGACGCGCCGATTGCATGAGCAGATCCGCGAAGCGGACTTCGCCATCGTCCACGGGAGCCGCGAACCTTGGGCGCGGGTTTTCTCCGCGGCGCGGCGCGGGACTGCGGCGCGGGTCCTCACCCTGCCGGAGAGGCTTGTCGCCTCGTAGCGCAGCGTTCCCGCTTCCATCGCCGTCCCTTCCGGCCGTGAGGGCTTTTACAGCCTTTACCCCATAGCGGCTTTTCCGATCGGCGGCGGCAGGGGCGAACCGGCCGGAACGGGCGGTTCGATCCTTGTGTTCGGCCTTTTCCATTCCCGGTTCCGGCTCCATCAAGCGGCCGCCGTGTTCGCCGTTGCGGGCGTCGCGTGGCTTGCCGGAGAAACGGCCTTTCCGCACGCGCCCGCGGCGGCCATGGCTCTTGATGGGCTCATCCGATTCCTGGCGTACAGGTGGGCGGCGGGCTCCGGGAAACTGACTACGGTTGGACTTTCGCATGGGAACGCCAAGGTAGGAAAATACGCGGCCCCTTTGTGCCGCTCAGCCGAATCCGCCGGCCTGGCGCAGCAGATCGAAGAAGCGGGGATGGCGTCCCAGCGGCTCCTTTAAAGAGAGGCGCACGTTGGGATAGCGTTCGCTTAAAACCTTGAACAGCGCGGGAATATCCTCCAGGACGTGCTTTCCCGAGAAGAAAAACAGGGGCAGCACGTGGATTTCCTCCGCGCCGGCTGCCACGGAGACCGCCACCGCATGCTCCAAATCGGGCTGGAGGAGAGTTAAAAAGGCGGCTACCACCGTCAGGCCTTGCGAAGCTTCCTGGAGTTTTGCGGCCAACTCCTCCATTTCCTCCAAGGTCTTTTGGGTCCTGCTGCCATGGCCCAAAAGGATCAATACGGGATTGGTTTGCAAGGGGATTTTCCTTTATGTCCGATGTCAAGGTCCCGATAAAGTTAATAACGTGCATCCGGTGCGTGCCATGCGCCGAACGGCTTGGAAACGGCCCGGGGCGGTAAACTTTCACCGCGGTATCGGCGGATGGCCGGCCGCAAAAGTTGCTTCCCGACACTGATTAAGGCTAAAATAAGGAACTTCAACGCGATGGGCATATTAATGGCGCAGTCGAGCATTAAAATTTCCAGTCATGAAGGCGAACCTTGCATCGAGATTAAAGGAGAGTGGGATCAGCCCAGTCTCGACGCTCTCATCAAGGCCTTCCAAAAGACCCTTTCCAAGGTGGAATCCCGTCTCTTCCTGAAACTCACGGAAGCGGACTATCTGGACAGCGCCGGCTTGGGCGTCATCATGTTCAACATGAATGAGTTGGCCAAGCGCAGCGCGAAATTGATCCTGCTGGATCCCTCGGAAGAGATGAGGCAGATCCTGCGTACCACTTCTTTAGACAAGGTTCTGGAGATCCGTTAGAACTCATAAAGTCCTGCGCTCTCGGCGCTGCGATTCCCCGTCGGCCGCCGGCTCCCGCACTTGATAACATTCGCTTAACGCCTTGGCGTCGGCGTCAAGAAAAGAAAACCGCTCCGGACCTTGTTCCAGGAGAGCTTCGGTTTTTCCGAACGCCCGGCGCCCGTAGTCCTAGGAAACCCTAGTCCGGGACTACCCTCCCCATAAACTCATCCCCACATCGTAGCCGTCCCTCCGCCCTTTGAGTATATTTTGGGCACTATCGGCTTCCGGGCCCCGCGGAACGGGGCATGCGCGCATTCGGGCGCCGGCTCCGGGTGCCGTAAAGGGAGCAAGGTGACTGCAGGAAAAAAGACCCCGCTATACGATTCCCACGTGGCCCTCAACGCCAAGATGGTGCCCTTTGCGGGATTCAGCATGCCGGTGCAATATTCCGGCATCCGCCAGGAGCACGAGGCGGTCCGCAAGGCCGTGGGGCTGTTCGACGTCTCCCACATGGGTAACTTCTTCGTTACGGGGAAGGGAGCCCGCGGGTTCCTGCAACGCGCCACGGTCAACAACGTGGACAAGCTGCGGGACATGGACGCGCAATATTCGGCCCTCTGCTATCCCAACGGCACCGTAGTCGACGATATCCTGGTCTATCGCCTGGGGCCGGAGCGTTTCAAACTGGTGGTGAACGCCTCCAACATCGACAAGGATTTCGCCTGGCTCGAAAACCTCCGCAAGGAGGATAAGGAAGGCGGGGACATGGCGCTCCGCAACGCCAGCGAAGAGCTGGGCATCCTGTCCCTGCAAGGCCCGCGGGCTTTGGACGTGGCGCGCCAGGTGATGGAATCCGACCCGGCCCTGGTGGCCACCTACAAGGCAGGCCGCGGCAAGGTACTGGGCGTGGATACGCTTTACAGCCGCACCGGCTATACGGGCGAAGACGGGTTCGAATTCTTTCCGGAGAACAAGGATCTGGCGAGCCTGTGGGCGCGCTTGCTGGAAGCGGGATCCCGTTATGGTATGCTGCCCATAGGGCTGGGGGCCAGGGATACCCTCCGCCTGGAAGCGGGGTATTCCCTGTACGGCCATGAGCTCAGCGACAAAACCAACCTTATCGAAGCCGGGCTATCCTGGATCACCGATTTCGCCAAAGGGGATTTCATGGGCCGTCCCGCGCTGGAACCCAAATCCAGACCGGGCGGCATGGAACGCAAAATCGTCGGCATCGAGTTGTTGGAATTGGCCATCCCGCGCGAAGGCTGCCTTATCCGGGCCGGCGGCAAGGACGTGGGCGTGGTGACCTCGGGGACCATGTCGCCTACCTTGAACAAGGGAATCGCCATGGCTTACGTGGTCGTGGAGCAAGCCAAAATCGGGACGGAACTGGAAGTGATGATCCGCGACGCCGGGAAAAAGGCCAAAGTGGTTTCCCGGAATTTCTATAAACGGGCCAAAGCCTGAAGGGGGTTCTCCTTTGTCCATAAAGACTGCCAAGCGCAAGGCCAAGAAACCGGCGCCCAGGTCCAGGGGCAAGGAAGAATCGGAGGCCGCCGCGGAACCGGGCCATTCCCTGCTCAAGGAAGCTTGGGGTCTGCTGCTGTTGTCGGCTTCCCTGGTCACCGTCATCGCCTTGCTGTCAGGGTTCGCCAATTCCGGAACGGGTAGCGCCAATATTCTCGGTCCTTATCTGGGCGACTGGTGGGCCTTCACCCTGAACCAGTTCGCGGGCGGCCTGCCCGTGGTCTTCCTGGTGGCCGCGGCCACTACCCTGGCATTCAAACTCATCCTGGCCAAAGGCGGCTTGCGCATGCGGTTGGTGCTGGCCTTAACCCTGCTTTTCGTCGCCACCGGCATCCTCCTCAGCATCAAGAACATCGCCAGGCCGGAATTGCGGGCATCGGATTACCAACTTTCCGGCGGCTACCTCGGGAATTTCCTGGTCCAGAAATGTTTCCTGCCCGTTTTCGGAACGGGCCAGTTCGGCCCTTACCTCGTCACCGCCATCGGAACCCTCTTCATCCTCATCTGGGGATTCCGCATGAGCGTGGTTTCCGTCTCGGAGAAATCCGCCGCTTCCCTGGTATTCGTGGGCCGGCCTTTCTTTCTGGGCCTACGCAGACTATGGAGCAAACCGGAAGGCCAAGACGGGGAGGAACAATCGGATGATCCTCACGATGATGCGGCCATCGCGGCCGCGGAGATAGCCAAGGCGCGATCCGGAAGCAAAGCGGAACGGGCGCGCATGGCATCGGCCAAATTCCCCCTTGCGAAAGCGGAGACGGATGCCGGTCCGGACGGCAAGCGCAGGCGCGGGACGGACCCGGACGGGGGCGAGGCCGCCGATGAGCGCTTCGCCACCGGTTCCCTGCAGAAGTCCCCGGTGCTTTCCGGCAACGGCCTCCTGGGTAACGTTAAGGATACCGGGTCCGATGCGGATTCCCAGGATGAACGCAGCGAAGCCGACGAAATCGACATGAACGATCCGCTCGCCGTGCGCAAGTCCCGCGATCTGAACCTGGAGCGCAAGCGCGTTTCCGAACTCAACGATTGGGAAATCAAATCGCGCGATCCGGAAATCGCCGGACTGCTGCAGAAGGAAAAGGCCAGGCTCAAGGCCGAGGCCGCCAAGGCGGCGGAAGAGTCCCAGCCGGTAACGGCTGAGCCGGAAATGGCAGCCGGTTCCCCCGTCATCGAGAAGTCGGCCAAGAAGCGGAGCCGCAAAAAAGACGCGGCCGACGGCGGCGATGACACGGAGGCGGGCGTGGAAACCCGGATGCCTTTGGCGCTCAAGCGGATGACTCCGGATGAAGAGGACGCGAACGATGAGGCCGATGAGGCCGACGGCGAATCCGGAATCGAATCCGATGCGGATAACGATGGGGGTGACTCCTCAATCGATGCAGCGGCTCCGCTCCGTGCGCGGCCCAAGGTTCCCATCACGCCCAGGCCCCCCAAGCCCGCGCCTGCGCCCGCTCCTGAGGTCAAGTACGATATCTACCGCGTGCCGTCCCATGACGAGGTCTTCGCGGAACCTCCCAAGCAACCTTTGGAGTTCACCGAAGAGGAATTGCGCGAGCAATCCAAGGTGCTCGAGGATCAGCTGATCAATTTCAAGGTGATGGGAAAGGTCACGCAAATCTGCCCGGGCCCGGTCATCACCCGCTACGAAGTGGAACTGGCGCCCGGCGTGAAGGTAAGCCGCATCAGCACGCTGGCCGACGATTTGGCCCTGGCCCTCAAGGCCAAGAGCATCCGCATCCTGGCGCCCATCCCCGGCAAATCCGTGGTCGGCATCGAAGTGCCCAACCGCAAGGCCCAGATCGTCTACATCAAGGAAATCCTGCGCGCGGTGGAATTCGCGAAAGAGGACGACACTCTGAAAATCTGCCTGGGCAAAACCATCGCGGGCGAACCTTACGTGATGGATCTGACGCGGGCCCCGCATCTGCTCATAGCCGGCCAGACCGGGTCCGGAAAATCGGTTTGTATCAACAGCATCATGGCTTCCTTCCTGTGCTCCAAGTCGCCGGATGAATTGCGCATGATCCTGGTCGATCCCAAGGTGGTGGAGCTGAAGCCCTATGATGCCATCCCGCATCTGCTCTATCCCGTCATTACCCAGCCGGACGTAGCCGTGCAGGCTTTGAAGTGGTCCACCTTCGAGATGGATCGCCGTTACGAGGTGCTGGCCCAATGCGGCGTGCGCAACATCAAGGGTTTCAACGCCAAGTTCAAGGAAGGCGTGCTGCCGGAGTCGATGGAGGACGAGGATAAGAAACTGATGCCCTACATCGTCATCGTCATCGACGAGCTGGCGGATCTGATGATGGTGGCCGGCAAGGAAGTGGAAACCAATATAGCCCGCATCGCCCAGAAGGCGCGCGCGGTGGGCATCCATCTGATCCTGGCCACCCAGCGCCCATCCACCAACGTCATCACCGGTACCATCAAGGCCAACCTGCCTACCCGCATTTCCTTCCAGGTGGCCAGCCAGATCGATGCGCGCACCATCATGGACAAGATGGGCGCGGAGAAGCTGCTGGGCCGCGGCGATATGCTGTTCCGGCCCATCGAGTTCCCGGAGCCGGTGCGCCTGCACGGCTGCTTCCTGGACGATGCCCAGGCGGAAAAGCTGGCCCTGGTCGCTTCCGAGCAGCATGTCAATTACCCGCAGATCCAATCCTTCAACCTGGACGATGATCCTTCCGCCGAGGGCGGCAACGATGAGCCGCGCGACGAGAAGTTCCGCGAGGCCGCGGAGCTGGTGGCGCAAGTCAAGCAGGCTTCCGTTTCCCTATTGCAGCGCAGACTCGGGATCGGGTACGCGCGTTCTGGCCGTTTGGTGGATCAGCTTGAGCGGGCCGGGATAGTGGGGCGTGAACGCGGGAGCAAGCCGCGCGAAGTGCTGATGAACCCGGAGGAGTTGCAATCCTTCCTGTCCTCGGGCCTGAACGACGACTGACTCCTAGCGGTCCTTGAACATCCGTGCAACCGCCCGGGCGCATGTTTCCGCTATCTCCGCTTCGGGGAAAGGCATGTCGTCCTCCAGCCATGCGATCAGGAAACCCATTACCGTCGCGGCGGCCGCATCGCAGAAATATCGCTGCCATATTTTTTCCTGTTTGGATTTTCCGAACCGGTGCCTGAATTTTTCCCGGACCATTTCGCCGATCCGATGCTTCAGATGCGACGTGAAAACATCCCCGCTTTTCCGCCCGATCATGGCCTTGGCCAACGCTAAATTGCGGCCCGCGTGCCGGAAGAGCGGTAGCAGATCCGGTCCGTCCGCCGCCGCCCCGGGCTTGGCCGGATCCCCGGCCTCGAAAAACCGGATACCCAGGTTCTCCGGTCCCGCCAAGAGCAGCTGATCCTTGCTTTCGTAATGCGAATAGAATGTGGAGCGTCCCACGTTCGCCCTGTCGATGATTTCCTGGACAGTTACGTTCTCGTAGCCTTTCTCAAGGATCAAGGCTATCAGGGATTCGGACAGGATCTTCTTGGTTTTTTGAATGCGGCGATCTACGGATTCCATTTTTTCCTGAACTTTCCCGCGGATATGTCCGGTAACGGATATCCGCGCCTTTCCGTTTTTGCACCACTGCAGAAAGCGGCCTATCATTAAGCGTTATCGAACGCTTTGTTCATTATAACTAGAAAGGCCCAATATGAAACGAGCCGTTTTCTTTTTGATCACCGCCCTTTGCGCCCTTGCCTGGGGGGAAGGGTCCCCGGGCAGGGGCGAGCTGGCCTTCCAGGCCCGCGGCTTCGCCGGCGATACGGGACAAGCGGTGATTTTTCTTTACCGCGAAGGGGATAAAATTCCCAAAGCCCCGTACCGGGTGGCGGTGGGCGGGATTTCCTCGCGTAAGTCGGACCTCGTCTTCCCGGATCTCCCTTACGGGGAATATGCCGCCATCCTTCTCCATGATATCAACGGCAACCAGGAAATCGATCATTCGCTGGGCATCCCGAGCGAACCGCTGGGCTATACCAACGGGTGGAAGCTAGGGCTTTTCTCCGGGATGCCCACTTTCAAGAAATTGAAATTCCGCTTTTCCCTAACCTCACCCATGCAAGTTATTCCCATCGTTTTCAGGAAGAAATGAACCTCATGCAACCTAAGGAAACAACAATGCACATCGCCATCAGAAAAGCCGTCACCTATGGGCTTTATCCATTCCTTTTGGCCGCGGTATTGGGCGTGATTTACCAGTCCATCCAGATGCATTGGGATTACAAGACCGTCTATTGGCTAACGACCCTCTTCCTTTTGGCGACCCTGATCGCGTCGGAGTCCTTGTTCCCGTATTCCAAGGCCTGGTCCATGACGCCGGCCAACTTCCTGCGGGATGTGAAGTACATAGCCATGAATGCGCCCACTATCGGATTGACCAAGGCCGCTTTCGGATATTTCCTGATTTGGTTCAGCGAAACCCATCAGGGCCTTTTTACCCACGCTCCGGTGCTGGCGGCTACCGTTGTTTTTCTCCTGGTCTTCGAATTTTTCCAATACTGGTTCCATCGGCTGAGCCATCAGGCCCAGGGACCGGTAGGAAGATTCCTTTGGAGAGCCCATGCCGCGCATCATTTGCCGGACCGGGTATACGTCATGATGCACGCTGTTTTTCATCCCATCAACGCGCTTATTTCCACCGCCATCATCCAGTTGCCGTTGGTACTGCTGGGTATCCCCCCTGCCGCAGCCATGGCGGCGACGCTGCTTATCGACCTGCAAAGCCTGGTGTCCCATTTCAACGTGGATATCCGGGCCGGATGGCTCAACTACCTTTTCATAGGCACCGAGACGCATCGGTTCCATCATAGCGCGGAAAGCAGGGAAGCGGGTAACTTCGGGAATACCCTGGCGATTTGGGATCTGGTCTTCGGGACGCATTATTACCGGCCCGGCAGGAAACCGGAAAAGCTGGGAGTCGCCGATCCGCAAGCCTATCCGGGCTCGGGCGAAGTCCTGGCCGTCCTGGCCTTCCCTTTCACTAGGAGACCAGGGCATGTGATTGCGGACCGTACAGGGACGGGATCGGGACCGGGGTCCCGTTTAGCAGATGCGGGGAGGAGCGCGGACGCCGGGGAGAGGGGAAGGGCTTAGAGCAGCTCTTCCTGGGAAGAGGGGGCGGCGGGCGGGATCAGGTCCAAGTGCCGGTAGGCGTTGGCCGTTGCCTGGCGGCCGCGCGGAGTGCGCTTGAGGAAACCCAACTGGATGAGGTAAGGTTCGTAAACTTCCTCCAGCGTTTCCGTCTCCTCGCCCAGCGATGCGCCCAAGGTGGAAAGCCCCACCGGGCCGCCTTCAAACTTGTTGATGATGGTTTTAAGGATATTGCGATCCATCTCGTCCAGGCCGCGCGGATCGATCCCCAGCATGTCCAGGGTTTTGGAAACAATCGTTCCGTTGATCACGGTGGTGCCCTTGACCTGGGCCACGTCCCTGCAGCGGCGCAGCACGCGATTGCCCACGCGCGGCGTGCCGCGACAGCGGGCGGCCAGGAGTTCCGTGCCTTCCGGGGCCAAGTCCACCTTCAGAATGCGCGCCGAGCGTTGCAGGATTTTCTTCATCTCCGCGTCCGAATAGGTTTCCAGGCGGAACGTGATGCCGAAGCGGTCGCGCAGGGGAGAAGTGAGCATGCCGGTGCGCGTGGTGGCGCCTACCAGGGTGAAACGCTTGAGCGGCAGGTTGATGCACTTGGCGGAGGGACCGGATTCCAGCATGATGTCGATCTTGAAATCCTCCATGGCCGGGTAGAGGAACTCCTCGATCACGCGGCTTAGGCGGTGGATCTCGTCGATGAAGAGCACGTCGTTGTTTTCCAGATTGGTCAAGAGGCCCGCCAGCTCGGAAGGCTTGTCCAGCGCGGGCCCGGAGGTGATCTTGAGGTTGGCCCCCATTTCCCTGGCGATAATATGCGCCAGCGTGGTTTTGCCCAATCCCGGCGGTCCCGCGAAGAGGATATGGTCGATGGGCTCCTTGCGATCGCGCGCGGCCTGCAGGAAAACGCCCAGGCTCTCCTTCAGCTTCTCCTGGCCGATGAAATCGGAGAGCGTGGCGGGCCGCAGGGAGAGATCCTGATCCTGATCGTCCCCGAATTGTTCGGGCGCTATGATACGTTCGGCCATAGGTACGCTACACTTCCTGCAGGGCCTGGGTTATCAATTGGCCGGTCATGGCCTTGTCGCCCAGACGATCGATTGCCTTTTGCACGGCCGCCTGCGCCGCCGCATCCTTCACGCCCAGGGTGATCAAAGCCAGCACGGCATCGCGAGCCGCCTCGCCGCCGGCATCCAGCATGGCCGGTTTGCCGCCTACCGGCGCCTGCAAATCCATCTTGGTCAGCGAGGTCCGGAGGGAGGCGACCATCACTTCCGCCGTCTTCTTGCCGATCCCCTTGAGTGCGGTGAGCCCGCGGATATCCCCGCCGATGATCATCTGCGCCAATTGATGGGGCGGCACCGCGGACAGGATGCGCAACGCCAGCCTGGGACCGATTCCGGAGACGCCCAGCAGCTTAAGGAAGATGGCCTTCTCCACCGCGTTCTGGAAGCCGTACAATTCCAGGCTCTCTTCGCGGACATGGAGATAGGTTATGATTTCGACGGTTTCGCCCTCCCGGGGATACATCTCGGCCGTGCGCAGGGAAACGTCCACGCCCATGCCTACGCCGCCCACGTCGATGACCAAACGAGCCGGTTGGCGATGAGCCAGTTTGCCGCGGAGGAATTCGATCATCTTTTTCCCATGTCGCCCGGCGGCCTTGCGGACCGGGACTGCCTGTGCATTCTGCGCCTGATCGACCTGTCCGATACCCGGCCGGGACGTTCCTACGTAGGTGAAAGTTAGCAAAAGCGTCCCGCTTGCCGCCATCTCCGGGTGGGCGGCGGCCCGGGAATTAACTTATAATGCGCTACGCGCTTACCATTCGGCCACCCGTATCCCGGAGCGGATCATGTTGAATCGAAAAACCTTTTTCATCCGTGAGCATGTGGGTTTCATGAAGTTCTCGGACACCTACGATATCCTGGATCCGGAGACCAAGGCGCAACTGGGCGTGGCCAAGGAGAAGCCGGGTCTTATCGTGCATCTGCTGCGGTTCCTGGTAAACAAACGGTTCCTGCCCACCAAGGTCTTCATCTACCAGGGGGCCAAGCCGGAAGACGAAAGTGGTCTGCTGTTCAGCATCCAGCGAGGGGTGTCCCTGTTCGCTCCCAAGGTGGACATTTGCGATGCCAACGGGAGATCGGTGGGATACCTCCGCAACAAGATTTTCTCGATTGGCGGAGGCTTCAACGTATTCGATGCGTCCGGCCTGCAATACGCGCAGGTGAAGGGGAATTGGAAAGGGTGGACGTTCCGGATCCTGGATATGGCCGGGCAGGAAATAGGGACCATCACCAAAAAATGGGCCGGGTTGGGCAAAGAGCTTTTCACCAGCGCGGACAATTACATGATTGGGTTGCATCGGGACGCCGACCCCGGAACAGCCGTGCTGCTACTGGCCGCCGGGCTGGCCATCGATATCATCTATAAGGAAAAGTAGCCGGAGCGCGCGTCCCGGGCAGGGCGCCCTGGGTACTACGCAGGCTTACCCGCCTGGATCAAATGGCAGAAAGCGATCGCGAGCGCGTCCGCGGCATCCGCAGGCGTGGGCGGTTGCTTCAGGCCCAAATGCGTTTGGATCATCGCTGCCACGCGTTCCTTGCTGGCCCGCCCGGTTCCTACGGTGGCCTTCTTCACCATCCGGGGAGCATATTCAAAAATGCCGATGCCCATGGACTGGGCGGCCACCATGATGGCGCCGCGCGCATGCCCCAGGATCAATGCCGATTGCGGGAACCGGGCGAAGAAGATGCTTTCCAGGGCCAACTGGGCCGGGTCGTATACGACCATGAGGGCCTGGAGCTCCCGGTGCAACTGTTCCAGGCGAAGGGGAAGGGGCGCTCCGTCCTTGAGGCGGATGACGCCGTATTCCAGGACGCGGATCCGGTTATCGCGCTTTTCCAGGAAAGCATAGCCGGTGCGATGGGTGCCGGGGTCTACCCCGAGGACGATCAAAGGTTTTCCAGTTCCTTCTGATCGAATTCCGCGTTGGTGTGGACGTTCTGCACGTCATCCTGTTCGTCAAGCGCTTCCAGGATCCTGAGCACCTTTTCCGCGTCTTCGCCGGTCACCTTCACCATGTTCTCGGCGATCTTGACCACTTCCGAAGCGATGGGCTTCAGGCCTTTCTTTTCCATGGCTGCCAGGATGGCATGGAAATACTCCGGTTCCACCTTCACCTCGTATTCGCTGCCGGAGGAGTCCAAATCGTCCCCGCCGTTCTCGATGATGAATTCAAAAAGCGCATCCTCGCCGATGGCTTCCTTGGCCAGGGTGATGATGCCCTTGGATTTGAACATCCAGGCCACCGATCCGGCCTCGCCCATGTTGCCGCCGTTCTTGCTGAAGATATGCCGCATCTCCGCCACCGTACGGACTTTGTTGTCCGTCATCGTGTCCACCATGATGGCCGTGCCGGCGGGACCGTAGCCCTCATAGGTAATTTCCGAATAGGTGACGCCCTCCAGCTCGCCCGCGCCCTTGGCTATCGCGGTCTCGATATTCTTATTGGGCATATTGGAGCCCTTGGCCTTTAGGATGGAGGCGCGCAGGCGCGGATTGCCTTCCGGATCGGAACCGCCCATGCGCGCGGCCACGGTGATTTCGCGCAGGATGCGGTTGAAGACCTTGGCCCGCGCCGAATCGATCTTGGCTTTTTTACGCTTGGTGGTTGCCCATTTGGAATGGCCGGACATGAGAGGAGCTCCCTGCGGTTTACCGGTTAGAGGTCAGATTCAAAGTGCAAAGTGCAAAAGTAAAAATTGAAAGCGAATGCGGGGAAGGGGGCGGAATCCTGACGGCGGAGGGGCCCCCTTGTGCATTTTTCACTTTGCCTTCTGCCTTTTGCCTTCCTTCGTCCCTCCGCCCACCTGGCTTTTCCGGTACTTGTCGATGGCTTTGGCCAGGCGTTCGGCGATTTGCTTCTGTCCTTTTTCCGAGCCCAGGATGCGGCGATCTTCGTCATTGGTCAAATAGCCCATTTCAAAGAGCACGGCGGGCATATAGGCGCCTACCAATACGTAGAATCCGGCTTGGCTGGCGCCTGTCGCATACTTGCCGATGGGGAAGCCGCCGAATTCCAGGATGATATCTTCCGCAAAGCCTTCGCTTTCCTTGGAGAACAGGTTGAGTTGATGCTCCAGCAGGATCCATTCCACCGGAGAAATTTCGGCCTTGCTCTTGCCGCTTTCCTCGCTGATGGCTTCGTTTTCCCGGCGGGCCAGAGCCTTGTCCTCTTCGCTCTCGCCTTCCCGCAGAATGTAAGCGGTGAATCCGGCCACGGATTTCTTGCGCTTCATGGAACCGCCGATGGAGTTGCAATGCAGGCTGATGAAAAGATCCCCGCCTTGCCCCGAAGCGAATTTGGGCCGCTCCGGCAGGCTGATGAACTTATCCTCTTCGCGTGTCATCAAAGCTTTGTATCCCAGCCTGGAAAGCTCGGCTTTAAGCTCCTTGGCCACCGCCAGGGTCACCTGGGCCTCGTTGACGCCGGCCACCATGGCGCCCTGGTCCTTGCCGCCATGGCCCGGATCGATGATGATGGTGGCGACCTTGGAGAATACCTTCTCCTTGCCCGCATCCACGGCCATGGCCTCGTTTTCCACCGCGGCCTTTTCCTTTTCCCGCCGCTCGCTTTTCTCTGTCTTCTTCCGCACCGTTACCTGATATGCCTGGGTCTCGCCGGAGTAGGCCACTTCCACCGTATCGATGGCGCGGGGAATGTTCAACGTCACTTGCACCAGATCCTTCTCCTGCACCGTCTGGATGTTCTTCACAAGGCCCTGTCCCGGGGTCTTGAGGGGATATTGCGGAGAGACTCGCCCGCCTTGGAATTTCAGGATGAAATGGGGCGGTACCCAAAAGCTTTCCCATTCCATGGGCCCGGCGGTGCGCAAGGAGACCAGGGTTCCGTTCTCGCGTTCCTCGCTGCCCACGCCCAGGATGTTGGCGCCTCCGGGCAGGGATACGGTTTTCGCGAGGGGCTTTTCGGTTTTCTCGGCCGGCTCCGGAGCAATGGGGGCGGACTCGGGGATGTCGATGGCCAGGCCAAGCTTCCTCTTCACCAGGCGCAGCAGCGGATTGACTGGCAGGTAGAGGAATTCGGCGCCGCGGCGCACGGGATAGACAAGATTGCAGACTTCGTCCCCCACGTTCATATATGGATTGTCGAGGGTGAAGAACCATTTTCTGCCGCTGGAATCCGGGAGGATGAATTTCTGGCGATCCGGCACCCAACCGCCCTCGCGGCCGAACAGGCTTTCCAGGAATTGGGAGGAGACATAGCGGACGCCCTCGAAGGAGGTATCCGCGAAGGTACCCCCCTGCCATCCTCCGGCGGCCCCGTTCGCTTCCCGGTTTTCCGCGCCTTGGTTTTGTCCGCCCGGACTTTGAACCGCGGGGACGGGCCTCAGAGTGATGGTGGCGTGGATCGTGACGGCGATCAGAAAAGGGAACAGGTATTTCGCGGACATGCGCTAGGCCCGGTTCCTTTCCTTGAGGGCCCGATCGATTTCGCGTTTGGCTTCCTGCTTGTGCTTATCCTGGCGCTTGTCACGGTCTTCCTTGCCTTTGCACACGCCGATTTCCAGCTTAAGAAGGCTGCCTTTGAAATAGGCCTTCAAGGGGATGATGGTGAACCCTTTCAGATCGGTGGCGTCCTTCATCTTGGTGATCTCGGACTTATGCGCCAGCAACTTGCGCTCGCGGCGGGGGAGATGGTTATAGATGTTGCCCCAGTTGTATTCGTTGATATACGCGTTCACCAGCCAAATCTCGGCGTTGCGGACCACCACATAGGCCTCCGCCAATTCCAGCTTGCCTACGCGGACGGATTTCACTTCCGTTCCGGACAGCATGATGCCCACCTCGTAGGTATCGAGCACATGGTATTCATGCCGCGCTTTGCGGTTGAGGATTTCCGGCATGACTTTTCGGTTCATATCGCCAATTTAGTAAGATGGGCAGCCAAGCGTCCCCGGGCGGAAGGCTTGGCGTTCGGCGGCCCCACGGAACGGAAGCGATAAGTTAAGGGGGAGTTACGACCAGAAAAGGCTAGTCGTCTTTTTTGCCGGCATCGGAATCCGGCTCCGTGCCGTCCGAGTTGAGGACATTCTTCAATTCCTTGCTGGCCTCGAAAATGGGTTTGAGTCCGGCATCGATATGCACCATCTCGCCGGTGCGGGGATTGCGGGCCGTGCGGGCCTTCTTCTCCTTCACCTTGAAGCGTCCGAAACCGCGGATCTCGATATTCTTTCCCTGCACCAAGGACTTGGCGATGGCATCCAAAAAGCATTCCACGATGATTTTGGTATCCACCTGCGTCAACCCGGTGCGGGCCGCGATCTCATCCACGATGTCTTTTTTGGTGACGTTCCCCATAGGGCTCCTGTGGTCCGTAACAGTAGGCATAATAACACTTTAGGAAAGGCCAAGCAAGACCGGGAAAACCTTTTTTCGCCGGAAAACCGGAGCCTTGGCGCCTGCTGCGGCGGAGAAGAGCTGCGAGTGTAAAGCCAACCGGCGGCTATCGCCCTGCAAGCGTGTTAAGGTTCCGGATTCTCGCGCCGATTGCCGCTAAGACCATTGCTTGAGCTTGAAAAGGACCACCTTGTTCAATGGATCCAATTCATAAGCTTTGGTGAGATAGGCGCGGGCGCGTTCCGGTTGTTTCAGGTTTTCAAAGGCCAGGGAAAGCTGGACCAACGTGGGAACATGATGCGAGTCCGCCTTCAGGGAGGCTTCCAGATGGCGGATGGCCTCCTTGTACTGGCCGTTGCCGTTGAGCAGCACGCCTACGCGATAATGCGCTTGGGCCAAATCGGGATTCAGCTCCAGCGCCTTAAGGAAACTCTCCATCGCCTCCGTACGCAGGCCTTGGATGACGGAGGGAAGCATCTCCCTGGAGGCATAGGAAAGTTGCAGCTCGCCCAGATTGTACCAGGTATTGTAGTCCTCCCGGTTCATGGCCAGCTCGGCGCGATATTCCTTTTCCGCATCCTTTTCTTTCCCCAAGTGGTACAGGGCCATGCCCAATTGCCCATGGGCCTTGGCATTCTGCGGTTCCAGCCTCAACACTTTGCGGAACGCCGTTTCGGCATCTTTGTAGTCGCCTTCCAACTGGGCCTTGCGGCCTTGCTGGTAAAGCGCGGGCGCATAGTCCGGCTTGAGCTTCAGCGCGGTTTTCAGGGACTTGCCGTAGTCCGGATGCGATGGGCCCATTTCCACTTCCATGGTTCCCAAGGTTGTCAGCATGGTCAATTCGCCGGGATGGTCCTTGAGCAAGGCATGCGCGGCCGCGAAGGCCTTCTCCACCTTGCCCAGCCGGTATTGCGCTTCCACCAACTGGACTTTAACCCGGATGTCGTCCGGTTTCAGGGCAAGCAACTGTTGGGCCGTGCCCAGGCCTTCCCGATAGTTGCCGGTGGACAGGAAAACATCCGTGGCCGTGGAAAGCAAGGCGATATCCCGCGTCGGCACGCGCAGTACCCGTCGCATGGGTGTTACTGCCTTCTTTATATCCCCGGTGGCGACGAAAAGGTCGGCGACCTGGCGTAAGGCGGCGAATTCCTCCGGGGAAGGCGGCAGCTCCGCAGAAACGTTTTCGGCCTCTTCCTCATCGGCGCCGCCGGCGATCCCTTGCGAGCCGGCTCCTCTGCCGTCCCGCGCTTCCGCTTCCGCGCCTTCGACTCCGCCGTGCGCTGTGGACTTCGCATCCCCCTTTGCCTGGTTGTCGAGCGCCTTGGCGCGCGGATCGGCCACTTCCGTGCGGGATTGGTCCTCGTCGCCCTCATCCGAAGAGGGTTCCGCTTCCTGATCGAACGCGGCGCCTGGGGGCTGATCGCCCGCGGCGGCATCGCCATCGATTGCACCGGCTTCCCCCTGGACGGAGGCTACCTTGGCCCCGCCGCGGCTATGGATGTCCGCTTTGGCTGACTTGCCTTTCAATCCGAAAACGATCGCGATGGCGCTTAGCCAGACCACGCCGGAAATGATCGCAACGATCTTGATCAGCTTGGCGCCTTTGGGCCGCTTACCGGAAATTCGTTTCCAAATCTTGTCCAGCATGGGACAACCCTCTCCGGCGCGCAGGCCGGTCCTTCTGGATTCTAGGGGTAGGCGCTTACTTGTACAAGCCCAAGCCGTCCGCTGAACCGGGCGGTCCGGGCCGGAATTTTCGGGCGAAAGGATTCCACTCCGGCGGAACCTTCGCGGCCGATTGCGCTTTTGGGGACGATGGAGGATTTGCGGGCGGTCTCAGCCGTCGACGAGATCGCCCGGACTTTGTCCGTCCGGACCCTGTCCGCCCGGACCTTGCAGCGAATAGAACCTGGGCCGGTCGGCGGTGAGGCGGCTGAAGCCCAGGGAACGGTTGGCTTCATAAAGCAGCAAGGACAAAGCCACGCTGGCATTGAAGGAATGGGCGCCGGGGGCCATGGGGATTTTAACCACATAGGTGCAGGCGCGCCGCACATGGGGCGGAATGCCGCGATCCTCGCCGCCCACCACGAATACCACCGGACCATCGTACTTGCCCTTGGCCATGTCCACTTCGCCGTCCTCTTCCAGGCCGATGATGGTGTAGCCTTCGTTGCGCAGCGATTTCAATTCCTTTTCGATGTCGCCCACCTGGCAGATGGCGATCGACTCCAGCGATCCGGCCGCCGTCTTGGCCACGGCGGGCGTCAGTCCCGCGCCGCCCTTGTTGTGCGAGAGCACCACGTCCGCGCCCATGCATACGGCGGATCGGATGCATGCGCCCAGATTGCGCGGGTCTTCCATCGCGGCGGGAACCACTATCATGGGAGCGTAGCCGGCGCGTTTGGCGGCCACCAATTCCTTTTTCACCTCTTCCCAATTATCCCAGGAACGGGTGTTGCAGAAGGCGAGCACGCCCTGATGGGCGCCCTTGTACCATTGGTCCAAACGTGCCTTGGGCAATTGGTGGACGCGGATCTTCTGGGCATCGGCCATTTTCTGCAGCTCATGCAGGCGGTGATTCTGGCCGCCATGCAAAAGGACCAGATGGTTGATCTTACCGGGGGATCCGCGCAGCAGGGCTTCTACCGCGTGCACCCCGGCTATGATGGAGGATTCATCGACCTGTTTGGGCATTCAGCGCGCCGCCGACTTGCGCGCGGCGGATGAGTCGCCCGCTCCGGGGGCTCGCGCCGCGCCCGCGGCTTCGGCGGGAACGGATTTGGAGGCATGCTTCTCGATCTCGGCGAAGAACTCCTCGAACAAGTAATGCGAGTCCTTGGGGCCGGGGGAGGCTTCCGGATGGTATTGCACCGAATAGGCCGGCAAAGTGCGATGACGCAGGCCGGCCACCGTCTGATCGTTCAGGTTGACATGGGTGACTTCCACGTCCTTGCTATCCAGGCTTTTGGGATCCACGGCGAAGCCGTGGTTCTGGGAAGTGATTTCCACCTTGCCGGTGCGCAAATCCTTGACGGGATGGTTGGCGCCGCGATGGCCGAACTTGAGCTTGAAAGTGGCGCCGCCCAGGGAGCGCGCCAGGAGCTGGTGTCCCAGGCAAATGCCGAAGATGGGCTTAACGCCCAGCAAGCCCTTGATAGTATCCACGGCATAGTCCAGGAGCGCCGGATCGCCGGGCCCGTTGGAAAGGAAGATGCCGTCAGGATTGATGGCCAGGATGTCTTCCGTCTTGGCGTCCGCGGGAAAGCGGACCACCTCCGCGCCTTGCGATTGCAGTTTGCGGAGAATGTTGTATTTGATCCCGTAATCCAACGCGGCGATCTTGTACCGCGCTCGCTTATCGTGGATGGGACGGAAGCTGAGTTTGTTTTCGCCCTCGTTCCAGCCTTCGCTTGTCCGGATGGTTACCTGCTTCACGAAATCGATATACGTGAAGGACGGTACCGCTTTGGCCTTGGCCAGCACGGCTTGGACATTGTAGTCGCCCACCACGATGATGCCGTTCTTGGCGCCCGTCTCCCGCAGGATGCGCGTCAGGCGGCGCGTGTCCACGCCCTGGATGCCGGGGATGTTGTTCTTCTTCAGGTATTCGGAGAGCGACCAGGCGTGCTTGCCGCGGCCTTCATCGGCGCGCCAATTGGATGGGTACTCGCAGCAATTTTTCACCACCAGGCCGGAGACCTGGATCTTTTTGGACTCGACATCCTCCGGATTGATGCCGTAGTTTCCGATTTCCGGATAGGTCAAGGTGACGATTTGCCCCGAGTAGGAAGGATCTGTTAGGATTTCCTGGTAGCCGGTCATGGAGGTATTGAAGCAAACCTCTCCGCCCAAACCCTCCCGGGCGGCCTCGTGCTCGGCTCCGAAGGATTCGCCTTCGAAATAGTTTCCGTCTTCCAGGGCAAGTATGGCTTTCATTCAGAATCTCCGCGCCGATCGATTTCCCCGCAATCACGCATCCGCGCGCGGGGCGGAGAAGACCAGGATCCTCTTCTCCGAGATGACGGCGTCCATAAGCTGATCATGCGGGTCCAAAGTTAGGTTTTTCTGCGTGATTTGCACGTCGAAACCCAACCCGGCCCGTATCGTCCGCTTGCCGGCCAGATAGCGATCATAAAAGCCCAAGCCTTTGCCCAATCTGCCGCCCCGGTGGTCGAAACACAGGCCGGGAACCAGCACCAGATCCGGCTCCGGAGCCCCGTCCTGCCGGAGCTCCGGCCTGGGCTCCAAGATTCCGAAGGCGCCCTCCGCCAAATCCTTTTCCGGATTGGAAACCCGGGCCATGCCCAGCGTCGGCTTGTCATCGCTTTTAAGGACGTAGGGAACCAACAGGGTTTTTCCATCGCTCAGGATCCGCTGCAGCAGGGGCTCGGTGTCCAGCTCGTCCACGGTCCCGGAAAAGCAGGCGATCACTTTGCTGTTTTTATAACTGGGCCATTCCCCCAACCGCGCTACGATGGCCTCGGCCGCTTCGGCGCGCTCCCCGGCCGGCACGGCCTGGATCTGCCCCTTGGCCCAGGTACGCATCCCTCCCTTGTCGTGCTGCACCTTGGCGCGTTTGTCGTTGGCCTCCGCTTCCAAGGTGATGGATTCCAATTGCGATTTCACGTCCGACTGGATTTGGGAAACCTTGCGTTTCAGCTTCCCGAATTCGCGCATCACCTTGCCGAGTTCCTTGGGCTTGACAAGGATTACCACAAGAGCCACGACTACGCCGAATTCTCCTACGCCCAGGGAGTCGAAGATCATGGGACTGACACGGGGAAGAAAGGATATAGGGAATAGGAGGTTGAGAAATGCGAAGGCGGCTGTGGATGCCTGTCGTCGGGCGTTAGGAAAAAAGCGGTCATGGGCGGCATAGGCGTTGCCCCCGCTGCCATGAAAAGCAAACCCCTTGGATTTTTGCTTTTCGGCCGAGGCAGAATGCCCGACGTCCGAGGAAAATCCCTCTCTAAGAACCCATGCTTACTCTCAACGCTCCGTGCTTTCATACTGCGCTCTCTTGCGCAGACTTTTTCTGCGCGATCTTGCATATCCCGATCGAAATCACGTACAGCACGCACAACGGCACGGCCATCATCACCTGCGAAACCGGATCCGGCCCCGGTGTGAGAATGGCCGCCACGGTGAAGATGACGATAACGGCATACCGGAAAAAGCTCCACATGCCTCCGGCGGTGATCAGGCCCATGCTGGCCAGTACATAGGCGACCACGGGCAATTCGAATATCACGCCGAAGGCGAGCATGAATTGGCTGATGAAAGAGGCGAAATCGCCTTGCCGCCAATTCTGGGTGATGGCGCCTTTGGTGTAGGTGGCCAGAAAGGCCAGCCCCGCCGGCAACACCGCGAAATAGGCGAACGAGGCGCCCACGGCGAACATGATGATGGAAGAGAAGAACGCGATCCCGAAAACGCGCTTCTCCTTGGCGAAAAGGGCAGGCGCCAAAAAGCGCCAGACGTTCCACATAATCCAAGGGAAGGCCAGGATGACGCCGGAGATCAGCGACATCTTGAAGCTCGTCATCAAGGTTTCCATGGGGGACGTGGCGATCAGATCCACCTTGAGATGCTGCTTGGTGAGGGGGTAGGCGATGACGAACCAGATTTTCTCCCAAAAGCCGTACGCTATAGCGGAGGCGACCATAACGCCGATCATGATGCTGATGAGGCGGGAGCGGAGTTCTGAGATGTGGTCCCAGAAGGTGAATTCGGAGTCCAAGTGGTTTTCGGGGAGGTGGGAGGGAAGAGAATGGGGCCGGCACCGGGATGTTACCCGGACGCCGGAACGACTCAGGACTTGGGGGGTTCCTTGGCTTCGGGCGAGATAGACTTGGCTTTTTCATCAGCCTCATCCGTGCCGGCCATGGAGGTTTTGAAGTCGCGGATGCCTTTGCCCAGGCCTTTGGCGATTTCCGGGATCTTCTTTCCGCCGAAAAGCAGAATAACGATCAAGAGGATGATGATGAGTTCCATGGGTCCAAGACTGCTGAGCATGACTACCTCCTGCCGAGACTGAGACAAGTATAGCAAAAACCCGGAAAATCCGCTTGCAATGACTGGGTGGCGCTCGCTATTCAGGGCGCATAGGCCCAATCCGAACCCGGATCGACCGATATGGTCTTTGCGCCGGAGCCGAATTTCCCAAATGGGTCATCCCGGGTTCTGAATGGGCTCCCGCGGTTGAAGCCAGGCATCCAGCAGCAAGCCCTCCTGCCACTTCATCCACTTGGCGGCCTCCATCATCTTAGGGCGCGAGTTGGCGCCGGTAAGGGCTACCGCGGTCAAGGTGGATTTGGTCGCCAGCAGGGAGGGATCCATTTTCAGATCCTCGGCTATCTTATCGCGCACGGCTTTGAGATGGTTCAGCACGGTAGAGCTGGGGCTGGGGGCGACTCTGCGTGGCGGGCGCAAGGGTTGCGGCCAATCGCTTTCAGAAATCCCCAAAGCCTGCTGGAACACTTCCTGGTACCCGGCCTTGATCTTGGAATTGAGGCGCGAGGGCAGGGAGGGCACATGTTCGGGGGCGCCCTCTTGCGGAACTGCCATGGCGAAACGCAACAGGATGTCCGAAGGCAGAACCTTATAGCTGGGCAGATCCAAATCCTTGGCGGTTTGATCCCGGAATTTCCACAGCGCCTGCAAGACCGCCAACTGCCGCGGGTAAAAGCGCGAAGATCCATCGATGCGCCAGGTGTTTTCCAGATCCACTTCCTTGGATTTGGCCGTGGCCTTCACCAGTTCCCGGCAACACTCTTCATGCCATTCCAGGCGATTCTTTTCACGCAATTCCCCTGTCAGGGCATCGTACAGGCCGGGCAGGAAGAAGGTGTCCTGCGCGCCGTACTGCAGCATTAAAGGCGGCAGGGGACGTTGGGACCAGTCCGCTTTCTGCTGATCTTTTTTCAAGGTAGCGCCGAAATAGGCATTCACCAAGGCCGCCAGACCGAAGGCGGGTTTTCCGAGAAATTGGGCCGCGAGCATGGTGTCGTAGACGCGATGGGGGCGGAAGCCGGAGGACTGGTAGAGCATGCGCAGATCGTAGTCGGCGCCATGCAGCACAAGGATCTTGTCCGCCAGCTTCTTGAGGAAGCCGTCCAGGTTGATTTCGCTCAACGGGTCGACCAGATAGCAGCGATCGCCGACCAGAATCTGGATCAGGCAGATCTTGGCGAAGTAATGATGCATGCTGTCCGCTTCCAAATCCAGGAAGACGGTTTCCACGCTATCCATGGCTTTCAGAAGCTTCCCCATAGCAGGGCCGCTATCGACATAATCGATGGGAAAATCGGGTTGGCTTGGCTGGATGGTATTCAAAAGGGAAGATGTGTCATCGGATTGCATTTATCTTTGTTACATAACGCTTTATGGTTCAATGGGTTAAGAAAAACTTAAAAGTCGTCCCCAACCCGGGCGCTCTGAAAAGGTAAAGTACAAAAATTCGATTTTGGGGGGGCGATTTTATGCCGCCAGGGCAAGATTTCTAGCTTTGCCCCTCTGCCTCCCATGCGGGAGAGGAATGAATCGAAGGGAAGTGAATGGTTCGGCGGGCATTGACGGGAATCAAACCCACCGGTGAACCCCATGTGGGGAATTGGCTGGGCGCCATCCGGCCGGCCTTGGAGTTGGCCGATAGCTATGAGACGTTCTACTTCATCGCCGATTACCATGCCCTCAACATCATCTACGATGCCGGTTCTTTGCGGCAAAATTCCCTTTCCATCGCCGCCACCTATCTCGCCTTCGGCCTGGATCCCAATCGATCCGTTTTCTACCGGCAAAGCGACATCCCGGAAGTCTTCGAGCTGGCTTGGATCCTGGCTTGCTTTACGCCCAAAGGGCTGATGAACCGGGCCCATTCCTATAAGGACGCGGTGGCCAAGAACCTGGCGGCGGAAAAGGATCCTGATTTCAATATCAATATGGGCCTGTATTCCTATCCCGTGCTGATGGCGGCGGACATATTGCTCTTCTCCGCCAACGTGGTGCCCGTGGGCGCGGATCAAAAGCAGCACGTGGAAATCGCGCGCGACATCGCCGAGCGCATCAACCACAATTACGGGGAGGCCTTGTTCACCCTGCCGGAGCCCAAAATCGATGATCAGGTCAAGACCATCGTCGGCTTGGACGGGCGCAAGATGAGCAAGAGTTATGACAATACCATCCCGCTTTTCCTGGACGAGAAACCGCTCCTGAAGCGCATCAATCAGGTAGTCACCAATTCACAAGCTCCCGACGAGCCCAAGGATCCCGACCAGAGTTCGGTTTTCCAACTGCACAAGCTGTTGCTGACTCAGGCGGAGGAGACCGCCCTGCGCGCGCGCTACCAGGCGGGCGGGATGGGGTGGGGCCAGGCCAAGAAGGATTATTTCGATGCCTTGAACGCAAGGCTGGAAGGCCCGCGTAAGGAATACCGGCGCCTGTTGGCGGATCCCGCCGCTTTGAATGCCATTCTTGCGCAGGGCCGGGATAAGGCCCGCGCCCAGGCTTCCCCGTTTCTGGACAAGGTGCGGGGCGCCATCGGCATCCGGTGAGACGGGCATAGATCAATCGATGGCCGGCGTCCCTTGCGGATGGCCGGCAGCAAAGGAGGACGGCATGAGTTTCACCCTGGAGACGGGGGCGCAAGCCCCGGAATTCGAACTTCCCGCCAGCGACGGCAGGATCCACCAATACAAGGATCTCCGCGGCCAGAGCGGCACCTTGATTTTTTTCACATGCAACCATTGCCCCTACGTGGTAGGGAGCGAGGACCGCATGAAAGCCTTGTTCGCCACTTGCGAAAGGCTGGGCATCACCATGACCGCCATCCACTCCAACGAGACCAAGGAGCATCCTTCCGATGATTTCGACGCGGTGATAGCGCGCGTGCGGGAAAAGGGTTTCCGCTGGCTCTCGCTGCAGGATGACAAGCAGTTGGTGGCGCTGGCCTATGGCGCCGAGCGCACTCCCCATTATTTTCTGTTCGATAAGGATGACCGGCTTGTCTATTCCGGACGCATGGACAACAGTCCCCGGGATGCTTCCAAAGCGGAAACCCACGAACTGGAAGACGCCATCGCGGACATGCGCGGTGCGCGCACCGCCAAGGTGCCCCGCACGGAGGCCATCGGCTGCAACATCAAATGGTGGGACAAGGAAAAACATTGGATGCCCAAGGAAGCCTGCGATTTGGACTACCTATATCTGCGGGAGCCTGCCAGCCGGGCTTAGCCGGCGGCCGAGGCGTCCCATGTCTGAACGCCCCCAAGCCTATCGCGTGCGCCCGGAGGCGAATCCGGACAACCGGTTCGCTTCCGTCACGGTGGCTTGGGAAGAGGGCGTGGAACTGCCGCAAACCCTGCGCATCCATGCGGAGACGGCCCGTAGCATCCTTTCGGAAAATTCCAGCCCGGACATCCCGTTCCGGTTCAGCCTCAACCCGTACCGGGGCTGCGCCCATGCCTGCGCCTACTGTTACGCGCGGCCTACGCATGAATACCTGGGACTGGGGGCGGGCACGGATTTTGAAACCCAGATCTATGCCAAGATCAACGCCGCGGAATTGCTGCGTAAGAAACTGGCGTCCAAATCCTGGGTGCGCGAACCCATTACCTTCTCCGGCGTGACGGATTGCTATCAACCGGCGGAAAGCAAGCTAAGGCTCACGCGCGCCTGCCTGGAAGCCTGCGTGGAGTTCCGCAATCCCGTTTCCGTGATCACGAAATCGACTTTGGTGGTGCGGGACCTGGACGTGCTGACGGAATTGGATCGGGTGGCCGGTGCCGGCGTGGTGCTTTCCATCCCCTTCGCGGATGAGAAAACCGCCCGGCTGATCGAGCCTTTCGCCGCCCCTCCGGATCTCCGCTTCCGCGCTTTGGAAAAGCTCAGCCGCGCGGGTTTGCGAACGGGTATCTCCCTGGGCCCGGTGATTCCGGGACTCAATGACAGCGATATTCCCGCGCTCCTGGCGCGAGCCAAGGATTGCGGAGCCGCCTTCGCCTTTTACGTTATGTTGCGCCTTCCCGGCAGCGTGCGCGAGGTTTTCCTGGAACGCATCAAAACGCATTTGCCGGAGAAGGCGGGGAAGATCGAGCATCATATCCGGGAAGTCCGAGCGGGCGCGCTTTACAGCGCCGATTTCCGCGACCGCATGGCCGGTACGGGAACCATGGCGGATATGGTGGATAAGCTGTTCCGGATCCACGCCCGCAGGCTGGGATTGGAAACCGGCGAACGGATGGAGGATCGGGAAGCCCGCGCCGCCGGCGGAGAAGCCTATAGCCGCGGGGCGGCCTGGGTGCAGAGCAAGGCGGCGCCCGGGAAGACGGGGACGACCGCAGCTAACCGAAAGGGACTAACCGATCAACTCGATCTTTTCCCAACCTGAACTCGGAGGACGATTGGACGGAAGATGGCTTTCGGCCAGGCCGCCGTGCAAGGGCCGGGGACACGCCTCACGATGAAGCCGAACCAGAAAGAGCTCAATGAGTTCCTGTTGGACCTGGTGGAATTGCTGGGGAAGCATTTCCCGGGATGTTTCGACAGAACGAAAGTCGTCGGGGGAAACGGGGGTCTGTCCCTGATCCTGAGACGGGGCGGGGGCGGATACGACTCCGAACTGGAGATAAGCACGGACCGGTGCCGGGCCGCCTATCGTATCGGCGAAGTTACCCATGATCCCGGCTGCCACGGCGACAGGCAGGGGATGTTCTCGGCGGTGATGGGCGACCTCATCGCCATTTTCTCGGATCGGTTGTTCGCGGTATCCGGGTACGCCTCGGGGAAGTTCCTGGCCGGGGCATTTTACCGGGACAGGGATTCCGCGGAGGCGGTTGCCGATTTTGCGTCCGGCCATCCGGAATGCGATCGCATCGTGGTGAAAAAGTGGGGCGCTCCGGAAGCGGCGGTTTAATCCGGGCCGGCGACCAAGGCGCTTATTCCCGCCGCGATCTCCATAAAAAAGCGGCCCCAAGCCCGGCTGAAAAAGCGGCGAAGGGATATATGCAGGAAATGGATCCGGAGTGGGAGCGAGCGGTCAGCGGGGCTTGCGGAAACAGTGAACGCGATAGGCCCAGAGTCCACGCTTAAGAGTGCGGTACTGGAAGTAGGTAGCATAGGCGTTACCCAGTTTCTCGGGGCTGGTGAAGCCCAGTTTCGCCAACAACCAGCGCAGCGGGATAAAGATCAGCCCGAACCGGAAAATGGCCCGGGCATGCGGGATAACGTCGGCGCTGATATCCTCCCCGTGCATTTCTTGGAATCCAGCCGCGGACGCGTACTGTTGCAATTCTTCGCCGGAGCAGAGATGGGGAACCGCCCAGCCGGACAGGAAACCGGCATATTGCCTGGCTTGCCCGGCATCCCTGGGGTTTCCCGCCCGGAAACCATCCGCAATCACCAGGCGCCCTCCCGGCCTGAGCAAGGCGAACATGGCAGCCACCCAGGCGCATTTGTCCACGGCATGATCGAAACTCTCCACAGCCCAGACAATGTCGAAGCTTTGGGGCTTGAAGGCGGGCTCGTGGAAATCGTTGACGCTGAAGCGGGCCGAGCCGCCCGTATCGGCGCTTTTGCCGTTGCGGCTTTCCCGCGCCGCGCGCTTGCGTTCCGAAGCCGCGGCGAAAGCTCGCGCGAGCCGCGCCTGGTTTTCCACCAGGGTGATGCCCACGCAACGGCAGCCCATTTCCCGCGCCAGGAATATCGAGGATCCCCCCACGCCGCAACCGGCATCCAGCAGCCGATCCCCGGCTTTGAGGCCCGCCAATCCGGCCAGGTACCGCACCATGTTTTCCGTTGGGTTACCGCCGCGCGGCAAATCCCTATCGAAACCATAATGCATGTGATGGTGCCAATCGGTCTGGTAGTACTTGAGATAGTCCTCCGTAGTCGCCTGGTAATAACGACGGACCTGTTCCTTGATGGCTTTGCCGGAGGGGGATGATTCGATGGCCGGGATCGCTTCCTGCATCGTTTCAGTCCTTGTCCGCGCTTTGCCGGGGCGCCGCGCCGCGCGGTGATTGCGCGCGCGCAGCTGCCAGGGCCGAAATCCGCCCCAGGCCTTCGCTGAATTCCGTCTCCGGCCCCAACAGGCTTATCACCAGGCGGCAACCCTCCTCGAACCCGAAGAGATGCCCCGGATAGACGTACACCCTGCCGGTTTCGATCAATTCCTGCGCGAGGGATTCATCCTCCTCGTCCAAGCGTAAATCCAGAACCAGGTACCAGCCTGCTTCCGGCCGCAGGATCCGCATGCATTGGCTTTCCGCCGCGAGCCGCTCAGCCGTGGCGAGGTTGGCGCGCAAGCGGGCCAGGATGGCGGTTTGGACGGCACGATCCAGTTTCAGCAAATCTCCCGCGGCATCCTGCACCGGCGTGTTGACGGAAAGGAACGCGTCCGCGATCCATTCCAAATGCCCCAGGGCGGCTTGGACCGCTTCCCGCGCCCCCCCCACATGGATCCATCCCAATTTCAATTGCGGCAAACCCAGCATTTTCGAGAAGCCGTTCAAGGTGAATACCAAGGGACCGGAGGATGCGACGGGCAGGAACGCCCGATCGCCAAGCAAGTAATCGCGGAACACCTCGTCCACTATCAAGGCCAGGCCGTATTCCGCGGCGAAATCCAGGTAGGCCCGGATTTCCGAGGCATCCGCGAGATGGCCGGTGGGATTGTTGGGGTTGACCAGGATCAGCGCCTTGCAGCGGGTGGAAACCAGGCTGCGCAGGAACCCGAAATCGGCCCGCCAGCGGGTGTCCCGCCGCAGGGGGTAACGTACGAGTTTCACGTGCTCCAGGTCCGCCAAGGCGTCGAAGAGGGGATAGCCGGGAATGGGAATCAGGATCTCGTCCCCCGGGTCGCAGAGAAGCTTGAAAAGGAAGGCATAGGCTTCCGAAGTGCTGGCGGTGAGGATGAGATCCTCTGCGCTTACTTCCGGACCGCGGGAAGCGTAGTAGGCGGCGATGGCGGCGCGGGTTTCCGGTTTGCCCCGCGGCGAGGGCCGGTACCGAAGCACGGAAGGCCGGTTGAGCAGGGCCGGGATGCCTTCCGGATACGGTATGCCGGCGAGGGTGGGGTTCGCCAATGTCATATCGAGGATCCGCGCGCCGGCGGCTTCCAGGGAAAGCCTGGCCCGCCACTGGGGATTGAGGGCTTCCGGCGCGTTCCCGAATCTATGCGAAAACATGGGATGGGACGGCCGGGCCGCCTTCAGGGCTTGGCGGCCTTGGCGGGCTCCGGGGTAACCTGGAAGTGACCCAGCTTGCGCAGGTTTTCCGTGATGCGGGCGGAGGAATGCGATTGGTTCAGCGAGTACAGATGGATGCCGGCGATGCCGTTCTTCAAAAGGTCCAGGCACTGGGCGGTGGCGAATTCGACGCCGCGCTGGGTCACTTCTTCCGGCTTACCGGCGCCCAGGAACGCCACCATGGAATCCGGAATGAGGCATCCGGACAATTCCTTGAAGCGGGCCAATTGGCCCAAGGAAAGCACGGGCATGATGCCCGCCACCAAAGGCATGGTCACGCCCTTGGCCGCGCATTTGTCGCGGAACCGGTAGAAATTCTCGTTGTCGAAGAACATCTGGCTGATGGTGAACCGGGCCCCGTTGTCCTGCTTCAGTTTCAGGTAGTCGATATCGGTATCCGGGTCCGACGCCTCCATGTGCTTTTCCGGATAGAAGGCGCATCCGATTTGCAGCGCGAATTCCGCGCGGATGAATTTTATCAGATCGGAGGCATGGGCGAAGCCGTCCGGATGCGGCTTGAAGGTCTTGTCGCCTTTGGGGGGATCCCCGCGCAAAGCCAGCACGTTGCGGATGCCGGAGTCCGCCAGGGTTTGCAGGATGTCCCGGAGTTCCGCCTTGGAGTGGCCCACGCAGGTGAGATGGGCCATGGTTTCCACGCCCAGCTCATCCTGGATACGGGAGACCAGATCGATGGTTTTGGAACGGGTGGATCCGCCGGCGCCGTAGGTCACGGAGATATAGTCGGGAGACAGCTTGGAGATCTCCGCCATGGTGGCGTAAAGGGTGGCCCAGCCTCCCGTGTTTTTGGGAGGGAAGAGCTCGTAGGAAAGGGTAGGCGTACCGTTATCGAGTTTGGCTAGGATTGTCATATTAAGGGTATGAAGATTAGCAATTCCGGGTCGGGCCTCCCATAAGTAAGTATTTTTCCCGCATGAAAAAACCGGTTTTCATTGGCGCTTTCTTCTTCAGCATTCTTCTGGCCGCGGCCAACAACCTCATCAGCAAGCACTCGGTGGAATGGATAGGGAGCCCGGAGGTTTTGGAAAAACCCTCCGGGTGGCCCAGTATGTCTATCGTACAAGGGATCCAGGCGGGATTGAAAGTGGCCTGGAAAGGCTTCCGGGAGCATGAAGTCCTGATCCTGGGCGGCCTCTTTGCCGTTATCGCGGTCATGTACGTGCTTGGGCGCAGCCGCAATATCATGTTGGGCGTCATGATCCGGACAGTATTCCGCACCGCCTTGGGGCTCATGTTCCTGAGCGCGGCCTGGCCCAAGTTCGCCAGTCCCAAAGGCTTCGCCATCCTGGTGGCGCAGTACCAGTTCCTGCCGCATTTTCTGGTCAATGCCTTTTCCGTTTGGTTGCCGGCTTTCGAGATCACCGTCGGCCTGGGTCTCATCCTTACGCTTTGGGAAAAGGAATTCTCGGCCTTGGTGGGCGTGCTGCTCTTGATGTTCATCGTGGCTCTGGGCCAGGCCTTGGTCCGGGACTTGGGCATCGCCTGCGGGTGCTTCGATATCGAAGGTGCGCAGGATGCGGGGGACGCCTGGTTTTCCCTAATCCGGGATTTGGTGTTGCTGGTTCCCGTCGCCTGGCTGACTTTGACCGGGGGCCGCCGCTACCTCCTTTGGCGGCGCGCCCGCTGAAGCGCGTAGCGGAGCGAGGGCGGAACGCACCATTTGGTGCAAGGACCGCTTCCGGAACAGCCGCGTTCCGGTTTTAAGCGCGCCCCTCCTGCATTCTATTTCCCGATTGGCGTTATATTTGGGGCATGGGGTGCAGCCGTCGCACCGGGAGGATTTGCCCTGTTCGATTCCGCTTGCTGGCGCCTGGCGCCGATGCTCCTGCTTTGCATCCTACCCGTCCGGTCCATGGATCTGTTCCTATCCGCATCCGAAGGGTATACCCATTATGATGCGGTGGATTTCAACCGCGTGCTGACCTTGATGGAGAAGACAACCAAGGAAAAAGGATTCAATCCCTATGCCGTGAACAAGTTCGACGGCCACCCGCAGAATGCCTTGACCTTGGGCGTGAAGCGCGGCCCGTGGGCGTTGGGGCTGGAGGCGGAGTTCTGGGTGGAGAAGTTCACGCAAACCGAAGTCCCTTTCGATTTGGAAAATGCGGAGCGCGATTACCGCGTCACCTGCGATTCCCTCCGCAACCCCAATTACAAATCCAAATCCCTGTTCGGATGCATCGAGGCCTCGGAGACTTTCGATTTCCTTCCCATCACCTTGCAACTGTCCTATGCGAAGGAATTGGCGCCTTGGTTCCGCGTGGGCGGAGGCTACGGCGCCGGCATTCTGGCAGGCTCGGCGCATATAGAGATGACGGCCAAATACTACGGGGCCAACGCCATCCCGGACGATCATATCGATTTCCAAATCTGGCCGGGCGTCAACATCGTCCAGAAGGCCTTTGCGGACGCGGAGTACCTGCCTTGGAAATGGTTGGGCATAGACTGGCGCGTAGGCTGGCGCATATCCAGCGTGCAGGGCCTGACCCTGAGGAACCAGCAGGGTTCTTCGAGGATTTTCAGCAGCGTGTTCCCGGACGCCAAGGACGGGGCCCATATGTACTTCCAATCCTTTACATCAAATCCAAATGACGATAAGATCTATGTGGGCACGGAGGCGGATGCGCGGGCCAAGGCCGAACATGAGCCCGGATCCAGCTTCCATCTGGTCAATGGCGATTTCACCGGATGGTTCGTGGCCCTTAAGCTCAACCTCTACTGGAGGGACATATGAAGCCGGTAACTCACAGGATACCCCCCGGTTCCGGAAGGCGTCCCGGCCGGTGGACGATGCGCGCCGCCATTGCCGCCTCCGCTCTGGCGGCCTTTGCGGCCATGGGCGCCGTTTCCGCCATTTCAGCGATTTCCATCTGCTGGCTTTCGGCCTGTAGTAAGCCCAGTTCCGATTTCGGAACGGCCGCCCAGATAGTGGACAAGGACGGCTTCGTGGTCCTGGATCCCGGCAAACCCTCCGACAGCCTGCGCTTCGCGTCCCTTAACATGAGCATCGGCTTCCCGGTTTCCCAGCTGTTGTTCACCAACATGGATGATACGGCCGTGGCCTATGTGGTCCTGGACTCCCTATTCAAACGCTATCAGCGCGGAATTCCCAGCGAACGGCTCAAAGGCATGGCCCAGGCCATCAAGGATCTGAATCTGGACGTGGTGGGGCTCCAGGAAGTCATGTCCTTTACCAAGGACGGCATCAAGATCAACGATTTCCTGCCCGAACTGGTGCAAGCCATCAAGGATGCGGGCGGACCCGCTTATATAGCCTACAGCAATCCCCTGAACGATACCCTGCTTTCCGGCCGATTGGACGGGAAGCGCATAGACATTGCCTTCCACGAGGGGAATGCCATGCTGGTCCGCCCCGGTTTCCAAGTGCTCGATAGCGCCCGCTTCATCTATTTCTCCCTGCTTCCCATCCCCACCAACAAAGGCACCAAGACCCAGCGTTGCCTGGGCTATATGAAAATCAAGAGTCCCAACGGCATCGTATGGCAGGTCTATAATACCCACCTGGAAGTCTTCGAGGAATTCAGCAGCGGGCAGGCCCTGGAATTGCGCAAGATAGTCGACAGCCTGAAGGTCAAGGATGCCAGCGGGAAGGATGCCGCCCCCCAAATCGTGATCGGGGATTTCAATGTGGATCCGAATACCAACGCCCACTCCGTGATGACGGAAGGCGGGTTCCGGGATACCTGGGATCTGTTGCCGCACGATTCCGCCTTTACCTGCTGCGTTGCCGCTAGCGCGCTCTGGAACCCGGACACCACCTTCTCCAACCGCCGCATCGATTTCATCTTCGCGCGCCATATCGTCAAGGTCCTGGATCATGAAATCGCCCTGAAGGAACCATTCCTCACCTCCACGGGAACGCGCTTGCTGGCCACCGATCATCGCATGGTCTGGACCCGGATCGTGGGCCAATAGCAGCCATGTCCCAACCGGAATCTGCGGATACGGTATATGATCCAATCCGCAAACGCCAAGTAGCCGCCACCCCGGAAGAAGCCGTGCGGCAGGCCGTGCTCCGCTACCTCATCGACACGCTCAAGGTTCCATCCAATCTTATCGGGGTGGAGTATTCCCTGGCCAACCTGGAGCCAGGCAATTTCCGCCGGGTGGACATAGTGGTCTGGCGCCCCGGCCGGGGCCAATTGGCGCCTTGGCTGTTGGTCGAATGCAAGGAACCGCGCGTGCGCATAGACGATGCCGCGGCCCTGCAAGCGGGCGGTTACCTGAAAAAAATCCCCAGCCGATTCGTGATGCTTTCCAATGGCGCGGATACCCGTTACCTGGAGCGGAACGGAGACGGCTACGCCTTGGCCCGTGGGCTGCCTTTCTACGCTCCGGAGTGAAGCGCGGCCTTGATGCCCGGTTCCGCTTTCCCGGTTTACTCGACGCCGGCACTGGACGCGGATCAGGACTTCCCCGGTCCGGCGACGGGCTGCGGCACATCTCCGTACTTCAGGACTTCGGGTCCGCCCTAGGCATGGATGCGGACGGCTTTCATGTTGGGCATGGATTCTCCTTGCATGGTTTTGCGAGCCGTGTTCGGCGGCGGCGTCTTCCGTCAAACTAAATTTTAGTGCGGACAAGCGCGGCACGGAACGATTGAGGACCGTAATCCATTTTCTAAATTCGTTGCGCCTGGATTTTTTCCTCCCGGCGGCGGCGCTTTCCCGTCCGGGGCTGTTTAAGAAGCGTGTGGATTGCAATTCGGCGGCATTACCGCGTTTTATGAATGCCATCGCGGGGTTTTTCCGGGGCGAGATCGCTCCGATGAAGGATAGGGAGTATGAAAACCAGCGGTATGATTTTCCTTATTGCGGCCGGAGCGGGGTTTCTCTGGCCGCTGTCCGGCTGGGCCGCTGCATCCAAACCGGCGGCGGAACATCCCGCTCCCGAAAAAGGCGCCAATGCCGCCAAACCCGTCGACAACGATTCCACTCGGGGATTCATCATGGAGATGAACGACAATGCGAATGTCGATCTCCGCGCCGGGATGGACAGGCGCTATTCCCTTTCGCCGGGCCTGTTGTTGAATCGGCAGAGACGACCTTACCATGGCTTACAGCTGTCGTTGTGCTTTAACCATGCCGCCGCGCTTTGGGGCGGGCAGATTGACCTGTTGGGCAATAGCGTGCGCGGTCCCTTGGACGGCTTCCAATTCTCCGCCATCGGCAACCTGGCCGGCGATTCCGCGCATGGAATCCAAATGGCGCCGGTTATGAATATCGCCAACGGCACCCTCAAGGGCGGGCAGGTGACGGCGGGCATGAACGCGGCTCGCGATGTGCAAGGCGCGCAATTGGCCGCGATCCTGAATACGGCCAGGGACGTGGACGGTTGCCAAATCGGGTTGGTGAACCTGTCGCGTGATATCCGTAACGGTATTCCTTTCGGTCTCGTCAACTACAGCCATACCGGCCTGCACAGCCTTAATCTTTGGACGGACGAGTCGGGGTTCCAGCACGTAGGCCTGCTTTCGGGCAGCCGCAACTTCTACACATACCTTTCCGCCGGCGGCGACTGGGCCGCCTCCGGAAGGGCATTGGCATTGGGTGCGGGCATGGGCGGGCAGATCCCGCTGGGGCCCTGGTTCGGAGCGGCGGACCTAGGCGTCACCGCAATCCGCTATGATTATGATTTCCAGCGGAATGTTCCGGATTTCTATGGGAAGGCCCCGGAGTTGTACAAGCTGACGCTGACGGCGGGACGCAAGCTCGTTCCCTATGTCTCCGCTTACGCGGGTTTATCCATGAATGTGTTCTGGGATCAGAACGACGGACTGTCTTTTCCCATCGGCCATTACCAGAATAAATGGGCCGATGACGTTTATGCCTGGCCTGGCCTGAGCTTGGGATTGCGTCTGGGCCGCTAGCTAACGGCCCCATTCCTTTTTCTTGAGGATTTTTTCCTCGTGTTCCAATCGCGCATCCTTGATGGCCGAGAGGACTCCGCCCACATTGGCCGCCTGTTGGCTTCCTTGGTAAACGCCGGTGAATTCGGTCTCCGGGGAAAGGTTCCCGCGTTGATAGGCGGCCCAGATTTCCTTGCCGAACTCGGTGGCCAATAGCTCGGGAGCGAAGGCGCCGAAATAATCCGCCATATTGCGGACATCCCGTTCCAGCATCATGCCGGCGCTGTTGTTTCCCCCTGCGTTCACGGCCTGGGGCAGATCGATGATAACGGGTCCGCTTGCGTCCACCAGCACGTTGAACTCGGAAAGGTCCCCGTGGATGATGCCGGCCGCGAGCATCCGCACGATTTGCCGGATCAGGATTTTATGGTATTCCCGGGCAACGTCGGCTTCCAGCGAAAGGTCATTGAGGCGCGGGGCCGGATAACCCTCCGCATCCACGATCAACTCCATGATCAGTACGCCGTCGAAGAATCCGAATGGCTTGGGAACGCGGACTCCCGCCGCCGTCAGCTTGTAGAGGGCATCCACTTCGGCGCTGATCCAGGACGCTTCGGCTTCTTTCTGGCCGAAGCGGGTGCGTTTCCCGATCGCGCGGGCAGTGCGGCTGTTTTTGACCGAGCGGCCTTCCTGGTATTGCACCGCTTGCTTGAAGCTGCGATTGTTGGCGTCCTTGTAGACCTTGGCGCAGCGCAACTCTTCGCCGCAACGGACTACGTATACCTGGGCCTCTTTGCCGCTTTTGACCTCGCCCATCACCTCGTCGATGATGCCGTCTTCCATGAGCGGCGCGAGTCTTTTGGGGATTTTCATGGATTCCTGGCGCCGGTCCGCGCATTAAGGGGCCGAAACCAGGAAAGGTAGTTCCGAATCAGAAATTGTAGGTCAAGCGTAAGGAATTGAGGCCGATTTGCACACCTACTTTTTTATCCCAATCATCAAGATCCGCCTGGTATCGGCGGCGCCTGGAATTGCCCACGCGGTTGAGGATGATCCCGGTGGTGATCAAGGCGGGCGTGGCCACGACCAAGGCGATGTATCCGACCATGAAAGTAGCGAACCCCTTGTCGGAGGTTCCGGTCGCATTGCCGTATTGGTCGTAATGTTGGCTGTTCGCTTGATTCAGGCCGGTGGTCATCAGCAGGATGCCGCCGGCACCACAGGCGATTCCGCCCATTAGAAGGCCGAATCCGGTGCTCTGCATGCGCCGGAAATGATCCCGCCTCTCCGTCATTTCCCCGATATCGGCCAAAGGCGCGGCTTTGCGGACGTGCGTCGCTGCAGCGGGCGTCTGGATGAAAACGGTGTCATGCTTGGCGGCGATGGGAGCCGAAGGGACCGGATTGTTTTGGGCCAGCAGAACCGGACTTTCCGAAGGCATATTCAAGCGCGGGGAGGGATCCCAAACGCTAGCATCCGTATTCATAACCTCACCGAGCGAGAGGGTGAAGCTGGAACAGATAATCGCCGCTGGAATACTTAACATCTTCAAATTAGAGCGAATGGAATCCACTTAGATTCTCCGGTTTTCAGTGTGGGTACGGACGCGTGTCAAAAGGAAATTGCCTGCTGAAATATAGTTTGCCGTTGCGAATTCGACGATTGGACGGGCGCGCTCCTGGGCTCGCTGCCGGGATTTTACGGACCAAGCTTGAGGAGAGGGGATGGGCGATTCCGCGCGATTATATTTTACGGAGCCCTGCCCACGCCGGAAGGATGCCATGAAACGTAATTACCGGGACGTCTATTCCTGGCTGTTGGGCACCAGGGATGCCCATTCCGTTTATCGGAACGTCGGCTTCGGGCCTTTGTCCAATCCGGAAAACATGATGATGCTGAAGAAGGAAAAGATCCGCCCGTGAAAAAGACATTCGGGAAAAATGCCGCGGGCCTGAGGCATGGCGCTTTTCTTTTACTGGCGACCCCATCTTCCCAATATCAATTAAGCGCGATTTACCCCATTTATAAGTAAGCAGCGGTAAGCGGAATGCGCTTGCCGGAATCTCGTTTCATAGCCGTAATTATTGAGTGAAAACAAACACCTGTGTTTGCGGGCATTTTACTTAAAGGAGAAAATTGGGATAAAAACATTCATTTTGGGGAAGCAAAAAGTTCATTTTTAGCAGCGGATAATATATAGTTTATGCGAGGTTCCATTGCCCGGGAGATTCCATGAGCATCCGCGCCCTCTTTTTTTTGGCCGCCTTTTCATGCCCGTTGATCGGTGCGGAAACCGTCCGGGAGTTCCGCTCTTCGCTGGGAGTGGCGAGAATGAGCGTGATTCCGGAGCCGGACGGGGCTGACAGTGTGAGCTCCCAGACGCTTTTCGACGCGGCCATCATGGATACGGCGACGGACATTCCGGCATTGTTCTCGCGGACGGATTTCCCGGATGTGCGTTTGGACTTGGTTTACTTGGAAAGGGGAACCTCGGAAGAGTTGCGCTTTCCCGTCAGGTATTCCCAGGTGGGGGAATGCGTGGCGCGGCATTCGGGAGAATATCAAACGGGCACCAGGGATGAGCGCGCCGTTTCCGTGGTCCGGGACCTGGCCCAAAGCCTGCATGTGCATATGAAGCAGGCCGCTTCCGGAGAAGCGAAATGAAGCTGAGCGCACTCTTCGCCGCACTGTGGGGCTTGGCCCCCATTGCCTCGCACGCATTTTCCTACCCGGCCCTGGATACCACCTCCCATTGGACCATCCAGGATTACGGGTTCAATCCTTCCCAGGGTTTTTACGTGCAAGGCGCGGGTAAGAATGTTTGGCAGGCAGCCGGGCAACCCGTCAATAAGAGCGTCTTTTACAATTTCGCCGTGCTGGGAGCCACCAAGGATGGAGGCAATCGGCCGATGACGGGCCAGGACTTCCTGGGGGAAATGCAAGGCGAAGGGTACATAAGCCGGTACGGTAGCTTCAAAGTGGATGCGAACGTGAGCCTGATAGTGGTGCTGTTTTTCTTCGATGACGGGAAGTTTGAAGCGACCGCTTATTTCTCCGGGTCCGGCTATTCAAGCCAGAACCGTTGGGACGTATTGCTTCGGATCGATTATGACATGGCCGAGTCCGGAAACAACATCTGCGAGTTCCTGTGGAACCGCGCGAGCGAGGGTAGAGCGGTAAGTCCGCCCCAATACCCCCGCAGGGAAGCTTCCGACGGCCTGTTGAATTTTTCGACGGCATCGGGAGGCCCTTCTTACTGGGCCGCATCCACCCATGAGATTGGGGTCTCCTACCCGCCGTTGGCCAGGGAGTCCGGCCAGGGAATCGAGAACGCCGGGTTCGCCCGCATTTTGAATGCCTCCAATCCGCAATTCGGAATGGTACTGTGGGGCAACTCCGCCACTCCCTTAGCGGCTACTTTCAAAGCCTATACGTCCTTTACGGGGAACCCCGATCCGGGCGCGGATATTTCCATGCAACTGCAGTATACCGGCGAATTCGGAGCTTACCCCAGATACGCTTATGCCGGCAGGGATCAATTGATGTTCCTGCGGCTCAAAGCGCCGGTAAGCGGAGGCACCTACCAGTTCGGAGGAAAGCTTTTCCAACGCAACGCTTCGCGGCCGCTGGCGGTCAGCGTGCATCAGCACCCCCAGGACCAGTTGGGCGGGTTCAACTTCGATCCCGATCAGGTGGTGCGCTATACCTCTCAAGGCGGCCGTACTTTCCGTAACGCTTTGGGCGAACTTTCCGGGGACGAGGATTTGGTGATCAACAGAAGCGGCCAGGGCGGCGTGCCATACCTGCCATTCAACGGCTATGCGCAGCCCGGACAGGCCATTACGGAAGCGCAATTGCACAACCTGATGACGGCTAATCGAGACGTTTCCGTTACGGGAAGGGAAAACGTGCGGGAGCGCCGCGCCGATATCTACCTGGTGGATTGGGTGCTGCAGGGGGCAACGGATGCCTGGGAAGCCATGTTCGATTATGGCGGCGCGGATGCCAACGGGATAGCGCGCGAGGGGGCCGCCGTATTCTGGCCCGCGTTGGCGGGCTCGGGCGCGGACTTCCAGCAAAGGCAATCCCTGCTCAGCGCATTGCGCGCCACCGGGCTTACCCTGAACATGGATCCCTCGTGGGGAAGCTGCCCATTCGCCGGGTATTGCTGGAATGACGCATCGGCCTGCGGCGGCAAGCGTTGCGGAGCGTCCTGTCCGCCGCAGGCGTCCGGTTGCCGTTATCAAGCTTACAATTGCGCCAACGAATGCTCGGATGGAAGCATTATGAGCCTGACGGACGTGAACCATAGCAGTGTGCGTTTCAACGGACAGGCCGCGCCGGGATCTCCCTATTCGGAATTGGATTGGTACCAGCGCGCGCCGGAAGCCTGGGTCAAACCGGGTCGTTTCGGAGTCGGCTCCATTTCCGGTCCGCTCCCGGCTTTCACGCCCAACTGAATAGGGATGAGGAGGGGATCAATCCAGGCCGGCCTCGCGTTCCGGAAGTTACAGGGAGCGTTCATCGCGGCCCAATTGGCGGTAGCCACGGCATCGCCGGTGGCCGCCCTCCCGGTAGCTGCCGGTTCCCCGTTGATTAACCTGGCGGCGGAACGCGAAAGTTACCTGCTGGGCGAACCCATCTACCTCCGCATGGAATCGCAGCGCGCTCCGGTCCCGTCCCTGGAAGAAGGATCCTTCCTCCTGGCTATTCAAGCAGCCGGGGAACCGGAATGGATTTACCATCCGCCCTTACGCTACCGGGCCGGTCCCGCCAAATACGCGGACACCACCGCGCGTGCGCGGGACGGCGTCCCCATGCATTCCGACCCTGAACGGATCCGCTTCGCGCGGATCATTTGCGCGGACGGGGAGCTGGTGTTCCGGAAACCCGGACGTTACCGGTTGCGCTTGATTGCCTTGCCCTCCGCTGAAGAGCCCGGAGCCAAGCGGGCCGCCCCGCCGGCTTCGGGCCCCGTTGTATCGGACACCTTGACGGTTTCTTTCCGCGATCCATCCTCCGCTGCGGATAAAAAGGCCTACTCGATTTTGGCGCGCAACCCGGGAGAATACGGATTGGCCCTGTATCTGGAAGGCGGGGATCAATTGCGGGATGGGATGGCCATTATAGCGGAACTCGCGGCCTCCCAGAGCGCCTATACCCGCGCCGCTTCATTTGTCCTCTCTTCCGATTGGTCCCAGGATTTCAACGACTATGCCGGAGGGCTATCGCGTCCTATCGATTTGCAGAAGGCGCTGGCCTGGGCGCAATGGGATAAGGGCAACGGCGCTTACATCCCTATCCGCAACGCCTATCGGCTAGCGGCGGCGGCGGACCTAGTTTCCAACCGCTCCGGATCCGTTCCGGGATTGGCCGCGGTGCGCGCCCGGTTAGCCTCCTTCCTGGCTTCCCTGAGCGCGAATGAAGCGGCCTGGTTGAAGTCTTTCTAAGCGCTTAAGTGCTTACCCTTATTTCGGTGATATCCTTAGTTCGTTTTCCGAATGATCGAAGTACGACCAATAAAATAAGGATTAATATGCAATTTAATGCCTAAATATGCTTACTTTAAGTAAGCGGTTTTTTGAAATTAACGTTGTAGCGGGAAGTTTGGAATAATAAAGTTTGCCTAGGTCAAGCCTGCATGCCAGAAATCTATCAGTACTCCGATTACAGAATATTCCTGAAAGAGCTTCTCGAAGAGAAGAAGAAGGAGAACCGCCTTTTCTCCCATCGCGCGGTTTTGCAAAGGATGGGCGTGAGTTCTTCCGGATTCCTGGCCAACGTGATCTCCGGTCGCAAGAACCTGACTCCCGATCAAGTGCAAAAGCTTTCCGCCATCCTGAAATTGAAAGCTGCCGAAGCGCGGTATTTCGAATGTCTGGTGCTTTTCACCCAGGCCCGTTCCCTTGAGGATCGCAACGCGCAAATGAAGCGCATGGTGGCCAACCAAAAGGTAGAGACCCGCGCTCTCTCCAAGAAACAGTTGAACCTTTTTTCCAACTGGCATTACGTGGTGCTGAGGGAAATGCTTTTCTTCCATCGCCTCAAGGATGATTTCCGCGCCGCCGCGCGCATGCTCATGCCGCCCATTTCCACGGAAGAGGTCGAGAAGGCGGTCAGCGAACTGGAAGCCCTGGACTTCATCGCGAAGGACGCCGAAGGCATTTACCGCCAGAAGGATTCCGCCGTCACCACCGGGGACGAGATACGTTCTTTGCAAGTGGCCAATTTCCAGATGGAGACCATGGAACTGGCCAAAGCGGCGCTGGATAAGCTGCCGATGCATGAGCGCGACATCTCCTGCATGACGGTGACGCTGTCCATGGAAAGCTTCGATCAGGTGAAGTCGGAAATCCAGGCATTCCGCAAGCGCATCTCCGCCATAGCCGTGGCCGATAAAGCCTCGGATCAGGTTTTCCAATGCAATATCCAGTTTTTCCCCGTGACCCGGAAAGAAGGCACGGTATGATCCGGCATAGCAAGACTTGTCTGCGCGCGCTGGCGATTCTGGCGGCGATCTTGTTCCTCTTCGCCTGCCTGCCGCCCACGGATGAACGCGTAGCGGGAAGCTCTACGGAAGCGGGCAATGCCGGCGGCAAGGTATCCCTGGTGGACGGTTCTCCGGCCTCGGACGTTTCCGTGGCGCTGGTGGCCCGGAGTTACCTGCCGGATACCCTGGGTTCCCCGGGATTGGGATCCGCGCCTTCGGAAATCGCGGGGAAATATTACCGTACCCGTACCGGTACGGACGGCCGCTATAGTTTCAAAAACGTTTCGCCCGGCGACTACCGCATCATAACGATCGGAAACGGCGTGGGTGCGCTGACGGATCCGGTGGCGGTGGCGGCGGATGGCGGAATGGCCGAGGCCGATCAAATCCTGAAGCCCTTGGGAACCATCCGCGGGGTAGTGAAAATCCTGGGAGCAATTACCGACACGAACGTCTTTATAATCCCTAAGGGGACCCTGAAAACGCCTCCCAAGGCGAATGGCGCCAGCGGGGGATTCGTGCTGGATTCCTTGCCGGAAGGCGAGTACGAGCTGGTGCCGCAGTGCTTCTCATGCCAACCGGTGAAACAGGGCTACCGCGTCCGGATCCATGCCGGGCAGGATACCCTGCTCACGGACACCTTGTTCGTTTATCCCGAATATTTCAACGACTTTCCCGAGAGCGGCGAATTGGTAGTGAGGGCGGCCTGGCTCCCGCTGGCCGTGGGCGGAAAGCTCAATCGCAGAAGCGAACTCAATGGGATTCCCTCCTCTGTCCGATGGGAATGGAATGGCGCGCCCTTGGCGGGGAAAAACACATCCGGTCCCGGCGGGATATCCTTTAGCGAAGCCAGCTTGGATTCGTCCCTGTTCCAGGGAGCCGGGGAGGGTACCTTGCGTGTTACCCTGGAATACCCGGATACCGCTATTGCCAGAAGCTGGCATGTGACCCTGGATGCAGCCAACCGCATTTGGCCGCTCAGCGCGGTAAGCGTGGATTCGGCTTTTCCGGTTTCCGGCGCGCTTAAGCACACTTGGCGTTTCCACGTTGCGGGCAGCCTGCCGCTGGGCCCCGCCGACGTGGCCTTTTGGGGCATCCGCTCCACGGCGGAGGCCAACCAGAATGCTTTGCCCGAATGGCTTACCCTGCCCGTGGACAACGGGGTTGAGGCTTCGCTCGCATCCGGAACGGCCGCTCCGCTTTCCTTCATACTTGTGCCGGACGCGAAGCTGGGGGGACGGGTGGTACGCCCCCGTTGGGATGAGGCCCTGTCCGATTTCCGGGAGATCCGTTTTCTGGAACGGGCGCAGCTGGGATTCACGGACTCCCTGGAGCCATCCATGCTCCCGGGCGGGCTGGTAGCGTCGAGGCAGCGCGGGGCCTATCTGGAACAGCGGTACCGCATCGACTCCGCGGGCCATGTAGAGGAATTGCTGGGACCGTTTCCCCGGACGGCGGCCGTTGACTCGCTATCGATGCCCCGTTTGCTGCTTTTTTACCGCTCCGGAATGGAAGCGGACGGCTTTGCTTGGGACAAGCCTTTACGGGACGCGGCCATTGCATTGGCCGTGACCCGAGAAGGCCTCGCCGTCCGTCTGGATGGCTCGGGAATGTCCTTGCAACTGGCGGACGGCGAACTGACCGTTCTGAAAGCGATGCTGGCGCCGTTGTCGCGCGATCCGCCGGCCCTTTCCGATACGGGCACCATGGTCCCGGGCGGCGCTTTGGAATACGTCTGGAGCGGCGGGCGCGGGTTGTTGTTCTCACCGGGTTCCGGCTCCCCGGCGGACACCTTGCGGACGGAGCTCAATGCCTGGATGCTCCGCAACGGCTTGCGGCAGGTTGCCCGCTTCCCCCTTTCCGCGGGAACCAGGTATTTCCTGGCCTTCACGGCAGACGCATCCGGGTTACGTTACACGGGCGATACCCTGGCCCAGGAAGCCTCCGCCGACGGCGATGGGATCCGGATCAGGGAATACCTGACTGCGGGATCGCCGGGCAAAGCCGGGGATTCGGCGGTATTTGAATTCGGTTTGCGCGCAGAGCGCGACAGCCTGGTGGCCTCAGTCGCAGGCGCTTCGGTGGCCTCGCGCCTATTCGGCAGGTTGGAGGGCGGTATGGCCATCTTTCCCTTGACCGCCCTAGGACCGGTTGCCCCCTCGTTCCTGAATGGACTCCCGGCGCTGAGCACGGGCGGGAACACCTTATCGGGATTCATCGCCGGTTCCATGATGATCCGCGGCCGCGCCGTGGCGGATCCGGCGCTTTGGCTGGACGGAAGGCCGATTCTCAAAGCCCTGCGGGGACAGGGTGTCCTCTATTCGCCCGCGGGGGGAGTGGAACGGACCTGGAATTTCAGCGGTCGTAATGAAACCGTTTATGGCTGGGACGGGCTATGAGAGCGACTGAAGCGATCGAGACGACCCTTTCGGCGGCGGGATTATTCTTGGAAGGACGGTCCGGATGTTGAAATCCAATCATGCAGAAACCTCCCGTGGCAATGGTACGCGTGAAAACTCGCTAGCCGGTACCCAGGCCCCCCCCAAAGCCATCCTGATTGTCGATGATGAGTCCTCGATCCGGCAATTGCTGGTCAGTCTGCTTTCTTCGCAAGGCTATCGCACGGAATCCGTAGCCGATGGGAGCCTGGCCCTGCGCATCCTGGAAGAGGGTTCCGAAATCGATCTGGTCCTGACCGATCTCGCCATGCCCGGCATTCCCGGTACCGCCGTCGCCGAATACCTGGCGGAGGCCAGGCCGGAGATCAAGGTGGTTTGCATGTCCGGCGATCCCCGGCCCCATGAGAAAAGCCTGAGGCGCCTGTTGGAAAGGCGGTCGGTGGATTACCTGCCTAAGCCGTTCACGCCCATGCAGGTCCTGCAGATGGTCAAGCGTTCTCTTGAAGGATAACGGATGGGAAAGCGCCGGATCATGCCGGCGGAACGGGGGTAACTTTGCGATTAACTATGAAGTGGAAGTCCTTCCGGCAACGCCGCAGGATGAAACGGTGGGCGCGCTTGCTGATCGAAGCGAAACAAGCCAAGCCCCAATTATTCCATTACCTGGAGGCGTTGGAAACGCGCTTCGAGAGCCAGAGTAGGGAATTGCGCATGTTGCGTTGGACCCTCTCGGGGGAGAGGTTCGCCGACTTGGATGAGGAGTTGGATCTTCAGATCCGGCATTCCTGGATAGACGAAGGCCCTTAAGGATGTTGAATAAGCCATGCCGGCGTCGTCCGGCTTGCGAAGGACGCTGGTTTATTCAACACCCTGTTTTGTTTAGCGCGTCGGCCTATTCCAAATAAGTGTAGCCGTACAGTCCGGAGCGGTAGATGGCCAGGAATTCCTTGCCCTCCAGCAAGGAAATCCGGCCTTCCTTGACGGAAGCGGAAACCCAGGATTCCATGGTGCGCACCAGGTTCTTGTCGCTGAACTGGACATAATCCAATACGTCCGCCACGGACTCGCCGTCGATCACCTGCTCGATTTGATAGCCTTCCTTGCCTTTGCAGACGATGTGCACGGCGTTGGTGTCCCCGAACAGGTTATGCAGGTCCCCCAGGATTTCCTGGTAGGCGCCCACCAGGTACACCGCCACGTAATAGCTTTCTTCCTGCTTGAACGGATGCAGGGGAACGCTCCGCGAGAAGTCTCCGGTGCCGATGAAGTGATCGATCTTGCCATCCGAATCGCAAGTGATATCCTGCAAGGTGACGGACTGGGTGGGCTCTTCGTCCAGGCGCTGGATGGGCATGATGGGGAAGATCTGATCGAAGGCCCATGAATCCGGCAGGGATTGGAACAGGGAGAAATTGCAGAAATATTTTTCCGCCAGGAGCATGGGAATACTCTGGAGCTCCACGGGAGGATGTTTCATCTGGGTGGCTAGGCGATCCGCTTTCTGGGCGATGGACCAGAACAGGCGCTCGGCCATTGCCCGCGTCTTGAGATCCACCATCCCCAGGTTGAACCGATCCAGCACTTCCTCACGCGCCTGCAGGGCGTCGTGCCAGCCTTCCAGCATATTGTTGGAGGAATAATTCTTATAGATGGTATGCATCTCGCGCAGGGTCTCATGATCCTGCTCGCCTACGGCGTGGATCTGCTCGTCCCAGAAAGGCGGGCGCGCCACTTCCAGCACGTTGAACACGAGCACGGAATGGTGCGCCGTCAAAGCGCGGCCGGACTCGGCGATGATGTTGGGGTGGGGGAGATTATGCTTGTCGGATACCTGGCAAATGGTATAGATGACGTCGTTGGCGTATTCCTGGATGGAATAGTTGACGCTACTGTTGCCGGTGGAACGGGTGCCGTCGTAATCCACGCCCAGTCCGCCGCCTACGTCCACGAAATCGATCTTGCAGCCCATGGATTGGATCTGGATGAAGAACTGGGCGATCTCGCGCAGGCCCGCCTTGATCTTGCGGATGTTGGTGATCTGGCTGCCCAGATGGAAATGGATGAGGCGGATATAATTGAGAATGCCTTCTTCGCGCGCGTAGTCCAGCGCTTCCAAGAGCTCGGATGAATTAAGGCCGAATTTGCTCTGGTCGCCGCCGGAATCCTCCCATTTGCCGCTGCCGGAACTGGAGAGCTTGATGCGGATGCCCACGTTGGGGGTCACGTTCAGGCGCAGCGCCATGTTCTTGATGAGCTTGAGTTCGTTGACCTTTTCCACCACGATGAAAATCTTCTTGCCCATCTTCTGCGCCAGGAGCGCCAGCTCGATGAATTCCTCATCCTTATAGCCGTTGCAGATGATAAGGGATTCGGGATTGTCCATGATCGCCAGTACGGCGTGCAATTCCGGTTTGGAACCGGCTTCCAATCCGATGTTGAACTTCTTTCCGTGGCGGACGATTTCCTCCAGCACGGGGCGCTGTTGGTTCACCTTGATGGGGTAGACGTTGTAATACTGGCCCTTGTAGCCGTATTCCCTGGAGGCGTTGTCGAAGCAATTGGAGATCTGTTCGATGCGATCGTCCAGGATATCCGGGAAGCGCAAAAGGACAGGCAGGCCCACGTCCCGGAAGGTGATCTCATCCACCAGTTCCTTCAGATCTATTTCAAACCCGTTGGCCCGCTGCGGGCTCACGGTGGCATGGCCTTTGTCGTTGATGCCGAAATATCCCGCGCCCCAACCGGCGGTGTTGTAGAGTTCACGGGAATCTTCGATCCGCCACTTGCGCATGCTCATCCTAGCCTTAACAATCGTCCGTTCCGGACGCCGCGCCGTTCCGGGGCGCGGGAGGGAAATTTATCAAATTTTGCGGCGGTGACGGGCCCGGCCCGGGTCAAACCGGGAGAAAGGTGTTACCAAGGCGTTTCCGGGCTTAGGAGCCGCAGCGGCGGGAAATTTACCTTCACCTTAAGGCCGATCCCTGAAAGACGGCCCCGGAAGGAACATTGCCATGAAGACGGTAGCCATGAAAAACAAGGCCGGATCATCCAAAGCGGCCTCCAGACGGAAACCCGCCGCGCCCAAGCGCTGGTCTAAACGGGTGGTGGAAACCAGCGACGCCTTGGATTTGGAAAAGGGCGTTTTCGCCCGGGACAGCGCCCAAGCCATAGCCCGATCCCTAAAGCTTTCGGCGGAGCGGAGCCGGCGCAAGAAAACGGATGCCTTCCGTTCCGCCATGTCCATGCTCAACTTTTATATCAACCGGGCCGGGAAGAATTTGTCCCCGGGCAGAATACGTATTCTGGAAGCGGCCAAGGAAAAGCTGCGAGGACTGTTCATGAAAGCGGGTTGAAGGACGCGGCGGCCAGGGAAACAGGGAGGTTACGGGTGGCCGCCCCGGTCGGATGGCGATTGAAACCATGAGCGAACCCGGTTCGATGGCTTCCGAAATAAATCGCTAACATTCCGGCCTTAGATTAGCACCGTGTCATCCACCTCAACACGGGAGCCTTTCATGAATGTTCGCAACCTTACCGCCATGGCGGCAATCACCTTACTGGCTTGTTCAGGAATCAGGCCCGCCATGGCGGCGGAGCGCTACGACGGCTGGAGGGACGACGGGCACGATCGCGGCAGATGGGAGGACGATTGGCGGGAGGAGCGCCGCCACGGCAACGACCGCGATCACGATAAGTTCAGCGTGCAACTGGGCCCTCGCCCGTATTTCCTGGTCGACGATATGGACAAGGGCAAGCTGAAGGACAAGCTGGAATCCTGTTCGGAAGGTCCCTTCAAACCCAGCGACTTCTCCATCGGCCACCGGGGCGGCGGAACCCTGGAGTTTCCCGAAGAGACGCGGCAATCCTATGAGGCCGGCGCGCGCATGGGCGCGGGCATCCTGGAATGCGATGTCACCTTCACCAAGGATCAGGAACTGGTTTGCCGGCACGATCAATGCGACCTGCATACCACCACCAACATTCTGGCCATCCCCGAGTTGGCGGCCAAGTGCAGCGAACCCTTCACTCCCTATGATCCCGTCACCGGCAAGCCTGCTTCGGCCAAATGCTGTACCAGCGATTTGACCTTGGCGGAGTTCAAAAGCCTGTGCGGCAAGATGGACGGCTTCAATCCCAAAGGCGCCACTCCGGCCGAATATATGGCGGGAACGCCGTCCTTCCGGACGGATTTAAACTCCACCTGCGGCGAAGTGATGAGCCATAAGGAAAGCATCCGGCTCATCCAAAGCCTGGGGCGAAAGTTCACGCCCGAAGCCAAGACCCCGGTAGTGTCCATGCCGTTCCAAGGCACCTTTACCCAGCAAAAGTTCATCCAGAAAATGATCAACGAGTACAAGGATGCCCACGTGAATCCCAAGGACGTGTTCGCGCAATCCTTCGATATCAACGACGTCCTGTACTGGCTGAAGTACGAACCCAAGTTCGGCAAGCAGGCCGTATTCCTGGATCCCCGCGTGGACCTGCCCGGCGGTTATGCCACTGCGGTGGCCGACATGCAGAAGATCGCGAACCAGGGCGTCCGCATCATCGCGCCGCCCATGTGGGCCTTGCTGAAGCCGGGCGCAGGCGGGAAAATCGCGCCTTCGGGTTACGCAGTCGCGGCCAAGGCGGCCGGCCTGGATATCATCACCTGGACGCTGGAGCGTTCCGGTCCGCTCAAGGCGGGCGGGGGGTACTATTACCAATCCCTGCCGGGCATCATCGACAATGACGGGGATACTTACGCGGCCCTGGATGTGCTGGCCAGGAAAGTGGGCGTGCTGGGTATTTTCTCCGATTGGGCGGCAACGGTCACGTACTATGCCAACTGCATGGGCATTCCGTAGCCCGTCGGCTGGAGACACGGCCTTTGGCCTCGCGGGGACTTTTTCAACAACCTGTTAGAGGTCTTCCAGCACATCGTTCAAAAAGCGCTCGAAAGGCAGCAATGCCTTGAAGGCCGAGGCGGCTTCCTGGGGGAAGCCGACCGCCGTGACCTCCGCGTCCTTGAGCGGGCGCATCGCCAGGAATCCTTTGTGGCGCAGCAAATCCAGATGCGGGTGATCCGACGGATATCCTTGCGGCGCCTTTTGCAATGTTTCCCCCGTCATAGCTCCGAATTGTTTTTTGAAAGCCGGTGCGGTGATGAGGCGGCGGAAGAATTTCCCGTCCTCGGCGATGGCGCTGCGGATGGCTTTCAGCCACGGTGGGGAAGGCATATAGGCCCCGCCGCCGAGGAAGCAATTACCGGGTTCCACATGCAGGTAATAGCCGGCCCGTTCCTGGAACTTGTTTTCCTTGGCGCTGATATGGGCGCCGAAGTTGGTCTTGTAAGGCGATTTGTCCCTGGAAAAGCGCGCGTCCCGGAAAATGCGGAAGCCGCACTTGCGCGGATCCAGGCCCTCCACGGATTTGTCGAAGGCGGCGATACGATGGATGAGTTCGCCCACCAGGGTTTCGAATTCCTCTTTCGACTCCAGGTAGGCGGCTTTGTGCGCCAGGAACCAATCGCGATCATTGTGCTTCCGGAGATTCGCCAAAAAGGCGAAGGTTTTTTTCGTGACCATGTTTGCTCCCCGCCTCAGCGGGCCCATTTTTGCAGGACGAAGAATTTCAGGTAGCGCCCTTCCGGAAAGCTCAGATGGTAGGGATGATCGAAGGGCTGCTCGCGGCTTTCCAGCACTTTCAGGCTGCAACGCGTATTCACGCTGCTCTGGTGAAGGATCTTGATGAAGATGCTTTGATCCACGTGAGAGGTGCAGGACGAGGAAACCAGGATGCCGCCGTCCGGCAGCTTCTCCAGCGCCTTGGAGTTGATGGTGGTGTAGGCCTTGATGGCATTGGCCAATTGCTTTTTGTTCTTGGCGAAAGACGGGGGATCCAGGATGATCATGTCGAACGCCCCGGGTTTCATCTCCTTGAGGAAATCGAAAACGTCCTGGGCCAGAAAGTCCTCTTCATTCACGGCATGGCCGTTGAGGCGGAAATTGCGGCGGCAATATTCGGTGGCGGGCTTGGAAATGTCCACGCTGACCACGCGCTTGGCCACGGAGGCGGCGTATACGGAAAAGCCCCCGGTATAGCTGAAGCAATTGGCGAGCGTGCGCCCTTTGGCGTACTTGATCAAGGCCTGGCGGTTGTCGCGTTGATCCAGGAAAAAGCCGGTTTTCTGGCCTTCGATGACATGGACCAGGAATTTGAAACCGTTCTCTTCGATTTCCACTTCCCGCACCTCCGTACCATGCAGGATACCCACCGGTTTGTCGGTCAGGCCTTCCATGGCCCGGATGGACACGTCGCTGCGTTCCACCACGGTCCTGGGGCTGAAGGCTTTGACCAGGCCTTCAGTCACCAGGGATTTCAGGCCGTCCATTCCGAGAGTATGGAATTGCGCCACCAGGGTATCGCCGTATTTGTCCACCACCAGGCCGGGCAGCCCGTCGCTTTCCGCGAACACGGCGCGGTAGGCGTTGGTCCGCGGCGGTAGCCATTCTTCCTTGCGGCGTCGCAGGAGACGGAAGCGTTCGGCGAAAAAGCCGGCATCGATGGGCTCGTCCTTCATGGTCAGGATGCGGACGGCGATATCGGTGTGGCTGTTATAGTAGCCCACGCCTATGAATTGCTTGCCCGCCAGAATACGGACCACGGAACCGTCCGGGATGCGGGGCTTGCCGGCCAGGGCGCCGGAAAAGATCCAGGGATGTCCGCCCAATACGTTTTTAACGCGCTCGGGAAGGATTTGCAGGGGAAGGATTTCTTTCATGGGGATCCCGGGAAAGATCGGCAAAGCTAGAAAAATGGCCCTTTCTTGACTTCGATTGGGCGGGAATCTTACCATTACCGAGAAGTCCGCAAGGTTATTGCACGCCTTCCGGATCCGCTAGGAGACCCCCGTGAATACTGAAGTAGAGGATGCCCTGAGACAGTGGAAGACCGATGCCTGGAAGGCGCCCGGGATGGTCGTCACCTATCACCACAACGTCAGCGACGAACGCGGTAAAAACCGGCTGAAGAATTACATCGAATGCTCGCTTTGCGAACGCCATTCCGTCGGCGATGATATCCTGGACGTTGGCATCGGGACCGGTAGGGCTTCGCTACCCTTGGCCCGCAAGGGCAAGAACGTGACCGGCATCGACAGTTCCGAATCGATGTTGGAAGTAACCCGCAAGCTGGCCGGCGATCTGCCCGTGCGCCTGCTTCCCGGCGACGTGGAAAAGCTTCCCTTTCCGGACGCGTCGTTCGACACTTCCATGGCCCTCAACGTGGTGGTGCATTTCCGGGCCTGGGACAAGATCATGGGGGAGATGCTGCGGGTGGTGCGTCCCGGCGGAAGGGTCATCTTCGACGTTTATAGCCTGGAGCATGAATTGGCCGCCGATATCTGTTCCTTGGGCAAAACCGCTTTCAAGGAGGACCCGGCCGACTTCCAGAACTTCCTCTGCCGCGTGACCGCCGGTGACATAGTGCGCGAGGCGACCCGGCAGGGCGCCACCCTGCGGGCCCTGGTCCCCTTCAACCCCTTTTCCGGAGTGTCCCGTTGGCCGGCCCTTTTCGGGGCGGTAAACCGTTGGCAGCGAATGCTAAGCTGGTTCCATGAAGACGAACGCCTGTTCCAATGCGCCCGTTTCCTGGAGGAGGACATCATCGGAAAGCTCCCGGTTTCCTTGGCACCAAAAATCATGGTGGTTCTGGAAAAACATCCCGATCCCGACGCCAACGCCAGGTGGCTGGAGAACTATCGCCGGATGGATTCCGCTTTGGCGCAAGGGGCGTCCGCGGAAACCCTGGCGCCTTTCCTGGGCCGTTCCGCGGAATCCCTGCGGGCCGCGTTCGGCGCCCATGCCTCCGATCCGCGATCACGGGCGCTCATGTACCGGATTTGGAAATACCTCCATGCCATAGGCTTTTCCATGCGTCCCCACAATTTCTTTCCGGACGAAACGGCGGACCTATTCTGGAACTGGCATTTGGAAGAGGAGGCGGACGGCCGGATAGCGGCCTTTCTGCGGGAATGGCGGGAGACGCCTTCCGTGCGGCGTACCTTCACCCACCGGGGCGTGCCGTTGGCCGAAGGCCTTCTCTATACCCAAGCGCGCAACCGCTTCCGACTGATGCATCCGTTTCCGGGTGAGGGGCAAACATGAGGTCCGCGGTGGTCTTTGATCTGGCTCCATCCAATTGGGGCGTTATCGACGCCTATCTGGTCCGCTCGGGACAGCATGCGCTGGTCACGCGCGAAGAGGCTTCGCAAGCCCCGGAAATCACCCGGCACGCGGGACGGAGCGCGGCTTTGTCGTCCTTGCTTCCGCCCAAGGAACGCGGGGCCGCGGAAAATCATATCCGGAGCGTCCTGGATCGCAGCCCCTTCCTTTTCGTGGGCAAGGATTGGGAAGCCTTGTGCGCCAAGCACGGAGTATCTCCGGACACGATGCGGCAAGCCATGCGCCAGGATCTGGCGGAAGAATGGAATGCGGAAGCCATGCTGGTGGAGGCGCTGGAGTGCGCGCTGTCGCAGTACTCCATCCGCGCCGTGGTCCTCAACGATGAGTATTCCGCCCAAGCCAAGGCCATCGCCCTGTGGGCCGCGCAACGGAGAATCCCTATCCTGCATCTCTACCAGGGCCTCGCTTTCGACGGGCACTATCTGGCGAGCGAAAGTTTGTTGGCGGACGCCATCGCGGTTTCCGGACCGCGGGCCGTGGAAACCTTGCAGGACATGGGTTTGCCGGCCGGCCGTTTGCTTCAGACGGGAAATCCCGCCTGGAGCAAGTATGCGGAGTTGGCCGCCATGAAAAACGAATGCCGGACCGGCCTCGCGAAACTGATCGGATGGGGACCGGGTCCGTTGCTGGTATTCGCGACCTCGGCCGCTCCCATCAGGCCGGCCAGTTCCGACCCGGAGATGCTGTCGCATGCCGCGCGGGCTTTTTTCCGATGCGCGCGCGAAACTGCCGGAAGCCATCCCGCGGCCATTTGGGCGGTGCTGCTGCAGGCTTCGGATCCCGATGCGTTGGAAAAGGCGCTGGCGACATGGGCGCAGCAGGATGGATTGCCCGCGGGCCGCATCCGTTTTTTCCGCAATGACTCCGAGCTTTTCCTGGCCGCCGCGGAATTGGTGATCTCGATAGACTCTTCCCTTGCGGTGGAGGCCATCCTGGCCGGCACTCCCGCCGTCAATGTCCTGACGGACTGGGGCTGGCGTACCGGGCCCGCTTTTGCCGCCGGCACCGGCGTCATCGAAGCGTCTCCGGAGGGAATCCGCGATCATGTGTTGAAGGCTTTGGAAAGGCGCGCCGCCGATCCGGGCGGCCTGGAGGTGGCCAAGGCGATCTATCATCCCGCGCAGGCGGGCGATCCGATCAAGAACGTGGTAGATTGGATTACCGGTCTGCCTTAGCCCGGAACGCGCCCGATGGCGCCCGGCCGCGTGATTGGGAATCCCTATTCAGAAAGAACGATGGCGGCCGAGCATAAAGGCCTCGGCGGCATCCCATCCCGCATTGGCTCCGCGCCATTTGGCCAAATGCTCCACGGCTTCCAGCGAGCGCGCATGCGGCCAGGGCCGCATTTCCGAAGCGTAGGCTTGCAGGGCTTTCAGCTTGAGCGGCAAAGTTTCCGAGGCATCCTCGAACCAATTGGGAGCGAACGTCATGGCCGGGTTGGGCATCTGCCAATCCGTACTGGAGGGGACTTCAAAGAAAAGGATGGAGGCGATGGAGCTTCCCGGCAAAGGCCTGCAAGCGGTGGCCACGGCCCGATGGACCACCCGGTGATCCGCGTTCAGATCCGCGCCATGATGGGTATAGATGATATGGGGGCGGAGCTTGGCGATCCTGGCTTCCACGGCCTTTACCACGTCCAGCAGCGGGACGGAGTCCATGCGGTTGTCCGGGAACGATTCCAGGGTGGTACCCGCGACCCCTAGAATGGCGTGGGCCTTGCGCGCCGCCAGGGCCAATTGGGAAAGGCCGTCCGCATGCTTGCGGCGGTCCCGGTCCGGATCGCGGCTGGTCAGCCCTTCCGCGAGGATATGCACATGGACCCGATCGCCCTTGCGCGCATGCTTGGCCATGGTGGCGCCGCAGCCCAGGACTTCATCGTCCGGATGGGCGGCCACTACCAGGATGGTTTTCTTCACGGGGCGTCCCCGGGTTTGGACGCCACCAGGTTCCAGGTAGCATGCACGCTACCCGGGCCGGGCAGCAATCGTTCCGAGACCTTGTGCTCCAGGGATTCCATGGTGAAATCCCGGAACAATTCCGTGAGATGGGCCCGGTCGGAAAAATGGACGCGGCCGACGTCGTGGAAAAGGCCGGAGGGGAAGGACGTGCGGGTAAAGGCATCCTCCGCGCTTTTCCCCAGCGCCGCATCCGAATGCGCCAGGGAGAACCAATCGATGCCGATGTATTTGGCGCCGGGTTTCATTTTGGCGCGGACCAGGCGCAGGCAATCCGCGATGGCGGACGCGCCGTTATGGGTCAGGGAGCTGCGATCCACGATCATATCGAAAGGACCGGGGAAGGCGATTTCCCGGGTGAAGTCTCCGGTGGTTACTTTGCCTCGCAATGCGGGGAACCGGGCCAAAAGGTCGGCGACCATGGATGGGCTGCCTTCCATGGCATGATAGTCCACGCCCAAGGAAAGGAATAATGGGACGTTGGCCCCCGCGGCGCATCCCAGTTCCAGTACCTTTAGGCCCGCGGTTTCGCCGCGGATATGCCGTTTGCAGAGCGAGACCAGATCGGACCAGGGCCATTGGCTCATGCCGCCTATCTTGAGGTAGCGGGATTCCCATTCCGCGGAAAAACTCATGGGGCGGATCCGGTGTCCGGGAACTCGCCATAGGCCATGATCATTCGATCACGATGAAGGAGGACGTGGGCATATAGGGGAGGCGCTGGATGCGGTAGGTTCCCAATCCCAATACTTCCTTGAGGGCCATGGTCTCACCGGGCCAATTGGGATTGTTGATCTCATCGAAACCGATCACGCTTCCCTTCGTCAGCCTATCCTTGAGGAGTTCCAGGCACACCTTGGTCGGTTCGTAGATGTCGAAATCGAAATAAGCGAAGGCGATGATGGTTTCCGGATGATCTTCCAGGTACTTCTTGAAGGTCTTGGTCGCGTCGCCTTTCACCAATTGATGTTTGCGGATGTTGGGGATGGGATTGAATTTCTCGTGGCAGGCGAGGATCTTTTCCAGGAAGTCCGCGTAGTTCTCCGTCACGTTCATGCCGCCCTTCTGGGCATGGCCGGGATCATTGTCGGAAACGGACGGGAAGCCGGAGAAGGTATCGAAGCCCACGATGCGGCGGTTGTAATTGAAAGGCTCGAGCATGCCCCGGAAGTTCTGGAAAAGGGACATGTTCTGGCCCCATCGCACGCCGAACTCGGCGATGATGCCGTGCACGGGGATGATTTTCCGATACAGTTCATACATGAAGATGAGCCGGGTCAGGGCCTGGCGTTTGATGAACACGCCCAGGTTATTCACCTTTTCCGCATCGGGAATGGGACACTCCCGGAACAGGTTCACCAAATCCTCATGGGCGGATTTTTCATCCTGATGCCCCGCGGAACCGGCCGTTTCAGCTTTCATAGTCTTCCCTTCAGATGACGCCCGCGGGTCACTTCAGCATTCTAACTTCATCGCGGGAGGCATTGCAAGCCATGATGATTTCCAAGGACGCCGGCCCCTCGTTGAACAGCAAATCGAGAACGCTCATGTTGGGCAGGAAAGTCCCGTGCCCCTGGCGGTAGCTGGGGTGCGCGTATTCCTGGAAATAGGGGACCACGCCCTTTTGCCTGAACGTTTCCACATCCGCGTAGTCGGCCCCCAGCGCGCCGAAGATATAGGTGGTGGCCCCCATTTTCCGGCACATATCCAGAACCAGATCCGATTTGGCCCCCATGAAATCGTAGTCGCCGGCCTTGGTCACCGGCGTTTTGATGCCCAGGGTATCCAGGAGCCAACGTAACATGTGGTAATCGAGGTCGGCGAGCCTGGTCCATTCGCGTTGGTAGGTCGCCTCGAAAAAAGCCGCGTGGTCCTTGAAAAAAGGCGCCTTGCGGTAGCATTGCTCGATGCTCATCCAATGTTTCTTGGCCCAGGGCGCGTCGTTCTTGATCTCGATGTCCACGATCCGCTTTTCGCGGTGATCCTTGCGGAGCACGGGTACGGTCAGGAGGATGGGGCCGTTGGGGCCCTTGATGGTATTCCTGCTGATCCAGTCTTTGGGTACGTACTGCACTTGATCGAAAACGATGAAATGATCGGCCAGGGCGATCTTGTGGAAAAGGCCCAGCCATGGCAGATAAACCGGTTGGTGCGCGGACAGGATCATAAAGCTTTCACGGTCGCGGCGATGCGGCGGGCGTCGGCTTCGGAGAGGGAAGGGTATATCGGCAGGGACACCGTGGCGCGGCAGAGCTGCGATGCGTTCGGGAAATCCGCCGCGTCTCCCAGCAGTTCCCATTCTTCCAAAGGGTTGATGGCTCGGATGCCGGCGGATTCCAAGGCCGCGATCACCCGGGCCGGGGCTTCGGAGAGATGCACGGCGCGATAATGGACCGCTTGCAATCCGTTTCCCGCGGGCGTCAGCAGGCGAAGCCCCGCGTTCCGGTAGATAGCGAACAGGTCGCTGCGCTTTTTCAGGAAGGCCGGCAGTTTCCGCAGCTGTTCCCGGCCCACGGCCGCCTGGAGATCCGTCAGTTGCAGGTTGAAGCGCGGCTTGCGATCGTTCCGCATATCGAACTCGCGGAAGTCCCTGGCGGCCGCCGCCAACGCTTTATCGCGCGAGACGAGCATGCCTCCCTGGCCTCCCGTGGTCATGAGCTTGGTGGCGTAGAAGGAATACACGCCCGCATCGCCTTGCAGCCCCGCGGGAACCCCGCCCACGGCGGCTCCCAACGCTTGCGCGCAATCCTCTATCAGCCGCGACCCTGCGGGCATCCTTATCTCCTGGGGTATGCCGTACATGTGGGGAACCATGGCGATATCGGCGCCGGAGCGGAGCAATGCCGCCAGATCCGCGTTCGGCGATCCGGGGAGGTTGTCCAACAAAACCGGGCGGGCCTGCGCCAAGCGGCAGGCGTTCATGAGCGCGGCGCAGACATAGGCCGGGAAGGCGACGCTTTTTCCCGCGGCTCCCAGGATCTCGAGGGCCAGGAACAAAGCGGCCGATCCGCTGGACAAGGCCACCGCGTGGCCGGGCTCCAAGCCCAGGAACGCGCAGAACTCCGCTTCCAGGGCCTGGACTTCCTTGCCTTGCGCCAAGCGGCCGGAGCGGATCACTCGCGCGGCCGCATGTTCCTCTTCTTTGCCCAGGGTAGGCCGATTGTGCGGCACCGGTCCGGGAGGTTTTTCCGCCGTGCGGTAATACCCCTCTTTCACCACCATCGGGTTTCCGATCACCAGGGAATAGGGCGGGATGTCGCGGCCTTCCACCATGGTTCCCGCGGCCACCACGCTATGGTGGCCGATGCGGGCTCCGCCTTTGATGACGCTGTGGGACCCGACGAAAACGTTTTCCTCCAGGATGATTTCCTTGCGATCCACTTCGTCGGCGAGCCCGATGGACTTGCGGTGCGAGTCCGCGCAATTGATGGAAACGAAGGAAGCGATATCGCAATTGTCCCCGATGCGGACGCGGCAATGTTTCGCGTTGACTTCCGACATGCCCCCGATATAGACGTTGTTCCCGATTTCCGGTTCGCCGTTGATCCAGACCAGGGGGTGGAACCGGTTAGGTTGGAAATCGGTGTGCCGGGAAAATGCCTCCGCGAACCCTTCCATATCCATCAGGAGAAATCCCCCATTTGGATCTGCGCGCCTTTGGCGATGGTCCGCGAGGCCGTTTTCCCCAACAAGGCGTCCCAAAGGCCGGGGTATAGGCCGGTTCCGGGTCTGCGCAGGCCCAGGTTTTTCTCATCCAGGATTTCTCCCGGTCCGATGGCCCGCAAGGCTACGATGCTCCGGCGCGCAAGGGCGCGCATGTTTTTCTCCGCGGCGGTGGGGCGCACCAGCGCGGAACCCATCATGACATGGGCCGTACGGACGGAGTCGATCCATTCCTTGAGGCCGGCGGGTTCCTCCGAGAACCAATGATCGGGACCGGGCAGCCCGTGCCCGAGGGTGAAATGCTTTTCGAAAAGCGAGGCGCCCATGGCTAAGGCCAGGGAAGAGGCCAAGGGACCTTGGGTATGATCCGAAAAACCCAGCACCAGGGAAGGGTAGGCCGCGGCCAGGGTTTGCAGCTTGCGGAGGTTGACGTCCGCGGGGGGAGTGGGATATTGGGAGGTGCACAAAAGCAGGATGGTGGGGTAACCTTCGAGTGTCCCCACCGCTTCCAGGGCCTGGTGGACCTCGGCCAGATCGGACATGCCGCAGGAGACCAGGAGAGGCAGGCCTGTAAGCGCGTAGCTTTTCAGCAGCGGCAGATTGGTGAAATCGTCCGACCCGATCTTGACGGCGGGAACCCCCACTTGCAGGAGCAAATCCAGATCCGATCGGTTCTGGGGCGTGGAGAGGAACAGGATGCCGGTATCTTCGCAGCGCTTTTTGATCTCGCCCCAGCATTCGGCGGGCAATTCGTAACGGCGGAACATGGCCAACATGGATTCCGTGACGCTTGCGCCGGCGGATTGGTAGGTGAAGGTCACCGTCGGATCGCTGATGAATTCGTCCGCCTTGAAGGTCTGGAATTTCACGGCGTCGGCTCCCGCGTCCTTGGCGGTTTGGATCATCCGCAAAGCGGTTTCCAGGGAGCCATTGTGGTTGATGCCTACTTCGGCGATGATGAAGGGCGGGCAGCCTTCGCCTATTTCCCGTCCCGCGATGGAAATCCTTCTCATGGTCCGGCCACCGTTTCCAACACGCGCGCGCATCCTTTCCCGTCCACGAGCATCATCCCTGCCCGCGACATTTCCGACAAGGTTTTTTTATCCAGCCGGCGAAAGGCTTCGGCATAATCCCCCGGTTCAAGGTCTTGGCTCCAACCCAAAGTCCTTTGCGCCCCCGCCGCCGCCACGGCCTCGGCGATTTCCGCCTGGTTGGCGGCGAGGATGGTCACCAGGGCCGGAAGGCCCATGCGGCAGCGCTCCCACGTGGCCGTGCCGCCTGCGCCGATGGCCAGATCGGCCTCGCGCATCAATCTGGCCATGAAGTCCACTTGCTTATGGATCACCAGGTGGGGAAGCCATTTTTTCATTTTCTCCAAATCTTCACCGTGGGGGTTCAACGCGCCGGCCACCACCGTGATCCGCAGCTCCGCATCTCCGACCAGCTTCAGGCCTTCCAACGCCTTGCCGGCTTCGTGGCCGGGATCGCTGCCTCCGAAGAAAACCAGGATATTCCTCTGGGCTCCGTCCCGTCGCGGGAGTTCCGTTTCCGCAGCCTGGAATTCCGGCCGCAACAGCGCGAAACGCGGTCCCAGAAGAAGGCGGCAATGACCGGGAACGCGGCCGGCGGGATCGGAGCCGTCCTTTCCGTGCAGGTTCTGATCGAGAAGGAAGTCGCAGTCGTGTTTCCGGTTGCCGCCGTCGTCCATCACCAGGAGTTTGCGGGCGCGGGAGCGGAGGCGCGACTCCCAACGGCGATCCAATCCGTACTGATCGGCGATGAGCAAATCGACGGCGGTTCCCCGCAAGGCGTCCTCGACCTCGGCGGCATCCCTGTCCCACGGCACTCCTAACCAGGTTTCCTGGTCATCAAGGAACGCGGAAGCGCGCTCCGGCGGGGCCGGAAGCGCGATGGTTTCGTGTCCCCGTCCGCGCAGCCAGGCAGGCACGGCGGGATCGAATTCCCGGGTGAGAAAGCGCACCTTGGCGCCCCGTTCCGCGAAAGCGTCCGCCAGGCACAGGCAGCGGGCCGCGTGGCCGGTTCCCATCCGCAGGGAGGCGTCCACCCGGAAAGCGATTTCCATCCCTTGCGCGCTGCGCGGGGCACTGGCGGGAGCGGCCATGGCTATCGCCCGGCCAGCATGACTTCGGCCAAGGCCAAGTCTTGGGAGGTGTCCACGTCCACGGAACGTTCCGGCGGCATCAGATAGCCGGTGAGAGGTTGCGCCGTGTAGGATTTGTTCCGTTCAAAAGCCGCCACGTTCAGCACATGGATGGCGCCGTTGGGCCGGTAGGCTGGAGGAAGGCCTCCGGGTTTGGCTCCCAGGTATTCCGGAAACCAATAGGTGAGGCGATCGCCTTCCAGCTTGAGCGCGGTAAAGGGCGTGTGGCCGCACAAGGCCACGCTCATCAGGGATTCCGCGCCGGTCTCATTGAATTGGCGATAAGCATTGACGATGTCTTCCGCCGTCCGCAGGGGGCAGGTGGGAAGCAGAATGACCAAGGTGGCGTAGCTCTGGCCCGCTTCCTTGAGCGCAGCCAAGGCGTGCAGGCCCACATCCACCACCCCGTAGGGATCCTTGGCGAGATGGGCCGGCCTCAGAAAGGGGACTTCGGCGCCTAACTCCCTGGCCACGCCTGCGATTTCCTCGTCCTCCGTGGAAACGATGAGCCGGTCCAGGACGCCGCTTGCCAGGGCCGCATCCACGGCCCACTGCAACAGGGGTTTGCCGCCCAAGGGGAGGATGTTTTTCCGGGCCAATCGCCGGGAGCCTCCCTTGGCGGGGATCATCCCCAGCACGGATCCTTTTTTCCCCGCTAGCGGTGCCATGGCGATTGCGCTACTCCAGATCCTTCCACTCGAACAGCGCGCCGGAGGATTTGTCCCTGCGCATGCGCGCTCCTATCAGCGCTTTGGCATCGTTGGGGGCTATGCCTTTGCCGGGCCGCCGGTAGTCGATCATATCCTCGGTGATGACGTCTCCGGCCTTCAGGTCTTTGGCCAGGAAGCAACTCCGGCGGGCCCCCAAGCGCTTGGCGCGTTCTTCGTCCCCCATGATCCTGCGGGTCTTGCCCAAGGCTATTTCCAATTCCCGGATGGCCTTGACGAATTTGGGCATCTCCTCTTTTTCCAGCGAGAAGCTGTGCTCCACGCTGCGGGTGGTGCGATCCAGGGTGATGGTTTTCTCCACCATGTTGGCGCCCAAGGCGACCGCGGCGATGTCCATTTCCCAACCCGGCGTATGATCGGAAAAGGCCGCCGGAAAACGGAACATCTGCTTCAGCGTTTGGATGATGCGCAGGTTGATGCTCTCCAACCGCGCCGGGTAGCCGGAAGGGCATTGATGGATGATGATGTTGGAGTTGCCTTCCTTGAGGATCACATCGACGGCCGCTTCCACCTCGCCCAGGGTGGAACCTCCCGTGTCCAACTGCAGGCACAGTCCCGTCTTGGCCGCATAACGAATGAGGGGATGGTGGTTCACGTCGCCGGAGGCGATCTTGATGGAGTGGCAGCCGAGCTTGACCAGGAAATCGATTTCCTCCGGGAAGGCGGCGGTGGAGAAAAAAGCCAGGCCCAGCTTGTCGCATTCGCGTTTGAGCGGCAGCCAGTCTTCGCGTTTGAGATGGCGCCGCGCCAGGATATCGTAAAGGGGTTCGGTGATTTCTTCCAGCTTGCCGGTGGCGCGATCCACCAGGATGGAGTAGGTGAAGGGTTGCTTGCGATCGGGAACCAGCCGGTCCAGATCGAAAAGTTGGAACTTGACCGCGTCCGCGCCCGCCTGGGCTGCCTGGCGCACCAGTTTCAGGGCCGTATCCAGGCCATCGTGGGTGGGTCCGGCTTCCAAGGTGATGTAGCAGGGGAAGTCGTCCCCGATTTGCCGATCCCCGATATTGAAATTCATGGGCATTCCCTTCGCCGGATATCGCTGATGCGGTCCGGCATGGCTTGACGGTACCCGGGCGGCCCGGGCATAGCCATTATATCAATTGGGTTTTTAGGAGTTCAACCACCTTCTCCGCCTGCGCCCGCGTCAAGTCGGCGAAGAGGGGAAGGGAAATGGCGTTGGCGTAGTAGGCGTTCGCGCGCGGAAAATCCGCCTGCGAAAATCCCAGCGCGCGGTAATACGGGTGGGCCGGAATGGGCAGGTAATGGACGTTCACGCCTACGCCGCCGGCGCGCATGCCCCGGAAGACGCGTTCGCGCGGCGGCGCGCCCTTGTCCGGATCGAGGCGGATGGGGTAGAGATGCCAGGCTGATTGCGCCAGGGGATCCCGGTGGGGAATCGCCAAGGGCAGATCCTTCAGGAGCGAATCATAATGGTCGGCCAGTTCGGCGCGCCGGGAGATGAATTCATGGATGCGGGACAGCTGGCTCAATCCCAGCGCCGCCTGGATGTCCGTGATGCGGTAGTTGAATCCCAATTCGATCTGCTCGTAGTACCAGGGCCCCTGGGGAGGCGAATGCATTTCCCCTTCTTCCCGGGTAATCCCGTGGCTGCGAAGCCTTTCCAATTTTCGTTTGAGCGCGGCGTCGTTGGTCGTTACCATGCCGCCTTCGCCGGTGGTGATGATCTTGACGGGATGGAAACTGAAAACCGTCATGCTGGCATGCGCGCAGCCGCCCGTTTTTTTCCCGGCGAAGCCGCCGCCGATGGCGTGGGACGCGTCTTCGATAACGGTGAAACCGTACCTCTCGGCGAGTTTACCGATCCGATCCATGCGGCAGGATTGGCCCGCGAAATGCACGGGGATGACGACCTTGGGCAGGCGCCCCTCCTTGCGGGCCCTTTCCAGCTTGGCTTCCAGCAGATCCGGATCCATGTTGTAGCTATCGCTTTGGATGTCCACGAAGTCGATCCGGGCGCCGCAGTACAAGGCGCAATTGGCCGAGGCCACGAAGCTGTTCGGCGAGGTCCAGCAGATGTCTCCGGGGCCTAGTCCGGCGGCCAGGCAGGCGATATGCAGAGCCGCCGTCGCGCTGGAAACGGCCACGGCATGGTCGGCGCCGCAATATTCCGCCACGCCTTCTTCGAATCGCTCGATGGCGGGACCTTGCGTCAGCCAATCCGACTGCAGGGTCGCGACCACGGCCTGGACGTCCCGGGGGGAAATGGATTGGCGCCCGTAGGGGATCATGGGCGCCGGAAGGGGAAGCGGAGTAGACGGCTCTGGCCGTTCAGATTTCGAAGTCAGGCGCTAACCTCTTTGCCGCGTACGCGGGTTCGGCATGTTCCGCGGCGGGGGACCAATCGCCGGCCGCAGTGGGGAAGGAGACCGCGGGCCCGGCCACGTTTTCCCGGCCGTATTCCTTGCCCAGCCAGGAACGCAGATGGGATTGCGACATCCAGTCCACGTTGGTATCGCTGGAGTAGCAGAAGCCCGGCTTGCACTTGACGCCGTCGCCGATCCGCTTGGGATCGAGATGCCAATCGTGGATGCTGGGCAGGATCTTGAAATGGTTCTCGTATTCGTAAGCGGTCTGGGCGTCTTCATGGCTGATCATCTGCTCATGCAGCTTTTCGCCGGGACGGATGCCGACGATCTTGAGATTGGCGTCCGGAGCCACGGTGCGGGCTACGTCCAGGACGTGCATGGAAGGGATTTTCCGCACGTAGATTTCGCCGCCCACCGAATCCTTGAGGGCGTGCAGGACCATATCCACGCCCATTTCCAGGGTGATCATGAAGCGGGTCATCTTGGAATCCGTGATCGGCAATTCGCCCGAGTTGCGCATGGACCAGAAAAGGGGGATGACCGATCCGCGGCTGCCCATGACATTGCCGTAGCGGACCACGGCGAAGCGGGTGCTGGTGCCCGAACTGTAGGAATTGCCGGCGACGAAGAGCTTGTCGGAGCAAAGTTTGGTGGCTCCGTAGAGGTTGACGGGATTGCAGGCCTTGTCGGTGCTGAGGGCGATAACGCGTTTGACCTTCTGGTCGATGGCGCAGTCGATGATGTTCATGGCGCCGTTGATATTGGTCTTGATGAATTCGAAAGGGTTGTATTCCGCGGCCGGCACTATCTTGAGGGCAGCGGCGTGGATGACATAATCGATGCCGCTGAAGGCGCGATGCAGGCGGTCCTTGTCGCGGACGTCGCCCAGGAAGAAGCGCACCAGGTGCTTCTTGGGATGATCCTTCAGGTCGTTGGACATGTTCCATTGTTTCATTTCATCGCGGGAATACACGACGATTTTCTTGGGCGTGTATTGATCGAGCACCATGCGGATGAATTTCTGTCCGAAGGATCCGGTGCCGCCGGTGACCAGGATGGATTTGTTGTTAAGCATACGGTTTCCTTTTCGCCCGGCCGAGCCGTGAGCCAGAGTCAGGGTACAATTCCACTCCCTTGCGATGCAACTGGGACAAGGAACGGGAGGCTGCCTTGCCGGTCGATATTCTTGAACCGGATGATCGTCTCCACCCTAGTTATCGAATGCCGGGAAAAGAAACTTTAAGGTTGAAAGGGCGAAGAACGCACGCTGCCAAGGAGATTTGGGGTGTTGGAGAATTTGGGGCTCGGGGTACCGGCCTTGGGCAATCGATTGAACCGATGTTAGCGGCAAGGGTCGATTCCGCGTTATTCCTTTTTCAGCAAGAACCAAGTCAGGTCATCTTGGGGAAAAGCTCTGTCCCTTTTGTAGCAGAATCCATAATCCACCAATTGCAAGTCCGGATATTTATCGAGCATTTCCCCGGCGAAATCCCGTTTGAAAAGGCGTTCGCTGAATCCCCGGTAATTGACGGCTACCGGCGTGGGATTGTAATACTCGCAAATCAGGATGTACTTGCTGGTTGATTTGTAAAGCTTTTCATAAACTTCGCCCAGCATTTCCGGATTAATGTGGATCAGCACCCCTTTTATCAAGGAAACTTCGAATTTTTTTTTCCCCGGTTTGAATTTGAGTATGGACCCGTTGTAAACGTTCCCCTTGCCGATCAACCGGGACAAGTCCTTAGCCGCTTCCCCGTTGATTTCAATTGCGAACAAATCGATGGCGGGAAAGAGGAGTTTTATGGCTTTGAGGTTCAATCCCACATTGGCGCCGAACTCCACCAAGGACGCGGGCTTGCCGATCCGATGGAACGCTTTTGAGAAAAAGTCCAGATTGGACGCCACGGCTTCTTCGCTTACATTCCTTCCGATATATTCGTTTCCGAATTTCCCAGCCCAGAATTTTTCTTGGTCTGTTTTAAACTTCATATGTGCTCTTTTGAATTCTGGTTGCGCAGCGTTATGGCTTGGTACCCGGGAACGGGAGCAGGGAAGCCGATCCATTTTTACCATAGAATCGTTTCCCGGTCAAGAACGGCTGGAAATGAACAACCGTTGATGAGGCTCGCGGATCCACCCCATTCGCGTCGGATTGAAACGGCCCGGGAAAAACAATATGCTATGCCCATGAGGATCGGTGATTATTCCAAGCGGACCGCTCCCTACAGTGAGGAATTTTGGGATAGGCCCGAGGCCGCGGAAGATGCGGGACAGGACAAATTGCGGGCGGCGGTGGAATGGGGGATTTACCGGAAGTTTTCGCGATTGAACCCCCGTGACCATTCCCTCTTGAATTTGAAGAGGAGTCTGGTGGACGGATTTTTCTCCCATGACGGTAAAATACCCGCCATGCGAGAATGTCCCGATCCTCCTTTTCCGGAATCCTGGCTGGCAGGAATTGGCTCCGGATCCATAGCTGAGATCTTCGCCTTCGATTTCTTCCGATGGCATCCGGACTGGCAAGAGGGTATCGGCAGGCTGGCGCGGATGTTGAAGTCCGACGGCCTGCTATTCCTGGATTTTTTTTCGGAAGCCCATTTCCGCCCGGCGGGTACCCTGACGCGCTCCGATGGGCTTACCCGCCTGGATAAGATTGCCGCCATCCCCGCAGCTTTGGTGTCCCCGGGATTGGTTTCCGAAACGGCCCGGGCCCATGGCTTGACCGTCCGGCAAGTAATCCCTTACTCCTCGTTCTATGGAAACTCGCTTTTAGTGGATATGATGAGGAGCCGGTTCCGATGGGAGAGGATCCTGGATTGGTTCTCTTCCCGCAAGCCATTGTTCGATCTGGGACTTTTCCTGGAGGAATCCCTGGTGGCGAAAATGGGGACCGGGGCCGCGCCCAAATTCGCCGTGGTACTTGAAAAGACCGGAAGGATCGATACGGATCCCGCGATCTTGGAAAGGGAGACGGAATGGCTTCCGGACTCCCTGCCGTTTTCCGCCGCTACGCTTTCCCGATTTGCGGGTTCGGGAGGCGGTCGGCTACCGGCTTTGCCCATGCTCAAAGAATCGCTATCCGCGCATCTTGCGGAAATTCCCAACCGGCTTTTCCTGCTCCATTTATTGCAAGCGTGCGGAGCGGATTTGCAGGGATCGGAATGGGACATGCTTCTTCCCAAGGAGAGGATCGAGGAGTACCGCCATTGGGGCGGGCAAGAGCATGCGGATGAGGCATGTACGCGGACGTTACGGGGATGGCACCGCATTCCGGAAATTGACAAGGTACTGCGGCATCGGGACTCGCCGCTGGGACCGGGCATGGAATACGGTCAGATGCCGGAAATGCTCAAAGACGTGTTCGGATATTTCCGGGAGAAAAATCCCGAGTGAAGCCCAAGGCGGTTTTGTTCAACCTGTGGGAGAAGCATTTTTCCGTTCTCCGGGCTTTTTCCGAAAGGTGCCCCAATCACCTGCTGATTGTGCCCCATAGCGGTTTCCTTACTTACGGGCCCTTCAAATCCTTCGCCGGTCGCATCGTCCCCTTGGATCAGATCCTCTCGCAATCGGAGAAGGATGCTTTGGCTATGGCAGCCTTGGACAAAGCGCGGTTTCTTCGGGAGTTCATGCAGTCGGCGGCATGGGATGCGTTTTGCCTCCTTAACGGTGTTCCATCGGGTCCAACCGCGAAGGTGCTCGTTCATGACGCGGAAAGCCGGCTGCTGCAACAAATCCTACAGGTAGAAGCCTTGGAAAAGCTGCGTGAAAATTTGGACATCCGGGCTACGGTGGTCAATGAAGAGTCCACTTTGCTTCTCAAATCCATGGTCGTGTGGTCGAAGACCGCCGCTATCCCGGTATTACACATCTGCCATTCCTTGGGAATGATCGGGTGGTACAGCATCTGCGATGCTTTGATTTCCGACGCCTTCGCGGTGTATGGCCATATCGTAGCGGACGGCCCCATGGAAAAAGGGTTTCCGGGAAACCGGATTTTCATTACCGGGAATCCCGACTGGGCGGACTATGAAAGGACCAGAAGTTACAAGGACGCCGTAAAGCTTGATGTGAAAGCCCGCCTGTTTCCCGGCTCCGATGCTCCCATGGTGGTTTTCGGGACGAATTGGAACGCCTATCTCACCGCCATGGTCGAAAACCAGGATGCCTCGTCCCCGGGGCTGATGCAAGCTTTTTTCCGCTCCCTAAGCCTGTTGAGGAAAAAGGGCAGACCCGTCAACGGCATCGTGAAACTGCGCTCGAACAATGACGAAAGCATGGAAATGTCATGCGCGGAGCTCGCCGCCAAAGAGGGATTGAATCCGGGAGAGGTGGTCTTCGTGAGAACCGACCTTGATAAGTTGCTATTGGGCGCCGACGCGATTGTCTCGATCGACTCGACCCTTTCCTCCGATGCGTTGCTCGCGGATACCACTGCCATCAACCTCATTACCGAGTTCGGGTGGAGGCTTGGGCCTTATTACCCCAACTATACCGGGATCCTCGAATGTCGCCCGGAAGATCTCGCCCTCAGCCTGGAGGCCGCCCTCTTTGATGTTGAGGTTCAAAAGGACCTGAAGGAAATGCGCACGCGGAGCAGAAGCGCCTTCCAAGGAGGGGAGCATGGGTCCAATCCCACCGCAAGACTTACCGATATTATCGAGCAAATGATTTCTTCGCCGCAGGCGCCCCATCCCACCCATGCTGAAGTTTCCAATCCGGAAGACTTTGCGTGGGATGAGTGGAAATCCGGAACGCTTACTTCAATGGAGTTGGGAAACGGATTGGAATGCTCTTTGGAACCGGTACGGTTCATGGAAAAAGTGGGCGGATTACTGGCCGATGGGGGGGAGATAACCTGCCGGATTGGAAATGTTTCCCATTGGCCGATCTTACGGGCCCTAGTGGAGGGAAACTGGAATGCCCCGAAGGAACCCGAACGGATCCGGTTTTTCACCCTCGCCGAATTGGAATCCTTTTTGAATGAATCCGGATTTTCAATCGTGGAGAAAAAAGCCGAGGCCGGCCAAGGGTTCCCGGATCCGGAGTTCATGGGATTCCTGGAAGCCGTTGGAAAGGAAAGAGATCCCTTCCCCCCGTATTTGAGCGCAAGCGGTTACTCGGTGAAGGCGAAGAAGCGGATCACCGCGCCCGCAGCATACATCCGCTCCGCGTCTGGCCGGGGCTTCAAGCCTTCTCCAACCCATGGGGAACGAAAGATGACCCTCGTGATTCGCCCGGTCCGGGTAAACGAATCTATGAATCGGTGGTTGGCGGATCTGATCGCCGGAATGACCTTGCCTTACGATATTGTTTGCTTGATAAGTCCAGCCCAGACGGATATCCGGCCGGGCCTCCCAGCGGGTGTTGATGTGTTGGAAGTGGCAGGCGGATGTTCGCATTCACGGCGGGTGCTTCAATATTTGCTGCGGAATGACCCGGCCGGCTTGCTCGCTTTCGTGGATCCCGGGACAAAATTGGCACCCGGCTGGGATAAGCTGATCGCGAACCATGTTGCGAACGGGTCCGTGGTCGCTCCGCTTGTGAATCTCGCCGGGGGGACCCAGTGCATTTACCATTATTTGCCGCCCGGGAAGGTCGATCCCGAAAATGTGGAATCCGTTTCCCGCCAGGTTCGTTTGAGATTTCCCGGTCTCGCTCTTTCTACGGATTGGCTTTACAACCGAATTATGGTTTTCGGGTGCGACTTACTTGAAAGGATTTCCGGCCTTCAGGATGAGCCTTCCGATACCCATTTTTTGGGCCTGGGACAGAAATTAAAGCTTGCCGGCGCCAAGTTCATCGTTGCCAAGGACGTATACGCCCGTTTGGATCCCTGACTAACCCTTCACCGATCCGCCTAGCGTTTACCATCACAGTTCTCCCATTGCCTTGCATTCCGCACTTTTCATACAATGGGGCTGTATCCCTGCGCCCATGGGAACCGATACGGAGCCAGCATGATCGAGGATTTCAAGGCCGATGCGCCCGCCTCCGGCGAAGCGAAACCGGCTGATTATTACCAGGTCTGGAACCAGGCGCTGTTCGATTTGGTTCCTTCCGATTGCAAACGGGTTCTGGAAGTGGGCTGCGCGTCCGGCAAGCTGGGCGAGGCGATCAAGAAGCGCAACGGGGGAGCGCATTACGTGGGCATCGAAGTCATCGCGCCCGCGGCGGAAATCGCCAAAGGCCGTTTGGATCAAGTGTTCATCGCCAACGTGGAAGCCTTCGATTGGCCGCGGCTTTCCGGCCAGGCCTTCGACTGCATCGTATTCGGGGATGTGCTGGAACATCTTCTCGATCCCAAAAAGACCTTGCAAGCCGCCACCCGATTTCTCGCTCCGGAAGGATCGGTGGTCTGCTGTCTCCCCAACGTGGGCCATTGGTCCATCATCTCCGGACTCATCGAAGGCAAATGGGAATACGCCGATTCCGGCTTGTTGGATAGGACCCACCTGCGTTTCTTCACCATCAGCACTTTCCGCGCGCTCCTGGAAGAATGCGGCTTCGCCGTGGAACGCGAGGAACGCCTCCGCAACAGCGCACAGCTTTCCCAGGATATCGTTCCCTTCCTGGAGAAGATGAACGTAGATGTCAAGGATTTCGTGGACCGCGTCACCACCTTCCAATTCCTGTTCCGATCCAGGCGCGCGGTCCCGGTGCGAACGCCGGGGCGGGACGCTTCCTGGAGCCCGGCTGCGCGGCCCGCGGCCCATACCGTAGCCATCATCATCCCCGTATTCAACAAGATGGAACTCACCCGCGATTGCCTCGCTTCCATTGCCGCGAATTACCCCGCAGACATCTCTCCCGAGATCATCGTGTTCGACAACGCATCCTCGGACGGCACCCGGGCCTACCTGGAGACGGCCCAGCGGGAGTACGATTGGCTCAAGATCATCCGCTCCCAGGTAAATCTCGGGTTCGCGGGCGCCAACAACAAGGCTGCCCAACTCTGCGACGCGGATGTGCTGGTGTTTCTCAACAACGACACCATAGTGCAACCGGCCTGGCTGGAGCGCATGCTGGATCGCATCGATGACGAAGGGGTGGGCATGGTCGGTTCTAAGCTGATCTATCCCGACGGAAGGATCCAGCACGCGGGCATGGTGTTCGACAGCCACGCCACGCCCACGCACATCCACCATCTGGCGGGTAAAAGCGACGCTATCGTGAACGTGGCGATGGAATATCCCGCCGTCACCGGCGCCTGCATCATGATCAAACGCGATTTGTATCGCGCCGTGGGAATGATGGATACCACCTACCCGATGTACTATGAGGACGTGGATCTCTGCTTCAAGGTCCGTGAAAAGGGATACAAGATCATCTACCAACCGGAAAGCATGGTGATCCACTTGGAAGGCCGATCATCCGCCAATCTGGATACCATCATCAAACACAACGAGGCCAGTCGCGTGATTTTCTACCGCAAGTGGCAGGACTTCATGCTGCGGGGACTGAGGGCGGATCCCGGCTTCTACTTTTCCGGCAAGGAATACCGGCCTCGATGAGGATTCCCCAAGCCGTTGCCGTAACGCGGACGGGGGAGGAGGGGCGGGTGCTTTGGCAGAACCGCAACGACAGCGACAGCCTGCCGGGCGGGGATACCATCGTTCTGAAGGAGACCGTCAGGAACCTCCGGGCGCAGGGGAGCCTGGTGGATGTTTGCCTGGAGGACGCCCCGGATCTTTCCGCCTACCGGATGGTCCATCTCAACAATATCAGCCGCACGCGGGATACGTTGGAGCAGGCGCGTAATGCCAAGCGCCGCGGCCGCCCCGCCTTGCTCATCCCTCTCTACGAGGATATGGATCGTTACCTGGTTCCCGCCACCAAGATGGATTTCCTCTACCAGCATTTGGCCGCCGGCAAAACCTTGCTGCCCCTGCACGAGATTGCAACGGTGCTCTCCCGTTTCGAGCTTCCCCAGCATCCCCTGGACAATCAGGTTGCGCGCTACTTGGGCATCGGCGATAAGGAGAAGCAACGGGAAATCCTGGCCACGGTGGACTATGTCCTCACCAGCGGCGAGAGCGAAAGCCGCTCCATCACCGAGCGTTTCGGTTCCATGCGGCATATGGAAGCGGTGCATTACGGATTCAACCCCCAGTTCCTGGAGGCGGATGGGACGGCCTTCACCCGGAAGTACGGTCTCAAGGATTTCGTGCTGTGCGTGGGCAGGCTGGAGTCGCGCAAGAACCAATGGTCCCTCATCGAGATTTTCCGTACGCTGCCCCGGTTGAAATTGGTCCTGATAGGGGCGTTTTCCAATCCCGGGATCGAAGCGGCGGTGAAAGCCTATGCGCCCCCCAACGTGGTCTTCCTGGAAAGGCTTCCCTTCCCGGAACTCATTTCCGCCTTCGGCGCGGCGCGCGTGCATGCCCTGGCAAGTTGGTACGAGCTTCCCGGCCTGGTCAGCCTGGAGGCCGCCGCCGCCGGTTGCCGCATCGTCACCACGTCCTGGGGCAGCGCGCGCGATTATTTCCAGGACCGTGTGAGCTATTGCGAGCCCGATGATCCCGGCAGCATCCGCGCAGCCATCCTGAAAGCCTATGATAGCGAGTCGACCGGGGAATTGCGCGGGTTCGTCGAACAAAACTACGGCTGGGATAAAACCGCGCGCCGGCTCAGGGAAATATACGCCGGCGTGCCGTCGCCACGCGTTTAGGGCCGGATTGCCGGGGCCGTGAGAATCATGCCGCCATGAGGATTCCCGTTAAACCGCTCTCGTCCGGACCGCCCCTGCGGATCCTGATGCGCAACCGTAACGACGCCTTGACCCATCCCGGCGGGGACACGGTCCTGATGGAACGCCTCAGGGAGGGGCTTGCGCTCCTGGGCCATACCGTCGCCATCGACACCGAATCCCTGCTCGACGCGGGCGACTTCGATATCGTCCACCTTTTCAACCTGACCTTGCCGTCCGTCATCGGCCCGCAGGCCAAGGATGCCGCCGATAAAAGCGTCCCCTTCGTGATCCATGCGCTGCATGAGGATTGGCCGCGCTTCCTGAATCGGGCGTTGGCCACCGCCGTGGTCATGGAGAAATACGTGGCGGCCGGGCAGCCGCGATCGCGCCTGCAATCGAGTCTGGCTTTGCTGCGGGACTGTCCCGCCGCCGCGATGCCGATATGTCCCGAGGCGGAAATGGCCGCCGCCATCCTGTGCACGGGCGGAGAGGAGGCGGCCACGGTGCTTCGCGACTACCCTTGCGCGCGCACGCGCATCATCCCCTTGGCCACGGGCGCGGCCGGCGCGGTCGAGGGCGCGGATTTCCGCCGGGTTTTCGGAGTGGAGGACTTTGTCCTATGCGTGGGGCGCCTGGAGCCCAGGAAAAACCAACTCATGCTGCTGGCCGCATTGGAAGAAACCGATCTTACTTTAGTCCTGGCCGATGGCGGATTCGCATATGCCCCCGAATATGCCCAGGCTTGCCGGAATTTCACCCGCCGCGGGCGGACGATTTTCACCGGCCGGTTGGCCCCGGAACTGCTGCGCTCGGCCTACCGTAATGCGCGGGTTTCCTGCCTTCCCAGTTGGTACGAGTTGCCGGGACTCGCTACCTTGGAGTCGGCCCTGCTGGGGCGCCAAGTGGTCGCTACCGATTACGGCACCATTTCCGATTACCTGGGGCCGACCTGTTCGTATGCGGAGCCGGACGATTTCCAAGGATTGGGCGAGCGGATCCTGGAGGCCTGGAACCGTCCGGCCGGGCCGGCCATGCGCGCGCGCGCGGAGGCGTTTACCTGGGAGCGGACCGTCCGGAAAACGGAAATGGCGTACCGGGAGATCCTGGAAGCGCGCTGCGCTTCTTTTCAAAAATAGAAGCGGGCTCCTATTCCGGCGTTGATATCGACCCAGGTTCCCGGGAACAATTCCAGGACCGGGGCCAATTCGAAAAAGACATCCATGGGCACGGTGCGCGGCATCCAGGCGATGCCCAGCACTCCCCGCACCCCTATTTGCGAGTCGCCATGGTTCCAGAAATTCAGGTTCACGCCGGGACCGTAATAGATGGGGAATTTTTCCGGGGTCCGGATGACGTTGAAATTATGGAAGAGGTAGTCCGCGTGGAAGTGCAAACCCCGGTAGCCGTATCGATCGTTGCGATCCGCGTAATAGTATCCGCGGTTATTGCAATAATTCTGGTGGTTGTTGTAGTAATCGCCGTCCCAGCAACTGTTGTATTGATCATAGCCCAAGCCCCATCCCAGACCGAAGTCCAGGGCCGTGTTGGCGCTGGTCCAATATTTGGCGCTCAACGCGGTCGGCTGGCCCAGAATGACGCCGACCCCCAGGTTGTGGCCTGCAGCCTTGGCGAAAGGAACCAGGACCAGGAGAAAAGCGAACGCTTTCAGTATTCTTGAGACCATGAGTAAAGCTCCCTTATGGAGATGAAGAGATGAATTCTGCGCCCATTGGGCCGACGGAAAGCTAAACCAGCGGTCCGGGATCCGGTAGCCGGGAATCCGGAATGATTTAACCCGTCAGACCGGATATACGTTCCGCAATGGTTTTAAACAATAGCCAAGATCAGGGCTTGACGCGGCTTTTGATACGTTCCACCGCTTCCAGGACGTTTTCCCGGAAACCGAAAGCGCTCAAGCGGAAATAGCCTTCCCCGCAGCTGCCGAAGCCGGAGCCGGGCGTTCCCACCACCTGGGCCTCGTTCAAAAGCTTGTCGAAGAAGTTCCATGAAGTGGAATTTCCCGGGACCTTCAGCCAGATATACGGTGCGTTGATGCCGCCGTACACGGTATAGCCCGCGGCCCTGAGCCCTTCCCGGATGATGCGCGCGTTCTCCATGTAATATTCGATGTTTTCCCGGATGGCCTTGGCGCCGGCGGGGGTGAAGACGGCGGCCGCGGCTTTCTGGATGGGGTAGCTGACACCATTGAACTTGGTGGTTTGCCGGCGGTTCCAAAGGGAATGGACGGCGACCTGTTCGCCCTTGTCGTTGCGGGCCTTCAGATCCTTCGGGACCACCGTGTAGGCGCAGCGCGTGCCGGTGAAGCCCGCGGTCTTGGACAAGCTGTGGAACTCGATGGCCACTTCCCGCGCGCCGGGAATCTCGTAAATGGAATGCACCATGCCCGGCTCGGTGATGAAGGCTTCGTAGGCCGCGTCGAAAAGGATGATGGCTTCCGTGGCCTTGGCGTAGGCGACCCACTTTTCCAGCGAGGACCGCGGCATCACGGCGCCGGTCGGATTGTTGGGCGAGCATAGGTAGATGAGATCCACGTGGGAACCCGGGGAAGGGCCCTTGGGGATTTCAGGATCGAAACCGTTTTCGGCCGTGGTGGGCATGTAAACGAGTTTTCCGTAGCGGCCGTTGGCGGCTTCGCCGGTGCGGCCGGCCATCACGTTGGTATCCACGTATACCGGGTATACCGGGTCGGTCACGGCGATGACGTTGTCGACGGCGAAGATTTCCTGGATATTGGCGGTGTCGCATTTGGATCCGTCGGACACAAAGATCTCGTCCGGGGCCACGTCGGCTCCCTGCGACTTGAAGTGTTCGGAGATGGGCTGGAGCAGGAAATCATAACCCTGCTCGGGACCATAACCCTTGAAGCTTTCCGGCTTGCCCAATTCGTCCACCGCCGCATGCATGGCTTCCAGGACCGGAGCGGGCAAGGGCAGGACCACGTCGCCTATCCCCAAACGGATGATCTTGGCGGCGGGATTGGCCGCGGCGAAAGCGCGCACGCGTTTGCCGATTTCGGGGAACAAATAGCCGGCTTGCAGTTTCTGGTAATTGGAGTTGATCTTGGTCATGGGTCCGTTCGTCCGGTAGGGATTGATTCCGATTAGATATCGTGCGAAAATTAATAAAATCCATGGCAACGGGCTTCAATCTTATCGGGTTCGCGACCGCCAATTTCGGACTCGGCGTGGCGCTGCGGAATACCGCCTCGTTGCTGGAGCGTCTGGGCCTGCCTTTCAGCATCCTCGACATCGACCCAGGCGGAAACCGCACCGGTCATGATTTATCCGGACGCGCGCATTTCGTAGAGGCCGGCCGTCCGCTGCCGCATCCCGTCAACCTTTTCCACCTCAACCCGCCCGGAATGGAAAGCCTCTTCCGGGACCTGCCGGGATTGGTGGATACGCGATCCGGGTTCAACGTCTGCGTCCCGTATTGGGAGCTGCCCAGGCTGCCGCCCTCTTGGAAACCCATTTTGGACGCCATGGATCTGGTGCTCGCGCCCAGTCGGTTCGTCCAGGCGGCCATCGCGGACGCCGGCGTCGGCGCGCCTTGCGAATACTATCGTCAGACATTGGCTATCCCCCGGGCTCCGCCGGATCGCGATCGCTGGGGTTTCCCCCAAGACCGCACCGTGTTCCTGTTCAGCTTCGATATTTCCAGCGGCATGCAACGCAAGAATCCGTTGGCGGTTTTGCAGGCCTTCCAAGCGGCTTTTCCGGACGGCCGCGCGTTGCTGGTGATCAAGATCAACAATCCGGACATGAGCGAAGAAGCGCGCAAGGTGGTCGATCGCATCAAGTCGCTGGCGGCGCGGTGGGCCAACGTGCGCGTCCTCGATCAATCCTTGCCTTACGGGGAAGTCGCGTCCCTGTTCGCCAGCATCGACGTATACGTGTCCTTGCATCGCAGCGAAGGCTTGGGACTGGGCATGATGGAATGCATGGCGCTGGGCAAGCCGGTAATCGCCACGGCCTGGTCGGGCAACTTGGATTTCATGGATGCGGAAAACTCCTGCCCCGTGCCTTGCACTTTGGTGCCTTTGGATCCGGGAACGCAATACTATACGGTCTCGGCCGGCGTCGCCCAGGTTTGGGCGGAGCCATCCCTGGAAGCGGCTGCGCAATGGATGATCCGCCTGGATGCGTCGGAAGGGTTGCGCAAGGTTATCGGAGGCAAAGCGCGGACCTCCATCGCGGCATTCCTCTCAGAGGCCGAGCGCGGAGAAGTTTTCACGCGCATCAATCCGTACTTGCGGCCACCGGAAAAGAATAAAGTTTTGCCCTCGTAGAGAGACTTTTGGTTTTCTTACGGCGTCCCGACGGGCGCGGTTGGGAATTAAGAGCTTGATTTGCGTTGGCTTGCAACCTTCCCGGGGGTTAGAATTTGTCATTTTGGAGACCTACCCGCTTTCTCCGGAAGAGGATCGGGGTATCCCCGGGATCAGAACGACGAGCGGATAATTATTGAGAAAATTGATGTTTTTCGAAAACGGAAAACGTAATATATAAGGGAAGGGGAACCCACCCATGGCCAGCGATAACAAAGATTTTCAGTCGATTATCAATGAAAACCGCGCCAAGAAGAGCGCGGCTTCATGGCAAGGCACATGCCTTGAATACATGGAGCTAGTGAAGGCCAATCCTTCCATCGCCATGTCGGCGCCCAGCCGCCTTTACAACATGATAATCGGACAAGGCACCAGTCCCACTCTGGAAAAAGTCCTGCAACCCGGCTATGAGGATCTGGTCCGCTACAATTTCTTCGAAGGCCAGATCTTCGGCGTCGACGAATCCATCCATGATATCGTCAAGTTCCTGCACGCCGGCGCGCGCCGCACGGAAACGGGCAAGCGCATCCTGATGCTGGTGGGACCGGTCTCTTCCGGCAAATCGTCCATCTCCAGTCTGCTGAAAAAGCGTCTGGAAGATTACTCCATGAACGCGCCCTTGTACGCCATCGACGGCTGCCCCATGTCCGAGGATCCCCTGCACCTGGTTCCCCGCCATGACCGCGCCAAGTGGGAAGACATCTTGAGCGGCGTGAAGATAGAAGGCGATCTTTGCCCTATCTGCCGCCATCGCCTCCTGAACAATCCCGAGTTCCGCGACGAGAGCGGTGGCATCCTCTGGGAAAAGGTCAAGGTCAAACAAGTTACCCTGTCGGAACGCGCGCGCCGCGGCATCGGCACCTTCCAGCCCAGCGATCCCAAGAACCAGGACATCTCCGAGCTGATCGGCCATGTGGATTTCTCCAAGATCACCGAGTACGGCGAGACGGATCCGCGCGCCTACAGCCTGGACGGCGAGCTTGAGATCAGCAACCGCGGCCTCATCGAGTACATCGAGATCCTGAAATGCGACATCAAGTTCCATTACGTGCTCATCACGGTGGCGCAGGAGCAGTTGATCAAGGTTCCCGGCTTCCCGCAGATCTATACCGATCTGGTGATCCTCTCGCATACCAACCAGACCGAGTTCGACAAATTCAAGTCCAACAAGGAAAACGAGGCGCTCCACGATCGCATGTATCCCATCTACGTGCCCTACAACCTGCGCGTGGACGATGAAGTGAAGATCTACAAGAAGATGATCGCCAGTTCGCAGTTCTCGCATATCGACATCGCCCCTTACTCGCTGGAAGTGGCGGCCATGTTCGCGGTGCTGACCCGGCTTACCGAGTCCGCGTTGTGCCCGGATTTGATCAAGAAGATGCGCTACTACAACGGCGAAGCCGTGATGGAACAGGAAAAGGATCCGGTGGATCTGAAATCCCTGAAGCAGGAGGGCAAGAAGAAGGGCGAAGGCATGTTCGGAATCTCGCCGCGCTTCGTGGTGAACGCCATCAACGTGGCCCTCTCGGAAAAGGAGAAGGAAGGCAGCATCATGCCACTCGACGTCATCCGCTCCCTACGCAACAATTTCGGGCATCATATCGGGTTTTCGGAAGAAGAGGCGGAACGCTACCTGCGCCTGCTGATGGCGGACAAGGGCAGCGTCAACGGCGAGTACCGCGAGGTGGCCAAGAAGGAGGTCAACCGCGCGTTCCTGTTCGCTTACGAGGATCAGGCCCAATCCCTGTTCGACAATTACATCAAGAACACCACCTCCTTCTGCCTCAAGAAGAAGATGACCGATCCGGTCACGGGCGAACCGCTGGAACCGGACGAGAAGCTGATGCGCAGCATCGAGGAGATGATCGGCGTGAGCGAAAACGCCAAGCGCGAGTTCCGCCAAGGCATTTTCGTCTTCAAGTCGGACGCCATGGACCAGGGCAAGCCCTTCGATTTCAAATCCTACCAACCCCTCAACGAAGCCATCGAAAAGAAGCTGATGGCGGATCTCAAGAACGTGGTCAGTCTCACCATCGCGGATCCCAACAAGAAGGACCCCAAGACGGTGAAGCGCCGCGTGGACGCTATCGAGGCGCTGAAGAGCAAAGGCTATAGCGAGCGGAATGCGGAGCGGCTGCTGCAGTTTGTGGGAGAAGTGCTGCGGAAGGAAGAGTGATTGCATGACGCCGCGCGGCTTTCGTCGGGCGTCGGGCGTCGGGCGCGGGGCGGAAAAAAATGTTCATATTGAATCAGCTGCCCAACTGACTGCGAGTCGGTTGGGCTTTTCCTTTTCGCCCCGCGCCCGACGCCGAACGCCTATCGACGAAGTACAGAACGCAGGGATGCCTGCATACCCGGAGCATCGATGACGGTCAGACAAGTCGATTGGGATTTTTCCAAGCGCGGCCAGGAAGATGTCGCCCGCCACCAGAAGAAGATCAAGGACAGCATCCGCGAGAACATCGCCGATGTGATTTCCGAAGAGAGCATCATCTCCCGGAAAAAGGGACAGACCGTGAAGATCCCGATCCGCGGAATAAAAAGTTACCAGTTCATCTACGGCAAGCGCAAGGGCGGGGGCGAAGGCGGCGGCGGCTACGGATTGGGCCACGGCAAAAAGGATAAGGGCGATGTGATTGGGCGCAGGCCCGCTCCGGACGGCGAGGGCCAGGGGCCCGGCAAGGGGGGCAAGCCCGCGGACGCGGCGGGTGAAGACTATATGGAGACCGAAGTCGACATCGAGGAATTGATCCAGATGATGATGGACGATCTCCAGCTTCCGGATCTGCGCCGGAAGGAAATAGCGGAGACGGTGGTGCCATCCGGCTGGAGTTTCGAGGATGTGGAAAAGCACGGCCTCAAGCCCAACCTCGATAAGAAACGCAGCTTCCGCAATGCGCTCAAGCGCACGGCCGATGCCGTCTCCAAGCTCGCGGAAAAGACGGGCAAGCCTTTGGAGCTTTGCCAAAAGGCCCTGAACAAATTCAAGGGCGACTATCAGAAGGCGTTGGAGCTGCTCAACACGCCCCATCCGGAAACGGAGTTGCTGGACGAGGAAGACAAGCTCAAGCCGTTCATCCAGCATAACGATTTGCGTTACCGGGTTGTGAAGGAAAACCTGGAGACGCACAGCAACGCGGTCATCCTGGCCATGATGGACGTTTCCGGATCCATGTCCACCACCAAGAAATACCTGGCCCGCTCCTTCTTCTTCTGGATGGTGGAATTCCTCAAGCATAAGTACCGCAACGTGGAGATCCGCTTCATCGCGCATACCTCTGAGGCCAAGCTGGTGGATGAGGACGAATTCTTCCATAAGGGCGAATCCGGCGGCACCATCTGCGCCTCCGCGTACGACCTGGCCTGCAACCTCATCGACAGCGATTACCCGCCCGCCAAATGGAATATCTATGCCTTCCATTTCTCGGACGGGGAGGACTGGGATCCGGCCAAGACCATGGTCAGCGTCAAGCGGCTGATGGACAAGAATCCCAATATGGTGGGGTATGGGGAGATCCGTACCGAGGTAGCCTACGGCCAGCAACTGATGCGCAACTTTGAAGAGTCCTTCAGCCTGGAGCGGTACACCTCCTACCGGGATTCGGACTTTGAATATTACCTGGGGCAGCGCGCCGAGCTGCCGCTGGCGGGCGTGATCCTGAAAAACAAAGGCCATGTGTATCCGGCCCTCAAGGTTTTCTTCTCCAAGGAAAAGCGGGTATGAGCAGGGAAAAGGACGATATCAAACGTCTGGTCAAGGCCGACAACCACATCCAGAAGGTGGTAGCCGAGTACGGCCTGGATTGCTTCCCGCAGGAGTTCGACGTGATTCCGGCGCAGAAGATGCTGGAGATCATGTCCTACAACCTGCCCGTCAATTATTCGCATTGGTCCTTCGGCCGCGACTACGAGAAGCAGCGCACCCAATACGAATACAGCGGCGGCATCCCGTACGAGGTGGTGCTGAACTCCAATCCTTCGCGGGCTTTCCTGATGCGGACCAATCCCTATCCCATCCAGGTGCTGGTGATGGCCCATGTGTACGGCCACAACGATTTCATGAAGAACAATATCTATTTCGGCCGAACGCGCAGGGACATGCTCACCTCCGCCAGCGAATCCGCCGGCCGGCTGCGCAAGTACGAGGAAGACTACGGCATCGACGCCGTGGAAAGGCTCATCGACGCGGCCCAGGCCATCCAGATGCATATCGAGGCGGACCTGTTCCAGGAAAGCGCCATAGAACCGGAGGTTGACCCCAAGAAAAGGCCGCCGCGCGTGGGATCCCCGTTCAGCGATCTGTTCGACTTCGACGGCCGGTTGACCAGCAAGAGTTTCGATGAAAAGCGCGAAGAGGCCCGCAAGCTCAGGAAGAAGATCCCGGCCGAACCGGATGCGGACATGATGGGCTTTATCATGAAGCATTCGCCGCGGGAATTCGAGGAATGGGAGCTGGATGTCCTGAGCGTCATCCGCGATCAATCCATCTACTTCATGCCCCAGCGCAAGACCAAGGTGATGAATGAAGGCTGGGCTTCCTTCTGGCATATGCGCATCATGTCGCGCCTGTTCCAGGATGGCTTCCTCACGCCCGAGGAACACGGCTTCTACAACCTCTATAATGCCCGCGTGCTGGCCAGCAATCCTTTCGGTCTCAATCCTTATCTATTGGGCGTCAAGACTTTCCTGAATATCGAGAAGCGGTACAATGCCGGCCAATTCGGGCCGGAATGGGAGCGCAGCGAGTCCCCGGACAAATGGGAAATCGATCTGAACGTGGGCAAGGGCATGGAAAAGGTCTTCGAGGTTCGCCGTACGCATATGGATTGGTTCTTCCTGGACGAATTCATGAACCGGCAGGTGGTGGACGACTCCGAGCTCTATATATTCGGTTCCAAACAGCAGGGTAACGTTGAAGAGTTCACGGTCGAAGAGACCAATTGGTCCACCATCAAGGATCTGGTGGTCCGCTCCTTCGCGCATTCCGGCGTGCCCTTGATCAAGGTGAACGACGGCGACTATGGCGGCAAACGCGAACTGTATCTGCGCCATTTCTATGATGGCCTGACGCTGGAGGAAGAGTACGCCCGCCAGACCCTGCGGCATGTCTATAGCTTGTGGGATCGACCTGTCCATCTGGAAACGGTGGAAGTGGAAGGCAATTCGGAAACCCGCATCCAGCTGACCTACGACGGCAAGGGCTTTTCCAAAATAAATCTCGGATCCTTCCTCAAGGAATAGCCCGGCTTCCCGCATCCGGCCAAATGGGCGGTCGCCCAAACCATCATGCCCTGCCCGGCTTTTGTTACATTTCCCCCGAACCCACCCCGGGGGTCTGGAAATCGGTCCGACTAGGGAACGATTTTCCTGCGCCCGGCCTTCGGAGCAGCATGGAAAGACAACCCAAACCCGAATTCTTCCACATCCTCAGGACCCAGCAATTCGATCGAGCCATCCTGGACGAATTGTGCGAGTTGACCACCGCCATCCGCAAATTCGCCAAGACCAAGGAAGGGCTTCTTTACCTGCGCGGCCTGTTGGCGCATAAGCGCGCCATGCTCTATTTTACCCAGCCGTCTACGCGCACGTTCCTCTCCTTCAACAATGCCTGCCAGATCCTGGGAATCCAGACCAGCGAGATCCGCGATTCCGCCACTTCATCGGAAGTGAAGGGCGAAAGCCTGCTGGACAGCTTGCGCACCTTCAGTTCCTATGTGGACGTGGTGGTGATGCGCACCAACGCGGAAGGCCTGGCCGAAAACGCGGCTTCACTCTTCGACCATATCCAGCGGCGGGTTCCCATCATCAACGCGGGCAGCGGCAAGGATCAGCATCCCACCCAGGCCCTGCTGGACATCTATACCCTGGAACGCAGCTTCAAGGAGAACGGCGGCATCGACGGCAAGACCATCGGCATGATGGGCGATCTCAAGCGCGGCCGCACGGTACGATCCTTGTGTTACCTGATGAAGAACTACCGCAACGTGCGCCTGGTATTCATCGCCCCGGACGATTTCGCCATGGGCGAGGACATCAAGAAAAGCCTGCAATCGCACGGCGTTCAATACCAGGAGACTAAGGATCTTAAATCGGTCCTGCCGCAGCTGGACGCAATCTACATCACCCGCATCCAGGACGAGCATGATAAGGCCGGGGAATCCAAGCAAGTGGACATCTCGGCTTACAAGCTGGGCGTGGATCACCTGAAGTTGATGAAGCCGGCCGCCGTCATCATGCATCCTTTGCCCCGACGCGACGAGATCCATCCGGACGTGGATACGGATCCGCGGGCCAAGTACTGGCGCCAGGAGCGGAACGGCATGTGGATGCGCGTAGCCATCTTCGTCAAGCTGTTCAAGGTCGATCATCTGGTCATGCACGGGCATTTGCTGGACTAATTCCAGGAGTGTCCGCGGCGGCTGCGCGCATCCCTCCCGTATTCATTCGGGATAGGAGCCTGCTTCCGATCAGTTCTTGATGGTCAATCCTGCGGCAGATCCGCCCGGTCTTTCTCCTTCCAAAGTTCTCTCCCCAGAATCCAGTCCCCTTTAAAGGTTTTTCCGGCCCCGCGAGTTTGGGCATGGCATTTGCATTCGACCCAGCGCAAGCTTCCCGGTTAGGGAGGAAAAGCTAAGGGGCGAATATGCGGGTCGGCATGGCAGGGATGAAAATAGGCAGAACGGCGGCGCTGGCATTGGGGATCGCGGCCTGGTCGCATGGCCAGGTGGCTTGGCAGACCACGCATACCAACAATGAAGGGGGCGGATACAACTCCGGCAACTGTTCGCTGGTGGGCGGATCGGTCCGGATAGGCGTCCACCCGGGGTATCTGGATGCGGAAGAGGATGTGGAGATAGGCGTGGAGGGGGCCGTCAGCATTGGGAACGATGGCAAGAGCCTGGAGATGGTGGGGGAATTCAGCCTGCCCGCGGGCTCTGCCGTAACGGGCGCGTTACTATGGGACGGCGATCGCATCCTGCAAGGAAAATTGCTGGACAGGAATATCGCGCAAACACTATATGATTCCCTGGTAGAACGCAATTCCACGCCGCCGCCGCGCCCGCGCGATCCCCTGCTCCTGGAAAAGATCCGCGACGATGGTTACCGCTTCAGAATCTATCCGGTGGCCCTGGGCCATAGCCGCCACATGCGTTTGCGCTACCAATTGCCGGCGGTCGCCTCTTCCCAGGGCCTGCTTCTGCCTTTTAAAGCCGCGGTGATACCCGGTTTCGGCGGATCCGCGTCCCAGATTCCGGTGACTTTCCAGAATGCGGACCGATCGCCCAAGGTGATCTACAGCTATGACGGGAACAGACGCATGGAAATGGCCCTGCCGCGCACGCAACTGCTCTCTCCCTATGAGTTGTCCGGAACCGGCCAAGGCACGGATATCTGGGGTCAGGTTTCAGCCACTCCCGGCATCGTGATCCAATCCACGGTGCCCGTCTTCCAGGCGGCCATCAAAACCGGTTTCGCGGAAGGCCAGATGGCCGGCAACTATCTTAACCTCTATGCTACGGTATCCCAGGAGGTACTTAAAGGCCTGAATATCCGCAGCGCCACCAGCCTCTCGGCGGTGATCAAAAATGCCGGCAATACCTACGCCATTCCCGTCAGTTGCCCGGATGGTCTGGCGGCCGGATGCGGCAGCGCCACGTTCAACGGGAAATCGGACGCGGTTTGGGAGGACTCCGTGCAATGGGAGGCCTATGATGCTTCCGGAAAACTTCTGGCCAAGGCCAAGCTGAAGGCCAATGTGATGGAGGCGGCCCACGATACCGGCTCCGCCGTGCTGTGGGCCAAATCCACCTCCCATTTCTCGGAGAAGAAGGAGTTGCCGCTGGGACCCGTTTTCGGATTCGTGGATGAGTGGGCCAGTCTCCTCTCCCTGCCCGGCGATTCCGTTACCCCGGCCCTGGCGGCCTTCTACGCAGCCAACGGCGTTCCGCGCGTCGCCAACTTCACCATCAAAGACGTGGTCCCCAACTACGCATCGGACCAAGTGCCGAACAACACCAATCCAGGCGCCCCCGATCCCGGCAATCCCAACCAATGGACTACCGCATTGGCGGCCAGGCTGGGCGTTTTGGCGGACCCTTCCTCCTGGCGCGTCGAACGCCTCCAGGGCGGGTTCATAGTGCGAATCCGGGGCTTGGCTGCCGGGATGGGCGCCACCGTGCAGTTGTTCGACCTGGCGGGGAAACTTGCCGGTTACTGGGCGCCGCGGTCGGAGGAGGGGGCCCTCAACCTCTCCTCTGCCGCCGTGCGCCCGGGCATTTACCTGCTGAAGGTCCGCATCGCGGGGAAGATGTCCGTCAAAAGGATCGTGCTTTGAAGGCGGCCTGAAGGGCGCATTCAGGTTCTCAACGCCAGGAACCAGGCCAGCGCATAGCTCCCATAACCCAAGAGCAGCATGGCCGCCTGGCGCGGAGGCTTATCCCACCACTTTGGAATGAAGCGCGAAAGCAATCCCAGGCCAATCCCTATCGCGAAGCCGTAGAAATGCGCCTTCACATCCACGTTCTCCCCCAGACCCACCAGCACCGCCACGAAGAACGCCGAGATGAGGGGCGTCAGGCGGCGCAGGTTCCTGTCCCCGCGCCTGGGCAGGTTCAGGGTTTCCACCGCGGCCAGCATGCCGAGCACGCAAAAGACCACGGATGAGAAGCCGATGGAGATATGGCCGGGGCCGGATGCCAGCGCCACCAGGCCATTGGTGAGACCGGCGCCGAATGTGGACAAAAGCATGATGGTCCCGATTCCCATCCGGTGGTTCAGCAAATTGAGGATGAAGTATCCGGAGACCAGGTTGCTGAGGAAATGGGTTTCGTCGGCATGCAGGGTGGTGGCCGTGACGCATCGCCACCATTGGCCGTCCAGGATCAGGCGCGCGTCCGCGTTGCCGCGGGAATGCCACCAATTGGCCCAGGGGCTGAGGCCGACCAGGAAATAGCACGCGACAGGTACCACCAGAAAGAAGAGGGGGGAGACCAGCAAATCGAGATCGCGCTTTTCCGGCGGGGCATCCTGGTACCCACGGTTTTCCGTACGGTACAGATCCAGCAACTCCCGCCCCAGAAGCGCGTCTTTATCCTCCAAGGTCAAGAGCCATTCCTCGCCGTCGAACTCCATCCAATGCTTGATGAATTGCGACGCCAGCAGCAGGGAATACTCGCCGATTTCCTCTTTGCGCGGGCTGCGCAGCAGGATCATGCGCGCAGGCGGAGGATCGGGAGGAACGATAGGGGTAAGGGATCCCTCTTCAGGTAACATTCATGCTACTGTGGCCGCGGTTCCATTCCGCGCATTCCGAGTAACGGATCAGGTTCCCGCCGAAGATGTCCAAAGCGCTGCCGATGGAAAGATTCAGGCGGCCGCCGCTCCGTTCTTCCATACTTTGCAAATCGGAGATATCGCGCGCCCCGCCCGCATAAGTGATGGGGATGGGCGAAGTACGCGACAGCAGATCCACCAGATCCCATTCCACCCCTTGTTGCCGGCCCTCAACGTCGGCGGCATGGATCAGGAACTCGTCGCAATATCCGGAAATCGATTCCAGCAAGGCCGCCTCGATGCGCACCTGGGTTACGGTTTGCCAGCGGTTGATGGCCACGAACCAACCGTCTTGGCGCCTGCGGCAGCTCAGGTCCACCACCAGCTTTCCCTTTCCGGCCAGCGAGGAAATCCGGCGCAAGCGTTCCAGGCTGAACTGCCCCCCGGGAAACAACCAGGATGTAACAATGACGTGGCTGGCGCCCGCTTCCAGATAAGGGAGGATGTTGGCATCGTCCAGGCCGCCGCCCACTTGCATGCCTCCGGGCCAGGCCTGCAACGCGGATAAGGCTTGCTTCTCGTTGCCGGATCCCAGCATAATGATATGGCCTCCCGACAGCCCATCTCTTTTATACAGTTCCGCGAACCATGCTGCATCCTGCTCAGAGACGAAATTGGTGCGCAGGCCTTCGCCGGTATCGGACAGGGTACCGCCTACGATTTGCTTTACTTTTCCCTGATGGAGATCGATGCAGGGGCGGAAAACGGTCATGGCTTGTGGTATTCCTCCGGCTTGAATATTAGTTTGATGTTGCTAAGTTGCAAATCCGGCTTTACAAGCAATAGTAACGGGGTGAAGACTCACCCGGCATGGTTGACATGGTCGAAAAACCGAGCGCGAAACCCGGCTGGATCAAAATCCTGAAGGCGACTTTCCATGTCGGCTTCCTTACCGCGAAGACCATCTGGCTGATTCTCTGGACCCTGTACCAGTTGGCCTTGGGCGCCATCCTGGTGGCCTTGGTCTGGGGCGTGCTGCGGGTAGGCGAATATTTCTCCGTGTGGGACATCCGCCAACTGGTGCATGAGAACCCCAAATCCACCACCTTTATCGATTCGGAAAGGGCGCGGCTGGCCGACAGCTTGCGCCATGCGGGAGCGCCGCTTCCCGATACCTTGATCCGCTGGACCTGGATCCCGCTCGATTCCATCCCCAAGGTTATCCAGGAACTTACCCTTATCGCCGAGGATGCGAAATTCTTCGAGCACCAGGGATTCGATCTGGAGCAGATCGAGTACGCCCTGGTGGCCAACCATCAGGCCGGCAAGAAGGCGCGCGGAGCCAGCACCATCACCCAGCAGGTGGCCAAGAACCTGTACCTCTCCAAGGAAAAGGAGATGAGCCGGAAACTGCGGGAGGCCGTCATCACCCTGGTGATGGAGCATTACCTGAGCAAGGAGCGGATCCTGGAGGTTTACCTCAACGTGGCGCAGTTCGACGACGGCGTATTCGGCATTCGCGAGGCGGCGCGCCATTGGCTGAGGAAGGAACCCAAGGATCTGACCCAGGACGAGGCCATCAACCTGGTTTGCCTATTGCCCAGTCCCACCAAATGGAATCCCAAGAAGCCGAACAACGCCTTCCTGCAGCATAAGCGTCTGGTGTTGCGCAACTACGCCATGTATAAAGGCATTCGCACCGGCGCGGATTCCTCGGGCGCCGACTCCCGTGACTCGGTTTTCTCGCATCTGGCGGAACAGTTATCCGATGAACGTTGGAAAGGGTTGCGCACCAGACCGTTGCTGGACGTATCCGCGGACAGCGGAGGCGACGATGATTCCGGCACCAAGCCTTCGCCGTCCGGACAGCATCCCTCCCGTACCACCGTTGGGCCGGAAGCCGGCGCCGTGAGGCGTCCCGGGACCGCCCCGCGCACTTTCTGATCAGCGCGCGGATCCTTTTTTCCTCTCAAGGATCGATGTGGCGCGGCGGGCGTGGCCGTGCGTCCGCTTCAGGAGGCGAGGTATTCCACGATGGCGCTACGGAGTTTCTGGTACATCCAGCGCATCTTTTCCGGATCCTCCTCCAGCAAAGTGGCGCGGAACCCATGCAGGTCCGAACAGAAGGATGAAATGGGTACCACGCAAATCCCGGTCGCGGCCAATACGTAATAGACGAAGCGCTTGTCCAAGGGCACGTCTTCGGTCATTTTTTCCACCAGGGCGCGCGCTTCCGGATTGGCCACCTTCAGCTTTTGGGTGGGCTTGAGAACGTCTTTCTTGAACATGATGGACGTGTAAAAGGCGCCGAAGGTCTTGTTTACGATCAGCCCGGGCACGTCGTGCAAGGTCTCGAAGACCACATCCCCGCGTTTCTGGATGTCCAGGTTGAGGGCGGCGCGATGGGCCTGGAATTCCGGATGGGACAGGATGCGCGGGATGGCCATTTGCGGCAAGGTGGTGGAACATACCTCCAGCATCTTGGCGTCCTCGATCGCCTTCACCAGGCGGCCGAACTCGGCGTCCCGTCCCGTATTGTAGAACTCCAACCAGCCGCAGCGGGAGCCGGGCCAGGGAAGCTCCTTGGAGATGCCCTTCATGGAGATGCCGCAAACGTTGCCGATGACCTGGGCCAGGGGAATGGCCTTGGTGCCGTTGTAGGTGATGTGGGTATAGATCTCGTCCGCGATGATGAACAAATCGTTTTCCGCGCACAGGGACACGATTTCGCGCAGGTACCATTCCGGGTACACCATCCCGGTGGGATTGTCCGGATTGATGATCAGGATCCCGACGATGTTGGGATTGTATCTGATCTTGTTGCGCAACTCCTCCATGTCCGGATACCAATGGTTTTCCGGCAACAGCTTGTAGGTGATGGGCGGCTGGCTGGCGTGCCCGCCTTCCGCGGATGAATGCGTGGAGTATCCCGGCGAAGGCCCGATGACGCGCGCGCCGGGATCCAGGTACTGGTATACCTTGGAGATGGCGTCGCCCAGGCCGTTGCAGAAGAGGATGTCTTCCGGCGTTATTTGCGCGCCGCCCAAGGCGTTGTTCTGCATGGCCAGGTATTGGCGGGTTTCCAGCACGCCTTTGGTTGGGCAATAGGCATAGCTCAGGTTTTCCTGGGCCAGATCGGAAACGATCTTCTTCATCCAAACCGGAATCGGCGTTCCCTTGGCGACAGGGTCCCCGATGTTTTCCCAGAATATCTCGATGCCGAGCTTCTGGAATATTTGGGCCTTCTTTACGATTTCCCGGATTTCATAAACCAGTTCGCCGGCTCCAGCGTGCAGTATTGTGCGTCTCATGGTTTTTTAAGTATAGAATTTTACCCTGCGTGGAAGAGGCCCGGGGCCCGTGGGCGGGCTGGGCCTCAGGCAGGCTTGCGTGTGCCTTAAGACTCCATGCTGCGGTGTCGCGTGGTCCGGTCCTGGGCTTGGGGGTGGGCTTTCGCTCACGGCCGCGATCGACGTCGCGTGACTTATTCGGCTTGGGCGCGGCCGTTCGCTGCGGACCGGACGGTTTGCGGCTGCGCCTGATTCGGCCCAGCCCGCCCACGGGTCCCGGGCCGCGGCCATGCGGGCTTGTTCCATACGTACGGTTTGGTTTGAGACGTCCGCTTGCGCGTCGAGGGGTGGGTCACAGGGGCTGGGCGTTAGGCGACTTGCATGGACTGCGGAGGATGCCTTTCGAGTCTGGGGCGATTGGGTGGGGCGGGTTTTGCGAGTGGGGTTGGCTGGGGGGTGGGTCGGGGCCGCGGCGAGTGTTGGGACTATGCTTTGGAAAACCGCGCGGCGGGGAGAAGAGGGGAGGGGAAGGGAGGAGAGGGAGGAAGAAAGGAGGAGAGAGAAGTGGGTTGTGTGGTGGGGCGCGGTTGGGGTTGGCCGTTTCGCTGGAATGTGCGCGGTGGAGAAGGCCCGACCTTGGGGGGGACGGGCCGGGCGGGCTCAGTGGGCGCGCATCTGGGAGGGATTGGGGGTATAGGAGCGGGGGAACCGGGTTTGCTGGTTGAAGATGTTCTTCTTCAGGTTGTCCGCGTCCCAGTAGACGGTAGAGAGGTTGGCGCCGGAGAAGTCGCAGCCGGTGATGAACGCATTGTTGAAGCTGACGTTGGAAAGATCGGCGCCGGTGAAATCGACGTTGAAGAGCTGGGCGCCGGAGAAATCCGCGAACTTGAGGTCGGCGCCGGAGAAATCCACCTTGCTGATCTTGTCGACCGAAGAGAACTTGGCGCGCTCCAATTGGGCACCATGGAAGTTGGTCTTATCCAGGGACTTCATGTCGTATACGGAGGAATTGAGGGAGGATCCGGAGAAGTTCACGCCCTCCAGATCCACGCGATAGAAGGAAGCATTGTTGAAGGAACAATGTTCAAAGGAGGCGCTGCCCATCTTGGTGAATTGGAATTCCGCCTTATCGAATTTGGAATCCGTAAAGCGTGAGCCTTTCAGGTTGGCTTCCACCAGGGCGGTGGATTGCAGGTTGGCATTGCTGAAGGCCAGCTTGGAAAGATCCGCGCCGGTAAGGTTGGATTCGGCGAGATTGATATTGGCCATGGTGGCGCCGGAGAAGTCGGCGCCCTCGAATTTAACCGCGTTGAATACGGCGCCGGTGAGATCCGCTTTGGAGAAGTCGGAGCCTTCCAGGCTGTTGTTCTTGAAGCTGGCGCCGGCCAGGTTGGCTTTGGCGAACACGGCCTTTTCATTGAACTTGGCTTCCACGAAATTCGCCTTGGTCAAGATGGCCCCTTCAAAGCCGGCGTCCAACAGCACCGCGTTGGAGAAGTTGGCGCCTTCCAGTCCGGCATGTTTGAACGAGCTGTTGCGCAGATCGGTATTGCGGAAATCCGCCTGGGGGAATTGGGTGTTCCGGAAATCGGCTTCCGTAATCTGCATGGAGGAAAAATTCACGCTCTTGCCCTTGGAATCCTCAAAGCTGGCCTTGGCGCCTAGGGTTTGGTTGAAGCGGGCGTTATCCAAAGTGCAGCCTTTGAATTCCGCATTGGTCAAATCGCGGCTACTGAAAGAGCGGTTGCTGAGATCTTCTCCCTTATGGGCTTCGGCGGCCATCACGGAGGCTGGCAGGGAAGCGATCCCCATCAGCAGACACAGGGAGTTAATACTGCGCATATTCCTACTTTCCAAAATGTGGGACAGACGGGCCGGCCTGTTGGTCCGAGGCGGCAGCCCAGCCTAAATTTAATGTTAAATTTGCTTTTCGCCATGAAGCCAGTGCCTCATTTTTAACTTCGGACCCCTCCAGACTATGCGCGCTCTTAAAGAATCCATGCCATCGAGGGTCCGATTGGAGGTCAACCTCAAATCCATCCGCCAAAATTTCCTCCAAATCCGTAAAACCGTGCGTCCGGCACAGGTCATGACCGTGCTCAAGGCGGATGCCTATGGTCTGGGAGCCGAGCGGGTGGCGGAGGCCCTGGTCGATTCCGGCGCCGATCGTTTGGGTGTGGCCGAACTGAAAGAAGCCGCCAGGCTGGTCAAACGCTTTGAGGTGCCGGTGCAAATCATCGGCGGTTTGCTGGCGGCGGAGATACCGGAATGCGTGAGATTGGGCGTGGTATGTCCCGTCCCGGATCTGGCTACGGCCAAGGCATTGTCCCGGGCCGCCAAGAAGCAGGGCCGCAGGGTTAGGATCCATATCAAGGTGGACACCGGGATGGGACGCCTTGGCATTCCCTATTTCCAAGCCTTCCGGGAAATCGCCGCCATCGCCAAGTTGTCCGGGTTGGTGCTGGAGGGCATCTATTCCCATTTCCCCGATGCCAACAATCCCATGCACCCCAAATCCAAGGATCAACTCGGCCTGTTCCGGAACCTGCTGCAACAACTGCAGGCGGCCGATATCCGCTTTCCTCTGGTGCATATGGCCAATTCGGATGGCATCAACAATTACCCGGAATCCTATTTCAATCTGGTCCGGACCGGAATCAACCTGTACGGCGTTTTCGACCTGAGCGGCTTGCGCAGCTACCGGCTTTCGCCATCGCTATCCTTGAAGACGACCCTGATCGCCAAGCGCCTGCTTCCGGCCGGATTTACTATCGGTTACGGCTGCACTCATACTCTCTTCAGGGAAACTTGGGTGGGCACCGTGCCGGCGGGATATGCGGATGGGGTACCTTTGGCCGCCAGCAATTCCGGGCAGGTATTGATCCGGGGAAAGGCCTGCAATATCATCGGCCGGATTTCCATGGATTACCTGACCGTCGATTTGAACGGCTGCCCGGCCGCGAGGGTGGGGGACGGGGTGGTCCTGGTAGGGAAGTCCGGGCGCGAGGAAATCACCATCGAGGATTGGGCCCGCATCAAGCAAACCCATCCCTACGATATCATCTGTTCCCTTGGCAATCGGGTGGAAAGGGTATACTTGTAATGGTATCATGGCGGCAAGGGAGCCCTCATCATGCCAAAGCAATCCTTTCCCCGGCCTTCGCCTTTCCGAATCCCCGTTTGGATGCTTCCCGCGTTTGGGCTGGCCTTGTCGGCCTGGACCGGACTCACCGCGTGCAAGCCGGTGGATATCAGTCAGGCTGCCACCGATTCCACTTCGACTACCGTCACGGCAGGCGACAGCGCCACTTTGCGGGTCACCAACAATATCGATATCGATCCCGGCACCATCACCATCGCCCTGTTCCCGGCGGCATCCATCGACATCGTGAACGCCAACAAGACCAAGGATCTGGGCTTGGTGGGATTCGGCAAGACTCAGATTTTCCAGGTGCCGGCCGGCAATTGGAAATTGGCCTACGCGGACCGCGCGGGCGCCCTGCATCCCATGATCAACGCGATCGGTGCCACGCAGGATTGGGTGAAATCGATCATCGTGAAGAACGGGGACTATGCCTTGGTCCTGAAAACGGACGGCAACGAGGTGGTATGGGTTCCCACTTTCAAAACCGATCCGGCCCTTTAGCCACTCGCCCTTAGTTGCGGGCTGGCTCTACTTCCAGGATATTACTTGCACCTTTGTCGCCGTATCGATGGTCACGGTGGTATCATAGGTGGTCAAATTCACAATCGTTCTGGTGGTATCGTTTTGCGGGGCCATGACGAAGGTGGTGATGGTATGGGGCTTGTACAAGTCGCAAGTGCCGTCGGTGGTGACATAGTCGCCCTGGTGGGACTTGTGGACCGGCTTGATGGTAGCCTTGCTGATGCTCAAAACCGTGGCGCTGGCGATTACCCCTCCCGGGACATGGCAAACCGTGCAGGTGGGTGCGCCGGAAGCCATGCACGCGGCATAGGCGGGCGTGGCGTCCACCAGCGGCATGGCGGCCACGGTCATGGCGGGAACCGGCGTGACGACGGGGGTGGGAACCATGGTGATGGCCACCGTAATAGTGGTTTCCGGAGTCACCACTACCAGCGGCGTTCTGATGGTATCCAGGTATTTGTTCAGCTTCAAGCGGGCCTTGATGGTTTGCGAACGCGTTCCCACTGTGCCGGTGGACGCCAAATCCACCGTATCGGAAAACGCACCCAATGCCACCGTACTGAGCAGGGAAGTGTAGGATCCGCCTTCCAAGGGCTTGTGGTTATAGGTGACCACGTCAATCATGCCCGCCGCCGGCTTCAGCTTACGCTTGCCCAGATCGGCGATATTCTCCTCCACGCCGGCTTCGGCCATTTGCATGGCCTGCACCTTGTTTTTTTCCGTGCCCAGGAATTTCGTGCTGCCTTTGGAGCGGTAGTAAACCGTTGCCTGCGCCAACGCCAACAGCAAGCCCAGCACTGCTATCACGGCTAAAACCGATCCGCCGGATTGCCGTCCGGCCATGGGGAGAGGCGCGCCGTCCGCGTCCGCACCGCATTCTTTGGTCCCGCGCATTAAGAAGCATTTCCGTAATTGCATATGGGCTCCGGGCTATTTCCAGGAAAGGATTTGCACCTTGACGGCGGTGTCGATGACTACCGTGGTATCGTAGGTGGTGTGGTTGACCATGGTGTGCACGGTCTGGGTGACATTATGGTGGGTAATCGTGATCACGGTTTTCGGTTTATACAAATCGCAGCTATTATCGGTGGTGACATAGTCGCCGTGATGGCTGATGTGGGTGGCGATCGCGGCCTTGGCGATATTGATGACGTTGGCTTTGGTAACATCTCCGCTGGGGAGATGGCAAACGTCGCATTTCTTGGCACCGGAAGCCATGCAGGCCGTATAAGCCGGAGTGGTATTCAGCGTAGGCATGGTTTCCGGATCCTTTACCGTGGTGCTGACGGCCGTATCCGCCACCGCGTGGGTCACGGTGGATACGGAGTCGAACGGGACCACCACCACCAAGGGCGTGCGGGTGGTATCCAGGTATTTTTTCAGGCGCAGCCTGGCCGTGATGGACTGGGAGCCGCGTCCCACGGTGCCGGTGGAGACGAGATCGACCGTATCCGCCGTCGGGCCTATGGCCACCGTGGTTAGCCGCGAGGTATAGCTGCCTTCCTCTAAGGCCTTATGGTTGTAAGTAGTCGTGTCCACCATGTGGCTATGCACCCGCAGGGTGCGCTTCCCCAAATCGGCGATATTTTCCTCCACACCCGCTTCCGCCATTTGGGAGGCGAGCACCTTATTCGCTTCCGCTCCCAAGAACCTGGCGCCGCTTCTGGCCCGATAGTAAATGGATCCTTCCACCATCATCACCAGAAGTCCGAGCACGGCGACGACGGTCAGGATTCCCGCTCCGTTTTGGTTGTCGGATAGGCTGGGGTCGGAGTCCGGTTTCATAAAGAGTTTCTCGGAATGGCGGTGGAAGAAAAAACGATGCTGTTCAAGGCCCCTTCGCGAGCGGGATAGATACCGGTGAAGGAAAAAAGCACGGTGCGGACTTCATTCGCGATTTCCGTCGCGCCTCCATGCTTGTTCCGGAAGGAAACCTGGAAGTTGGTGACGTCTTTAGCCACCACGATGGTTCCATCGCTTCCTTCATGCATCAGGGATTTGGTTTCCTGGTCGGAATAATAACGCTCCCGGGTGGCCGGGTAGATGGTGGAGGTGGCCGCGGGATGGTCCAAGTTGAAAGGAGAATCCAGCATCAGGATGGCCCCGCTGGCATTGATGATCCTGCGGATCTCCCCGTTGGCGCCGGTTTTGACGGCCACGTAGCTGGAGCCGGTGAAAACGGAAGGGTCGGTGACGTGGATGGCGGGCGCTCCGCCATGGATGAAATCCGTCATCAGGGCGGAGTGGGTTTCCCGCTTGTTGGTATAAATGATCAAGGTATCGCTGCCTACCGCATCATCCTTGGCCAGGGTAGCCGCGCCGTTCAGGCCGAGCCCGGCCAGCGTGACCGACCTCTGGATCCGCTTCGAGGAAAGCGTCATCTCATTGCGGACGCTTATTTTCTTGGAGATGCGGAAGCCCTCTTGCTGATGGGTATTCCATAACGTGAAGGCGCCGGCCAGCACGATGGAGCTGACCACCAAGCCCACCATCAACTCGATCAGGCTGAACCCTCTTTGCGGGGAATGATTCACGGAGTCTCCTCCTTGTAATGGTCATCGCTTTTCAAGGTCGCCAGCGCCACGCTATGGTCCGCGGTGAGCGGCCAATGGACGGTGAGATCGATTTTTTTCCTGCCGTTCGGGATCCCGGCGGAGTCTTGCATCTGGGTCACGTGCCAGGCCCTGATATAGCGCTCGGAAACCGTGTCCGAACCGGATGTTAGCGAATCGTAGGCCGCGACCTTGAGGGAATCCAATTTCAATTTGCCCAGGTTGACGCCCTTCATGGTATCCGTGCCCTGGGTCCCCATTCCGTTTTGCGCGGATAGAAAGTAGAAGGCCGAGGTGGCGAGCACCAAGGTGACCACGGCCGAGACCATGATCTCAATGAGGCTGAATCCGTTTTGGCCGTGGGGACGGGCTTCGTCCGCGGCGATGGCGTGTGCGGGTTTCACAGGCTCCCCCTCTTGGGCGCGGGTTGGTAGCGATCGATGACAAAGCGCGTGCGCGGGTCCACCTTGGGAAGCAACTGTTGCAGATTGGCTAACGCCAAACGGGAATCGATCACCACTCCTTTGGCGGCTCCGAACCTGGATTTCAGCTTGTCGAAATCATAAAGCGCGTACGCCCAGTAAAGCGCCTGTTCGTCTATCGTCAGCTTCGTGGAAGGCGGGATGAGGTTGGGGGCATGCCTGGGGGCCACATCCACCTTGCCTTGGGAATGGTTCGATAGCCATACGATGTTCACGGCGGCGATGAGGCCCAGCGCGCCGATCTTCCAACCCCAGCCCAGCAGGGCTTTGCGCGCGGAGACGCGGGCCGAGACGCGTCGGCGCTCCGAAGCCTCGGCATGGAATTGGGACGTGCCGGCGAGCTTGCCGCGCATTTTATCCAGCATCAACTGGCGTCCGTCGTGGACCTGGATAAGGGACATGCCCGGATTGCGGGAGTGGTCGTTCGGTTTTTTCATGGGGCGGAATCCTATCTCGGTGCGGACCGTGATGGATTGATTATAGGGGGGAAGAACCCCTGCTTCAATCACTTTAGCTTTATTTACCCGGCGGTCTTTTAGGGAAACTGGAAGATTGCGTTTGGGGAGTTTCGGGAACTTGCGGGCAATGCGGGATAGGAAACACCCCGGTTACGTCACCTTTCGTTTTTCCGCGCCTTCACGGTCTGGAACGCCAGGGCTCCGTAGCCGGAGATTTCGCCCATCGTGGCAGGGCTCACATCCGGCAGCAGCATTTCCAGCTCGTGGCGCGCGTGCCCGCGGCTTATCACGTATCCGCCGCCGATGCGGAAGCGCGCGCGGAATTTTCGCGCGTCATAGAGAGCGTAGGTCCAATACAGCGCCTTCTCATCGGTGGTCAGCCTTGCGTCCGGCATGGGCAATGCGCGCGCGGATGCGAAGCGGGTCTTGGAGAGGAGCTTTTCCTTGTTTCCGACGAACAAGGCGTCCGCCGCGATCAGGATGAGGGCGAGGCCGATTCGCAAGGTCCAGTTGGGTTTACCTCTGCGCGCGCCGGCTTGGGAGCGTTGCTGCGGCAGGGATGCTTCCGCATGCTTGGAACCTTCGGCCATTTGTCCATTCCCCCGGGGAGGTAACCCGTCCGGAACCCCATGCGATGCCATCCCATTATAACGGCGGTCCCAGGGGGCAACCAGGATTTTCCGCCGCGCACGTTTCAGTCTTTGGCGGGATTTGGGCAAACGTCCGGTAAGCGGAATTGCCGCCGTCTGGCGGACGGGTAGGCTCGGGATCAAATCGGGAATACGGATGGGGGCCGTGGCCGCGTTAAGCCCGGCATAGACGGGCTCAGATGTAATGGCGTCGGAGCAACGGTACCTTTTTGGCGTTGATATCGTACTGCCAGCAGATTTTCCGGCTCAGGCGCTGCGGCTCGTATTTATCCTCTTCGCCCGCTCCGCCCTTGCGTTTGGAGGCCTGACCGGGGGTAGCATCCATGCTACGTTCCTTGAGCTTGCGGCGCAACATGAGGAGGATATCCTCGTCGCGCTCCTGGTCGAAAGCTTTCGGCGCTCCTTCCGCCTTCTCCACTCCGCTTACCAAGGGCCGGACGGAAGCGAGGGGCCTTTCCAGATCATTGCGCATGCCTTCAATCTAGATCCGGTCGGGTCCGCCATGGGCCGGATTCCACCCCCGGATGTCCGGCCTCAGGGGATGTTTGGGGGGCTGCCGGATTTTCAGGCGGACGCCAACTTTAACACGATCGCAAATTCCTCCGGCTTAACCGGCTGGACGGAAAGCCGCATGCCCTTTTTGGTGACGAGCATGCCTTCCAGTCCGGGCGCGGTCTTCATCTCTTCCAAGGTGACCAGGCGCGGGAACTCCTTCACGAACTTCACGTCCACCATCACCCAAGGATTCTTCTCCGGCGTGGCTTTGGGATCATGGTACTTCGATTTCGGATCGAGGGCGGAAGGATCCGGATACGCGGCCTTGGCGATGCTCGCTATCCCGGCGACGCCGATGGGATCGCAACTGGAATGGTAGAAGAGGACTTCATCGCCCACGGACATCCCGTCCCGCATATGGTTGCGCGCCTGGTAATTGCGCACCCCGTCCCAATGCTCCCGCTTGCCGGGACGGCCTTTCAGATCGCGGATGGAAAAAACATCCGGTTCCGTTTTCATCAGCCAATACTTTTTCGCCATCGCAGCCTCCCAATCCGGCAATTTAGCAAAAGCCCGCGCTGCATTGCCGGATGCGGACCGATATCTTACAATGGGCTCGGTATTTACCTATTTTCCGACGGGGTCAGCATGACGGAAAACAAAGGCATGACGGAAAACAAAGCGGCTTCCACCGGCTTTTCGCCGGGACTGAAGTTGCGCCTTGCGCTGGCCGCGGAGCGGCCGTTGCAAATCGTCGGTACCATCAACGCCTACGTCGCCATGCTGGCGGAACGGGCGGGCTTCCGGGCCATCTACCTGAGCGGCGCCGGCGTGGCCAATTCCTCCTATGGATTGCCCGATTTGGGCATGACAACCCTCGATAACGTGCTGGAAGACGTCCGCCGCATCGCCGGCGCCTCCGCGCTCCCCTTGCTCGCCGACGCCGATACCGGCTTCGGCCCGGCTTTCATGATCGCGCGCTCCGTGCGGGAGTTCATCAAGGCGGGCGCGGCCGGTATCCACATCGAGGATCAGGTGGCGGCCAAGCGGTGCGGCCACCGGTCCGGCAAGGCCATCGTGTCCAAGGCGGAAATGGTGGACCGGATCAAGGCGGCCGTGGACGCCAAGACCGATGCGGATTTCGTCATCATGGCGCGTACGGATGCCTTGGCCGTGGAAGGCCTGGACGCGGCGCTGGAACGCGCGGAAGCCTACCGTGCCGCGGGCGCGGACATGCTCTTTCCGGAAGCGCTCACGGAGTTGGAACAGTACCGCGCGTTCCGGCAGCGGGTGGATATCCCCATCCTGGCCAACATGACCGAGTTCGGCAAGACGCCGCTATTCGATCTCCCCGAACTCGCCAAGGCGGGCGTGGACATGGTGCTGTATCCGCTGACCTTGAACCGCATCATGAACCAGGCCGTGGTCAAGGCGCTGGTGACGCTGCGCGAGGACGGGCATCAGATGGGCCTGGTGGCCGGTATGCAAACCCGGGAAGAACTGTACGCGGTGCTGGGGTATCACGCCTATGAGGCCAAGCTGGACGCCTTGTTCGGCCAGGGCGGCAAAGAGCCGGAGACGGATGGGGGCACGGGATCGGTTAAAATCACGGCAGCCGATACGGCCGGGGTTAAAATACCGCCCAGCCGAAAAACCGGAAGCAAAAAAACCTTTCGGGTTCCCGCGCCCAGGACGGGTTCCCGATCGAAAAGCAAACCCGGCAAACCCGGCAAAACCAAAAAAGGAAAATGACCCATGGCCGAAAGCGCGAAGGGCAAGACCGGCGGATTGGCCGGCATCGTGGCCGGCGATTCCAGCATTTGTACTTGCGGTCTGCAGGGCAAAGGCCTGAATTACCGCGGCTACTCCATCGAAGATCTGGCGGCCAACGGTTCTTTCGAGGAGGTGGCCTGGCTGCTCACGCGCGGCGAGTTGCCCACGGCGCGGGAGCTGGAAGGCTATCGGGCCTCGCTGGCGTCCCAGCGGGATTTGCCCCTGACCCTGAAGGAGACCCTGGAGCGGATCCCCAGGGAATCGCATCCCATGGACGTGTTGCGCACGGCCGTATCCTTGCTCGGAAACCTGGAACCGGAAAGCCCTTCGCGCGGGGCTCTGGCGGTGGCGGATAGGCTGCTGGCCTGCCTGGGCTCGGCGCTCGCATACTGGTGGGTGTTCCACCGGGACGGAACCCGGCCGGACCTAGGTACCACCGAGGTTACGGTGGCGGGGCATTTGCTCCGGCTCCTGGGCGGCAAGGCCCCGGGCGAAACCGAAAGGCGTTGCCTGGACGTATCCCTGATCCTGTACGCGGAGCATGAGTTCAACGCCTCCACCTTCACCGCGCGGACCATCGCCAGCACGCTCGCGGATTTCCATTCCGCCATTACGGGCGGTATCGGCGCCTTGCGCGGCCCATTGCATGGCGGCGCCAACGAGGCGGCCATGGAATTGATCGAGTCCTTTCCAGACGCGGATTCCGCCGAAGCGGGAGTGCGGGACAGGCTCGCCGCCAAGCAACTCATCATGGGGTTCGGGCATCGCGTTTATTCCATTTCCGATCCGCGTTCGGACATCATCAAGCCATGGGCCAAGCTCCTGTCGGGGCGCCCGGGCGCGCGGGCCGGCCTTTATCCGCTGGCGGAACGGGTGGAAAAGGTGATGTGGGATGAGCGCAAGCTTTTCCCCAACCTGGATTTCTACAGCGCCCTGGCCTACCATTATTGCGGCATTCCCACGCCTTTGTTCACGCCCCTGTTCGTCCTCTCGCGCACGTCCGGTTGGTCGGCGCATATCATGGAACAACGGGCGCATAACAAACTGATCCGCCCTTCCAGCAATTACATCGGCCCGGAAACCCGGGCTTATGTCCCTTTAGCGAACCGGTGAAGCCGATCGCACAACCCTTCCGGAGCCTCCATGTCCGCCTTTATCAGCAATGAAAAACGCCCGCCCGATCCCGTTCTGGTAGCCATCGCGGACTACGTTTCCGGTTACCGCATCGGCGAAGGCGAGGCCGTGGAAACGGCGGCCTTATGCCTGGCGGACAGCCTGGGTTGCGCCATGTTGGCGCTCAACTTTCCCGAATGCGCGCGTATGCTGGGCCCGGTGGTTCCCGGCATCAAGGTCAACCGCGGGGCGCGCGTACCCGGCACCGATTTCGAATTGGATCCCGTGGCCGGCGCCTTCAACCTGGGAACCCTGATCCGCTGGCTTGATTTCAACGATACCTGGCTGGCGCAGGAATGGGGCCATCCGTCCGACAATCTCGGAGGCATCCTGGCCGTGGCCGATTGGCATAGCCGAACGCGCGCTGCCGCCGGCGGCAAGCCGCATACCATGGGCGAAGTGCTGCATGCCATGATCAAGGCGCATGAAATCCAAGGCGTCATCGCCCTGGAAAACAGCTTCAACCGCGTGGGCCTGGATCATGTGCTCTCCGTGCGCGTAGCCTCCGCCGCCGTGCTCAGCGGTTTCCTGGGCGGCACCCGGGATCAGATCATGGATACGGCCTCCCATGCTTTCGCGGATGGCGGCGCATTACGGACGTACCGCCATGCGCCTAACACGGGTTCTCGCAAGTCCTGGGCCGCAGGCGACGCCACCAGCCGGGCCGCTTGGCTGGCGCTCATGGTGCTGCGCGGGGAAATGGGATATCCCGCCGTCCTCTCCGCGCCCCAGTGGGGATTCCAGGACGTGATCCTCAAGGGCAAACCGCTCCGGCTCGCGCGCGAGCTGGGGACCTACGTAATGGAAAACGTGCTCTTCAAGGTATCCTTTCCCGCGGAATTCCATGCCCAGACCGCGGTGGAAGCGGCCATCCTGCTTCATCCGCAGGTAGCCGGGCGGATCGACGCCATCGCCCGCGTGGAGATCACCACTCAGGAACCCGCCTTGCGCATCATCGACAAGGCGGGGCCTTTGCACAATCCCGCGGACCGGGATCATTGCATCCAATACATGGCAGCCATCGGGCTTATCCACGGGCATCTGAACGCGGATCATTATTCCGACGCGGCGGCGCGCGATCCCCGCATCGATGCCTTGCGCACCAAGATGATAGCCCGGGAAGACAAGGCCTACAGCCGGGACTACCTGGATCCGGACAAGCGATCCATCGCCAACGCCCTGCAGGTTTTCTTCGCGGACGGCACCGCCACGGAAAAGGTGGCGGTGGAATATCCCCTGGGCCATAAGCGCCGCCGGCGCGAATCCCTGCCGCATCTGTTGGCGAAACTTGAGGGCAACCTGGCGACGCGCTTCCATCCGGAGCGGGTGAAGGCATTGCTGGATCTTTTCTCCGGACGCAAACAACTCATGGCCATGCCCGTGCCGGTTTTTATGGAAGCCTTCCTGCCCTGAGTCCGCGCCTTGCGGGCCGCCGTCCCGCCCGGCTCCAGCAGCGCGCAGCGGCGGTCCCGCATTGAAAGCCAACGCTGGAAAGCCCGCTCCGGATTTGAGGCGGACATCCGTTGAGAGTACATTAGACGCATGCAGAACAGGTTCGACGTGGTTGTCATCGGCGGAGGGCATGCCGGCATAGAGGCCGCCTACGCTTCCGCCCGCCTGGGGATGCGCACGGCCATGGTCTCCATGGAAACCGCAGCCATCGGCCGCATGAGTTGCAATCCCGCCATCGGGGGCGTGGCCAAGGGCCAATTGGTGCGGGACCTGGACGCATTGGGCGGGCTGATGGGCGTGGCCGCGGATACGGCAGGTATCCAATTCCGCATGCTGAACCTTTCCAAAGGCCCGGCCGTGTGGGGCCCGCGCGGCCAGATGGACATGGAGCTGTACGCGGAAACCATGCAGGGTATCCTGCGCGCTACCCCGGGGCTTACCCTTGCGGACGGCGAGCTCGCGGATTTCCGCCGCTTGCCGGATGGGCGTTTCGATCTGGATTTCGGCGGCCGGGGCAGGATGGAATGCCGGGCGCTCATCGTCACTTCCGGAACCTTCCTGGGCGCGGTCATGCACACCGGCCTCAACCAGACTCCGGGCGGCCGCATCGGCGAAGCCGCCTCCAACAAACTATCCGAATCCATCCGCGGTCTGGGCGTACGCACGCGCCGCCTCAAGACGGGCACGCCGGCGCGCCTGGCCGCCGACTCCATCGATTATGCCGCCGTAGAAGTCCAGCATGGCGATCCGGAGCCTTATCCCTTTTCTTTCCGGACGGAAAAACCGCTTAAGAACCACGCGGTCTGCTGGATCACGCATACCAATCCGGAAACCCATGAAATCCTGCGCGGCGGCTTCGACCGGAGCCCCATGTTCACGGGCGTCATCAAAGGCATCGGTCCCCGTTATTGCCCGTCCATCGAGGACAAGATCTGCCGCTTCGCGGACAAGGATTCCCATCATCTGTTCCTGGAACCGGAAGGCCTTAACAACGGCCGCATCTACGTGAACGGTTTTTCCTCCAGCCTGCCGGCGGAAATCCAGGACCGCGCCCTACGCACTTTGCCGGGGCTCAAAGATTGCCGCGTGCTCCGCTACGGCTATGCGGTGGAATACGATTCCGTGGAGTCGACGCAATTGCATCCCACCTATGCCTGCAAGGATATTCCCGGCCTTTATTTCGCGGGCCAGGTGAACGGCACCTCCGGATACGAGGAAGCGGCGGCGCAAGGCCTGATGGCCGGCATCAACGCCGCGCTCACCATCCAGGGCAAGGCGCCCTTCCTGTTGGGCCGCAGCGAGTCCTATATCGGCGTGCTCACGGATGATCTGGTTTCCCTGGAACTGGAAGAGCCCTACCGCATGTTCACTTCCCGCGCCGAGTATCGGCTCCATCTGCGTCAGGACAATGCCGAGGAGCGGCTGCTGGAAAAAGGCCATGGCCTGGGGATGGTAGGGGATGATGTCTTGCGAAAATACGCGGCCTGGAAAGCGAAGCTGGCGCGCGCGCGCGCGTCCCTGGGGTCCGCACGCGCTTTCGGTCCTGAGGTGGATGCCTTTCTGGCCGCTTGCGGTTCGGCTCCCTTGGACGAGTCCGTTCCGGCACTTAGCCTGCTGCGCCGCCCCAATGTGGGCATGCCCGGCCTGCTGGAAAGCCTATCCCTGGAAACTGATCTCACGGCCCGGGAAATGCTCATCCTGGAAGCTTCGGAAAGGTATCGCGGGTTCTGGGATCGGCAACTGAAGGAAATCGAACGCAATAAACGCCTGGAAGGCTTGCGGATCCCGGAACACTTCGATTATCCCGCGGCCCATGCGCTCTCCACGGAAGCCCGGCAGAAACTGGCCGTCAAACGCCCTTTGACTGTAGGTCTGGCCCAACGTATCTCGGGCGTTACCCCGGCGGACATCTCCGGTCTCATCTTCCACATCAACCAAGGCACTCCCAGCCCGGCGCGATGAATTGGGCGGCTTGTGGCACCGGCGGGCCCTCGGATCCCGCGGCCTAGGCATTCTCCTCCTCTTTTTCGCGGCAAGGCAGATTGCGCCCCAGACGGCGCGGTCTTCCCAATAAAGCCCCCATACCGGTAATTACGGCAAAAGCAATAAACTCGCGGGGACTTTCTCCTTCAAGATTGCCCCGGCCGACCCGATATCCCAGATAAGGACGGCTTAACCGCAAAGGTTACCGATAGCGATGAAAGTCCGTCCTACCCATAGGCGCTTCTTCGCTTGACTAGGGTCGTCGGAAAAGTAAGTTAGCCTTATCGTCAATGCGGCGCCTCGCGAACCAGGGGGAATATTTATGATGAACAGATATTATCCGCAGCGCGTTTTCTCCCAGCCGAAGTATGTCAGATTCCTGGCCTGCTTTTGGGCTTTCTTGGCCACGATTTATCTGATTTCGTTTTGGACCTGAAGGTCCGCGGGATGGAATAGGGCGGAGACCTTAAATCCCCAGGGCTCTCCCTACTTGTCGGCTTCGCCGGCCACCGCCAGCAGACCTTCGGCCGAAGAAGTTGCCAAGCGGAAGGATCCTTCTTCACCGGCCGCAACTCCCATCAATCGTTCCACCTTGACCGGGTTCTTGCGCAGCAGGGATTGCACGCGGCGGGACTGCAGGTTTTCCTTTACGGAAGTGAAGAAAAAACGTTCCATCAACCGGCTCAGTTTCCATTCCGTGCTGTCCAGGTTCACGTAATGCTGGAAACCTTTCATGGCGCCCACATTCAGGCGTTTCTGTTCCGTATCCAGTTCCCATGGATGGAAGTAAACCATGGCGGGAAGCCCATGCTGGTTCTTCTGCTCGATGTAACGATCGGTCACGGCATACGGGTAAAGCCGCAAGTAGCCGCCGCCGGAAATGGGGAGGAGTTTGTTGCCCAGCCCCAAGGTCGAAAGGGGGATCTCCGTGATCTGCTTGCCGTTCTGGAACTGCATCTGATGGGGCTGGCGGTTGGGGTACTTGGAAATGCCGTAGCGCTCCCGCTTGATGGGAAAGATACTGGAATCATATTCGATCCCGAACTTGTGCAGGATTTCAAGGGCCCACAGCGTGGATTCCACGATGGTGAAGTTCGAGGCGCGATGCCCGATGACGGTTTGCTTGGTGAGCTTGCCGATGGAAACCAAGGACTTTTCCAAATCCTCTTCGAACTGGGACGGCGTCATATTGGTGAGAAGGTTATGGTAATAGCCATGTGTCCCTATCTCATGGCCCTCGGCCTCGATCATCCTGACCACATCCGGGAAATGGTCGGCTACCCAACCGAGCACGAAGAAGGTGGCCTTGGCATCGTGGGTGCGGAACAGATCCAGGATCTTCCTGACGTTGGCCACCACGCGGGTAGGCTGCAAATGCCAGGTGGAAGGGGGAACCTGTTCTTTGAGATTGTAGGCATGGAACCAGCATTCCACGTCCACGGTCATGAAATTCTTGACGGTGTCCTGCGGACGGTGGAGGTCCACCACCTTGTCCATGTGGATTTCCTTCAGCATCTTCTGCACGCGCGGACTGGAATTCTTGATGGCCACGCGCCCGCCCGTTTGCCGGACCCGATGCACGAGGTTGATCAGAAATCCCAAATCCTCCAGGTCCCAATTCTCGTCCGGACTCACCTGCACGTCCAAGGTTTTCTTGGGATGGATCTCCATGTCCTTGAGGGCGCGACTCAATTCATAAGGGCTGCTGCCCACCAGGATCATGGACTTCTTGGTCTGATGCTGATGAACCAGGGTCTTGATTTCCGGCAGATCCTTCTTGGAAGGCGAGTTGGCCCGGAAGTCCACCACTTTGGCGCGCCGGAGCCCCACCAGATCCCGGTTCTCCCCGCCCTCGAATTGCGGCTTGATGAGCAAGTAGAGGAAAGTATTCACGGCCACCCAGACTTCCATCTTGAACCAAGTGAGGAAGCCGCTGGTGGCGGAGCGATAGGAGTAGTCGAAATGGACCTTACGGACCACGCTTTCCAGGGAATCGTCGTAGCCGAGAATTATCTGGGCCAGGCCGGTGAGGCCGGGCTTGATCCATAACGTGCGATCAAGGTAGTGGGGAATGGATTTGGAATACTGGAGCGTGAAATAAGGGCGCTCCGGCCGGGGCCCGATGAGGCTCATGTCCCCGCGCAGGATGTTGACGAATTGGGGCAGCTCATCGATGTGCAGGGCGCGGAGCCATTTTCCCACCTTGGTGACGCGCGGATCGAGGCCTTTCTTGGCCAATTGGGGGCCCAGGTTTTCCGCGTCCACGCGCATGGTGCGGTATTTCAGGATGGTGAAGATCTCTCCGCCATAATCCACTTGGCGATTGGAAAGGATGAAGCTTCCCAGGCCGTCGGCGGCTACGGCATCGTCCTTTTTGGGTTTGAAAATCTGGTATGGGCTGGAGCGGCGGTTGATGCCGATCCGCTGTTGCGAATACAGAACCGGACCCTTGGATTCCAATTTGATCAACAAGGCGATGAACGGATAGGTGATCACGAAAAAAAGCGTGCCGGCCCATCCGACCAGCAAATCCGCAAGCCTCTTCGCAACGAGTACGGCCAGGGATGGTTTCATGCACAACTCCTAAATTGCTTGTCCGAGAGTGGGGCTTCGGGCGCGAAGGATGGAAAAACTGGAACCTTAAAGGCTTGCCGGAAAAGAGAATCCCGCAGCAAAGTTCTCCGTTTCCGTGGCGAAGAAGCCGTCATTTTTTTGTCCAGGAAACGATCAGATTCCAGTTCCCAAAGTACCATGAAAGATAGGCTCCCGGTCTTGCCCACGTCAACAAATTGTTGAAATTGCCGGGTTCGCTAAGGAAAACGGCATAAAGGTTTTATAGGTCCTTACAAGATAGGGCATTACCGACAATTCCGCGGGGCTCCAAATGGTTATTCCAACAGGGCTTTTATACTTTGCTCTTTAAAAATTTGGTGTTTGGAAAGTATGCTTGCTTTGGAAAAGGGACCCGATTGCTCCGAAAACCGGATTTTGCCGCTCTCCTAAAAGCCTTCTGGTTCGGCCTGGTATCTCTCCTATTGGGTCCCTTCGCGCTCTGGTTTGTCTTGTTCGCCAAAATGCGCAGGCGCAGGCTTTTGCGGGGTTCCTTCAACCCGACCTTCGCCTTGAGCCTAGGGTTTCTTGGTTTCACAATCTTCCTTTTCCTGGCGCCATTGCATTGGACCATTCTGCTTTTCCTCTATATGGCAATGGCAATCTGGACCGCCCACTCCATGCGGAGTCCGGGAAGGGCCTCCCTTTTCCGCCTTTCGGACGGGCGCGCGCAATCCTCCGAGTCGATTTCCAAATCCGCCTTCGGCCATTCTTCTTCCGCATCCGCAGTGGAACGGGAAGAAGCGCTACGTTCGCACTCCTTGCGGCAATCGTGCCTGGCCGCAGCCCTTGCCATCCTTCCCCTTGTCTACATAATGGCCCTGCTCCACAATATCGGCGAGCTGGATAATTTCTCCATCCATCTTCCCAGCGATGTCTACACGGATGGATTGCTGTGGATGCTCTATGCCAGCCCTGCCGTCCTTTTGGCCGGGTTCGCGGTTTGGAAGGCGTCGCTCAAACCCGGATTGCGCATGCTCATCTATTTCTACGGAGCCGTGTTGGCGGTGTTGGCTTGGATCCTGGTTTGGGAACGCATCGATCTTTACCTGGCGGCGCAGTTCCAGGGACCCGATCGGGAAACGCTCCTGTTCCCGTTCGGAACGGAAGCGAAGTGGCGCACCGGCATCAAGGCCCTTTACTATGCGAGCGCTTTCGCATTGGGGACGGCTTACCTGATAGGCTCCAAGCGATCGAGCGTGTTCGTCAAGCGGGCGATGTTCTTGGGGCTTCCCTCCCTGATCATGTACGCAAACATGCTTTTCATGCTGGGGGATTGGAATTATTACCTGGCCGGCATGGGCGAGCGCAGTTTCCGGAGCCATGACTACGGTATCTACCGCTTCGTGGCCAAGGCGCGTCTGGTCCGCACGCCGCAAGCGTACCGGACTCCCTACCTGTTGGAGGAATGGGCGGAACTGGAATACCAATCCGGCAACCGGGAGAAGGCAAAGACCCTGCTGTCCGATTTGTCGGCGCGCTGCAAGCACAAGCCCTACTACTCGAAATTGGCGAAACGGGCCGACCGCTCCTTGCTTATGCTGGCCGGGAAGAGCGCCGCCGCCGCCGCGCAGTTGGATCTGCCCATCATCAAAACGGCATCCTACCTGGATGAGGATTGGTACGCCCTTTTGAGCGCGGTGGCTTTCCTCAAGCCGGATTGGACGGATCTGGAACTGAAGAAGCGCCTGCTGGACCTCTCCAATACCGTGCAACTGCATTTGCCCAAGCTGGATAACGTTCCGGATTTGATCCCGGCCTTGCGGCAATTGGATCTGCCGGTATCCACCTGCTTTCTCACCACTGAAAGGATCCAGGCCGCGCTGGCAAAGGGACGCGTGCCTTTCCTGAGCCTTTACGGGCACTGGGTCCCCATCTCCGGGTATGATCCCGGCCGCGACGGATTCTACTACTATGCCTACAGCGCGCCCGGCGGATTCGATTGGTTCCGCAACGAGGACATTGATCTTTTCTACCACCATAAAGGGGAATCTTTCGGCGGGGAAACCGGGAAGCGCCAGACGCGCGCATTCAAATACAGCCTGCAGAAATTCGTTTCCCGGACCGATCTGGACGAGCATATCGTCGACATAGGCGGGGTGGGATTGGTGCTGGGGGATAGCGCCTTCGCGGGCGCGGCCGAGCGCAAGGCTGCCTTTCTGGTGGAGCAAGGCGACGTCTATTACCAGGATCATGAGAATTACCAGGCGGCCGCGGAAGATTATCGCCAGGCGGGCCTGCTGCATCCCTGCGACCAGGTCTACTCGCGGATGGTTTATCTGAAGCGCAGGTATTGGGAGTTCGCCACGGATGCGCGCGATTACCAGAACCTCTTCCACGATTATCCGCCTCCCTGGATGGTGAAGCTGGGCCCGGACAAAGCGATTGAGCGCGGGATAGTGGGAAAGATCCTGGACGGGAAACTGGGATCCTACCTGATGATCAACTGGTATGTGGCGCCCATGCCCGATACCAGCTCCGAGTCCAAAGCCGCCATGGATACCGCTTTGAGTCTGTTCCGGGAGTTGCACAAGCTCGATCCGGATGAACCATTGTATACCGATTCGCTCGCTACCTTGCTGGCGCGGCGCGGGGATCTGAAGGAAAGCGAAGCGCTCTACCAGGAGCTAACCGGCCTTTATCCCTTTGGAAGCGAATCGGCTTTGTACCGCCTGGCTTGGACCAAGCTCAAGCTCGGCAAGATCGAAGAGTTGCCGGCCCTGCTGTCGCGTTGCCCCGGCTTTGACGAGGAAGCCAAGTACCTGACCATGAAAGGGGCCGTTGCCATGCGCAATGGCCGCTACCGTAACGCCTACGCTTCCTTGTCCCGGAGCCTGAAGGTGGACAAATCGATAGGGGAGACCCATGCCCTGCTCGCCGACTATTACCGCCATCGCGGCGACAAAGCGGAAATGCAGGTCCACCTCAATTGGCAGCGACGGAGCACTTGAGCCATCCCATGATCAAACCTGGACGCCATTTCCCCACCGCGGCCAAACTGGGGGCCTCCGGCCTGCCCGGCTTTGTGTACTTCCTGATGCTGTTGGGCGGACCTTGGCCGTTCCTGCCTTACCTGGGGCGGGCGCGTTCCGGCGCCTTCCGCATCCTGGTGGGTCTGGCCGCGCTGGCGCCGCTGCCCGCCCTGATCCTGCTTCCCTTCAATTGGCTGTTCATCTCGCTGCTGCTGGGGGGGTGGAACCTCATCTGGAGTTTCGCCGCCATGGCGGCGTTGCCCATCGAACGGGGATTGCCCGCATCCGTTCCCGTCTACCGTCGTTTGCGCGTTTCCCTGGGGTTGTCAATCGCCGCGTTGCCCGTGACGGTATTCCTGGCCAGCATGGAGCAATGGCTCTCCGATCTTTTGTGGAGCAGCTACTACCCCATCAACGCTTCCGTCGATTCCATTTCCGCGGAGTTGGGGGTGGTGTGGCTGAACTTCGGATTGCTGCTCTACTTCTCCGCCATGCAATCCTCCAAGGAAGGCGAGTCCTGGTCCTTGTCGGGGTTGATTGGTCTGGTGCTGCTGGTTTCCGGCGCGCACGTTTTCGTCAACCAACTCCATTTGCTGCTGGTCACCATCCCTTTGTGGCAGGTGGAGGAATTGGCCATTTTCCCGGCGTGGCTGGACCGGACGCGCCAGGTGCTTTTCTTCGTGCTCTGGTTCGCGAGCATTCCCGTGCTGGTGCACCATTGCATCCGCCTCCGGCGCAAGGGGGGAAATTTCCTGGGCGCGTATGCGCTGGGCCTGGCCTCGGTGGGACTGGCCATGCTGGGGTTGGCGGTGGTGACGGGGTTACCCATCAACTACGCATTGCTGATGGGCCAGCATTACGAGAAATCCGGCACGCCCCATAAGGCCATTCCCTGGTACTCGCGCGCTTTGGCATGGAGCCGCTCCGACAATCTGAAATCCTACCTGCAATTCCGGGTGGCGCTTCTGCATCGCAAGAACGGCGATCTGGAAGAGTCCAAGGAAGCCTTCATCCGCGTGCTGGTCAAGTATTACCACGATTCGCGCCTGCTTCTGGAGGCGCATGAATTCCGGGACCGGTTGGAAAAAGACAGGGACAGCACGCTCAAGCGCGTGGTGATTCCCGGCATCGAAGCGCGCACGGAGTACAAGGCGGCCTATTGCGTGCCCAACTCGCTGGGGCTGGTCCTCAACTATTGGGGCGATCGCAGCGGCGCCAAGCGCATCGGGGCGGAGATAACGCAACTGGACAAAGGCAGCCTGATCACGGACGAGGCCTTCTATTCGGAGTCGCGCGGCTTCGCCAGCATGGTGCTGCCTTTGCGATCCCTGCAGGACATCTTCAAGCTCATCGATCACGGCATCCCGGTGCTGGCCTTTATCCCCGGGCACGTGATAGCCGTGTTCGGCTATGACCAGGTGCTGCGAACGCTGGTGACCTACGATGTGAATACCTACGACATCTGGGACGATCAACGCTGGAGCGAATTCAGCCAGGATTGGAGCCATATGTACAACACCATGGGAATAGTGGTGCCCAAGGCCAAGATCCCGGAGTTGAAGGCCATCCTGGGCAAGGACATCGACGTCCAGAACGAAGCCTACCTGCAATTCCTGATCGCGCGCATGAACGAAGACGACGTCGATAAACGCGCCATGCATCTGGGGCGCTCGGCCGGGCACGGTTTCTTTTTCGCGGATTGGGAATACGAAAACCTGATCGGCAAGCGGCCCTTGCCCGCCGTCAAGGATTCCGCCATCGCCGGTTTCATGCTGGGCCATGACGTTTACGAAAGCCAGATCCTGGAATACCTCCAGAGCCTCTACCAGCGCGGGGACTATGCCAAGGCCATCGCCTTCATAGAGCGGTACCGCAAAGAGAACCGGCTCTCCAGCGGGATGGCCACCTTGCTGGCGGGTTGCTATTACCAGATGGGGGACGACGGCAAGGCCGGTGACGTATTGCTGGGCTATATCGATTTGGATGAGCAGGAGGCGGTGACCTTGGAGTTCTTGTTGGGGCAGGATTATGTCCAGAAGGATCCGGAGACCGCGCGGCGCATCGCGCTGAAGCTGCTGGAATCAGAAGACAAGATCCCAGGATCGGCAGCCGAACTGGCCTTCTGGACCTGGCGCAAGCATACCACCGTGGACTTCCGCAACATCGACGAGGCCTTAGCGGTGATGGAAGGCTACCTGGTGAAGTGGAATCCTTACGATCATGCCGCCTTAGGGGAATTGATCGAGGCCTTCAAGCTGAAGAAGTTCCGCGCGGACGATGAATTCAACCAGCGCAATTGGGAAAAGAAAATCCGCATCTACCGCAATCGTTACGACGCGGGCGCCTGAACCGATGCCCGCCCGCCCGCACCTGATCTTGTCCGGACGCGGCGGTATCCGGATGCTCCTGGCCTTGGCCGCGGCCTTTATGCTATCGGCCTGCGCCGGTTCGGAACCGCTCCCGCCGGAGGATCCCGCGGCCCGCAAGGATCTGGATGCCTTTTTTCTGCGCTTCCGCCAGCGGGTGCAGGAAGGCCATGCGGATTCGCTCCCCGCTTACCTCTCCAGGGAGTCGCTCAACTGGATAGACGATATGCGCCGGGCCTCCCGCACGGAAGCGGAGGAATACCTGGAGGCGCGTCCCTTCTATGAGATCCTCAGCATCCTGGCCCTGCGCGTGGAGCGCCGCCTGAACCCCGGCTTCGATGATCGCCCCGTATCCATCCTC
>JANYDA010000005.1 GCA_025360005.1 Fibrobacteria bacterium
CCCCCCCGCGCCCTTGGGCCGCAAGGTCGCCGGGATCGTGTTTCGGCTCCCTGTTTCCCAAGCATCCTTGGATGCGCGGGGGACGGGGAATTATTTTAGAGAAAGTCAATCGGAGGCAAAGGAGACCGCAAATGAAGATGATCGTTGCTTACATCAAACCTTTCAAGCTGGACGAAGTGAAAGCCGCTGTCCAGGAAATGGGCGTCACCGGCATGACCGTGACCGAAGTGAAGGGGTTCGGGCGCCAGAAAGGCCATACCGAACTCTATCGCGGAAGCGAATACCACACCGACTTCATCCCTAAGGTGAAATTGGAAATGGTCGTGTCCGATGAGCTGGTGGAAAGGGCCATTGCCGCCATTTCCGAAAAGGGCCGTACCGGTAAAATCGGGGATGGCAAGATCTTCGTGATTCCGGTGGAGAGCGCTCTGCGCATTCGTACCGGTGAAACCGGTAACGAAGTCCTTTAGTCCCCTTAGCTCAAGGGGCAATATCCATGGAGGCTCCGGCCTCCGCCTCCGAATCCCTCCCCCCGGTCCCGCCGGGGGGTAAGGGTCTTGGTCCCGCCAAGATCATTCCGAATTCCCAGGCAATTCCTGATTCCCATCGGCCTCGACTGGTTCGGTGAAGGCTTTCCGCCGCGAGTACGGTTGTCCTTGATGGCGCATCTGATAAGCCAGTTTGGAACGCGCCGCTTGGAAGTATTCCAGGTAAACCCCGCTGCGGTAATCGCGATAGGTCCATTCGAACGGGTGGAACAGCCCGTCCTGGAAGTACAGGGTGGGCTCAACAAAAATACCGTCGCGGATATAGACCCGATGGCGCTGATCCTTGGTGGTGGCCAGGAAGAACTGTCCCAGAGTCAGATAACCGGGATCGAGATTGACGCAACGGATCCCGTCCCGAGACAGCACCCCCTCAATATCATTGGTAAGCCGCTTGATGTCCACCAGCTCTTCCCGAAGGATGAGGTTTTCATAGGAAATGAGAAGGCGCCAGGGGGAGTCCCCGACCTCGTCGCGATAGTATTGGGTCCAAACGAAAGGGATGGGGGGAAGGGCATGCTCTTCCGGGCCGAACTTTTCCAGGAGCACGGTCCTGGCCCGGGCGAGTACCTCCTGGTCCGCGCCGAGCAAGGCGATCACCAATTTCACCTTGGCGGGGATTTTATAGGCACCCATGGCCGCTCTTTGGGTTGACATGGAAAGCCTTGGGAAAAACGGGCAAAATATGGTAAATTTGCAATTCCATTTCAGAATACTTATTCTGGAAACCCGGCATGCGGGAGCGGCAGGCCATGGGTATAAAGGTATTAAAGGAAAGGCGATAGCCTCGGGTAGTTTTCCAATGCCAAGAAACGTTTTCTCCTGTAGGAATTACTCGAAGAAGGGCCATGCCGTGGTGGAGATCACGGGCGACCTTACCTTTGAGACCGTAGACGTGATGCGGCAGGAGTTTTCCAATCTGCGGATGCAGAAGCCCGAGAAGGTGATCCTGGATTGCACCGGGGTGACCATGTTGTCCAGCGTGGGCCTGGGAGAATTTTCCAAGCTTATCAAATGGGGTTTGGACAGCCAATGCCAGTTCAAGATCGTATGCCAGGCCGGCCATGTGGTAGAGGTGCTGGAGATTGCAGGCATTACCGATATGATTCCGCTCCTTCCCACCATCGATATAGCGCTGAATCGCTGAGGCCGGCGGGCGGCTCCACCGGGTTTTCCGGTCGCGGGAGTTCCCGATAGGCCATGCCCGCGGCGGCAAAGGGGCGATGTCGCAAGTTTTTCAAGCAGTTTCGGAAGGGTAACGTGATCGATACTACAGATATTCTCAGGGCGGCCGATGCCATTGCGGCCCGCAAGGCAGTCATGCGTACCAAGAAATTCCTGGTGGGTTTCGACGGGTTCGTGGACGAAATCATCCATGCCGTGGGCACGCGTAAGAACAATCACGAGTACCAACGCATCGAGACCATCACCGAGTTCGCCGGGCGCATCGCTTCGGCGGCGGGAAAATCCGCCAACATCGAGTTGGTGCCGGTACTGGAGAAGCTGGGCGGCAACGGGCCGCTGATGGCCATGGCCGCGGCCGGCCTGGGCGCGCAGGTGACCTGCATAGGCCTGTTGGGTTATCCGGAAATCCATCCCGTGTTCAAGCCGCTCAAGAGCATTTGCAAGGTGGTTTCCGTGGGCGTTCCCGGCCATACGGATGCGCTGGAGTTCCATGACGGCAAGCTGATGCTGGGCAAGCTCAACACCATCAAGGATATGTGCTGGCAACGGCTGATGGAGGTGGTGGGCGAACCGGTGATGCGGGAGCTGCTGTTCCTCTCCGACATGGTGGCATGCACCAATTGGACCATGCTCACGGAGATGGAAGAGATCATCGAGAATATGATCCGGATGGTGCCGGAGGGCTGCAAGGTAAAGTTCTTCTTCGATCTGGCCGATCCGGAAAAGCGGTCCCGATCCGATCTGGGGCGGGTGCTGAACCAGATCCGGGCGCTGGACAAAAAGACCGATGTTATCCTGGGCCTGAACCTGCGGGAAGCGGAACAGGTGAGCGAAGTGCTGGGCGTGAAGGAAAAGCCGGCGGAATCGGTCAAGGGAGTGGAGCAGGCCGCCATCCGCGTGCGGGAGCAATTGGGCATCAGCGGCGTGGTGGTGCATGCCATCAAGTACGCGGGCGCATCAATCGGCAAAGAGTCCGCCGGCATCGAAGGTCCTTTCTGCCCCAGTCCCAAGCTATCGACGGGCGCGGGAGACCATTTCAACGGCGGGTTCTGCGGCGGCATCATGGCCGATCTGCCCGTGCTCGACGCGCTGTACTGCGGTGTGGGCGCTTCCGGTTGGTACGTGCGCAATGGCCGCAGCCCCACTTCCGAGGACATTGTGGGTTTGTTGAAGGGTTGGGCGGCGGGGACGCTGAAGGATTAAGTGAGGCCGGCGGGTTCCTGCCGAGCAGTCCAGGAAATCAGCCGGCTGCGATCCCGTCCAGACCGCGCTTGAGCCGCTGCGAAACTTCCACTCGCAAACTTTCCGGCTTGAGCGGGATCAGGTCCGGCGCCAGCGACATTACCCAGTTCACGAAATCCGGTTTGACCATCATCTTAAGTTCAAAGGCGATCTCTTTTCCCTTCTTGATCATCTTTCCGGGCGGATGGAAATGGCTTTCCGACAGGTACTTTTCCAACCAGGGCGCGCGCACGGCCAGCAGCACCGTTTCCGGCGCTTCGTCGATTTGGCGCGCCCATTGGCCGAAAGTGAACTTGTAGTATTCCGCGGGGTCGAAGGCATCCCGGGTGAAGCGTTCCTGGGTGGCGATGCCGCGTTTGATGCGCTTGACGGAAAGACTTTTGAACGGCCCGCGGTTCTCGCCTTGGCGGCCGATGAGATACAAGGTGCCTACGCGCAGGCAAAGCGCATACGGGAAGAACATGAATTCGCCGGCCTCGGGCGCGTATCCGGAATAAGAGAGTTTGATGCCGGTGCGGGCGGCGATGGAGGCTTCCAGGATTTTCAGGATGCCGGGGGAAGGATCGGCTTCCGCGAAGGGTCCGTGATCGATGTAATAGGCTTCCGCGTTTGCGGGCGATTCTTCCCCTGAGGCCTCTCCGCGTTGCAGGGAGTCTCGATCTTCCAGGAAGCGCATGAGCTGGTTGATCAGGGCCGTGTATTTGGGATTGCCGCCGGCGTGCAGCTCCGTGCGGATCTTTTTCAAGGCGGGCAGGAAATGGCCCGGCGGCGTTCCGGAAGCGCGGATGCGGTACAGGGATTTGCGCCCCGCGCCCTTGCGATCCTGGACCACTTCGAATTTAAGCCGGCGCAGATCCGAGAGATAGCGTTTGACCGTGCGCTCGTCCACGCCCAGCATGGCGGAAATGTGGCGGATGCCCAAGCCTTCGGAATGGTCTTGCAGCAGCTTGACCAGGCGATGGATTTTCGCGGTCTTGTTGTTGAGTGCGGGGAGACGGCTATCCTGGGGGTTGTCTTGGCCGCGGGCCATGCGGATCTGCATGCGGACGATCGGGGCGCGTGAGGGCATCGCCATCTCCTTTTTCCATTCAGGACATCGTACTCTCCGCGGCGATCCGGCCGCCGCGGGGCCATTCTTTAAACCGTAACGGCGGTCCGTATTTGGCCCGACCGCACGGCCTGGGCCGCGGCGTTCAGGCGCCGCAGCACGGTATCCTTGCCCAGCGCCATCATCAGTTCGAACAGGCCGGGCCCGAAGGGGATGCCGGAGATGGCCAGCCGGGTGGGATGGATGAGATCGCCGCCTTTGACGGCAAGCTTTTCCGCGGTTTCCTTGTACAGGGCTTCCAGATCCGCGGTCTGGAAATGGGGAAGCGCGGCCACGCTATCATGCAGGTTTTGCAAAAGCGTTTCCGAGCCCGGCCCGAAATATTTCCTGGCGGCCTTTTCATCGTAGGTATCCGGCTCGCGGAAGAAGTACATGCCGTAGGTGATGAAATCCGGCAGCCGCTTGGAACGATCCTTGAGCAGGCCGATGGCGGTGCGGAAATAGCTTTCCGGAAACGCGTTCCCGTCCACGCCCGTGGCCACCCACAGGGGTTTGACCAAAGGGAAGAAATAGTCCACATCCCGGCGCAGGAAGTATTGGCCGTTGAGCCATTCCAGTTTCTTCTCGTCGAACACGGCGCTCTTGGGATTGATCTTCTCCAGCGAGAAGACCTCCACCAGGCGATCGCGCTCCATGTATTCTTCATCGCCGCCGGGATTCCAACCGAGCAGGGCCAGGAAATTGATCAGCGTTTCCGGCAGGTATCCCAGATTGCGGTAATCGCCAACCGAGGCCGCGCCTTTGCGTTTGCTCAGCTTGCCGCCGTCCGGCCCCAGGATCACGGGAAGGTGGACGAAGGTGGGCGGTTCCCAGCCGAAGGCCTGGTATAAGAGGACATGGCGGGGCGTGCTGGGGATCCATTCGTCGCCGCGCAGCACATGGGTGATTTCCATGTAGTGATCGTCCACCACGTTGGCGAGATGGTAGGTGGGGAACAGATCGGTCTTGAGCAGGACCAGATCGTCCAGGATGCGGTTCTGGTAGGTGATGGTGCCGCGCAGGAAATCCTTGAATACGGTATCCCCATGGAAAGGCACCTTGAGGCGGACGGTATGCTTCTCGCCCGCGGCCACGCGCTGTCTGGCGGCCTCGGCGGGGATGTTGCGGCAGAGGCGGTCATAGCTGGTGGGCAGGTTATTGCGTTTCTGGGTCTCGCGCAATTGGTCCAGGCGCTCGGTGGTGCAGAAGCAGGGATAGGCATGGCCGCCATCCACCAGCTTGCGGGCATGTTCCTGGTACAAGGGCAGGCGCTGGGATTGGAAATACGGAGCATGCGGTCCGCCCACCTCGGGGCCTTCCACCCAATTGAGCCCGAGCCATTTGAGATCGGCGACGAGTTCCACCAGGGCCTTTTCATCGTAGCGGGTCTGATCGGTATCCTCGATACGGAGCAGGAAATCGCCGCCGATATGCTTGGCGAACAGCCAGTTGAACAACGCGGTGCGGGCTCCGCCGACGTGAAGATAACCGGTAGGGCTGGGAGCGAAGCGGACGCGTGCGCGGGGGGGCGAGGCCATTATGGATTCCGATGCTGGGTAGGGTGACTTTGCACTTAAGCGACCGTTCCGGAAGCGGCAGCGAATTTTACCCAAGTACGGCGGAGAAGGGGGGATTCGAACCCCCGGTACCTGTAACAGTACAACGATTTAGCAAACCGTCGCCTTAAGCCACTCGGCCACCTCTCCATGGGTCCGGAACTCCCGGCGAAGGGAAGTCCGAAGCCAATCTAGGCCGTACTTGGAAGCCGGAAATAATAGTTAATCGGACGGCAGGCTTAAAGCGGGAGAGGCTGAGGGCGAAAGCGCGGCAGCGTCCCTTACCGGGATGCGAAGGCCCGTCTTGGGGCCTATGGCCCATGTACCGGCGAATTTCTATAAACTACTATTCAAAGGCAATCGCATGAGCTTTCCGACCAGATTGAAATGGGTGTTCCTGGGGCTGGTATTGACCGGGTCGGTATTCGCCCTGGGAGGGCTGGGCGTATTCGCATACGCGGTGCGCCAAAACCCCAACGACGCCTTCACCCGCGAGGGGATCATGCAGATCCTCTCCAAGGAAAGCACCGTTTACTTTACGGACGGCAAGACCAAGGTGGGGACCTTTTTCGAGGGCCAGCACCGGGACTACGTACCTTACGATTCCATCCCCAAGGCCATCATCGACGCCCTGGTGGCCGCGGAGGACCACAATTATTGGCAGCATGGCGGCGTAGATCCCAAGGCGCTGGCCTATGCCATGCTGGACAACCTCAAATCCTTCAGCTTAAAGCGCGGCGGCAGTACCCTGACCCAGCAAACCGCCAAGAACCTTTTCAAGCGGCCGCGCACCTTAGTGGGGAAATTCAAGGAGCTGATCAACGCCTTTCGCCTGGAAAAGCATTTCTCCAAGCAAGAGATCCTGGAGTTCTACCTGAACCAATTCTACGTGTCCGGCAACGGTCACGGAGTGCGCATCGCGGCCCGTTATTTCTTTAACAAGGATCTGGCGAACCTCAACTTGCTGGAGTGCGCTTTCATCGCCGGATCCGTGAAGGGGCCCAACCAGTACAATCCCTTCATCCAGGAAACGCAGGAAAAGAAGGACCTGGCCCTGCGCCGGGCCCAGTACCGCGTAGGTTACGTGCTGAAGCAGCTCTACCGGGACGGGAAGATCAGCAAGGAGAAGTACGCGGAAGCCGCGCACCAGAAGCTGGAGTTCCGCCGCGGCGCGTTCCGTTTCTCCCTGTCCACCAACATGGTCAAGGTCAAGCGGTTGTTGGAATCGCCTGCCATGCAGACCCTCCTGGACAAATACGACGTGAGCGATTTCATGACGGACGGGCTGCAAATCTATACCACCCTGGACGCCAATATCCAACGCGCCACCGAGTATGCGACCTATGCCAATCTTTCCCGCCTGGACCTGATCCTGCGCGGCTACCACGCGCCCAAGGATTCCCTGGAAAGCCTAGTGAGCGCGTTCGCCCCGGGCGGTTTCTATACCGGCAGGATCCTCTCTTCGCCGCTGCCCCGGAAGGACGGGGCTTTGCAGCCCATCGAGGTGGGTTTCGGATCCGCGCGGGCCGCCATTTCTCCGGCCGCGGTGGAGCGCTTTCTCCGCAATTGGAACCTGCATGAGACGGGCGTTGCGGACCTGCCTTCGGCGCCGGTAAGGACGGAAGTCCTGCGCAAGCATTTCCAGCCCGGCCAATCCGTGCTGTGCGCCGTACCCTACAAACTCCAGCCTTCCGCCGCTCCGGGCCATGCGGAAGCCAAGGTGACGGCCGAGCTGGAGCCGGAACTGGAAATCGCCCAACACCCGGAAATCCAGGGCGGCGCGGAAATCCTGAAGGACGGAAAGGTGATCGCCAACGTGGGCGGTTTCGAGAACACGGGATATGATCGCGTCAACCAGGCGCGCCGCCAATTCGGTTCCGCGTTCAAGCCGCTGGTATACGCCGCCGCTCTGGAACTGGGTTGGAAGCCCTTGGATCCATTGCCCAATTTCCGCCAGCTCTTCCGCATGGGCAACGTCTTCTATTTCCCCAAGCCGGACCATGCGCCGGAAGACACGGTGAGCATCGCCTGGGCGGGGCGCCGGTCGGAGAACATCGCCAGCATCTATCTGCTTTTCCATCTGTTCGATAAGACCCCGTTCGCGCGCTTCTGGGAAATAGCCCGCGAGACCGGCTTCGCGCCGGAGAGCTTCAACATGCAGGGCGAGTTTGAAATTTTCGTGCGGGATTCGCTGGGGTTGGCTCTCAACCAGGATCGCGCGCGCGAATTGCTCTACCAGAAGGAGGCCGGCGATCTGGCTATCGATTTGACCTTCGAGGGCAAGGTGGGGGAGGCGGAGGCCTTGAAGACCCTGCCGTACGGAATCGGGTACGGGAAAGAACAGCAAAAGTACGACAACTCTTCCGACAAGGAGGATCAACTACGGTTCCGCATCCTGGGCCGGAATTTCCTGGCCTATAGCCTGGAAGCGCGCGCCTGGGAGAACCGGAACAACGGCGGTCAGAATTTCACCGTGGCGCGGCATAACATCGGCGGGGCCGTGGGCGTGTTCGCGGGCCGCCCGGACAGCAGTTGGACTCCCATCGCCGAGCCGGACAGCTGGCTGGCCGCGGACTCCCTGCTGATAGAAGGCGAAGTGGGCATCGGTACTTTGAAGCGCGTGGCGGCCAAGCTGGACGCGCGCGGCGAGGAAGCTCCTTCCGGCTACAGCAAGGAAAACCTCTACGCCTCCCAAGACTTCCGCGCGCTGGCGGCCTTGCGCTATATCGTCAAGTTCAGCCGCAGGCTGGGCCTTACCTCTCCCTTGGATCCCGTCATCTCCTATCCCCTGGGCGTCAACGTGATCACCTTGGGCGAAGCCGTCAACGCCTACCAGGCGCTCAAGGACGGTTACGTGTACAAAACCAAGTTCGGGGATCCCCAGCTCTTCATCGAAAAGATCTGCTTGCACGACGGCACCGTCATCTTCGAGGACTATCTCGATCGCGATCGCGTGATCACCGAGCGGACCCGTTTCGGCATCGAAGCCATCCTGGCCTCCGTGGTGAAAGGCGGGACCGGGCAGCAAATCGGCAGGGAGCTCAAGATCCCTCCCGGGGAAAAAGGCGGTCCGGAACTGCCGTTGCCGGCCTACGGCAAGACCGGCACCACCAACGACTATCGCAACGGCGCCTTCCTGGGCTTCATCGCGGCGCCCAAGGGCCAGAACAAAGGGTTCGACAGCCAAAGCGGATACGCCATCGGCGACTACGTGGGATTCGACGACAACGTGTCCATGCTGCGCCGGGGCTTTAAGGGCACGGGCAGCGCAGTTGCCATCCCGGCCTGGATAGCCGAGGCTCGCGCCGTGGCGGAGTCGGATGCATTCGCGGATCGGATCGATTTGCTGGATCTGGACATCCAGGCTAGCGGCCAGGCGCCCCTTTTCAATCAGGAGAAGTACGCCAAGTTCGTGGTCTCCAAGCGCACCGGCCTGCCCATCCAGGGCGCCGACGAGCAAGCGCTGCAAGCCCAGGGCGGTTATACGGAAGACCTGTCCGACGAGATCACCGGCGCCGCCGGGGCCGTGGATCTTTCGGCCTACACGCCGGTGTGGATCCGGGAAGAGTGAAAGCCGTCGCCGGGCCGCATGAGAATGGGATAATCAGGACCGGGGGATCCCGGGGAGGCGGAATGAAGGCGAGGAATTTCGGATTGGGTAACGTATGCGTTACGTGGGCGGCGTTGGCCGCGGTTTTGGCGCTGGCTGCCGGCCTGGCGGGCTGCGGGCTGCAGAGCAAGTCCCTAAGCCAACCCACCGGGATGCACGCGGTGATGGTGGATGATCGCGGGGACCTTTCCGAGCTGCTCAACGTGGTCAAGACCAAGGAAGACGCCGAGATCCTGGATCTGATGTTGGGGTATCGGATGCTCCTCCTCCGCAATCCGGATCCCAAGACCCTGGACAAGGATTTGGTCAAGCGCAGCCGGGACGCTTACGATAAGCTGGAATTCATCCTCCGCCACGGCGGGGTCAAGGCCCAGGAAGGCGGGGAGCGCGTCTATACCATCACCAATGAAGAACGCCTGTCCCTGCAAGAGGTGATCCATTCGGCCGGCCAGGCCGCGAGCAAGGCCGCGCGCGAAGGCGATTGGGACAAGGCCCGCACGCGTTGGAAGGAAATCACGCAGGCCAAGCCCGCCGTGACGTTCGTGATGGAAGAGGCGCAATGGGGACTGATCCTTTCCGATGCGTTGGCCTCGTCGCTGGCCGATTCCGTCAAGCGCAGGCTCAAGGATGTGAATGAAGCCTACCTGGGCGAAGCCGCGAGCGAGGAAATCGCCAAGCAAGTGAAGGCCCTGCTGGAGGCGGTCCAGGACGTGAAGCTGCAGCGCGAACTGAAAAAGCTGGCCAACCGATCCTGGGAAAAGGATAAGAAGGCGGGCCGCATCAGCCCGCAGGCCATGCAGGCCCAGTCCGCCGCCGCGGCCGCGGGTACGGTGCCCCCGGGCGGTCCCCCCGATGCCGATAAACCCGCGGCCGGTAACGAGGCGCCGGCCGGCACCGGGACGGGCGCGTTGCAAACAGCTCCCCAGGCCGGATCGGACGCGGCGGCCATTTCCGCCGAGGCCGATTCGTTGGCGGCCAAAGGCAAGTATATCGCGGCTTTGAAATCGTTGGAGCGGACGGGAGCGGATCAATCCTGGGTCAAGGAGAAGAAGAACCAGATCGGCGATCGCTTTTGCGAAGACAAACGCCGTACCGCCGCCAGCAGCTTCAAGGACTTCAAGAAGGCTTCGGCGGATGCGGATAAGCGCCTTTACCTGAAGCGGACGGCGGCGGATTTGGACAGCTGCCTTTTCTACTTCCCAGAGCTATCCGTGAGCCAGAAGGTCCGCAAGAACCGGGAGATGGTGGAAAGCGAATTGAAGAAGATCAAATGATGCATCGACCCCGGAAAGGCAGGCATTTCTCGCGCTACCTGATGGGTGCCGTGTTCCTGCTGTGCGGGTTGCTCCTGGCCACGCAGAACCTGCTGGCGGGCGGGATTTTTCTGCCGCTGGCCGCCGTGGTCCTCTACTATGCCCCTCGCTGGAATCTGCGCATCGAGGTCACGCCCCAGACGCTGCGGTTTTCGGAAAACGTGCTGGAGACCTACGCGTTGGATCTTGCCCTTTCCGATATCGCTGAAATCCGGCGGGTAGAGGAAAAGGCCGATCGCAAAGGCTTCCTGACCACCTATCCGGAATTCTTTCCCTTCGTGGAATTCCAGACCAAGGCAGGCCGCACCTATCGTATGCATGATATCTTCGATGCGTCTTTCGACGAGGACATCCTGCGCGTGGGCGCCGGCGCGGGCATTGCCATGGGCGCCTTCGCGCGTTCGGAAGAGGAGGAAGAATCGCCTCCCGAAGCTTAACAGGGACTTCCTCGACCCAACCCCGACCTGTACGCGACTTCCGCTTTTGGATGGTCCGGAACAAAATTTTACCTTAGGTCCGATGTCCCAGTCCCTCGCAACACCCTTGCCGGCTTTCCCCGCGGAAGCCTTTGATCGCCTTCTACCCTGGGCCTTTGCCGAGGACGAGGGCCACGGAGACGTGACCTCGCTGGCCACCATCCCCGAAAATGCCGTGGGTCGCGCCCGCCTGCTCTGCAAGCAAAGCGGCGTGATCGCCGGCTTGCCCTTGGCGGAAAGGGTTTTCCGCCATCGCGGTTTCCATCCCACGCTCGCCCTGCTATGCCGCGAAGGCGAGGCTGTCGACGCCGGCCGGGAAGTGATGACCCTGCATGGCCCCCTGCGGGCGATGCTGGTATGCGAACGCATCCTCCTGAATTTCCTGCAGCGGCTTTCCGGCATCGCCACCGTCTCCCGCGAATACGCGGACGCGCTCGGCAATTCCACCACGCGGCTTCTGGATACGCGCAAGACTATGCCCGGCTACCGCGCCCTGGACAAATACGCCGTGGCCGTGGGCGGCGGGACCAACCATCGCATGGGCCTCTTCGACATGGTGCTGGTCAAGGACAACCACGCGGAAGCCTGCGGCTCCGTGCGCGCGGCGGTGGACAAGGTGCATGCCAGCTACGCGGGCAAGTACACGGTGGAAGCGGAAGTGCGCTCTCTCGCCGAATTGGAAAGCCTGCTGAATGCGCCCGTGGATATCGTACTGCTGGATAATATGGACGATAAGACCCTGCGGGAAGCCGTGGCCATGGCCCGCGCCGGCGCCCCGCGCCTTAAGCTGGAGGCCAGCGGCAACATGGATCTGGAGCGCGTGCGCCGCATCCGCGATTTGGGACTGGACTACATCTCCGTCGGCGCCTTGACGCATAGCGTGAAGGCGTTGGACATTTCCATGGATATAGTCGGGGAGAAGCGTTGATGAAGGATCTCCGCCTGGCCGTGGACATCGGCAATACCAATACCGTCATCGGCCTTTTCGACGGCAGCGCCATCAAGCATCGCTGGCGGCTGGCCACCCGCAAAGATACCACCGTCGATGAGATAGCCATCTCTTTGCACGGGTTGATGCGCACGGATAAGGAGCGCGAAGGCATCCGCGCCACCGCCCTGGCTTCCGTGGTTCCCGCCCTGGACGACAGTTGGGCGCGCGCGTTGGCGGAGGTTTTCGGAGCGGCCCCGCAAGTGTTGGATTTTTCCAATTGCCTGGGGCTCAAGCTGGACTACGAGATCCCGCGCCAAATCGGCGCGGACCGCCTGGCCAACGTGTTGGGCGCGCATGCGCTGGGGCATAAGCAGGGCGTGGTCATCGATCTGGGCACGGCCACCACCTACGATGTCTTCGGCGAGAACGCCTACTTCGGCGGCATCATCTGCCCCGGCATCCAGAGCTCCATGCGCAGCCTGGCCCAGACCGCGGCCAAGCTTTCCGAAGTGGAATTGCGGTGGACGGATAAGGCCATCGGCAAGACCACGGACGACGCGCTGAGGATAGGGATGCTGCAAGGCACCCTGGGCCAGGTGGAATACCTGCTGAAAGCGATCTTCGCGGAGAAGGAGATGCGCAAGCCTTCCGTGATCGCCACGGGCGGGCTGGCCCCCTTGCTGGGCGGACGTTCCCGGGCCATCCATAGCGTGGAACCGGACCTGACCTTGATAGGCATCAACCATCTGCTGGACGGCAAAGGCAAAGAGGGAAAGAAGACGAAATGAAGAGAATACTGGTCACGGGCGGCGCGGGATTCCTGGGCTCCCATCTTTGCGAGCGGTTGGTGGAGCAGGGGCACGACGTGGTCTGCCTGGACAATTATTTCACCGGCAACAAACGCAACGTGGATCACTTGCGCTCGCGCGGCAATTTCGAACTCATCCGCCATGACGTGACCATGCCGCTTTTCCTGGAAGTGGATCAGATCTACAACCTGGCCTGCCCGGCTTCCCCCATCCATTACCAATACAATCCCGTCAAGACCATCAAGACCAGCGTCATGGGCGCCATCAACATGCTGGGATTGGCCAAGCGCGTCAAGGCCCGTATCTTGCAGGCCTCCACCAGCGAGGTCTACGGGGATCCGGAAATCCATCCCCAGAAAGAGGACTATTGGGGGCACGTAAACCCCATCGGCATCCGCTCCTGCTACGATGAGGGCAAGCGCGTGGCGGAAACCTTGTTCTTCGATTATAAGCGCCAGAACAAGGTGGATATCCGCATCATCCGCATCTTCAACACCTACGGGCCCAGGATGCATCCCCACGACGGACGCGTGGTTTCCAACTTCATCGTGCAAGCGCTGCAGGGAAAGGACATCACCATCTACGGGGACGGATCCCAGACGCGATCCTTCTGCTTCGTTTCCGATCTCATCGACGGGATGATACGCCTGATGGAACATCCCACCATGGCGGGCCCGGTGAACGTGGGCAATCCCAACGAGTTCACCATCCGGGAATTGGCCGAGCAGGTGATCGCCCAGACGGGAAGCAAGAGCAAGATCGTTTCCAAGCCGCTTCCCAGCGATGATCCCAAGCAACGCCAGCCGGATATCACGGTGGCCAAAAGGGAATTGGGCTGGACCCCCAAGGTAGAGTTGCAGCAGGGCCTGGAAAAGACCATCGCCTATTTCGACGCCCTCCTGGCCTCCAAGGAAATGATGGGGGATTACGCGCGCCAACCGCAGGGATGATGGTCCGGCGCTGGCCCAATAGTCCGGCCTTCCGCGCCCTTGTTGCGACGGCCCCCTGCCGGGTCAGGCTTTGCGGAGCATGGCGTGCCAGGGTTTCCAGGTGACCCGGACGCCTTCCCCGCTGGGGTAACGTTCCTGGTACGTAGCCAGAAGCAGCCGCAAGCGCGAGCGCGTCAGCGGTTTACCGGCTTCCGGCCTGCGCACCGAGCCCAATTCCCGGATGGATTCCAGAAAGGCCCGCGCCGAGGGTTCCGCCACTACGGTCTCCTCTTCGCGGTAGGCGGCTACGGTGAAACCGCATGCCTGCGCTGCCGAGCGGATCTCCGCTTCCGAGTGGCCGGGATAGTCCGCATAGGCGAAGGGCGGCTCTTTCAGGATGGCATTCAATTCGGGGAAATTGTCCCGCGAGAATCCGGCTACCAGATAAGCCGCGGACGGGGCCAGCAGGCCGGCCACCAAGGTCAGATGGGGCCGCAAATCCGGGAACCATTGCACCATGGCGTTGCTGGCGGCCAAATCGAATCGGGACAGGCCGCGGATCGGTTCCGGCGCGGGTCCGGCGCCCGAAGCATCGAACAAAGCCCAGTCTACTCCGGGGGTTCCGGCGGATCCCGACCCGGCGCTTTTCGGGAGCGGGGATCCGGCGGCATCGTGAACGCCTATTCCAGAGGTAGCATCCAGGTTACTGCGGGCGGAGGCCAGCATGCGTGGCGCCGCATCGGTGGCGAGCAGGAGGGCCCGGGGAAAACGGTTCCGCAGAAGCCGCGTGAAATTACCCGTACCGCAACCCATCTCCAGGATGGAACTGACGGGGGTGGAAGGGTCGCCTGCCGCGAGTCGCGAAGGATTTCCGTTCCGGTCCGCGGGCAATAATCCCAATAGTACATCGGCCATGCGTTCCTGCACTTGCGCATGCAGACCGTAGGTTTCGGCGGCGCGGTCGAACCTGAGCGCATGGAAATTCATCCCGCGCCGTTGGGATGGGGGAGGGCGCCGTCCAACCAGGGGGACAGTAAATCGGGAAAATCGAGGAAGGGAAGGTGGCCGCGCGCATAGGCCAGCCATTGCGGGCCCGGAAAGACCCCCCGGGGAGTGGGGGCCAGGGGATCCTGCGGGCTGGCCAGGAAAAGATGGCGGGGGTTGGCGAGTAAGGAGGCGCGATCGACTACGGTGCTTCCCAACAATTCCAACCCCTGGAGCAGGGCGGTCGTGGCATAGCCGCGCGATTGGCGCAGCCAACCGGCTTCCTGATCCGGGGTAACATGGGAGGTACCCAGGGCCAGGTTCCAGAATTCGGACAGCACGGCTTCCCGTTCACGAGGCAAACGCCTGGTCATGCGGATCACGGCGGCCTTGGGCCAGGGCCCCCCATCCTGGCAGAAGTCGAAAATGGGGGCGGCGGAAACCAGCCGGCAATCCGGCGACCAGTCTCCCTGTGCCAAAGCCTTGTGCAGGAGCAGGCTGCCCATGGACCATGCCACCAAGGTGCCCTGCCCGCGCAGGCCGCTCGCGGCCAAGGCCAGCAGTCCAGGTTCTTCCAACACCGCGTGGGCATCCAGGAAAGCATGTTCCCGGCGGGGGTAAAGCGCCTCCAAGGTCCCGCGCCAGCACGCCAGCCCGGAGGCCCAGCCTCCCAACCAAACCACCGGATCACCCATCGCCGGCCTCATTGGCGCTTTCGTCCAGCGCGCTGGAGATCTCATCGGCCAAGGCTTTGATTTCCGCCGGATCGATTTCGCAGGTCAGATTGATGCGCAGGCGGGCCCGTCCTTCCGGGACCGTGGGGTGCCGAACCGGCGGGGCATGGTAACCTGCGTGGAACATGGCGGTGGATAGCCGCACCGCCGCCCGGTTGGAACCGGCCAGCACGGGAACGATATGGCTTTCGCTTTCGCCGATATCGAATCCGCGCTTGCGGAACAGCTCCCGCGCAAAGGCGGCATTCTCCGCCAGCTTCTCCCTTCGCCATGGCTCCGCGTCCGCCACGCGCAGGGCGGCCAGCGCGGAAGCGATAACGGTAGGCGGCAGAGCGGTGCTGAAGATGAAGCTGCGAGCCGTGTTCACCAGGTAGTCGATGACGGGAATCGGTCCGGCCACGTATGCTCCAAACCCGCCGTAGGCTTTTCCGAAGGTGCCCATGATCAGGATGCGGCCCGTTTCGGCTCCCTCGGCCAGGGCCTGGGAAACCAACTCCGGATAGCAGCCGGTGGAATGGGCTTCGTCCAGGTACAGGTAGAATCCGAAGCGGGCCTGCAAGGCGAGCAATTCGCGCAGCGGGGCGAAGTCTCCGTCCATGCTGAACAGGGTTTCGCTGCACACCAGGCCGGGATGCGCATCTCCGCTTTCCCGATGCCCTTCCAACAGGGATTGCAATTGGGCCATGTCGCGATGGCGGTAACGATGGAAGGCGCGCGGGAACGCGCGCAAGGCTTCAGCCACGCTGGCATGGTTGAGCTTATCGCTGAAAACCGGTCCCAGCATGGGCGCCAACGCCTGGATGACGCCCAGGTTGGCCATGAAACCCGTATTGAACAAAAGCGCCTTGCCCAGCGGCCGCATGCGTTCCACCGCTCGCTCAAGTTCACGGTGCAGGGGCAGGCCGCCTCCCAACAGGCGGGAGCCGCCCGCTCCCGCTCCCAGCCGCAATACCGCTTGGGCGCCGGCCTGCTTGACTTCCGGGTGTTCGGCCAAGCCCAGGTAATTGTTGGAGCTGAGGTTGAGGCAACGACGGCCTTCCCGTTGCAGAAATTTCCCCGGCAATCCTTCCAGTTCGGAAAGGGATCGCAAGCGCTCCGCCGCCGACAGATGGTCCAAGGCTTTCTCGAAGGGATTCATTCCGCCGCCGTTCGCCACCAGGCCGCTAAAGCGGGGGCCAAGGGAGCGTACCAGGATTCCTCTTCGTCGGCCGCCGGGCCTCGCCCTTGCGCGATGCTTTCCAGGAATCCAAGGTCTCCGAAAAAAGGCAGACTGGTCAAAGCCGCCAGAGTTTCCCGGTTGTCGCGCGCCAATCCGTCCTCTTCCGCGGTGCGATGGCAGAAGGCGAAACCGGCGGTTTGGCAGCCCGCATTTCCAAGGTGGGCGAGGGTGCTCAGGGTATGATGCAAAGTACCGAGTCCGGGCGCGCATGCGAGCAGGCAGGGGATTCCCAGGTCCGCGGCCAAAGCTGCCAAGGTATTGCCCCGGCGATCGATGGGTACCGCGGTGCCGCCCGAGCCTTCCAGGATCAGCAAATCGTTTTCCGCCAACAGGGCTTGGGCATCGCTGCGGATGCGGCGCAAATCCAGGGCGACCTGCTCGCGTTCGGCGGCTAGGTGGGGCGAGGCGGCCATACGTAACTGGTAGGTGACGTGGGCGGCGGTTCCGCTTCCCGCCAGCTTCCGGATCCAATCGGCGTCCCCGCCTTGCATGGGAGGGGATCCGATTGCGAAAGTCCCGCATTGGATGGGCTTATGATAGGCCGCGCGCAGCCCGCGATCCCGCGCCCATAGCAGTACCGCCAGACTCAGGGCGGTTTTGCCCACGTCCGTACCCGTTCCGCCGATGAATAACGCGCTGCCCATTATGGATTGGCCGGCTATGGAGGGCCGGTGCGGAGGAAATCTATAAAACGGGCGCTCCGGCCGGCCCTCGATTGACAGAAGGGAATGGCGGATTTAATTTTCCCTGCCCCGGCCCCGTCGGGTCCCGGACTTGTCATCCGGGTTCGTGAAATCTGGACGATTAGCTCAGCTGGTTAGAGTATTACCTTGACATGGTAGGGGTCACTGGTTCGAGTCCAGTATCGTCCAGGTTCGCTTTCCCTCCTTATTTGCTCCGTCGGTTTTCTCACGTCCATGGACGTTCCATGCACGCTCCATTTTCCGCGGCGGTATGCCGTAAAATGATGGCCAAAGTCTTCAAAAAAATGGTGCATGTTGATCGGGATACGCATCCAATCATTGCCGGTGACGCCTACCATTACGGGAAGCGGGCCGGTAAACCCTAAAAGGAGTTCACCATGATTCATCGAATCCTGAAAGGCCGGGCTATTTTCCTGGCTTCCGCGCTGGCGGGTCTGCTCATGGCCGCCTGTAACAACAGTGAAGAGTCTACCGTCAATGCTTCGGAACCGGGCCAGACCAAGGCAACCGATTCCCATGCCGATGCTTCGGGCGGCGTCCAATACCCGGGCGGATCCGGCGTCCTGCCGGAACCGAAGATTCCCACCGCTGCCCAAATCAACGCATTGGAAGCGATGTCAAAGAACGCCAAGACTCCGACGGTGCCTCCGGCCAGCGCCGGGTTCCCGGCGCTCGCGAAAACCTCGGCGGCCGACTTCAACCTCAACTTCAACGACTTCACCGCCTTGGCTTTCCTTCCGGATCATGCTTGGATCACCTTTGCTCCGTTCTACATCCAGAAAGTCACTTCGACCGCTTGGGTCTATGTGTTCCCCCTGAACGACGGCCATTTCCACCTGATGTACGAGAACCCGAATCTTTGTTTCGGAACCGTTACGGGCAAGTACGGCGTCTTGAGCGGCGGCAGGTGCGTTCAGACCGCCGGGGATGCCGCTTCCCAACCCCGCAACCTGGCGCCTCATGAAGCCACCGAAAAGGTTCAGGTATATGTTTGGGACGGATCGCGCAGATACACTTTCGATTTCAAATCGTTCTACTTGCCGCCCACCACCGATACGCGTTATGGCCACGTCCAGATCTGGATCCATAAAATCGACGTGGGCTGGAGATATTGGGCCGACCTTCCTTCCGCTACCGGCGGATTCACCTGGAGCCTTCCGCAATCCGGCATCGGCGGCGCGCAGGGGATCGATGAAATCCAGATCACCTCCCCCGGCACATTCGGCTGGACCATCGATAACTTGGTCATCAACGTACACTAAGCCTTGTCTTGGAGGCGGTGATCTTGCCTTGCAAGGTGGCGACCGCTTTGCTTTGAGCCGAAGTTATTGTCGGATCCGGGTATGCTATCTTCGGGAAAATAGTCTCCGTCGCGGGCCTTACGGTTCCATGACGATTTCCAGGGTCCTCGCGGCGAAGTGGCTTTCTTTAAGTTTAGGCCGGAACTTGCTACTTTTACCCAGTTTTCAGCCCGATCGGGAGCCACTTTGACCACTATCAACGTCACTTTGCCCAACGACTCCGTATTGGAAGTGGAATCCGGCAGCACCATCCTGGACGTTGTGAAAAAAATTGGCCCCGGCTTGGCCAAGAGCGCCATCGCGGCCATCTTCAACGATCAGGAGCTGGACCTTTCGCGAACCTTGCACCAGGATGGCCGCTTGCGCGTGCTCACCCACCAGAACGCGGAGTCGCTGGCCATCGTCCGCCATTCCACGGCCCATCTCATGGCCATGGCCGTCACCGAGCTGTTCCCGGGAACCTTGCTGACCATCGGCCCCGTGATCGAAAACGGATTCTATTACGATTTCGATTCCACCCACAAGTTCAGCCCGGATGATTTCCCCGCCATCGAAGCCAAGATGAAGGAGTTCGCCAAACAGGATTTCCCCGTGGAGCGATCGGAAATGACGCGCCCGGACGCCATCGCCTACTTCAAGGATCCCGCTCATCGCGAACCGTACAAGGTGGAGATGATGGAAGAGTGGACGGACGCTACGGTGAGTTTCTACAAGCAGGGCCCGTTCTCCGATCTGTGCCGCGGCCCGCACGTGCCCGCTACGGCCAAGCTCCAGCATTTCAAGCTGCTCTCCGTGGCTGGCGCCTATTGGCGCGGGGACGAGAAGCGCCCCATGCTCCAGCGCATCTACGCCACCGCCTTCCTCACCAAGGAAGATCTGGAGAAGCATCTCTTCCAATTGGAAGAGGCCAAGAAGCGCGATCACCGCAAGCTGGGCAAGGAGCTGGATTATTTCCACATCGAGGAAGGCTCCCCGGGCATGGTGTTCTGGCATCCCCGCGGCTGGAGCCTTTATAACAATCTGATGAACTACCTGCGCGCCAAGATTTCGCGGCGCGGATACGTGGAAGTCCGCACTCCCGAAATCGTGGAGAAGAACCTGTTCGTGCTTTCCGGCCATATCGCCAACTATGCGCACAATATGTTCTTCACCGAGAGCGAGAACCGCGAGTACGCCGTCAAGCCGATGAATTGCCCGTGCCATGTGGAGATCTTCAAGCAGGGCATCAAGTCCTTCCGCGACCTGCCCATCCGCATGGCCGAGTTCGGCAAATGCCACCGCAATGAATTGGCGGGCGCCATGCACGGCCTGATGCGGGTGCGGGGGTTCACCCAGGATGACGCCCATATCTTCTGCACCGTGGATCAGATCGCCGACGAAGTCGCGGACTTCTGCAAATTGCTGCAAGAGGTGTATGCGGATTTCGGCTTCACCCAGATCCTGGTGAAGCTCGCGGACCGCCCCGAAAAAAGGGTGGGCGGCGATGTATTCTGGGATAAGGCCGAAGACGCGTTGAAGGAAGCCTGCCACCGCGCCAACCTGGAATACCAGATGAACCCGGGAGACGGCGCCTTTTACGGTCCCAAGCTCGAGTTCACCCTGTTGGATTCGCTCGGCCGGCATTGGCAATGCGGGACCATCCAGGTGGACTATTTCACCGCCGGAAGCCTGGGGGGGGAATATGTGGCTTCGGACGGATCCAAAACCGCGCCCGTGATGTTGCATCGCGCCGTATTCGGATCCCTGGAGCGCTTCATCGGCATCCTCATCGAAAACTTCGCCGGGGACCTGCCGCTTTGGATCAATCCTCAGCAAATCCGCATTCTTCCCGTCTCGGAGAAGTTCGTGGATGCGGCCGCGGAGCTGAACCAAAAACTCCTCAATGAGGGTTTGCGCTCCGAAGTGGACGTCCGGAACGACAAAATCGGCTTTAAAATCAGGGAAGGGGAGCGTGAAAAAGTCCCTTATCTGGTCATTTTAGGCGATAAAGAGATTCAGTCGGGCCAAATCTCGCTCCGGAAGCGTAAAACCGGGGACTTGGGCGCTTTTTCATTAGACGAAGCCCTGGAAAAATTTAAATTGGAGATTTCCTCTCGCGGTATGTAAGTACAGGGGGGACAATGTCCTCCGGATTGCTATATCCCCGGCAGAACATCGTTCGTAGGTTCATCGAAAGGTAGAGATTGCAGAGAAGACCGTTTTTCAGCGCCCCCAAAGAAACCATCCGCATCAATGAACATATCCGCACGTACGAGGTACGTGTCATCGACGCCGATGGAAAACAGCTGGGCGTGCTCACGGTGCCGGTCGCTTTGGAGAAAGCCAAGGAAAGAGGTCTGGATCTGGTGGAGGTTAGCCCCACCGCCCAGCCCCCCGTATGCCGAATCATGGATTTCGGCAAGTACAAATACGAAATCTCCAAAAAAGCCAAGGCCTCCAAGGCCAAGCAGCATATCATCAAGGTCAAGGAGATCAAGTTCCATCCCAAAACGGGAGAAAATGACTATAATTACCGCCTCGTTCAGGCGAAGGAATTCCTGGAAAAGGGTTTCAAGGTCAAGGCCACGGTGGTATTCCGCGGTCGCGAAATGGCCCATATGGAATTCGGTTCCCGGTGGCTGAAGAAAATGGTCGTCGACTTGGCCGGCATCGGGCTCGCGGAAACGGGTTCGATCCAAGAAGGTCGCAACGTGACCACTATCTTTGGACCGGTGAAGCATCATGTTCCGGCAGTGGTTAAGCCGAAGGCTCCTGGGGAAACCGCAGGGGCCAAGCCGGTGACGGAAGTAAAAGTGGCGTCGGGATCCGATGCCGCGGCCAAGACGGTCGGCGAAAGCAGGGAAGTGTCCCCTGCCGGTCAAGCTTAAGTATTCGAAGAATCGTGAAGGAAGGTCTAGCATGCCGAAGATGAAAACCCACAGCGGAGCGAAGAAGCGGTTCAAGGTCACCGCCAACGGAAAGCTCAAGCGCAAGGGCGCCAACAAGAACCATATCATGGGCAAGAAGAAGCCCGAGATGAAACGTCGCGCAGGCGGCAACTTTTACGTGGGTCCCACCGAAGAGCCGCGCATGAAGCGCCTGCTCGCCATCGGCGGATAAGCCCGGTCATAGAAATCAGGAGATAGAGAGATGCCCAGAAGTAAACCAGCAGTAGCCTCGCGCGCCCGCCGCAAGAAGATCCTCAAGGCCGCCCGTGGGTTTTACGGCCGCAAGAAGTCCAATCTCAAGCTCGCCAAGGAAGCCGTCGACAAGTCGCGCGTCTTTGCGACCGTCCACCGCCGCGACAAGAAGGCCGCGTTCCGCACCTTGTGGACCGTGCGCATCAACGCCGCCGCGCGTGAATTCGGGACCACGTATTCGCGTCTGATCTCGGGCTTGAAAAAAGCCGCCATCAGCCTCGACCGCAAAATCCTGGCCGACCTCGCGCTTTCCGATTCCGCCGCCTTCGGCAAAATCGTGGAAGCCGCCGGCAAAGCCAAGTAAGCACCGGAGGTTACTCCGCGAGGCCCGGCCCCGACGGTCAGGCTCCGCCCCTTGAATCGGGAAGGCCCGGGAAATTCTCCCGGGCCTTTTCGTTGTATCCGATCCGGACGCAAAGGCAATCGCGGGGTTACCCTTCTGCGCCGGCGCATGTCTCAATTCCCGGTCGCACCCTTCCCTAAAAAGCTAAATATGTGGGCGACTCGTCTTGTCCACCTCCAAGTTACGGAAACATCCCGATGACGGACTTCACCAGGACCCCGCCGCAAATCCCGCCTGAGCAGGCCAATTTCCGTTCCCGCATGGCCGACAATGCCACGCCGCGCAAGCAGGATATCAGGAGCAGCAAATCCCTGATGCTCAGCGCAATCGTGGTGGCATCCTCGCTGCTTCCCGTGATTCTTCCGGGCATTTTCGCCTATGCTTTGCGCAATCCGCTCCTGAGCATGGTTGATGCGAGGCCGCAAAGCGGCTGGCTGGGCCTGTTCGCATCGTTGCTGGTAATCGGCCTGCAAATCTGGATGACGCGCCGTTCCACCTTCCGCATCTGCTTTGAGAACCTGCGCATGCCGGCGCAGGAGATCATCGGCTACCTGTGGCTTTGCCGTTTCGGCGTGGCCATGCTGCTGATGGTGGCTGCCACCTTTCTGCTGGTGCCGCAAGGCGAGGAATCCCTACGTACGCTTTTCGAGCATGCCCACCGCTTCGATTTTTGGTATTACCTGCGCGCCTGTTTCTTCCATGCCAGCGTCGTCCTCTTTTCGCTGGCCTTGTGGTTCTCCAGCCGGTACCTGGTGGATCGGTTCCGCGGGGAAAACCGCGGATCGTCCATCCAGATCAACTTCCCGCGCATTCTGGGGGCCCTGGGTTGCCTGATCCCGGCCCTGGCGCTCCATCAGGCTTCCTATGCCTACCTGAGCGACTCCCATCCAGTAACGCGTGTGTTACTGATGCTTCCTGCTTTCGCGCTTTTCTTCGTGGGTCCCAGGCTGTTTCCGGGCCTGCTGCTGTTGCTGGGGGTCATTTATGCGACCGCCTACTTCCCCAACATCTGGATAGTCGATCGCGGCGGGGTGGAAGGCCACGCCTGGCATTCCCTGAACCGGGCCGCTTTGATCGAGTTTTTCCTGGGCGGCCTCCTATCCTGGTTCTTCGTGGGCCATCGCGCCTTGCGCGAAGCGCAAAGCCTGCGGGTCGGCGCGACCGCGGAAATGCCGGCGGTGCCTGCGGATCCCGGCGGTAAACCCGGGGCGGGCGCGGGAACGGTCGTGGCCCCCAGCGCGGATTTCATGACGCGTACTTCGCAAAGCTTCCCGCGTATCTGGTGGCTGTGCGGAGCGGCTTTCATTCTTATCCTGGCCGTCATCACCCTGTTCCCGGAAGTCCCCGGATCCCTGAACGCGGCCGGCATCCTGGTATTCGCGTGCGCCAGTTGGATCAGCCTCGGCAGCATGCTCACTTCTTTTTCCGAGAAGCCGCCCGGGCAAACCGCCTTGCGCGCGCGGCCCCTGCCCGTATTCTCGGCGTTGATAGCCGCGTTGGTCGGATTCGGCCTCATCAACGACAACCATCCCGTCCGCCAACTGGGGCGCTTGCCGATGCCCGCTCCCCGCGAACCCAGCCTGCACGCGTATATCGGCGATTGGCTGGCCGCATCCGGCGATCGCTGCCCGGAAGCCGAGGGCCGCCCGCAACCCCTCATCCTGGTGGCGGCGGAAGGCGGAGGCATCCGCGCGGCCTATTGGACGGCGTCCGTGCTCTCGGCCTTGCAGGATCGGTATCCCTGTTTCGCCTCCGGCGTGGCGGCCTTAAGCGGGGTCTCCGGCGGCAGCGTGGGCTCCGCCGTATTCGCCGCGCAAGTGGCCCACCGCATCGGTTTGGCCCAAGGCGCGCCCCAGCCGGTTTGTCAGGACTATGATGGCGCGATAAAGAACACCTATCTGGCCTGCTCCCGGCGCGTGTTGGGTAAGGATTTCCTCTCGCCTACCTTGGCCTATCTCCTGTTCCCGGATCTGGTGCAGCGCTTTCTGCCGTTCCCGGTCGCCTTCTTCGATCGCGGCGCGGCCCTGGAGAAATCCTGGGAACGCAGTTGGAAGTCCACCTTCAAGAGTTCCGATTACTTCGCGGCACCGTTCGATTCCCTGTGGAAGAATCCCGGTCCCGCTTGGCGCGTGCCCGCGCTGTTCCTGAACGGCACCTGGGCGGAGAACGGCTGGCGCCTCATCAGCGCGCCCGTGCAGTTGGGCCGGGAAGAGGTCTCCGCCGCCCGCAATGTTTTCGATCTGGCCGATCATCCCATGCGCCTTTCCACCGCCGCGCACGTCAGCGCGCGCTTCACCTACGTTTCGCCTGCGGGTACCTTAATCCGGGACGGGAAGGTGGCCGGGCACGTGGTGGACGGCGCTTATTTCGAGAACTCCGGATCCGCCACCGCGGGGGAAATCCTCAATGCCTCCCGGGGCGTGCTGGATTCCGCCGGCTACCGTCTGGCGCGGACCAAGGATACCGTGGACGTGGTGCCTATCCTGCTGGTCATCCGCTTCCAGGCGCAGCTGCCCAAGGACAGGATCGAACTTACCACCGGACCGGTGCCCCGACCGCAATTGGTCCTGAAGGAAACCACGGTACCGCTCACCACCTTGATGAACACGCGCTCCGCGCGCGGCGATTTCTCCTTGGATGCCATCCGCATCCAGATGACCCGTGTGGCCCGCCTCCAGCATGCGACGGCGCCCCCGGCGCGCGTCATCGAAGCCACTCTATACGAGACCCAGGCCCCGCTTCCTTTGGGCTGGTCGCTTTCGGAAGTGGCTCAGGAGGAAATGGCGCATCAGCTGGAAGGGTGGCTGCAGCATTCCGAAGCCGTGCGCTATCTGGACGGGATCTTCGCGCATGGCGGGCCCGCGGCGCAAACTTCCCTATAGCCCTGGGCCCCGCAACCAGGCGCAACCGGTGCGGATAGCTATATTTTCCGCCGGTTCAGCCTGGAGTGGTCCAATCCTATGCAGCCCATCGATGAAATCCGCGTCCGCCTGGACGGGGACGTGCAAAAGCTAGAGTCCCGGGTCGCCGGAAAATCCGCCGCGCAGGCTCCCGCCCTCGCGTCCGGACCCGAGGAGGAAGGCCCCACGCCGGCCAGGCAATTCGAGGATTTAAAGGTCCGCTACCTGGGCAAGAAGGGCGAAATCTCCGGACTCCTGCGCGCCATGGGCACGCTCCCTGCCGAAGAGCGCCCCGGCTTCGGCAAACTGGTCAATGAATTGCGCGATCGGGCCGAAGCCCTTTTTGCCGCACTCCAGGAACGCATCCAGGAGATGGAAATCGCGGGCAGCCTGGCGGGTTCCAAATTGGATCCGACCCTGCCCGGTTATCGCGTCCCGCTGGGCTCCCTGCATCCCATGAGCCAGGTGCGCGAAGAGATCATTGCCTTCTTCCAGGGCCTGGGTTTCGAGCTGGCGGTGGCGCCGGAAGTGGACAACGACTGGTACAATTTCGAGGCGCTCAACATCCCGCCCGATCATCCCTCCCGTGACATGCATGATACCTTCTACGTGGACGACAAGGTGGTGCTCCGCACGCATACTTCCAACGTGCAGGTCCATTACATGGAGACGCATCCGGACCAGCCTATCCGCATCATCGCGCCCGGCTTCGTCTACCGCGTGGACAACGACGCCACCCATTCGCCCATGTTCCAGCAGGTGGAATGCCTGGTGGTGGACAAGGACATCTCCTTCGCCAACCTAAAAGGCACCCTTTTCCTATGGGCCCGCCACATGTTCGGCGCGGAAACCACCATGCGGTTCCGGCCCAGCTATTTTCCTTTTACGGAGCCGTCCGCGGAGATGGACGTGTCCTGCTATTTCTGCAAAGGCACAGGCACTGTGCCTACGGGTACGGGTACTGTTCCCGCGGGCACGGGCTGCCGCGTCTGCAAGCAAACCGGCTGGATCGAAATCGGCGGCTGCGGCAGCGTAGACCCCAACGTGTTCGGCAAGGTGGGATGGGATGCGGAGAAATACACCGGCTTCGCCTTCGGTTTCGGCATCGATCGCATCACCATGCTCAAGTACGGGATACCGGACATCAGTTATTTGACGCGGAACGACAATAGGTTCCTGAGGCAGTTTTAGGCTGGCCGGAACGAGGAGAAAGAAGAACTTTGCAAATTGAAAATCGCAGATTGAAAATTGCAAATTTTGGAGACGCCCGAATTTGCATTGGCGCGCGCGGGAATGCGCTGCGCCTTGAGAAAGAGGCGTCGCCTTTTCCCCTTCAATTTTCAATCTGCGATTTTCAATTTGCCTATTGCAAAAAAAAGCCTTACCCGTTCAAACCGCTCGCAGGATAGTCCCCGAAGGATCCCCATGGAAGTCAGTCTCAATTGGATCAAAAAATACGTCGACCTTTCCGGCGCGGACGATCCCGGCGCTCTCTCCAAGGCTTTGACCTCCCTGGGGCTGGAGGTGGAGGGCATGCGCATTGTCGGCGCCTTGCCGGGCGTGGTCTCAGCGGAAGTACTGGAATGCGGGCGCCATCCGGAGGCGGACAAGCTTAGCGTTTGCAGCGTGACGGATGGAACGGAAACATATCCGGTGGTATGCGGCGCGCCCAACGTGGCCAAGGGCCAGAAGGTGCTGTTGGCCAAAGTGGGGGCGGAGCTTCCGGGCCAGGGACCGGGCCAGCCGGGCCTGAAGATCAAGAAGGCCAAGCTGCGCGGCCAGGAATCGCACGGCATGATCTGCGCCGAAGATGAGGTGGGATTGGGGGAAAGCCATGCGGGCATCCTGGTCCTCGATCCGGCTACGCCGCTGGGCCTGCCCATGGAAAAGATCCCGGGCTTAGGCGACGTGATTTTCGAGATCAACGTAACGCCCAACCGTCCCGACGCCTTGTGCCATACCGGCGTGGCCCGGGAGTTGGCCGCCGTGCTGGGGAAACCGCTGCGTTACCCTGCCGCCGCCCTCCGCGAAGCGGGCCCGGACATCGCAGGGTTGATCGCCGTCGAGCTGGAAGACAAGCAGGGCTGCACCAAATACGTGGGCCGGGCGATACGGGGCATCAAGGTTGGGCCCAGCCCGGATTGGCTGGTCAAGGCCCTCAAGTCCATCGGCAAGCGCAGCATCAACAACGTCGTCGATCTCACCAATTATGTCCTGTTCGAGGTGGGTCAGCCTTCCCACGCATTCGACTTGAACAAGATCCGGGGCCGCAAGGTCATCGTCCGCAAAGGGCGCGCGGGCGAGAGGCTGAAAACCCTCGACGATGCGGAACGCGTCATCACCGTTGAGGATATGGTCATCGCGGACGCGGATGGGCCGATGGTCCTGGCGGGCGTAATGGGCGGCAAGGATTCCGAAGTGGATGCCGCCACCACGGACATATTCCTGGAAACGGCCTACTTCACTCCTTCCGTGGTACGCCGCCAAGGCCGCCGCCATGGGCTTTCCAGCGATTCCTCCTTCCGCTTCGAGCGCGGCATCGATCCTTTGAACACGGCATGGGTAAGCGATTACCTGGCCGCCCTGATCGCGCGGGAATGCGGGGGCGAGGTTGCCGGCGGGCGCCTGGAAATGACCGCGGCCGATCATCCCACGCAACCCCGCAATGTCAGCCTGCGTCCGGTGCGGGCGGAAAAATTGCTGGGCACGGTGCTGGGGGCGGAAACCTGCGCGCGGCGTCTGGAATCCATCGGTCTGGTGCGCGGGGCCGCGGCAAGAATGAACGGAGAAGACTCCATCGCTTTCGCCATCCCCGGCTTCCGAGGAGATCTGGAGCGTGAGGTCGATCTCATCGAAGAGATCGCGCGCCTGGGCGATTACAACGGCATCCCCGTCGTGCTTCCTTCGCTGCCCTTGGGATTCAAAGCCTTGCCGCCCCTGGAAAGCCTGGCGCGCAGGCTGCGCCATCATCTCCGCGATGCAGGCCTCAATGAAGCCCTCAACCTGCGTTTCTCCTCCCGCAAGGTTTTGGCCAAGCTGGGCCTGGCCGCGGACGATCCACGCAGCGCCTGCGTGCCATTGCGCAATCCCCTTAGCGAAGAGTGGGAAATCCTGCCCACCACCGCCTTGCCGGCTTTGCTCAACGCGGCCGCGTACAACCAGAACAACCAAGAGCGGAATATCCGTTTGTTCGAGATCGCCAAATCCTTTTACCATCGCCCTGAGTTCCGCACCGAACGGGCGCCGGGGGTGTTGGAAGAGGAAATGCTTTACGTGGTGTTGGCGGGGGAATGGCCGGATCGGCGTCCCTGGGGCTCCGATGCCGTCGCATCCATGCCCGTGGAGTTCCATCATCTCAAAGGCATATTGGAAAATCTCCTGGCCGCCGCCGGGGTCAAGGCCCGCTTGGCTTTCCCGGGATCGGAAACCTATTTGCATCCGGTGGAATGCGGGCGCATCCTGGCTGACCTGGCGCCTCCGGTTCCGGGCACGGAAGTGTTATGCGGAACCCTGCGCGCCGCAGGCCGGCAAAAGGCGGCCGGCATCGGTTGCTTCGGCATTTTGCATCCGCGCGTGCTGGCCGCCTTCGCTTTGAAAGGCCCCGTGCTGGTGGCGGAATTGTCGTTGGCCGGTCTGTTGGCGGCCATCCCGGAAGAGAAAAAATTCGCCCCCTTCGGCCATTTTTCCACTATGTCCCGGGACCTGAATCTGGTGGTCGAGGATTACCGCACGCATGGGGAAATCCTGGCGCAGATACCGTCAAGCCGCATTCCCATCCTGCAGGAAGTGCGCCTTAACAGCGTGTACCGCGGGCCGGGCGTGCCGGATGGGAAAAAGGCGCTGCATTACAGCTTCATTTACCGGCATGCCGAAAAGACCCTGACGGATGAGGAAGTCAATAAGGTGCAGGAAAAACTGAACCAGGAATTGGCCAAGGATTCCGGAATCGTTTTTAAGTGAGTGACAGGGCCCTCGAGGGAGTTTAGCTTTTTACCGCTTCACGGTGAGTCGCCGGCCCGGGCTGCCCGCGCCGGTTGGGGTGGGCGCTCCCCTTGGGGCGGAACTCCTCGCGGGGGCGAGCGCTTCCCGGAAGAAGCGGGTCTAGTTCAACAGGAGAAAAAATGGACTTCAGTCAATTCGACGCCCTTGCCAAGAAGGTAGAGCATGCGGTTGCCACTATCGATGGATTGAAACAGGAGCGCGAGCATCTCCAGACGGAGTTGCACAAAACCCTGGAACGCGCGGGGAATCTCGAAAAGTTGCTGGCTGAAAAGGAAGTGGAATTGGCGGAGCTGCGCAATGACGTCAACAGCAAGTCGGATAATATCAACCTGGTCGGCGAAAGAATCCGGGACCTTGTGGGTCGGCTGGATACCGCGCTGGCCTGAAAAGCCTCCGGGAATCGGCCTTTCGCCCTTGGCCGATCGGTCCCGGGAAGGCTGGATTGGCTGGCGCCCAAAGCCGGCCCGATGGTATATTAAGAAACGCCCGCCGCTCAAGGCGGGTTGTGGAGGCCGCATCGTCCATGGCAGCAATGGAACATTCCTACAAGGTCAATATCTGCGGCGAGACCTTTCAAGTCAAATCCGATCAAGGTCCCCAGACGATTGAACGCGTGGCCGGATATTTGGACTTTAAGATCCGCGAGATGGGAAAGGGCGGCATCAATGTGGATAAGTTCCGCGTGGTGGTCATGGCCGCCATGAACCTGGCCGGGGAGCTTTTCGAGCTCCGCGCCAAGGTGGAAGAATTCGATAAACAACAGAATCGGGTGCAGGAAAAGGCCCGGTCGCTTAACGAAAGCCTGGATCGGGCGCTGGACCCGTTGGCAGTGGACCCGCAGCTCTTTAGAGAGCCGATTTAGAAAGGGAAAGAAAAGGGACTCCGTCGCAGGCCTCATGCGTCTCGGCCTTACAAACCTAGATCAACAAAACCGCATTTCCGTTCAACTAGCGCAAGCCCCCGGCGCCCGGTCTTTGGCCGGACGATAGAGGGGAAGCGCGAACTGGATGGGGTAGGTTAATCCTTTGATCACAAGGTCCGAGATAATGGGCTGTAAGTCGGCGGAGTTTCTTTTCCTGGTCTCCGCGGCCTGGGGACCCGGAGCCACTTCCCGAACGGCTTTTCTAAATTCCCTTCATGGCCATACTTCTCGACGGAAAAAAGACCGCTGCGGATATCCGCGAAGCCCTGAAGCATCGCGTCGAAGCGCTGACCGAAAAAGGCGTGCGGCCGGGGCTTTCCGTAACCTTGGTGGGGGATGATCCCGCCTCCAACGTTTATGTCACCGCCAAGGATGCCGCTGCCAAAGAGGTGGGCATCCAGGCTTGGACCCATCGCCTGCCCGCGACCATTTCCGAGAAGGACCTCGCCGATCATCTGGAGAAGCAGAATCGGGATCCGTCCATCCACGGCATCCTGCTGCAATTGCCTTTGCCCGCGCATCTGCCCGCGGAGAAACTCCTCAACCTCATTTCCGCCCGCAAGGACGTGGACGGGTTCCATCCCATCAGCCTGGGCAACCTGATGCTCGGCCGCGACGGCTTCAAGCCTTGCACGCCCTGGGGCGTGCAAGTGTTGCTCAAGGCGTACAACCTTTCCCCGGAAGGCAAGCATGTGGTGATCGCCGGCCGCTCCAATATCGTGGGCAAGCCCATCGCCAACATCCTGGTGCAAAAGGAAGCCTTCGCCAACGCTACGGTAACGGTATGCCATACCGGCACGCCGGACTTGGCGTACTTCACCCGTCAGGCGGACTTCATCATCGCCGCCATGGGCAGGCCCGGCGTCATTACCGGCGACATGGTCAAAGCGGGCGCGGTGGTGGTGGACGTGGGGGTTAACCGGGTCAAGAGCGACAAGACCAAGTCCGGCTTCAAGCTGGTGGGCGACGTGGACTTCGAGTCCGTGGCGGCCAAGGCCAGCTATATCACCCCGGTGCCGGGCGGAGTGGGGCCTATGACCATCGCCATGCTCTTGACCAATACGGTACAGGGCGCGGAGACCGCGCTTGCGGAGAAGGCGTTGGGCCGTGGCGGGGCTTCGGAAGAGTTGCTGAAGCGCAGCTAGTCTTCCCTGGACCGCGACCATGCGGGTGTGCGGCGTTCGGGTCTTCCGAAAGCCCGATTCCCGCCTCATTCCGGGCCCGCAACGGGATGCGGACCTTAGTGCGGCGGCCTTTTTTTGTATCTTTCCAGGGGCCTTTTTTTCGGCATTCGTGTATCTCTATACCTATCAGGCGGCCCAAGGAAGCATGTCAGCCCCAAAAAACCAAATAGCGATCACGGTCGAGGATTACCTCAAGCAGGCCTCCTTGCGCGTGAACGCCGCTTTGGAAAAATTTCTCCCCGCCGAAAGCGAGGCGCCGGTCGATCTGCACAAGGCGGTGCGCTATTCCACATTCGCGGGCGGAAAACGGCTTCGTCCCGCCTTGGCCCTGGCCTCTTTCGAGGCTTGCCATGGACAGGGCGACTCTATCCTTCTGGCGGCCTGCGCGTTGGAGATGACGCATACCTTCTCTTTGATCCATGACGATTTGCCCTGCATGGACAACGATGATTTTCGCCGCGGCCGCCCCACCAACCATAAGGTGTTCGGCGAAGCCATCGCCATCCTGGCGGGGGACTCCCTGCTTGTCTACGCGTTCGAGCTTCTGGCCAAAACCGGGCGCCCGGAATGCATCGCCACCCTGGCGCGCGCCTTGGGCACCAAAGGCATGCTCGGCGGCCAGGTGGTGGACATCCAGAGCGAAGGCAAAAAGGTGGGACTGGAAACAGTCAACTACATCCATCGCCATAAGACCGCGGCCTTGATCGAGGCTTCCCTGGTTCTGGGCGCGCAATTGGCCGGCGCGGAAGATGACGTCATTGCGGCCTTGGGCGCCTTCGGCAGCAAAATCGGATTGGCCTTCCAGATCGTGGACGATGTGCTGGACCTGGAAGGCACCACGGAAGCCTTGGGCAAGGACGCCGGCTCGGATCTGGAAAAAGGCAAAGCCACCTATCCCGCCGTGGTCGGCATCGCCGCTTCCAAGGATCTGGCGCGCCAGTT
>JANYDA010000058.1 GCA_025360005.1 Fibrobacteria bacterium
GCGTTCCAGCTCCCGATGCAGTTCGTTGATTTCCTTTTCCGTGGGCAGGAAGGCGAGCAGATTGTCCGGACCGCGCGCCTGCAATTCCCGGATGGCGATGGCGGCCGCCTCCACCGGCGCGAAAGCGCGGGCGGGTGCGTCGCTTTCATCGGTATCGTCATCGTCCTTGCCGGAAATGTCCCAGTACTCCAGGGATACGGGAAACTGCCGGCCTTCCACTTCGATCACGGGCACCCTGGGTACGGCGGCGGGAATGTTCCCAGAAATCGTTGCAGCGATCACACTGGTAGGACTGTTCCCGGCGGCCAGGTATTCGGCGAAGCGATTGGCATCCAAGGTGGCCGAGGTGACGATGAGGCGGAACTCGGGACGGCGCGGCAAGAGGCCGCGGAAAATCCCCAGCAGGATGTCCACGTTCAACGAGCGCTCATGGGCCTCGTCCAAAATGATGCAGGCGTATTGGCGGAGCAGGGCGTCGCGGCGGAACTCCTGCAAGAGGATGCCGTCCGTCATCACCTTCACCTTTGTGCCCGCGGGCAAATCCTCGTGGAAGCGGATCTTTGCGCCGATCAATTCCGGGCGGCCGGTTTCCTGGCGCAGGCGATCGGCAATGGACAGGGCGGCGATGCGGCGCGGTTGCGTAAGGCCGATCAATCCGCCCGCGGCGAAATCCGCGTCCAGCAGGAACTTGGGCAATTGCGTGGTCTTGCCGGATCCGGTGCCGCCCTGCACCACCAGCGCCTGGCTGTCTTTCAGCGCCTTGAGGATATCCTCGCGGCGCGCCATGATGGGGAGATCGGGATAGGTGAAACCGTACGGCACGGGCCCAAAATAGCAATGCCGCCCGCGAATGGTTTATCTTTACGCGCATGGACGGAAAACGGGACGGTATTGGCGGCAATGGCGGCAATGGCGGCAATGGTGGGAATGGCGCGGCGACGACTGCGGCCACGGCGATGGCAAGGCTGAAAACCCTGCGGCAAAAGGCCGGGCAGGACGCGGAGGGCTTGGCCGATCAAATCGGCATTACGGCCGACTGGTACCTGGATTTGGAAAGCGAACCGGGCGAGCTGGAAGCCAGCCTGGACTTGACGCAATTGCGCAAGCTGGCCATCCTCCTCAACGTGGGCCTGGGATACCTTCTTACCGGAGAAACCATTCCGGATCCGGTCCCCCACCTCACCTTCCTGGAATTGGCCCGCCGTATCAGGTTGCACTTGGAGCATTACGGGGACGTGCAATCTTTGGAAGAGAAGACCGGCTGGGATTTGGCGGCCTTCCTGAGGAATCCGGATGCCGAAGGCTGGGATCAACGCACGGGATTTTTCCGGGCCGTGTGCGCGGAGCTGGAATTGGATTGGCGAGGCGTGCTGCGCTATTGCGAATCCATCGGCGAGGAATGATAAGGGCGGAAACGGGGCCGGCCCTTACTTGGCGGGCAATCGCGGCTTGGGCCGCGAGACGCTTATCTTCCTGAGATAGATCTCATCCCTCCACTCCGTGAGGTCGGACGGTTTGCGCGGGGCGATGAGGTAGAATTCCTTTCCCACTTCATGGCAGTCCTGGCTAGTATCGCTAGTATCGCTGGTATCGGACAAGCAAATAAAGCTCGAAAAGGGATAGCGTTTGTCCTTGTCCGGCTCGATGATGGCCGAGGGCTGCCATTTGATCCCGTCGCCGGATGCGAACAAGAGCAATCCCCTGTCATGCTCATCGGATGGGCCATAGTCGGCCTCATGGGAAACCGTCAGCAGGTATTTCTTGAGGCTGCGGCAATAGGCCGCATCGGAATGCATGTCGTAATGGTAGATCCTCCCATAGCCGGGATAGAGGGGCAGGATGGCCGAGCCCGTTCCGGTGAAGGAGTCCTCCGTCCACCCCCCTTTGGCGGCATGGTATTTTTTCCAATCCGGTGGGACAACCGTGCTGTCCTTAAGTATGCGCCCCACCACCTTGGACAGCAACGCCCGCGCCACCGCAGGCCTCTTCAACTGGGGTTCGCGCCCTTCCGGAGCGTATTCATTGAAATACACGTACAAATAATCCGCGCCTTTATCCCGGACCACCAGGTAAGGCACGCCGCCGATATTGGTGCTGAGGCCGTTGCGGAGATGCGCCCTGAGGATGTCGCCGCAATATTTCCAGGTAACGCCGCCGTTACCTGAATAGGCGAGGCCGATGCTGTAGAGGGTGGCGTCCCCGTAAGCGCCGGTGGCGCGGTTGTCCTCGATATGGACCAAGCCCAGCAAGCGGGTGGAATCGATGCGGTAGATGTTGGGGATCCAGGCGGCCGCGCAGTAATTCAGCGCCCCCACCGCCTTGGTATGCAGGAACGGGTCCTTAGGGAATAGCTCCCTCATGGATCTCCGCCATACTTCCGTGGGATGGGTCGAACCCGCCGGGCCCAGCGGGGCCTGGACGGTACCGCGGTATTTGATCATCCCTCCCCACCCGATGCTGACGAAAAAATCCAGCGAGTCCTTGCCCGCCTTGAGGGTGGCGAAGGAGCCGTCGATCCCCAGTTTATCGCCCGGGAATCCCGCTTTGGCGACAGGAGGCAGTTGCTCGTGCCGATAAAGCAGTTCCGGCCGACCCACTTCGATCGAATCGGCGGAAGCAGCCAGGGATACGGACAAAACGGCCGCCGCGGAAAGCGCGGCGATCAAGGTACCGTCTTTCCGCGCAACCGTTCGCGCAGCCAGTACCGCCTGTCCCCCGCCCCTATCTCCGGCCGGAACATTTCCAGCAACCCCTCCAGGAACCTTCCCGCCCTTTCCGGAAACCCATCCTCCAGGTAACCGGCGAGTTTCCCCCGGACCGCTTCCGCGAACTCGGAATGCCCTTGGATCTCCCCGGCCAGATTGTCGCAACTCATCCGGAACGCCTCCCCGCAGGCGGTGGCGAATGCCCATTCCAAGGCTTGCGGCGCGGCCTCGGCCCGGAAGAATTCCGATTGCTCCGGTCCGCTGCGGCCGTCCGGCCGGTACCAATAACCATAGTCGTCGCGTTGGCGGCGCTCCGCGCCCGCGATGCACCAATGGGCCGTTTCGTGCAGACTGCTGTTGAGATAGTCCCGCGTGAACCGGATTTCGGCGTGGCCATGGGGTCCGGGGGCGCGATAGAACGGTTCGGGAAAACCGCCCACCAGGCGCGCTCCCTCCGCGGCGAAAACGGAATGGAAAACGTCCAGGACTTGCGCCAGCTTGTCGGTCTCTCCCAGCATGGACTCTATTTACCGGGCTTAGCGGCCCATGCCTTTTTGAAAAACGCTTCGCGCCCGGAGAACCGCAAGTAGGCCCGGTAGCGGCCCCCGCTTTTCTTGTAATAGTCCTGGTGTTCGGGCTCGGCGCGATAGAAAACCGTCATGGGAGCGATTTCCGTCAGCAGGGGCTTGGAGAAGCGTTTCGATTTCTCCAGACGCTTGCGGGAAGCCATGGCCGCGGCCTTCTGGGCGTCGTCCAGGTAAAAGATGATGGTACGGTATTGCGGGCCCTGATCGGAAAACTGGCCGTCCGCGCGGGTGGGATCGATATGACGCCAATAGACGTCCAGCAATTCCGCATAGCCGACACGCTTGGGACGGTAGAACACTTTCACCGCCTGTACATAAGCGGAGTTTCCCGAGGACACGGATTCAAAATCAGGGTTAGGGCCCTGGCCCCCCGTATACCCCGAGATGACCGAGTCCACTCCGGGCAAGGCTTCAAAGGCCGCTTCCAGACACCAGAACGATCCGCCCGCGAAAATGGACGTGGCCGCCGGTGCGGGAACAGTTGGGGTGGATACCGCAGTCGCGGGCGGGCCGGATGATGAAGATGGAAGGGAGGCCATGCTTGCCCACGAGGCGGGGCTGGCATAGGCCGCACCTTGCAGCGACAGGGTCAGGGCGAGCAACCATGGTGTATGGGGAGGGGAAACAAGTGCAGTCATGGGTTTCAAGGGCCGGCATCGACCGGGAATCGCTGAAAATAGTAACTTCACAGCCGGGATCGGTTTTGCAACCCCCTCCGCCGAGGCCCGCCAAATAAGGGGTCCAGCCCTCCTCATCAGCCTCGGCCTAATTCGCTTACCTTAGGACTTACCACTTCCTTACCCTTCTGCCTTGCATCACGGCCATCCCCCGGAAGGGGGCTGGGCGGTTTCGGCGGCGCTCGCCGGATTCGGCGCCTACGTATCATGCCGGTTACGTTCTATTCGTGGCCGGGATGGACGGATTGATCCGATGAGTCCGGCCCCGCAGACGGATCCTTGGAATCCGGGAGCGGCACGGGTACCGGGGACGCCGAGGGGGCCCTTTTCGATCTCTTATCCTTGACTCCGTTCAGCGTCATCACGATCAGGGAGCGGATCATGGTCTTGTTTCCTTTGGCCTGGTTGAATAGCTCCATCCGATCGATCAAGGTGGAATCGAAATCCGGTTTTTCCTTGGCCAAATAGGTGCCGAGCAATGCGAGGACCTGCGAGTTGTCCGGCGTCGCGTCCATTTTGGTTTCGCCAGTATAGACGGCGTAGATAAATTCCTCGAACGATTCCCCTTTCAGTTCCCGCGCCATTTTCCCGGCCTTCTCCCCGTCCTTGATTTGCGTCGCTATGAACTTCGCCACGCGCGGATCCATCGCTTCCGATTTCTGGGGCGGAGGGGGGGAGCAGGAGAAGAAGAGAGTGAGAAAGAGGCTGAAGAGCGTGTTTGATTTCATATCCGGTAAAGTACCTATTTCGGTCCGGGCAACATCTCCTGTTGGAACGCATCCAGGGGCGTGGCGGAGTTCTGCCTGGATGCTTTTATGGGCTGGAAAGATCCGAATCGGAAGGTTGGCCGCCCGGCATCCCCAGGTACCGCACCCAATCCCCATCCAGGGTATTCAAGGCATGCGCCGGATAAGGATAGTCCGCCATCCGGCTGGCGTGCACTATCTTCAAACGCGGCGGGGCATCCTGCTCCGGTTCCATGAAATCCAGGGTATAAAGGATTTTCCGGCCGTCGATGCGCCGGAATTCATAGATGCCGGGGCGGATGGGCATGCCCCCGGCATCGAAGAAGGAGGACTCCGCGTCCCCGAAAAAAGGCTTGCTGGACATATCCGGCAAGGTAGCGAAATCAGATCTTCTCCACCAGGTAAACCGTCTTTGGCAGGGTGTATTCCTCCGTGTTCGCCAACTGCCCCCCCGCAAAGCCTTGGCTGGCGTAGACCTTGCCGTTGACGAGGCCCAGCGCGAACCCTTGGCGCGGCTGGATCATGGAATTGATCGGGAGCCAGGAATTCGCCATGGCGTCGAATTGCAGGCAAGTACCTGTGGAGCCGCCCATTTCACCGCCCATCACGTAGATGCGGCCGTTATCCACCGCGGCGCCGTAGTTGGAACGCGCGGACGGCATGGGCGATGCCGTGGACCACGCATTGGCCGCGGGATCATACACCTCCGTTATCGCGGTCAAGGGTCCCTGCAGGTTTCCGCCCATCACGTAGATTTTCCCGCCGACTTCCCGGGCCTGCATCTGCGCGCGCCATGTGGGCAGGGCCGAACCCGCCGTCCACGTGTTCCCGGCGATATCGTAAACGAAGGTGGAGGTCATGTGGGCCGACCCGATGGTGCTATAGCCCCCAAAGACGTAGATCTTGCCCGCGAAGGCGGCGGAAGCGTGGCCCCAGCGCGCAGGCATGGGAGCGATCGGGGTCCAGGTATTCAAGCCCGGATCGTACCGCAGGCAGGTACCTTGCACGTTACTGCCGTTGTCGATGCCTCCCGTGGAGTATAGCGCCCCGCCGTATTCCAGCATGGAATGCTGGCGCAGGGAAACCGGCATGCCCGCCACGCTGACCCAGGTGTTGAGGGCGGGATCATAGGCTTGCACGATGCTGACGGCTCCCGATCCGGTGGTCCCCCCCGCGGCATACAATTTGCCCCCCGCCACGGCGCTGGCCATTTCCGAGTGCGCGAATGTAGTGGCCGTTTTCATGAGCCAGGGGAATTCATAATTGACGCGGATGCCGGTGGCGGCGAATCCCGGGGGCGGCAGCGGATTGGTATTCAGGAGCGCCGTGCCGGCGGGGAAATAGACCCCATTGGCTGCGGAAGCGGCTACCGCGGCAGCAGCGGCTTCGGCGGCGGCGGCGGAAGAGCCCGCGGCCGAGGCGGAGGAGGTGGCGGAAGCGGCGGCGGCATTGGCGGCGTTGGCTGCGCTCTGGGCCGAATTGGCGGCGCCGGAAATGCCCGCCGCGGTAGCGGAAGCGGCGTTGGCGGACGTGGCGGCCGAGCCCGCCGAAGCGGCGGCATTGGCGGCCGCGCTGGCGGCAGCGTTCGCATTTCCCTCGGAGGCGGACGCCAACCCCAGGATGCTTCCGTAATATTCCGAAGCGCTGGAAGCGGAGTTGGCGGCTTGCGAGGCCGCAGCGGTGGCGGCGGTAGCCGAATTGGCGGCGGCGGCGGCGCTGCCCCCAGCGGCAACGGCGGAAGCGGAGGCGGCGGCGGCATGGGACTGCGATTGATTGGAGGCGGTGGCGGCCGCGCCCGAAGCGGCGACGGCTTCACCGGCGGAAGCCTGGGCGCCGGACGATGCCGTGGAGGCCGTGGTAGCGCTGGCCGCGGCGTTGCCGGCGCTAGTGGCCGCAGTTGTAGCGCTGGTACCGGCAGCGGCGGCATTGTTTTCTGCGGAGACGGCGCTCGTACCGGCAGCGGCAGCGCTGGTAGCAGCGGAGGCGGCGCTGCCGGAAGCGGCCATGGCGGCTGTTCCGGCCTGGGTTGCCGCGCTGCCGGCGGCAGTCGCAGAGGCATCCGAGGCTGCGGCGCTATTGGCGGAGGCCGTGGCGGAGGCGGCCGCTTGGGCAGCGGAGGCGGAGGAGGCGGCGGCGGAACCGGCGGAGGCCGTGGCGGAGGCGGCCGCTTGGGCAGCGGAGGCGGAGGAGGCGGCGGCGGAACCGGCGGAGGCCGTCGCGCTGGTACCGGAGGCGGTTGCGGCAGCCTGCGACACTCCCGCGTTACCCGTCGAGGCGGTGGCGGATTGGTTGGCCGCCAGTGCGCTGGCAGCGGCGGCGGCGGCGGAGCCATCCGCTGCGGAGGCGGAAGCCTGGGCCGCGGCAGCGGCATCCAACGCTTGCCCGACCTGGATAGGGTCCGCGAACGCGTATCGCAACTCGATCATGGGCTGGATATCATTGTCCTTGGAAGTGAAATCCGCGCGCAGCCCATCGGTACTGCCTATCACCAATCCGTAAAATGGACCGGCCCCCAGCAAGTCCGCCAGATTGAGGCGGAGGACTTTCCCGATATCCCCTACGGCGATGGCCAGGCTGGCCACGGGAGCGTTGGCATTGTAGAACAATTGGCTCGCGCCCACCTGCGTCTCCTGTTGGGAGATGGCTTTGGCGAGGGCGAAAACCTTCAAGGTACCCGGATGGTACATCGCCACCGGATGCAGCACCAGCGAAGAACCGGAGGCCAGGGCCAAATCGGGACCGCCGGTCTGGAAAGTGATCCAGGCCACCGACTTCTTGCCGGAATAACCCACTTGCAGGATGCCGTCGAAATTGCATAATCGGCTGCTGTATACGTCCCCGTCCATATGCGGGAACAGATGCGTGGCCAGTTCCGTGTTGGCCGCCCTGCCGGCCGAGATGCCGGCCATAAGCGCGGCGATGGCGAACGATATTATTCTGTGAAGCTTCATGATGCAGTCCTCCCTAGTATCGAACGATGCGTTTCCGGCCGGCGCAGCGGCTTCCCCCTTAGCTGCGCCGACCTTCCCGAAGGGTATCGAACAAAGCAAGGCGGATCAAGCGCGCCGCCGCTTCTTGCGATTCGGATCAAGTATTTGGGTAGCCGATCCAAAAACACCATTACAATAGCTCCAACATCACGGAAGCGGAACCTTTCGTAACGGAAGGCGCGCGCGCAGTATTTGTCGTGATTGGAGGATTGTTGGCCGGACGTATCAGGATTGAAAAACCTGAAAGCGCCCGCAAGCGGAGCCGCCCCGGCATACCGCAACGGAAACGAAACGCGCCTTTGCTAATTAGTCGCATCATTCATACGGAGGACTCAGATGCCCATGCCAGCCAAAACCCATCGGTATAAATTCACGGGAAGGAAGCGCCCGCAAGCCCCGCTGCCGCGCAGCACCTTCATGGCAACGATCCCTTTCCTGATCCTGATCGCCATGACCGGTTGCCGGCATAATGATACGGCCGGCGAGGGCGGAAGCCGAACTGCGCCGCATGGCGGGATCATCCTGCGATTGCATGGTTCCAATACCATCGGGGCCAGGCTCGCGCCGGATTTGGCACGCGCTTACCTGATGGCGGCGGGCGCCGACAGCGTGGCGGAGGAGGCCGGTTCCACCGCCGAAGAGCGCTACCTGCGCGCCCGGTTCGGCTCCCGGGAAAAGCTGGTGGAAATCTGGTCCTATGGCTCCAATACCGGCTTCAACGATCTGGCCTGGGGGAAATGCGACATCGGCATGAGCTCAAAGCCGATCGACAATGAAACCGTGCGGCGCCTTTCGGCCTTGGGCGATATGCGCTCGCCGCGCAATGAGCATGTGATCGGTTTGGATGGCATTGCCATCATTGTCCATCCCGGCAACCCCATCGCCAAGTTGGACGAAGCCGCCTTGGCGGCGGTTTTCTCCGGCCGGATCAAGGACTGGAGCAAACTGCCGGGCGGGAATCCCGGGCCCATCGCCGTCTACTCTCGGGATAGGAATTCCGGGACCTTCGACGTTTTCCGCCACCTGGTGCTCGGCTCCGAACCCATCACCGATTCCGCTCTCGCTTGCGAAAGCAACGCCAGCCTCGCCAAGTCCGTGGCGGCGGATCCGCGCGCTATCGGATACGCGCCCGCGGCCGCCCTGGGCGACGCCAAGGTCCTGGAAATCGCGAGCGGGGAGGCCCCGGCCATACGGCCGTCCAAGCTCAATATCGTTACCGAGGACTACGCCCTTTCGCGCAGGCTTTTCCTCTACTCCCCATCCGACCCGGCCAATCCGCAAGTACGGCCCTTCATCGACTTCGTCCAATCGGAAGCCGGGCAAAAAGTGGTGGAGAACTCCGGCTTCGTGGCGCAAATCCCACGGCTTTCCAAACCGGAAATCCCGCCCCGGGCGCCGGCGCGTTACCTCAGCGAGATCCGCAATGCCTTGCGTCTGGCCGTAAATTTCCGTTTCCATCCCGGCAGCGCGAAATTGGACAACAAGGCCAGGCAGGATTTGGCGCGCGTGGCCCGCTTCGTCGATCAGGAGAACCTGCGGCCCTGCCGGATCAAGCTGTTCGGATTCTGCGACAACGTGGGGTACGGCGACCGCAACCGCGCGCTCTCCCTGCAGCGGGCGGAATCGGTGGCGGACACCTTGCGGAGCGGGTTCGGGATCAAAACGGCGGCGGCCATGGGTTTCGGCAGCGCGCTCCCGGTGGCGACCAATGGGACCGACGCCGGAAGGGAAAAGAACCGGCGCATCGAGGTATGGCTGGATTGCGATGCGAACCTGGCCTTGGCGGGCGGTGACGGGGAATCGGATTCCGCCGCCCCGGACGCGCGTTGAAAGGGATCAATCGCCTTTTAGGAAAGCGAACTTGCCGGTTTCATCCAAGCGGTGCGCCGACTGGAGCAGAATCTCGAAGGCGGACAGCCTGCAATTGACTTGGCGGATGCGCTTGTCCCCGAAGAACTGGAAACTGCCCGCCGGCAGCGAAAGGATTTCCAAGACCGCATCCGGGCCCTCGTAGAATTTCGTTTGCGCGAAAGTGATCATGCCATCGGTGAAATTGATGACCCCGGCGGGATGCCCGTTCTCCACGCTAAGCATGCCGGTGCGCCGGCCCGACTCCAGGAATTGCAGGATCTCGGACAAACCGTTGCCGGCCACCTTCCCTTCCAGCAGGCAGTGTTGCTCGGTAGGATCCGCCTTGGCTTGAGGAGCTGGTTTCCCATCCGGAACAGCGGCGTTACCCCAGTTGGGTTTCTTTCCCCTATTCCTGCGGGCGCGGAGCGCCAAGGCCACCAGCAACAGGGTGAATCCCAGGGCCATGCAAATGAAGAAGGAAACCTGCGCGATACGGCCTGCGGGGCCGACGGCCGTGACGGGCGCATTCTGCGCCGATCTCTCCGCTCCATCCGCATCCAACATCCAACCGGTTCCGCCCTTGAAGCCCACTTGCGCCCAGGTCCCTTTGCGCCTGAACACGCAAAGCTTGGCGGCGTCTTCGGCGATACCCATCAGCGGGGCATCCTCGGAAGGCAGCAGGAATATCTTTCCGTAAAAGCGGACGATCAGGGAATCCGGAGCGGGATACCGGACCTCGCGCGGACTCCGGATGGAATCCAAGGGCGCGGCCGAAGCCGATTGGAAAAACAACGCCAGGAAGAAGATCACAAAGCCCTTGGTTCCCATCCGTCCTCCTTTGGTCCATCCGCCGGGATCGGCCTTCCGCCCGTGGGAGGCTAAGGGTAGGAATCCGATGTTGAGATTCCGTTAAGGGATTGTTTCAGATCAAGGAACGCGGCACGGCTTGGCCGTCTTCATCCACCCGGCAGGCCCATTGCATCAAAGCTTCCTGGGCCGAGATGCGGCAGTTGGATTGCATCACGCGTTTGTTCTCGAAGAAGTGGAACGTGCCGCCCGTGACCGAGAGGATTTCCATCACCGCTTCCGTGCCTTCATTGAGACGCGTCTGGGCGAAGGCGATGACGCCTTGCTCAAAGCTGATGACCCCGGCGGGTTTACCGTCCTCCACGCTGAGCATCCCGGTGCGGCGCCCCAGTTCCAGGAATTGGAAGATCTCCTGCAAAGCGTGCCCCACGTTCTGCCCCTCCAGGGAACAGGCCTCCCGCCCGGTGCCGGCGGGGCGCGGCGCGTTCATTTCCACGGAGATGGCGTAGGAGATGAGCTCCAACACCTGCAGGCTCGCGAAGGACTCCCCCAGGAAGGTGGCTTGCGGCAGGCTGGGCGGAGGCGATAGCTTTTCCGGATGGGCCGCATTATAGAAGAAGACCACAGAGCCGCGCACCCCGAAACAGGCGCGGCAAAGCGAATCCAATTTGCGCATGGCCTTGGGACCCAGCCGGCAATCGATCCCGATGATGATGGGCACGCCCGCCTGCAGGATGGCGTCGAAACGGCGCAGGTCCGGGGCGATGATCACGGAGAAGCCGATGTCCCGGAAGAATTTATCGAGGGAAATGAATACGCCCGCGATCCCGCTCTCGATAATCTTTTCGCCGTGGCCCACCAATACCACCAGCTTGTCCGGATCCACGGGCGCATCCGGGCGGCGGACGGCTCTCAAATGGCGACGCAAACGGAACTTCAGGATGATGGCGATCAGAATAAGCGCGCAGCCCGCGATCAAGCAGATGAAAAATGTAAACCGAGCGTCCAAGCCGAAGGGCATGGTTGAATAAGACATTTACCGCGTCGCCGTGGAAAGGGCCCAACTTTCGCAACGCAACTTCCCGGATCCGCCGAAAGCGGAAAAACGGGAAGCGGGCGGGAGAACTCCATCGCTTTCCATATCAAAACGGCACGCATACCCGATCAAAATGGGAATCCGGCGACTCATCATGTCAGGAAGCGCCGGCCAGGCACGCTTCCCAGATTCCCATTTCGCCACAGGCTTAGTTTCCCAATCGGATAGTTTGGCTTCAGTCCCAACCATGATGGCCGCGATTGCGACGACGCGATCCGTCCATGCCAAAACCGTCCGGCATCCCCCAGGTCCGTTCTTCGCACGCTTCCGCCGTCCTGTGTTTGATGGACGCGTATCCCGCGCCGGCGGTATCCGCGGCCGCCAGTACGGTAGTCAAGGAATCGCAGAACGCTTTCGCCGCGGCCGAATCCTGTTTGACCCCGTCGGAATCATCATCGCGGTCCCCCACGCTGCCATGCCGTTCCCCCAAAATCCGATGCGCCGCCGCCGTGTCGAGGATGCAGCTGTCCACCAGATCCGTCACCAGGGTTTGGGAATCGTTTCCGTTCTCATGCGCATGACGGCAACGGGACTGTAAATCCACGCAGGCGCTGGAGTCCTTGACGGCCAATTGCAGCAAGGCCGCATTGGTCTCGCTGACGGTGGTGGCATCCGATTTCTGGGAAACCGTATTCTGGCAGCCCAATAGCATCGCCGCTCCGCAGCCGAAGCCGGCCATCGCCTTGACTAATGATTTTCCCCGCATAATCGCTCCTTTGGAATTGGTGATGGAGAGAGGATACATGTCGGACATGGCCCTTCCCAGCGGGGGGAAAAGAAAAGCGGGGATGAATTGTCCTCACCCCCGCCATCCTTGCCGCCCCCGCCGGATCGAGGCGGCGTTGGTATCGCTCGGCTACTTGACGGCAGGAACCTCGGGGCAATGCTCGGCCACAGAACCCTTGAGACGGGCGTAATCCGCCGAGGCGGGATCCAGTGAAGCCAGTTGCTTGCGCATCTCATCGCAATGGATAACGGGAGGCATCACCACGGGGGGCTTGGGAAGCGTTTCCTTGCACATGGCCGCGAAGGTATGCTCCAAATCGGCGCGGCCGGCTTCGCCGGGCTTCACAACTTCCAGCTTGGCATGCAGCATGACGCAGGTATCGCCGGTGGAATCGTGATGCGGGGGTTCCACCAAGGTGTCACGGTCATGATGCGGCGGTTGGGCCAAAGTGTCGCGGCCATCGGGGGGAAGCGGCGGCTTTACGGCCGTATCGCCGTCGTGATGCGGGGGCATGGGCAGGGGATCTTTGCATCGGGCTTTGAAGAGATGCTCCAGATCGGCGCGGCCGGCTTCACCGGGCTTCACGGTGTCCAGTTTGGCATGCAGCATATCGCAAGTGTCGTTCGCGGAATCGCGATGCGGCGGTTCCATCAAGGTATCGCCGTCATGATGCGGGGGTTCGGCCAGCGTGTCGTGCCCATCGTGATGCGGGGGCTCCGCCAACGTGTCCTTGCCGGGTTCGTGTCCGGGCCCTTTCCCAGGTTCCTTGCCGGGTTCATGGCAGAACCTTTCATGCTTGGCGCTGTCGCCGGTTTCCAGCTTGCGGCAGTCATCCGGGCAATAGCGGTTGAAGGACACGCTCATGGAATCGCGGCCGCCTTCGATTTGATTGGCGATCCAATGGCAGCGGGTATTCGAGTCGGGTACCAGGTCCGCAGGGATGACGGGAACGCCCTTGTCGGTGGCCTTCATTTCCTTGACGCAGGAAGAAAGAAAGGCGGTTTCCGCGGCGCTGTCCGGATGCCCGGACGTGCGGGCGGCCAGGAGGGTGCTCCAGCTTTCCTTGCAAGTGCTGTCGTCCTTGATGGACAGGCGCAGCGTTCCCGCATCGGTGGCGGTGGTGCCGGTAGCGGCGGCATCTCCGTTGGATTGATCCAATATGTTCTGGCAGCCCCAGAACAGGCTTGCGGCCAATCCCATGCCGGCGAATATGCGAATTTTCTGATTGGACATCTTCATAGAACCTCCGGTTGAAGTGTGTCTGGGAAAAGGATACCCGGAATCAACGGGCGGAAGGGAAAAATCATCCTCTAAATCGGGGATTTTTTGTCCTCACTCCCTTTCCTTTTTTTTCCCCGCAATGGGAAAGCCGGAAAACTCGGATGGTCCCGCTGAATAAGCCTGAATCCGCGTCGTACCCCAAAATCAGCTAACTACCCCGCGCCCGCGATTGGGGATAATTCGCGTTATTATCGGGGATTATTTGTCCTCACTTTTAAGCGTAATTCCAGCCGCCCTCGCCGATGGCGGTAGTATACTTTGTTCATGGATCCCAAGGGCGGCAAGGATATGGAAGCAGGCGGTTCCGCGGAACCGGCACGCGGCGGCGCGGATCCAGGGCATGCAGCGCCGCAAATATTGCAATACCTGGACTACCGGGATTTCCTGCGCGACCATTACGCCTACCGCAAAACCATGGACGGGGGTTTTTCCCAGCGCAGCTTCGCCAGGGTAGCCGGCCTGCCGGCGTCCTGCTCCAGCCTGCTCCCTGCGGTTATCAAGGGGCGCCGCCAACTCAGCCAGAACCTGCGCATCAAATTCGGCAAGGCCATGAAGCTGGCCGATAGGGAATACCGTTATTTCGATCTGCTGGTTCAGTTCAACCAGGCCAAGGGCATGACCGAAAAGAATTTCTTCTTCGCCCAATTGACCCAGTTCCGTAGCTCCCGCGCCCAGATAGTGGGCGAAACGCAATACCGCTTCTTCTCCAAGTGGTATTATTCGGCGGTTTGGAATTATTTCGGGATCGATCAGAAGCAAAGGCATCCCGGCATCATCGCCGCCAATATCCTCCCCCCCATCACGCCCACGCAGGCGGAAGAGTCGATCAAATTGCTGTTGGAGCTGGGGCTCATCAAGAAAACGGCCAGCGGCTATGCCGTGGCGGAACGGCACATCTATACGGAGAAGAACGTGCAAGCGATGGCGGCGCGCCAGCATATCCAGGAACTGGGAGGCATGGCCATGCAGGTTTTCCAGACCCTGCCGGCCGAGCAGCGCCAATACAATGCCTTGATGTTTTCCGTCTCCAGGGACGGCTTCGCGGCTATCAAGGATCGCATCCGTTCGTTCCAGGAAGAGCTGCGGGAGATCATCGATCGGGACAGTAAGGAAGATCGCGTGTACACATTGACCATGCAATTGTTCCCCAACAGCAAGGTGCCGGAATGAGGGCCGGCCCGGAAAAAATTCCTATAATTGCTTGCAGGCCGGGACGACTTCCCGCGAAGTGAGATATGCCGCCATTCCATCGCCTCCCCATCGCCTTTCGCCGAGCCGCATCCGTTTTTACTTCCGCGCTGCCGTTATTCCCGGCGATGCTGGCCGCCCTTTTCTCCGCCTGCGGCGATACCCAAGTAGCGGGCACCAGCTCCGGGGTCGACAATCCCTCTCTCACCGTGGGGTTCCGCGACGCATCGGGAACCGCATTGCGGATTACGGGCGATCTCAACGTTTATGCGGTGGATCAGAATCCCGCGGTGGATCCCCAGCCGCTGGTGACCATAAAGGTGAAGAACTCGGCGTTCACCAATCTCACCGGCGAGGATTTCAAGCGCCTGCAATTGACGGCCGGAAAGCAAAGCGCCCAGGCCTTGGCCAAGCCGGCCGCCGCCGCTTTGCCCGCTGCGAATAGTACGGGCAACACGGGGAAAGGCGATTCCACCTCCACCAGCTTCAACATCGTGCTCAAGACCCAGGACCGCACCGGCAGCCTGGTGATCGGATTGAAATACGATTCCTCCGCCCGGGAATTCTCGCGCGTGGGGGGAGCCGCGCTTACGCGCCTGGACGTGCAGCCCAGGCCCTTGGTGCGTTACCAGGCCAAGCTTGTCCGGGACAGCCTCCATGGGAACGCCGGACGCATCTTCGTACCGGGTACGCCGTTCCTGGCCACCCTGGTGGACAGCCTTTTCGTCATCGATGACATGCCGGAAGGCATCTTTCCCATCCGCTTGCTGACCGCGGACGGCAAAGTCTACCCCATCGGGGATTCGCTGGATACCAAGGATTCCACCCGCATCTATCATCCCTCGGACCAACCGGTGGGATTGGTGGATACCACCGGCCGCAAAGACTCGCTCCCGGATTTCACCGTACATGCCGGCTCCGATCAGGAAGCGGTCCTGGAGCTCCCGGCCTTCCTGGAAGCGGGCGTTACGGGATTGGATAAAACCGATCCGCGCCTCACCTGCCTCTGGCGGCAAATCAAGCAGGCGGGGGATTCCGGCCGCAGGGACACCCTGGTACCTGTGCCGCCCCTGCTGGATACCGCGGGCCCCATACCGGCCTTCGACGGCAAGGCGGCCATCTTCAGCCCCACCTCGCTGCGATCGGAAGTGCGGTTCCCGCAGGAAGGCGTCTACCAATTTGAAATCGCCTGCACGCTGGGGCTCAGAATCCGTCTGGACACGGTGGTCTTTTCCGTGCGCCGGTTGCCGCCTCCCCCCAGGCCCCGCATCATCCAACCGCGCCCGGGCGATACCCTGGTGGCGGATCGGGCCTATACCGTCCAATGGGAAATGCCCGACAAGGGGCCGGTCAAGGTGCAAGTCTCCGTGAACAACGGCGAGACCTGGCTGGCCTTGGCGGAACATTATCCCGGTAAGGACGGACTGCCGATCCTCCCTTGGACGCCGGCCCGATCCCTGGGCGTCTCCGCGCATTGCCTGATCCAGGTGACGAGCGATGCGGATACCTCCCTGCACGCCAGCATGGAAGGCGCCTTCAACCTGCTCCAGTAAGGTAACCCGCCCGTAACGGGAAGCCCGCAATAAGCGTTCCCTCCCCGGCTACACAAAGAGGGCAAACTCTTTTACAATTTGTCGCTCACGCGGAAGCCGCGGGCAGGAGCATGGAAATGGCCGCATCTAAAAAGAAGACCCAAGGCAATGGTAAAAGCACGGGAAACGGAAAAGCGAAGCCGGGTGGCCAACTGTGGCAGGGCCGTTTCCAGGGCGGCATGGCCTCGTCCATGGAAAAGCTTTCCATCAGCCTGGGCTTCGATCGCAAGCTTTTCCGCGAGGACATCGAGGGCAGCATGGCGCATGCCCATGGCCTCAAGGCCGCGGGCGTCCTCACCACCGCGGAATTGGCCAAGATGCTGACGGGACTGAAAAAGGTGCTGGCCGATCTGGAAGCCGGCATGGACCTGTTCCAGCCCTCCGATGAGGACATCCATATGGCCGTGGAACGCATCCTCAGCGATCGCATCGGCTCGTTGGGGAAGAAGCTCCACACCGGCCGCAGCCGCAACGATCAGGTCGCTACCGATCTGAAGCTGTACGTGCGCCGCCAGGCGGAAAGCCTGGAGGCGGCGATCATCGCGCTGCAAACCGCCATCTACCATAAGGCCGTGGAATACCGCCAGGCCCTGATGCCCGGCTACACGCATGTGCAGCAGGCGCAACCCGTTTATATCGGCCATTACCTGCTGTCCTTTTTCTGGGCGCTGGAACGCGACAAGGCGCGCCTGCGCAATGCCGCCGCCTCGGCCGCGCAGATGCCGCTGGGTTCGGGAGCGTTGGCCGGATCCGCTTTCCCATACAAGCGCGAGCTGGTGGCCGAACGCCTGGGCTTCCCGGAACTGTCTCCCAACAGCATCGACGCGACCGCGCATCGAGACTGGGCCCTGGAGTTCCTGGGCGCCGGAGCCATCCTGGGAGCCTTGCTCAGCAACTACGCCGAGGATTTCGTCCTCTGGTCCACCCAGGAGTTCGCTTATATCGAACTGGGCGAAGCCTATACTTCCGGATCGAGCATGATGCCGCAGAAGAAGAATCCGGATTCCATGGAACTCATCCGCGGCAAATCCGGCCGCCTGCTCGGCAATTTCACGCGCCTCTTCACGGTGATGAAGGGGCTGCCGCATGCCTATGATCGCGATCTCCAGGAGGACAAGGAACCGGTGTTCGATACCGTGGAGACCTTGCAGCTGTGCCTTACCGTGATGGCGGAAGCGATAGGCTCCCTGAAGTTCCGCACGCGGGAGATCGAGCGCAAGATGCATCCGGGCATGCTTGCCACGGACTTGGCCGATTACCTGGTGGACAAAGGCATCCCTTTCCGGGATGCGCACCATATCGTGGGGCGAATGATAGGCAAGGCCGAAGCGCTGGGCCGGCCCTTTTTGGAATTGCCGGAGTCGGAATGGTCCGGAATACCGGACGGCAAATCGTTCCGTAAGAAACTCACCTTCGCCTATTCGGCCGAAAGGCGGAATATCCAGGGCGGCACGGGCAGCGGCTCGGTCAAGGCCCAGTTGGCCAACGCTGGACGTATCCTGGGGGTGACGGGAAGAACGCCGGCTAAAAAAGCAGCTTCGGGAAAATCGCCGCTTCCCTGAATTCCCTTTTCAATGCCTTGGGAAAATAGGGCTGGACAGATCCTTCGGGGTTGAACTAATTGCCTATTCCCATCCCCCAAAAAGGAATCACCCATGTTTCGAAAAATACGTTCCGGCATCCTAGGCCTGTCCCTGGCCATGTCCCTTTCCCACTGTAACCTGCAAGTTACCGATTCCGGCCGGGGATCGGACCCCGCCATGGTGGGCAAGACGGCCCTGGCCGTCGCGGCTTCCAGCGGGTTCCAATGGTCCTTCGGCGAAACCTTCGTGGGCACGGGCAAACCCGCCCTGGTCCATAATGTGAACGGCGGCTTCGACTACGATCAGCTCTTCATCGTCCGCCGCGCGGGGAGCCGCTTGGAATCCTTCTTCCTCGCCGCGGAAGGCATCTTGAACGGCCCCACCGCCCCCTTCGGACCCACCAACGCCGTCGGTGATCCCGCCGTCGTCGCCAACGGCGCGGACGGAAACCAGCTTTACGTCGCCATCAAAACCACGGCGGGTCAAGTGGCCCTATGGCGCATCACCGGTTCCGTGGCGCAAATCTCCGCCTTCGGGACGGGCCTGAATACCTCCACCTACGGCAGCCCATCCATGGCCTATAACGCCCAGAGCAAACACCTCGACATCGTTTACCGGGAGGGGACCCGCATCCGCCACTGGAACGGCACCCGTCACGGGAACGGCACCTATACCTGGGTGAACGCCCTGCTGCCCGGTACCGGGGCCACCGGCACAAAGGTGGTCTCGGCGGTGAGCCTGGCCCAAGGCGCCGACGGTAGGCTCACCGTGGTGGCCCGCCGCTCGGAAGGCGACCTGCGGATCTGGTACACCGGCGGATCCGCGTGGCCCTACGCGTGGAGCACCGGTCCCGCCTTCGGATATCCCGATGCCTCCACGGAATGGCCCGCCCTCTGCTCCAACGCCGATGGCAGCCTCCAGGTGATCGCCCGCGGGGCCCAGATCGCCGGCGAGCCGGAGTTGATGAACTTCGAAATCAGGAACAACGTCCCCGCCCTGCTTTCCATCTTCGCGGGTTCGGATTATACCCACCCCATAGTCACCAGCTTGTCGCGGAACAATCTTTGGCTGGCCACGGTGAATAACGGCGGATCCATTCTCGCCAACGGCATCCGCTAAACCGAAGGGATACCGCTGCTCCTTTCCAAAGCAACGCCTCGGGAGAAAAGCGGCGCCACCCCGGATTCTACCGGGGAGGAAGGCGGCAAAACCAAATTGGGCGGCATCTACGTGGGGCCGCCCGTCATCCGCGATGCTTTGCTGAACAGCTTCCGGGACGGGATCATGGCCAACGGCATGATCGCCCTGACCGACACCTTCACCATTGCGGCCGCCATAGCCCTGCGCGCCTCGTCCATGGGCATCGCCCTGCTCTCCTCCCTTCCCTTGTTGATCGGATCCATCGCGCAATTCCTATTGCCGGCCTGGGCGGATCCCGGCAAAGGCCGCAAGCATTACGTGCTATGGGGCGTGCGCGGGCAAGCGTTGTTCCTGTTCCTGGCGGGCCTGGCGGGATGGCTCCCCGTCCGGTGGGCGGCCTGGGCCTACATCGCGCTGTTCGTCGCTTCCGCGGTAAGCAACAATGTCACCGGCCCTTATTGGGTGGCCTGGATGGGCGATCTCATGCCTGGCACGGCGCGCGGCCGCCACTTCGCCTGGCGCAGCGTTTTCTTTTCCTGGATGTACCTGTCGTGCTCGCTCGGCGCCGGCATCATCTCGCGCCGCTACGGCGCCCATAACGCGCCCTGGTTGATCTTCGCCGGCGTGTTCACGGCCGCGGCCGCCCTGCGCGCCGTTTCCCATGCCTTTCTGGCGCGGCAATACGAACCCGTTTCCACCATGGCGCTGGAAGCCTTTTCCCCGCTGGCTTTCCGGCCCGGGAAGGATTTCCTGATCTACTGCGTGGCCACGAGCCTGTTCCAGGGAGCCGCCGCCATGTCCGGTCCCTTCTTCACGGTATGGTACCTGCGCGATCTGCATTTCAGCTACCTGTTCCTGTCCGTCACCCTGTCGCTGCCGGTGATAGGGGCCATCTCCGTGGCCGGCTTCTGGGGGAAATTAGCGGATCACCTGGGCAGCGGCCGCGTCCTGTGGATCTCGGGATTGCTGGTGGCCCTCATCCCCATCCTCTTCTCGCTGACGCAGAACAAATGGGCCATCCTGGCGTTTTGCTTTTACAACGGCATCGCCTGGGGCGGATACAACCTGGCCAACTTCAACCATCTCCTCAATGCCACCGACTCGCGGCACCGCAGCCATTATATCGCCTTCGCGTCCCTGGTGGTGGGCTTGATCGGATGCGCCTTCTCCCTGCTGGGAGGGTTCCTGGCAACGCGTCTGCCCGCGCTTCCCCATCCCTTTACCCAGAGGTGGCCCTTGCAGACTTTGTTCCTGTTGTCCGGAGCCCTGCGCTTGGTTTTCTTCTCCGTTTTCTTCCGCCGCTTCCGGCAATACCGCGGCGGCGAACGCATGGCGGCGGCGGAATTCTATATGGAGCTTCCCGGCTTCCGTATCGGCGCAGGCCTCATCCGCATCGTTTCCCGCGGTTTTCGCGCACCCTGAAATCCCCACCATTAAAGTAAATTTCCCGCTGGTCCAATCACGAGGAAGCGCCATGGAACTCGATCCGCAAGCAATCAAACTCAACGATGCAATCAAAGGAACCAATCCCGCCCTGCTCGCAATGCTCTCCGCCAAAGGCAAAGCCATTTTCTTCCCCAAGCTGGGCATCCTGGCCCAGTCCGCGGAAGCCAACGGCAAGGAGATCAACGCCACCATCGGCATCGCCCTGGAAGACGACGGATCCCCCGTGGCCCTGCCCAGCATCAGCAAGAACCTGAACTTGCCCGCCAGCGACGCGTATCCTTATGCGCCCAGCCCAGGCAGAGCGGACATCCGCAAGCTATGGAAGGAAATGGTCTTCAAGAAGAATCCGGGCCTGGCCGGCAAAACGCTGAGCCAACCGGTGGTAACCGCCGCGCTCACGCATGGCTTGAGCATGGCCGGCTATTTGTTTTGCGATGAAGGCGATTCCATCATTCTGCCGGATCTGTTCTGGGAGAATTACGGCCTCATCTTCACGCATGCGTTCGGCGCCTCGCTGGACACCTTTCCCACCTATACGGACGCGGGGGGATTCAACACGGCAGCCTTGCGCGCCAAGCTGCAAGCGCCTGCGCCGAAAGGCAAGAAGATTGTGCTGCTCAACTTCCCCAACAACCCATCCGGCTATACGCCGCTCCCGGGCGAAGTGAAGGAGATCGTGGACGCCATTTCCGAGGCCGCCGGCAAAGGCGAAAAGGTGGTGGTGCTCATCGACGACGCCTATTTCGGGCTTGTTTTCGAAGCCGGCGTCTACGCCCAATCCATCTTCGCGGAACTCTGCGATCTGCATCCCAATGTTCTGGCCGTAAAGATCGACGGCGCCACCAAGGAAGACTACGTATGGGGCTTCCGCGTGGGCTTCCTCACCTACGGCATCAAAGGCGGAACGCCCGCCTTGTACGAAGCCCTGGAAGCCAAGACCGGCGGCGCCATCCGGGGTAACATCTCGAATACCTCCAATCCGGCCCAATCCCTGCTGGTACGCTCCTGGACCGCGGGCGAATACGCGGCCGAGAAAAAGCAGAAGTTCGAACTGCTGAAGCGCCGCTACGACGAAGTGAAGCGCATCCTGGCCGCGCATCCGGAATACCGGGAACAGTTCACGGCGCTGCCCTTCAACTCGGGATACTTCATGTGCATCCGCACCCTGAAGGCGGATTCCGAAAAGCTGCGCCAGAAGCTGCTGGCGGATTATTCCACCGGCACCATCAATTTCGGCGGCGTGTTGCGGCTGGCCTTCTCGGCCACCCCCACGGGCAAGCTGGAAAAGCTGTTCGAGAATATCTTCAAGGCCTCGAAAGAATTAACGGGGACCTGACCCGGCTCGATAATTCGTGCGCCTGCAACACCTTTACTCCGTATAGGATTCCGCCGCGCGCCGCGTCCGGGCGGGGGACTAGAGGGGCCCGAACGCCTCCGGTCCCGAATCCCCCAGGTAACCGGGAAGTTTCCTGGCCGCCTCGATGAGGTTTTCCGAGACCAGGAATTCCTGCAAGTCCAGGGTGCTGCGGATGGCCGCCACGCGGGCCCCATCGCGCTGGTCCGGCTGCGCGCGGAATACGTGGGAAATGGCCGCGTCCAGCGCCTCGGCCGCATCGGCCAGGACCAAAGGCACCCTGCCCCGTTCCAGGAAACCGCTGGCCAAAACGTTCCTGGCCGTAAGGCGGAAATCCACCTTGTCGGCCAAACGCTGGGTGGCGAAATCGGCAAGCCCCATGCCCAATGCATTCCCATGCGTAGCCTCGGTCAGATCGCAGACCACGATGGCCTGGATGCGCGGCGACTCCGGTTCCGGCCGGCCGGGAATCCGCAAGCGTCCTATCACGTTCGTATCCATGCCGGTGCCGCTGATATCCTTGCCCATGCGTTCGATCACCAGCACGTCCAGATCCGGAAAAGGCAAGGCCGGGGCCAGGCGGCGCGCCAGATCCAGCAAACCCCGTTCTCCCGCATCCAGATCGGCCGCGGACAATCCTTGCAACGCCACAGGGCGATGGGTGCCGTCCTCGACCACCCCGAAACCGGCCAGGAAAGGGATCGCGGCCAACAAGGCGCGCGCCACTTCCGGCATATCGTCCCGCAACCCGTCCGGGCCGCGGCTGTGCATCAGGGTGGCCCCTTTTTCCTTGCCCAGGCCGATGGCCAGCATCTTGTGCAGGCCGCTCTCCAATGGACCATGAAAACTGGTATGTATCTTGACGCGATTGATCAATATCACGCCCTCCGCCTTCGCCGCATGGGCGTCAAAATACGCCGGCAGGCCCCCGGCGGTATGGCCCAGGATTACCGTGTCCATGGTGGCCGACAAGGGGCAGCCCATGTCCGCTTCCGTGATGCCCAGGGACGCCAGCACTTCCAATTGCCCGGGCGCGGTGGCGCCCCCATGGCTTCCCATGGCCGGCACGATGAAAGGCAAAGCACCGGCAGCCTTGATGCGATCCACCAAGCGGCGAACCATGGACCGCAAATCGGTGATGCCGCGGCTGCCCACGCCCAGGGCGATGTGGGCGCCGGGAACCCTGGTAACAATCGCGGCCAGGGCGGCGTCCAATCCCAAGCGGTCCCACTCTGACTCGATGGCGGCGGCGGCGTCCAAGGGCGGCAGACTTTGCAGGCTGCGTTTCACCCGGTAAAAACGGGGCAATGCGTAGGTGTCCATGGCGGCCTTTGGGTTTCCGGAGTTTCCGGAAAATATATCTTTTACCGCGCCTGTCGCTGAACCCGTCCATGCAAGGAAAGCCCCGATGCGTCCATTCATCTCATATCGTGCCATAGTCCTGTTGTTGTCCATCACCGCTTGCGCAGCCTCCGTCAGGGCGGGGGCGGATGTGGAAGCCGTTGCTTCGCCCAAGCCGCCGGCGGCCATCGCGGCCCAACCCGGTTATCTGGCACCCCAGCGCTTCGTGGCCGGGCTCAATTATACAGGCCTAACCTATCATCCCGGCGGCGGGGAAAACATCGAGCATTACAAACGCTCGCTGGACGATAAGGATTATTGGGTAGTGCTGGTGGGGCTGCAGGCCGATGTGGATTATAAGCTGCACCGCTTCTTCTATCTGCGCGCGACCACGGCCTTCTACAAGGATTGTTCCGACCTATGGGCCGGCTATTACCACTTGGGCTTTCGCGCCAATTGGGACGTCACCGACAGGTTTTCACTTCGCATCGGCATCGGGCCCACCTACCTGTGGCGCCAGAACTGGTTCGGGAGGGTGAAGGGCTATACCAAGGACAGTTTCTTCGGCGCGGCCAAAGGCGGGGATTACCAAGGCGCTTTCATCTGGTACGGCGGCGATGTGGACGTGGAATGGAAGGCGTGGGAACATCTGTCCCTGGTCTACAGCGTGATCCCGGGCTATCCGGAAGTGATCACCAGCAGCGCCGGCCTGAGGTGGAACTTCTGAAGCCGGAGGCGGCTGAGTCCTAATCGAGGAAATCCTTGACGATTTCCCAGGCGCGCGTCTTTTCCACTTTTTGGGCCGGGGCGATGTCGTCAGGAAGCTTGGGCGCATCCAACAGGGAACAATCGCCGGAAGCGCAATTGCCGTCCTTGAACACGGCTTCTTTCGGTTGCGAGGCGTCGGCCTTGTCCCAGACCTGCACGGTCCCGTCCAGCTTATCGTCCTTGTAAGCGGCGACGATCCAGGGTTGGCCGTCCTTGTAGGAGAGACGCCAGGCATTGGTGCGCTTGCCCATGGCATAGCTCTTCTGCCATTTCACGGCGCCGTTCTCGTACCAGGCCTGGGCGGAACCGTCCCGCTTGCCGTCCTTCCAGATCACGCTTTCGCTGGTGGAGCCGCTCCAGAAGAACTTCTTATGCACTCCCTGGGCCACGCTGTCGCCGTTGGGCTTGCGATAGAAGGTCCAGTCCTCCTTCACGCTTTTCCCGTTGGGATAGGTGACGGTGCGGCGCTCCAGCTTCACATCTTCACCGCAGGCGGCCAGCATCAAGGCGATGGGGAGGGCGAGGGAGGCGAAGACCTTCATGGACGGGCTCCTGGTTTGGATGGGGTAAAATTAGCAAAAGCGCGCTTCGGGAAAACCGGGGACAAGGGCCTGCGGTTCATGGAAGCGTCAAATCCTTCTTGATCATTTCCCTGAATATGCCGATCTGGAGCGTCGAATCCGCGTGCGAAGGCGTGGGATCGCGACCGGCCAAGCGCGTCATCACATGCAGGCGCGAATCGTACAACTCCGCTTCGATGTGGCTCCCGTCCCATTTGCGCATGCCCTTGTAGATGAGCAAGGCGCCGATGGGATCCGCGCTGCGATCCTTTTTCGATTTGTATACCTTGCATTCGGTTTTCTTGGGCAGTTTGAATCCGGTTTCCAATTCGTTCTTGACGCGATTGGTCAATTGATAAAGCTGTTTCAAATCCTCCTGCGGCCGGTTCACGTACCAATGGCGGTTCTCCTCGTTTGATCCGGGATTGGGGCTGTTGCCCAATATGGGACCGACCAAATCCACCAGGGAAAGCAGCTTGGCGGACGGCACCACGATGGGATCGATCATATACACCCATTTGGGCGCCATCCCGGTATCCAGAACACCATCCGAGATATATTGCATCAGGAGCGCGCAGCCCGTAGAGGCGCAGGCGAAGCTGATGTTCGTGAAGCCGCGGCTCTTGAGCGAATCGTATTCCGCGATGAGGGGAGCGCCCCAATCCTTCCACCCGCTGGATTGGAAGGCATCCAGGCTCACTCCGTGCCCGCCCAACAGCACCAGGGAGACCAGGACCTTGCCGTGGCCGTTGGCGGTATCCCCTTCGGCGAAGTTCTTGAACTCTTGCCACTCATAGGTGCTGGCGGTGAAACCATGCACGGCGATGATGACGTGCTTGCCCTTTACCGAATCGCCGGGCGCGGGAAAACGGCGCGAGACCAGGCAAGTGGAATCGGTGGTTTCGCTGCAATGATCCGGGTTTTGCCCGCTGTCCATCCAGAAACCCTTTTGGCATTCCAGATCGCATTGGGGAGTGTTGATTTCGCAAGCGCCGAGCGCGAGCAACGCCAGCGCGGAGATCAGAGCGCCTGCGCGCTTGCCGGCGGTTTTCGGCCTTATCCCGACGGTCCCGTTCATAGCATCACCCAAAGTCCCAAGCCGAATACCCCCGGGTAGACATTGGAGGATTCCGGCGTGATGAAGTTATAGCCAAAATGGTAATACAGGCCGTACTCGCCCTGGAAAAGATTCAGCGCGAATCCCAGTTGCAGGGCGGCCAGCCAACTGCTATTGTCCACGCCCTGGTACCACGCGTATTCCGTATCGTAGCGGGTATAACCCAAGTCCGCCTGCAAGATGGGATCGAAGAAACCGTTGCGGTTGAAGTGCCAGGTGGGGGAGAACAGGAAGTAGTCCTGCTTGAGGATGTTCAGGCGGAAAACCTGCTCCAAGCGGCTGGTGAGGTAGGCGGCCCGGAATTGCAGGCGATGGGCGCCCAGATCGTAATTGGAATACGCGATCTCCGGCCCGCTCATCCAGTCGTTGCCCGGTTCAAAATCGATGAATCCCTGGGTGCGCAAACCCACGCTCCAAAGGCCTTCGCCCGCGCAGGCAAGGCCGGATAGACCCAGGAGGGCAATCCAAGCGCAAACCCAATTTCGCAACAAGCTGTTTCCCAGGATGGCCTCGCTTTATTACTTTTGCGTCGGAAGCGACACCCCGAAAAGCTAGCAATCGATTATGACCTTGAAAATGGAAGAGAGACTCTGGATCACCGCCCGCCATCTGGCGCGGGAATCCGGCATGGAATATTCCGTCCCCTGCGCCGCCGTGATTAGGGACTTGGTCCGCGCCGGCACGCATAATATGGTCCGGGAAAAGCGCACTTCGGAACATGACTTTGAAGAGGCCGACGCGAACCTCTCCCGCTTGGTGGGGAAGATGGTGGAAGAAGCCCGCGGCATTCCCAATCCGCGCGCCTCGCTTCCCGGTCCCATGCTGATCCGGGAAGCCGCCTTCGTCAAAGCCAAAGAGATCTGCCCCCTCTGGCCTTTCTGCTGATCCCGGCATTCTCCGATTCACCGTAACATTCTTTCCCGGATTTTCATCGCCAGGTTACCCCTGGCCTTATCATCAGCGTCTAAAGCGGACCAAATGAGACGTTGAGCATACCGGACTTCCTTCCGGCACCGCAAAACGTCGGAAGAAGGGTTGAAACGGACTTGGGTGTAAATCGGAAACGGATGAAATCCATTTTTATTCTGACGCGTAAAATGTTCTTTGAAGCATGTGACCGGCGTCACCGGACGCGGTCAAGAAAAAAATGATGTTTATCTCTCGACGACGGTGATGACGGCCACAGCGACAAAGCGGGCCACCGGCGCGAAAGGGGAATCGGACATGAAACCTTGCAAGGCAGTAATAGCATTGAAGCGGGCCCTGGATATAACGGTGGGATTGGCCGGGACGGCGGCGTTCCTGATCGCCTACCCCATCTTGGCATTGCTCATCAAACTGGAATCCTCCGGACCGGCCCTCTACGCGCAATCACGCGTGGGCCTCGACAAACGCGGAGGCGGACGCCGCGAGGATTCGCGCCGCGCCCTGGACGTGGGCGGCAAGCCGTTCACCATCTGCAAGTTCCGCACCATGGGTTCCGATGCCGAGAAGAACGGCCCGCAACTTTGCATCAAGGGGCATGACCCGCGCGTTACGCGCTTGGGACGTATCCTGCGCTCCACCCATCTGGATGAGCTGCCCCAATTCTGGAACGTGCTCAAGGGGGAGATGAGCTTCATCGGCCCGCGCCCGGAGCGGCCGCATTTCACCGTGCGCTACTTCCAGGAAATCCCCGACTACCGCGAGCGCACCCGCCATGTCAAGCCCGGCCTCACTGGTCTCTCCCAGATTATCCTGGGATACGACGATTCGCTGGAAAGCGTGATCAGGAAAACCCATTTCGATCTGGCCTACCGCGCGTCCATGATCAGCCTGGCCTCTTGGATCCGCATGGAGTTCTGGGTGCTCTTTAATACCATGCGCTATCTTCTGAATCGCGGGCCGCTCACTGAAGCTGTGCGCCTGCCGGCCCTGATGGAACTCGCATCCGCCAATCCCGGGCTTCCCCGCCTGGCCATGGTCCGTCATCGCGGCACGCTCAGGCCCACCATGGTTTTGGCCAACGGAAATGTTGCCAAAGCCGCTCCCGCCCCCGTCTCCCAGGTCGCCAATTTCTTTACCGTGGACGTGGAATGCTGGTTCCATGCCCACAACCTGCACATACCCCGGTCCGCCTGGGATACTTCCCGCACGCGCGTGGTGGGTAACGTCCACCGCATCCTGAACCTTTTGGACGCCCATAATGCCAAAGCCACTTTTTTCGTACTGGGTTGGGTTGCCGACAAGTTCCCGGAAGTGGTCCGCATGATCGATATCGCCGGGCATGAAATAGGCACGCACGGTTACCATCATGAAAAGGTGACCGACATGACGCCGTATGAATTCGAAAAGGATCTGTCCCGATCGCTGAATACTTTGGCCCGGTATACCAGCCAGAAAATAATCGGGCACCGGGCTTCCAATTTCAGCATCGTCGAGTCCACCCTGTGGGCGTTGGCCATCCTTGCCCGCTATGGAATCGAATACGATTCCAGCATTTTCCCCGTCAAGCGCAAGCGTTACGGCATTCCGTCCTATCCCAATCGCATGCCGCATGTCATCCATCTGGGCAACGGATCCTCCATCCGGGAAATCCCCCTCTCCGTAGCCGATATCGGCGGCAAGGCCCTCCCCATCTCCGGCGGCGGTTACCTGCGCCTGTATCCGCATGCCGTGACGGATCTGTATATCAAGCGCCAAAATAAGTTGGGCCGCCCGGCCATGTTGTACATGCATCCTTGGGAACTGGACACGGCCCAGCAGCGCATGGCCGCCGGGGGAATGCTGGAGTCATTCCAACATTACGTGAACCTGGACACCACGGAGTGGAAGCTGGACAAATTGCTGGGACGCCACCGTTTTGCCTCCGTGCGGGAAAATCTGGCCAGCGAAGGCGTCAAGGCCATGTTGGCCTACAAGCCCGTGCACTTGACCACGCCCCGGCCGACGACCGTTTCCGGGCTGGGGATCTCCAGGCCCAAGACCATGCTCTCTTCTCCGGAAGGCCTGTTGCTGGCCTGAGTTTCATTCGCTACCTTGCTACATTGCGCTTCGTTTATCCGGCGCGGGGCGAATGGGAATCCCACTTCAATTCATTATCTTCGGCGCCGTACTGGCGGGTGTGGCGATTTTCCACCCCTATGCCTTGGGAATATCCCTGACCGGCCTCATCGCCATGCTGACGCTCAAATCCTTCTCCGCGGATTTCCATCTCCTATCCCATCTGCGCGCTGAGGCGGGAATGTTGGCCAATCTGTTCGGCCTGTTGCTCGGTTTCGCCGTGCTGGCCCGCCATTTCCGGGACTCGCGGCTGCCGCTGCTGGCGCCCCGCATCCTGCCGGACGGTTGGAAAGGACCGTTGGTATTGCTGGCCGTGATTTTCCTCGCATCCACCTTTCTCGACAATATCGCCGCCGCACTCATCGGTGGCGCGATGGCGTTTTCCGTATTCCGGGGCCGCGTACACATCGCCTACCTGGCGGCCATCGTGGCCGCGAGCAATGCCGGCGGGGCCGGCAGCGTGCTGGGGGACACAACCACCACCATGCTGTGGATAGGAGGCGTTCCCGCCCGCCAGGTATTGCATGCTTTCATCGGGTCGGGCATGGCGGTATTATGCCTGGGCATTCCCGCTTCCCTGCGCCAGGATCGCCATCAGCGCATCGTGGCGGATGCGGCGATGGATATAACCGTGGATTGGCCGCGCGTAGCCTTGGTGGCTATCGTCCTGGCGGGCGCCTTGCTCACCAATATGCTGTTGGGCTTTCCCGCCTTGGGGGTTTGGTGCGCCTTATTGTTGGGGGCGCCTTTCGTCCAGATGCCTTGGCGGATATTGCCGCAAGCGGCGGGCGGCGCTCTGTTCCTCGTCTGCCTGGTACTTATCGCATCCTTGCTGCCGGTGGAAAAACTGCCGGCCGCTTCCTGGGCCGGCACCTTGACGTTGGGATTCGTCTCGGCTTTTTTCGACAATATCCCCTTAACCAAACTGGCACTGTCCCAGGGCGGTTATGATTGGGGCCTGCTCGCCTATGCGGTGGGCTTCGGCGGATCCATGCTGTGGTTCGGATCCTCCGCGGGCGTGGCCCTATCCGGCGATTTCCCCGCGATGCGATCCACGGGCCGTTGGCTGCGGGAAAGCTGGTTCATAGCACCAGCTTATCTGGTCGGCTTCCTGGCCATGCTAGCCATCATGGGGTGGCAGCCGCGATCCTTGCCCTGAGGCAAAGCCCATCGATGAGGGCAGGCCCATCGCGGCCGGGCCGAACCGGATCAATCGGCCTGCATCGCTTGGGCGGTTTTCACCTGAGCCAGCCATACGCTATCCAAACCCAGTCCGGCTTCCCGATAAGCGGCTTCCACCGCCGCTACGTCCGGCCCTTCAAACTCCGAGACCACGCGCTTGCGATCCCGCGACATGCAGGTCCGCACCCAAAACGTTCCCGTCTTGAGCAAAGCTCCATCGATGATTTTGGAGGTGCGTTTTTCCTCTTCCTCGTTGAGCGGGTTCGCGAAAGTACTTTCTGCGATGATATGCTGCATGTTGCCGATCAGATCCTTTCTTCCAATTGGGAGTTCATTTCCTTATAGGCGATGATTTCCTCCGCGATGGCCAGGGCATCGTCGGCTGAGAGCACCTTCTTGGCCCGCTGGAAAAGTTCCTGTTCCTCCTCTTCCACATGGTGCCGGACGTTTTCCCGCAACACCTTAAGCTTGGCGAGCCATTGCTCGGTGGCCTTGTCGTCCTTATCCAATTCGGACAGCAACCGCTTGGCCGCTTTATGCTCTTCCAAAGCTTCCAATGTCAAATCCCGGGTTTGCTCCGCGTCTTCCAGGCGCGAATAAAAGCAACGCTCTTCCGCTTCCGCATGCACGCTGAGTTCCATCATCAGGTTGGCGAACAGATGTTCCCTGCTCCTTACCACCCGCTCGGTAGTGCTTTCCAACTCCTCCAGCAGTGACGCGACCTTCCTATGATCTTCGTGCAAAAGCCTGTAAACATCCATATCCGTACCTCCTGCCACGGAATAAACGAATCCGATGCGGGGGTGGGGAAGGAAAATGCGGGGAAGGAGTGCCCGGGAAAACCGCGACGGATTCGACTATTGCGTTCCGGAAGCGCCGATTACCCGGTACTGGATGGGGATGAGGAGATTGCCGCAATGGCCGCAGGCTTTGTCGCCGGGGCCGACGCCTTTGCCGCAACGCGGGCAGGCCGGACCGGAGCTGCCTGCGCGCGCATCGGCGCCTGCGCTGAAAGGGCGGAAACCGCCGCGGACGCGGGCGGCGGGCAGGAACAGGGTAATGCCCCAGCCCAGCGGGCCCAGGAGCAATCCCAGCAGCAGGCCCCAGCGCGCCAGGCCCCTGAGATAACCGATGTACCAACCCACCACGCCCATGGCGAGGTTCCACCAAATCGATTCATGCAAGATGAACATGCGAAACCTTTACGGGAATTCCCGCCCTCAGGCTTGGGATACCGGGTTTTCCAGCGAGCCGATGCCGTCGATGTCGATGCGCACCTTGTCCCCGGGCTTTAGCCATACCGGCGGATTGCGCGCGAAGCCCACGCCGGAAGGCGTACCAGTGAGGATGACCGCGCCGGGCCGCAAGGTCATGGTGGAGCTGAGCGACTCGATCAAAGCGGGCACGTCGAAGATCATGTCCGCCGTGCCCTGATCCTGCATCAGGATTTCGTTTACGTAGGTGCGGATCCACAGCTTATTGGGATCGGGCACTTCATCCGCGGTGACGATCCAGGGGCCCAGCGGGCAGAATCCGTCGAAGCTTTTGCCACGCGCGAATTGGCCCCCGCCCAGGTTCATTTCCCGCTGCCAATCGCGCGCCGTCACATCGTTGGCGCAGGTATAGCCGAACACGTATTCCAGGGCCCGATGGCGAGGCACGTCCTTCGCCGTCCGGCCGATGATCACCGCCAGTTCGCCCTCGAAGTCCACTTGCGCGCTCAGCTTGGGAACGGGAATGGGATCCCCGGGGTGGTTGAGGCAACTGCCGGCCTTGATGAACAGCATAGGTACGGGCGGGCCTTCCCTTTTGCCTTCCTTGGCGTGTTCCCGGTAGTTGAGGCCGATACCCAGGATATCCGCCGGGAGGATGGGCGCCAACAGGCGATCGGGCTTGAACCGTTCCGGGCCGAATGCCGGATCCAAAGGGAAAAAAGCATCGTCCGGGTGGGAGTCCAGCATGGGGGACGCGCTTCCGTCCGCATGCAAAACGCCCCGCAGGGTTTTACCGCCGAAGCGGAAGCGGATGAGTTTCATGACCCTAAATTAGTAGTAATTGCCTCCGGAAGCACCTTTGGGTTCCGGAAGGTTCCCTATGCGGACGGCTGGACGGTTTATCCTTTTTATTACCTTGGATGGGCCTTGGCATTCCTACTGGGGGAAAGGGTTTCCATGTTCAACGCACGCATGAGCCGGTTTTTAAGGAGGTTCCGGTGGAGCCTTCGGGGCGGGCATCTGTTCATCCTGTCCTGCATCGCCGGCCTTTTCACGGCTCGTTCCGTCTCGGCAACCTCCATCGACGATATGGAGCCGTCCACCAACGTGAACGGCACGCTGGGCCTGGGCCAAATCGTGTCCGCGGAGGCCATGGGGCAGGGCCGCGTCTCCCTCACCGCGCGCGGGAACCTGTTCCAGCAAGCCAAGGAATTCCCGGGCGGGCCCAAGCAGGACGCCCAGATCACCACCGGCACGGCGGGAGTGGGCTTCGGCGTCAATCCTTACCTGGACGCTTTCGCGGGCCTGGCGGTTTACAATTACAGCGGCAACGGGGACAATACCGGCGGGGGCTTGGGCACCGTCACCGGAGGCTTCCAGGGAAGCATCCCTTTCTCGGATAAGATCCCGGGCCGGGTGGGATTCCAATTGGCCGTGCTCTCCGGCGGCGCCAAACAAACCTATGCCCACGCTCCTGACGGCCACACGTACGCGGACGGATATGATTATTTCGAAACCCGCAACGGCACGGACTTCTCCCTCAAGCTTACGCAATCCATCGTCTTCAAGAGCCTGCTTTCCTTCCGGCTGCATTTCAACGAAGGCGTGGTCACTTCCTTGCAGCAGAACAAGACCGCCCTGCTTCTGCAAGGCGCCGGCCTGGAGTTCGCGCCCGCGCCCTCCTTTATCCTGGGCGCGGAGTTCCACTCCCGCACGGTATTGAAAGACAATCGTGACAGTGATCCCATGTGGTTCAGCCCCTCCGCCGAGTTCCGCAGCGAGAGCAACCACATTAACGCGCAGTTCGGCGCGGAGATGTCCCTGAGCCAGGAGCGCAAGGACGCCCCGGACCGCGCGCTGGAGCCTTGGCGCGTATTCGCCGCCTTGACCTGGTCCTACAACCCCAATCCCGGCCGCGCCCGCGATGCGGAAAAGGCCCGTCTGGATTCCCTCTCCCGACTGGCCCTGGAAGAGCAGGCGCGCCGCGCCCAATGGATGGCGGACAGCCTGGCCCGCAAAGCCAAAGAGGACTCCCTGATGCGCGCCAACGAATCCGACGCCGCCCGCCGCCGCGCGGACTCCCTGGCCGCCAAAGCCGCCCAGGATTCCATCGCCCTGGCGGAAGCCCGCAAGAGCCTGGAGGAGGAAAGGGCCAAGCGCACCGACTGGGAAAAGGAATTCCTGCGCACGGGCGTGCTCAACCTGGAAGCGCTCTACTTCGAGACCGGCCGCGCCGCCATCTCCATCAACTCCAAGCCTTATCTCAACCTGATCGGAAAGATGCTGAGCAAATACCCCAAACTTCAGATGGAAATCGCCGGGCACACGGACAACGTGGGCGGCGCGGCCGCCAACCAAAAGCTGAGCCAGGATAGATCGGATGCGGTGCGCCTGTATCTCTCCGCCGCCTACGCGGAACTGCATGATCGGCTCACCGCGCGCGGATACGGCAGTTCGGTCCCCAAGACCAGCAATAAGACCGCGGAAGGCCGCCAGACCAATCGGCGCGTGGAGATAACCGTCCTGAATAAAGATGCCTTGAAGGAGTACGAGTAGACTTGGTAGCCACCGGCCAAGGCGCGATTTTGAATGTCTTTAGCGTTGGGACGGCCTTAGCCGGGAAAGTTTGGGGATGCCGGGGTTGCCGGCGAAATTAAGTTTGTACTTCCGGCTTGAAAAACATTGGTTGGAATAGGACGGAGGGGCTCGCCCTCCCCACCCGCCGGGATAAGAACCCGCGCGGGAAACTCCAAACATGAGGTACTTATGCTGCACTATTCCCTGGTTTTCCTTGTCATCGCACTCATCGCCGCTTTCCTGGGATTCGGCGGCATCGCAGGCGCATCCGCCGGCATCGCGAAAATCCTCTTCTTCGTATTCCTGATAGCCTGGTTGGTTTCGTTCATCTTCGGACGCAAGAACGTCGTTTGAAGCGGATCCGGGGGGCTTCCGCCCCCTGCATCCCCAACCGGCCGGTACTATGCCGCGCTAAGGTTCAAGGCTTCTCTTCAAAAACGTACTTCACGATAGCGCCCCGCCATTCGCGGTGAACGAGGCTGATCCAAGCTTGCCCAGGCGGTGCGACGTGGCCGTTCCCAGGAATGATAAAGAGGTCGGCCAGATCCAATTTGAAACGTCCGGTATAGGATGCATCCGCTCCCGCGTGGATGGCGCATTTGGAGCGCGGCAGCCATAAGGTCTTCAGCAGCAAATCCTTGGACCCCTTAACGGCGATCAGGAAATGCAGAGGCAGGCGTTCGTATTCCTTAGGCCATTTACCCTGGAAGCGGAAAACCCCATCGATAGGGAAACGGCGCCCGGCATGATGGCCTTCCGCAGGGCGGGGCGTCAACAGGAGCCCTGACTCGACGGGAAGATCCGCGCCGGAAGCCTCCCCAAAAACCGCATTCCGGATCCCGTATTCATCCTTCCCGGCCGGGCCCTTGGATTTGAGGACGGACTCGAAAGGCCGAGCAGGAGGCGGCGCAGCCGAGGGCTTGAGATTGAACCGGTAAGGCTGGGATTGGAAGTCGCCCATGTCCAGGAAGGCCTGGTATTGGCCATGGCCCCCATGGAAATCCTTGGGAGTGAGCGCGCGCCAGATATCGTCGACGGAATAGGTCTTGGCGCGCGGCAGCTTCGCGGCGGCGGGCGCGGGTTCTTCCTCTTCGGTTGCGGGCATCTTGCCGGAATCGTCCTGCATGGGGAAGACGGCGATCTCTCCGGTCTCGGCCGAGGTAACAACCAAGTTACCGTAGCCGGGATGCAACTCCGCGTTATCCACGGTATTGGTCTTGCAGATGGAATAGACGGGATAGACAGGATGCGTTCCCGGGTCCCATGCGGCCGCGCCCCGCAGGTAGGCAGCGAACGGCACGTCGCTGATGCGCAGCTTTTCCCGCATCTCCGCGCCGAAATCCCTGCGTTCGAAATAAGCCGAATCCGGCAAGGCGGCCAACAAGGCATCGAGCATGGTATTCATCCCTTCAATTCCTGGAATTTCTCGAGCGCCTGCGCCTTCACGAAAGGCGCGCACTCGGGGCAATAGATGAGCTTGCAGTTGCGGTTGAGCTGATGGAACATGATGCACTTTCCGTCCACGTTGCGCGTGGCCGTGCTCTTGGCGGTGTCGATCTCGAACGCGCAATGAGATCCGGATCCGCCCATTCCCGTATAGGCGTATTTGTGGTTCAAAGTCAGGCCCGGCGGCGCTTTGTAGGATCCGGCCAAGGGCGTCATGTTCATGATATGCCCCAGTTCATGCATCACGCACATGCTGTGGATGGTATCGTTGGTGTCGATCACGATAAGGTTGTGGGGCGCGGAGCCGCCGTCCCCGCCCCAGGGGCCGCTCGCGCCGGTAACCTGCATGCTCACCTTTACGATGGAGGCGGCGGCCGGCGTGGCGTGCTTGGGCAGATCCACCTGCCAGTCCTGTTCGTTCAGCCACGTGGCCAGGCCGATGTCATCGGTCACCTTGGTCTTGTCGTCCGTGAGGGTGCCGCTCTTGCCGGTCTTGGCGTTGGACCAGGTGCCGCCCAGGAGCAGCTTGGCGCCCTCCTGCACGGGAGGATTGGGCACCGCCTGAGTCTTGGATTTGTCTCCCATGGCCATGCTGGCGCTGGCGGTGGTGAAGTCGGCGTCCTTGGAAAAAGTGATGTTCTTGCCGACGGAAAGCCCGTCGTACTGCTTGTCGCAGAAGATGATGTGGGCGCATTGATCGGTCTTGTCCGATTTCAGGAAGGCATGGAACTTGGCGGCGTTGTGGTTGCCCACGATGACCTTGCCGTTGCCCATCAGCTTGTGCTTGACCGGCGGCTCGGCGTCCCATTCGATGAACACGTCCTTCAGGTTCTTCATGGCCGTGGCCATGGACGGCGGCGTCAAATCCTCATGATAGGTCAGCTGATAGTACAGCTTGCGCCAATTGACCACTTTCACCGTGCCCGCCGCCTTGCCTTTTTCCAACCCCGCTTCCACCGTGAAGCTATCGCCGCCGGCCAGGCCGCAAGCCAATACCAGCGAGGCCTTACCGCCTTTGACCGCGGTTTCCATTTCCGCTACTCCGGATTTGAACTCCGCCAACGCGCCCTTGTTATCCGGCTTCACGCCCGTTTTGGGATCGCTGCGCTTGCTGTTCTCTTTCGCCGCCGTCACCTTCCAGAATACCTTGGTTCCGTCGGCGCCGCCTTCCACTTCCGCCTCTATCAGGCGTTCACGGCCGTTGCCGGCCGCGGCGGTCTTGACGTTGACGTATTGCTTGGCATCCTCGCCTTCCTTCACGCCCAGGAACTTGAGCTTGCCCGAAGGCGGCGCGACCTTGCCGCCCTTCTTCTCCTCCTTCACCAGATCGTCGTAGAAAAAGCAGCCGTACGATGCCCGCCGCCGTTCCCCCGGCTTCTTCTTGAGCTGCCCTTGGCATGGGCCGATATCGCCTTTCTTGCAGGGGTATTGGATGGGGAAATTCTTGTTCGCCTTGAGGTACAGTACGGTAACACGACGGTTACTCTGATCGGCCGCTTCGGTCTTGATAAGGGGATTGAACTCGCTGCAGCCGGCCGTGGGCGCCCCGTCGATGGAATCGAAGTCCTTGGCTTTGAGATCCAAATCGTTGTTGGCGTCCATGAAGGCCTTGTACAGGGCCTTGCGGGTATCGGGGCCCGTCGCGCCATCCTGCGCCAGCCCATGCTTGCCTTGGAAGGCTTTCACCGCCGCCTGGGTCTTGGGCCCGTCCTGTCCGTCGATGGCGCCGGGATCCTCTCCCGCGCTTTGCAACAGCGCTTGCGCAGGCGAAAGCGCCCACTTCTCCTCGCCGTGCAAATCCTCCCAGCCTTGCGGATCCTTCACCAGGAAAGAGAAAGCGGATCGCGCGCGCCGCTCGGAAAGGCCCTTGTTATAAGCCTCCTTTCCCACCGCGTCCGCATGCCCATACACGGCCAATTTGCCGTCCGGATTCTTCTTCCGCCATTCCTTGATGTTGGCGCACATCTCCTTCAATAGAGGAGCATGCGCGGGATGCAGGAAACTGGAATCGAATGCGAAGGTGAGCCCGTCCAGGATATGCGATTCGATTTGCCGGTCCGCCATGTGATCGACGGTCTTGTTGGCTTTGTCATCCTTCAGCAGATCGGACTGGCTATGCTTGCAGGTGAAGTAATAGTCCGCCTTCTTGGGCGGGAGGCCGTCCTCTTTGTATTGCGGCTGGTAGACGGGGATGCGGCTCCGGGCCTTGCCGCCGTCCTCCATGCCTTCCGCCTGCGAGATGCGCTCGGGGCCGCCGGGCGCCTTGGCGAAAAGCTCGAACACCACTTTTTTCTTGGCCGCATGCTCGGGCGGGAGTTCCACCTCCACGGAGATATCCGCTTCTTCATTGAAGCCTACGTCGGCGGAATCCCAGGCGGGATTCCGCAATACCACCTTGGCTTTTTCCGCCACGGGATCGGCCACTACCGGTTCCGGCGCCATATCCAAGGGCTCCGCCTCCACGGGCTTGGAAGAGCGTCCCAGTCCGCCCCCCTTGGGCTTGACGAAGATATCGTCCTTGGATCCGGGCTTGGCGATTCCCGGGGATCCGAAGGAATCCTTTTTCGCCGCACCAAAGGGGTCGAGGTTCATGCCGTTCGTCTCCGCGAGGGATAACCGGAAAGATCAGGGGAAATTTATTCATTCGCGAAGCGATTGGAAGCGGGTTTCTGCGCCCCGACGGCGCGAAACCGATCCCGGCTGCGGTCGCTCCCGATGGGGAAAGGGAATCAGGAAAGGGATCAAGGAACGGGAGGCAGCCCCATTGGATAAAAGCAAGCCGCCCGCGAAAGGCCCGCGGCCAGCAGCTCCGGGGTCTCCTGGCGGCAGCGATCCCGGGCATGGGCGCAGCGGCCCGCGAAAGCGCAACCCGGAGGCAGGTTCACGGGAGAGGGGATTTCCCCGCCCAACAGTTTTGGCCGGCGACCGCGGTCCAGGGTGGGTATGGATTCCAGCAAGGCCGCCGTGTAAGGGTGGCGGGCGTGCGCGAAGAGATCGCGCGCGGAAGCCTCTTCCGCTATCTTGCCCAGGTACATCACCAGCACGCGATCGCTGATGGCTTTGACCAAGGAGAGATCATGGGAGATGAAAAGCAGGGAAAGGCCCATTTCCGATTTCAGATCCATCAGCAGTTGGATGATCTGCGCCTGTACGGATACGTCGAGGGCGGCCACCACCTCATCGCATACGATTAATTTGGGATTGAGGCCGATGGCGCGGGCGATGCCGATGCGCTGCCGCTGGCCTCCGGAAAAGGCATGCGGGAACCGGTGCATATAGTCGGGCGAGAGCCCCACCTTCCCCAGCAAATACGCTACGCGATCCGGGATCTCCCCGGTGGCGCAGATACCGTGGGTCCGCAAGGGTTCCGCCAGGATCTCAAATACGGTATGGCGCGGATTCAGGGAAGTATACGGATCCTGGAAGACGATTTGGAAATCCTTGCGGAAGGGATTCCATGCGGATGGACTGCCCAGGGCGATGGGCCGGCCCATGAGCGCGAGCTTGCCCCCCGTGGGCGGCGTGAGGCCCAGGATGGAATAGCCCAGGGTGCTTTTTCCGCAGCCGGATTCCCCCACTACCGACAGCACTTCCCCCGCATGCATGGAAAAGGAAACGTCGTTCACCGCCTTCACATGGCCGATGGTCTTGCGGAAAACGCCGCCCAGGACGGGGAACCAGGTCTTAAGGCCTTGCGCGTCCAGTAAAGGCGCGCTTCCGCGCGGATCCGGACCCGTAGCGCCGGCGTTACGGGAGCCAGGCATGGCCGCGATGGTCACGCCGATGCCCCCGCGGGCAGGGCCGACGCCGGCAAAGCGGACGCTCCCGGCGCGTGCAGAAAGCAGGCCACGGTATGCCCGGATCCGGCGGGGAACAGATCCGGTTTGCCCCCGCAAGGCGCGAATGCATGCGGACAGCGATCGCGGAAGCGGCAGCCCGGAAGGTAATCCGCCGGCCGCGGCACCTGGCCGGGAATCGGCTTCATCGGGCCCGCGCCCGCGTCCAGGCGCGGCAACGCGGCCAGCAGGCCTTGGGAATAAGGGTGCAAAGTGCGGCGCAGAAAATCGTCCACGGGGCTTTCCTCCACCAGGCGGCCGGCATACATTACGCCCACACGATCGGCGTACTGCGCCACCAGATTGAGATTGTGGGTGACCATCAGGACCGCCGTCCGGGATTCGCGCCGCAAGTCTTCGATCAACTCCATGATCTGGGCCTGCACGGTCACGTCCAGGGCCGTGGTGGGTTCGTCCGCGATCAGCAGTTTGGGATTGAGGCTCAAGGCCATGGCGATCATCACGCGCTGGAGCATGCCTCCCGAAAGCTGGTGCGGATAGGACGACAGCACCCGATCCGGATCGGCGATGCCCACCCTGTCCAGCAAGGCGCGAATGCGCTGGTTGGGATCGCCTTGGTACGGATGCAGGCGGAACGGCTCCAGCAATTGCCGGCGGACCGGCCACAAGGGATTCAGCGCCGCGCCCGGTTCCTGGAAGATCATCCCGATCTCGGCGCCCCGCAGTCGGCGCAATTCCTCCGGCTGAAGGGCCAGGATGTCCCGGCCGCGGAAAAGGATGCGGCCGGAGAGCACCCGGCCTCCCGGCATGGGAAGCAGTTTCAATAGGGATAGGCAGGTGACGGATTTGCCGCAACCGGATTCGCCCACCAGTCCATAAGCTTCGCCGGGTTGGATTTCAAAGCTGACAGAGTCGGTGATGGAGGTTACGCCCCCTTCGCCGGCGAACCCGATGGACAGGTCCTCTACCTTGAGCAAAGGTCGGGAATCGCTATCCATAGCCATAATGTAGCTGACCTTTCATCGCCACTTTCTCCATCTTCGCTATAAAAGGCAATATCATTTTGAGCGAAATCCCAGCGCCGTCCCTATATAATAAGGCGATTGATTGAACCGAAGGGATTTTTCCGATGAACGAAAAATGCTCCATGAGGCCGGCGCATGAAAAGGAAATTTTAGCCAAAACGGTGCCGTTTTTACCCCGATATAAGGAGTTTTCGCCCCCAAAAATTCCGGCTTCGACCGTATATTCGGAAAGCACGCGAGAGGTGGGACATCCTGGCGCGCATCCAGCGGAGGTTATTCGATGAGCTTGAAAACATGGCTCTTGGCCATCAGCGCTTTCGCGGGCACTGTCCACAGCGGCCAGATCTGCAATCTGGTTTTTGATCAATGCCCGGGCAATTTCACCTCCGGAACCATCACGGTGCCGCAAAACGTGATCTGGTTGGATCCGGTCGTGCCGGTATGCGCGGAAAATGTGCAGGTGGTGACCGGCACCACTTCGCCGCCGCCGTCCATCATGTTCGTCATCGACAATTCCGGAAGCATGGGCAAGAAGCTAGGCGACGGGACGGATCCGCAAGCCCAGCGTTTCAAGGTGACCACCGCATTGATGGATTCCATCTACAAGGTTGCTCCTGCCACCGAAATAGGCCTGGCCATATTCAGCCGCCGCCTTGCCTTCGAGGACAGGGACAACCCATTCTTCCAGCGCGCCTTTCCCAACGACACATCCCAACATGACGCCTACGCGCCCTTGACCAAGCTCAACCATGTGTTCGCCAACGGCCGAACCGGCCTCGATACGATGCAGGCCCTGCTTTCCACCACCCCCAACAGCAATGGGGATCTGATTTACAATACCAAGAATCCCGCCTCCCGCGTGAACAAAGGATTAAAGCCCGACAATGTGCGGGACGGAACGGATATAACCCTCGGCTTCCAGGCCGCCCTCCAGGCCATGTCCGTGGCCACGGCCCCCAAGGAAAGCCAGTTCATCATTTTCCTGTCGGACGGAGACCCGGGTGGCCAGGACGATTCCCGTACCGCCGTCGGGGACGACTTCATGAAGGGCATCAAAACCCCCACCACGTATACGGTGTTCTTCACCAATGGCGGGAACGTGCCTACCAAGATCGCCACCATGACGGAGAACATCAAGGCGAACGGATACTCGGCCACCAATCCCCAAAGCGCCAATTTCGGCATCGATACGCGCGCGGAGCAATTGCTACCGCTGTTGCAGAGCAGCGTACTCAATCCCATCTTCGCCAACACCCCCGGCAAGCCCGTGAGCGCGGTGATGTCGGTGACCGGCGGCGCCCAATATACTAGCACGGGGGTGGACGCCAAGAACTTCACCTTCGCCAACCGGGTGCCGCTATCCGCCGATCAGACGGAAGTGAAACTCAGCTACACTTATACCTACACCGATTCCGGCGTGACCAAGCAGAAGGTGGTCCCATATACGCTTAGCATCAAGCGCTCCGCCGCGGGCACAGCTTTGACCACGGGCCTCTCATCCGCCTGCCAGGATCAGGGCGCCATCACCTTATTCAACAAGGGCACCCAGATCAACCTGGTCACGGCCGATCATGACATCCTGGACGTGCACCTTACCTTGGCCAACGGGGAAACCTGCAATGCCTGCAAGGTGGAGGTAAAACCCAGCAAGAGCCCGGATAGGGAGAATGTCGCCTTGGCGCCGTCCACGGGATTCCAGCTCGGCAGTTTCGGACGCGAGACCAGCACCCTGGTGAAAGCGGACGGCAAGCTCCAGCACCTGCCCACGGACAGCATCGTCATCACCTACATCAATCCGGACAACCCCCTCGACATCGTCCGCAAGGCTTTTCCCTATTCCGACGTGTCTACGGCCCTGACCGTGACCCACCACAATGATTGGTCTCGGGGGGGCGACGCGGTGGATCCCAAGCCGGGCGAGCAGTTTGTGCTGGTGACGCAGGGGAACGTATCCCCCACCGTCGAATCCGGCAACAAGAATTGGAGCATTATCCCCGCCCTGATCACCCGGGACGACTCCCTGCGCTATGTAGGCAACGTCATCGAAGCCTCGCGCGCGTTCAAAGTAGAGGTTCTGATCTATACCAACCTGGGCCAATTCGTGAACAAGATCCAGTTCTCGCTCACGCAGAGCGAGTTCAACAAGCTGGCCAAAGGCGTCAAGAGCAACACGCGGCAACTGAAGGTTTTGTGGGACAATGTCGCAGCCGACGGCAGCAAGGCGGGCACGGGCGCTTATATCCTCAAGACCACGGTTACCCTTTTGAAGATTCCGGGCATCGCCGAGGACGAGGCCGTCAGCACCGATTACCGCATCGTGGGAGTTTTGCGCGCCAAATAACAGCGCTGCCATCCGGAAAGGCCCTCCTTTCCGCTTCGACAGGTTTTACCGCGCGCCCGTAAGGGCGTTGCCCAAGGCGGCCCGGGTTCCAGTTTCTAAATTCCCCTGCGATTTTTGTCGCCTCCCGGTATATTCAGAACGTTGGTGAGGGGTGGTTGAAGTGGTATCGCGTATGTGGCTCTTCGCCGCCATCGTGGGATCGGCAATGGGCTTGGGAAGGGCGGGCCGGGTCTGCGACTTGGCGCTTTCGGAATGCCCTAACAAGTTCGCCGTAGGCGTAGTGAAGGTCCCCACCGAGGCCATCTGGTTGGACGCGAAGATCCCGTTCTGCAAAGAGTACGTGCAAATCGGGAACGCCAAACCTCCCTCCATCGTTTTCATCATCGACAATTCGGGCAGCATGGAGGAGAATGATCCGGAAGCGGCCCGCTTCGACGTGGTCTCCACTCTGCTGGACAACATCAACGCTTTCGCGCCCAACGCGGAGGTGAGCCTGGTGGTTTTCACGCGCCGGCTTTCCTTCGATCATCGCGAGAACGCTTTCTTCAAGACCGCCTTCCCCGGCGACACCTCCCAGCACGATTCCTTCGTGCCCCTGACGGCGCTGAGCAAGGCGTTCGCCAACGGCCGCACCGGATTGGATACGCTCAAGTCCCTGCTCAAGCATGACGGGAAAGGGAACCTGATCTATGCGACGCGGTTGCCCGCCTCCCGCAACAACTCCGGCATGGGCCGCTTCAACATCCGCGACGGCACGGACATCTCCCTGGGGTTCCAGGCCGCCAAGGTGGCATTGAAGGATTCCAAATCGGACAAGGGCAGCCAATACTTCGTATTCCTATCCGACGGCACCCCGTCCACTCCGGACAACGGCCGCGAAGGGACCCTCAACGAATTCATCCTGGGCGCCTCCGTGCCGGCCACCTTCACGGTTTTCTTCGATACGCAGAACAGCACGCCCGTGGCGCCCAGTAACATCGTCCAGATGACAGGTAACATCCGCGTCAACAACTACTCGCCCGCGAACATCAAGAGCGCCTATTGGGCCATCAATCTTCCCGGCGCGCAATTGCAGACCCTGCTGCAAACCGAAGTGATAGGCAACGTACTCTCGGTCCCCGCCAAGCCGGTGGCGGCGAGCGTGGCCACCGGGGATACCACCCTCCTCAGTACGGGCCTGGACGCTAGGAGTTTCATTTTCACCAGGCACATGGCGCTCAAAGCGGATACCACGCGTTTCCAGCTCGACTATACCTACTCCTATATAGACACCTCCGGCGGCCGCCGGGTGGCGAGGCAGAAGCACGTGCCTTACGCGCTGACCCTCCTGCGCGCGCAAGGCGCCCCTTTGCCTGCAGGCATGGGCGAGACCTGCAAGGAACAGGCGGACATCTCCCTCTACCATGACGGCCAGCCCATTTCCGTGGTCAAGGCGGATAACGCCACCCTGGAGGCGCGCCTGACCCTGCCGGACGGATCGCTTTGCAAAGGCTGCGGCTTGGAAATACGGCCGTCCTCGGCCCGCGTAAAGGATCATGAGGATCCGGTGATGGTTCCGGGAGCCGGTTATCTTTCCGGCACTTTCCAGCGGGAAATCAGCGTCATCCCCACCGTGGGCGACGGCCGCTTGCAGCATCTTCCCGGGGACAGCATCGTGGTGACCTTCGTCAGCCCGGAAAATCCCCTGGACCGGGTGCGCAAAGCCTTTCCCTATGCCGACGTGGCAACGGTTCTGAACGTGGGCGGCCAGAACGATTATGCGCGCGCCAAACGTACCGCGGCCCCGGCCTACGATCCGCAATGGCTGTTGGTGGCGCCCGCTGCCGTGCAAGCTTCGCCGAATGACCCTTTGGATCACTGGCGCCTGCAGGACGGCCCCATGGCTCCGGAAGACTCCCTGCGTTACGTGGGCCTGACGGTGGAAGCCTCGCGCGCCTTCCGGGTGGAGGTGCGCATCTTCAGCAATCACGGCGAGTTCGTGAACAAGGTGGCGTTTGCCATTTCCCAAGCCGAATTCATGAAGCTGGAGAAATCCGCCCAGGGCGACACGCGCCGGCTCAAGGTTTTGTGGGACGGGCGGTCGCGCAACGGCGACCAGGCGGCCACGGGGGCTTACGTCATCAAGACGACGGTGACATTGATCAATATCCCCGGCATCGCGGAGGACAATACGGTGCGGACGGATTACCGGCGGGTAGGAGTGCTCAGGACCATGTGAGTGCGGGCGCGAACGCTTGGCGTCCGGATGATTCCCTTATCGTTGCCCGCCGAGCTTGCCTTTTCATTCACCCATCCCGGCCATGAAGATGGCGATGGTGGATATCCGGCCAATGCGGATGCGAGTGGGTCATCGGCTGATGGGCATGCGTATGGGAATGCCGCACGCCCTCCGGCCGGCCCTCGTGGGTGTGGCCGTGGTGTCCGTCATTATGCCGATGGGAGTGGGTGTGGTCCATGGGGGCGTGGGAATGCGGGTGGCCATGCTTGTCGCGGAACAGGAAAAAAATCCCCAACGCCTGGAAAAGCAAAGCCGTCCCGTGATATAGGGTGAGGGGTTCCCGCAGAAAAAAGAATGAACCCACGAGCCCGAACAAGGGAGCGGAAGCGAATATCATTTGGCTGCGGGTAGCGCCGAGATTTTGGGCCGCCGTAACGTATAAAACCATGCTGGCGCCATAGCACAATGCCCCCGTGAGCAATGCCGGGAAAACGGTGGATACGGAACCGGTATGGTTTTGCGAGAAGAGGCCGATTCCCAGGTTAACGCCGCCGGCTACCAGGCCTTTCCAGAATGTGCTTTGCACGGGACGCAGGCCGTCGATCAAGGAGGTCAGGTTGTTGTCGATACCCCAGCAAAGGCAAGCGATTCCCAAATAAATCCCCGCCCTGGCTCCGGCGGCGCCTTCACCCCAGGATAAAACCAGGCCCGCGCATAAAACGCAGACCGCGCCCAGGAGTCCCAGGCGTCCCAAATGATCCTTGAAAAGCAAGACCCCCAGCAATGCCGTCGCCACCATTTCAAGGTTAAGCCAAAGGGAAACGGAAGACGCGGAAGCGTACTTCAATCCGAGCAGAAGGAAAAGGGGACCCAGGATACCGCCAAAAAGAATTGCGCCGGAAAGCCTTAGCATATTGGCGCGATCGGCGCGCAGCAAAAAAGCCGCTTTCCCTTTCCGTAGCATCGGCAAAGCCGCGCCCAAGGCGGCTCCCAGGTAAAGCAAACCGGCCAATTGTTCCGGGGTCCAATGCGAAAGAAGCCCTTTGCTCAACGGCGTGGACAGGCCGAAAAGAAAAGCGGCGGCCAGTACCAGGAGAAAGGGGAACATTGCGCTGAACAGTCAGGCCGTTTTTTTGGGTTTGGTTTCGCAAAGGAGGGACGCTGCAGGGATCTTCAACTTGTTATGCAGCGCCCGCATCATCCGCACGGACAACCCCCTCTTCCGATTCAGGATTTCAGTAGATCGGTTCCGCCCCCCTAAATATTGCGCCAAATCCGTTTTTTTTAAACCCGACTGCTCCATTCTGAACTTGATCGCTTCGATTGGATCAGGAGGTAAAATCCTGAATTTTTCCGCTTCATAATTCTCCACCAAGATCGCGAGGATGGAAAGTTCATCACCCTGCTTGGTATTCGGCTCGGCGTCCCAAAGGGATTCAATGCGCGCCAAGGCGCCGCGATAATCCGCTTGCGTTTTGATCGGTTTTATATTCATTGCCTAGATGCTCCTCACGTCAATCGCATCGTACTCTTTGTGAGTACCGACGAATCCCACATACGCGATTCCAAATTCGTACTTGATGGCCACGACCGCGCTCTCCTACTCGATGTGATCCCCGGATTTGGGATCGAAAGCCTCCCGCACCCCTTCCCCGATGAAGGTAGTGAGCAACAACGTAAAGAAGAGGGCCGTCACCGAAGAGATGGCTATCCAGGGCTTCTGCAGGTTCTCCAAGCCTTGCTGAAGCATCTCGCCCCAGGACGGCGTGGGCGGAGGCAGCCCGAATCCCAGGAAGTCCAAGGCCGTAAGGGAAGAAATGCCGCCCACCACCGTGAAGGGCAGGATGGTAATGACCGGGGTGAGCGAGTTGGGAAGGATATGGTGGAAGAATATGCGCAAGTGCCCCACGCCGATGGCGCGCGCCGCGCGTACATAAGCCTGACCTTTGATCTTGAGGAATTCCCCGCGCATGTAATAGGAGAGACCCACCCATTCGAACATGGACATGATAAGGATGAGAAGGAGGAACCCGCGCCCATAGGTGGCGCCCAGAAGGATCACCACATAAAGGAACGGCAGGGAACTCCAGATTTCGATGAGGCGCTGCATGGTGATGTCCACCTTGCCGCCCAGATAGCCCTGGATGCCGCCGATGATGATGCCGAAGCACGCGTCCATAAACGCCAGCAGCAACGCGAAGCCCATGCAGATGCGGAAGCCGTACAGCAGCCGTGAGAGTACGTCCCGGGCGGAATTGTCCGTGCCCAGCCAATGCGCGCGGGAAGGCGGATGGGGCGGCGTGCCCTCCATTTCCAGATAGGTCCGCAGGGGATTGTGAGGGATGGGCGGCAGAATCATGGAGCCGCCGTTGGCCAGGAAGGCGGAGTCTGCCCGCAGCTTGGGGTAATCCGGTTCCGTGCCATAGTCCCCGCCGAAAGCGGAGGAAGGGTAGAAGCGGACCACGGGAAAATAACTGCGGCCCTGATAGCGCAGGAAGAGGGGTTTGTCGTTGGCGAGGAAGCGGGAAAACAGGGAGAGGATAAAAGCGATGCCCAGGATCCACAGGGAATAATAGGCCCGCCGGATTTTCCGGAAGCGGAGGAACCGGTCCTTGCTCAATTCGGAGATCATGGCCATATCAATCCAGGCGGATGCGCGGATCCACCGCCACGTACATGAGATCGGAAACCAGGCGGCCCAGCATGGCGAACAGGCTTGTCAGGAGGATCACGCCCATCACCACGTTATAGTCCCGGTTCACCATGGAGTTGAAAACCAGCAGACCCATACCGTCGATATCGAAGACGCGCTCCAGCAAAATGTCCCCGCCGAAGAGGAGGCTGAAGATGGAACCGAAGCGCGTAGCCAACGGGATAAGCGCGTTGCGGAAGGCATGGCGGCGGACCGCTTGCGCGAACGTGGAGCCCTTGACCACGGCGGTGCGCATGTAATCCTTGCCCATTTCCTCCAGCAGGCTGTTCTTAAGCATCATGGTTAGGAAGGCGAATTCGGAAATCATATAACAGAAAAGCGGGAGAACCATATGATGCAGGAAATCCAAAACTTTTCCCAGGAGAGTAAGGCTCTCGAACTGATCGGAAATGATCCCGCTGATGGGAAACAGATCCAGGAAGCTGCCGCCCCCCAGGAAGATGATGAGGAGAATGCCCAAGGCATAACCCGGCATCACGTACCCGCTGAAGATTACGACCGACGTAATGGTATCGAACCAGGTGCCGTTGCGGCGGGCTTTGGCCATGCCCAAGGGCAGGCAGACCAGGTAGGAAAGCAATACCGATGTGACCCCGAAGAAGAGCGAAATGGGAAGCTTCTTGAGCAGGAGGTTCCACACCGGTTCCTGATAGGCGTAAGACATGCCCAGATCCAATTTCATTACTTTCCCCAGCCACAGGAAGTAGCGGATATGGATGGGCTTGTCGAAACCGAAATAGGCCTTGATGTTCCGGATTTCCTCGGCGGAGATGTTGGCTGCAACGCCTTTGGCGCTGGCCGCCTGCTGGACCTTGGAGATCATCTGCTCCACCGGGCCGCCGGGCACGAATTGGATGAGCAGAAAACAGGCCACGGTAATGCCCAGCAAGGTGGGCACGATCAACAGCAGCCTGCGGAGGAGATAAGCTTTCACTTCAATGGACCCGGCTTCATGAGCGCCGCTTACTTGCCGTAACGCACCTCGGCGGAGACGGCGGGTACGTCCGCATTGGCGGCCATGGCTTTCTTCAGGGCCGCCTCTTTTCCCGCATCCGCATACCAATACGTGGAAATGCAGTCCTCATCCTGGAACTTGCCGTAGCCGTATTTGGCCGTGCCGAACTTGTTCCAATACAGAAGCCATTTGGAATCCTGCTCCCACAGCAGGATATAAGGATTGATCTCGTCGAGGCGATCGTCCAGCTTGGTGAGGATGGCGTTGCGGGCCTCCAGGTCCGGAGCGCCCTTCTGCAGCTCGATCAGGCTGTCAACCACCTTGTCCTGGACGCCGGCGATATTGTTGGAGGAAGGTTCGACCGCGGTGTGCGAGGCCCACATGCTCTCCGGATCGCGGAGCCGGGTGCCGCCCCAGGCCGCCTGCGCCAGATCGAATTCGTAATTGTCCATGCGCTTGGCATAGGTGGACCAGGACAGCTCCTCCAGCTTGGCGGATATGCCGGCCTTCTTCAGATCCTCTACGAAAACATTGAGGGGACGCATGTCCGCGCCCGTAACGATGGTGAAGGTGAACTCGAAGCGCTTGCCTTCCTTGGCCAGCACGCCGTCGGGACCGGGCTTCCAGCCCGCCTGAGTCAGCAGTTCCCGGGCCTTGGCGGGATTGTAATCGCGCATGGGATGATGGGGGTTCTTGTTGTCCGGATACAGATCGGCGAAATAGGTGTTGAGCAGAAAGAGCAGGTTATGGTTGAACTTCTCGTTCATGAGCGGTCTGTTGACCAGATGGCACATGGCCTCCCGGATCCTGGCATCCTGGAAAAAACCGCGCCGCAGGTTGAAGACCCAGCCGCGGAAGCTCTTGGGATTGCTGTTGTAGAATTTGGTTTTTCCCACCCAGCCTTTCTTCACTTGATCGAAATCGGTTTTCTCCGCCCAGATGGCGGCGCGATTGATGGGAAAGATATCGATGTCGCCCTTCTTGAGGGATTCCAGCGCCTTAATTTGATCTTCCATGAACTTCCAGCGGACGGTCTCGAAATTGTATTTGTGCTGGTTGAAGCGCCTGGCAAAGCCCCAATAATCCGCGCGGCGGCGCACCGAAACGGACCGATCCTTTTTGACCTCGTCAAGCCGGTAGGGGCCGCTCACCACGGGCAGGTCCCAGTTGAGCTGATTGAAATCCTTGCCTTCCCAGGCATGCTTGGGAATGGCCACCAGGCCGCCCGCTTCCCAGAAGTTCATCCAATGCTTTTTCTTGGCGGTGATGCTGAGGCTCAAGGAGTCCGCGCAAACCGGGCGGTTGAACCGATCCAGGCCTACGCGGAAAAGGGAAGTGAGATTCTTAGGGTTCATGATCACGTCGTAGTAGAATTGCACATCCTCGCAATGCACGTATTTGCCGTCGCTCCATTGGGCCTTGGGGCTGATCTTATAGCTGAAGGTCATGCTGTCCGCGGAGGTTTCCCAACTGTCCGCCAAAATGCCGTAAGGGCGGTTCTCGGTAGGGTGCAGATCGATCAGGGATTCAAAGGTGAGTCCCATCAATTCCTTGGTGAACCAATTCCAGTCCAGCCAGGGGTTCAAGGTCTTGGGGGCGGGCCCGCCCCAGATGTTGAGAGCGCCTCCCACCACGGCGTTGGTATCGGCGTCCGGATCCGCGGGTTCGCCTCCGGTTTCCACCACCACCTTGGCCGCCGGGGCGGCGGGCTTGGCATCCGCGCCTTCCTTCTTATTGCAACCGGTCAGGAACGCCCCCGCGCATAACGCCAGTATGAGTGTCAGAAAAATCTTCCGCATCAAAATCCGCCTCTCCGCGATATCGGCCGTATATTCCGCAACGCCGTTACACCGTTACGCCGCTACAATGCATACACAGCAATCGCTATACATTGCATATACAGGTAAAATTAGAATATTACCCGCCCAACCCGCACCGCAACGCCTATCACCCAGACGGATTGCTAGCTTATCCTTCCGGTCCAAGGCCATGCCAGACAACCTTCCCGAACCCTTCCGACCTTCCAACCTGAGAATGGCCGCCCCATCAACGGCCGCTTTGCCTATGGCCGCCACCCAGTTTGCCTACGCGCTATTCGCCTGCGCGCTGATCGCTTGCACACCCTCGCGGAAAAACCTGGGCAACACCTACCGAGGCGTATTGGCGTCCAATCTCAAGAGTTTCGATCCGGCCATGGCGCAGGACCAGTATTCCAACATGTGCCAATTCCAGATCTATGAAACCTTGCTGGAGTATAAGTACCTGGCCCGCCCTTACGACGTGCAACCCTGCCTGGCTTCCGCCGCGCCGGAGATTTCCGACAGCGGCAAGGTCTATCTCATCCATATGAAAAAGGGAGTCGAGTTCGCCGATGACGCGTGCTTCCCGGGCGGCCGGGGCCGCCAAGTGAAAGCCTCCGATTTCGTATACAGCATCAAGCGCATGTGCGACGTAAGGACCAAGACCACGGGCTGGTGGATCTTCGACGGCAAGGTAGTCGGCCTGGACGCGTTCCGCAAAGCCTCGGAATCCCTGCCGCCTTTTCCGGAGCAATGGCATCCGGCCCTTTACGACGAAGATGTGGAAGGCCTGCGGGCCCTGGACGATAGCACAGTGCGCATCCAGCTCACCAAACCCTATCCCTATTTCAAATACATCCTGGCCATGCCTTATGCGGCCGTGGTGCCGCACGAGGCGGTGGAGCATTACGGGGAGGATTTCCTCAGCCACCCGGTGGGCACCGGGCCCTACCTGCTCAAGGAATGGCGGCGGGGCCTGCGCCTCGTCTTCGATCGCAATCCCAAGTACCATCATGGCTTCTACCCGCGCGAAGGCACGGCGGAGGATTCCGCGCAAGGCCTGCTGGTGGATTCCGGCCGGACCCTGCCCTTTATCGATCGCATCGAGCTCGATATTTTCGAGGAATACCAGCCCATGTGGCTGAACTTCCTGCGCGGAAACCTGGACCGCTCCCCCATCCCTAAAGACAATTACGGCGAGGCGGTGATGCCGGACAAATCCGTGCGCGGGGACATGGCCGCCAAAGGCATCGCCCTGTTCCGCCAGAATGAACTGGACGTGCGCTACATCTGCTTCAACTTCGAGGATCCGGTGCTGGGGAAGCAAAAGGCGCTGCGCCAGGCCATGTCGCTGGCTTATGACGCCAAACAAGGCATGGAACTGTTTTATAACGGCCGCGGCGTGCATGCAAACAGCCCCATCCCGCCCGGGCTGTTCGGGTACGATTCCACCTGGAAGAATCCCTATTCCCATTACGATGTGGACGCGGCCAAATCCCTTTTGGCCAAGGCGGGATTTCCCGGCGGGCAAGGCCTGCCGGAGTTCGAGTACCTGACCGTGGCCGGTTCCGATACGCGCCAGATGGGCGAGTTCTTCGCGCAATGCATGGCCCGCATCGGCGTCAGGATAAAAGTGGCCGCCTGCACCTGGCCGGAATTCCTGGAGCGGCTCAAGCGCAAGAAAGTCCAGATCATCGCCGTGGCCTGGGGCGCGGATTATCCCGATCCGGAAAACTTCCTGCAACTGTTGTACGGCCCCAACGAATCCCCGGGCGAGAACAACGCCAACTACAAGAACGCGGAATACGATTCGCTTTACCGGGACATGGCCGTGATGCAGGACGGTGCGGAGCGTTCGGCGAAGATCCGCCGCATGCAGGAAATCCTGGCGGAGGACTGCCCCTGGATCTATACCCTGCATCGCCTGAACGAGTTGCTCATCTACAAGTGGGTGCTCAACCACCGCTCCCACGGCGTGCTGGATGCGCCCATCAAATACTACCGCATCGATGGGGCCTTAAGGCGATCCCTGTTGCCGGGAGCGGGCGGATGACCTCCTTCGTCCTGCGCCGGTTATTGTATACCATCCCCATCCTCTTGGGCATTTCGCTTATCGTGTTCCTCCTGTTCCATGTGGCGGGCGGCAATCCCGTCTACCGCATGCTGGGAAAGAACGCAAGCCCGGAGGAGATCCTGCGCCTTACCCATCAGATGGGCCTGGACCGGCCGCTGTGGATCCAATACCTGCATTACCTGGGCGGCTTGCTGCGCGGCGATTTCGGGCGATCGTGGGAGACCAAGCAGCGCATCGGCGAGATGATCGCGGTGGGCCTGTGGCCCTCGCTATGCCTGGCCTTGCCGGCATTCTTTTTGACTACGGCTCTGGCCCTGGTGGTAGCCATGCTCTCCACCCTGTCCAAGGGCAGGGCCGCGGATCGGTTCCTGGTGATCGCATCCGTATTGGGCATGAGCCTCAGCATCCTGGCCCTTATCATCGGCTCGCAATACCTGCTGGCCTACCGCCTCAACCTCTTCCCCATCTCCGGCTTCGAATCCGGTTGGCAGGGATTGCCCTATCTGGCCTTGCCGGTGCTGATCTGGATCGCCAACCAGGTGGGCGGGGACGTGCGCTATTATCGATCGGTGTTCCTGGAAGAGATAGGCCGCGAGTACGTGGTGACCGCGCGCGCCAAGGGCCTCTCCCGCGCGCGCGCCATGCGCGTGCATGTACTGGGCAACGCCATGATCCCCATCACCACGCGCGTGGTGATGGAAATCCCGCTGCTGTTCACCGGCAGCCTGCTGCTTGAGAATTTCTTCGGGATCCCGGGCCTGGGTAACATGAGCGTTAACGCCCTGAACGCTTCGGACTTCCCCGTCATCGAAGCCATGACCCTGTTCGGATCGGTGCTGTACATCCTGGCCAATCTGATCGGGGACGTACTCTACGCCGTGTTCGATCCGCGCGTGAAACTGGCATGAAGGGACGCCCGGCATGACGGCATGGAAAGCGTCCCGCCCGCTGCGCAAGCTGCTCAGGGACAAGCTGGCCTTCGCCGCACTGGCGGTGATCCTCCTCTACGCGGCCACGGGCCTGTTGGCCTTGTTCCACCTGGCCGCCACCCATTACCGGGATTCCGTGGGCCCGGCCTATTCGCCTCCCGGCGCCGACTACCTGCTGGGCACGGACGTGCTGGGCCGCAGCGTACTGGAGCGCGTCGTGCACGGCGCGCGCATCGCCTTGGTGGTGGGCTTCGTGTCCACCGGCATCGCCATCCCCATCGGCATCCTCTTCGGCCTATTGGCCGGCTTCTACAAAAAGCGCGTGGACGATGTCATCGTATGGTTCTATACCACGGTGGATTCCATCCCCTACATCCTGCTGGTATTGGCGCTGGCGTTGATCCTGGGCAAGGGGCTCATCTCCGTTTGCATCGCCATCGGCATCACTTCCTGGGTGGGCGCCTGCCGGGTGGTGCGCGGCGAGGTGATCAAGCAGACGGAATTGGACTACGTGCAAGCCGCGCGGGCCATGGGCGCGGGCGATATCCGCATCATGATGCGGCATATCCTGCCCAACGTATTGCACATGGTGCTGATCCAGGCTTCGCTTTTGTTCGTGGAAGCCGTAAAGATCGAAGTCATCCTCAGCTACCTGGGCGTGGGCGTGCAGGGCGAACCCAGTTGGGGCGTGATGATCGACGACGCCCGCATCGAACTCATCGGCCGCGGGGCCTGGTGGCAATTCGCGTCCGCCACCGGGGCCATGTTCCTGCTGCTTCTGGCCTTCAACGTGTTCAACGATGCGTTACGGGATGCGTTGGATCCCAAATCGGCGGAGTGATATCCCATTGCCGCAGGAACGGCCGCGCGCGTGACCGCATCATGCCTGCGGCTCTTTCAGAACACCAGCAACAAGCCCGGATTATAATCCGCGCCCTTGGCCTTGGCTTTTTTCTTAGCCTCGCTGGGATCCTTGCCGCTTTGCTCCACCAGTGAAGTGGCGATCATGCGGATATTGTCCACGGTGGGATCATCCCGTTCCGGCGCCTCCGCCCGTTGCGGCACCTTTTCGACCGTGATATACCGCTCGCCCGCCGGGGTTGTGAGGATGGCGCCGAAACGGAAGTGGGTGGAGGATCCGTCCCGGGAATATTGGGCGCAGGATACGGCCAAGCCCGCCTTGGCCTTGGAGCTGTCCTCTGCCACCGCCACGCCCTTGCGGTTGAATTGGTAGATCATTTCCTTTTTCAACTCCCGGGAAAAGCGGCCTCCGCCCCATCCCAATCCGGATAAAAGCGTATCCACCGAGTCGGCGATCACGGGATCGGCAACGAACAGGACTTCCTTTCCGGTGACGGCCACGGACGCTGGTTGCGGTTGGGACGCCGGGATGCCCGCGCAGCCCGCATAGAATAAGGCCGATACGCCCGCCAGGGCCGTGCCAATGCGGAAACCGATCATAGTTCCAATCCTTTGCGAATGCTTGCGATGATGGAATCCGGAGGCGAGTCCACGGGCACCACCAGAGCGTCCGCCGGCTCCTCCAGGATTTCGAATTGGCTCCCCAACATGGCCGCCTTGAAATAATGCCCCTGGCGGCGCTTGAGTCGATCCTCCAGCATGGCGTACTCGCCCTTAAGGTAGATCCATCGCACCCGTTCCAGGCCGTCGCTGAGAAGATCCCGGTAATCCTGCTTCAAGGCCGAACAAGCCAGTACGGCCCGTCCCTGCTTGGCCCGGATGCCGATGAGAAGATTTCGGATGGCCATGAGCCACGGCCTGCGATCGCGATCGTTGAGCGGAAGCCCTTGCGCCATCTTATTGATGTTGCCGTTGGGCTGGAAATCGTCCCCGTCGTAAAAGGGCCATCGCAGCGCCCCCGCGAGCTGCTTTCCGATGGTGGTTTTGCCGCAGCCGGAAACGCCCATGAGGATGACTATGGAAGCGATTGGCCCGCTGGTGGATGTCATGCTTCGGATACCCCCGCTCGAGGAAAAAATAACCTCTGGAACGGGCTGCCTGAGGATTAAATCGGCGGATGCGGGAAAAGAGGCTACCGGAATTATTCACCGGTTTGCCTAGTGAAGAAGGGAAAAGGGCGAAGCAAAAAGGGCCGGATTGCACCAGACCCTTCTCATCCTGCTTTTTCCCGAGCGCTTCAGTTCACAAAGAAGCGTTTACTGCCTACGCGCCCATTGGCCAATGCTACTCGCATCACATATACGCCGGCCTTGACGCCCTTGAAGTCCGCGCTGAGATCATAATCTACCGGATACTGATTGCCCTTGATTTCCTTCACCTTGTGCCCAGCCATATCGAACAGGGTCACCATGTGATAGCCGGGCTTGTTGATGAACACGCCGGGTTGATCGGAAGGATGGAAGGTGATGCCGGAGCCATCCAGAGCGAAGTTCAAATCGGCATTGCGGGGCTTAAGGGCCGTGGATACCGCCACGGTATCATAACCGGCGACATAGTACATGAATTGCCGGTAGAACTTATCCCATACGGCCTGGGTCATGGCTTGCATGGTGACCAGATCATGGGCTTCCATGAAGTAGCCGATATTCCCTTTCTTGTCCGGAAAGGTCCAGGTGGCCGGATATCCGCCGGGTACGCTGTAGTTGTAGGCGCTGCCGCAATTGGTTCCGGTGCCGCCCTTGGTGCAATGGACTGCGTCCATTTTCAAGAGCACGGTAGCCTCCGGATGGATATCGGTGATGATCTTATTGAAGGTATGCCACTCGCCTTGCGGCCAGATCACGGTATCCTTGCCCGCGAAACTAATCCCTTCCATGATTGGGCTGGCCTTCGCAGCTTGCGGAATGAAAACGGGAGCGCTGATGGTGATTCGGCTGCTCTCTCCGGTGTACTCCACGGGATGCGCTGTGTTGTAAAACCACGGCCAATTGTTGCCCGCGCGCGAGTCCCCGGAAGAATGCTGGATGAATACGCCTCCGCCTTGGTTCTCCACGAAGTCCTGGACAGCCGTTCGGTTAGCCGTGGGGAAGCCGTTGGAGGAAGCCCAGGAAGAGATGTAGTTGGCGAAGAAAACCTGGTAGCCTTTTAACTTGGCGGCGGTAACGGCGTTGCCGTCGGTGGTGACATCCACGGTCCACCCTTCGACCCCGCCCAGACGCTGGAGCGTGGCGATCAGGTTTTGCGGGCTGGCGTTTTTGTGATGGTCGTAATTGTAGAAGAAGTCTCCCACCAGGATGGACTTCAGTCTGGAGGTCAGGACGTAGGATTTCCCGCCCACGGTAATGGTGCGCTGCTTGGCAAGCGAGGGCGTTCCTTGGCCATGCGATAAGGAAAGCCCCAGCACTAAGGCCGCCGCCCCAAAAATAGACGTTCGTACGGTATTCACTCTCATTTTCCTTCTCCCCAGTATTCGTAACCGATGTTTCAACTGGCAAACCCCAGATTCACAAGAGTGGTTGCCTATGGCCTGCATTGAATGTATTCCGGACCCGGCGAATGCACATCCGGTATAACCGGTACTTACAAACTTTATGTTTCCCCGAGGTGAACGGGTTTCCCCCTCGTAGAGGGGGTCAAACTCCCCAAAAACTCACATACCCCATTGGAACCGAAGCATGTAATACCAGTCCGATTTCTCGCGAGTAACGGGAGCGAAGGAAGGCGTAGCATTGGCATCCTGGACGCGGAAATGGTCATTGGCCGCCTGCAAGTAAAGATCCAATCCGGTGAACAGGTTCTTCTGAAGGTACACGGTCCATTTCAGGTCATCGTTCTTATAAAGGCCCGCTTGCAGGTTATCCTGGTATTTCCCTACGCTGCCGGCCGGATAAGAGGGTTGCGGCAAAGAGTTGTTGTACTGTTGGTAGGTGTTATCCGGATAAGGGTTTTTAAAGTACTCCAATTGCAAAGAAAGCAGATCCAATATCCTGAAGGTAGGAATGGAGATTCCTAACATGATGGGAATGCGATCGGAAATTTTCTCATAGAATAGGGGTTGGTTTTGCACTCCCAGCACCGCCGCCTCGCCGAAAATCTTGAATGGGCCCGATCGCGTCTCATCCAATCCCGCCAACGCTCCCAGGTTTAAAGAGGCTCTGGCCATCACTTTAACGGCCTTGAACGTCAGGGGCTTAGAAACTTTAGACCGCAGGGTGTCTCCGTTGGCAAGCACAAATACCGTGTTCCCTTGCGCATCCTTGGCCGCGGTTACCAGCGCCGTACCGGTTTCATCCGTATAGGTCGTGACCTGACTTTCGATGTCTTTCAAGGTACCGCCCGCAAAGGCCTTTTGGTAACGGTTATTCACGGTGTCGTTAAGCGCCGGGATGGCGGGGAAGTTGTCTACCTCCACATAGGTATTGTATTGGCTGTTGGAAGTTGTGATGCTGGGTTTGATGGGAAGCCAACGATGGAGGGAGAAGCCCGCGCCGATTTCAAAAGCCTTTCCGATCTTTCCCGTTGCCACATAGGAAGGCGAGAAGTCGAATATGGGGGCTTCGTTGAACTCGCTGAAGAGCAGCAAGTCCTGCCGGAAGGCGCCTCCCAGGAGATCCCACGATAATTTCGTGCCCATGCTCTTGTATTCATTGCTGTTCAACCAAACCCAACCGCCCGTACCTTCGGTATGGATGATGCTGGGATAGGCTTCGCTGCGCAAGAGGTACTCGCCCAGATTGACCGCGTCGGGATTGTATTTGTATCCGAAGAATCCGAATTTCAGGTTGAGCGCGTGGGAAAAGTCATATTGCGCCGACGCTTCGGAGATACCCGGCCCAAACTGGATGCGCTTGCTGGCGACATTGGGGGTTTCCGGCATCGGCTTCCAGAACAGGCCGCCCACACCCATATTCATATGCAGGTTTTCGTTCAGGGTTCCGGAGTAGGTAACCGCGATACCATTGCGGTTGAGGAAAGCGTTGTCCAGTTTCAAAGGCGCGCTCCCGCCGTCGTCCTGGATCAAAGAACCCTTGACCACCTGCCCCACGTCCACGAATCCCACCACGGAGACTTTCCGATCGGTGATGCGACGTTCTCCGTCGTCCGCGCAGGCGACGCCTGTGGCCAGCAGGGCGGGAATCAGATATGTAAACGCTTTCATAGGATTCATCCCATTTCCTTTGGGTTCACTTTTCCGCGGTCCCATCAAAAACCCCATTGGACATGCACCAGGTAATACCATTCGTTCCTGGCGGCGGTCTGGGGCGTGGGCGAAGGCACGGGATCGAAAGTATAGAGCCGGATATGATCGTTGGCCGCCTGCACTTTGATCTGCACACCGGGCACGATGGTCTTGACCGCATGGATGCTCCATTTCCAGTCATCGCCATGGACGGCCGGATCCGCCAGCCTGGGCTTGGTATATTCCGCCGCCGCCAGATCCGGAACCGGGAGATTGACGCCGGGTAGAGCCGCATAGGTGCTTCCTTCCAACTCCAGCTCGCTGTCCTGGTACGGGTTGTTCAGGTATTCCGTCTCCACGGCGAGCAAGTCCAGGATGCCGAAGGTGGGCACATGCAATCCCACCATGACCGGCATGCGATGGAAGATGTTCTCGAAATAAACGGGTTGGTTCTGCACGCCCAGAACGGCGACCTCCCCGTAGAGGTTGAAAGGGCCCGTTTTCTCGGCCACGTCGAACATGGAGGCGAAGTCGAGATTGATACGCCCCATGAGGTTGATCGCCCGGCGCGTGAGATCGGTGGATTTGGTGATTTGCGGCGCCGCAGTGGAACCGGTGACGATATCGCCGGCGGCATCCGTAACAGCCAAGTTACCCTGGGCGTTGTAATAGGACACGCATGTGGTCGAGGAGCCGTCCCAACAATTGGTCCCGTCCGAAAACTTGGTGTTCTGAATGAATTTCCGGATGCCCTTGCGCATCCCGGCCGGACTGCCGTCCTGGATGATATCCTTACTGACCACCCGGACACCGTTCTTGCCGGAAAGCGCCGCGCTGGTAGTCACTTCGGTACCTGGCCTCCAGGCCGCGAAATCGGTAGCGCTGACCGTAGCTCCGTTCGCATCGGTATAGGTGTAATGCACCATCGCCTGGTTCTGTACTTCCGGGAAGTTGGCTATCTCCACGTATTGGCCGATGGGGCTCGCCTTGTCCGCATCCTCTTGGCGGCCGAAGAAGGAGAGGTTATTGCTGAACCAACGCTTCATTGCAGCGCCGCCGCCGATTTCCAGGCCTTTGACCGGGCGGTAGGAGAAGAGGTAGGCGGGGGTGAGATCGTACAGGGGAGGATTCTGATACTCCCAGAACAGGCCCAACTCCTGGTGAAAAGCGCCGTCGAAAAGGTTCGATCGCAGGCGCATTCCCAACACCTTGGTATGCGCGCTGTCCACCCAGGTCCAGCCGCCCGTTACGATATAGGTGGGATAGGATTCGCTGCGGATAAGGTATTCACCCAGGTTCATGGCCGGGGAATCGTACTTGAAAGGGAAGTATCCGCCTTCCAGGCTCAGATTGCGCGTAAAAAGGAACTCCGTCGACGCTTCGCTGATGCCGGGGCCGAAACGCAGATTGTTTCTCCAGAAGTCGCCCGGCGGAAACGGCTGCCAGAACAGGCCGCCCACGCCGACGGTATAGCGGAGCTTTTCCTTCACCGTATCGGACACGGTGATATTGACGGAAAGGCGATTGAGAAAATGGCCGTCAACCTTGGTGCCCAGGGTATTGCCCTTCACCAGCTGTCCGAAATCCGAATAGGCCTCGCCCTTTAGGTTATCGATCGATACAGACGCCCCGATAAGGCTCGGTAGCATGCTCAATAGCAGAAAGCCCTGCCGTAATTTCCGTATCATCCCCCGCCTTCCGGCCCGATGCCCGCTAGGTTGGATCGCCCTTGCGGGAAAAAACCTATGATATGGTCGTGACTTATTCAAGATGCGATGGTAACTTAGAGACTTGTATACGGATTGTGTTGTTATCGATCGTGCACTTTGCGAAATCTCGTAATTCTGTCTTTTCCAAATTTCCCCCGTCCTGATCGGATCCGGAATCCGTGCCCACACTTTCCCTGCCTCGTAGAGAGTTATGGATACTCGGTCCCAAACGGGACCTGTTATTTTTCATACTCACGCCGCTGCTCATCGTCCCGTTCTTCCGCCTTCTCCCCCATGGCCAGTCCCCGCAAACCATAGCGTTGTATATCCTGGGAATAGGAGGCTTCGGCCACCACCTGCCCGGCTTCATCCGGGCCTATTCGGATCGCGGGTTGTTCGCTCAGCATAGGCTGAGTTTCACCCTGATCCCCTTGCTGCTCGTCCTGGCCTGCAGCGCCTATTCCTATCTCAACCTCAACGCATTGACCTTCCTGACCGTCGCCTGGGGCACCTGGCACGGAGCTATGCAGGTAAACGGCTTCATGCGTATCTACGATTCCAAGGTGAAGTCGTTCCGTCCCGCCACGGCGCGGTTGGATCGCCTCATGTGCGTCGCCTGGTTCGGCATTGCCATCCTGCAATCCCCCGAAAAGCAATTCTCACTGGCCGCCCTTTTCTACGGTTCCGGGGGATTTCTAATCCCGCCGGCCGGGTTTGAAATCCTGCGTTGGATTTGGGGTGCGTTCACCTTGGGAACCACCTTCTTTTTCCTAGCCAATATTCTCCGCCAATGGAAAACGGGATCACCTCCCAGTCCGGCCAAGCTGTTGATCATGGCGGCTTCATTCGGCTTTTGGTGGTTTTGCACGGTATCGCTCCGTAACCTGCTGTTGGGCGTGCTCATGTGGGAGGTGTTCCACGACATCCAATACAATGTCCTGGTCTGGCATTTCCAACGCCATCGCGTGGCCGGAAAGGGCCCTACCGGGGCCGCGGAGAAGTTCCTGTTCCGGTCCGGGTGGGGCCGCCTGGGTTTGTACGCCGGGCTCATCGTGGCGTATGGATATCTGGGCATCGCTACGTCCTTCGCCAGCGTGCAGCTTCCGGAGGACGTGGTAGCCGGCTCCGGCCTTGCGCAATGGTTGGTCCGCATTTCCCTGGCTTCGGCGCTGCTCCACTTCTACTATGACGGATTCATCTGGAGAGTGCGGGAGGCGGGCATCCGGCGCGACCTGGGCGTACCGGAAGGGGAAACCGATCTCCCCGCGGCCAAGCCGATGCGGAGGGGGTTGCGGCCCGTCTATCTTTGGCTGTTGTTCATCATTCCCGCTGTGTATATGGGAATCAACCAACATCGCGGCAGCTTGCCGGATTTCCCTTCCCAGATGGTGAACCTGGCGGAAGCCATTCCCGGAAACTGGAAAGCCGATTTCCTGAGCGGGACTTATTTCAAAGGACAGGGGGATTTCGCCACGGCCGAAAGCCATTATCGAAGGGCCGTGGCGGCGCGTCCGGATTTCGCTACGGGCCATCTGTTCCTGGGAGACATACTTTACAAACAGGGTAACCTTCCGGAAGCGATCGAGGAATACCGGCAATCGGTGGATCTGGAGCCCGACAACCTGGATGGACTCAGGAATCTCGCCAATCTCTATCTCAACTCGGGGCAACCCTCGCTCGCGGCGGAACGTTTCCTGAGCGCTTTGGCGCTGGATGCGGATAATCCCGATCTGAATTTCGGCATGGCCACCGCCTTGCTCCGGCAAAACAAGCTGCAGGACGCTGAGCCCTACGTCCGGAAAACCTTGCAACTTTCCCCTGGCCATTCCGGAGCGTTGAATTACCTGGGGATGATCCGGGACGTGGGCGGGGATGCCGTAGCCGCCTTGGAATATTATCGGCAAGCCTTGGCGGCGGACAGCGGGAACGCATCGGCCAAGGAAAACCTGGCGGCACTGCTCGCCAAACAGGCCCGGCCCAAGCCCTGAACAAAACCTGTGTGCGGAAGCGGAGGCGCATGCCTCCGGCATTCGTTTGGATCGGCTACTTCAAATCCAGTCCCGTCAAATCGATCCTTCCTCCCGTAGCGGTAACCCGCAAAATGGTGATGCCGGTATCCAACGGAACGGAATCCAGGACCGCATCGGACCAGCGCAGCGTGGCCGGCAAATCGCCTTCGGAAAGCGGAGCATGGCCGGGCGAACCCAGGGACAGGTGGGCTCCCTGGCTTGCGCGGTAATGCAAGGTCACGGAGAACTTCCCCGCGGCGGCCGTGGCCAGGCGGTATTCCGTATAAGCGCCCGGAGCATAAGTCACGCCGCCGGAAGCGAGGGTGGAATCGAATGCGATGGCGGTAACGCCGGCGCGGGAAAGATATCCTTCCGCGGGGATGCTTCCCGGGACGGACTTGGGCGCATAAGCATCCGGATTGGCCAAGGTGGAAAAGAACTCATCCGTGTAGGCAGGCCAATCGTTGGCGGCTTCCGGAATGTCCAGGAAATCGAAAGTGATATCGGAGGCGGGCTGCACCTCCAGCGTCGAAGAGACCTTGACCATCTGCGCCGTTTTCCAGAGGCCGCGATTGGCCATGAAAGCGGCCGGGGCCAAATCCCCGAACGGCAGCTTCCCGAGGTTGACGCTCAGATAGGTCCTCACCTTCTCGCCCATGCGCGTCAAGGGAATGTCCTTGCTGCGGGTGGTATCGGATCTTCCTCCCCAAACATAATTGCGGCCCCATTGCAGAAAGCGGCACTTTTTCGCCACCAGGTAATTGGCCACGGTATCCGCGGACTGGATGGAATAAGTGTACACGCCGGCCACCACCATGCGGGACGCGATGGAAGGATCGGTGAGATAGGCCTGCGCTACCGTGGTCAGAGGACCGCCCGCCACCACTACCAGGGGTTTTTCCGGAGTCGCCTTACGGGCTTCGGCTACGATCAAATCGCTGCCGGCGCTAGGCGCGGGTTGGATGTCTTCGATGCGGCCGGAAGCCGGCAGGACCAGGCGCGCGACCGCTCCCGGAACCAGGTCCGGAATATTCCGGATTCCGGAAAGCTGCGCCAGGCGCAGCTCTTCCCTACCGAAGGCCAAGTGAGCGGGAATGCTGGGCAGGGCGGAACGATGATCATTGGTCACGATATTGCCGCGCAGATCCAGAAGGCCCAGGCTGGCCTTGGTCCAGATGTATTCGTTCTCCACGCCATTGTCCCAACGCTCATTGTCCAGGATGAAGGGGTTGGTGCCGTCGATGCCGCCAATCCTCAGGCCCACGGCATCCACGCTGAAGGTGAGCTTGGCCTCCTTTTCCAATTGCACGGCCGAGATTGTGGTTTGCTGTCCGGAATGCACCACGATTCCATGCCGGGCCGCATCGCGGCGGAACGGCTGCAGGCTGCTGCAACGGATGGAATAGACGCCTTCCGGCAGATTATACACCACAAAGCCGCCGGCATGATCGGCCGTGATCAATCTCTCCATGCCGAACACCTGCACAAAGCGGGTCAATTGCGCTTCGCTGTCCGGCGCGAAGGTGCCCATGATGCTGCCGCGCGGTTTGACCGTATCCGCGCCCAGTTGGACCAACTCACTATCGTGGATGGTGAAGTCATGAATGTAGCCGCGCGCTTCCGAACCCGCAATCTCCACGCGGTAATCGCCCGCGGGCAAACCCTTGATGGAGAAATTGCCGCGACCGTCGGTTACCGTGTCCTTGCGGCGCGCGCTGATTTCCTCGGTGGAGACCAGGTCTTCCAGGTAATCGGAGGGGCGCAATCTCACGCTGGCGAAGATGGCGGGACTGCCGTCATCGTTCACGGCGCGGCCGGCAACCTTGGATTCCGTCTCCGTACCGCCGCCTTTCCCCGCTACGGGACCGAATAGACAGCCGTTCAGAATTAACGCGGCCAGGCAGATGGAGAAGGGCAAAATGGGAAACCGGCAAGCCCGGAGGCCGCGGAAAAGAACCCGCATGGCGCGGCGGGATTGCACGTACGATGCGGGCCGCTTGGGCGGCTTCACGGCTGCTTTCCCCCGGGCGGCAGCGTACGCAAGGCCGTGCGCGGCGCAAGCGCGGAAGGAGCCGGCAGACAGGTCACGGGAAACACGTGGAAGTTCATCTGGTACACGCGATCTACATCGTCGGAGTTCTCGGCCATCTCCAACAGACGGCGGCGGAATCCCCGCAATTCTTCCAACATAGCTTCATAAGTAGGCGCGGAAACGCTTACTGTCAACGTGGAAAAGTTGCGGGTGCCGCTGGGCAGATTGTCGATGGCGTATTTCGCCAAATCCATGGCTTGCACCTGATAGGCGCTGATGAGCGCCTGGCTTACGGCATCCCCTGCGGAAATGGTGGCGTCCGTGCGCTCATAGGCGCCGTCCATGCCTTTACGGATAAGCCCCAGTCGCTCCAGAAGCTCGATGGACTTGCGGGCCTCTTGGACGGTGATGGGCGGATTGACCATGGCGGCCAGGGCGCGGAAATCTCCGCGGAAGGGGCGCAAGGCTATCAATTCCCGCACGGCGGTATGGTGCCACTTCTCGAAATATTCCCATTGATGCGCATCCACCTTCTTCACGCGGGAGCCGCGCATGGCGAGAAGGCGATCCAGGTATTCCTTCTTTTCTGAAGTGCCCGTGGCTTTGGTGAAGAGCACCAAGGCTTCGAAGTATTCCTTCTCCTTGCGGTTGAGCCGGAACAGTTCCGCGAACTTGAGCACCAGCTTGAGGGAAATATCCTTTTTGCCGGAGAGCACGTTTGCGAAAAAACCCGGCGAGGCGAAGCCGACCTTGCCCGCGATATAGCGGTAGGAAAACTTGGAACTCTCCGCCCGCCTTTCCACGTAAGCATCGTGGAGGTATTTCCGATAGTCTATGTATTCAAAGATGTTTACCACGTTGCCCCTTGCCCCCTGCAAACTTACCGTCCGGAATCCCCGCCTACAATGGGATTATGGCCCTTTACCGGTCGAATCCGTTTACCCTGAGAGAACGTCCCCGACCCGCCTCCATTATCGCAAAAAGATCAGTACATTGTGGAACAATGTCTCTCCTAGAAGTCCGCGATCTCAAAACCCATTTCCGGGTGCCCGCCGATACGGGAACGGGCCTGCCGGCTTCCGGCCCCGGCAACGGTTCCGCTTTCGTTCCGGCCCGCACCGCAGACGGCATCCTGCGCGCCGTGGACGGCATCAGCTTCAGCGTGGATCGCGGGGAAGTGCTGGCGCTGGTGGGCGAATCCGGCAGCGGCAAAAGCGTCACCTCCCTGTCCGTGTTGGGATTGATCCCCGGGACGGGCTTTCATGCCCACGGGCAAATCCTTTTCCACAGCGGGAACTCCGCGCCGGTCGATCTGGCCGCCCTCCCGGAACGGGAATGGCTGGCCATCCGCGGCCGGAAAATCGCCCTGGTGTTCCAGGATCCCATGAACGCCCTCAATCCCGTGATGGCTTGCGGCGATCAGGTGGCGGAAGGCCTGCGCCTGCACCAAAGCATGGGCCGGGCCGAGGCCCGCGCCAAGGCCCTGGCCCTTTTCAAGGAAGTGGGCATCCCCGATCCGGAACGCCGCCTCGATCAATACCCGCATCAAATGTCCGGAGGCATGCGCCAGCGCGTGGTCATCGCCATGGCCCTGGCCTGCGGGCCCGGTCTCCTCATCGCGGACGAACCCACCACGGCCCTGGACGTGACCGTGCAGGCGCAGATCCTGCAACTGCTCCTGCGCGAACAGAAGGCGCGCGGCATGGGCATCCTGCTCATCACGCATGATCTGGGCGTGGTGGCGGAAACCGCCGATCGCGTGGCCGTGATGCAGGCGGGCAGGATAGTGGAGACCGGTACGGTAAGGGAGCTGTTCGCGCATCCCCGGCACCCCTATACGCGGGCCTTGTTGGAGGCGGTGCCTTCGTTGGCGAAGCGCCCTTTGGCCGGGCCGGCCACGGGGCTTCCGGTCGCGCCGGCGCCGGGCTCTCCAGTAACTTCCACGTTACTGAGCGCCGAAAACCTGCGGACCTGGTTCCCCATCCGGACCGGGTTGTTGCAGCGCGTGACCGGGCCGGTGAAAGCCCTGGACGGCTTCACCATTGATATCGTCAAGGGGGAGACCGTGGGTTTGGTGGGCGAGAGCGGTTGCGGCAAGAGCACGGCGGGACGCACGCTCCTGCGCCTGCTTAATCCCACCGGCGGCAGCGTGGCCTGGGAAGGCCGCGATCTCGCCGGCCTGCGCGGCCATGCCTTGCGCGCCTTCCGCCGCCGCGCCCAGATCATTTTCCAGGATCCCTACAGCTCCCTCAATCCGCGCATGATAGTCGGGAGCATCCTGGAAGAGCCGTTGCGCATCCATGGCTTGCATAAGGGCCGGGAAGCCCAACGGGCCGCGGAGATGTTGGCCGCGGTGGGTCTGGACCGGGAACATGCCGGGCGCTATCCGCACGAATTCTCCGGCGGGCAACGCCAGCGCATCGCCATCGCGCGCGCGCTGATCACGGAACCGGAATTAGTGGTCGCGGACGAGGCCGTCTCTTCCCTGGACGTATCCATCCAGGCGCAGATCCTGGCTCTGCTGGCGGACCTGAAAAAACGCATGGGCCTCACCTACCTCTTCATCTCGCACGATCTGGGGGTTATCCGCATGATTTCCGATCGCGTAGCGGTGATGTACCTGGGCCGTATCGTGGAACTGGCGGACAGGGATGCCCTCTTCGCCTCCCCCCTGCATCCTTATACCCAGGCCCTTTTCTCTTCCATACCGGACGTCTTAGCGGGCGCGGGCGGAAAAAACAGCGAGCGTATCGTATTGCAGGGAGACGTGCCCAGTCCCGCCAACCCGCCTGCGGGCTGCCACTTCCATACCCGCTGCCCGCATGTGATGGAGAAATGCCGGCGGGAATATCCGCCTTTGGAGGAAACCCGGGACGGGGGGCGCAAGGTGGCCTGTTGGCTGCATCCCGGCGCCGCGCCTCAGTAACCTCTGGAATACCGTACTTTGAACGATACCGTATTTTTAACGGTACTGTGGGCCGGCGCGAATTCCTGCAGGGAAGCGCGCGGTCGGGCCCGCCCCGGCGGCTATTGGAGTTTCAGCATCCGGCCGCGCAGATCGACCGGAAAATCCCGTTGGAAAAGGAACCCTTGGACGCGCCGCGGGTGGCTTTGCGCCGATGCCTCCGGGTTCAGGATGGCCGGGTGCAGAATGGGGTCGCGGCACTCGGCGTCCGCATGGCTCTCCCGCCAGTACATCAGCCCCACCGCGTTCAGGCGGGCGCAGGAAAAGCCTCCGTCCCCGGGCGCGAACGCGGCGTCGAGCGACAAACGGGTCAAAGGAGGCGCGCCGGAAGCGAAGAAGGCGAACTGCTCATCGTTGCCCGTTGACTTGTAATGGAACCACCTGGCGATAGCGCTGTCCGCCCGGAAGGCGTCTATCAGGCGGCGGGAGCGATCGGCCACGGCTTGCGCGGAAAGATCCTGTTCGATATTGCCGAACTCGGTGATCCACAAAGGAACAGCCTGGTCCGCCGAGACCGCCGTCACCGCCCCTTGCGAAACCAGCATGGCTTTGATGCCCGCCAGGGTGGTATCCAGGATATGCCGCATGGCGGCCGAATCCAGGAACGGCGGGCGATCGTCGAAAGGATAGGCATGCAGGGAGACGATGTCCGGCCGGGCGGAAACGGCGGCCAGCACCTGGCGCAAGTACTCCCGCGCCGGCAGCGCCAGCATACGCGCCAGCAGGGTGGATTTCATGTCGTTCACCAGCGGATTGAACAGGCCCAGATTGTTCAGGGTGTTGTAATATCCCGCCGTCTCCAGCTCCGCGCGCATACGGGCCGCCAACTCGTCGCCGAGCCTGGCCTTGATATCCTCCGCGGGCTCGGGCAGGAACAGGGAACCCATCGCTACCACCGCGCCGGGATCCTGGGCCTTGATGATGCGGCGGTAGGCGGCGAAGATCGCCGCATACTCGGAAGGCGTGATGGCCGGGAAGAGGTTGGGCTCGTTGCCGATTTCCCATACGGTTCCGGGGATGGCCGGGGCCCGCGACTTCTCGCGTTTGATGGTCTCGGAGATTTGCAGACTCTCCGCTTCCGCCAGCGCTTCCGCGTCCGGGCGGTACCAGACGAATGCGGGCTTGGCCCCGCGCGCCCAGGAGGGCGTCAAATACCAGGCGGCCAGATCCTTGCCGTACTGGTTGAACTTGGCCTGGAACTGGGCGTTGCTCTGTCCCAGTCCGTCCGTGCGCACGTTAAGCTTGGCCACTTCCCGTACCACGCTGAATCCGGGAGCGGGATCGTTGGCCGGATCCACGGAAGAGAAAAGGGTTCCCTTGTCGGGGGCGTAATTTCCTTCCAAGGTATAGTAGCGGAATCCGAATTTGGCGGCAAAGGCGGCGCCGCCGGTGCCTACCAACCCGAAGCGGCCGTCCACGGAGGCTGGGGCGGAAGGCGCCGCGGAATAAGCGGTCGAATCCGCAGTAACTGCGGCGTTACCGGAACGCGCGGAAGCGGAAACGGTGATGAGGAATGCGCCCAGGGATAACGGAAGGGAAGCGTGGGACCGGCGCATGCAGGCAGTTTACGGGCCGGAGCCCGATGCCTGCAAGACCGGGGAGGTTTATTCTTTCCGGAACAGCGTCAGGGCTTTGGAAACGGTCTTGTCGGCCCCTCGCCGGAGGAATAAGCGCCCGTCGGGCAGGTAGGCGGGCCCGTTTGCGCCGGGTTTTGCGCCCGCGCGCCATCCCGCCGCGATTGGCCGGATGGCCGCGGGCAAGGTGCCCGTGGTTTTGATCACGAAGTGGTTCGCGGAGAGCGGCGGTAACACGTAGGTGAACGTATTCCCGGTAATGGATCCCAGGGCGGCCTTTTCTGTGATTGCGGTTCCGGACCCGTCGAAGCCGAACACCCGGCCTTGGGCCAGGGGTACCGGGGAGGTTACCGTGAAGGCGCCGCGCACGGTTTCCGCGGCGTTCTTGTTGATGGCGATGATATGCACCTCGTCCCCGGCCGGGAGATAGGAGGCGAACACGGAAGCGTTATTATCGTCGGAGGCCAAGGCCGAGGCGGACATGGGGCCGAACTGCCCTTGCTTGCCGTCGTAGTTGCGGAACAGGCGGATGGCCGCCGCCACGTAGGCGGGCTTCTCGTTCAATTGCCAGAAGTTCGCCGCGAACACGTCCAGCTTGGCCAGCACGCCCAGGAAATCCGCTTCGGCCAGGCCCCCGGAGATCTTATCCCCGGCCCCGTAATTGTATTCCGTGATCGCCAGCCTGGTGCCGGGGTTGTATTTGGCGATAGAGGCGAAGATGCGCGGCAACAGGTTGATGGGGCCGGGGACGGGATTTTTCCAATCCACCGGTTGCTTGGGAGTGGCCGACCTGCTGATCCAGCTGTTTTCGGCATAAGCGGTGTCCCACAGGGAACGGGGCGCTTGCAGGCGCGCGTCCCTATCCTTATCGGTGGTGGCGGCGGCATCGTTGATGCGATGGTCGCCGGTGGCCTCCGGGTACCAGTGGATGTCCAGCACGTCCATCAGGCGCTTGCCCGCCTTGTCCGAAGCCTGCTTCATCGCGTCCAGGAAGTAATCGATGTACCACCCGTACTTGTTTCCCGGGTTGACGCCATTCCAATCCGGCGCGCCTTGCAGGTTCGCATAATCCCCGTAGCCGTAAAACACGCCGCCGAAAATCCGCACGCCCGGATCCACGGCCTTGACGGCCAGGGAAAGATCCCGGGTCTTCTCCACCAGTTCCAAAGCGGTGGTCTTCGCCGGGTGGAGGCGCGGATGCGTCGAAGGCCACAGGCCCGGTTCATTGTCCACCTCGTAATTGCGCACGCCCCGCTCGGAAGCGGAATTGCCGTACTTCCGCACCATGAAATCCGCGAACTCGTCCGTATATACTTCGCCGTCCGCCGGGTCCGGGCTCTGGGTGAAAGGTTGGCCCTTCTGGAAAACCACCTTGGCCCAGCGCACCGAGGGAGCCGTTTCGCCGGCGGCCACGACGCCTTTCTTATCCTTGGCCACATAGCCCGCCGCGGGCAAGGTGATGACCGACGCGGCGCCTCCCGCCAGGGCATTGTCCTGGAAATCGGTCATGGCCTTACCGGGCGCATCCGTCGCTCCCATGAAGCCGTCGCTGGAGTTCTGCCAATCCGTGCCGGCATGGGAAGCGTTGTTCTCCCAATTGTACCCGGTCAGCCGGTTGCCGCCGGAACGGCGGAAGGTCACGCCGTCCGCGGCCTTGAGATCATCGGAATTGGATCCGAAGATGAGCGGGCTGATGGGATGGGTTTCCCTGCCCAGATCGATCCGGAAATCGACGGCGATTTCCGCGCGCGAGCCTACGGCGCAAGCCAACGCGGCGGCGAATGGGAGTGCGATTTTCGATCCGATTGTCAAGCGCATGCGAGCCTCCGGGAACGCCCAGGCATAATTGTATCGCCGAAGGGACGCGGATGCATTCCGATTCGGCGCGTTGCAGGTATTTGAGGGACGGGGTTTACCGTTTGCGGAGGATGCCCCAGATTTGATCCAGTCCGTTGGATTCCACTACCTTGCCCGCCACCTTCACGGTATAGCGGAGCCGGGCCACGTAGGCCCCGGTGGCGGCCTTGGCGCCGTTCTTGGAAGTATAGTTCCAGCCTATGAACAAGTAGCCGCGGTTGGTAAGGCAATCATGGTTGTATAAAACGTCCGTGCAGGCGATGGTGCCCTGCGCTTCGTTCACGGGCACGCCCAGGTTGGTGAAATAGGAGGCATGGTATTCCAGGCTCACGTCGCCCGGCTCCACGTTGGAGAAATCATCTTTCACCGCATACGTGCCCAAGTCGGTCTTGATGAGATGGCCCATCCGGCCGGTGCGGTTCTCGATTTCCAGGATCACGGCATTGCTGGGCTGCAGGCTGGGGGTCACGCCTTGCTCCTGGAGCAGGTCCGCGCCGGGTTCGATTTCCCTGTAGGTGATCGTCGCGATTTCCGATCGCTTTCCGCCCCCGATGAGCCGGAAGCGCGAAGCGGGCCCCGCCGGGTTTCCCTGCGCGTCCGCGATGCGCCCGGCGCCGTCGTTGATGCGGACCAGGTTGCCGGCCCGGGGCGCGGTGGCGGAGGCGCCGGCAAAGACCAGGGAGACGGAGGTCTTATCCGCATTCCAGATCACGTTCGCCGGTTCCACCTGTTCCACAAGGGCATCCTTCATGCGCTTATAGCCGAACAGATCCACGGGCGCCACCGTGATGGCGGCGACGGCCACGGGCTCGCTGAAAACGATCCGCAAGGTGTCCTGGGTTTGCCCCAGGGCCATTTCCGCCGACTTGATGATGGGCCCGATGCGATCGGCCATTGCCAGGTTCTGGGTGGAATCCCGCCCGCGCGCCGTATAGGTGGATTGAAACACGCCGTCGCCGGAGGTCAACACGTCCGCGGAGAACTTGCCTTTATAGACCAGGTTCTTGGTGTCGACGAGCTTGGCCACGTCCGCGCCCGCGGGCCCGGCTACGGAAGCGCCGGAAGCCGGCCACTTGTAGGCTATCTGCCTGGGCGCCGAGGCGGAGATATCGCGATCATAGGCCACGGAGATGCGATCGCCCACGCCGTCCCCGTCATCGTCGTAGATGCCCGCGGACAAGGCCTTGGGCAGATCCAGCGGCGGCATGCGGAAAATCAGGGTCATCTTCTTCACCGACCCGGCGATTTCCAGGGTAAAGGTCTGGTCCACCGGATTGGTGGAATCGGCGGTGGCGTACAAGACGCCCAGGCCCGCCGCGTCCGTGGCCAGGGGATCGCCCGTCTTGAGCGGCGGCGTGGCCTTGGCCGCGTCCGTGTAAACGTAGAGCCCAGGCGGCACGGTCAAGGTATAAGTCTGCGCCTTGGCCACTACGGCGCCGTTTTCGCGATTGGCGACGTTAACGGTGACCAGGTTTCCCACCAAGGTGTCGCGGAAATAAGGAGCATCGAACTCCACCCGGTTCTTGGGTACCAGGAAGGTGAGGGATACCGATTTGGTCGATCCCGGTATGGAAAGGATATAAGTCTGATCGGTAGTAGCAGCCGAGGTACCGGTAACCCACAAGGTATCGTAACCGGTAGCATCCGTAGTCAGGGAAGCCCCTGTGGCCACCGGCTTGGTCTTGGCCTCATCCTGGTAGACTTCCAGGCCGGCCGGGATGGTGGGTGCGTACTTTTCCGCCGCGGCCACCAAGGTATCCTTTTCCCGGTTGGCGGCTATCACCCGTACCAAGGTTCCCATGGGTTGCGTGACGGCATAAGGCGGCTCGAACTCGACCAGGTTGCGGGCGGGCACCGTGAAGGGGATCTCCACGCGAACCTTCTCGTTGGCGGGCTCGAATATCACGATGCGGTATGGCCCGGCGGGCAGGCCCGTCACCTTGTCCGGGTCCACGGTCACTATGGTGGGACCGCGGCTGATGGTGATGGCGGTGTTGTTGACGCCCTCGTTGAGAGTCTCGATCAGCTTGCCGGTCGCGTCCAGCAATTGGTAGGTGAGGCTGGCGGGCTCCACCGGCTTGGTGACGGTATCCACGGAACCGCAGGATCCCTTGCCGCCTTCGAGCTTGAGGATCTTGAATCCTACCTGCCCGGGAACGGTGGAAGGAATTTCCTCCTTATACAGCGAACGTTGCTGGCGGAAGTAGATAGATGTCTTGACGCGCAGGGAGGATCCGCAGGGTTGCCGATCGCAATAGAAGAAATCCCACTTGTATTCCTTGCCCGCGGTGAGGTTGAGCTTGTCCAGATCCACCGAATCCGATTTTGGCGTATGCACGCCGCCCAGATCCACCACCAATTGATCATTGATGAACACCCATACATCGTCATCGCCGCGGAAGGCGAAGTGCTGGCCTTTCTGGTAGATGAAGGAGGCATGCGACTCCATGCAAAAATTTCCGTTGCGCTGCGGACCGCCCGTGACCCAAACCGTGGTATCGGGCGGAGGCTTGACATAGCAGGAGGCCATGGTTTCGGCGGGGAAATGGTTGTTGGCGCCTTCCACGGGAAAGAAGCTGTGATCGGTCGGGCTGTCGCGGTAGCTGTCGTACTCCCACAGACCGTCGCTGCTTTTGCTCATGGGGATATCCACGCAGCTTTCATAACCGCGTTGCTTGGGATCCGCGTTGGTGGAGTCCGTTTTCCACCAAGAGTCGAAACTGTCGAACGTGACCGGCGGCGTAGTGGCCTTGGCCGAGCGCACCGGCTTGCGGTTGGGACCGAGTGCCGTCTGCACCATGCCCTTGAGCAGAAAATCCCCGGTCAGGCCCGGGAATTCAAAATCAGTGTGGTCCTTGCTGAAGTCGCGCACCGTGGCCGCCATCAGGTATTGGCAATCGCCGTCCAGATTGGGCCAGGCATTGGTCCAACTGTTCGTTTGGGTGTTGAGCCAGATGGAAGGACCCTTGGCGAATTCCGGGGTCAGGTCGTAATCCACCGGGCTGCTGAAGCCGCCCTTGCCGTAGGTATCCGCATCGCTCACTTCGGCGAAATGCAGCTTGGTCATGGTGTTATCCAGGAGCAAAGATGAAAACCAGCCGCAGCGATCCGGCGTAGTGGTCATGGCCCGGGTCTTACCGCCCGCAATGATCTTGGGCGCCGTAGTGGACCACGGATTCAGGATGTTGACCGTGCGCGGCGCGGCGAACAGGAGCACGGGCGGCGCGGTAACGGGACCGGCGGGATCGACCACGATCCAGATTTCCGAATGGCCCTGGAAATCGGAAACCTTATAGCGTCCTTCGTTGGAAGCGTTGAGGCCCGTGGTACCGAACTTCCATTTGTAATGTTCGCCGGCGGGAGCGGTACCATTGCTGGTGAAAAAGAAATCCTGCTGATAGATATCGCGCCCGCTCAGAGTAATGGAGTAATTGTATTTGGAAACTTTAGTGAAAGGGAGATCGCCGTTCTGGAAATAGAAGGTATCGAAGTTATCCGACTCGACGTAGAGGTGGATGGTTTTCCCGTTGAGATTGTCCGTGGGCGGCTGCGCGAAGGGGGTGGAGAGCGCCAGGAAAAAAGCGGCCAGGAAGGCAAGCAGGGTCTTGGTATTTCTATGCATTGTGCGTAGTTAGTGGTTAAAAGGTACCGTGGGGGTTCAGGGGGCAGGGTTCACGGTAGAGGGCGATTAGGCTCGATTTCGGGAGCTTTCATTTCGGAAAAAGAGGCTTGGAAGCAGAGGTTGGCCCTTGTTAGGGAATATTGGGTTTCGGGGATCCTCGCCCCGCCCTCCATGCGGAAGACTTAAGCAATCGACCGGACATTAAGCCCGGCTTTCAGGTTGCCTTGGGAAACCTATCGCGACCGCAACAATCCCCACACCTGATCCAAGGCCCCGGATTCCTTTGTTACCCCCGCCACCTTCACCTGGTAACGCACCCGCGCCACATAGGCCCCGGTGGCCGCCTTCTGGCCGTCCTGGGCGGTGAAGTTCCAGCCGATGAAAAGGAAGCCGCGATGCTCGCGACAATCGCCTTGGTAGAGGGCGTCGATGCAGGTCACGGTCGCGTCCTTGGAGGCCACGGGAACGCCGTGGTTGGTGAAGTAGGCGACATGGTATTCCATGGAGACATCGGCCGGATTCACCTTGTTGAAATCGTCCGCCTGCGCATAGTCGCCCAGATCCACTTTGATGAAATGGCCCAGCCGGCCCGTCCGCTGCACCACCGCTTCCACCTTGGCATCGGGAGGCTCCAGGCTGGCGGCCAGCATGTTGCCCGGATCGGTAATGGCGGCGGGATCGATTTTCAGGAAGGTGACGGTTTTGATTTCCGATCGGCTCTGACCGGTGATGATCCGGAAGCGGGAATTGGCGCCGGGCGCGTTGCCGGCCGCATCGGCGATGCCGCCCGCTCCGTCCAGGATGCGCACCAGGTTTCCCGGCCGCGGCGCGGGGGAGGATCCCGCGGGGAAAAGCTGATCGGCCCCGTCCCGGTTCGCGTTCCAGGCCATGCCGGCGGGCTCGAAAACCAAGTCCGTCCCGTTTTGGCTCAGGTGGTAGCGGAACAGGTCCTTGGACGCGGCGGTGATGGCGCCAACCGAAATGGGCTCACTGAAGGTAAAGCGCAAGGTGTCGAACCCGGCGCCCGGGATCATTTCCGCTTTCACGATCACCGGCGCCACCTTGTCCTGGATGGCGATGGCTTGGGTGGAATCCTTTCCGCGCGCCTGGTAGGTGGACTGGAATACTCCCGTCCCGGAGGTGGCGATGGGCGTCTCCGTGGCGGGTTTAAGCTTAACGGTCAAGGCGGCGCCGGTGATGAGCCCGGTGACTTCGGATATGGGCACGGCCACCGATCCCACCGTCCAGGCATGGCCGATTTGCTTGGGCGGGAGCGCGGTGATATCCCGATCGTAAACGGCCGCGACGCGATCGACCTTGCCGTCCCCATCGTCGTCATAGGCCGCGGCGGAAACCACGCGCGGCAGATCCAGAGGCGGCAGCTTAAAGGTGAGCTTCACGGATTTATCCGAAAGGGGGATGGACAAGGTATAGCTGGCATCGGTGAGGGCGTCCGGATTTCCGGTGACCCAGAGGCTGTCCAGCCCGTTGGCGTCCGTGGAAAGAGGATCCCCTTGCGCAATGCGCCGGGTCTTTTCCTTGTCCTGGTAAACCTCCAGTCCGGGCGGAATGATGAGGGTGTATTTGCCCACGCCCGCCGGCGGCGCGTCCTTCAAGCGATTGGCGGCCACCACCGGGACCAGGGATCCCATCGGGGCATCCACGGCATAAGGCGGCTCGAACTCCACCCGGTTCCGCGCGGAAATGATGAACCGCACTTCGTCCTGAAGGCGGGAATTGGATTGCTCATAATAGACGATGCGGTAGGTGCCCGCGGGGAGGTCCGTGATCTTGGACGTATCCACGTTCACCAGCGGGGACTGGATCTTGATGCCGCCCAGGGATACGCCTTCCGACAAGTCCTGCACCTTCACGCCGGAAGCCGTGAACAAAGTATATACGAGCGGGCCGGGCGCCACTTCCCTGAGGGTATCCGTGGCGCTGCCGCAGGCGCCGCTGCCGCCGGCAAGCTTGATGATGCGGTAGCCGCGCGTTCCGTCCGCCAGCACCGTATCCCTATGATCCAGCGCCCGCTGCTGCTTGAAGTAGATGGAAGTCTTGATGCGCAGGGAAGAGCTGCAATGCTCGCGTTCGCAATAGAAGAAATCCCAATTGTACTCCTTACCGTCGGCAAGGCCCAAGGTGTCCAGTTTGACGCTGTCGGATTTGGCCTCGTGGATGCCGCCCAGGTCGATGACGAGCTTGCCGTTGATGAAGACCCAGACGTCATCGTCGCCGCGGAAGGTGAAGGTCTGGCCCTTGGTATAGATGAACTTGGCGTGGGACTCCATGCAGAAGTTCATGTTATGGGCCGGTTGGTTCATGACGTAATTGCCGGTGGTGAAATTCTTGTAGCAGGAAGGGAGCGCGTTCTCGTTGAACTTGTTGAAATCGTCGATGGGCCAATATCCGTGTTCCGGGGTATTGTAGGAATCGTATTCCCACAGGCCGTCGCCGGTTTTCCCCATGGGGATGTCCACGCAGGTCTCGTAGCTCCGCAGGGCCGGATCAGCAGCGGCGGGATCGGTCTTGAACCAGGTATCGAAGCGGGTGAAGATGGGAGACGTCTTGCCGGATGCCACCATTTTCCGATCCGCGCCCAAGGCGGCCGCCACCATGCCCTTGACGCTCTGATCGCCCGTTACGGAAGGATCGAAATCCGGATGGTTGATGGAGAAATCCCGCACCGTGGCGGCCATCTGGTATTGGCATTGGCCTATCTTTCCCGGCCAATCCTTGGACCAGGCGTTCACGTCCTTGTCCAACCATAGCGAATTGCCCTTGGCGGCGAACTCGGAAGCCAGATCGAAAGCGTCCGTGGCCCCGTATCCGCCCTTGCCGTAGGTTTCCGCATTGGAGATTTCCGCGAAATAGAATTGGTTTTCCGCCGGCCTCAGAAGGAAGGCCGTGAACCAGCCGCAGCGATCGTCCACGGTGAGCATATTCTTGCTTCCGCCCGCGAAGACCAGCTTGGGAGCGGTGGTGGGCCAAGGGTTCAATACATAAATGATCTTGGGAGGCTGGAGCAACAAGACCGGGGCCGCGGTTTTGGCGCCGGATGGATCGACCATGATCCACAGATCCGTGCCGCCCTGGAAATCATCGGCGGTGAAGTTGCCGGTGCCGCCGATGCCGGTGCGGCTCAACCGCCAGCTACCCTGGCCATAGTCGTTGCGGATGCTGAATTCCTTCATCCACGGCTGGAGCACTTTGTCCGCCATGGTATAACTGACCCAATTGCCGGTTTCCGGAGTCATCGCATACCCGGTGCCGCTCAGCTCGGTGTAGACCACGTCTCCGGGAACGGGGTTATAGACGTGGACGGTCTTGCCGGCCAAGGGGCTGGGGCCCTGTTGGCCCAAAGCCAGGCCGGCCAGGGAAAGCAATAGCGCGAAAGGACGATCGAATGTCATGAATCCCCCGGATAGCCGCTTCAGTTGGTACGGAGCAGGCCCCAGATTTCCTTGCGGTTGTTCTCCGCCACCTTCACCCCGCCCACCAAAACCTGGTAGGTGATTTGCACCACGTAGGCGCCGGTGGCAGCGCGGGCGCCGTCGCGGGCCGTGAGGTTCCACGCCAGAAAGACATGGCCGTGCTGCTTGGTGCAATCCCCGGCGAAAATGGCGTCCTGGCAGGCTACCTCTCCCTTGGCGCCATTCACCGGAATCCCATGGTTGGTGAAATAGGCCACCTCGTATACGATGCGGATATCCGAGGGCGCCACCTTATTGAAATCGTCCTTGCCCGCGTAGTCGGCCAGATCGGTTTTGATAAGGTGCCCGATGCGCCCGGTCCTTTCAATCACCTTCTCGATGGTCTCGCCCGGTTCGGCCCGCATGGGCGCGATGGCGGGATCGTTGCGCAACGGTTCCGACCAGGTGACCTTGTTGTAGGTGACCGTGGCGAGTTCGGATCGCAAGGTTCCCGTGATCAAGCGGAAAAGGGATTGCGGACCCGGCACGTTTCCGGCCGCATCGGCCAGGGCGCCGGCGCCCCCCCCCAAACGCACCAGGTTTCCCGGGACCGGGGCGGGAGCCTGCCCTGACGCGTACGTGAGTACTGCCACGGTATTTCCTGATTCCCAACCCAGTGCCTGGGGAGCCATGGCCAAGGGGGCGCCGTCCAGGGCGGTTTTGAATTGGAACAGATCCGCCAAGGGCTTCTGGATAGCGCCCGGAACCACCGCCTCGCTTAAGGTGAGGCGAAGGGTATCACCGGAGATACCTGAGCGCATTTCCGCCCGGGTAACGATGGGAGCGATACGGTCTTGGATGGGCACCGCCTGGACGGTGTCTTGGCCGCGCCCGGGATAGGTAGAGCGGAAGGTTCCGGAACCGGAAGTGCGGGGAACCGCCGTTAACTTGAGGCCGGACAGGGCCAAAGTCTTGCCCGCGGAAGCGGGATCCAAATCGGCGCCGAGCTCGGCCTGGGCCAGCGTCACGGCCACGCCGTCGTCGGGCCACTGGTAGGAAATCCGCTTGGGAAGACTGGCGGTCAGACTGCTGTCATAGGTGGCGGTGATGCGGTCGGCGATGCCGTCCCCGTTATCATCGTAGACGGCGGCGGCGAGAACGGCGGGTACCGCCAAGGCGGGCAGGGTGAAGGTGAGGCGGACCAGTTTTCCCGAGCCTTGGACATTGAGGGTATAGGTCTTGGTATCGATAGCGGCGGGATCCCCCGTCACCCAAAGGGTATCCAGGCCGTTGGCTTTGGTGGTCAACAATTGGCCGGCGAGCACCTTATTGCTTTTGGCTCTATCCTGGTACACCAATAATCCTGGTGGAATGGTCAAGGTGTACGTTCCCGCTTCCGCCACCGGTCCCGAACCGTTCCCGTTCACGGCTACCACCGGTACCAGGCTGCCGATCAAGGTGTCCAGCACCTTGGGCGCCAGCTCCACGGTATTCCGGGCCAGCAAAGTGAACTGGATCTCCTGCTTGATGCGCGGACTGCCGGGTTCATGGAAGACGACGCGATAGATGCCGGCGGGAAGGCCCGTCATCTTGGAGGTATCCACCGAGATGGACGGAGTCGCGATTGCGATGCCGCCATGGGATGTCTGGTTATCCGGCAACTCCTCTAGGAGAACGCCCGCGCCGGTATACAGGGTGTAGTCGAGCTTGGTGGGAGCCACCTCAACCACGGAGTCGTAGGAACTGCCGCAGGCGCCGGTGCCGCCGATGCGCTTGAAGATCTCGTAAACGATGCCGCCGTTGGAACCCGTCTTGGGGGGACGCACGTCCAAAGCCCTTTGCTGGTTGAAGTAGATGGAAGTCTTGATGCGGAGATTGGACCCGCAATGGTTCCGCTCGCAGAAAAAGAAATCCCAATTGTAGGTGGTCCCGGCCGTCAGGTTCAGCGTGTCCAACTTGATGGCGCCCGATTCCGCCACATGCTTGCCGCCCAAATCCAGGCGCAATTTCCCATCGATGTAGACCCAAACGTCATCGTCCCCGCGGAACTCGAATACCTGCCCTTTCTGGTACTTGAAGGTGGCGTGGGATTCCATGCAAAAACCGAAGTTGTGGGTGCCGGGGGAATTGCCGTGGGAACCGTTGGGTCCGTCCCAGCATCCGCCCGGTTGGTTCTGGTCCAGGCGATTCTCGTCATCGATGGGCCAAAAGCCTTTGGCCGGAGTATTCAGCGCGTCGAACTCCCAATAGCCGTCATCGCTTTTCCCCATCTCCACATCCACGCAGGTGGCATAGCCCTTTTTCGGCGGGGCCAAGGTGCTGTCGGAATGGAACCAATGCTGGAATTCCGGCCGGTAATACTCCTCCCGGTAGATAGGGGTTTTGTCCGGTCCCAGATTGGGAAGGACCATGTTCTTGGTGAGCCCGGCCCCCGGGCTGGCGGGGCCGTAGAACTCCGTATACGCTTCGGCCAGGTCATGAACGATTCCGGCCATCAGATAGGTGCAGGTTCCCTCCTTGCCGGGAAAGGTCCCGGTGATCTGTCCGGTTGAATCGATCCAGATTTCGCTGCCGCCGTTCTTCGTGAACTCGGCCGCCAGATCGATGGGCGTGGTGTCGTCCCTGCCGGCCTTGCCGAAGGTCTGGGTATTGTCCGCCGCATTGCGGAAATACGCCTGCAAAGCGCCGTTCACCAGGATGAAACGGGTATACCAATTACAATGGTCGGGCGTGGTTTTCATGGTGCCGCCGGTTCCATTGAGGACTATCTGCGGTCCGTTCAATGGCCACGGGTTCAGGATATGGACCATGCGGGGCGGAGCGGTGAGGATAACGGGGGCGGCCGAATCGGGGCCATGGGGATCGGTGATGATCCAGATTTCATTGGCGCCCTGGAAGTCGGCCAGGTTGAACGCCCCTCCCTTGAAGCCATTGCGGCCCCATACCGTATTGCCCGGGGCATCGCGGAAATCGAAATTGGATTCGAACTGCCCCATTCCCGCGATCAGGTATTTGTACCACTTGCCGCTTTCCGGAGTCATGGCTGTGGGATTGTAATTGACGTCGAAGGAAGGATCCGCGCCCGTATACGGGCTATAAAGATGGATGGTTTTTCCGTTCAGGGGATTGGTGTTGGTCTGGGCAATCGCAGAACGGAAAGAGCATAGGAAAAACAACAGGCACGAAGTAAAAAGAACCGACTTTGACATGACCCCCCCTTTAGTAGCCCCCACCACCCTGTACTTGGTGGAAAAAACGCGGGGGGAAGTTCGCCGAAGTCCTTTTGATTAAAGAACTTGCGTTCTTACCGGAGATCGAAAAAAGAAAAATCCAGGGAGACCCTGGATTTTCCTGAAAGGCCGGATGTGATCCGAACTTATTGAGCGGCGGGAGCGGCTTCCGCGGGGGCGGCTGCCGGAGCGCTGCAAGCAGCCTTGGCCTTGGCTTTGTTTTCCTTGGCGGTCTTCTTGCAGGCTTTCTTGTCGGCGCCTTTCATATCCTTGCAGGCGGCAACTTCGGTCTTGTAGGCGTCGTTGGCGCTTTTCAGACAGGCCTTATCGGCGGCCGCCCAGAGCGAACCGACCAAAAACGACTGTGCCACGACCAACCCGACGAGTTTCCTGTTGAACATGTGAATCCTCCAAATAAGTGAATATTGTGTCCGACCAAGCCAGGGTATTATCCCGAGCATATATAATATGTGAAATCTTGAGGCCGAATCAAGTCGATCAGATCCCAAATCGTACGATTATTAGGACCCGGGGCTTCCATTGCGAGTCAGATAGCGCGAAATTTCTTCCCGATTCAAAGATTCGGCAAAATAAGCGCTCCAAGCGCGGAAAGAATTACTTTAGCCGCGTTTTTTCGCGTACGCCTTTTCCAGTTTCTTGATATCGAGTTTGCCCATCTGCATCATGGCCTGCACCACATTGCCCGCCTTGATTGGATCCTTATCCTGCATCAGCTTGCCCAGGACGGAGGGTACGATTTGCCAGGATAGCCCGAACTGGTCCGTGAGCCAACCGCATCGGTTGGGCTTACCGCCTTTGGATAGCTTTTTCCAATAATGATCCACTTCCGCCTGCGTTTCGCAATCCACGGAGAAGGAGATGGCGGGCGTGAACTTGAACATGGGACCGCCGTTGAAGGCGACGAAATCCTGGCCGAAGAGGGAGAACTCCGCGGACATGACCGTCCCGGCCGGCCCGGGGGTTCCCTTGGGATAGCGCCTTACCTTGCCGACCTTGAAGGTCTTGAAAATGGAAGTGTAAAACTCCATCGCCGCTTCCGCATTGCCGTCGAACCATAGAAAGGGGGTGATTTTTTTCATCGGGATACTCCTCAGCGGGTCAGCAGGATAGATTGCATGGGCGCGAGATCGGAGCCGGAGTTGCCGGCGGGCGCCTGTTTCCCATCCGCCGTGAAGGCCGGCTCGGCGGAAGCGAAGGGGAAATGGATGGCGGCGTTCGCGACCGGCGTGCGCTTGCCGGCAACGGCGGTGACCGGTTTGCTGAAAAGGCCGGCCAGGATTTTCGCTTTGTCGGTAAGGGCGTACGCGGGCCGGGGATGATCGGCGGGAAAGCAGCGCAGCGCTTCATCCGGATATGGGGCATATGCGCTTTCATTGGGTAGCGCCGGACCCATTCTGAATTTGGCGGCCAGGAAACGATAGCTGGCCATGCGCTTATTGAAATGGTAATTGTGCCCGGTGGTATCGTGGAAATTCCCCACATCGGCCTCCGCGCCGTAGAGCCGATACACGTTGCGCAGGTACGGCATGGTAGTGGTCGGGGCGTCCGGGGCAAGCGGATCCTTGGCATCCGAGAGGATGAGCTGGAAGCGTGGGGCCGCCAAAGCCGCCATATCCACGGAGTTGGTTTCATAATCCGTGATGCCGTTGTTGGGAATAGTGTCTTTGTGGATCCCCATCCCGGTGCCTTCGCAATTGCAACCGCCCATCCAGATCCCCTCCGCCGTGCCTCCCACGATCACGCCGGGCATGGTCAAAGCGATGCGCGTGTCCAGGGCCGCGGCGATATAGGCTTGCGTGCCGCCGCCGGATTCCCCCGTAATCCCGATGCGGGTGGAATCGGCGCCCAGGCTCAGTAGCAAGTCCACGGAACGCATGGTGTTCCAGGTCTGCGCCGCCATGACGCCTTCCGGGAAGCAATGGGCCACCTGATCGCTTTCCCCTTTGCCCACCATGTCGTAGCCGAATACGATGGCGCCCATGCTGGCCATGGCCGCGCAATGAGTTTGGAAATCGGGATCGAAACGCGGCGCGGTGCCGTGTCCGTGCACGCGCAATATGCCCGGCAAGGGGCCTGCCGCATTCACGGGCCGGTACAGGTTTCCCGTTACGAAAAAACCCGGGAAGCTTTCGAAGAAAACGTTTTCCACCGTGATGCCCAGCGCGGCCACGGTTTTCCTGGAGTGGATGACCGCTTTGAGCGGCGCTTTTTGGGGCCAGGGGAAAAGTTTCATTTTCCTCTGCATGCCTTCGCGGACAATCCCCGCGCGCGTTTCCCATTGGGCGCGGTTGGAATATTGGGATTGGAAGGTCTTGAGCAGGGATGTGGGGCTGCGGCTGGGCGCCGTGCCAGCGCAGGAACCGGGAAGCGGTTCCGTGGGCGTCCACGACGATTGGGCGCAAGGAGCGCTCAAGCACAACGGAAACAAAAATAACGGGAACAAAATGCGCAGGATCCGCATCGATAAGGATCCGATCGGGCTAAAAGGATTTCACAAGGTAGAGGCCCTTTTGCAAACCGGAGGGCAGGCCCACCCGCATCGCCTCGGCACCCGGAACGCGCTCGAAACTCCAGACTTCCTTTCCGGAAAGATCGAACAGCCTGATGCCGCGTTTGCCTGGCGGCAACGTCAGCCCATCATCCTTCCCGGCGGGCAGCGCGATCAGGCCGTTGTTGCCGGCGCCGGCGATTCCGGTGCTGGGGGCGGAACCCTTGATGACATAAAGCGATCCATCGCTGGTGCTCATGTTATCCTGAGCGGATCCGGGACCCAGGCCGGCGGCCCGGACGCCCCGGCATACGTAGTACATGCTGCCGTCCGGACCTACCTTAAGGTTGATGGGGCGGTTGATGCCGGAGGCGAAGGTGGCTACGGCATTGCCCTTGGAAGCATCCAGGCTCTTGATCCAGCCGCCGCAGTAGTCGGAAAAGAAATACAGATCCAGGTACGCGGGCCCGAAGGTGTTGGCGGGAGGATGATAGAAGGTGGCCCCGGCTATGGCGCAAGCGCCGTTGTGGCTGTAGTTGGAAATGGGGTCGCCATAAGGGCCCTTCAAGCCTGCCGGCGCGGTGGCCGCATGGCCTTCCACGGACGGGTAGCCATAATCATAGCCGGCCTTGCCTTCGTTGACTTCCTCGAAGGCGCCGTCGCCAACATCGTTGATGAAATATTTTCCCGTGACGGGATTGACTGCGGTGGTAAAGGGATTGCGGAGGCCCAGGGCCCAGATGGCGCGATTGTCCCCCGTGGTGGTGGCATAGAAGGGATTGTCGGTTGGGATGCTGCCGTCCGGATTGAGGCGCAGGATCTTCCCCAGCACTATGTCCAGCGATTTGCTGTTGGCGGTGATGGTGTTGTTGCCCACCGAAACATACAGCTTTCCATCCTTGCCGAATTGCAGCGAGCCGCCGTTATGCCAGCCTCCCGAACGCAAGGCGATGAGATTGGGAAGGTCGATGAGCACGGTCTCTTCCGCGGCCACGTCCCCGGTAACCTTGAAGCGGCTGACGCGATTATGGGCCGCGGGGGTTTTGGAGCAGTAGTAGGCATAGATGTATCCGTTGGTCTTGAAGTCCGGATCCAACGCCAGCCCCAAAAGGCCGCGCTCTTCCTGATAGTCGGCATCCAGGGTGAGCATCGGCGTGGTCAACCAAGCGCCGTTCTTGTACACGCGGATGTTACCGCTCTTTTCGCAAAGCAGCACCCGCCCGTCCGGGGTGATTTCCAGCGTGGTGGGGTTGATGTTCCCGATCAGCTTGGTCTCGGTGAAGCCCGCCGGCAGCGTGGCCGCGGCGACTTTTGGAGCCGGGAGCATGGCCAATAACAAGGCGCAAGCCAAAGGGGGAACGCAGGCCTTAAGCGGAGTTCTCTCGCAACGAATCATAGGGTCGCCCAATCTTTTCATTCAATGTGTCCTATCCCAGCCCCCCGACCGTAGCTTGAATTTAGGAGAAAAAAAGGTTTCCGTGGGGTGGAATTGGAAAGGAACCGCTTGGATAAATCCCGGCTCGGAATCGACAAATCCCCCTTGCCCAGCGTGGATCTATGCGGAAGGCGCGGAAATGGCGAATATCCCTCTCTTTACTTCGCTATGCCAGGCCTTGAAGGCGGCGTTCGCGCCGCGCGCCTTGGGCATGCGCCGGGGAACTCTAGCGTTGCAAATCGAAAGCCTCCATGGCTCCGGGCTCATCCAACAATTGCATGCTGGTGGAAGTCTTGGCGAATGGGGCGTTGTTCTTGGTATTCAAGGCCCACACCACCCGTCTGCTGGGCGTGATCTCGATGATCTTGGGCGCATTGTCCGGCTCCTGCCAATTGGTGATGAGGGTGTTCCCGTTCTCCAGCCGTTGCGCGGTCTGGTTGTTGGCCAGTTTGATCCCGGGGATATCGAAAGGAGCCGTGTTGGAAGCCTGCCATACCACGGCGCCTGCCTTGGAAATCTCGTAGACCGCCCCCGCGGTCGCCGCCGACGCCAGGGTATTCCCGTTCTTCAAGCGCGTCACCGACCACGGATTCTTGGCCGCGGCGGAAGACCAGATCACCTGCATGCTCGCGGTATCGTACTCCTCTATGGGCGAGAGTCCGCCTACCGCGGCGCTCAAGTCCATATGCCCCAGCAGCATGGTGCCCGCCTTGGTCATGCGGCAATTGCGGAATTGCCCGTGCACGCTGGTGCCGCCGGTCTTGATCACCTTGTCCATCAATATCGCGTTGGTCTTGGTGTCGATGATGCGGGCCCGGGCGGGATTGCCGTTGCTGACTATAAACACTTTGTCCAGCCCGATGGGTTGGCAGGTGTGGATTTGATCCGCGCCCATGGCGGGATAATTCCACAATACCTTTTTATCCGGCCCCACCACGGTGGCCCCCAACATCCAGGCGAACACCACGTTCCCGTTGGCCAGCAGGGACGCGTCGCTGATTTCCCCGCCCTTGATGTCCGGCGTATAGGTCCAGGTCACCTTGCCGTCCCGCACTATGGACATGGCCGCCACGCCTTCCGCGGCGAAGAAGAAGGGATGCAGGGAAGCGGTGGTATCCGTGGGCGCGAAGCCCATCTTCACGGCCACGTCGTCGCGGCTGCCGGTAACATCCAGGTTAACCCGCCTGTATCCGGCCCGCTGGAAGCTCACGGTATTAGCCGCCAGTCCCGCCGCTCCTTTGCGCAAAGCTTCCCCGCGCGCCTGCGTTCCGGACAAGCCCAGCACCGCGCCCGGCCCGCCCGCTCCCGATTGCAAAACCTTGAACACGCGCTCATGGCCTTCCCAAGCGAAGCCGATAAAATGCATCCCCGGTTCCATAGCGGGTAAGGTGTAGGCGGTTCTGTCTCGGGACGGGATCAATTCCTCCCGCCGCCGCACCGCTCCGGATGCGTCCCAGATGCGGATGGAGACGGGGGAGACGGCGCCGGTTTCCCCGGACCAGGTTTCTCCCGGCAAGGAAAAAGCCCGCCGCTCCGGGTTCCAAACCACGTCCCGGCCATCCTGCCCGCGCCCCAGGACACCGCTGGCTTCTCCATTCGTAGTCAAGGTGAAAACGCCGTTGCTATCGGTATACACCGCGTGGGCCGTGTCGGTGGAAACCTTCACGCGGTACAGGCCCGCTTGCGTGGAGGAGTCGGTCACCACGCCGTGGATGATATCCGCATTGGCCATGGTAGCCGCAAACCAAGCCGTCACCGCGGCCACCAGCAGGGAAATAGGCGCCGTGCCGGAGCCGGATTGCCCGGACAAGAAAGCCCTGTTTGTGTAATACATCCGTCCCCGCTTTTTTTGGAAAGATCCGATCCGGAATGATCCGGTACGGAAAGGTGACGGAAAGATAATCCGGGCGGCCGGGAATTCATATGCGAATCGCAACATTGCCGCGGAAAGCCGTCGGCGCGGCGCCCGCGGGCCGGGCAGCTTCGAGCGGATCGGGATCATAATTGTATTTAAACCGGATAGGGTAGCAGTTTTCCCGGATCCCGCCCTTCCCTGGAAGCCCATCGCTGCGTGCTTCTTGCAGCCTTCCTCGTCCTTATGGATGGCCACCGCGCGGTCTTTGCCGCCTTTGCCGCGGGCCTCGAACGTGAGGACGCAGGCGAAGAAAGGAGTGGCGGAAAGCAACGTCAGTGACAATGACAATGGCCGACAATCCGCGCAAGCTCCCGCGCCCGGTATTGCCGGGCCTACGATTGAAAGCGTTATATATTGACTTATATTTCGCCCTCTATGAACCTGACTATACAACGATCGTCACGGACCGCATTCCTGCCCTCCCGCGAAATCAAAACCGCCGGCGGCTACATTTTCGGATTCCCCGCTCTCTATGCCGCCGCCAAGCGCTCGCGCGCGATATTCTTCTCCGCTTTCATCCTGCTCGCGGGCGCGCCAGGCTTCGCGCAAATCACGGCCGCGGTGGCGGCCAACGTCCAGTTCGCCATGGAGGATCTGAAAACGCAATTCCGCAAGGCCACCGGGGTCGAAGTCAAAACCGTCTACGGCGCCTCCGGAAAACTGGTCACCCAAATCAAGAACGGCGCTCCTTTCGACGTGTTCGTTTCCGCGGATATGGATTTTCCGGACTCACTGCTCAAGTGGGGCTATGCGGAGGCCAAGGCCTGGCCGTACGCGTACGGAAAACTGGTGCTGTGGACGCTCAAGGATTTGGATCTGGAAAAAGGCATGGCCTTACTCGCGGATTCCTCCCTGGCCAAGATCGCGCTGGCCGATCCCAAGCGCGCGCCATACGGACGGGAAGCGGTCAAGGCTTTGGAAAGGGCCGGGCTATACGCAAAGGTGCAGGCCAAACTGGTTTACGGGGAGAACATTTCCCAGGCCGGCCAATACATCCTCACCGGCAACGTGGACATCGGCTTCTGCGCCAAGTCCGTGGTGCTGGCGGGCGAAGCGCAGGGTAAAGGTAAAGGCAAATGGAAAGAAGTGGACAGCGCCCTTTACGACCGCATTGCCCAAGGCGCGGTGGTGTGCAAGTACGGCCGCGATAACAACCCCGGCCCGTCCGCGCGCTTTCTGGAATACCTATACTCGCAACCGGCCCGGGACGTATTCGCCAAGTACGGTTATGTGCTGCCTTGAACGGATGGCTTTCGCGGAAGAGTGATTAGTTTTACTGGCGGGAATACCGTTCCATCATCCCTAGGGGATCCATGCCCGCCCAAAAACCCTTCCGCCCCGCAGGCCAACTCTGGCTGAGCCGGGACGGGGAAAACGTCCTCAACGATTCCCGCATCGCGCTGCTGGAGCAAATCCGGGCCACCGGTTCCATTACCCGGGCCGGCAAAGCGGCGGGCATCAGCTACCGCACCGCTTGGATCACGGTGGATCATTTGAATGCCATGGCGGACAACCCCTTGGTGGACAGGACCACGGGCGGCAAAAGCGGAGGCGGCACGCGCCTCACCGCGCATGGGCAATCCCTGGTGAAGGTGTACCGGGCCATGCAAGCGGAACACGGGAAATACCTGGAGCGGCTGCGCCAGGGCATCCATGATTTCGATAAGTTCATGCATCTCACCCGCAAGCTGTCCCTCAAGACCAGTGCGCGCAACCAGCTTTTCGGGATCGTCGAATCCATCCGCAAGGACGCTTTGACGGCCACGGTGGGGCTGCGGCTGAAAGGCAAGGATAAAATCGTTTCCCAGATCACCTTGGAAGGCCTGGAAAGCCTGGGCCTCAGCAAGGGCGAGGAAGCCTACGCGCTCATCAAGGCCAATTGGATCGATGCGGCCCCGGCCCGCGCGGGCAAGCGGCAGGAAAAGGAAAACCGGCTGCCCGGAAAAATCATCTCCCTAAAGGTAGGCGGGCGGAAAGCGGAAGTGGTGACCCGGCTCAAGGGCGGGAACAACCTGGTCTCGATGATACCGCTACAGGCCTGCAAGGCGTTGGGGCTGAAAGAAGGCAAGGCCTTTACCAATGTTTTCCTGGCTTCCGATGTGATCCTGGGCGTGGCCCGCTGATACCCTGCAGCTTGGCGGCAATCCGTCCGGGCATCCCGTGGCCTTCCAATCCTGCAGCACCGAAACTCCCGCCGCGGCAAAGGGGACGGGGAAAATAAAATCAGGGGGGCCAGGCGATATCGGCGGCGGCGGCGTTGGATCGCACCTGGGCCGGGTCCTTGCTGCCAGGTATCACCGCCGTTACCTCGGGGTTCCGCAGGCACCAGGCCAAGGCCCATTGCGCCATGTCCATTCCGGCCGGCACTTCCTCCCGTTGGATGGTCTGGGCCTGTTCCAGGCGCAGCCGGGCTTTGCCCGCATTCTGCGAGGAGCGCACGTCCCCGGGGCCGGGAAGACGGCGCCGGGCCGGTACTTGCCGCTCAGGTAGCCGCTGGCCAAAGGTACCCGTGCCAATACGCCCAAGCCCAAGCGGGCGCAGGCGGGAAGCACGCGCGCTTCCGGAGCCGTGTCCAAGCGGTTGTACACCAATTGCACCGCGCCCAATCCGTAGCCGGGGGCGGCCTCCACCTGGGACAGGTTTTCCCCTTGGGAACTGATGGACACGCCCAAGTGGCGGATCTTACCGGCCTTCACCTGCGCCTGCAGGGCCTGCCACAAATCCTCGCGGTGGAAATCGCCGTCCGCTCCGGAGTGGAATTGGTAGAGATCGATATAGTCCGTGCGCAGGGCCAGCAGGGACGCGTCCAGCTGGGCCAGGATGGCGGCGATGGACCAGGATTGCTCGCGTTGGTTGTGGCCCCGGTAATCGTGGCCGAACTTGGTGGCCAGGTACCAGCGCGCGCGATCGGCCCCCAAGGCCCTGCCGATCAGGGATTCGGAGAGGTGATCAGGGCCGTAGCATTCCGCCGTGTCGAGCAGATTGATGCCTACGTCGCGCGCCTGGCCCAGGATGGCGGCGGTGTCCGCCACGCTATAATCCCTGCCCCACTCGCCCCCCAATTGCCAGGTGCCCAAAGCGATGACGGAGACATCCATTCCGGTGCATCCCAAGGTACGGTATTTCATGGGGTCCAAATTAAAATTATCGCGACGACGCGCCTATTTTTCCGCGCCACCAAAAGGGCGGTGGTGCCGCAATCATTCCGCCGTGAATCCCGCCTCGTCCAGGTTCTCGAACAAGCGCACGCCTTTGCCCATCAGCCCGCCGTTTTCCCCCGCGATGAAACCGTCCAGGGAAATGGCCGCGTCGAATAACCTTGCTCATACCGCTTCCTTCGCCGCCGGCATCGATCCGGGTTCCAAATCCATAAAATAATTCCCCAAGCAGCGGTAGTCCCGGCTACGGACGGCGGGAAGTAATTAGAATTCCCATAACGCCATTGCGGAGGCCCTATGAAAGACGACACCTTAAAGGAAGAGCGGGCGCATATCGTCGCCAAACTCAGGCAGTATTTCCAGGATGAAAGGGAAGAGGAATGGGGCGAGCTGCCCGCCGCCATGCTGCTGGATTTCATCGAAAGGGAAATCGGTCCCTTCTTCCATAACCGGGCCGTGCGCGAGGCCAAGGCGAAAACGGTGGCGGCCTTCGCCACCCTCACCGAGGAGATGGAATACATGGAAATACTGGTCCCCAAGAAGCCCGGCCCCGGACCCTCGCGGGGTTAACAGGGTGTTGAAGAGACCCGGAAGCAGCCCATTAGCGGCCCGCAATGTTAATTTATCCCATCTCGAGCTTAGGAATGTTGGCGGAGGGCAAACAGGGCGGAAGCTGAAACCATGCAGCTCTCCTCCGTTTCCATCCAGCGTCCCGTCCTGACCCGCGTCCTCAATCTGGCCATCGTCCTGTTCGGGCTTATCGCCATGGAAAGCCTGGGCGTGCGCGATTTTCCCGCCGTCGATCCGCCCATCGTTTCCGTCACCACCACCTATAACGGCGCCAATCCATGGCGCTGGCCTTGATCCTGTTCCGTTCCCTGCCTTCGGAAATCGCCCCGTTGGAAGAGAAGGGCCGCCTCAGCATCACCGTCACCGCGCAGGAAGGGGCCACCTTCGACTACATGGACGCGCTGATAAACAGGATGATCCCCTTTATCGACCGGGAAGCGCCGGAAGCGGTGGCCATCATCTCGCAGACCTCGCCCGGCGGCGGGACCGGGGGTATCAACCGCGGTACCTTGCAACTGGTCCTGAGCGAAAGCGATAAACGCAAGCGGACGCAAGGGGAAATCGCCTCCGCCCTCACGCGCAAGCTCAAGCAATTCTCGGACGTGCGGGTTTCCGTGACGCAGGAGCAGACCATCGGGGGCCGGCGCAGCGGGGATCCGGTGCAGTTCATCATCCAGTCCCCGGACTTTTCCAAGCTGCGCGAGAAGCTGCCGGTATTGCTGGATCGGGCCGCCAAGGAGCCGGCCCTCCAGAACCTGGACGTGAACCTCAAGTTCACCAAGCCGGAGATCAACCTGGAGATCGATAGGGACAAGGCGCGTGCGCTGGGCGTGTCCGCCCTGGACCACCGCCCTCAGCGGCCCGGCCAGGGACTTCGTGGAAGTTCCTCCACCTTGCTCTTCGCCTTCCTGCTGGCCCTGGTGCTCATCTATATGGTGCTGGCAGCCCAGTTCGAAAGCTTCCGGGATCCTTTCATCGTCATGCTCACGGTGTCGCTGGCTTTCGCGGGCGCGCTTTTGACGCTCTGGTACTTCCGGCAAACGTTGAACATCTTCAGCCAGATAGGCATCATCATGCTCATCGGCCTGGTGACCAAGAACGGCATCCTCATCGCCGAGTTCGTGAACCATAAGCGGGGCGAAGGCCTGCCGCTGCGGGAAGCCATCCTGGCGGGGGCCATCTCGCGCTTCCGGCCCATCCTGATGACCAGTTTCGCCACTGCGCTGGGGGCCCTGCCCATCGCTTTGGCCTTGGGCGCCGGCGCCCGCCCCGGCAGGCACGCCGCAAGAGCCGCTAGTAAAGGGAACGGCTTTTATCAGCCCCTGCGCTTGAAGAATTGCACGGCGCGCTCATGCTTCTCCGCGGCCGCCCGCGTTTTGAACGTACCCAGATTGCGCCGCTTGCCGGTTTTGACGTCCTTCTTCCGGGAATACAAACGGTACCCGCCCGCCGGTAATTTGCGAATCATACTCTCCTCCTTTTCCTTCCCTGAATATCGATTTCTAAGCGGCGGATGGAATGCTACTTTGCAGGAAACATGAGCGCGCCCAAAACCGATTATCTCCGCAAAATCCTCACCGCCCAAGTCTATGATGTGGCCATCGAGTCGCCGCTGGACCCGGCCCCCAACCTCTCCGCGCGCATACGCAACCGCGTGCTGCTCAAGCGCGAAGACATGCAGCCGGTGTTCAGCTTCAAGCTGCGCGGCGCCTACAACAAAATGGCCGGGCTTACCGCCGCCGCCCTCAAGCGCGGGGTGATCTGCGCCTCCGCGGGCAACCATGCGCAGGGCGTGGCGCTCTCCGCGCGCAAGCTGGGCGCCCGCGCCGTCATCGTAATGCCCACCACCACGCCGAGCATCAAGATAAACGCGGTCAAGGCCCTGGGCGCGGAAGTGGTCCTGGCCGGAGAATCCTACTCCGACGCCTATGTACATGCGGTAAAGCTTGAGAAAGCGGGCAAGCTCACCTTTGTGCATCCTTATGACGATCCGGAAGTCATCGCCGGGCAAGGCACCATCGGCGTGGAGATTTTAAGGCAGCATCCCAAACCCATCCATGCCATCTTCTGCTGCGTAGGCGGCGGCGGGCTATTGGCGGGCATCGCCGCGTACGTCAAGCGGGTGCGCCCGGAAATCAAGGTAATCGGCGTAGAGGCGGTGGACGCGGACGCCATGACGCGCTCGCTGGCCGCGGGCCGTCGGATCACGCTCAAGCAAGTGGGGCTGTTCGCGGACGGCGCGGCCGTGAAGCAGGTGGGCGCGGAAACCTTCCGGCTCTGCCGGGAGCATGTGGACGGAATGGTGCTGGTGGACAACGACGCCATCTGCGCGGCCATCAAGGACGTGTTCGAGGATACCCGCAGCATCCTGGAGCCGGCCGGAGCGCTTGCGCTCGCGGGAGCCAAGGAATACGCCAAGCGCAACGGGCTCGGCGGCAAGACCCTGATCGCCGTCGCCAGCGGCGCCAACATGAATTTCGATCGCCTCCGTTTCGTGGCGGAACGCGCGGAAGTGGGAGAGCATCGGGAAACCGTGCTGGCGGTGACCATCCCGGAAAAGCCCGGCTCCTTCGAGAAATTCTGCCGGCTACTGGGCCGCCGGGAAGTAACCGAATTCAATTACCGCTTCGCCGACGCCAAGCTGGCGCGTGTCTTTGTGGGAGTGGCCATCCAGGACCGCGAGGAAGGCCTGCGGCTGGTGGAAAACCTGCGGCGCCACCACCTGCCCTGCCTGGATCTGAGCGATGATGAAATGGCCAAGAGCCATATCCGCTATATGGTGGGCGGCCATGCCGCTCAAGCCTCCGATGAGCGCCTCTATCGGTTCGCGTTTCCGGAGCGCCCCGGCGCGCTTCTCAACTTCCTGGACACGCTGAGATCGGATTGGAACATCAGCCTCTTCCATTACCGCAACCACGGATCCGACTTCGGCCGCGTACTGGTAGGCATGCAAGTGCCTCCCTCCGATACGCCGGCCTTCCGCGCCTTCCTGGAACGGCTGGGGTATGAATACGTGGACGAAACGGCCAATCCCGCCTACAGGATGTTCCTTGGGTAACGCGCAGGTTACGGAAGATCCCGGACCCGGCGCTTCCTGGGTGTTGCCTTGGGTGGCTCCGGCTTTGCGGGTTCCGCCCCGGAAGGTTTCGCCCGGGAAGGTTTTGCCTTGGAGGATTTCGCGGCGGGATTGAATTCCAGCGCCAGCCCGATCCAGAACCGGAAATCCTTTTCCGACTTCATCCCATGCGCATGCACGTAGATGAAGCCCCGGTATTCCCTGCCTTTCATGACAACGGTTTCCGCCCCCTTCCTCTTGAGCGCGGCGGCGTGCATTGCAGGATCGATGCGGCACATCATCCGTTCGTCCCCCACGCTAACGCACATTTTGCCGTCCACCATGAAGGCGGTGCCGCGGAACATCCGCTTTTCCTCCACATCGGAGCGGTTCGCCAATGCCTGGCGCACCCTCTCCGCCATCGCCTCGTTATGCGCCATGACTTCCGCCTCTCCGGACGCCTCGCGCCGGGCATTCCATGGTTAACCCTGCCCCGGTACTTATCGCCGGACAGCAGGAAAAATAGCTTTACGGTTTCCGATCATGGGCTCATGCCCTTGCGGAAGGCCTCCCGGAGCAGGTATTCGGACATGGACCAGGCATCCTTGGCTCCGGCGGGGAACCGTCCGGAGAAATCCGATTGCGGGGACGTCCCCCCTTTCGCTTCGTTCCGTTCCGTTTTCTTTTCCAGGATTTTGCCCGCGACTTTGGCGATCTTTCTCTCTACGGTTTTCACAAAGCCCTTGTCCTTTTGCGCCTCCGCATTCTCCTGTATCGCAAAGTCATGCAATTCCGATTGCACCGTTCCCGTATATCCGCCTCCGGCCGCATTGGCATGGACTTCCAAATCCAGACGCCCGCTTTTCACGGCTATGTCCGCATAGGCACGCAATGCGGAATTCATGGTTTTCAATTCCAGACCCGGAAGGGAAAAATCGAGTTTGAATGTCGGCGCCGCGGCCTCCGGTTGCAGTCGGATGCGGAAGCGGAAAGAACCCGACTTCCCCAAGCGGCCCGCGGCTTCCATTCCGGCCCAGCGCGCGGAATCCTCTCCCCCGCGGAAAAGGTTCTCAGCCCGGATTTCCAGATCGTGGACCGATATTTCCACTTTCGGATTCGCATGCGGATCCTGGAAATGGGTTTCGCCCTGGTGAATGGCGAACCGGCTCAGCCGGAAAAGAGTGAGCCTATGCAGCAACGGCCGCCAGTCCGGACGGGAGATCGGCCGGGTGGCATTCGGACCGGGATCGAGGCCGATATCCAGAGCGGGACCGAAGGCTTCCACCTCCTCCGTGATCGGCGTGCGGAACAATCTCTTTTGCCTGAGCGTGGATGTTATTCGATCGGCCGTAAAAGGGGTAACCGGCATTTCCTTTTGGCGCAGAGTGACGCCTTGCAATTCGTAGGACCCTTGCAGAATGTGGACCGCGACATTTTTCACCGTCCAGCCATAGCCTCCGTTCTCGCCCGCGTTTTCATTGATGCGATGGCGGATCCAGGCGGGCAGCGCCACCTCGATGCCGACCACGATCACCGCTAAAAGAACCAGGAACACGGCGAGGGCGACAGTCAGACCGTGATGGGATTCCCGGGCAGGCGGGTGCGGCTTGATGGGCATTCTGACCGCTAAACTAGCTTCCCCGCCAGGGCCGGGGAACATATCATCGGGGAATGATAATCCGTTTCGACACCTATTAAAGAACCCGGGGCCGGCCGCTTTCCGGTCAACATCCAATCGGATGCCGTTCAATCCTTGACCGATCCCGGTCGATACCGCAGGCGAGGCTCGCGTTCCCGGCCATGCCAAGGCGAGCGGATTCCAACCGATATCAGCCCAAGCGCGTCGGAATCGGTCCTTCCATCTTAGCCTATCCCCACGGTCACCGTGCTTGATCCCTTGGCACAAATATTGATTTCCGGTCCTTCTGCGCGCCAAGGAGAACCCTATCGAGACTTTACCGGATGGAAACCCCATTGGTATAAAAACCATTTTAGCGGTCGCATTCCTGCTGCGCCTCTTTTTCCTAATCGTAACGCCTTTCGACGATCAACATCGCAACCACGGCATCATCGGGTTCAACGATGAGATGTCCCATATCCACTTCGTCGGATATCTGGCCGAGCACCGCCGATTGCCGGTACAAACCCATTCCGTGCTGGATCCGGATGCGTTCGAAAGGAATGAGTTTGAATATTACCAGGCCCCGCTTTACTACGTGCTGGCCGCGCCTTGTTATTCCCTGGCCGAGCACCTCATTCCGGGAACGGGTCCGTACGCCATCCGGTTGGTCTCCTTGGCTTTGGGAGTACTCACCGTGGCTGCAGCCAACCGGGCGGGCTCGGCGTTCGATCGCCGCACGGGCATCTGGTGCGCCGGCATGCTGGCGATTTTCCCCACCGCGGCTTATTTCACCGCCATCGCCACCAACGATTCGCTGGCCTGGCTTATCGGCGCCTTGTGGCTGGGAGCTTTGCTCCGTTCCCGGGACCTGAACGGGCTCCCGCGCCAAATGCGATTTGCCATCCTCATCGCGATGGGTCTCCTCGCTAAAAGCTCGCTGCTGTGTCTGGCCCCATTGGTTTTTCTCAAGCCGTTCCTGGCTTGGCGCTCAGGGGGACGGTTAAGGCAATTGCTGGCGCCGGTAAAAGTGTGCGCCATGGCGCTTGCCATGGTTATCCCTTACTACATCCGGAATGTGCGATTATACGGAAGCCCCTTGGCACTGGACACGGGAGCCGGAGCGCAAGCCGGCTTTCTCGGGCATCCCTCCCTGCATCGGGTGTATGAATTCCTGTCCTGGACGGTGGTGACCTTCTGGGATCCCGTCAACATCCCCATGGGCTTCCACAACGCGCCGGCAAAGGCCCTGCTGGTTTTTTCCACAGCGGCCTGCGCGGCGATATTGGCCCTGGGCTGGCGTAAGCTCCTGCGGCGGCCCGCCTCCCTGGGCCCCAATCATCTCCTGGTCTTGTCCGCGCCGGCCATGTCATTCGCAGGTTACCTCTGGTACAATTTGCGGTTCCCGCAAAGCGATGCCCGCCTCATGTTCCCCTCGCTCGCGGCGCTTTTGATCGTTTCCATACAGGCGTGGCGCGCTTTGTGGGGCCACGCCGATTTCCGGGCCGGGGAAACTCCGGGCGTCCGCATCCATGGGGCGCCGGCAACTCCGCCCGCAGTTCGCAATATTGCGGATGGAATCGTTGCAAGTGAGGGGCGTTCATATCGCAATGGGCCGGTTCCGTAACAGTGCCGACCTGGCCGGCAATCGCGGCCCAGGCCGCTGCCATTCCCGATGCATTAACTAAATGCGATCCATAAACGGAGGGGTTTATCCGCTGCGCTAATTCATCTTCTTGATTTCCGCGAGCCGATAGGTCAAAGTCTGGGCATCCTGTGAAAGCGGGCCTGCATTCCAAAGGACCGTTCCCTCTTGGCCCACCACCTGCCGCCGCAGGAAGCCGTCGAATACCGGGCTATGATCATAGTTCTGCAGGCTCAGGGATCCGTCTCCTTTGTCTTCCGCGAAGAAAATGGTCGGCACGTCGGGAGGCGCGAGACTCCCATCCGTGGGATAGGAGTTCAGCGTAGCCGCCACGACATTGTCGCCGATAAGGTACAGCTCCAGGCGCATACCATAGGTTCCCCGGGCCCAGGCCGTATCGATCTGCACGGAGAACTCATAGGTCTCGCGCATCACGTCCTCCCCTTCGCGATAAGGCACGGCGGTCGCCTTCAGGAAGGGAACGTGGACATATGCGGAAGAATCCGCGGATACGATATCGCCGTTGATTCCCGTGTTGCTGTGATCATTCTGGCCGGCATACAGGAAATCCAGCGGATTGAAGACGAGCAGGACGTTCCACTTTCCGGAAGGGACGAATTTGACGATGGGCTGGCCTGCCGAATCCCGGCCCACGGTATCCGCCAGGGTCACGGCGCTGTCCAGATCGGCTTCGGTCAAATGCAGGGGTTTCAGGAAACGGAACCAGGTGCCGCCGTTGTTCTTGCGCACGATGGCTTCCTCGGCAGGGCCTTGCAGCAGGGATTGGGAAGGCTCGGTGATATAATAGGCATTGTCATTGCCGTTGCTGTTGGGATAAAGATGCCGCGTCACCGGCCCGTCATGGGTGAAAACCGTGTCGCCCCCAGGCAGCGGAATGGCGGAACGGACGCGGAAGAACGGCGCCCAATTGATGACTACCCAATGGTAGTCGCCCGTATCCCGCAGGGTGAATGGTTTGCTGGATGCGATGCGTCCGATGCTGGCCTGGCTGCAGAAGTCGATATAGTGCCGACTCCATGCCGGATCGCGGGCCATGGTAGTATCTACCGAATTATGATCCCCGATGTCCTGGGAGAAAAGCGGCAGTACTCCGGATATCCCGGACCAGCCGCTGCCGCTGGTGGTCAGGTCCTTGGCGAGCGAAATATCGGACACGGCCACCTGGAAGCTTTCCAGCCCCGAACCGCCGCTAGGGGCGACGCGCGCCAAAGCGTTCCTGCCTCCATTGATGGATGGGACCAGGCGGATTCTGCCTGCCGTGGATCCTCCGGAATCGCTGGACGATCCGAAATCGATGCATCCTGAGCATAGAAAGACAGAGACAAAAGCGGAGACGCATCCCACAAAAGCAAGCCCGTTGGTGATACGCATAGAAACCTCGTTTTGATGTGCTGCTTGAGAGTCTAGGGGATGGCTGCGAATTTTTCAAGGCGGGTCCGGGCGGCCGACCGCTGGCGCATTGCCAGCGAAAAAGCCCGCAGCCGGTTATTCCATTTTTCCCCGTGGCTTTAGACTGTGAATGGGTAGAACTATTTCCTCCCGCAAAATCAGAATCCGGGTAAGCCGGATCCCGCGATAAGGGAACAACCATGAAGAAAACCTCCTGGGGCAAGCATTTGACGGTTTTGGTTTTTTTGGCGCGCGCGGCGAACGCGGATGTCATTCAGGGAAGCGTCATGGACGCGGGAACCGATGCGCCGCTGGAAGGAGTCAAGGTAGCCAGCGACTCCGCCCATGCCGCCTTTACCGGACCCGACGGCAAATTCAATCTGACCACCCAAGATGCCACCCTAGCGCTGGCGCCCTCGAAATCACGCGAACCAGGCTTGGCTCCTTCCCAAAAATCCCGCCTCTTCACCGCGATTAATCCCCTACCCGCGGGAAGCTGGGCGTGGTTCAACCTGCTGGGCCGGCCGGTAGGCTTCCATGTGGCGGCGAACCGGATAGCCAACGCGGGTCAGAAGCATCCATCCCAAGAGGATGCCGGCCTCGCCAAGGCCTCCGCCGGCCAGGCCATGAATGCATTGCGTTTTGAAAAAGCCGGATACCTTCCCGTGGCCAAGGACGTGGACGGCAGCCGCAGCGACGTTAACGTGCGGATGCAGGCCGTCCCTGCGGGCGGCGATGTAGATGCCTGGTACGAGGCCGAAGCGCCCGGGAATATATTGTTCAACATCCTGGGCGCGGGCGGGCGAACCAAGTGCTCAACCACCTGCACCGGCGCGCCCAAAGAAGGCAGCATTTGCTGCATGGGCGGCTACAAAATCACCCAGCTCCTGGGCCGCTGCAACACCAAAGCCGCCTCGTCCAACACCAAAGCGTGCCTGAACGACCAAGGGCCCGGAGGCGCCGGCGTCACCTTCACCGGGGTGAAGATCCCTAAAGCAGGTAGCTACGATGTTACCTGGTGGTACCACGCCGGTTCATTCGATAACTGGAACGATCACGATTGCGGCGGCAAACCCGCTCCGGCATGGATGACTTATTTCAATCCCAACGCGAATCCCCAGCCGGGTTGCCGCCCGCATCTCATCGCGGTCAACGGCAAGGAAGTCGATGGGTCCCAAGGCGAACGGTTCTGGCAATTCCCGGTTTATGGCGGCAGTTGGGACGTGCTTCATGCGGCAACCACCACCCTGACCCTGGCGGCCGGGGAGAACACGGTGCAACTGGCGGCCCCGCGCATCGGCGATCTGGATGCCGTGGACATCGATGCCATCCACGTGCAGACCGCCGACAAAGGCGAGCCGCCCAAGGTGGTTGCGCCAACCGCTTTGGCCGGTGACGGGCGCAAATAGCTCCGGCTTATCTATTGACTATTTGACGGGTTCGAGCATGGGTTCGTGTTCCATGCGCTCCACGGCCTCAACCGGGACGGACGCCGTGGTGGCGAAGCGACCGCAGGCGAAGAGGAGAGCCGCCACCGAGAAGTAGGCGAAGACGACTGCGGGATTCTGCAAGGCGCCCACCTCTTCGCCGTGCATCAAACCGAAGAAGGTGAGCACGCCCCCCGCCGCCGCGAATCCCGCCGCCTTCGCGAATTTGCGGTCGATGATGTAAACGGTAACCGCTCCCAGGACTACGCCGGAGAGGATGGACCCGCCGCCCAGAATGGACAGCCCGTGATACATGATCCCCACCTGCTTCATGGAGACGATCATTTCCGGCGTGATCTGATGGATGTTGGACACGGCGCCGAGGGAATTGTCGATCTGCAGCTTCGCCCAGGCGGCGAGCGAGGGTATCAGCGCGACGATGATGGCGGGCGCGTGACGATGGGGGCTCTCCTGGAACGCCTGCGAACCGATCAGCATGCCGATGTAGAGGAGGATAGGCGATATCGCGACGACCGGGATCACCGCGGTCATGAGCGAGATGACGCCGAACCAGGACAGGACGATGACCATGAGTCCCGTGGCGGCGGAATAACCGATGCGGCCGCCCATGGCCTTCCAGCCGGGATGGCCGATGTATACGGCGTTGATATACGGGTTGCCCATCAGGCATCCGATAAGGCTGATGACGCCGTCCGCCGTAAGGACCCGCGTGGTGGGATACTCGTCGCCGGCCGCCGATGCGCTGACCACGTTGTCCATGGCCTCCACCAGGTCGTAGATGCCGAACGGAATGGCTGTGACCAGGATGGTCTTGAGGAAGGACCAATGGAGCCCGCCCAGGACCAGGCCGATGGCGGGATGCGGCACGGCGAATCCGAACGTCCCGAACGAGGATTTGAGGGCTTCCACGCCCATGCCGCCGAAGTTCAGGCCCAACAGGTTGGAACCCCAGGCGATCAGGGTACCTGCCGCAATGGCCACCAGGCCGGCGGGGATGCCGCCGTATTTGACTCCGCCGAACCAGCTGATTAGGATGATGGCGAAACAGAGGACGCCGACCATCGGCGTCATGAACATCTCCAGGGCGGGCTTCATGGAGATGAAGGTGATCGCCACGCCCGCGAGCGCCCCGAGCAATGCGGCCTTGGGCGTGATCTTGCGGACGATGGGAGCCAGGAATCCGCCCCCCATCAATACAAAACTCTGGATGAAGACCCAAACGAGCCCCGCCTGCCACCCCTTGATGGGATCTCCGGTTGCGAGCTTGACGGGCAGCATGATTACCAAGGTAACGATGAACATATGCGGCACGCTGATACCGGAAGGCAGCGCGCAGACGTCCGAGCGGCCGGACTTCTGGGCGAGACGGTAGGCCAGCCATGCGTAGTACACCGTGCTCATGCACATCATCATTCCTGCCGCCGGAAGGATGCGCCCGAACACCAGGTCCCGCGGCATCTGAAGGACGTATAGGAGCAAGCCGCTCAGAGTCAGAAGATTGACCAGGATGTTGGTGCCGAATCCGAATAGCGCGTTCCAATCGCCGGGCACCCAGAGCTTGGGCATGAAGAGGGAAGACCGTGGAGAAGTGGCTGTCATGATACATACTCCTATGCGTTGAGAATGGAATAGCGGCGTGTGACTCGGCAGGGCGGTGCGCGAGCCATGCGCCGCGGTTGAAAACGCTCTCCTATCGGTCCCTCCCCAGGGCGACGAGTACCCGGGTCGAATCCGATACCCATCCGAAGATCCCGCCCTGGGCCTTGATCATCTTCAGGCCCATCTCGTGGAACTCCGGAAAGTACGATGCGCAGCAGTCGCCGGGCACGATGCACTTGTAGCCGCGGTCGTTCGCTTCCCGGACCGTCGTGTGGACGCAGACTTCCGTTGTCACGCCGCAGACGATGAGGTTCTCGATGCCGCGTTGCTGGAGAAGGGAACCCAGACCGGTCGCGTAGAACGCGCCCTTGCCGGGTTTATCGATCACCGGCTCGCCGGGCAGCGGCTTCAAAGCCTCGACAATATCGTGACCCGCTTCGCCGCGGATCAGAATGCGTCCCATCGGACCCGGAGCGCCGATGCGAATGCTGGGGGCCCCGCGCTCGATCTTCGCCTTGGGGGCGTCGCTCAGATCCGGAAGGTGACCCTCGCGGGTATGGATGATCAACATCTTCCGCCGCCGCGTGGCTTCGAGCAGCGCGCGGATCGGCCCGACCGCGCGTTGCAGGAGCGATACGTCGTTGCCGAGCGTTTCGCCGAACCCCCCCGGTTCCAGGAAATCCCGCTGCATATCTATGACAATGACCGCCGTGCAAGCAGGATCAATCGCAATCGCCTCGGGTTCTGCTTCCACGGTCACTGTGCTCATCGCATCTTTTCCTTTGCCGCCCAAGTGCCCGCGGAGGGCACTGCCTGTTCCGGCAGCAAATATATGCGAATCGGTTTGGCGGATGTTAGTGGAATCTGCGGAGAGGATGCAATCTTTATACTGGGATTTTGTCAGGTAGTGTCGGGTTTCGTTCACATAGCGTTTATACAGACCCCATACGCGCCGCCATGTCCAGGATTTTGCACGAGAAGCCCCACTCGTTATCGTACCAGGAAATAATCTTCACGAAGGTATCGTCCAGCCGCATGCTGGCTTTTGCGTCGAACACGGAAGTGCAAGACTCGCCGCGAATGTCGGCGGAGACGACATGGTCTTCCGTATAAGCGAGCACCCCTTTCATGGGGCCGTCCGCGGCGGCTTGCATGGCAAGGCGGATTTCGTCCATGGAGGCTCCGCGTTCCAGCTCACAAGTGAGATCCACTACGGACACATCGGAGACGGGCACGCGGAACGCCATACCCGTGAGGCGACCATTCAGTTCCGGTATCACTTTGCCCAGGGCTTTGGCGGCGCCCGTGGTAGCCGGGATGATATTGTCGAGGATGCCGCGTCCAAAGCGCCATTCCTTCGCCGAAGGCCCGTCCACGGTTTTTTGCGTGGCGGTAGCCGCATGTACCGTCGTCATCAGGCCGCGTTTTATCCCGAATGATTGATGGAGGACTTTGGCGATGGGCGCCAGGCAATTGGTGGTGCAGGATGCGGTGGAAACAATGCGTTCGCCGCGGTAGCCATCATCGTTGACGCCGCATACGAACACGGGAGTGTCGTCGTTGGCGGGCGCCGACAGGATCACCATGCCCGCGCCGGCTTTGATATGCCCCTCCATCGCGGCCGAAGTGAGGAATATCCCCGTGGATTCCACCACCACATCCGCGCCGGCGGCGTCCCATGCGAGCTTTGCGGGATCCTTCTCGGAAGTCACGCGCACCGGTTTTCCGTCTACCCATAGGCGGCCCGGTTCCGCCTTGATGTCTCCGGCAAAACGTCCGTGCACGGAATCGTATTTCAGCATATAAGCGAGATGGTTGACGTCGAGGACGTCGTTTACGGCGACGATCTCGACGTCCTTGCGTCCTGCCGCGGCCCGGAATACCATTCTCCCAATCCTGCCGAATCCGTTGATGCCGATCTTAATCATGGCTATTTCCTTTCGTTGCCGGCGGGCATATCACCCAACCATTTCTTGAGCCTGGCTATTTCCAAGCGGATGAATTTCGGATCCTTGAATGTATTCGCAAGGAGGACGGATCCCTGTCTCCCGCTCAGAATTTGCGCCGCATTGGCGCGCGCTTGACGGTCAGAGAGTCCCATGGCCCGGAACTGGGTGCCCAACCATTGCAAAGACTCGCGGAACACGGAAGCGGCATCGCGCGCGATGGGGCCGCCCACCTTGTTGGCCTCCAGACATAAACCGCCGGCCGGGCAGCCATGCGCGGTAAATTCGTCAATGCGGTTTTCAAAGCTCTTGACGTAGGCAAGCAGTCGATCCCGCGGAGATGCCAGAGCGTCCCATTCCGCGCGCCGCGCCCTGACGGAAGCCAATCGGTGATCGGTTACCGACCTGACGAGTTCGCCGCGCGTTTTGAAGTAGTAATAGACATTGCCGAGGGGAACTCTGGCAGCCGCAGCAATATCCGCGATGCTGGTATGTTCAAAGCCGTTACGGTGGAACAAGGAATCCGCGGCGCGGATCAGGCTTCCACGTTTTTCGGTACCGGCCATAGAACGCTTCCTTCCCAAGGACGAGATTCCGGTTTCCGGGCCCGGATTTTAGTTAGTCAACTAACAATAACTGAAGGCAAAAAAAATGTCAAACCAGCCTCAGTCGGTGAAGTTCGCCAGGCTCCAGGGGTGGGCCCAGCGGCATTCAGCGCGCCGCTTCCGCGCCCTCCAGGCGATACGCCGGCATCGGGCTCACCCGGCGCGAGTTCCCCGACCACGAAAGGCCCATGCCACCCGTAAAGGAGTGGCCCCCCTTGCCTCCCCGGGCCCGGGAAGCGGTTCCCGGGCCGGCGGATCTGGAACCCATGGCCGCCGCGACCGCCAGGTCAATACATCTCTTTCTCTTTTTCGCTAAGTGGTTCATGAATCTCCTTCGAGTGCCATTCGAACCACTTCTCGAATTTGGTTCCAAATATTTCAAGCTCCCTCTTCACAATTTCCCTGAAAAATGGATGCTTCAATTTTTTCACAAAGTAGACCTGCCATTCATCGTACTCCAGGATTTTTTTCAATTTTTTTTCATCGCGCACGGTGGAAATAAACTCGTCAATGGTATTTATCCACAAGTAAGCGAAGGATTTAATCGTATAGTAATCTTCTTCGCCGAGCTTGGATTTCCAGTCAGCCAGATTTTGAACATCTATGTGCTCCTTTAGCAAAACCTGTATTCTGGGGTTGGATATCACTATCTTGTCAATCTCATACAACCTTTCGGTTATTCTGTAAACCGTGGAATAATACTCGCCTCGTTTGGTGGAATAAAAAGAACTATAAGAAAACACCAAAGCCAGGAGCGAGACAATAGCAATAACCCATTCAGCGATATCCATTTTAGATCATCCTTTCCGTGTTGAAGAAGCAACAATAATTAAAGGAACTCTTTTCAAATTACCTGTTTTCCTTGCTCTTACCTTTGATCCGGTGCTTTGCCTTTCCTCCTTTTCGCTATGCTTTGACCTCTATCGGAGCCTTATCAGCGGAGATGCGGATTATAGCTCCTACTCGGGGCCGCGGTTTTCATCCCGACATAAATTTTTTCAGGTCTTTCGAGGCCATCTCAAAGTCTACAACCGGGTTTCCCACCCTGGTTCCCTTTACAGATTTTGATTTCTCTCCCCAAAAAAAATACTCCTAAACTACTTGCCCGAAGAAAGCCCTTGGCGAAGCCCGGAACGAACAGAGTCTCAAACATTTGGACTATTGAGCGATGCGCCTTGGGCTGTTGTTCAAATCGGAGGGTTGGCAAGCACTACATGAGGTAACCTGGACCGCAGCGCTTTTGACATGGATTTAGGAGATAAAGGCTGAATTGAGGCCAAAAATGACGATATCAACATCGGACAGGAGTGGAGCCAAGGTAGGATTTGGTCAAAGAGGAGGATTATGGTTGGGAAACGGCTTCGATTTACCTATGCTCTCCTATAGCTTCATCGAATGGCCGGAATACTCGGGCCATCGAACTTTTTCAGGAAGAAGCATAGAAAGCAGTGAACCGTGGGAAATCGTCTCTACGTAGGAAATTTGTCGTTCAACACCACGCAAGAAACCATCAAGTCGGAATTCTCAGCCGTCGGTGAGGTCAGGGAAGTGGGCATGCCCATCGATCGCGAGACGGGTCAACCCCGTGGCTTCGCCTTCGTCACCATGGGCTCCGACCAAGCTGCCAGCGCAGCCATAGCGCAGCTCAACGGGAAAACACTCGATGGGCGTGCCATCAAGGTCAACGAAGCGGAAGAACGCCCTCAGCGCGGTGGCGGAGGCGGTGGTGGTGGTGGCTATGGCGGCGGTGGCCGCGGTCGCGACCGCTAATAATAAATTCGGTGCGTCGGTACCTCGGGCAATTGCTGCCATTGTGCTTTGGGGCGCGAGTACACGACCCGTGACATATAGCTTCAGGCATGCCAAAGTGCGTCGGCATTTTGGCATGCCAGGGGTATGTGCTTTTTCCATGCATGGAGTGGTCAGGGAGCCGTTCTCTCGTACCCCTGACAACAAGGGTGATTGATACTCATTGGCCTTGAGGCGGCTGCCAAAGCTCGACCTTGTTTCCCTCCGGATCAATGACCCAGGCAAATTTCCCATATTCGGAGTCGTCAATCTTCTCGAGCACATTGCAGCCTTCTTCCTTCAAGGCATTGACCAAGGCGTGGAGGTCTTCCACCCGGTAGTTGACCATGAAGGGAGCGGAGCTAGGGGCAAACTGCTTACTTTCCTGCGGACTTATGAGCCAGGCAGTTGTGCCTGCAACCGGTTTACCCTCGGCATCGGTCCAAGGGAAGGCAGCCCCGCCCCAGGCTTGGACGTCGATTCCCAAGTGTCGCTTGTACCAAGCCCGCAGTGATGGGGCGTCTTTGGCCTTGAAGAAGATGCCGCCGATGCCAGTGACTCGTTTCATGTGACCTCCGATGCACGGTGATGTCGAGAGAAATGTTTCTTCTGCGGCCCAACAAGGTATTAAACCGCACATCTTTCTTCTCTTGTCCCAAAATTTACAACTTCTGGAATTGGCTGACGTAGACTGCAGCGAAAGACTTCGCAGAAAGTCAGCGCAGCCGAAACCCGGTCCAACTGGTCGGGCCTGCTCCAAGACCATGTGGGCGGACTCCCATATTCAAGTACTGCTGAATCACGTCCGCGCCGCCTGCGATGCGATTGTCGCGACCGCCCGCGGACTCTCGAGCCCGCCTGAGGGCACTCTCCGGGCCGCCGTTGACGAAGTAGAAGGTCGTCCCGCCCGGGCGGACCCATGGTTCGCGCTTCTCGTGGGTAAGAACGTATGCCGGCGTGTGAAACGGTGCCTCCTCCGGCCAACTGCGGTCAAGGCGATTGTTCGCCCGACTCGCTCCAGGTATAGAGCCATCGCGCGTGGCTTCGGTACATCGCAGGATGATCCTTAAGCGCAACGACTCCCTTGCTGCGGACGTAATCCTCAGTCCATGCCGCAATGGCATGCAATCGATCGATCGTGGTGCGGATCAAATCGGCACAACCGTAGCGCGCCGTCTCTCCCACTGCACCGTAGCTGGCCAGGAAAAATTCCAAGCGTGCCGCCATAATCGGCGCCTGGAACGGAGATTTTTCGCCGGTAATCGCGTCGTCGCCCGTGTCGGGCCCTGGCATCAAAGGAACGAATCTGTAAGCGGTGTAGGCAAGGTCCCAAAGTCGAGAGCCGGGTGCGCACATATCGAAGTCGATGGCCCCGACAAAGCGCCCTTTGCTGAATATGCAATTGTAAGGAGCAAAATCGTTGTGACAGATGACTTCCCGTGGGCCGGATGGGGGAAGGCCCCACCTGGCGTTTGGCGCGGAGAAGTCGGCAGTCGCATCGTGCCATTCGCGCAAGGAGCGGGCAACATCAGTCAGTACCTGTTCTGTCCAGACCCATTCAGGCATATCATGCGGGACATCGCCAGGAATGAAAGAAAGAACCTCACGACCAACCTCATCTAGTCCGAGAGGTTCCGGTACCCAGAGTAATCCCTTGGCACGAACATGTGCAAGCAGTCGGTGAACCGTAGGCGTCCACGGGCCAGGACTTCTTCGTACGGTGTCCCCGATCCTGACGACTTTCGTTACGTTTCCCCCGGCGAGCTCTTCTTCTTGCGTTGACAACTATGCTCCAAGACGTCTAATTGGCTATCGGAAAAAGATAAGCCATAGTCGCTGTGCCGTCCAACCCTGCCAACATGGGGTAATTCCACCGAATGAAATGAGGTTTCCGGAAGACTATCATGGATGTTTTATTACCGATTTTCCAAGGTCTTTTCCTTCCAGCGCATGCATTTTTTCTTCTCTTGGGGGCGGTTTTTGCCCTTTCAATGCAACTCAAAGTCACAACGGGGGTGAAACAGAGTAGTGACAGCGATTCCGCCAATGAACCTATTCATTCCTTTTTCCGATATTCCATTTTTTGCTCCAGCATTATCATGAATTGAATAGGCTTTTTCAAACTCATCCGTTTGAGCAAGGAGCATGACGGCCGAGGATTGCCGGTTTGAACCGATTGTTATACGGCGCATAAAAACCATTATTATTGGTGTTTATTCTTTGATTCCACTCAGGGGAAGGATCTGTTTAAAGTGACGTATCGTTAAGATGTAAGCGGTCTCGTCTTTAATTTTGTAGATAATCCGGTAGTTACCATATATCAACTGCCGAATGCTCGCCGCTTCAACTTCTGGCACCGCGCGTCCAGCGCGCGTAAAGTCTTTTATTGTGGCCATTTTTTTTAGAAGCTTGTCGGACCAACGGATCGCATTGGATGGGCCGTCCATTTCGATGTATCCATAGATCTCCTCCAAACGTTTGTATGCAACGTCTGTCCAAAGAACCTTCATTTTTTGGTTCTCTTGGCGAGCATCTCCTTAATTTTTCCGTTTGGGTAGACTCTCTTATTTTTGATATCATCTTCAGCCGCCGCCAGATCTGAGAGCAGCTCGACTTTATCTAGCAAAGCTGCGAATTCCGGTTCATTGGATCCACCGTTCCGGAGCCATTGGATCCACCCTTCCAGGGGGATTGGATCCGGGATTCCGCTTGCATTGGATCCAGTTTAGGGCTTTTTCCCGGAACGGTGGATCCAATGAAGTGGAACGC
>JANYDA010000036.1 GCA_025360005.1 Fibrobacteria bacterium
ATCCTCATTGCCTAGACATTCCCTGGTGTATACAGCTTGAGGGCCACACCTGTTCCCATCCCGAACACAGAAGTTAAGACTCAACGCGCCTATGGTACTACGGTCATTTGCCGTGGGAGAGTGGGTCTATGCCAGGGTATACCTCGCTCCGACAAGGAGCACGAAACGGCCATCCTAAGGGGTGGCCGTTTCCGTTTTAAACCTTTTTTTCCTGCGCTCCCATTTCGGGCCGCCTTTGCGGGCGGCTTTTTTTTGCCCTGGAGTTCCGCCCGAAGCCGAGGTGGATCGGGGCGGCGGCCAAAGCCCCATCAGTATGGGAAAGCCGGGTGCCGCCCGCGAAATCGGGAGTAAGGCCATCGGCGCCGGGAAGAGCTAGGGAGCGCACTCCGCCCAGGGCATCGATGATGTCAATCCCTGGTTCCATCCGATTTCGGCGCAGGCCGCCAGCATGCCCAGGCCCAATTGGGTATGGGTATGGGTCTGGTCGCGGCCGCTTTCCTGGCATTGCCCGTCCGTATTGATTGCGTAATGGGTCAAGGTGCCGTTATGGCCCCATGGTAATACCGGTTCACGGCGCGGTTGAACATGGCGGTATCGTTGGTGAAGATGCCGATGCCATCACATGGCGGATTATCCGATGCGACCGACAGAGGACCGGTTCCCGATACCGGAAACCATGCCGGTGCAATCCCATGAGGGGCATTATATTCAAATACCATGAAAGTCCCCACCCTTGCCGGACTCCTGCTCGCTGCCGGTGCCCTTCAGATTTTCCCGGGTATCCCATCTCAAGCCTCGCCCCTGGCGCATATCGGGGGCAGCCCCGGAGCTTTTGGCGAAGGCGCGGTTGAAACCCGGGGCAATGCCGCATTCCCCCGTTCCCAGGACCCTGGAATGCCCGGGAAGACTTCCGCCTTGCCGGGCCCGCTGTGCCTGCGCATCCCGGATCAATACCTTCCTTTGGGCATCGATACGCCCATCCCCCGGTTCGCCTGGACCTGGCCCGCGGCCTTGCGGGGATTCCGCCAGACCGCCTACCGGATCCTCGTTGCTTCCAACCTGGACAATCTCCGGTGGGATCTGGGCGATATCTGGGATTCGGGCCCGGTACCGTCGGATCGACAGAACGGCATTCCCTTCGGAGTCCCTGGCGGCGGCGATGATGGACGTGTGGTACTGGCCTATGATGGCCAAGGACCGGATGCCCTGATGATGCAGGCGGACTCGCCTTCCGGCCGGGCGAACGGAAGGTTGGTTCAGGCGGACGGAAAGCCCCTGGCGGCGGTTCCCCTGCAAAGCCACCGGACCTATTTCGCCAAGGTCCAGGGTTGGGATTCCTCGGGCCAGGCCACGCTCTGGAGCCCGGCCCTGGAGTTCTCCACCGCCTTGCTGGCGGGCGAGCTTCCCGCCGGAAAGTGGATCCGCCATGCCGCCGACGGCAACCGCAGCGCCCAGTTCCGCAAGGAATTCACCCTGCCCGCCGACAAGACCGTGGCCAAGGCCGAGGTGCTGGTTTGCGGCCTGGGGCAGTCCGTCCTCTCCTTGAACGGCGCCAAGGTGGGAGCCGATGTCCTGGAACCCGGCTGGACGGACTATTCCGCCTCGGTCCTCTACGTCACCCATGACGTCACGTCCCAGGTCCTGGCGGGCCGCAATGCCCTGGGCCTGGTCCTGGGAGGCGGTTTCTATGATCCGGTCCCCGGCGGCCGGCACTTTTACCTTTCCGGGGGTACCGCCCCAGTTACGGGCTATTCCTACGGTCCCCTGAAGGCCCTCCTGGAGCTGCGCGTTACCTTCACCGACGGGACCGGACAATCGGTCCTCAGCGATGCCACCTGGAAAACCATCGCCGGTCCTACCACCTTGGCCAATATCTACGGCTCCGAGGATTACGATGCGCGCCTGGAGACCCCGGGGTGGGACAGAGCGGGCTTCAACGATGCGGCCTGGGCCGCCGCCGCCGAGACCGCGGCGCCTCCGGGGCCCCTGGAATCCCAGAAGCATCCGCCCCTGCGGATCCACCGGGTCCTGGAATCCGTTAAGGTCACCGAGCCCAAGGCCGGGACCTGGGTTTTCGATCTGGGGACGAATATATCCGGACAGTTCGGCCTCACGGTCAAGGGCGCGGCGGGGGCCAAGGTAACCTTGCGGCCCGGAGAGAAGCTCAAGGCGGACGGCACGGTGGACCCCACCACGGATTCCTACTTGGTATATACCCTGAAGGGCGGAGGCGAGGAAACCTGGATGCCTCGCTTCAGCTGGTACGGATCCCGGTGGATCCAGGTCGAAGGGGCCACGCGCGATGCGGCCCGGACCGATCTGCCCGCCATCCTGGCGGCCCGGGGGGACTACATGTATTCCGCCGCCGATTCGGTGGGAGCCTTCCGGGCCGGCGATGCGCGCTACGAGGCCATCCATGGCCTGATCCTGGGGGCCATCCGCAGCAACCTGCAGCATGTCCTCACCGATTGCCCGACCGTGGAAAAGCTCGGCTGGCTGGAGGTCTCCCATCTCATGGGACCCTCCATCATGTACGAGCACGATGTGCGGACCCTGTGGACCAAGATCGCCAAGGATGCGCGGGAAGCCCAGCTGCCCAACGGCATGGTCCCGGACATCGCCCCCGAGTATACCATCTTCGCCGGGGCCTTCCGGGATACGCCCACCTGGGGCAGCGCCCTCATCATGGATCCCTGGCTGGTCTACCAGTTCTACGGGGATTCCGCCGTCCTGGCGCAGAACTACGCGGCCATGACCGCCTATGCGGGCTACCTCGCGACCAAGGCGGCCGGGAACGTCCTCACCGCCGGCCTCGGGGACTGGGGCAGCGTGGACAATACCTCCCCGCCCAATGTAGAGACCGCCACCTATTACCAGGATCTCGTCGTGCTGGCCCAGTCCGCCGAGCTGCTGGGAAAGGCCGCCGACTCCAAGAAATACCGGGACCTGGCCCAGGCCGTTCTCATCGCCTACAATGCGAAGTTCTTTGATGCGGCCAAGAGCGCCTACCTGCCGCTCAACCAGACCAACCAGGCCATGCCCCTGCTCCTGGGCATGGTGCCGCCGGGCCAGGAGGCCAAGGTCTTCGACAACCTCCTCCAGAACATTAAGGCCAAGAACGACCATTTCACTTGCGGAGAGGTGGGCATGCGCTTCCTATTGCAGGCCCTGGCCGCCCGCGGCCGGAACGACCTGATCCATACCCTCATCATGCAGCCGGATCATCCCAGTTATGCCCGTTTCCTGGCGCGGGGCGAGACCACCTTACCCGAATATTTCCAGGACAATGCGCGTTCCCGGAACCATGCCATGTATGGGCAAATCGTGGAGTGGTTCTACAATACCGTGGGAGGGATTTCCCCGGCCAAGCCCGGCTTCGCCGAAATCCGCATCCGGCCCGCCTTTCCCCGGGCCCTAACCTGGGCCTCTGCCTCCTATGCTTCGGTCCGCGGCGCCATCTCTTCGGATTGGAAGCTGGACTCCCTGGGCAAGCGCTTCGATCTCAATGTCACCGTCCCCGGCAATACCCAGGCGGTGATCCACGTCCCCACCTTGCGGTATCCGCAACTGGTCGTCACGGAATCGGGCCGGCGGATCTGGGAAGGCGACGCGGCCTCGGCCCCGGTCGCCGGGATCGCCTTCGTCTCCAGGGACAGCGACTACGTGGCGTGGAGGGTCGGGGCGGGGAATTACCGGTTCACGGCCTGGGGGAATCCCTCCCAGGTTACGGTATCCGGAAAGTTACCCCTGGCGGTCGGACCGGCGGAATACCGGGTCTTCGACCTGGCAGGGCGGGAGCTGGGCTTTTTCCGGGTCCGTTCCTTCGCGGCCTGGGACCGGCGCCTTGCGGACGGTTTGCGCCTGCCCGCCGGAACCTATCTGTTCCGGGCGGCCGGGCGGAGCGGGACGGCGCGCGGGCGGAGCTTCCGGGCCACCCTGGAGCCATGAATCACCGGCTTGATGCGGTCGATGTCCGGCTGGGAAGGTTTGCGATCCCGCCGCATCGGAAACGGTCACCATCAGTCCTTCCTGCATCCGGAAACCGGCCTGGAGAACTTCCTGTTCGACCGAGTAGCCTCCTATGGCTGGCATGGCCGGCATCACCTGGCTCACATCGAACTGACTTTGCAGCCTACCGCTGTAAATCCCCGTTTTCCGGAATCCCGGGTTCATCCAACAATTGAATCGCCGAGGCGGGACCCAAGTTGAATGGATCTTTCCATGCCTTCATGGCCCAGATAACCCGCTTGTCCGGGGTTACCTCCAGCACTTGGAAGGTTTTGGAATTATCGGGTAGATTGGAAAACCCGACGAAATTGCATACGACGGTGTTTCCGTTCTCGAGACGGCTGGCTTCCTGGGTGAGGTAAAGTTTATAGTTCGGAACGTCTTTTTGGACCAGCTCCCAAACGATTTTGCTTTGCTTGTCCAGTTCGCGCACAAAGCCCGAGCCCGCGTCCTTGCCGGTCACCAGGGTGTTTCCGTTCTTGAGCCGGACGGCGGTCCAGATGTTGGGTACGGCCGCCGACCAGATCTCCTTGCCGGTGGCGGTATCGTATTCCGCCACCTTGCTCCAATCAGAGTGGGCTGCGAGGATGGTTCCCTGCTTGGTCAGGCTTACGCGGCGGAACTGCAGGTGCGGGGTATTGGGTTTCCCGGCGGGGAGGGCTATTTGCTTCTCTATCAGTCCGGTTTTCATGTTCACGATTTTCACGTAAGGCGGAACGCCGTTCTGCACATAGAGGATCCGATCCAGCCCGAGCGGTTTGGCGGCATGGATTTCCGTGCCGGCAGGGGCGTCGAAGTTCCAGATGACGCGTTTGTCCGGCGTGATCACGCTTACTCCTTTGAGGCGGGAGAAAACGATGTTCCCGTTGGAACACAGGGTGGCGTCGCCCAGCTCCCCGTTGGCGGGCATGGTATAGGACCAATCGATTTTCCCGCCTTTCACGATGTACATGGACTGGTTGGCGAAGGTGGCGTTCTGCCATTCGCCGACATATAGAAAGGGGTGTAGGCCGGGAGTGGTATCCACCGGTGCAGGTTGCATTTTCACTTTCAAATCAGTCCGGCTTCCGGAAACCGTTTCCACCGCCTTTTTAAACCCGGCTCTTTCAAAAGTAAGGATGGCCGCGGCTGAGGAGGCGGAGCCTTTGGAAAGGCCGGAGGATCCCGGCTCGGAAGCGAAGTCGAGGGCTGCGCCGCGCGATCCGATTGCGGAGAGGAGCGGGGCCAAGCGCCTCCCATCCGCGGCGAAGAAACCCTGGGCGGCGAAGAAGCCCGCCCTGCGCCCGCGCAAGTTCAGGTAATCGGACCCGGGATCATATCTAAGGGGTGTGCGGCGAAATCCCGGCGTGAGGATGTGCGTGGATCCGTCCGTAGTCAGGCTGAATCCGCCTTCCCGATCCGTATAGGTCGCATGGGCGGTATCGATGGCCACCTTGACCCGATAGAGCGGAACACCGGACCCGGAATCGACAACTATGCCTTGCAGGATATCCCCGGCGGCGCAGGACCAACTCGCCAGCAGCAAGGGAAGCCACCGAAGCCAACGGTGTTGGGGCTTGAGGGAAAGGAGGCTAACGGTTGTAACGGCTTCTGAAGGCATCCAGGGGTGCATCGTAAATCCTTTTGTGACCCCAACCTTCTGATCAAAGTAGGAAATGACGCTTCATACAGAAAACTTCGTTCAAGCGCTTCCACTCAGCAAACGAAACGATTAAACCCGAAACAAAATTGAATAACCACTTGGAGAAGGCTTCATTTATATTTGCGATTGACGAAATGGTCGCTCAGGTATGAGTGTGGTTTCAATGCCCTCAAAGCCTGGGCAGCAGGGGAACAGCTCCCTAGACCGTGCATAACGCATAAGCGCATGGCTTAGAACCAGCAGGCCTTACAAGGGCATGCGACTTTCGTTCCGGTATTTTTACGGTTCGGGTTTCCCGTACCCATCGGCTAGGCCATAGCTTATCGCGCCACCGGATTTTATGGGAAAGGAATTTCGCAATGCAAAAGATATTCTTCCAGGTAATCTTGTGCGCAGCCGCGGTTTTCGCGCAACCGGGGACCAGTACTCCGGTTTTCAAGAACGACCGTGCCGGATCCGGATCCAGTCGGGATCTGTTGGGCCGCAAAGAAAAATCCCCTTCCTTCACCGCGAAGGCGGGGAAGGCGAAGCCGCCGCAGGTCGGCGCTTGCCAAGAATCCGCGGTGGTCCTTTCCGATGCTTGCGCGGGGCAATCCTTTGGAGACCGGCCGCTATTCAAAGATGATTTCCGGGAAGGGGGCCTGGCGGCCTGGACCCCGGCCGAAGGGTTCTGGAACCTTAGCGCTTCCCCGCTGTCGAATACTCGGGCGCTCCGTTCCGATTCGGGCGGCATGAGCACCGTTTTCGCGGGCCGGGATGATTGGGGAAACTATACCGTCGAGGGCACGGTGACTTTTGAGAAGGGATGGGGCGAAGCGGGATTGCTGGGACGCGTTCAGGGGGGGCATCACTATTACGAGCTCGCCTTGGGTACGGATGATCAAGGCCGCAAGGGATGGCTGATCCGTCTGCGCCACCATGAGCATATCATGACCTTGGCGTCCGGCCGGTTTGAATATGCGGCGGGTAAAAGCTATTCGCTCCGTTTTGATCTGCGCGGCCAGCGGTTGCGCGGGTGGATAGCGGAGCCGGGCGCTTCGGAATACCGGCTATTGGGCGAGGCCAAGGATGCTGCCTGGTCCCAAGGCGCGATTGGGCTGCACAGCGAAGGCGCTTCCGCCCGGTTTACCGCGCTATCGGTCACGGGGACGGCGGCCGCCGCAGCGACCGGCCCCTGGGGTCCAAAAATAACGTTGCGGGATATCTCGGGGACTTTTCCGGGAATGCCCGATGGCGGCTGGTGGGTGACTCCGATCCATGCCAACCTGATGCCGGCTACCGGCAAGGTGCTGATTACCGGCTGGGGAAGACGGGATCCGGTAAGTTGCGACAAGGCCGGGGGCGGCGCGCGCAAGAACGGCACCACTTTCATATTGGATCCGGCTTCCTTGACGCCGGATACGGCGCGGACGATATACATCCAACCCATCAATGAGCAGAATCAGCAGGCATCGGAAGTGCTCTACTGCGCCGGCCACAACACGCTCGCGGATGGGCGGATCTTTTTCAGCGGCGGATCGCATTACACCAATCTCGGCGGCATCGGCGGAGGCGAAGTGGAAGACGGGGTCAACTACGCGCGCATCTTCGATCCGGCGGCCGGTTCCTTCGCGCGCATTACCCAGCCTATGGAGGGAGGACCGGTGGGCTTGCGCGGGGTGAAATGGTATCCCACCCATCTGCTGCTGCCGGACGGCACCACCTTGATAACCGGAGGGTTCAAGCAATGTTGCGAGACCCCTAACGATTGGAATCTTTCCGCGGAGATTTTCGATCCCGGCAAGCTGATGGCCGGCAGCGATCCCTGGAACGTGATCGTCCAGCATGAAGAAGGCAATCCGGACATGGCTCCCACGCGCGGTTATACCAATCTGTTCTTGCTTCCGCAACCGGTTTCCGCGGCGATGGCGGGCGGTATCGATCGTCCCATCGCCATCTTTGCGGGCGCGGGGAAGGTTCTGCTTTTCAACCAAGGCCCGGGCCTTATGGCCGCCCAGCGCTTCTTCGCGCGGCCCAATGCGGTTGTGCCCAGCCCGGCTACCGTGGAGAAGGGGGAAGGCGCTTCCGGAGCCATGCTTTCCGACGGCAGGTTGACCTTCCTGGGCGGCAGCGCCGACGGTACCACGGCGGAGAAATTCCACATCTATGATCCTTCGGCGGATACCTGGACCCAGTTTTCCCTGGGCATCTCCCGCCATTTCGGCAACAACGTGCTTTTGCCGGATGGTACCATCCTCGCCATAAACGGATACAAGCTGAACGCGACCTTTATCGGGGACGTACGGCAGCCCCAGATCATCGATCCCATCACCCGCACGTTCACGACCTTGCCGGCATGGGACAACGACGTGCTGGAGCGGGGCTACCACAGTTTTTCGGTGTTGCTCAAGGACGGCCGCATCCTGATCGGCGGCGGCACGGCGGCGGACTATGCGGTGGCCTGCGAAAGGGCCGATGCCCGGATATTTTCCCCGCCCTATCTTACCGCCGGCGCGCGCCCCATTCCCGCGAACATCTCCGATGGCCAGATCCTGAACGTGGGTGGACGGCCCATCACCGTGAAGTACAGCGGCGGCGCAGTCAGGTCGGCGCGCGGGGCCGTCCTCATGGCGCCCACATCGGATACGCACGCCTTCGACATGGGCCAGCGCTACGTGCCGCTGCTGCAGGGTTCTCCTTCCGCGGGGACCTTGACCTTGACGCCGCCGCCCAATTCCTCGGTGGCGCCTCCGGGAGAATACCTGCTCTTCCTGATCAGCGGCGCCTCCACTCCATCGGTGGGAGTGCACGTGCATTTGCGCCAGCTCCCATCCCCCTGGATCGGCGGCGATATCGGCATAACGGGCTTTCCCGGCAGCGCCGTGGAGGCTTCCGGCAAATTCACCGTACGGGGTTCCGGGAGCGATATCTGGGGGACGGCGGATCAATTCCAATTCGTGAGCCGCCCCATCAACGGGGACGGTTCCCTCACGGCGCGCATCACCGGTCCAAGCAACACCAACGCCTGGGCCAAAGCCGGGGTGATGATCCGTGAAAGCGCGGCTCCCGGATCGAGGCATGCCATGATGATCCTTTCGGCGGCTTCCGGCCTGGCCTTCCAGCGCCGCCTCCAGACCGCCGGGGTCTCCGTCAATACCGGTGCGGCCTTGAATAGCCGCACTTGGGTGAGACTGGCCCGCGCAGGCAATCTTTTCACCGCTTACGCGTCGACCAACGGCGTCGCATGGGATGTCATCGGAAGCGCGAACATCGCCATGCCGGCGGGAGCGCTCATGGGCCTGGTGGTCACCAGCCATAACAACGGGGCCGTATCGCAGGCGGATTTCCAGAATGTCACCGCGCTGGAGTGAAGGCGGGTTCTTAAGGCAGCCAGGGCAGACGAATGGTTTGCGATCCGGATACGGTCCGGAAGCGCAGGAAAAGGACCCCGCGCGCCCATCCGGAAGCGTCGATGGAAACCTCTCCCCGGGGATTTTGGAAGCCCGCCATCCGGGTTCCCGCCGCGGTGAAGATCGCGGCTTCGGTGACCTGGCCGGGAGCGGGGAACGTGAGCGTCAGTCCGCGGGCGGCAATCCGGCATCTCACCGTTTCCGATCGCGTCCCCGGCTTCCGTGCGGGGATTCCCGTGCCGCCGCAACCCGACTGGGAGTTTTTCCATCCCACGCCCGCGTGCGTGTCCGCCCAGGCGGCGATGGCTCCCGGCATCTGGCAGAGCGCATTGCCGTCCAGTTCCACCTTGATCCCCGCGGGTAACTTGGCGACTTCGCGGGGAAGCGCCGCCAACCGGTTCGCTCCCAGGTCCAAGGAGTTCAGGCTGTCCAGATAGGCGATATCAGGAGGCAAGTCGGTCAGGTTTTTGCCGCGCAGGTTGAGGGCGATCACGCGCCCGCCGGCATTGCGCGTAGCGACGGCGCCGACGGCGACACCCAGGGAATTTGCCTTGAGGATGGCCGCCACGCTCAGGGAGTCCCGCTGGCGCGGCTCGGTCAGGGGAAAACCGTAGAAATGCAAGGCGCCTACGCCGTTGCGGTTGAGTACCAGAGGTTCCGGGGGCACTTCCGCATGCCCCAGGAAGCTGATGGCGGTGATGCCGGCGGCGGCCGCGGACAATGCCAGCTTCACCCTGGATCCGGAAACCGATCCCGCCGTCACCTTGGCGTTACCTCCAGTCAATTCGAATTCGTTCTGCGAGCCTTCGTTCCAGCTGAGGCTGTCGAAAGCGTTTTTCATGAACAATGTGATTTCCCGGTCTCCGCTGGCTTCCGCGAACCGGATCGCGGGCGGTTCGATGTCGTCCCCGTCCACGCCGTAGTAGTCCCGGGCCACCAGGCGGTAGATGTTGTTGCCCATCAATTCATAACCGCCGGGAAACGGGTAATGGCACACGCTTCCCGCATCATGCTTTTGCGCGGACATGGACATGTTCTCCACGTTGGGCAGCTCTTGCGCCAACTGGCGCTCGGCCTCCAGGATCCGGGCCATTTCCGGCAGCGGGTTCTTGCAACCGTTGCGCAACTGGAAGAGGTAAATCCTTTCCGTGCCGGGATAATCGGCCAGCCAGCCCTGACGCAAAGAGATGAAGGCGGATTTGTAGTCGGCCGTGGCCGTGGTGGAATTGTTCTCTCCCTGCACCCAGAAGATTCCCCGTACCTTGCCGGTTAACCCGGTGGCCTTGAGGCGCCGCAGGAGCCGGCCGTAATTCGTCGCCGTGTCCGACGGGTTCACGTCGTTCCGTTCGAAAAAAACGATGGGTTTTCCGCTATGGTTGCCGTTGAAGATGGCGACGGGGATCTTTGCGTTGTCCACAATCTGGCGGGCCATGCGCAATTCCCATTGCCCGGTGTTGGCCACCGAATACATATCGTTGTCCCCCTGCCCCGCGTTCCAATCGGTATAGTAGATGGTGGGATTGCTGGATCCGTAAACGCGGATGTACGGATTGGCGTTGGCCTTAGCGCTGGTGCCGTCGAAGCTGTGGGACTCCGCGTTGGACTGGCCTTGGATTATGAACACGTCGCCGGCGACCACGGAATCGGCGCCGCCCAGGATGGTTTCCGCGGCGCCGTTGAAGCCGATGATCTGGAACCGGTAACTTGCAAGTTCCGCCTTGATGCGGTAGGCCAGCGAGAATGCGGCGGTATTTCCGGTGAAGACAAGCTTCTGCGCCGCCATGGGCAAGGCGGAACCGTTGCGATAGGCTTTGATGCGGATCTCCTGGTAGTCGGCTCCGCTTTTATTGACGGAACCCCGGATGACCACGTCCCCGGAATCGTTGGCCTCGCGCGCATAGAGGCGGTTCTTGACGGGAACGTCCTGGAAGGTGACTTGGGCTGGGGCGACCCGGCAAATAAAGAGGGGGAGGAAGGTAAAAGCAATTAATATTCTGCGCAAACTTGAATCTCCTCCGGCACGCGATACCGGTTATTGCCGCCGATGATATGCTACTTCCCCGAACTTCCAAGTTAGCATGATAAGGAAAGTCCAGGTTGCTGAAGTCGCCGGGTCCATCATCCTAAAAAACCGGTAATCGGCAATACCGTTAAGGGACCATTGGGCCTGCGGGAATGGCGCGGCCCGGCCTCCAACGATATAGGATCAGGAAACAAACGCAGCAAAAGCCGGCGCAGACCGCGAACACGGAACGGAAGCCGAGGCTGGAGCTCAGGGATCCGAAAAGAAGGTAGCCCAAGGTGGAACCGGTCCTTTGGGCATTGGCGTATATGTTGGTCGCGGAACCCGCTTGGCCCGGCATGAAGTCCTGGAAGAAGGTGATGGCGATGCCGCCGGTGACGGCCACGATGGCGGCGCTGAGGATTTGCAGGGGGTAGACCTGCCACGGGGCGCGGATCAGGGACAGTCCCGCGTAATAGACGATGGCCAAGATCACGGCGGCGCGGATGAGGCGGGAATTTTCCAGGCGCATGGCCAGCACTCCGATGAAAAACATGAACGGGATTTCAAATATGGGGGCCACGCTATAGGCCAGGCCCACATTGCTTTCGTTCCCGCGCAGGGCGTTCAGGATCAGCAGCGGCAGGGCCATCATCCCCATGGTGGTGCAGCAGAAGATCAGCACGAATCCGATGAAATGCGGGAGCAGACCAGGCAATCGGAACGCTTTGCGGAGCGGCAGTCCCGCGGCCGCCAGCTTGCTTTGCGCGGAGGGCGGCACGGAAGGAACCAGGCCCGCGACCACCAGCGCCAAAAGCGCGAACAGGCCCGCGGCCACCAGGAAAGTGCCCCGGAAGGAAAACCGCCCCATCACCAAGGCCGCCAAAGCGGGGCCTACGGTCCAGGACAGGGCGAAAAAGAGGCGGAAGACATTCATGTACATGGGGACTTCGCGCGGGGGGATATCGCTGCTATCCAACAGGTTCCGCGCATGGGCGAAGAGTTGCGAAAAGCTGAGCGAGGAAATCCCGAGCAGAACCGCGCCTATCGGCAAGAGCAGACGGGCATCCCGCACCCAGGCATAACCCAGGTATCCCAGCGCCCCGGCGGCGCTGCTTGCAAGGAGCGTGGTTTTGCGGGACCAGCGCGTGTCGGACCACTTGGCCAGCAGGGTGGACAGGATCACGGCGGAAAGGGAAGTGATGGTCATGAAGATCCCGAACACCCACGGGCTCATGCCCACTTCCCGGGTGCCGAATATGGACATGAAAGGGATCACGAAGGAGTAGGTCAATCCCAGGATCAGGTTGCAAAGGATCAGGACGACGAAATCGCGACGGCCCAGCAGGATACGGATGAGCGGGGAAATGCGGCGCATGGGTCGTCGACAACATGATTATTTACCGGGCGTCCGTCAATGCGGATCCACGGCCCGGGACAAGGTCCCCAGACCGCGGCGGAATCTGGGAACGGGATCAGCGCGGGACGGAGAAGGCGTGCCGGACCGATGCGAGCTTGCGGCCCGAAAGATCGAAAATGGCTAGGTCGGATAGCCCACCGGCTTGGGCCTTGGGTTGCAGGCCCCGCGCGGGACGCAGGCCCACGGAGAGCTTGGTTTCAAAGGGCCCTAGGTCCGGAGCCGATCCTTCAAAGGCGAGCTTCACATCCAATCCCTTGTCGATAAGATCGCTGCCCGGGGCGAGCTTCAGGAAGGGGATGTCGGGCAGGCTTCCATCGGCCTGTCTGGGTCCATCGAGCCCGGTCGGATCCACGCTCCGGAAATCCTCGTCCGAAACCGTGACGGGCAGGGTCCAGGAGTTCCGGGACTCGTCGATCCCGGCATTGTAGTCGATGAGTTTTTGCCCTTTGTAGGAGATATTGTTCTTCAGGATTCCTACCGTGGTGAATTTCCCGTCCTTGTAGCCCACCATCCTGAAATTGGCCGAGTCGTTGGCATATCCGATATTGTTGTACCAATAAATGGGTCCGGGATGGTAATTGGCGTGGAAACCGGAAGCGAAGTTGGAGTAGGCCAGGCAGAACCGTACCGTATGCATGGGCGCGATGGCAGGCGGCCTGATGGCGGGAACATTATAGCCCCCCGCCTTAAAGCCCTTGCCGTCCCCGATGTGGTTCCGGGTTCCCGGTTCGTATCCGTTGTACCAGGACCAGCAATTCTCGATAAGGACCGCCTCTTGGGCCGCAATCAGATCGAAGCCATCGTCGGTGTTGTACCAGGCCCGGCATCCCCGGAATACATTGCCGGTGTGTCCGGCGCCGATATGGCAACCGAACCCATCCGCATTGCCTCCCACCAGTCCGCGGCCGGATTTTGAATCGAAATTGTCATGGGAATCACAGTTCAAAGCCAGATTGTTTCCGCCGTTGGAGATGAACAATCCGGGGCCCATGATATTGTGCATGTTGAGGCGTTCGAAGATATTATCGCTGCCTGAATTCCAGATGCACCAGGATTCCTTTTCCGTGGTCAGGATCTGCGGCACGTTCTTGAGCTCCAAGCCTTTGAGATGGAGATAGCTGCCCGTGGTGCGCAGGCCGGTAATGCGGGCCTGCGCCGTCATCCCGATGAAGTCGAATACCGGAATCTCGCCCGGATAGGCCCAGTATTTGATTCGGTTGCCTGCCGCGCCGCTCTTGTCCAGCAGCACCCCGTTGGCGGCGGTGGCCGTCTTGAACTGGTAGATCCCGCCCCGGAAATAAACGGTGTCGCCCGCTTTGGCGGCCGTTTGGCCGCGCGCCATGGTTGCAAAGGGCTTATCCTTGCTTCCGCCATTGGCATTGTCCCCATCGGGAGCCACGTAGTAGGTGGCGGCTTGCGCGGAAAAAAACAGCAGATGAAGGAGCGATAGAACGGTAAGGGGCCGGGTGCCGGCATACAGCGCGTTGCCGGCGGCGGGCCTGGAGACATGCCGGGTTTCCATCAAAGTCCGGTCCACTTGACGCGGGCCACGGTGGCGCCGGATTGCCAGCTTATCAGGCACAGGCCCTTGCGGGCAAGCGCAACGTATTGCGGCACGCCTGCGGCTACGGTCATGCGCGCCAGGATCTTGCCGGAGGGATCCGCAACCTCCAAGTTACCCCCCTGGGGCGAACGGAAGGAGAAGCCGGCCGGTTCCCGCGTCATATCCACGTTACGGGGAAGGGCATCGGCCGGAGCGGCCACGCCGGTGGCGGCGCAGGCCGCCGGATTGTCCTTCACGAAATAGGTGCGATAGGCGGCCTTGGACTTATCCATGCAGCCTTCCAGATCCAGGACTTCGATTTTCCGGAACTTGTAGGGATGGCTTTCCGCCTGGATGGCGATATAGCCGCTCTTGAGCGGCGTGCCGTCCGGGGGAGTATTGGCCGGCGGATTGGATACGGCGCCTGCCCAATAGACCGGATGATAGTAGGTCAAGGTGGGGGTGCCGGTGGGGCTGTTCCCGATATAGTGGCGGATGATGGAGTCTCCCATCACCGCCGCGGAAACCCAGGTCCAGACGCCGGGGGCGGGGCGGAAATTCGTAGTCGCCGAAAAGCAATGGTTAAGGTTCACGGTCCCTCCCGTGGGCACGGTATAAAATGCGGTCCCGGGCGTGCACAGGTTCATGTTGCTGTTGGGATCCGCGCCTGTGTTGCTTGCGCCCAGCAATTGGGCCTCCAGGCTGATGGGGAAATCCTGGTTCAAGGTCATGCTGGCCATGGATTGGGAGTGCAGCATCAGGCCGTTGTTTTGGAGCGCCCAACCCGGGCCCCCGGTTACCTGCTTGTCGCCCACCTGGTATTCCGACCTTAGCAGGTAATACGAATAGGTCCGGGTCTTGTTTATGGCATGCCCGAATTCGCCGTTGAAGGTGCCCCATCCGGTATAGTCCACGCTGAGGATCCCGTCCGCCACCTTGAACGTGTTGTTGAAATTCTCATTCAACGGATGCTTGGCGAACTTGAGGTCCCAATCCTTCATATCCGTGCCGTTGAAGAGCTGCACCCAAGCCGAGTCTTCCGCCTGCGAGACGGTCGCTCCGGCCAGCAGCGCTGCCGTGATGAGGTTTCCCAAGACCTTGGTTCGATTATTCCGCATAGCCATCCCTTCAAAAGTGAAAACCTTCGGCCGCAAAGGACCGTTTCCGCGCCCCAGGTCCACCCCGAAGGGAAACCCGGAGCCTGTTCCGTACCGCGTCCCGCCGCCACTTAGCGGGAAAGGAGCCTTACCCGTAACATCCCCGTTACCTGACCGGCTTGGCCGGGATCCAGATCCAGGAACCGCGGTTGCGCTCCCTGGCCGCGCCGCCATGTCCAGACCCTGATTCCCCGCGTGTCGAACGCCTCCGCGCGGACGGCGCCTGCCGGGATTTCCAGCCTGCGGGCCAACCCCAGGTTCCGCCAGGACCAGACCTCCGGAATGGATGCCGCTGCGCCCGCGCCCGGGAAGCGGGTCCCGATCGCGTCCGCGGGGCCGATATAATCCAAGCGCACCAGGTTGCCGTGGCCGGCGTTCCTGGGATAGGAGCCGTTGTCGCCCCAGTCCAGGAAATAGAAGGCCCCGTCCGGACCGACTTTCAGATCGATGGGGTTCTTGATGGGGTTGTCCGTCGTCTGATCCCAGAAGCGTTTGACCGCCACCACGCCGCCGGTATCGTCCAATTGCACGGCATGGATGAGGCTGCGCGAGAAATCGAATATAAAAAGGTGATGATCGTAATACTTGGGGATCTTATTGGGGGACGTGACAGCGGGATCCGAATTATAGACGGGCCCCAGCATGGAGGTGTTGGCGGAGCCGCTTGCGAAGACGGGGAAGGCCGTGCCGGTGGCGTTGTAAGGGTACCAGATCAAAGAGGGGCGGGCCGGAGGCAGGTCCCTGATGCCGGTGTTGTTGGAAGAGATGTTCTGCAGGGCGTTGGGCTGATAGAGCGCGCCGCCGGTACTGGTCTCGTAATTCCATTCATGGTAGCAGAAGTTGTTGCCCACGCAGTAGGGCCAGCCGTAGTAGCCCGGGGTCTTGGCGATATTGACTTCATCGTACCCGCGCGGGCCCTTGTTGGGATCGTCCGCGGTGGCGTTGGGTCCGGGTTCCGCCTCGAACAGCCACCCGGTCTTGGCATCGATGGTGATGCGGAAGGGATGGCGATGGCCCATGGTGTAGATTTCCGGCCGCGTCTTGTCGGTGCCGGGCGGAAAAAGGTTGCCCGCCGGGATGGTATAGGTGCCGTTGGCTTCCGGATGGATGCGCAGAACCTTGCCGCGCAGGTCGTTGCTGTTGGCCGCGGAACGCTGCGCATCGTAATTGGGGCGCTTGGGATCGCGGGGGGAATAGCCCATGGCGGGAGAGGAGAAAAAGTTGTTGGTATTGTCCGCCAGGCCGATGTACAGGTCGCCCTGCTTGCCGAAGGCGAGACAACCGGTATTGTGCTCGTCGCTGGACGTGAGGGAATAGGGAACGCTCAGCATGTCCACGCGCGAGGCGGGATCGAGGTTGCCGTTGGCCAGGGCGGTAAAGCGCGCGACTACCAAGGCCTGGCTGGGCTGCAAGGTCCCGAACAGCAGGAAGACATGGCGGTTGGCGGCGAAGTCCGGATCCAGGACGATGGAATGGAGGCCGTCCTCGCGCACGTCGGAAACGGTCAAGGTGGCGGCGAGGGTGGCCGTTTTGGTCTGGGGATCGAACAGCTTGATGGTCCCGGATTTATTGAGCACGTAAATGCGGCCGTCCGGAAGGAAAGCTATCTGGGTGGGGTTGTTCAGGTTGTCCAGCAACACCGTGGTCCGGAAAAGGCTGCGCGCGGGTTGTGCCGATGCTCCGGCCGCAAAAGCGACCAGGAGGCAGAACGACAACAAACCTGATTTGCCTAGCATAATCTCTCCCACCGTAAATTTAATAGCCCGGATGAAAAGCCGCCCTGGATAGGCGGCCGGAAATGCCGGTTTCCATGGCCTTTTTTTCCTGTGATTCCTGGGAGGCGCATGAACCAAGGCTCAAGGGGCTCAACGCGGGGAGTTTCTTTGTGAGGAGAATCGCCGTGTCCCCGGGTTCTCCGGGAAATGCTCGCCCGGCGCGCGGCGCAGGCGGAGGGATTTCATGGATCCAGGCCGGATAGGAAAAGCCTGCGGGTTTCGGTTCCGGCCGGCGTGCGGATTTGGGCCAGGCAAAGGCCTTTGCCGAATCCTTGCAGGGTATAGACGGCGGGTCCCGGGCCATGGAATTCGGCCAGGCGGTTGCCGCGGAAATCAGTGAGGCGCACGGTATGCGGACCCGCATCGCGGATGCTCAGGCTGTTCCCGTTCCAGGCCGTGCCCAATCGGGTTTCCGACCGGCGCGGACCGGTCCGCGATCCCATGCCGTCCGTACGCGCTCCGTCCAGGATCACCAGGGAAATGCCATGACGGGGCAAAGTGAATGCTAAGGTAACTTTCCCGTTAACATTGGCCGACATCCCCGGAGGGGTAAGGGTTTCCAGCGCCATCGCCGCCTGCAATTGGGCCGTCTGCGCCGCCGTAGGGGTTTGCGGGCCGCCCATCTTCAACCAGGCCGAGTACGCGTTGCTATGGGTGCTGTCCATACGGTAATGCGTTACCTTGACTTGGGCGGGAAACGTCGCTGGCACGCTCACGTTGAGCGTTATGGAGGCCGGCAGGGAAGGCGCCAAATCATCATGATAGTTCCATATCAAGGCCATCACGCGATCGCCGTCTTTTACCGCCATGCCGTCGACGTCGGCCGCGCCGCGTACGCCGTTGGTGAGGATGTCGGCCAAGCCGCGCGCGCCGCTGCTCTTGAGCGGAATCCGCTGGCCCTGTAATTTGCCCAGCATCTTGAACGCTTCCAGCACGGGTTTGTGGATGCCGTTGTTGGCCAACTCGCGGTATCCGGAAAAGTACGGGCTGCCCGGGAAGGTGAAGGCCCAGGTGACAAGCCCCTTGAGGTTTACCTTCAGGCTGTCGGCCAATTCCAGGCTATGCGCCATCATGGCCACTTCGTAGGCGCCGTAGGCAGGCACGTTGCGGTAGCCGTCCGCAGGGACTTTGCTGGCCGGGCACGCGGCGCAGCCGTCCGGATCGGCCTCGCCGATCACGATGGGCTTGGCGCGGAACTGGGGATAGGAATGGACGGTGGCGAAGGCGTCGCGATGATTGCGCAATTGGCTTCCCAGGTCCATGCGGATGTTCGCGCCGTTCATGGCCACGCCGCCCTTGGCATGGAAGGTGACCATATCCAGGCGCGTGCCGGTTTTCTGGGTGACGGCGTTGATGCCCGTTGCGCAATGGTCCAGGAATTCCTTCAACATCCCCACGCTTCCCCGGGTCACTTCCGGACCGCCCAGTACGGCCTTATCCATCACCCCGTGCAGGGCCCCTTCCGTATAGTCGAAGAGCTTGAAGTATTCGGCGTGGGTTCCGTGCCAATAACCGATGTCGGGTTCGTTCCATAGCTGCCAAAGCCAGGACGTATCGGACCCCGGATAGCGCGTCTTGCTGTGCTCGGCCCAGGCGCCGATGAGCCCGGCCCATTTGGAATAATCGTTGGGCGGATAGAAACTCCCGCCGTCCAGGACATAGGTGCCGGAGGGCTGATAGGGATCGGGTTTGCTGGAAAGGGCCTTGGGCATGAAGGCGATTTCCGCCAAGGGGAGGTTTCCCGCGGCCGTGATGCCGTCCATGATGCCGTCCAGCAAGGTCCAATCGTACACCGGCTGGCCTTGGGCGTTCTCGGTGTACACGTTGGTGGATCCCCATTTGAGCGCGGGCTTCCCGTCCCCGGTGTTCAACAGGAAATGCGTGCGGATATGGACCGGAAAGGCGTTGAGGGCCTTGATGTCCTTGAGGAGCCGCTTGCCTTCCGGCATGGTGGTGTAGTTGTCCTCGTCATAGCCGTAATAGGGCCAGACGGGATTCAGGGGGGTTCCGGCGGCGGTACCGTCCACGCTGATGTCTATCGGCTGGGACTGCGCGCGCGCCGTCCGCGGCGAAACTTGCCCCAACAGGATCAACCCCATCCCCACGTACCCAAAATATCCAAAATTGCGCATCGCCATCCCGCCCCAAACGCCTTCGTCCACTTCGGCTAAGTAAGTAAAGGTAATGCTTCCCGGCGCGCTCCGCACGCCTCCGGCGGGAAATGGGCGCCCGCTTCCGCTATTGGGAAGGTTTCTCGCGGATTCGCGGCCTGAGAACGGCCTTCCCAAAAAACGCGGCATTGGGGTAACGGGAGGCGATCCAACGCACGCCATCCCGAACCCAAAATGAAAACCGTTGCCGGCACCCGTTCCAAGCGCGGCGGCGTGTGAAAAGAACCGTTACAAATTAGACAAAAGTGAAATCCGGCCGCGCAGAAGCGTTCCATCCCGGCCGCGGAACTCATACGCATAGACCGGTTCCCGCAGACCTTGGGCCGTGGGCCGGGACCAACTCGCTGAACCCGCCTGGTAGCTGGAGCGGAAGGCGGCGCGCCCGCGTAGATCGAATACGGCGAGTTCGCCGGAAGCCAGGCGGCCATTGGGCATCATGGCGAAACCGTCCCGGCGCAGGGAGAAGCGCAAATCGTCGCGGGGCTGGGCCTGCGATACGGGGGCGTGGGGTGCGATGGACACGGCATCGTAAGCGGGGGTGCAAGGTTTGGCGGCGCTGGCGGCGATGCCCGCGCTGCCGAAGGCGCTAGTGGCGGATGAATCCACGTCCCGGTAGGTGTTCCATAGGGCGGTCAGGCCGGCCGGCTTGCCGCTGATTTCGGAAAGCGCCACCAAGGCCTGGAGCCGCACATGCCCGTGATCATCATTCACGGAGCAACGATCGCTGATTGCTTTGGCGGAAACCGAGGTGCGCGGCATCGCGCGAAGGGCATTGCGGCGCACGCCCACGGCGGGATGGAGCAAAAGCCGTGAGAGGATGGGGTTCCATTTGGCGGAATCGTTATCCAGCCTTCCCAGCCCGGAAAGCGTCCATAGCGCGTGCACCACCCGGGGATTGTTCCCAACATCGTCCACGGTCTTATCGTTGGCGAGGATATCCTCCAGCAGGGTTCCCAATTCGGGCGTATAGCCTTTGCCGATCAGCAAGCGCTGGGCGTGCAGCCGCCAGAGCAGATTGGGATTGCCGAATACCGCCACCAATTGCTGGGTGGTGGCGGAGGCGAGGTTCAGCACCGGCTCGGTCTTCTCGTCGGCCGGCGTTACGCGATAGACGCGGCTGCGCGTCTTGACGCGCAAGCTGTTCTCCCAGGCGCCGCCGGGACCGCGCGGATCGGCGGGATTGTGCAGGAAAAGGTAGTTGTACCAGTCGAGGATCCAGAGGGCGCCATCCGGTCCGGTGCGGGCGCGGATGGGAGCGACCCAGGCATCCTTGGACGCGAAGATGTTGGCGCGCTCGGGACCGGGCAGGCGGATCGATTTCCAGGTGCTTCCCGTAACATTTCCGTTACCGCTCTCCACCAGGCTGTCTTGGTTGCAAAGCTTGCTGGCCCCTTCGCAATTGAAAGCGAAGCGGTTCCAGTATTTCTTGGGGAACAGGCGGGAGGTATAGAAGTCCATGCCGGATACGGCCGTGGTCCCGGAGGTGAATTGCCCTTGCGGGTTCTTGCCCGTGGAGCCTTCCCACAGGTACCGATCGCCGGTGATGGGGTAGAATACATTGGCCGGATTTCCGGCGGGCGCTCCCGGCATGGCGGTGCGTATGTCGATGGCGTAAACCCCTTGGCGGGCTGCATGGTTGATATGCGGCGATCCGGTGGCGCCGGATTGGAAGAGCTGGCCGTCCTCCATCTGGCCGATGCCGTGCGCGTTGGCCGGCCCCTCGTCCCAGGATTGGAATTCCGTCTTGGCGTAGCCCAGCGCCGTATGGCGGAAACGCCACATGCGGCCATGACTGCAATCGACGCCGCTGGCGGTGCAGCTGTTGTAGCCGCTATGCCCGTAGATCCAATTGTCCAGGCCGTACATCAAGCTGTTGATGCCGCCGTGGGTATCGAAGTTGGCGTTGGAACCCATGCCGGAGAAAAGGATCTGCGGCGTGCCCGCGGTATCGTTATGGTTGGGGAAGAAGACCAGGTACGGCACCATGCTCACCACGATGCCGCCGTTCACCACTTCGATTCCCTGCGGCATGTTCAGGCCGTCCCGGAACACGGTAAGCTTGTCCATCACCTTGTCGCCGTCGGTGTCTTCCAGGATGATGATGCGATCGGTTCCGCCCACGAATTTCTGATCCGTGATGGAGCCGCTGGCGGGACGGATGATGTTGGGATAGCTCTTGGGTTCCACGCCCCACAAGCGTCCCCGTTCATCGAAAGTGAAGTCCTGCAAATAGGCGATGGCCCCGGGGTTCTCTTCCGAGGCCCACAGCTCCGCCTTCAATCCGGGCGGCGTCACGATGCAATTCACGGATTGCGCCGGAGTCATGGGATTCTGGATGGTGCTGAGCGGAAAATCCGTCAGGGGGTTGGGAACGATCCTGAATTGGTCCCAATGATCGGTATCAGGGGCTTGATAACGGCCTATGGTGGAAACCGTGCAATCGCCCGTTTTCTGGATCGGCGTGGCGGCTTCGCTGAGACCGAACGCCACGGATATGAAAATCGAAAATCTTACCAAACCACTCATTGTCACTCCGTGACTTGCAGCCTGGCCCCCCCTCGAACGTAAATAATCTAATCGGGAAATGGGTTTTCAGGGCCGCATTTTTTTGCTGGTACGAAAAAATTCCGGAGGGGAGTGAAAATCGGCCGGACCAAGGGTGCGCAAACAAGGTTGTCGAAGCGGATAATCCGGAGCGGGGAGCATGGACGCGATGGCAGCGGACGTCAAAACGTCCGGGCGCTGAGCCAGACATTCTCCGCGCCCACCAGACCGGCCAGGGAGGCGGTGAAGCCCTTCTCCGCGGAAACGCGCAGTTTCTCGCTCACCATGGCCATCTCCTGCTCCCCTTGGCAGTCCAAGTGAAGCACCAACTGGCACTTTCCCGCGTATTCGGAACATACGTTGTGGCAGAGCATTACGTCCGGTTCCAGCAAACCCACGGTTTTCAAACGCACATGGACGCTGCGCGTCAGCCGTTCGCGCGCTTCATGGAGGTTGATCACCTTCTGGGCGTTCAGCTTGAACATGGCCAGTTCTTCGTTGAAGGTGAGGTTGCCGCGGATGAGCACCATGGAATCGATCTCGACCAGGTGCCGCACCTCTTCGAACACGTCCGACCACAGCGTCACTTCCACCTTGCCTACGAAATCCTCCAGCTCGGCGAAGGCGAAGGTCTTGTTGTCCTTGGCGGAAAGCTTGGTCTTAAGGCGCGTGATAATGCCGCCCAGCACCACGGGCGCGCCTTGCGGGCCCCGGAAGCGCTCGCCCTCCTTCGGCCGTTCCTGCTTGGTCTCGCCGACCACCATGCGCAGGCTTTCGGGATCGAGGGGGCAGGTCCGGAAGCCGTTCAATTCGCTGCGGTACGGTTCCAGGGGATGGCCGGAAAGATAAAGGCCCAGCACCTCTTTTTCCTTTTCCAACATCTCGTTGTAAGGCCAGGGATCCACGCCCGGTAGCGGCGGTTCGCCCGTATCCAGCGAGGACCCGCCCGCGGAAGATCCGCTTTCGAACAAAGAGACCTGGCCCACGGAACGATCCTGTTGGAACGATTGCGCGTAAGCCAGCGCCGATTCCACGGCGGCGAATTGCTGCGCGCGGTTGCCGGGGATTTCGTTCGGCAAGGCGCCGCCCAATACCAGCGATTCCAGCGCGCGCCGATTGAGATATTGCGAGTCCACCCGCTTGCACAGATCATAGAGGGAGGCGAAGGGGCCGTTCTTGTCGCGCTCCTCCACCATGCGTTCCACGGCCGAAAGGCCTACGTTCTTGATGCCGCCCAGGCCGTAGACGATCTTGCCCTCCTTTTCCGTGTACTTGGCCAGGCTCAGGTTGATGTTGGGGAAGGTGACTTCTATCCCCATGGATTTACAATCGTTGAGGAGCACCACCAGCCGGGTGGTGTCATGCATTTCCGAGTTCATATTGGCAGCCATGAACTGGGCCGGATAATGCGCCTTGAGATAAGCGGTCTGGTAGGCGACCGTGGCGTAGGCGGCGGAATGCGATTTGTTGAAGGCATAGCTGGAGAAAGGCACCAACACTTCCCATATTTTCTCGGCCAGTTTGGGATCGTACCCGCGCTCCTTGGCGCCGCCCACGAACTTGGGCTTGAGGTCGTCCATCTTCTTCAGATCCTTCTTGGCCATGGCGCGCCGCAGCAAATCGGCGCCGCCCAGGGAAAAGCCGGAAAGCACCTGGGCTATCTGCATCACCTGTTCCTGGTACACGATGACCCCGTAGGTTTCCTTGAGGATGGGTTCCAGGTTCTTATGGTAGCAGTCCACCTTCTCGTGCCCGTTCTTGCGGGCGATATAGTCCGGGATGAATTCCATGGGGCCCGGCCGGTACAAGGCGTTCATGGCGATCAGATCTTCGATGACGGACGGTTTGAGCTTGCGCAGGTAATCCTGCATGCCGCTGGATTCGAACTGGAAGACGCCTACGGTGAGGCCCTTGCCCAGCATCTGGAAGGTCTTCGCGTCCGTTTCCGGGAGCTTGAGCGGGTCGATGTCCAGCCCCGTGGACACATTCACCTGGGCCAGGCAATCCTGGATCACGGAAAGGTTGCGCAGCCCCAGGAAGTCCATCTTCAGCAGTCCGATGTCCTCCGAGTACGTCTTGTCGTACTGGATCATCACCTGATCGGATCCGGGCTGCTTGAACAGCGGGGCATAGTTGACGATGGCCTTGGGCGCGATGATGACGGCGGCGGCGTGCATGCCGGCCTGGCGTACCAGGCCTTCCAGCTTGAGCGCGATCAGCTTGAGGCTTTCCAGGCCCGGTTCGCTCTCCATCTCTTTCTTGAGATCCGGCGACTCGCTGAGGGCCGTTTCCAGATCCGCGAAGGGATTGAAGGCGGGGAAGAGCTTGCAAATCTGGTTCAGGCGCTGGGCCTCGAAGCCCATCACGCGGCCCACGTCGCGGAGCACCATCTTGGCCTTCATGCGGCCATAGGTGACAATCTGGGCCACCGAATCCGTGCCGTACTTGTCCACCACGTACTGGATCACTTCCTGGCGGCCGTTGTCGGAGAAGTCCGTATCGATATCGGGCATGGACACGCGCTCGGGATTGAGGAAACGCTCGAACAGCAGGTTGTAGCGGATGGGATCCACGTCGGTGATGCCCACCGCGTAAGAAACGATGGAACCCACCGCGGATCCGCGGCCCGGCCCCACGGGAATGTCCCGGTCCCTGGCCGCGTTGCAGAAGTCCTGCACGATGAGCATGTAGCCGGCTACCTTCATCCGCCGCATCACTTCCAGCTCGAACTCCAGGCGCTCGTTGAGGGCCTTCACCCTGGGCGAGCCCGCCTGCGCGGGATCGGCCGCTTCCGGGTAGCGCTTGGCCATGCCTTCCCGCGAGAGATGCGCCAGGAAGGCGTCCGAATCCGCGAACTCCGGCGGGATGGGGAATTGGGGATGATGCAGCTTGCCGAACTCGATGGTGACGTTGCATTGCTCCGCGATGCGCACGGTGTTCTCGATGGCGCCCGGATAATCCCCGAAGAGCGCGGCCATTTCCGCGCCCGAGCGCAGGTAATACTGATCGGAGTTGAAGCGCGGGCGGTTGGCGTCCTTGAACTTGTGGCCGCCTTCTATGCAGAGCATCACCTCATGGGCTTCCGCATCCGGCCTTTCCAGGTAATGCACGTCGTTCACGGCCGCGAGCTTCCAGCCTTCGGCCTTGTGAAACTCAAGGAAGCGGCGGTTGACGGTTTCCTCGTCCGCCAGCCCGTGGGATTGCAGGCACAGGTAGACGTTCTCCTTGCCGAAGAAATCCGCGTATGCGGTCAACAGCTCCCGCGCCTTCTTCTCGTTGCCTTTCAGCAGGGAATACCCCAACTCGCCCTGATGGTTGGAGGTGAGGCAGATGAGCCCTTCCGTGCGGCCGCGCAGGGACTCGTGATCGATGCGGGGCTTTTGGAAGAATCCGTCCATGTACCCGTCCGAACAGATATGCATCAGGTTCTTGTAGCCCCCGTCCGTGGCGGCGATGAGGATAAGCTTGTGGTGGAGGGGCTGGTTGGGCGAATAGACCTGGTTCTGGCGCCGGTCCGGGGCCACGTAGAGATCGCAGCCTATCAACGCCTTGATGCCCGCTTTCTTGGCGTAGGTATGGAATTCCAGCATGCCGAACATGTTGCCGTGATCGGTAAGGGCGATGGCCGTTTGCTTGAGCTCCAACGCCTTCTTCACCAACCCGGAAATGCGGGCCGACGATTGCAGCATGGAATATTCGGAGTGGGCGTGGAGATGGACGAAGGGGACCGGGGTGGTTTCCATGCGCCTATTCAACGATCCTTAGCGCTTTGGCCTGTTCCAGCACGTACTCGTTGCGGTGCCCGGTATCGGCTTCTATGCCGATGAACTTGATGGGATCCTTATGCTTCAAAAGCAGCAAGGGCCTCAGCGAGATCCGCTTCATGGTCGGGGCCGCGTAGCTGAACTCGATCTTCTTCTCCGCCGCGATGGCCGATTCCAGGGTCTCGATGCGTTCCTTCATCTCCTGCTCGCGGGAGGCCTGGCTGTTCTTGTCCTTGGGTTCCTGGGGCGGGGCGCGCAGGGAGCCGGGCGACTCGCGATAGGCGGGCGGGCCGATTTCCGGACGCGCCAATTCCCAGGCGGTGCCGGCCATGGAAAGGGAAACCGGAGCCAGTTCCAGGATGCGGCGCGAATCCTCCCCCGGCACCAGGCCGAAATGCTGGAGCAGTTCCTTGACGCGCGCCTTGTTCTGGCGGATCAGGACGAATCCGTAAGCCGGGATCACTTCGGTCACCAGTTCCAGGAACTGCGGAATCTCCTGCAGCTCGCGGAAGCGGATCGGATCGGAAACCTTAAGCAGTAGCGCGTCCATGAACAGGGTGGACGCGTAGGTGGAGGCCCATTCCAACAGGGTTTGGCGCGCCGGTCCTTCAAAGCCGAGCCAGGTGAGCAGCTCCTGGAACTCTTCCACGCCCAAGCCCGCCTGCAGGCCTTGGATGACGGATTCCTTGCTGAAGCGGTAGCGCCCCATGAACTCGTCGTTGCTTTTCAGCCCCACCAATTCCAGGCGGTGCTGCCACCCGAGCGGGGAATCCAGCGGAACCAGGCTTTCCATGTTGGGCAGGCTGATGGGACGGGTGGGATGCCCGGTGTTACCCGTATCGGCGCTGTTACCCGGGCTGCCGGGGCTTCCGGACTCACGGGCGGCGATGCGGGTTGCCAGGAAAGCGATGGCGGCGCGGTCGGGGCGGACGAAGGCGATGCGGCCCTTGACCATGCCGAAGTCCGCCAGGCCCAGCAGCCACAGCTCCTGCAATGCCTTGGGCAGGTTTTCCCAGGTGAAGGACGCCTGGGGATCGTGGAAGCCTTTGCGTTGCGCTCCGGAATAGATCCACAGGATGTTCGCCCAGCCCGCTATCCGGCCGACGGCGGGTTCCGCGGGGAGGGTGGCCAGGGATTGGATGGTATGCGCCAGCCCGTGCACGCGCGCGGTCATCCACCACTCGATGAGCCTGCGCCAGGCTTCCCGGCGCTCGCCGCGCAAGAGGGCCCGGCCCTCCGCGGACAAGTGCAGCAGGCCGTCTTCCTGCAAGACCAGGGACGCGCCCACGGAGAAATGGAGAAGCAGTTGCACTTCCTCGGCCGGCAGCGCCGTCGAAAGCCGCTCTCCGAAAGTGAAGCGCTGCGCCAGCTCTTGCGCGTCCTTGCGGTGCATTTCCCCGTTCTGGGTGATCTTGACGGAACCCAAGGCCACTTGGCACAGGAAATGGCACAAGTGCCCGCTCAGGAAATGCCGGAAAGAGATCCAGCTCGCCGTCTCGGCGCCCGCTCCGCCCAGCCATTGATCGGCGAGCACGGCGGGCAAAACCTCGTCCGCCATTTCCCGGAAGCCGTGGAAAGTGCGGGTCTTGTCGGCTTCGCGGGAAAAGATCAACAGTTCCTGCTCCAGCTTGCCCAACAACATCAGGGCCTGCGAAGGCGGAAAGTTTTCCAGGCTTCCCAACAATTCGGCTTCGGCAGCGCCGCGTTCTTCGGACGCATATATCAAGGCGATCAAGTGTCGGCCCTGGGCATCGGCCGTTTTCAGGGATTGCGCGATACGCTCGGGACGGATGGCCCAGTCATAGACCATCTGGACTACCTTTGCGGCCTGCATCAGGCCTTCTCCAGGCTGATCGCGGCGATGCAGCTTGATGACAAAGGTTTTTGGGGCTGCCGTCAGGAATTCAAGGAGAGAATGCAAATCCAGTCACCCGGTCGCTAAAAGTGGAAGAGGGTAAATATAACTCCAAACTTCCTGGTCAAATTTTGCCTTCCCGTCAGGGGATGACCCGCCTGGGTCGGGAAAACCCATTATATTTTGATGTGATCATGATGAAATACCGGGGTCTTTGCCACCGGGCCCCTTGGCCCTGGAATTGCTTCCTGAAACGCCGGATACTTTTCCGGTAGAAAACGATGGCTCCGTATCACCTTCAGGCAACGCTGATGCACTTCCGAAATAATCGGTTCCGCCCCGTTTTGCTCGGTTCGCTTATGCGATTAGGCCTATTGCTGCTGTGCCTGGCCGCCTCGGCGGATGCCATCTATACAGCCGATGCCATAACCGCCTTCCGGGTTCCGGACGGGAAAATCGTGGTGGACGGGAAGCCGGAGCTGCTGTGGCGGGCCTTGTCCGCGCAAAACGGAGCCGTTTCAACCCTTTCCTTCCAAGACTACGCCAAGCTGGTGCTTCTGCAACCGGAGAATGTCCGCAATGCCGATCCTTCCCGCTACGTCAAGAACCCGGTCAATGGCACGGTATCCATGCTGGCCGCTTATGACAACGCGGCTTTGTACTTCCTCTTCCTGGTGAAAACCAAAACCGTGGTGAATGCCAAGACCGTATGCCTTACCGCGGATAATCTTTGGAAGGCGGATGCGCCGGACGTGTTTCTGGACCCCAGCGTTTGGGTGGACGATTCCACTTCCTACCGGAGCTATTTCTCGGCGGACGCGGGCGGTTTGATTTTCGGAACTTCGCCGAAAACGATCGAGTTGGCCAAACCCCTTTACGATAAGGATACGCGTTTTTTCTTCCGCAATCGCGCCTCGGCGGACAAATTCCAGGTGGTGGCTCCTCCATCCGGAGTGCAAGCGGCCTCCTCGCGTCTCACGGCATCGGATACTTCGGCGATGGTCGTGGAGATGAAGATCCCCTACTGGGGCGGGTTCAGTTCCGCCTATAGTGGAAAAAAATCGGCCTTCATCTCGTGGGGCTTCAACATGTATCCGGATTCACTGTGGGGCAATTGCAACGGGAATCCCCTCGCCTATCGCTGGGCCAAGCATTATGTGAATTACGATGCCTCGCCGACCCAGCCGCCGGGCTGGCGCAAAAACGACAGCACCCATTACGATCCAACCCGTTCCTGGGACGGCTGGGGTAAATTCTCGCTTTCCCCGTCGCCGGCGATCGACAGCAACCAATGCCGAAATAGTTCGGGTAACGTCTGGGATCTTCAAGTCTGGAGGTCTTCCTGCAGCATTGCGACTACAAGCTTACAAACGGCCAGATCCCTTGCCAGGAATCCCAAGCCATGGACTCTGATGGAGCGTGTGGCGGATCGGGATTTACGCGGTCGCGCGATTCTCGGCAGACGGATTTTCCCGCGGGCGTATTGGAGCGGGCTGGAGCCGTAAGCAAGGTCGGCCATTGGCGGTCGCGATTGCGGATCATGAAAAAAGCCGATCTCCCGGGAGGTCGGCTTTTTCGCTTCTTATTGATGGGAACCGGGGCGGTGCCGCGATTCCCATTCCGGCTTCCGCCGAAAAATCACATGGGATTGTCGCGCTTGCCGCTCCCATCGTATTCGATGGCGATGGTGCCTACGGGGCAACCTTCTGCCGCTTCCACGATTTCGTCCGTCAGCTCCAGCTTGGGGGAATTCTTGACGACCATCTTTTCGGGGACTTCAAAGACTTCCGGGCAGGTGGCCTCGCAAGCACCGCACATGGTGCACTCATTCTCGCTCTCGTCCAACCAAACTTTAGTAACGGCCATTTCCTCAAACTCCTGTGCTGCTGGGGATATTCTACATCCCGGCTGCCGAAACGGCACGGATTGCCGGACCGGTAGTAAAAGCGCCCAATCTTGGATGCGTGTTGTATTGGATAAAGAAGATACTAGGCGCCCGGCCCTTTGGCAAGAGGCTCCGCAGGCCCGTCGAGGGATCTAAGTCCTGCCAGGGCTGGGACTTATTTCGGTTGTCGTCGGGAGAATCTGCGCCGGCGCTACAAACCCCGGTGCCTCCTTGCTATTTTTGGCCTTTGCAAGGGAAACATGGAAATCGAAATCGGAATTCTTGGAGCTACGGGATTCACCGGCAATGAACTGGTGGGCTTGCTGCTAAGGCATCCGCAGGCGAAAATCGCATGGTTGAGCTCCGAATCCCAACCCGGAACGGCTTACGGTAAGGTCTATCCGCAATACCAGGGCAGGCTTAATCCCGCCATCGAAAAGATGCGCAGCTTCGAGGAAGTGAAGGCAACCCGACCGGACGTGGTGTTCTCCTGTCTGCCGCACGGGGCTTCCGCGGAATGCGCCGCGCCCTTTCTGGCCAACGGCAAAACCATCGTCATCGATTTGTCCGCGGACTTCCGCCTCAAGGACGCCCAGGCCTATGCCGAAGCGTACGCGCATACCCATCCCCTGCCGGACCTGCTGGCGCAAAGCCGTTATGGTCTCTGCGAAATCCACGACGAGGCCATCAAGGGCGCGCGTCTGATAGCGAATCCCGGGTGTTACCCCACCTCCGCCTTGCTGCCGCTCTTCCCCTTGATCAGGGACGGCGTGGTTTCGCCGGACGGCATCATCATCGATTCCAAATCGGGGGTTTCCGGAGCGGGCAAGAAAGCCACCGAGACTACCCATTACGTTTTCGCCAACGAAAGCGTTTTGGCCTACGGCGTGGGCGACAAGCACCGGCATCGCTGGGAGATCATCGAGCAGCTTTCCCTGGCCGCGGGCCGCAAGGTGGATCTGCTTTTCACGGCGCATCTGATTCCCATGGAGCGGGGCATCCTTTCCACCATCTATTGCGACCTGGCCGCCGGCAAGGACGCGGCCGCCGCGGACGCATGCCTCAAGAGGCAATATTCCGGATCCGATTTCGTGAAGCTGCGCGAGGATTTCCCCCGCACGGGCGACGTGAAACATTCCAACCTGTGCCATATCAAGACCTACCAGCCCGCGGGAAGCCGCAAGCTTATCATCGTGTCCGTGATCGACAATATGGTAAAGGGCGCCTCCGGCCAGGCTTTGCAGAACATGAACCTGGCCCTTGGGCTGCCCGCCGCGCTCGGGCTGGCCTGATATAGGTCGCGCGCCATGCCCACGGCTTCTGCGGCAGCCAAGCTGCGCCCCATCGTCGTCAAAATCGGCGGCTCCATGATGGATGACGAGGCGGCCTTGCGCGCGTTGTGCGCCTCGCTCGCGGGTCTGAGGAGATCCCCGCCCGTATCGCCTGCGTTACCCTCCGGAACAGTCACCCTATCGGCTTTTCCGGCGCCCCTGGTGCTCGTGCACGGCGGCGGCAAGGATATCAACCGCCATCTGGCCTGGTTGCAGGAAGAGCCCGTCTTCCGGGACGGCTTGCGCGTGACCAGCATGGCCGCGCTCAAAGTGGTGGAAATGACCTTGAGCGGATTCGTGAACAAGAAGCTGGTAGGCCTGTTGAACTCGGAAGGCGGAAGCGCGGCGGGCCTGAGCGGCGTGGACGGCCCCACCTTCATCTGCGAAAAGATTTCCGACGCGCTGGGGCAGGTGGGACGCATCACGGAAACGCGCCCGGAACTGGTCCATGCCCTATTGGCGGGAGGTTTCCTGCCGGTGGTCTCCCCCATCTCGGTGGATGCGAAGCAGGCGCATTACAACGTGAACGCGGACGATGCGGCCGCGGCCCTGGCGAGCGCGCTGGGCGCGGAAAAACTCATCTTCGTTTCGGACGTGGAAGGCGTACGCGGCGCGGACGGCGCGCGCATCCCGGAACTGGACGGCATGGGCGTCGCCCGCCTGATCGCGGACGGCGTCGCCAGCGGCGGCATGATCCCCAAGCTTAACTCCTGCCTGGCCGCGGTGGCGGGCGGCATCGGGCAAGTGCATATCTGCGGCTGGGCCGGCCCGGAAGCCTTCGCGGCGCAAGCGCGCGGCGAAGGGAATACGGGGACGATCATACGGTAAAGGCAGTACAAGAGAAGATTTTGCAATTTGCAAATTGAAAATTGAAAGTCGGAAAAATCCGCGGCCGTGCGCATCGAAGCATTGGACTATCTCTTCCAATTTGCATATTTCAATTTTCAATTTGCAAAGTTGGTTTTTATGAGCGAGCACCTCCTCCACAACTACGGCCCCCGCGGCCTCACCATCGCGCGCGGCCAGGGCAGCTGGGTATGGGACGCGGAGGGCAACCGGTACCTGGATTGCGTGTCCGGCGTGGCCGTGAACGCATTCGGACATCTGCATCCGCCCGTCGTGGCGGCCATCCGGGGGCAACTCGAAAGTTACCTGCACGCCAGCAACCTGTACCTGATGGAGCCGCAGGTCCGCCTGGCGGAGGCATTGTGCGGCGCCATGGGCATGGATAAGGCTTTCTTCTGCAACAGCGGGACGGAAGCCAATGAAGGCGCCATCAAGTTCGCCCGGCGGCATTGGCTGGAAAAGGGCGCGGCCGGAAAACTCCGCATCCTGTCCTTCGCGTCCTCTTTCCACGGGCGCACCTACGCTTCCATGGCGGCCACGGGCCAGGAAAAGATCCGCACCGGGTTCGGCCCGCTCCCGGAAGGCTTCCAGGTCGTTCCCGTCAACGACGTCGCCGCCTTGCGCGCGGCCGTGGGGCCGGAAACCGCCGCCATCATTTTCGAACCCATCCTGGCCGAAGGCGGAATCATCCCCTTGTCCGGGGAAATCGCGGCCGAGCTGATACTGGCGCAGGCCCAAGGCGCGCTCCTCATCGCCGATGAAATCCAGACGGGGCTGGGACGCACGGGAGAGATGCTGGGCGCGCACGCGCTGGGACTGCGGCCGGATCTGATCACCTTGGCCAAGCCTTTGGGCGGCGGGCTCCCATTGGGCGCGGTACTGATGCGGGAGGATATCGCCAAATCCATCCACGTGGGCGATCATGGATCCACCTTCGGCGGAAATCCCGTGGCCTGCGCCGCCGGCCTGGCGGTGTTGGCCGAACTGCAGCGCGAGGGTTTCCTGGAATCCGTGCGGACCCGGGCGGGGGGATTGCGCAAGCGGTTGGAAGATCTGATGCGGCGCAAATCCGCCCAAGGCATCGCCTGCGGCCCGGTGGTGGGCAAGGGTTTCCTTACCGGATTCCGCTATGGCGGCGATTTGGAGGCCTTGCAGAAGGCTTGCCGCGGCAATGGCCTGTTGGTGCATCGCGCCGGCCAGGACGTGGTGCGGCTGCTGCCGCCTTTGAATCTTTCCGAAGGGGAAATCGGCGAGCTGATTGACCGTTTGGATCGCTCCATGCTAAAATAAGGCGTACCGCACCCGAGAGGGGATCCGTGGCGTCCAAGCTTTTCAAAAAAATCGTCCGCGCCTATGCAGCCGGGGAAATCATTTTCGAACAGGGCTCGGAAGTGGACGGCATCTACAGCGTGCAATCGGGCCGCGTCTCCGTGTACAAATCCAAGCCCACGCCCCAAGGCCCGGCGGAAATCGAACTGGTGCAGTTGGGCCCGGGCAGCATGTTTGGCGAAATGGGAATGCTCGATCAGACCACCCGCGACGCTTCGGTAAAGGCCGTGGAGTTCACGGAGGTCCTTATCATCACCAAGGACATGTTCGAGAACCAGATGACCTTGCTGCCGCCCTGGATCGTCAACTTCATCAAAATCCTGATCAGCCGCTTACGCGCGACCAACAACAAGCTGGCCTCCGCCATCCAGCTGTTGGAAGCCAACGGGCTGAAGCTGGATGAACGCGCGCCCGGCGATGCGGCGGCGAATCCCTTGCCCAACGAAAAAGCCGGGGGAAAGCCCGCGGCTTAGGCAAACGTTTCACCGCTCGCGCCTCCCCGGCCGATCTTCGTCCCATTACTACATTTGACCCCTTAAGCGAGCGTCCGGACTTACCGGCCGCGATGAAAGGGATTATGGCGAAGCAGAGCGCAAAAGCGTCCGCACAAGGCGGAAAAGGTGGAAAACAAAAAGTGGTGTTGGCCTATTCCGGGGGATTGGATACCTCCGTGATCATTCCCTGGCTGATAGAGAATTACGACGTGGAAGTGATCGCCTTCGCTGCCGATATCGGGCAGGGCAAGATCGAAACCGATCCGCTCAAGAAAAAAGCGGTCATGACGGGCGCTTCCAAGTGCTACGTGCTGGATCTGAAAAAGGAATTCCTGGAAGAATACGCCTGGCCGGTGCTCAAGGCCGGGGCGCGCTACGAAGGCCAGTACCTGCTGGGAACCTCCATGGCCCGACCGCTCATCGCCAAGCACCAGGTTCTCATCGCCGAGAAGGAAGGCGCCTTCGCCGTGTCCCATGGCGCCACCGGCAAGGGCAACGATCAGGTCCGCTTTGAGCTGACCTATATGGCGATGAACCCGCGCCTCAAGATCATCGCGCCCTGGAAGGATCCCAAGTGGAAGATCCGCTCGCGCGAAGACGCCATCGAATACGCGGAGGCGCGCAACATCCCGCTGACGGTATCCAAAAAGAAAATCTATTCCGAGGATGGCAATCTCTGGCATCTCTCGCACGAAGGCGGATCGCTGGAGCATCCCGAACAGGAGCATGGTTGGGACATGCTGCGCCTGACCACGCCGCCCGAGAAGGCGCCGAACACTCCCGGTTATGTCGAGATCGAATTCGCGAAGGGCATCCCCGTGGGCCTGGACGGCAAACGCCTGGGCGCGGTGGAGTTGCTGGAGAAGTTGAACGAGCTGGGCGGCAAGCATGGCTGCGGCCTGGTGGACATGGTGGAGAACCGCCTGGTGGGCATGAAGTCCCGCGGCGTGTACGAAACCCCGGGCGGAACCCTGCTCTACCGGGCGCACGAGTTCCTGGAACAATTGACCTTGGATCGCGACACGCTCCTCTACAAACTTTCCATCGGCCAGAAATACGCGCAGATGGTGTACGACGGCCTGTGGTTCACGCCCTTGCGCCAGTCCCTGGACGCCTTTATCGACAAGACGCAGGAAGTGGTGACCGGCAGGGTGACCCTCAAGCTCTACAAGGGCAACGCCAGCCTGGCCAAGATGGACAGCCCGTTTTCGCTGTACGATCCGGGACTGGGCGGCTTTTCGGACGTGGATACCTACAACCAGCAGGATGCGACCGGGTTCATCAAGTGCCTGGGTCTGCCCATGAAGATGCGGGCCTTGCTGCTGGGCAAGAAAAGCAACGTCCGGATCTGAGCCAGATGCGCCCCGGTAACTCGAGCGATACCCCCTTGCGTTCCATCCGGAACGCGAGCGGGGGGCCTGGGTAACATGGCGGATACGGCAGCTCCGCAACCGGCCGTTCCCGCCGCGCTGCCCCGGGTGGGCGTGATCCTGCCCGCAGGCGGCAAGGGCCTCCGCACCGGCGGCGCCCAGCCCAAGCAATTCCTGGAATTGGTTTCCGGCAGGCGCGTGCTGGATTATGCCGTGGCGGCTTTCGGGGGCATGGACTGCGTGCGGTCCATCGCCTTGGTGCTCCCGCGCGAGAGCATGCCGGATTTTTCCGCCTTGACACGGGCCTTTCCCAAGGTGACTCTCGTGGAAGGCGGGAACGAGCGCTGGATATCCGTGCGCAACGGCTTCCGGGCCCTGGATCCGGGTTTACCATATATCCTGGTGCACGACGTGGCCCGCCCGTTCGTGTCCGCCGCCGTGATCCGGCGCTGCCTGGAAGCGGCGCGCCCGGACGCTTGCGTGATAGCGGCCCTTCCGGCTTCCGATACCATCAAGGAGGTCTCCGGATCCGTGGTGCGGCGAACCCTGGATCGGACGAAGCTGATCCAGGTACAGACGCCGCAGGTATTCCCCCGTTCGGTATTGGAAGCGGTTTACGCGGGAATGGAGGACGCGGGCGGCGGCGTTCCCACCGATGAAGCCATGATGGCCGAGGCCGCGGGTTGCCGGGTGCGCTGGGTGCGCGGCGGCGATTGCAACCGCAAGATCACCGGGGCCGCGGACGTGGCCTGGGCGCGATGGATGGCGGGCCGGCTGGCCGCGGGCGAAACGATCGAGGACGCTTAGTTCCGGGAAGGGCGATATGTTCAAAGTGGGAATCGGACAGGACAGCCATCGCATCCAGGAACCCGCCGCGGGCAAGGCCCTGGTGCTGGGCGGAGTGGTTTTGCGGGAGGCCTACGCCCTGGAGGGCAACAGCGATTCCGACGTGGTGCTGCACGCGGTGACCAACGCCATATCCGGCGTCACGGGCAAGCCGATATTGGGCCCGGTGGCGGACGGCATGTGCAAGGCGGGAGTCACCGACAGTTCGGCATACCTGCAGAAGGCCCTGGAGGATCTTGACGCCATCGGCTACCGTCTCACCCATGTTTCCGTAACCTTGGAGTGTCGCCGCCCCAAGATCCTTCCGGTGCTGGGGGCCATGACCGCGCGGGTGGCCGAGCTGACCGGGCTCATGCCCGAAGACGTGGGCATCACCGCCACTTCCGGGGAAGGGCTGACCGATTTCGGGAAAGGTTTGGGAATCCAGGCTTTCGCCTGTGTTTCGACGGTCACTAACAATTTGGGTTAGGTCTTACGCAACTCTTTTTATTATCCCGAGTGCAGAAACCGGAATCTGACGCCGCCCACTTCGATCTCATCGCCGTCCTTGAGGCGCGCCGAGTTCACTTCTTCGCCGTTCAATTTGATGTGGGAGAAGCGTTTGACCAGCAGGTTGATGACCCAGACCGTGCCTTTGCGATCGATGCTGGCGAATTGCTTGCCGATCATGAGGCCGGGGATGTGGATATCGTCGCTGCTGCTGTTGCCGAAGTAGGTGGTTTCCTTGACCAGGGGGACGGATTTCCCCGATTCGATGGCCTCGAGGAGGGGTTCCCGCCCATGGCCGAGGGGCGCCGAGGCCGGCATGGGCGCTTCCCGCAGGCGGCTTTCTTCCAGGTATTCCAGGGCATGCTGGCCGATGGTGATGACATCGTTGGACTTGAGCAGGCATTTGTGGACGCGTTTTTTATTGACGTAGGTGCCGTTGAGGCTTTGCAGGTCCTCGAGAATGAAGACTTTTTCCTCGATATCGCCGATGATGAAGGCGTGATTGCGGGAGATGCCCAGGTTTTCGATGCAGATGGGATGGGCGGGAAGGCGACCGATGGTGTTGAACCCCGGCCTGAGCTGGGCTTCGCCCAGGATTTGATTCTGATATCGGATGACGATTTTCGCCATGATTGCGACCCGAAAATAACCCCGGACCCCGGTTTTGCCAAGCCATGCTGGAGCCCCGGGGCCATTAATGCTAGTATTGTGGTATTCCAAACCCATTATGAAGGTCATCAAGCCATTTTTCCTAGGCGTGCTCGGTGGCCTGGCACTGGCCCTGGCCCTGCTGACAGGCCTTTTCTTTTCCCCCTTGAGGGAAAAGGTTTATTTCGCGGCCGATCCGGAAATGGCCGATATCCGCTCCAAGTTGGATCAATACCAGCAATGGCTGGCGCAAACCGATTTGCGCATCGCCGCGAACGGAGCCGCTCCGTCCGGCCGCGTTTCCGATTCGCTGCAAGCGGCCCAGACCAAAGCCTGGCGGGACTACAAAGGCTGGCGCAACCGCCTGGGCGATTTGGCGCGCGAACATGTCAACCCCACCGCGGAAGGATTCTGGCCATGGCTCTATTCGCTGCGGTTCTGGATTCTCCCCCTGGGGGCGGCCCTTGTCCTGCTGCCGGGATTGATGCTCGCCTGGCGGGCCCGCCCGCCTTTCCCATCGGCCCGGGGAAAGGCGCCCCTCAAGACCGCGCGCGCGCAGGCCTTGTCCAATTTCGAGGACGCCATCAAGAAGGTCGCGCGCATCTCCGAGTCCGATCGCGGCAACGCCCCGCTTTTGCCGCCGCGCGCCTTCCCGGGGGAAAAGCGCCCGCGATCGGTAACCGGCATGGAACCCCCCACCGAGACGCTTCCCTCCTCCGCCTTCCCGGAAACGTTCCCGCCGGAGGTGCCGCCGCCGGCTCCGCCTCCGAAAAGCAGGGAACCGGAAACCGTTCCCATCCCGCGACTCGACGATCGCGAACCCGCTTCCGATCCCGGCCGTGAGACCCGGTTCATGGAAGTGGGCCCGGGTTGGGGCGAATCCCTCAACCAACCCGGAGAACGTATCGGCGGCCCCGGCGCCACGCCGGCAAACCCGCCCAGCCGCCTGGCGATGGAAGATGAGGATGTAGCCGACGCCCGCGCCGCCGCCTCGGAAGACGAGGACGAAGAGACCTTGGGCGCGATGCCGCCGACCACGGAAGTGGAACGGGTGGAGCGCCGCAAGGATGAGGTGCTCAAGCTGGCGCGCAAAGGCATGACATCATCCGAGATTTCCCGCCGCATGCGCATCAGCCAGGATCAAGTCGAATTCATCATCCGGTTGCGCCGCGAGAAGGGGTAACGCGCAGTCGCTGCGCTCCGGGCGGGTTCGTTGCGGGGGAAAATCAATGCGAGGTGGGCCCCATGCCGTGCATCGGGTGACGTTGGTGTTACCCATACCATCTGTGATACCGCCCCCCTTGGGCTGAGCCGCGCCAGGTCCCAGCCTCCGACGCGGGCCAAGCCGCCCGCAAATACCGCAAATCGGACTCCGCGATCCGCTTTTAGGAATTAAAGATCCCCCTTGCGGATGCCGTATAATAGAAAGCCCCTTTTCCAACCGGGACCTTATGGACGCATCCGAAAATTCCATTTCCGCCGTCAGGGGCATCTCCGACCGTACCCCCGGCCAGGGAGCGGATCGATCCGCGGGATCGGGAATCGATCGGTTCGCCCCCAACACGGCTTTCGCCGGAACGGTTACCTCCATCAAGCAGGAGGCGGGGGCGCAAACCCTGGAAGTGCAATACTCCCAGGGCAAGATCAAGTTCCAGGCCGCGGGCGATTTCCAACTGGGCGAGAAGGTGCGGCTTTCCTTTCCCGGCAACGGATCCGTGCAGGTGGAAAAGGGCGCCGCGCAACCGGCGCAGGGGGATGGGGGGGCCGGCTACACCTTGCCCGCGAATATGTCCGCCCTCAAGGACTTGCGCGCTTTCGAGCAGAACGTTACGGAATGGATGTCCTCTCCGCAGGCTCCGGGATCGCCCGCGAGCGTGCAGGATCGCCAGGCGATGGCGCGTCTCACCTTTCCGCAATTGCTGCTTAAGGTGATCGATAAGCCGAGAGGAAAGGAATTCCTGACCCAGGCATTGGCCGGGATGGATCCCGGCAACCTTTCCGCTTTGATGGATGCTTTGGAAGAAGCGCCCGGCGACGCGGGGGCGGGCGCGAAACCCGCTTTGCTGGACTTGCTGAGAACCGCCGCGAAAGCGGCCGGGGTTTCGGATGCGCTGCGCTCAATGCCGGGCGGAACCCCCGCGCGCATGGGGAATGCGGCTTCCGGGGGCGCCTTCATGCCGGCCGAAGCCGGAGCCGGTCATGCGCCCTGGTTCGGGCGCATCATGGATAAGCAGCAAGCGGACGCGTTTCTTTCGCCCATGCAGCGTTTGCAATTCGGCGGCGCGGGAGGCCCTCCCCAGAGCGCGCCTATGTACCGATACCTGATGGACATGGGCGGTGGCCATAGCCTGGAAGTTTTCTCTTCCGAATCCAAGGAGCCGGGCGCCTTCGCGGATTTCCAACTGGAGAAGCAGGGCGGCCGCATGCAGGCGCGCTTCACCGATCCCGCCGCCTCCCTGCCGGCCGGGCTCAAGACCGCCATGGCGGGCGCGGCTCCGGAATTGCGCCAGGGGATGCTGCTGGCGTCCCATTACCTGAGCGAGTTCGAGAACGAACCTTATTACGGGCAGTTGGTGGAGGACTTCGGGGAAGTGCTGGCGCAAAGCGGTCGCATGAATCCGCCCACCGCTGACGGCAAGCCCGCGGGCATCCCCGATCAAAAGGATCTGGACGGCTTGCTCAAGCTGTTCGTCGCCTTCCCGCGCGACGCAGTGCAACCGGAGCGCCAGGCCAAGGCCTGGGGCGATGCCGTCAAGGATCCGCAAGCCCTGTTGAACCTCTTGAAAACCCTGCAGCCCGATCAGGAAGCCTCCCTGCTCCGATCCGGCACCGCATTGCATTTGGCCGCGGACGGCAAGCTCCCCGCGGGCGCCGAGGCGGCGATGACCGCAGCGGCCAAAGCGGGGGAAGAACCGGCCGCCATCGCCGCTTGGCTCAAGAAGGCGTTGCCGGAGGCTTTCCGCGGCGAGGATCTGATGAACCTGGCCAAGGACGCCTCGCCCCCGACCCAGGCGGGCAAAGACCATGATCCGGCCAAGTTCCTGTTGCAGGCGGTGGCGAACGGCTTGCCGCGCGAGGATCAGATCCGGGAAGGGCAGCCGTCGCAATTCTATTTCTACCAGGGCCAGGAATGGCGCAACCTGCAGGTGACGTGGGAGCGCAGCGGCGAAAAGGGCCGCGGCAAGTCCGGGCCCAAGGCGCCCCTGCAAGTGCGCGTGGAGACGCAATCCAAGCACATGGGCGCGGTCAAGGTGGGCGTATCCTGGGAACCGAAAGGCGCGCGCCTGGATTTCCGCAACCAGTTCCACGATGTAAGGGAGCTTCTCTCGCAATCGCTTCCCGAGCTGGAGAAAAGCCTGGCCCTGATGGATTTCCACGTGACCGCCTGGAGCTACGATTTGCTGCCGGACGATGCGCCCGCCGTTCCCGACCCGGGTTGGACGCGCCCCGCCAGCCTCTCGGACGGAACCAACCTGGACATGCTGGGCTGACCGTGCCCATTCAACGTTCCACGTTCCGCCGATCCCTTCTCCGCCTCCGCGCTTTGCTAAATTCCAACCCGATGGGACGCTATCGCTTTGCCGTGGAATACCTGGGGACATCCTTTGCCGGATGGCAGGCGCAGCCCGGCCAGGCCACCGTGCAATCCGAATTGGAACATGCCCTGGGCGTATGCCTGCGGGTTCCCGCCCAGGTGGTGGGCGCGGGCCGCACGGATGCGGGCGTGCATGGTTCCGGCCAGGTGGCCCACTTTGAATGCGATGCCGAACTGGATGTCCGCCGCGTGCAGGGTTCGGTCAACGCGCTCACTCCGGATACCGTTTTCATCCGCCGGTTGGAAGCGTGCCCCTCGGATTTCCATGCGCGCTATTCCGCGCTCTCCCGCTTGTACCGTTACCGCATCGCGCTGCGTCCCTCCGCGTTGCTGGGGCGCGTCTCCTGGCATCCCGGCCTGCCCCTCGATCCGGATCGCTTCCGGCGCGCGCTGGCGGACGTGGTAGGGAAGTACGATTTTATGAATTTCTCCGTGCCCAGGGAGGACGGGAAAAGCACGTGGTGCGAAGTGCTCCGGGCCGACGCGGAAACGGATGAAGCGTTCCTGACCGTGACCCTGGAAGCCAACCGCTTCCTGCATAAAATGGTACGATCCGTCGTGGGGGCCTGTTTCGACGTGGCGCGGGGAGCGCACCCGGTCGGCCTCATCAAGGAAATACTGGCCGGCGGTTTCCGGGGCGAACGCACTTGGGCCCCGGCCCATGGGCTTTGCCTGGAAAGGGTAAAATACTCCGATTATGAATACTGAACGTTTCCGCCGTTTGACGGGCCCCTGCCTGGCCGCGGCGCTGGCCGCATGCTACGCGCTTTCCGCGCCTCCCGTAACTGCCGCGTTACTGCAGCAAGCCGCCTCCAACGGCGCGGCCGGTTCCGATCCTTCCGAATCCCGCCGCACCGGCATTGTGGTGGCTACGGAAAAGGCGGCCCCGGCGGTGGTTTCCATCACCGTGCGCCGATCGGCCGTGGTGGCATACGGAAACCCTTTCTTCCAGGATCCGTTTTTCGATTTCTTCGGGCCGCAATACCGGCGCAAGGAGATGAGCAGCCTGGGCTCGGGCGTGATCGTGTCCAAGGACGGGTATATCCTCACCAACAACCACGTGGTGGGAGCCTCGGAAGAGGGCGGCGAACTGGAAGGCATCACCGTAACCCTCGCCGACGGGCGGCAATTCGGGGCCAAGCTAATAGGGGCGGACAATGCCAACGATTTGGCGGTGGTGCGCATCAAGGCGGCGGACCTTCCCGTGATCCAGACCCAGGAAAAGGCCGATAACATGATAGGCGAATGGGTGGTGGCCATCGGCAACCCCTACGGCTACCTGATAGGGGACACCAAGCCCACCGTCACCGTGGGCGTCATCAGCGCCCTGAACCGGTCCTTCAGCAGCACCAGTGACATCCATTACCACAACATGATCCAGACGGACGCCTCCATCAATCCCGGAAATTCCGGCGGCGCGCTGGTGAATGTGGATGGTAAACTGATAGGCATCAACACCTTCATCTTCACAGGCGGCGGGCAATCGCAAGGATCCATCGGACTCGGCTTTGCCATTCCCATCCAGAAAGCCAGGCTGGTGATGGAGGAATTGATCAAGTATGGGCGCATCCGCGAGTTCACCACCGGCATCTACGCGGACCCGAACATGGAACCGGGAGGCCCCGGGGCCACGGTGGCGGGCGTGGAAAAAGGATCGCCCGGAGAGAAGGCCGGTTTGCGGGCCGGGGACGTGATCTACGAGGTGGCGGGCAAGCGCATCAACACCTTGCAGGACATCCAGGACGTATTCAAGCTTTTCCAGGTAGGCGAATCGGTGGAGATTCTCTACCTTCGCCAAGGGGAAAAAAAGAAAGCATCCATCCTGCTCGAGGAAAAAGCGAAGCGGCGGAGATTGTGAAGCGTGGACAAAAGGACGCGGGCCGAACGGGCCATGCGGCCGCACAGGTTTTAAAGGGTAAAGGGAGCAACGAATGAACAGAAGCGCCGGAGTGGGACGATTGGTGGTTTTCATTTTGCTGGGATTGATCCTGGGCGGGATTCTGGGGGAAGTGCTGGGCCTGGTGCTGGGCCAGATTGGGGTGATGAGCGGCGGCGACATGAACAACCCCATCCGCAACTTCTTCGTCAAGGCCTGGGAATTGGATCTGGGCTTCAAGGACGGCTGGGCTTTAGACCTGTACATGGTCAAGCTGCGCTTGGGGCTTGGCCTCAAGTTCAACACCTGCAGCATAGTGGGCATGGGCCTGAGCCTGTATATCATGAAGTGGTCGAACCGGGGGTAAGAGAAGAGTCGCGGGGAAGAAGTCGCGGGGACGCGGAGGCGTCGGGAAGGGCTTTGGAGCATTGTTCCGGCGTTTCGTCGGGCGTACGGCGCGCTGGCATTGCGCTTGGCGAGACCTCGGCTTGGCACCTCGGCGTGGGGCGTTAAGAGAAAAACCGAAACCAAACAAAGTCACGCGATCCCGTTTTTTTGGTAACGCCCAACGCCCAGGCCCGCTCCGGGCCGGGTCGCCCGACGAAACGCACACTACAAATTCATCCCTTTCAATCCCCTCCGCCGCCCACTCTTCGCCGTCCGCTCCAGCCGCCCATCCCCTTTTTCTATATTCCCAGCCTCCTCTTTCAAGGCTTTTTCCTATGGCAACCGTCGCCGATACCGCCCGTAAGGTCCAATCCGGGGAAATCACTTCCGAGTCGCTGGTGCAGGCTTCCCTGGCCAAAATCGAAGCGAGCAAAGGGTTAAACGCCTACATTTCCGTGCTGGGCGAGCAGGCCCTGGAGCGCGCGCGCGCCTTGGACAAGCGGGTGAAGGCCGGGGAGAAGCTGGGGCCGTTGGCCGGGATTCCCGTTGCCGTCAAAGACAATATCGTGACCGCGCAGGGACGGACCACTTGCGGTTCCAAAATCCTGGGCGACTTCCATTCACCGTACGATGCCACCGCCGTGGAACGCCTTATTGCCGCCGGGGCCGTGCCGGTGGGCAAGACCAACATGGACGAGTTCGCCATGGGAGCCACCTCGGAGACCAGCGCGTTCGGCGCGCCCAAGAACCCTCTGGACCCGAGCGTGATCGCGGGCGGATCCTCCGGCGGCTCCGCCGTGGCCGTCGCTTCCGGCACCGTAGCCATCGCGTTGGGATCGGACACGGGCGGATCGATCCGTCAACCGGCTTCCTGCTGCGGCTTGGTGGGCATCAAACCCACCTACGGGCGCGTGTCCCGTTACGGCCTGGTGGCTTACGCTTCCTCGCTGGATCAGATCGGCACCTTCGGCAATTCCGTGGCGGACGCGGCGCTGCTGCTTAATTCCATTTGCGGCTGGGACAAGCACGATAATACTTCCGCCCAAGTAGCGGTGCCGGATTTCACGGCTTCCCTTGCGAAGGGGATCAAAGGCAAGATCATCGGCCTGCCCAAGGAATTCTTCGGCGTGGGCCTCAACCAAGATGTCCGCTCTGCGGTGATGAAAGCCCTGGAGACCCTGGAAAAGGCCGGCGCCGTAATGCGGGAGGTTTCCATCCCCAGCTTCCAATACGCCGTGGCCGCCTATTACGTGATCGCCACCGCGGAAGCCTCCGCCAACCTCTCCCGCTTCGACGGCGTGCGTTACACTATCCGTTCCAAGGACGCTAAGGATCTCTTCGGCCTCTACGCCAAGACGCGTTCCGAAGGTTTCGGGGAGGAAGTCAAGAAGCGTATCCTGCTCGGCACCTATGTGCTCAGCTCCGGTTTCTACGACGCCTACTACATGCAAGCGCAGAAGGTCCGTAGGCTCATTACGGAAGATTTCAACAAGGCCTTCGCCACGTGCGACGTGGTGGTTTCCCCCACCATGCCCACCTTGCCGCCCAAGCTCGGCGAAATCTATTCGGACCCTATGGCGCAATACCTGGGCGATATCTACACGGTGGCCGTGAACCTGGCGGGGCTGCCTGCGTCTTCGCAGCCGGTGGGCCGCGTGGGCAAGCTGGCGGTGGGCCTTCAGTTTATCGGGAAGGCATTCCAGGAGGAAGAACTGTTGCAGGTGGCGGCGGCCACGGAAAAGCTGTGCGCGGCCTAGAAGCGGGTGCCTTCATTTCCTTCTGATATATTCCCCCTCGATTTCGGGGGAGCGCGATTTACCGTCATCCTCTCGCCTTTCCATGAACTGCAGTTCCACGGCGGCCTTATTAGCCGTGTATCTATTTCCGGGTCGAGTTTTCTCGAGATTACTTTTTTTCACTTGATCCATGGACATTTCGTCTTATCCCTATGGCCAGGGTCCAGGTCCGCATCGCACCTTGACCTCTTCCGGTATTTCGGTGAGTAAGTACCAATCTATTTGCCCGTAGCCGATCCTAATTCCGTCCAGGGAATCGTTCTTGAAGATAAATGAGCAATAGTTTCTTCTGATCGGGGCGGTGGATGGACTTGACGAAGTCACGGATGTCCTAGCGGTGGATTTGCCCAATAAAATCAGTACTGAAAATACGAGGAGGATTTTCATGCCATCCATTTCCGCCGGATCGCATTCCGACAAGGCCTGACACGATAATTGGCTAGATTATGTGCTGATGCGGGAAGGAAACCGGTACAGGCTGGACGGAAAAACGGGAGCACAAGCCGCCTTTGCGCTGCGGACCTTCTCTGCGCTCCTGTTGGCCCTTTGCCTCACCGCCTGCGGCCCCCTGGTCCGCCCTTATTACAACCGCGATCTGGGCGGCTACCTGCAGCCCGATCCCTCCCTCACTCCCACCGCCCTGGTCCCGGCGGAACTCAAAGTCCCCGCCCCCGGCGGGGACCGGGACCGCCTCCGCAAAATCGCCGAGTCCTATCTGGGCGTGCCGTACAGCTTCGGCGGGCAAAGCCGGTCGGGCATGGACTGCTCCGGATTCATCCGCCAGGTGTTCGCGGAAGCCCATGGCCTTAGGCTGCCGCATAGCTCCGGCGATATCTACGCGATGGGAAGGCCCGTTCCGCGCGGAGAACTCAAGCCGGGAGATGTGGTCTTCTTCCGGCAGTTCGGATTCATCGATCATGGCGGCATCTATATGGGGAAGAATTATTTCATCCATTCCTCCTCCAGCGTGGGCGTGGCTTATTCCGCTCTCAACGCCCCTTATTTTGGCGCGCATTACGCGGGAGCGCGGCGATTGCTGGACGTGCCTTAGCTTCCGCGCCCGTGGGCAATCGGGATGCGGCCGACTTGGAGGCCGGCCCTGGATCGCCTATTATTAGCCGATGAAAGCCGCATTCCAAGGCGTCCATGGCGCCTACAGCGAGTTGGCCAGCAAGCAATTGCTGGGATCGCGCACGCAAACCCTTCCCTGCGAATCCTTTGAAGATGTTTTCGACGCCGTGGCCCGAGGCCAGGCCGAACGGGGCATCCTGCCCATCGAGAATTCCCTGGCCGGCAGCATCCATCAGAATTACGATCTGCTGCTGGCGCGAGACCTGCATATCGTGGGGGAGGCCCATCTCAAGGTGGAACATGTGCTGATGTGCCATCCGTCCGCTTCCCTCAAATCGCTGGACCAGGTGCGCTCCCATCCGCAGGCCCTGGCCCAATGCAGCCGCTTCTTCGCCCAGAACAAGCGTATCAAGCCCGTGGTTTATTTCGACACCGCCGGCGCGGCGGAATCCCTGGTGAAGGAAGCGCCTGTCCATATCGGCGCCATTGCCAGCGCGTACGCTGCCGAACTGTACGGCTTGAAGGTGCTTAAGCGCAACTTGCAGAATCAACCCAACAATTTCACGCGCTTCCTGGCCGTAGCCAAACATCCGCTGAATCGGGCGCGCGGAGCGGGCAAACGCGCAGTGGCTGGAGCGGTCTCGGCGTCGGCAACCGATGCGTACAAAACCAGCATCGCCTTCATGCCCAATCGCAACCAAGTGGGCATCCTTTTCAATATCCTAGGCGTGTTCGCCCTGCGGGAAATCGATCTGCTCAAGATCGAGTCGCGCCCCAATCCCCTGTCGCCCTTCGAATACTGGTTCTACCTGGACTTCGCAGGCGCGGCCGCGCGGGGCCTGGCGGGACGGGGCGGGGGCGATGCCAAAGTGGATCAGGCCCTGGAGCAGCTCAGCGGGATGGCCTCGCGGCTGAAGGTACTCGGGAGTTACCCCCGCGCCGCCAAGGCCGCCCCTACCGGATCTCCACGCAAAGGCGCCAAGCCCGGCGCGCGCAAATGATCTTTTTCCCTTTCCGGCATTTCCCCTTCAAACGACAAAGGCAGGTAAGCATGTCCCGAGCGGACGGCCGTAAGCACGATCAACTTCGACCCATCAGGATCACCGAGGACTTCGTCTCCACCGCGGAAGCGTCCTACCTGGTGGAAGTGGGCAAAACGCGCATCCTCTGCTGCGCCAGCCTGGAAGAGGAAATCCCGCGCTGGCTCAAGGGCAAAGGCAAAGGCTGGGTCACGGCCGAATACAGCCTGCTGCCGCGCAGCACCGGTTCCCGCGTCAAGCGCGAGCGCGCGGGCGCATCGGGGCGCACCCAGGAGATCCAGCGCCTTATCGGCCGGGCCTTGCGCGGCGTTTGCAATCTGGAAGCGTTGGGCGAACGCAGCTATGTGGTGGATTGCGACGTGATCGAAGCCGACGGCGGCACGCGCACGGCATCCATCGTGGGCGGCTTCATGGCCTTGACCAAAGCCCTGCAGCGCATGAAGGCCGCGCAATCCCCTGCGGCGGCGGCCGCGGCTTCGGCCGCTTCGCCCATCCTCCGCCACTTCGTCTCCGCCGTCAGCGTCGGTATCGTGGGCGGCGTGCCCATGTTGGATCTCTGTTACGTGGAGGATTCGGAAGCGGAAGTGGACATGAACATCGTCCGCACGGATTCCGGCCACTTCGTGGAAGTGCAAGGCACGGGCGAGGAAGCCGTTTATTCGCGCGCGCAGCTGAACGACATGCTGGACTTGGCCGAAAAAGGCTGCGGCGAGTTGATCGCCTTGCAGAAGACGTTCCTGGGAACGGTGCTGCCTTGAAGCCGGTTAGAGGCCCTTGCGAACCCGTATCCGTGCGATTCGCCTGTAAGGCGCGATAGGATCGCAGTACATTATCCTTACGGCGAAGGGCTTCGCGAATCGAAGGCTTTCCGCGGGAGAAGGTGGATATGTCCGGGTACATGGGAATGGTGGCGGGAACCTTGTTGGCATTGGCCTCCGGCGCCTTGGCCGAGACCGCCGTGGGCGCAGGCGGCTACGCTACCGAGGGTAACTTCGCGGTTCCCCCGGGTCCGCCTTACGTAACGGACGATTTTTCCCAGCGGCCCATATCCGCGCAATGGTGGGCCACCCTTATCGCCAAGCCTTTCTCGGACGCCCTCTTTGCGCATCCGGCCTCTTACAAAGCCACGGCCCAGGGGCTGGAAATCGGCTATCCCGGCGCGCCCGACGTTGCCCAGGCCGACGGGTTTTCCTCCGCCCATGCAGCCGACCTTGTGGTGGGCGTGGAAGCCATGAACGCGGATGCGGCGCGGGTGGCGGGCTATTCCCATTGGTCGGTCACGGCGCGCTGGAAGGACGGCGCCAGGCTGCTGGAAGCGACCATCGGGCATGGTCTGCCGTTCTCTTACTTCAAGGTGGCGGGGGGCCGCGCGGCCATCTCCGCGGCCGCCAAACCCTGGTATGATCGGGACGGGACGCTGGGCATCACCGTCGGCGGAAAATCCTACGGCGTGTTCGCCCCCAGCGGATCGAGCTGGAGCGGTACCGGCACGCTTTACTCCACCCTCAACGGAAAGGATTATCTCTCCGTGGCCCTGCTGCCGGACGGGACCCCGGAAACCCTGGCCTTCTTCCGCAAGTACGCGTTCTCCTTCGTCAAGAAGACCAAGGTAACCTGGGTGTATCGGGAGGCGGACGCCCGGCTGGTGGCTACCTGGGGAGTTGAGACCGAGGCCAAGGAAGGCCTGGAGACCGGCACCGTATTCGCGTTGCTGCGGCATCAATGGCTGGAGGCGGCATCGCCTTTGACCCAATACGGATACCAGAGCCCGCGCGGGGAAATGAAGCTGGCGGCGGGGCCTTCTTTCACCACCTCCATGATCTTCAATGGCATCCTGCCGGCCATGCCCCAGGTAGGCATGGATGCGGCCGCCCTCAAAGACTTGGTGGCCGGGTTCGCCGGGGACGTGGGCGGAGGCGAGTCCTACGGCAGCGGCAAGAGCATGGGCAGGCTGGCCGCCATGATCCCCATCGTCGACTTGGCGGGGGACACCGCCAAGCGGGATGCATTGGTGAAGAACTTGGAGAAAGGGCTGGAGAGCTGGCTCACCGCAGGGGGAGGGCAGCAGCTTTTCTACAATAAAACCTGGTCGAGCCTGGTGGGATACCCGGCCTCCTACAATTCGGACACGCGCCTGAGCGATCACCATTTCCACTTCGGCTATTTCCTGATGGGCGCGGCCGTGATCGCCCAGTTCGATCCGGATTGGGCCAGACAGGACAGGTGGGGCGGAATGGTGGAGATGCTCATCCGCGAAGTGAATTCCTGGGACGAGAATGATCCCCTGTTCGGGCGCTTCCGCTACTTTGACGCGTATGAGGGCCATGGCTGGGCGGACGGAATGGGTTTCGATCGCGGCAATAACCAGGAGTCCTCTTCCGAATCCATGAATTGCAACGCCGGCATCATCCAATGGGGGATCCACACCGGCAACAATGCCATCCGGGACATGGGCATTTTCATGTACGTGAACGAGGCGCGCGCCATCGAGCAATACTGGTTCGACGTGGACGGCGCGGTGTTCCCGCCCGCCTTCGCGCATTCGGCGGCGGGTATGGTCTGGTCCAACGGAGCCGTGTTCGCCACGTGGTTCTCGGGGGATCCGGGGTCCGTCCACGGAATCAACATCCTTCCCATCGCGGCTGGGAGCCTGTACTTCGGCCGCCACCCCGAACACGTCCTTAAGAATTACGCGCAAGGCAACCAAGGCACCTGGACGGATCTGTTCCTGGAATACCTGGCCTTCGCCGACGGCGATCAGGCCGCCTCCAAATACGGGAGCGGCGTTGACCCGGAGGGCGGCGATTCCAAGCCGCACGCAACCTATCAGATCAAGAGCCTGCAGGCCGCGGGCAGGCTTAACGCCCAGATCGCCGGCAGCGTGCCCTCCTTCGCCGTGTTCGATAAGGCCGCAGCTCCGGGCGGCCCTCCATCCCTCCGCACCTATACGGCATATAATGCTTCCGCGAAGGCGATCACGGTGGAGTTCACGGACGGTTTCCGGATGGAAGTCCCTTCCCGCCGGCAGGTGACCAAACAAAGCCCGGTGCTTGCCATCGCGGTGCTTCCGTCCGCGCGCCGCGGACCGGCGGCAGGCCCCCGGCTATGGAACGGCCTGGCGTACCCTTCCGGTTACCCGGGTATCATGGAGGGTACCTCCAGGTTCGATCCGGCGGGCCGTTCGCTTTCCGGCCGCAAAGTCCCGGAACCCTTTTCCAACGCTTTCCCCGGATTCTACCTCACCTTGCCGGACGGGCCCTAGGCCCTGTTTTTTTCCGCCTCGGGACCGGTGATTTGGGTTATTTGAAACCGTATCCCCCATATCCGCCCGGGACGGGCCCCAAGCGCCGGGACCGCGTTCCCGGGCCAAACGGGACTTGCCGACCTGTCAAGGCCGGCCCCTATAATGATCCCATGGCCGAAAAAAACGTTCCCGACCGCAAACGCCATCCGATCCGCAATTTCATCATCATGCCGGATGTGCAATGGCCTTACATCATCCGGCTGCTGGCGATTGTGAACATGGCCGGTGTGCTGATGGCGACTTCCATCTGCGCTTTGTTCTACTTCCATTACATCGGCGGCCACGCGGGGATGGAATCCGGCGCCGACATGATCAATGCCGGGGCCATGGATGTCCTGGTCGAAGACAACCTCATGGATGTTATCGTGCCGGCTTTCGTGATCGGGGATCTGGTTTCCCTGGCCATCGGGCTGTGGCTGAGCCTGTATTTCTCGCGCAAGATTTCCGTGCCCATCTACCGCATCTCCAAATGGGCGCAGGTTGTCACCAGCGGCGATCTCTCCTTCCGGCTCAAATTCCGCCCCGGGGACGATTTGCAAAGGCTGGAAGAAGCCTGCAACAACGTGAGCGACACCTATTGCAAGATCATCGAGGACATGCGCAGGCAGATCACGGAAGCCAACCTCCCTTTGCCCTCCAGCCTTAACGGGTATAGCGGGCCGAAGCCGCGCGCGCATCCGGAACCTTCCGGCCAGGCCTAGGCCCCGGGCGATCGGGAACTTTCCCCGCCGTCCCCCGTTTCAGAACGCGAAAGCGTTCATCTCGTCCCGCAGGGCTTCCGCCAGCACGGTATTGCGCGCCACCGAGGGATTGTGCTCCACCGCGCGCCGGATGGCTTCCGCCTGGCCCACCAGGAACAGGCGCTCGCGCGCCCGCGTGATGCCCGTGTAGAGGAGGTTCCTCTGCAGCATGATCCAATGGGCCTTGCAAGCCAGCATCACCACGGCCTTGAACTCGCTGCCTTGGCTTTTATGGATGGTGATGGCGTAGGCCAGCCCCAATTGGTCGAGGTCCTCGCCTTCGTATACGGCTGGTTCTCCGTCGAAGTCCACCGTCACCGAACGAGCGGTGCGTGACACCGCGGATACGTAGCCGATGTCCCCGTTGAAGACGTTTTTATCGTAGTTGTTCCGCAATTGCATCACCTTGTCCTTGACGCGGTAGCGGCGATCCTTGAACTCGATCCCTTCCGAATCCGGGTTGAGGCGTTGTTGGAGGGCCCGGTTCAAAGCCAACGTGCCCAAGGGGCCCTGGTTCATGGGCGTAAGCACTTGCACGTCCATGAGCGGGTCGTACCGGAACAGGCGCGGGAGCGCATCCGCCACCATTTCGGCCACCAGCGCGGCCCCCGCCTCTCCGGTCGCCGCGGAAGCGGAATCGAGGGTCGCCAAGTGAAAATCCCCCGCGGACCCGGAGGGCCCGGAAACCGGACCAAGCGGAGGCGCGGACGGCATCTCCAAGGTAACCGGCGGGATACCCTGGCGGATGCGATGGGCGTTGGCCACTATCAGCGATTCCTCGGCCTGCCGGAAAATCCGGTCCAGATGCAAATGCGGCACCGCGCCGGAACGGATGAATTCCGCCAGCACCTTGCCGGGCCCCACCGAAGGCAATTGATCCGGATCGCCGATCATGATCAGGCGCGTGCCCGGTTTCACGCCTTTCAAAAGGGCATACATGAGCACGGTGTCGATCATGGAGAGCTCGTCCACCACCAGCACGTCGGTAGGCAGGGGGTTCAGATCGTCATGGGTGAATTTCTTCTGGCCGGGATCGTATTTCAGCATGCGGTGGATGGTGGAGGCGGGATGGCCCGTGACCTCGGACAAGCGTTTGGCGGCGCGGCCAGTGGGCGCCGCCAGCCGCACGCGCAGGCCCGCGCGCTTGAATACTTCCAGGATGCCCAGCACGGTAGTGGTCTTTCCGGTGCCGGGGCCGCCCGTCAAAAGGAACATGCCCCGGCCCACCGCATTGCGGATGCCTCCGCGTTGCTGCTCGCTGTAGGCGAATGCGCGTCCGGCGATTTCGCTGCCGGAGCGGGCCGTCCCGAAAGCCGCTTCGGCCCCGGCGATGGCCGAGGCTATGATGGCGGCGGGTATGGGGGCGGGCGAAAAGGAAAGCTCCGCCGCGCGCCGGGCGATGCCGCGTTCGCTGTGGTAAAGGTAGGGCAGGTAAAAGCGGCCCTCGCCGTCATGGCGCACCTGGCCAATTTCGTCCAGGCCGTCCAGGGTGAAGACGATTTTCTCCGGTTGGCATTGCAATAAGTTTTGTGATCGTTGCATCAGCTCTTCCCGGTTCAGGAAGACGTGGCCTTCTTCGGCGGATTTGGAAAGCGCATAGGCCAGGCCCGCCCTGATGCGTTCGTAGGAATCCGGCGCGAACCCGAGCTTGCGGGCGATATCGTCGGCCTTTAGGAAGCCCACGCCCCATACTTCGTCCGCCAAGCGGTAAGGGTTGGCCCGCAAGACGGCAACCGCCTGTTCGCCGTATTCCCGGAAGATACGATCGCTCATGCCCGCGCTCAGATTGTGCGCCTGCAGGAAGTAGAGCGCCTCGCGCATGGATTTGTTTTCGCGCCAGCCCGCCAGCAGGGCGCGTTTGGATTTGACGGTAAGGCGGGGCACTTCGCTCAGGCGTTCGGGATGGTCGTCCAGCACCGCGAAGGTTTCCAATCCGAACTTGGCCACCAGACGCTTGGCCGCTCCGGGTCCCACGCCTTTGATCGCGCCGCCGCCTAGGTACCGCTCCATCGCTTCCAGGCTGTCGGGGGCCACCAGCTTGTATCCGGCAGCCTTGAATTGCTCCCCGAACACGTCATGCTTGGACCAGTCGCCTTCCAGTTCCAATATCTCGCCCGGACTCAGCTTGGGAAAGCGGCCCACGGCGGTGAATTGTTTTTGGGAGGCCGGATCGGTCAGGCGCAAGACGGAATAGCCGTTGTCCGGATTATGGAAGGTGACCGTTTTAACGATGGCTTTTTGGATCATGTCGGGAAGAAACGCATCCTTGCCGGGCACAAAACGAGAAAAGGGCTTGGAAGCCCTTTTCCTTTCGTCCGTAATTTAGCAACCATCGGACCCGTTGTCCGCGCGGGCCTCACGCCCGCTACGCTTACACCAGCTTCTTCTTGTGACGGTTGAGACGGCGGCGCTTCTTGCGCTTATGGGTCGCCATCTTCTTCCGCTTACGCTTTTTACCGCAAGGCATCTGCTTCCTTCTCCGGATTTCCGCCGCGCCAATGGAAGGTTTTCCAAGGGCTTAGGCTGTCTCCGGGTATAATAAAACCGGGCCTAAAATTTTGTAATAAAAGGGGTTTCTGTCAATGCCCCAGAGGCCTAAACGCGATCTTTGCCTCGGGACCGGAGCGCGAATGGCTTAAAAATGCATCCAGGCCGATGCGCCGGGCCGCAAGCTGCCATCGACGCTAAGAGTCAAGGTAGGCGTCCACCCGATTTCTCCCCGGTACAGGAGGGCGTTTTCACGATCCACCGCGAACTTGGTGTCGATGAGGCTGAAGAGGGTCGCGCTCGCGAGCAAAGCGCCCCCGGTCCAATAGAACGTTTTCTCATTCTTCTCGGGGCAATCCCTATCGGTCTCCACCCCTCCGAAGTTGGTTTCATAGCCGCAATTTCCCGCGAAAGCGGATTCCAAAGCACCTGAGACCAGGGATATCAGGATTAGGCGCGATCCCGGACGGCCGCAAAGAGGCGTTTGGCGAATTCTCCCAGGGCAGGATCGCGCGCTCCCATGGAGACCACCCAATCCCCGGGCCTGGCCTCCGCGGCCACGGCGGCGATCACTTCCTGTTTGGTCGCGTAGAACCGTCCGAAACCGGTTTCCCGTTTGGCTGCGTTGGCCGCGGCGATCAGGTCTGCGGAGGAAATGGTTTTGTCCGCAGTGCCGCCCGCGTAATAGATCTCCGGCATGTAGATCCTGTCCGTGCCGTCGAGCGCGTCGGCCATGCTTTGGACCAGATCCTCTCCCATCAATTTCATGGGCGCGAAGCCATGCGGATGGAAAATGGCGAGCACGCGGCGCTGGGCCGCTGTGCCCCTGGCCTTAATGGTTTCCAGGCAGGCTTTAACCTTGGCCGGATTATGCGCGAAGTCGTCCACCACGGTAATGCCGTGGGCGTCTCCGATATGGACATGGCGGCGTTCCACGCCGCGGTAGGCCGCCAGGCCGCGCGCGCAGGCCTCCAGCGAAACGCCCACTTCCCTGCCGATTGCGATGGCGGCCATGGCGTTGGCCAGGTTGTGGCGGCCGGGCACGTTGAGATGAAAGGCCACGCCGGCCAGAAGGAAATCGGTGCCCCAATCTCCCCAGCCTATGGACTGGGCGGCGCCGTCGGCGACTGAACCGGCGTGGAAGAGCAGATCGCCGCTGCGGGCCAAGGCGGCGCAATGGGCGTCGTCTCCGTTCAGGATCACGCGGCGCGCGGTTTGATCGCGGAACCGCACGAAGAGGGGGATCAGTTCCGCCACTTCCTTATGATCCTTTTCCACGTTCAGGATCACGCCCAGCTCAGGCGCGTATTTGATCAGGCTGCCGTCGGATTCATCCGCTTCGATAAGGAGCCATTCGCCTTTGCCCGCTTTGGCGTTGCCCAACAGGCCCTGGTCCAGCAGGGAAGCCAGGTTGGCTCCCGTGATCAGGGATGGGTCCCATCCGCCCGCGTCCAGCACATGATAGGCCATGCCCGTGACGGTGGATTTCCCCGAGGTGCCGGAGATGGCGATGGTCTTGCGGCGGCGCGCCAACTCCGCCAGCAAATCGGAACGATGGATGACGGGAAGCTTCAGCGCGCCGGCGCGTTGCACTTCCGGATTCTGCGCTTCGATGGCGGTGGAAACGATAAGGCAGGAACACCCGTCCAGGCCGCTTCCGTCCTGGGGCGCCAACCGGATGCCGATGCCGGCGAAGTAGTTGCGCTTGTCCTCTTCGCCGCCGCGATCCAGGCTGCGATCGGAACCGGAAACCTGCGCGCCCTGGAATGCCAGGTACTGCGCCAAAGCGCTCATGCCGGTGCCGGCGATGCCGGAGAAGAAAGGGCGGGTTAAGTCCACAGGGGGAAGCGGGAGGAGGTGGGAGAAGAGGTGGATCGGGAGAGCGGGTGCGAGTGGATGCTGACACCCTTCGGGATGCTCCTCGCCGGGCGTCGGGCTTCGGGCGAAAAAGCCGGTACTTTGGTGAATACCGTGTATCGGTCTCCGGCTTTTACGCCCGAAGAAATCCTACTCAACTTCAAATGCCGCTTCACACACCATCGTTGTTAGAAGAGTTTCCTTCGTCCTCGGACTCCGGGTTGTCCAGGATATCCTCGATCTCGCTCAGGATCAGATTGTCGTCCCAGATGGACTCGCCCTTGTTCAAAGCGGAGCGTTGCTTGAGGCAGCTCTTGGCCACCAGGATGGCTTCGCGCACTTCTTCGCTTTGTTCGTTGGCTTCCAGGTTCTTGATGATATCCGGCAAGCGGGAGATGGGCGCCACCGCGCCCAAGGCGACCACGGATTCGTAGCGGATGTCCGTGCTGGGGGATTTGGAAAGCTGCATCAGGCGTTCTTCCGCGGCGTGCAGTTCCAGCCCGGCGGCGGAATGCACCGCTTCCAGGAGCACGGGCTCGCTGGCGGAGTAGAGCTCTTCCAGTATCAGCCGCTCGAACACGGCATCCTTGATGAGGCCCATGGCATATAGGGCGCTGACTTTCACGTAAGGATTGGGAGCCTGATGGTAGAACCGCATCACTATCTGGCGGACTTCCGGTTGGAAGGCGAGGTAGCCCAGGGCTTCCAGCGCGCGCCGGCGCACTTCCATGCTTTCCATCAGCGCGTCCACCTTGGCGAGCAGGAAATCCCGCACAGTCTGGTAGAATTCCCGCGAGACCGAAGCATAGCCGGAGGGGAAACCCGGCGGCAATTGATCCTCGAACTCCAGGCCGTCCTGGATCACCGCGCCCAGGCAGCTGTTGGCCATGGCCCGGATCTCCTCTTCCGGATAATCGTGCGCCATCTTGAAGATCTCTTGGAAGAGGCTTTCGTCCGACACATAGTTGCTGGCTGCCTGCAAAGCGGACAACATGATTTCCGGATCCGAAGAGTGGAGATAGCCCTTTAAGAGCTTGGTGACATCCACACCGTCGAAGTCGCGATTTCCGATATCCTCAATGCGCTTAAGGATTTGGAGCTTTTCATCGAGGGGGGAGGCGTTTTCCATAAGCATGAATTTAGGAAAATATCCTGGGGGGATAAACCTGATCGGGGATTGGCTTTTTACGCCAAATTTGTTTATTACCAGTCGTTCCCATCCCTTGGAGTGGTTCGATGCTTCTTTTTCCGACTTCGCCTCTCCGCCGCTCCCGCGTCCCGTCCGCTTTCATCCTGGTTATCGCCTGCTTAGGCTTCATTCACGCGGGGGATATCAAGCTCCCCGACGCGGAGACTTCTTCCGCTTCCCCCGCTCCCGCCCCCAAGGCCCCGGAAACCCCTGCGGGCAGGGCTTTCGGGCCGGTCGATGCCCGCGAAGCCTTGCGCAAGTCCATTGCGTTCCATCGCAATGCCAAGGACCTTTCGCTCAAGTTCAAGGCTTCGGTTTACAATGCCGCCTTGGACAAGCAGGACGAATACCAAGGCAAATTGCTTTTGAAAGGCGCGGCTCGCTTCCGCCTGGAGATCCCCGGCGGCACTTATGTTTCGGACGGCGAGTCGTATTGGGAATACCATGCTCAGAACCATCAGGTGATCCTCAAGAAGGCCAAGGACATGGAAGACAAGCCGCTGCCGGGCGAGGTACTGCTGCGTTTCCTGGATTCGGAACCGCTCTCCATCGGGCCCGCGGTGGATGGGGGAAAGGCTTTTCTGGAGTTGCGCCTGGATCCCTCCCGGGCCATGAAGAACCTGGACAGCCTGGCGGTGCTGCTGGACAAGGGCGATTATTCCGTGCACCGCATTTCCAGCCGCGACGTTTCCGGCAACGAGGCGGAATATACCGTCGCATCCATCAAGCGTAATTCCGGCCTCAAGGACAAGGAGTTCACCTTCACGGTCCCCAAAGGCGCGGAAGTGGTGGATATGCGGGATCAATGAAGTCGATTCCATCGGGGACTCTCTCTTCAATTTTTATCTTTGCATTTTGCACTTTGAACTCTAATCAGTAGACCGAGGTACATCCATGCCGTCCGATAGTTCGTTCGATATCGTATGCAAGACCGATCCGGAGGAACTCCGCAACGCCGTGCAGGCCACGCAGAAGGAGTTGGGCATCCGATTCGATTTCAAGGGCAGCAAGGCGTCCCTGGAGCTGGACGCCAAGACCAGCGTGGTGACCCTGGTCGCCGATGACGAGTTCAAGCTGGGGCAATTGCGGGACATGTTCGAGGGCCGCCTGGTCAAGCGCGGGCTGGGCCCCAAGACGGTGAAGTATTCCACTCCTCAACCCGGCGGCAAGATGACGGTGAGCCAGACCGCCAAGTTCCAATCCGGCATCGAGCAGGAGGACGCCAAGAAAATCGTGAAACTGATCAAAGAGAAGAAACTCAAGGTTCAGGTCTCCATCCAGGGCGAACAATTGCGCGTGAGCGGCAAGAGCAAGGACGATTTGCAGGAAGCCATGTCCGCGGTGCGCGGCGCCGATCTCGACTTCGACTGCCAATTCGTGAATTACCGGTAACGCTTGCGATTCCTCCCCTTCCCCTTATCCATGGCCCGGCGCGCGGCGGCCTGCTTAGGGTTTACCGCCTGCGTGGCGTTGGGCCAAAGCGATCCGTTGGTCTCCAAATCCATCTCCGGCGTCATCGCGGACCAGGCCGGGTTCTGGGCCTTCGCCGCGGACGGGCTGCAATACAGCCGTATCGACCCATTCCCTTCCGTGCTGGACATCCGCAATGGGACCCTGCCTTTCAAGGGCGGCGTCCGCGGCGGCGTGGGCCGCACCGCGAGCGCGCTGCTCTTTTTCAATTACGGCCAATCGGATACCGTGACCGTAGGCGCCATCGCCACTTTGGACAGGAACGGCAAGACGGCCATGGACACGCTCGCCTTCTATCGCGCGACCGGACAGAACAAATCGGTCACCTTGGGCGTGGAATTGTCCGCGCTCGCGCTTTGGCACGACACCTTGATCGTGGGCGCCGGAAACGGCGGCATCGCCTTCAGCCGCGTAAAAGCGGAAGGCCAGGCCGCCTTGGCCGCGGACTCCCTGATCTTCGGCGCCTTGCCGGAGGGCCGGGATACGGCCGTACCCACGCTCCGTTGCGCACTGAACAATAAAGGCAAATGCCCGGTCGCCGCCATCGCCACTCTGGCGGATAAAGTAGGGCTCCCGGACTCGGTGGCCGCATTGGCCGTGGACTCCGCGCAGGATAGCGTCTGGTTGTTGATAGGAACGCAAACCGGTTTGCGCCGCGGCCTCCTTTCCGGAAACGTCTTCCCCCAGGTCGCCTTGCCCGCCTCCAAGGCCAACAGCCCCATCGCCATCGAAAACATCCTTGTCGATGCGCAGCGGAACATCCTCTGGGTCTTTTCGGGGTCGGAATATTTCTTCAGCGGCGATCACGGCCGCAGCTTCCATAAAGCGCCCGGGGTCAAAGGTGTCGTCAGCGCGCCGGGATCCCTGACCGGGTTCAAGACCGCGCCCCAAGCGATCAACATCGACGACAGCACCTTCGTGAACTTCAACCTGGACAACCATCCCGGCCTGGTTTTGTTCAACCGGGACAGCGTGGCCGCCAATAAAGGCGTCGGGGATTTCGCGGATCTGGTCTTGGACGATGCGGACGGCTTACCCATCCGGGCGGGTCAAGGCGGACTCACCAGCCTGGCCGTCATCCGCAAAGGCGCGGAAACCGCCCTCGTCGTAGGCACCACGTCCGAAGGCCTGCTGCTGCGCAAGACCGGCGGATCCAACCCGGGCGCCTGGAACGTGGTGAACAGTCTGAAGGCGCTCAAGGGCGGCCTGCATGAAGTCATCACTTTTCCCACCTTGTTCTCCGGCACCGCGCCGGACGGCAGCCCGGAGTACGTCAATCTGGGCTACCGCCTCAAGAAGGACGGTAACGTCACGATTACCGTCTACAACTACGGGATGGAGAAGGTGCGGACCATAGTGAAAGGCTCGCATCGCAAGGGCGGGGGCAACCGCAGCGAGGACCCCGTCCTCGATCGCTGGGACGGCAAGGATTCCGGGGGCCGCAATGTTTCCGTGGGAACGTATTATATCCTGGTGGAATCCGACAAAGGCGAAAAGGGTTGGGGCAAGGCCATCGCCGTGCACGGGAGGGACCAATGATGCGTCCCAGCGTGCGCGGCGACAGGGCGGCCGGCGGGCCGGCGGGAGCATTGCTGGCAGGGGCGATTTTGATCGGCGGCCTCATGCTCTCAGCAGCACCGGCCTCGGCTACGGAGGCGGAGGTTTTGGGCGGGCATGAAGGTTGGCTGGATCGTATGGGAGGCGGCATCCGGGAATTGGGCATGGGCAATACCGGCACCGCCTCCGAAGAGGCCATGCCGGCCGCTTTCTGGAATCCGGCCGTATTGCCTTTCAATCGGCAGACCACGGCGGGAGTGGGCGCGGACATCCGCAGCTTGTCCCGCAACGGCGGGTTTCTGGGCGTGCAAGGGCGCGTGGCCGCGAACATGGGATTCGGGGTAGGCGTTCTGAATCGCGGGGATTATAACGTACCCGCCTACGATCGCGACGAGAAGCCCATCGGCACCGCGCGGCCGCAAGCCATCGGCAGCTATTTGGGGCTGGGCGTCAAGGCATCGCGCAGCAACAGTTTCGGCGCGGCCGTGCAATGGTATTCCTACAATCCCGATCTGGGCGGCAGCACCGGCAACGTGAACGTGATCGGCATCTTCAACCTGGGTTGGTACAAGCGTTGGAGCAATATCCTCAAGACCGGCATAGTGATCCGCAATCTGGGCATCAACCGGGATCTTTCCGCGGATTTCGATCAGACTACGCTCACCAACCAGGATGCGCAGGGGTTTGAACGCACGGCTTCGGATTTCATGCCCAAGACCCTGGTGGCGGCGGTGTTCTACACCCTTACGGCTTGGAACCGGACCTTCGACCTTTCCGCTGAAGCCCTCGACTACCAGTTGAAGCGGGAGTTGTTCGTCACGGACGCCAACTTTCATACGCAAGCCCTGCGCCTGGGAGCGGACTGGCATGTCAGCGATCAGGTGAACGTGCGCGCGGGCATGGATCAGGGCAATCTTTCCGCAGGCCTGGGTTATGCCCTGCCCTGGGGCTCGCACAAACTGCTTTTCGACTACGCCATCGTGGCGGAAAGGGGGTTATTGACCATCAACCCCTTCGCAGTAGGCTTCCGGTTCACCCTGTGAGCGAATCTTTTTAGTTTATCCTCTTATGCTAACGCTATCCGCGGCCCGGTCCCTTTTCCCTTGCCTTTTCCTGAGCCTGTTGCTGGCCACTTGCGTTTCCGTCCACGCCCTGGAAACCGATAAAGAGTTCGGCGAAGCCAGTTTCAAGTTCCTGAAGCTCCCGCTTTCCCCGCGCGTGGTGGGCTTGGGCGGTTCCGGCGTGGCCCTCTCAGACGGAGCGGGGGAAATGGATGTGAATCCCGCCGCCCCCGCCGCCGATTCCGGAACGTTGGTGGTGGGCAAGGGTTATCCCTTCGCCGAGTTCCTGGCCAACAGCAGCCACATCACCTGGGCCATCCCCGCGGGGGGCTATCGCATTCTTCTCAATGCGCGCTATCTGGGTTTCAATGATATTCCCGGATTCACGTCCCAGGATCGATCCACTTCAAGTTACGGGGCGCATACCCTTAAGGCCCAGGCCGGCCTGGCCGGCGTGTTCCATGATCTGCAATGGGGCGCCACCTTGGGCTATGCCGACAACAGCATCGCCAACGCCAACTACGCTTCCGCCATGATCAGCGCGGGGGCGCGTTACTTCCTCCTGCCCGGCCTGGTGGCCGGCGTCAGCGCAGTGAACGCGGACTTCTGGGATTCCCAAGCCAAGGATGCGAACAACGCCGATCCATTCCCGCCCACCACCCTGCAAGCCGGGCTTGCGTATTCGCATGCTTTGGGCGCGTCCTTCACGGCCGGCGTGGAGGCGGATGCGCGCACCCGCAACGATGAAAAAATGGCTTGGCCCCTGGGCCTGGAAGTCGGCTGGAGGCACACCGTTTTCGCGCGCGCCGGTTTCCCGCTGGGCGAACAGGAGCCCGGCCTGGCTGCCGGCATAGGCTTACGCTGGTCCCTGTTCCAATTCCAATATGCGTACCAGAGCCATGAGACGTTGAGTCCGGCGCATTATTGGTCTTTGGATATCCGGTACTGAAGAAGAGCGTTTGATGGGGGGCGGTGTGTTGGGGGGACTGGGGGCCTCTGAGCGGCATTTCGTCGGGCGTTCGGCGTCGGGCGCGAAAAACAAATCATGAAGAGAAACTCCGCGATTTTTTTACGCGACTTCAGAACTTTTTACCCTATCGCCCGACGCCCGACGGGAAAGCACCCCCAGGGCGGAGGCTTCTAAATTCACACTCTCTCTCCCGATCGCTTCTTACTTCCTCATCCCAACACCCCCGCCACTATCGCCAACATCCCCGCCAACATGGTCCACTTCAACCGCTTCTGCACGGCGTGCCAATCCGTTCCCGGTCGTTTGAGCGCGGCCAGTATGATCGCCAGCAGGGGCAAGGGGCCCAGCGCCGCCAGGACAGGGTAGCCTGCATGATAACCCAGATGCAGCCAGGGTAGGGGCAGCATCAGCAGCACCAGGACGCAGGCGGCCGCGGTCACGCCCTTGGCGGCGGTCTCCCCAAAGCGGATGGGAAGGGTTTGGTAGCCGTTGGCCCTATCGCCCGCCACGTCTTCCGCATCCTTGGCCACCTCCCGCGCCAAGGTGGTGAGAAAGGCGAACAGCACCGGGATGGCGGTATAGTCCGGCCAGCGGCCCAGTTCCGGGAGATAAACGGCGAGCGCGCACAAGACCGCCACCGCCAGGTTACCCCATAGCGGCAGGGCCTTCAATTTGCGGTTGTAGAGCCATAGCAGCAAGCCCATCTCAAAGGTCAACAATCCCTCAGATCGGCCCAGCGTGAAAGCGATAAGGACGGCCAGGATGTAGAGGGCGATGGCCGCCGCCAGCGCGGATCCCCGGCCCACGCGGCCGGAAGGCAGGGGGCGATCGGGCCGATTGATGCGATCGACCTGTAAATCCAGCACATCGTTTTGCATATTGCCCGCAGCAGCCAGCAAAGCCATGGCGGCCGAACCCAGGGCGGCGGCCTTCCAGGCCAAGGGTCCGGGCAGGCAGGCATGGCCCAGCCAGACGCCCATTCCCGCCGTTACGGCGTTGGGCAGCCGCGCAAGTTTGACCCAGTCGCTGAACATGCGGATAATGGTAGCTATTCGGGATTCGCGGGACCAATGGGCCCAGGCGGACAATTAATTAACTTAAGGCGCAAATCGGACTATGATCGACGTACGCAACCTCAGTCTTTCCTTCGGCGATAGATACCTGTTCAAGGAACTTTCCTTCCAATTGGGGGACAAGGAGAAGATCTGCCTGGCCGGGCCCAACGGATCCGGCAAAACCACCTTGCTCAAGGTGTTGTGCGGCGAACAACAGACGGATGCGGGCCAAATCATCCGTTCCAACTCGGTCAAGATAGGCTACCTCCGCCAACATCTCGGGGAAGACAAGGGCGCCACCGTATACGAGGCCGCCTTGCAGGCCTTCAGCGAGGCTTTGGATTTCGCCAAGGAGCTGGACGGGCTGCACGCCATCCTGGGCGAGCGCGAAGCTACCGAAGCCGAGCTCAACCGCATGGATTTCCTCCAGGACGAGCTCATCCGCAGCAACTATTATACTGCCGAGAGCGAGACCCGCACCGTACTGGCCGGCCTCGGCTTCAGCAACGAAGAGCAGGACAAACCCTTGGGGGCGATGTCGGGCGGATGGCGCATGCGGGTGGCCCTGGCCAAAGTGCTGCTGTCCCAACCCACCACCTTGTTCCTGGATGAGCCCACCAACCATCTCGATCTGGAATCGATCGTGTGGCTGGAAAGCTATATCCGCGACTATTCCGGAAGTTTGGTTCTCATCTCGCATGATCGGGCCTTCGTGGATCGCACCTGCGATCGCATCCTGGAGATCACCAACAGCCAATTGACCTATTATCCCGTGCCCTATACCCGCTACGAAGAAGAAAAGGCGCTGCGCATGGAGCAGCTCCTCAAGGCGCACAAAAAACAGACGGATGAGATCGCTAGCCTGGAACGGTTCGTGGAGCGATTCAAGGCCAAGGCCAGCAAGGCCACCCAGGCGCAGAGCAAGCAGAAACAGATCGACAAGATCGAGCGCATCGTCATCCCCGGCGGCGTCTCCACCATCCGGCTCAAGTTCCCGGAAGCCCCGCCCTCCGGCCAATGGATTTTCGAGGCCGAGGATTTGGATAAGGCTTACGGCGATCACGAGATCTTCCGCGACGGCAAGTTCGGCATCCAGCGGGGCGATCACGCCGTGCTGGTGGGGCCCAACGGCGCGGGCAAGACCACGTTGCTCAAGGTGCTGCAAGGCATCGAGAAGCCCACCCGGGGAAAGGTGACGGTAGGCGCCAATGTTGTGGTCGGCTACTTCGCCCAGTACGAGGAGCCCACTGCGGCTGAAGCGGCGATGGATCTCATCACCTACCTGGAATTCTCGCTTCCCAAGATCCCCACCCAGCAATTGCGGTCGGTGTTGGGAGCCATGCTTTTCAGCGACGACGATGCCTTCAAGAAGTTCGGCATCCTCTCCGGCGGCGAGCGCGCCCGCGTGCGGATGTGCCGCCTGCTCCTGCAGAATTGCAACGTGCTCATCCTGGATGAGCCGACCAACCATTTGGACATGGATTCCAAGCAACTGCTGATGCGCGCCATTGAGGCTTTCACGGGAACGGTGCTGTTCGTCTCGCATGATCGCTACTTCGTCGAGAATATCGCCACGCGCGTCATCCTGGTCAAAAACGGAAAGGTCACGGATTATCCCGGCGACTACCATTATTACCTGAATAAACTGCAAAGCGATGATCGCTATGCCGCCGAGGCCAAGGCCGAAGGCAGAGGCGGGAAGACCGCCGCCGCCAAACCGAACCCAAAGCCGCAAGAATCCAAACTGGGCCTTTCCAAGCTCGCCAACGCGAACGTGGCCCCCGCCCAGGCCAAAACCAACAACTCCGCCGCAGCCGCGTCCGGCGACGCGGTTGCATCCCCTGGCGGCGCGCCGGGAGCGGCCAAACCCGCGAATGCATCCGCCCCCTTGGACTACGAGGCCAAAAAGGAAGCGGAGAAGCAGAAGCGCAAAGCGGAAAAGCGCTGGGGCGAAATAGAAACCGCCATCTCCGGCCTGGACCAGAAGGTCTCCACCCTGGACGCGGAGCTGTGCCTGCCGGATACCTACGCGGACCAAACCCTGGCCACGCGCCTGGCCAGGGAAAAGCGCGATGCGGAAGAGGCCTTGTCCGGCCTTTACAAGGAACTCGAACAACTGGAAGCCGATGGCTACGGAGGGTAACCTGGACGCTTCCCCCGGCGACCCGGAAACCCGGCCCGTCGGGCCGGCCTACCCGCTCCCTCCCCTAATCGGCACGCTGGTGGAAGTCCAGCGCCGCACCGCCACCGTTTCCGGCGACGACGGCGTCGACTACCAGTGCCAATACAGCCCCACCATCGATCTCACCGGCTTCTCCAATTTCGCGGTGGGCGACCGCGTCCATTTCATCAGGGCCGGTACCCAGCAAGAGTCCATGATCACGGGCATCCTTCCGCGCACCAGCAAGATATCCCGGCCCGGTCCCAAGGATCGCCTGGCCCAGGAACTGATCCTGGCCGCCAATGTGGATGCCTTGGTGGTGGTGACCACGCCGCAGAAACCGGATTTCAATCCCCGCCTGGTCGATCGTTATTTGGCTCTCGCCGAGATCTTCGGCATCGGCGCCATCATCTGCATGAACAAAGCGGATCTGGAACCCTCGCTGCCCGCCGAGTTGGAATACCTCCGCACCGTGGGCTATCCCGTGGTGGCCGTTTCCGCCAAGCACGGTATGGGGATGGACGAATTACGCAAAGCCCTGATAGGCCTCAAAGTGGTTTTGAGCGGGCCTTCCGGAGTGGGCAAGTCCTCGCTCATCCGCAAGCTGATACCCGATTCCGATCCGGGTGTGGGCGACGTGCGCAAGGGCGACGGCAAGGGACGGCATACCACCACCTGGTCAAACCTTTACCGTGCCGGCGGCATCTGCATCATCGATACGCCCGGCATCCGCGAGCTGGGCATCCGCGGGGTGCCCAAAAAGGAATTGGCCGAATATTGGCGGGACTTCAAACCCTATTTGCAGAATTGCCGCTTCCGCGACTGCGCCCATAAAAACGAACCCGGCTGCGCCATCCGCGAAGCCGTGGCCTCCGGGACCTTGCCGGACTTCCGCTACCAATCGTTCCTGCGCATCCAGGAGTCCATGGAGGAGTAACCTCCGTGTTTCCCCATGCTTTCCGTGCTTTTCTTCTCCAAACTCTCCGCGGTTCTCACCGTCCTCTACGCGGGCATGAACCTGCATCAGCTCACCAGTTCCTACGCCTACCTGCTGGGAAAGATCGATCAGTTCCGGGCTTTGCTGGCGCAGACCGGAGGCGGCTCCGGATTGATCCGACTCAACCTGCTGTTCTATGTGCTCTTTCCGGTCGCCTACCTTGCCCTGTTGCGGGTGGCGGCGGTGGAGCCCTGGGTGCTGGGATTGCTGACCGCGAAGTTCGCCTTCACGGCCTGGATGGATATCCGCGCCGAGCGGAGGATAGTGGCGGGACTGGGCTACACGCCCCGGCAGCATACGGCGAGCAAGATAGACAATGTTCTCAATCTGATCGCGGCCGCGGCCGTTATCGAAGTGCTTGTGAAACCCGCCGGCTCATTTTCCTGATCCGGATTTCCCGGCATTATCGGGACGGATGATGCCGGTAGGAATCCCGATGCCCAAGGAAATTGAATCACGGTCCGGCCACCGCCCACACCGCAAAATCGGTTTGATAATCTTTGGTGGGAGCGGCAAATGGCGGGATTATTCCGTCCGTTTGCTGGGAAACGCGCCCGAGTCCGGGTACGTTCAGCAAATCATATCCCCCGCAGCCGCATCCCGTCGAGTGATAATAATGCGCCTGCGAAGTATGTGGAATCAACCGTTCCCGAACCCATCATTTTTTCATAGCCATGGATCCACCAGGCGCGTCCCTCCGAAAGGTCGGCCAAGTAGGGAGTGGGATCATAACTGAGCACGGTGATGTTTATTTCCGCCGCTTCATGGTTGCGATATGCGTCGTAGACATCGAATACGAAACTGGCCGGTCTCCATTGATCAGGGGTTGGGGTCCACTCCAAGACCGAATCATGGTAGATTGCCCTCGCTGGGAATCGATTGTAAAAGTACAGTGAATCCCCATCCGGATCGGAAACCCTCACCACCATGCGCAATGTCTGTCCCGCGGCTACCCATTTACGGTCTGCTTTAATGGTGATGACATGAGGTTTGTTCGGCTTGCCGATGGGGGCGGCGGTTACCGACCAAACCAAATCCAGCAGCTTTCCCTTTCGGTTAGACGCGATGGCATGGACCTCCAGGCTCCCGCTTAAACCCCAGGGAATAGTGTAGATGATCTTTTCCCCTTGCAAGGCTGCACCACCGGAAGGCGCGGACAGCCAGGCGATGGTCCATTCCCCCGGTTTGCGTTCTTGACCTATATGCTTTCTTCCATCGCGTGATACGGAACAAGGACCAGGTTTGCCCCGGTATGCACCAGGACGGGATCTCCTTGAATAATAGGGTGAGGAACGCTTGGGTCGCTAAGGCAACCGGAAAGGACGGCTGCGGTGAGACTAGGTAAAAGCGGCTTCAGCCAGTTCATGCGGACCATCCCTCGTTTTTCCTCCTCCATGCAAGACTTAAAGGAGTGATTGCATCATCCATTGCAATACATATGTCAATAAGGATTGAAGGCTATCCAGGAATGGATGGGCCTATTGCTGAAGGAATGTTAGATCCGGAGAAGCGATTCGGTCTAGAAGAGATGTATTCTGACTGTCAGGCCTTGACCGGCATCAAGTCACGAACTCATCCGAGAACGTCGGCTGCCCGTTCAGTTCCCCGCCCCGCGCCTTGTAGCGCTTGGCGCTTTCCGCGAACAGCTTGGCGAATTGGAAGCGATCGTATTTCTTCAGCATGCCCAATCCCACGTCGAAGATGCGATCGAAGTATTGGTTGCCCAGCTTCAGCTCCCGCAGCGAGGTCATGATGATGTCCATAGCGTCCGCCGCCGCCACGATCTGGCCCTCCAGATCCTCTTTGGCGCTTAGGGCCGCGCGCACGTATTGCTGCTTCAGCTTGTCCGGCAGTTCCTTGAAGATTTCGTTCTCGATCAGTTCAGGGACGATTTCCTTGAGCAGTTGCCCCAGCTTGCCGCCCTTGAAACGATGCTTGATGGGATGGGGAATATCCGAAAGGATTGTTTCCTCGAAATCGTGGAACAGGGCTTTGCGCAGCAAGGCCTCCCGGTTGACTTGGAGATCATCGTCGTAATCCGCGATCATCAAGGCCATGATGGCTACGTTGTAGGAATGGGATGCCACGCTCTCGATTTCGATCATGGGCAAGGTACCGAAGCGCTTGATGGAACTCATGGTTTTGAGCCGCTCGAAAAATCCGAAAAGGCGGTCGGTGACGTGTTCCGGTTCCATTTGGCTCCTCGCTATGGAGTTTGCTTAAGCAAACTCCACGCTCCTCGCGTTTATCGGTCTATCGGCCGCTCGCTACGGAGTTTGCTTCGCAAACTCCGCGCTCGCTGCCAGTTGCGCTGCCGGCTCTTAGAACGGCTTTCCTATTGGTTTCTTTAAGATAGAAACGGATTTGGGGGCGGGGGAAGCGGCGTGAGCCGGATCGCGCCGTGGCGGTGCGTCGGTTTGCTTGCACGGAATGTTTCGGTGGAGAGCCCTATGTGCAGGGGCGGCTTGTCGGAAGGGGTTGGGCTTGCCGGTCCGAGAAGTCATCCCGGACCGGATGCCTGTTATCCCTTGAGGATGATTTCGATCTCGGGGGCTTTTTGATCGCAGACGAAGAGGATTTCCTTGATGCGGAAATTTCGCCACATGGAGGCGTAGCGCATGGCCCACTCTTCCTGGATCTTCGAGCGGTTGTAGTCCCCGTGCTCGCCGCGGTACCAGATCTCGTTGTTGATTTCCTTGATTTGATCGGCCATTTCCGAAGGGAGATGGATGGAACCGCGGTGCTGGATCAATTGCTTAGTGGCATCGACAATGGTATGGCCGGCGCGATGGTTCTTGGAAGCAATGGCTTTGATCTCGTCGCGGTGGCGGGAGACGAATTCCAACAGGTGGGCGCAGATGCTATTCAACTGGCCGGCCTTGTACAACCCTTCGATTATCTTCTGCTCTTCTTCCATGCTGCCTGTCCGTCGGTCAATGTCCCTTTAAACTCTCGGCAAAATCAAGTAGCGAAACAAACTCCTTTATATTCGCCCGGTTGTCAACTTGGCGTGTAAGCGGCAACACACCGGCATCGGCCTTTAACCACACGCCTTGAGCGCCCGCGTTGGCGCCGGCCAGGGCATCGGATTCATTGTCACCGACCATGAAACTGCCGGCCATATCAATATCGTATTTAGCCGCAAGGTAACGCAGCATTCCCGGTTTGGGTTTGCGGCATTCGCACTCCTTGGCGTAAGCCGCTATCGTCCCCTCCGGATGATGGGGGCAGAACACGAATTCTTCCAAGCGTATGCCTAGGTCGGTCATATGGGACGCGATTTTCCGGTGCAGGGCTTCTACGGCTTCCAGGGGGAAATAACCCCGCGCCACCCCGCTTTGATTGCTGACCACGAACAGGCTATAATTCAGTTTTTGGAACAACCGGAGCGCGGAGGCGACTCCGGGAATCAGCTCAAAACTCCCAAAATCGATTAGATAGTGAGTATTCTTGTTCAGGGTTCCATCCCGATCCAAAAAAACGGCCTTCCGGCTGGTTTCCCGTTTATCTAGCAATTGTGAATCCCGGGTCTGGTGTCCCTCCCCTTGCAGGCAAGGAGGCCATGCAAAGGAAGGTAAAGCTCCGTTAACATAACAAAAATCGATTTCCGCCACCGGGCGTTTCTGGGGCCGGGGGACGGTAACTTTCATGTCACCTGGGTGGATTGGAACCGGCCGGACGAAAGGATAGAATAGGAAATGCGCAAGGATACCTTCGCTTTGGGAATGCTGCGCCGGCGGGAAATAGTGCTTCCCAGCCTGCGGGGGCTATTGCTCCTGGCGTTGGCGGCAGCGGGATGCGGTCGGCTCATCCTCACCCATATCCAACCTTTCCTGGCGTTGCAGCAACCCCGCTTCGGCGAAATCCTGGTGGTGGAGGGCTGGATCCCGGACTATGCTTTGCGGCAGGCGCTCGCCGCGTTCCGATCCCACCACTACGAAACGCTCCTGACCACGGGTGGTCCGCTGCCCCAGGGAATGGTTTTTTCTTCCTACGGGACCTATGCGCAGTATGCCGCCCGCACCTTGCAGGAATGGGGTATGTCCGCGGATTCCCTCCGGGCGGTGCCTTCTCCGGACGTAGGGCGGGATCGAACCTATCAGGAAGCGCTGTCCGTGGCCGAATGGCTGCGCGCAAACGGAAAGCGGTATACGTCCCTGGATCTGGTTTCCTTCTCCACGCATGCGCGCCGCAGCCGCATGTTGTACGGCATGGCTTTGGGGGAAAGCATCCGGGTGGGCGTATACGCCCCGCGCGATCTCGAATACGATCCCCGCGCATGGTGGAAGACCAGCAACGGCGTCCGACGCGTGACCGACGAGGTGGTCGCCTACTTGTATGCCAAACTTTTGTTCCGACCTGGGCTTTAAAGCCGCTTAGGCCCGCCGGGCCCTGCCCAAGACGAGAGTCGAACTCGTACGACCTTACGGCCAAAGGATTTTAAGTCCTCAGCGTCTACCAGTTCCGCCACTCGGGCATCGATACCGTGGGCCCGGCGGGCCTGAATGGCCCGGGGAAAAGGTACTTTACCGGCGATGATTTTGCGCGTCCCGCCCGCCCATCTTGATCTTTACAGGAGGCCGCGGGGAAATTATTTCAATCTTGGCAGGCAAAGTACCGCCCACCTCGCGGCGGGCGAAACGGGATGGATGGACAATGACGGGCAATGCAAAAGCGCAAACGACGGTGCTGGTGGTGGACGATGACGCTTCCATCGTCGCCGTGGTTTCCGGCATCTTGGAAGCCGCCGGTTACCGTGTTCTCAAGGCCGTCCACAGCGATGAAGCGCTGGACATCAGCTCCGTGTTCAAGGAAGAGATCGATCTCCTGGTGACCGACGTGAAGATGGATCCTTTCATGACCGGCTTCCAACTGGCCCAATGCCTGCGCCTGATGCGCGTGGAGATCAAGGTCCTGTACATTTCCGGCTTCGTTCAGGACGAGATGGTGCGCTGGGAAGTGGAGAACGCCGTGGCGGGAGTCCTGCAGAAGCCGTTCACGTCCCAGGCCCTCTTGGAGAAGATCCGCAACATGCTCGCTTGACGCTAGCCGGGCTTGCGG
>JANYDA010000011.1 GCA_025360005.1 Fibrobacteria bacterium
AGAGGCTTTTGTCCGCCTTCTCCAGGATTTCATGGCCGTGGCGGGAATCGGAGGGATACATGGCGCCGCCTATGCTCATGGTAACCTGGAAGCGGACGCCGCCGGATTCGAACGCCTTGACGGCAATGCTTTCGCGGATGCGTTCCGCGGTTTCCCCCGCCCTGGCCCTGTCCGTGTCCGCCAGCATGACTACGAATTCTTCGCCGCCATAGCGGGCCAAAAGATCGGTACCGCCGCGGATGTTCTGGGAGATGATCTTGGCGACTTCCTTGAGGACCAGATCGCCGACCGGATGGCCGTAGGAATCGTTCACCTTCTTGAAGAAATCGATATCCATCATCAGCACGGCGAGCTGGTGTTCGTAGCGTTGCGCGCGCAGGATTTCGTTGAGGAAACGTTCCTGGAATGTGCGATGGTTTTCCACGCCGGTGAGGCCGTCGCGGCTGGCCAATTGTTCCTTTTCCTGGTACAGCCGCGCGCGGGAAAGCGCGAACCCGGCGGCGCGGGCGATGGTGGAAAGCATGTTCTGCTGATGTTCCGTGAAGCGCCGCGGGCGGGTGGACTCCACCACCAGTGCCATATCCACGCCTTGATCGGTGGGCACCGGCACCGCCAAAAGGCTGGCCATATGTCCATGCGCCTTTTCCCTGGAGCTGAAACGGGGTACATACGGCGTAGGCGGGAATGCGCGGTTGAGGATCTGCTCCTTCTCGAAGGCCAAGGCCACCAAGCCCTTTTCCGAAAGCCGGAATGCGAATCCTTTCAGATCCGCCTCTTCTTTCCCGATGCAACTGACGATGCGGGCCTCGTCCCCGTGCCGTTCGATGCGCTCCACCACCAGGAAGCGATCCCCCTCCAGGCACTCCGCCATGTAATTCTGCACATGGGTGACGATGTTCTCCACCGACATGTTCTCCAGGAACTTGCGTTGGTAACTGGTCAAGGCCGCCAATTGCTCTTTGTGGTAGGCATGCTCGAATCCCATATAGGCATGGTACGCCAGATGCCCGGCAAGGTTGGCCAGGGCGTCCAGCCTTTCGATCGTCCGCGCGTCGAAGGCGTTTTCCCTGAGACTGTCCACGATGACGGCGCCCCGGCGCGCGCCTTTCACCAGGATTGGCACCCCTGCCAATGAGCGGACATTGTCGTTGCCGGAGTAGTAATGCAATTGGGTGGAATCGGCGATGATATCGCCTTCCAGTACGCGGCGCACGCCGTCCTTGTTCAATTGCCCCACCAGGCCCTGGTTGCTGTTCAAGGCCGCGCCGTCGATGACGGAAGCGCTGTCCGTGATCCAGGCGCGCAGATAAAGCCCGTCATTCCTGCCGGGAAAAAGCACGGCGTAGGTATGCCCGGCGGGAATGGCCTGCTTCAACAAAGCCAAGCCGTCGAAGAGGGCCGCATCGATATTGTCTTCCAGCTCGCGCTGGGCCTGCCTGCGTTCCTCGCGGGCCTGGGCCTCCCTTCCGGCCATGGCCATATCGCCCTTCAAAAAGGCGCGCGTGGTATCCTGGCGCCGCTCTTCCGGAGAGGGTTCCGGGAACCCGGGTTGGGGAATGATTCCGGTCTTGCGGGTGGGGGCGCTGCCGGTTTTTTTCCGGCTCCCATTGTCGCGGGTCTTCGTCCTTGTCCCCGTCCAAGCCAGCAGCATGGAGGCCGCGGCCGGCACCAGCGCCAGCCGCCAATTTCCACCCAGCAATCCCACGCCACCGAACAACCCGGCGAGGAAAAACCAGACCCCGTTCACACGCGGGACGCCTTCCACAACAATAGGAATCCCAGCGGAGCGAAAATCATGTCGCCCAGCCAGGCGCCCACCACCGGCGACAGGCTCCCGTTCTGGCCCATCACCAGGCCCAGTCGCAAAGCCACGTAGTAAAGGAAGGTGATCAGGAGCGCGATGCCGAAGTTGCGCGCCAGTCCGGACTTGACGGTATGCACAGACATGGCGGTCCCGATCAAAGCCATGAACAGGTTGACCAGGCTGCTGGAAAACCGGAAATGGCGTTCCGTTTCCAGCATGCGGGAAGACTCGCCGGATCGCTGCAGGATGGCGATGCGCTTATCCAATTCCCGGATCCCCATCTCCTCCGGGTAGGAACGGTCATCCAGCAAATCCTTGGGCTTGTCCTTGAACTCCGGGAACGGCAGCTCCTTGAACGGCAAGGCGTCCAGCACGCCTTTATAGAACACCCGCTTGGTGCCGTCCTTGAGGATCCAACGGTCCTTTTCCCAGGCCATGGTGCGCGCGTCCGTACGCATTTCCATGGGGCCGTGCTTGGGTTGGGATATGATGGTGATGCCCTGGCCGGTATTGCGATGGCCGGAATAGAAATCGAAATACAGGACCATGCCGTCCGAAGCCGTGTAGAGATAATTGAATTTTTCCAAAGGATCACCGCCTTGATCGCCGTCCTGCGATTTGGGCTCGTTGATCTCGTAGCGGCGGTGGTTCGCGTCCGGAAGGACGGCATCCTCAAACCAGAACATCACTCCGCTGGCGATGAGTCCGAAAAGGAGGATGGGCGCGAGGATGCGGGTGACGGGAATGCCCGCCGCGCGCAAGGCCACCAACTCCAGGTTGCGGGACATGGTTCCGATGGAAAACACGGAAGCCAGGAGCACGGCGATAGGCAGGATGAGATAGATGATATGGGGCAGGAAATCCAGATAATATTGCAATACGTCCTTAGGCGAACGCGTAAGCCATACCTTGCTGTTGCCCACGAAGTCGATGACGATGAAAATGACCACGATGGAAACGACCGTCAGCAACAGGAGGCCCAGGAAACCCTTGAGCACATGGCGGGTATGGATCTTCACGGCGCGGATCCGGGCCGGGGTTTCCGCCATACCATGCGGAAAAGCTTTTGCGGCAGGGAAATGTTATTGAGGTAATTCTCCCGGGACATGCGCAGCACCAGGAACAATCCGCCAATCCCCACCAGGATGTTGGGCGCCCACATGGCGACCCAGGGCTGGATGATGAGCCGGTCCGCCAGCACTTCCCCCCGGATCATGCACACCCAGTAAAGCAGATAGAAGGCCACGCTGTAGATGACCCCGGTCCCGATACCTCCGCGCCGGGCCATTACCCCCAGCGGCACGCCGATGAAAACGAAGACCAGGCAAGCCACCGGGATCGAGAATTTCTTGTGGATCTCCACCATGAACTGGTTGATTTCCTTGAGCTCGTTCTCCTCGCGGCGCTCATAGCGTTCAATCAGGTAGATCTTGTCCTTTTCCTGCCGCTTCACCTCCGCATACGCGATGGATCCGATGGGATCGTCCTTCCACCACTTGCCCTGCAACAGCCGGGGCGGCACGTCCTTCACGGTATCCGCGGAAAGCACGATGTCCAGAGCCCGCAACTCGTCGAAAATCTTCTCGCGGTATTCCTGGCGCAGGCTTTTAAGCCGGCTCTCGCTGGCGTTCACGATGCCGAACATCTCCTGGATGGACATCTCCCTATCGGTGCGGTAAGAGCGCTGATGCCGTTCCAGGGTGGCGTCCACGTTGTCGATGGCCACGTCCTGGGTGCGGAAACGCACGCGCACGTAGTTGGCCGTCTCCTTGGGATCGACGAAATGGTTCTCCCCCGCCTGGAGATGGATGAGGATGCTCTTGCCCCCATTGGCATATTCCATCGAGGCGGAGTCGGCATAGATGTAGCGGACGGGTTTCCCGGCTTCCACATTGTAGATGCGCACGCCGCCCAGCTGCCCCGTGGCCTGATCCAGGCGATCGATCCAGATCAGGTAGTTCTCGAAATCCCGGATCACGGTCTTGGGTGTGATAAGAGCTGTGGGTTTTTTCCGGCCGATGTCATTGCGCAGGGCGGCCGCGCGGAAATTGGCTTCTGGGAGGATGTCGTTGTTAAAATAAACCAGCCCTGCCCCCAGCAGAACGGAAACGATCAGGGCCGGCATCATGGCTTTGAAAGGGGAAATGCCCAGCGCCTTCATGGCCGTGATCTCATTATCGGAAGAGAACCTTCCGAAGGCCATCAAGGTGGCCACCAAAACCGCCATGGGTATGGACAAGGCCAGCATCCACGCCAGATTCAGCACCAGGATTTCCAGTACCACGCGCCAACCCAAGCCCTTGGACAGGATGGAGGAGAGAATGCGGATGAGAAAGTCGACCAGGAAGAGGAAGGTGATCACGAACAGGGCATAAAAGAAAGGGGCTATGTGCTCCTTCAGGATATACCTTGCTAGTATCATTTCAGTTGAATATACTACAGATTAAAGTAAGTAAACAGGATTGCGACATAACATGAGAAATGGGAACCGCATACCGGCGGATCGGCTTTGGCGAAGGTCTCCCGAAACCCTTGCGCGGCAGTTCCTGCGCTTATCGATGGTTGCATCCGTCCTCGCCTTTTTCGCCGCTTGCGCCACCTCGCCCCGGGTCCGATCCAGTGATCCATCCTTGCCGGAAATCGACGTTTTGCAATTGAAGGAGAACTCCGACGAGGCGCTCAAGCTGGCGCAGGAGAACAAGCTCGAGTTGCAAAGCCTGGAAACAAAGGTGCAGGAACTGGAAAATCGGATTTCATCCATCGGCGATGAACTCGCCAATATGCCCAACGCCAAGGTGGACGAGCATAGCCAGCAAATCGCCTTGATAGCGGAGAGGTTGAAGAACATAGAGGATCGCTTGGCCAAGAGCGCCATCCTGAAAAAGGAAATGGCCACCTTCTCCCCTACCTCGCTGGACACCAACGGCTCGGCCGTGGCCAGGAAAGCCGGCATTAAACCGGACTCCGGCGGCGCCGCCGCATCCTCCGGAATTCCCGCCAAACCCGGTGCCAGGAACGCTGCCAAAGCCCTCCGTAAACCGCCCGCCAGCGATGTCGAGGCCCAACTTTACAAGAAGGCGTTTGACCTTTACTACGGAAGAGGTTACGCCCAGGCCATTTCCCGGTTCGAGGAGCTGCTCCAGAAATTCCCCGCCAGTACTTACGCGGACAATTGCTTCTACTGGATAGGCGAGTGCCAGTTCGCGCAAGGGAACTATGCCAAGGCCATGGTCGCGTTCCGAAAAGTCTTTACCTTTCCCGAAACGGAAAAGGCCGACGATGCGCAGCTCAAAATGGGCTACTGCTATCTGCGGCTGGGGGAGAAGAAGCTGGCTGCCGAGGAGTTCAAAAAAGTTGTATCTTTGTACCCCGATAGTGAATATTCGGAACGGGCTAAGGAAGAATTAGCCAAACTGGAATGAAATCGGGGCCCAAATGCCTTTTTCCGTTGACTCAGCCACAACCAAAAATCGAACCCCGGGACGGAAATTTATCGCCCTGGCGTTAACTGCCTATGGTGCTTTCGCCCTGCTGGGATGCTCATCGAGCAAGAAGCTTACCCAGGAACAATCCTGCCAGGAAAGGTGGGAGAAAGCCAAACCCAAATTCGATAAGCAGAAGTTCACGCAAGCCAAGGAATTATTATCCGAGCTTGTCACCAGTTGCCCCGGTTCCGCCTTTACCGAGGAAGCCATGTTCGACCTGGGAGAATCCCATTACGGACTCAAGGAATGGGAAGAAGCGGAACAGGAATACTCTTCCTTCCTGAAGGATTTCCCCGCCTCCAAGCGCTTCGGAGAGTTGGCCCATTACCGTAGCGCGGAAGTGGCGGGCAACCAGGTGGAAATCCCTTCCCGGGACCAAACCAAGACCGTGGACGCCATCACCGCTTATGAAAACTTCCTGGATGAATATCCGGAAGGCGCGCGGGCGGACAGCGCCAAGACCCAGCTCAATAAACTCCGCGATCTGCTCGCCGAAAAGCAAATGCAGATAGCCCACCTCTATATGCGCATGGGCGAACCCCTGGCGGCCGCCATCTATTACAAGAACCTGCTTAAGGAATACGGAACCCGCGTGAACCAACGGGACATCAACCTGAAACTGGCGCATTGCTATATCGAACTGGCCCAGTTCGAGGAAGCGGAAACCTATCTCGGCAAGTTCGACGGCATCGCCAAGGACGATCCCTTCAAGGACCAGGTGAAGCAGGCTTACAAGGATTTGGACAAGGCCAGAACCAAGCTCGCCCGGGAGAAGAAAGAGGAACAGGAGCAGGGTAAGCGCCAGGAAGCGATGTGAAGTACTGCATCTTCGGCGGTTCCTTCGATCCCCCTCATGCCGGCCATCGTCATTTGGCCGAGACCGCGGCCTCGGCCTTGGAACTGGATCGTATCCTCTGGGTGCCGGCCCAGGATCCTCCCCTCAAGTCGAAACCGGCCACTCCCTTTGAACATCGCTTGGCCATGGTGCGTTTGGCCACGGCAGACATGCCCGGAAACGCGGTATCCGACGTCGAATCGCAACTCTCCAGTCCATCCTATTCGCTGAACACCATCAAGGCCCTGAAGCATGAAAACGGCTCCGGGCATCAATGGTACTTTCTGATCGGTTCCGACAACTGGGCCATCTTCCCCACCTGGCATCGCTGGCAGGATGTATTGCGGGAAGTGACCATGCTGGTCTATCCGCGCGAAGGCCATCCCATGGGAAGCAAAATCCCGCACGGGGTCCAGGAATTGCAAACGACGGTCGTTGCCGGCGAGTCGAAACGGATCCGCGAAGCCTTGTCGGTTTCCAAGGACATGGATGCCGCCGGGGTCCTTCCGGAAATCCGCCCCTATATCCTCGCCCATGGCCTTTACGGTTTCGGAACCCCAGAGGCCGTTTAACATGTCGGGGGCGCTTCCGGCCGGAGGGTTGCTCCGGATTTCCGGTCTTTGCAAAGCCATTGCGGGCCTGCTCCTGTTTACCGGAAGCGTTTATTCCCAATCCGCGGATTCCCTGCCCGCCTTCAAACCGGATTCCGCCGTCCAGGATCCCTTCCGCAAGGTGGAAGCCGGTCCCTCGCCCTGGTCCTCCCGTCCCGCCGACACCGGCTCCATCCGGCCCATGTCCCGTTCCGACAGCCTTGCCCAGAAGGACTCCGTAACAGCCAGGTTACGTCACCGCCATCCGGCCGTCTCCGTTTACGTGGGGATCGATTTCATCGATCTGGACGCCAAAGAAGCGCTCGGGAGCGTGGTGGCCGCCAGGGTGCAAAAAGACTCGCTGAAAATCCTGCAAGGCTATGATCCCGTGCATCTGGCCTTCCCGTTGGGTTTCCAGGCCATTTACCCGGTGGGTGCTTATCTGGATCTGGTGGTCAAGACCCACTCCTATTGGTACAAGCAAACCGCCGTTCTGGGGGACAAAGCCTCCAACCATGTGGGGGACGAATGGTTCGCGGTCCAGGCCAACCTGGGCGGCGCCGGCTTGCGATACTATGTCCCGCCCTCGCTTTTATCCGTGACCGGCGGGCTGGGATTGTACGCCCAAGGGGTGCTGTTCTGGAACCTAGGCAACTCTGAAATGTATACGCCTTATGGATCCGCTCCCGCGCGCTTCGACCCGTTCGGCTCCGGGTATGAATTCCAATTCGGAATCCAGCAAACGCTTTCCGGGCCCTGGTTGCTTTCCGGCGCCATCGGTTTTTTGCATCAGGATTTCAAGTCGGGACATTCCTGGTCCCATATCATGATCCTCAATCCGCCCGCGGGCGAAGCGCATTGGGCATCCTCCGCCATCCAGGCTTCCTTGAACCTGTGGTACCATTTCGGGGTTCCCAAGGACACGCTTACCGCAAAAACCGCCGCTCCGCCGGGCGCCTATCCTGCGCCCGCCCCCAGCGCGTCCAATCCCCCGGTTTCTCCACCCGCGCCCGCGCTGCCGATCGCGCCGGCCCCCGCGCCCGCGGCCATCCAGCCCGACAGCACGCGCCGCAAATAGCGCCGTTTTAATCGGGATCAAAATTGACGCCCCTGTCCGGCAGGGCTATTTTTGTGCCATGAATAACCCGGCCACCGCTTCGCCACCGCCTATCACCGAAATCCCCTTGTTCTCGCGGGGAAAGGTGAGGGATGTGTATGATCTGGGCGATGAACTCCTGATGGTGGCCACCGATCGGCTTTCCGCCTTCGACGTGGTGCTGCCCACGCCCATTCCGGACAAGGGTAAAATCCTCACCCAGCTTTCCGTGTTCTGGTTCAAGCATCTGGGCGTACCCAGCCATTTCCTATCCGCGGACGTGAAGGACTTGCCGGCTTCCCTAACCCGGCATCGCGATTATCTGCGCGGGCGTTTCATGATCGTGAAGAAGGCCAAGCGCTTCGACGTGGAATGCGTGGCGCGCGGCTACCTTGTCGGCTCGGGTTGGAAGGACTACCTGGCCACCGGGTCGGTCTGCGGGCATTTCCTGCCGCCCGGGCTTCGTCTGAGTTGCAAGCTGGAACCGCCCTTGTTCACGCCGGCGGCCAAGAACGATATCGGGCACGATGAGAACATCGATTATAAAACCATGGAAGTAATGGTCGGCGCGGCCGATGCCGTCCGCCTGAAAGAGCTGACCCTGGAGATCTACTCCCGCGCCCGCAGCTATGCGGCCGGGAAAGGCGTCATCATAGCCGATACCAAATTCGAATTCGGCGTGGTGGACGGCAAGACCCTCCTTATCGATGAAGTGCTGACGCCGGACTCCTCGCGTTTCTGGCCCGCCGACGCCTACGCAGAAGGACGCGAGCAGGACAGTTTCGACAAGCAATACGTGCGCGATTATCTCAACACGCTCACCTGGGGCAAAACTTATCCCGGACCCGAGCTGCCCGCGGACGTGGTGAGGAACACCCGCCGCAAATACCTGGAAGCCTTCGCGCTTTTGACCGGAAAGGAATTTCGTGAGTAATCCTTATGGAGGCGAGGAGCGTGGAGTTGCGTCGGCAACTCCGGAGCGACAAGCCATTAAGAAAACGGCCCTCATCAGCGTTTCCGACAAGACCGGATTGCTGGAGTTCGCGCAGGCGCTCGCCGCGCTGGACATCCGCATCCTCAGCACCGGGGGCACGCTGAAATTCCTGAAGGAAAAGGGCGTTCCCGCCCTGGCCATTTCCGAATACACCGGCTCGCCGGAAATCCTGGACGGCCGCGTCAAGACCCTGCACCCTAAGATCCACGGCGGGCTGCTGGGCATCCGGGACAATGAAGCGCACAAACGGGCCATGCGCGAGAACGCCATCGAAGCCATCGACATCGTGGCCGTGAACCTCTATCCCTTCCGGGAAACCGTGGCCAAGCCGGACGTGGCCCTGGAAGACGCCATCGAGAACATCGACATCGGCGGTCCGGCCATGCTGCGTTCCTCGGCCAAGAATTACCGCTTCGTCACCGTGGTCTGCGATCCCGCCGACTACCCCAAGGTGTCAGGCGAATTACAGCGCGAAGGCGATACCTCGCCCGCCACCCGCCAGACGCTGGCCCTGAAGGTGTTCCGTCATACCGCCGACTACGATTCCGCCATCGACGAATACCTGTCTTCGGCCTTGGCCAAGTCCCCGTCCTTGCGTTTGTCCTTCCAGGAAGGCAAGACCCTGCGCTACGGGGAGAACGATCATCAGAAGGCCACCTTTTTCCTGGAGCGGGATGCCCGCTCCGGTCAGGAGCCGAACATCGGTTCCGCCACGCAATTGCACGGCAAGGAATTGAGTTTCAACAACCTGGTGGACGCGGATGCGGCGCTGGAATCCGTGCGGGAACTGCGGGACGTCCCGGCCGTCTCCATCATCAAGCATATGAATCCGTGCGGCTACGCCACCGGCGCTACCCTGGCGGAAGCCTTCGAGGCCGCCTGGGAAGGCGATCCGGTTTCGGCATTCGGTTCCGTGATCGCGGTAACGCGGCAAGTGGATTTAGCCACCGCGGAAAAACTGAAAGGCCGTTTCGTCGAATTGCTCATCGCTCCCGGCTTCGCTCCGGACGCGCTGGAATACCTGCAGAAAAAGAGCAAGGACCTCCGCATTCTCGACATCGGAAAGCTTGCGCCGGCCGGAAATCGGAAAGTGTACAAGCATATCCTCGGGGGCATGCTGGTACAGGACCGGGACGTGGAGCTGAACCGCAAATGGGAAACCCCCACCAAGGCCGTCTTGCCCAAGGAGCTGGAAGGCCTGGCCCTGTTCACCTGGAAGGCATGCAAGCACGTCAAGTCCAACGCTATCGTGATAGGCCAGGAATACGCGCCGGGCGAATACACCTTGGTGGGCATGGGCCCGGGGCAGCCCAACCGCATCGATTCCAACCTCAAGCTATGCCAACCGCGGGCCCGCGAAAACCTGCGGCGCCAGGCGGAACAGAAGGGCGCGGATCCGGTAGCCTACGTGAGTCAGGCCCTGTCCCGCTGCGTGATGGCCTCGGATGCGTTCTTCCCGTTCGACGACAACGTGGTGGCGGCCCATGAAGGCGGCATCAGGTATGTTCTGCAGCCGGGGGGATCCTTGCGCGATCAGGATGTCATAGCTACGGCGGATCGCTTGGGCGTGGCCATGGTGTTCACGGGGACGCGGCATTTCCGCCATTGATCGGACAGCATGATCGACATCAATCCGCAATTGCAGTCCCAGATCTTCGATTCGCTGCTGTTGCACATGAAGGCCGAGCGTAAGGACGGCGGCTTCCCGCGGCCTTCCGCGGCCCGGTCCAAAACCCAGCGCGGCAGGATCCAACGCGACAAAACCGCCGGCGGAAAGATCGCCGACGACAAGGTAGCCGGCATTGTGCGGACAGGAGGAAATACCGGGCCCGCCAAGGTCCCGGACCCCCTGGTCTCCTCCCCGCAATGGGACCGCTTGGCCGCGGATTTGCGCCGCTTGGGGCTGCACAAGACCACGGCGGATGCGGTGGTGTCCTGGGCGGCTGCGCAAGCGGAACTCAGCCGGCAGACGCCGGTGAAAATACGCGTGCTCCATCCCATGGAGCGCGAATTCATTTCCGTCGATGCGTACGACTACCTGCTGGAACTGTACCGTCTGGGATTGATCGGTCCGCCGCAACTGGAACAACTGATCGAGAACTGCGCCTTCCTTACCTCCCTCCCCGCCACGCGCGCCCAAATCGGAAAAATGGCCTTGCGCGCCTTTTCCGAAAACCTGGAACTGCAGGGGTTGGGGTCCAGTCATTGATGATGTCTTTACGGCAAAAGTCAAAACTCAAATGACCGCCAAAATCCGTGTTATCGGCGGCGGCCTTTCCGGCTGCGAAGCCGCTTTGCAGTTGGCCGATGCCGGCATGGACGTGGAATTATGGGAGATGCGTCCCACGGTCACCACGCCCGCCCATAAGACCGGCAACCTGGCCGAGCTGGTGTGTTCCAATTCCTTCAAAGGACTGGCGCTGACTTCCGCGCACGGCATCTTCAAGGAAGAGTTGCGCCTGATGGGATCGCGCCTAATCGCTTTGGCGATGGAATCCCGCGTGCCGGCCGGGGAGAGCCTCGCCATCGATCGCGATCTTTTTTCCGCCGCCGTGGAAAAGGCAATTGCCTCGCATCCGCGCATCACCTTGCGCCGCGAGGAAGCCGATAGCCTGGATCCGCGGGAGCTTACCCTGGTGGCCACCGGGCCCTTGAGCTCGGATAAGCTGACGCAATCCTTGTTCTCCCTGATCGGTTCGGAGCGCCTGTATTTCTTCGACTCCATCGCGCCGGTGGTGGAACTGGACAGCCTGGATCTGGATCAGGCTTTCGCCAAGAATCGCTGGGACAAGGGCACGGAACCGGATTTCCTGAATTGCCCGTTGGACAAGGAAACTTATTTCGCTTTTGTGGAAGCGCTGGTGCAGGCGGATACGGTGGAGGCCAAGCCGTTCGAGAAGGGACAGCTTTTCGAGGGTTGCCTGCCGGTGGAGGAAATGGCGCGCCGCGGTCCGGAGACTTTGCGGTACGGGCCCATGCGGCCCATCGGCTTGCATGATCCGCGCACGGACAAGCGGCCCTTCGCCGTGATCCAATTGCGCGCCGAGAACCGCCAGCGGACCCTGTACAACCTGGTGGGATTCCAGACGCGCCTCAAATGGGGGACGCAAAAACAGATCTTCTCCCTGGTACCCGCCTTGAAGAACGCCGCTTATGCGCGCTTCGGCGCCATGCACCGGAACACTTTCCTCAATTCACCGCAGGTATTGGAGCCTTCGCTCCGCATCAAAGGCACGCGCATCTATTGCGCGGGCCAGCTTACGGGAGCGGAAGGATATACCGAGGCCATCGGCACGGGTATGTATGCCGCATCCATGATCCTGGCCCATGAGCGCGGGGAGGCCTCCTTCGCCTGGCCGGAAGCCTCCTGCCTGGGCGCCTTGACGCGCCATCTCACCGATCCCAATCCCGATTTCCAACCGATGAATTTCAATTTCGGGCTTTTGCCCAAGGTGGAGACGCGGTCAAAGAAAGACAAGAAAGGGATTCAGATCGAGAATTGCCTGGCCGCATTGGCGGACTTCCGTCCTTTTCCCGCCTTTGCCGGTTGCTGATAGGATACCGCGCGCCCAAACTCCCCAACCGGATCGCTTCCCCGCCCGCCCAACAAGGGTGGGGACGGTTAAGGGCAAGCGGGTTCGGAAAACCTTTTTATATTATCGACTAAACCGATATACATTTGTTTCAGGGCCGGTTCCCTTTCCCAGCCATATCGCTGGACGGCCCCTAAGACAAGCAGCTAAGGAACACTATCATGATGTACGATGAAGGAATGGTCACCCCGATGCGCGAGGAGCTCACCGAGCTCGGCATCAAAGAAACGCGCTCGGCGGTCGAAGTCGATAATTACCTGAAGGATCCCAAAGGCACCACCTTGGTGGTGGTGAACTCCGTATGCGGTTGCGCTGCCGCAAATGCCCGCCCCGCGGTCAGTCTGGCCATGCGTAATTCCAAACTACCCGCCAATTCCATCACCGTCTTCGCCGGCAACGACGCGGAGGCCACCGCGCGGGCACGTTCCTATTTCGTGGGTTATCAACCTTCGTCCCCGCAGATTGCCTTATTGAAGGATGGCGAAGTGGTGTTCATGCTGGAGCGCCACAACATCTCCGGCCGCAGCGCCCAGGATATTGCCGCGGAGATGGCGGAAGCCTTCAACCAATTCTGCTGAATTGGTTTTCTCAGGGTCATGCGGGTGGATGGTGTCAATCATCATCCAGGGTCCTCATTAAACGGCGGGACTGACAAGCGATTGGATTTTCTTCCGCAACCCCGGGAAATCCCTGCGCATCCTCTCCTGCAACTCCGCCAACGTGGGCGGCCCTGAATCCGCCGTTTCCGTGATGACGCGGATCTCCCACCCCGCCATTCCCGATCGCCTCAGAAAGCGATGGAACCCCGCCCCTTCCCAAGCCAAAGCCTTGGCCGCATAACGCTCGTGCAAGCTGCGTTTTTGTTCGGGGTCGAAAACATTCCTGTCCCCGGACAGCATGGGTCCTATCACCACCTTAGCCGAATCGGATGAAGTGTCGCGAAAGGCCGCAGCGGGTCCCGCGGTATCCGGAAAAGCCCGGGCTTTGAACCGGGGAACCGGATCGGCACCGAAATCATATTCGATACAGACGTCCGCCACCACGATATCGCCTATTCGCAGGGCGGGGTCCAAGGCTGTCGCGGATCCGATGAGCAGGACCGCGGCCGGCTGCGAGGCGTCCGCAAGGATTTGGCAAGCCAGGGCCGCCTCCACCTTTCCTTGCCCGCACACCGCCAAACGCAAGTCCGGTTCGGACACGGATCCGAAAACCCGGATTCCACCCAGCCGGGTTTCCCGGCGGTCGGGCGATGCGGGAAGGAAAGCGTCCAATTCGGCTTGGAAAGGAAAGATCAAAAGGATCAACCGGCCACCTCGAACACGCCCTCTATCTCGACCGCCGCGTCCAAGGGCAGGGCGTTCACGCCCACGGCCGCACGCGCATGCGCGCCCGCCTCTCCGAAAATCTCCCGGCACAGATCGGAAGCGCCGTTGATGACCTTGGGCTGATCCGGAAAACCGTCCACGCATTGCACGAATCCCCCCAGACGTACCACTCGGGTTACCTGGCCCGGGGTTATCCCCAGATAGGCGAGCGCAGCCAGCAGGTTCATAAAGCAGATGCGGGCGGCGTCCTGGGCCTGTTCCAATTCCAGATCCCGTCCCACCTTGCCCTTATGGACCAAGAGCCCGTCGCGCATGGGCAATTGGCCGGATACGAAAACCAGGTTGCCGGCGCGCACGGCCGGCACATAGGTGCCTTGGGGTTTGGCCGCGGGCGGTATCCGCAACCCCAATGCCTGCAAGCGTTTTTCCCATTCGTCCATGAATCCTCCCTTGGGCGCGCGCCTGCGGGCCGCAAGCGGATAAATATATCTTTCCCGCATGGACTTCATCGATACCCATTGCCATCTCGACAGCATTCTCAAACGGCTGGAGCTTCCGGATTTTGCCGCCTATAAGGCAAGCTACCTGTGCGCAACGCAACCGGACGCGAAGGCATCCTTCGGCGGATGCATCACCATTTCCTGTGATCCGGATTCCCTGCCGGCTACTTTGGCCTTGATGGCGGAGGAGGGGGTGTTCGGCGCCTTCGGCATCCATCCCCACGATGCCAAGGCTTACGGCCCGGACCTGGAGGCGGCCATCAAGACCGCGATGGCGCATCCCAAAACCTTGGCCTGGGGCGAAATAGGCCTGGACTACCATTACAACATGTCGCCGCCGGAAGTGCAACGGGAGGTTTTCGCAAGGCAGATCCGCATGGGCGTGGAGGCCGGGAAACCCTTGATAATCCACACCCGCGAAGCCGAAGCGGATACCTTGGCCGTCCTGAAAAGGGAGGCACCCCGAGACTGGAAGATCCACGTGCATTGCTTCACGTCATCGCCGGCCATGGCCGAAGCCTTGCTGGCGGGCTTTCCGGGCCTTTGCCTTGGATTCACCGGCATCGTCACCTTCAGGAACGCGCAGGAGCTGCAAAGCGTGGCCAAGGCAACGCCGCTCGACCGAATGCTGTTGGAAACGGATGGTCCCTATCTGGCGCCCATCCCCTACCGCGGCAAGCCCGCGCATCCGGGACATATCCCTTTCATCGCGGCCAAGATCGCGGAACTCAAAGGCGTTCCGGTGGAGGACGTGTACCGCTGGGCCCGCCAAAATACGCGCGCCCTTTACGGAATCTGACCGCCTCCTATCGCTGGTTTTGCAAACGCGTTCACAGACTCACGGAGCCGCGGACTTACGCGTTTTCAGCCGCTCGGGTCCACCCGACCAGGATTCCGGGACCGTAATGGCCGGATCCGGTTGACGCCGAATAAAGCTATTTGTTCTCGAAATCCACGTCTTCGTTCTTGCCTTCGTTTTGCTTGACCTCATTGTCGATCATCTGCTTCTCTATCTTCTCTTCAACGATCTTCTGCTCCCATTCCCGGAAGGATTGATCCAGCATCTTACGCTTCTGTTCGATGGTGGCCGCCACGTCAATGAGCTTGCCGCGCACTTCGTCACGCTCCTTGATCAGCCTCTCCTCGGTGGGATGGATTTCCAGATTGTTGAGTACGATGATGTATTGGGTTTCCAGGTTATGCCGCTTGTCTTCCAGACGCGTGATAGCCAGCTGTTCCTGGTTGATGCGGTTGCCGTATTCCGTGAAGGCGCAGGCGGAAAGCAGGATGGCGGAAAGCGCCAGGAGGAGGATGCGGAAAACAGGGAGAAATGGCGGCGGCACCGGATCGGGTAAAGGCCAGGACCGCCCGGCTTCCGTACTACTCGTAAAGATCTTCTTCATACCTGTAAAGGTGGATGGGCATGGTGGCCTTTTCCTCTTTCAACTCCAGGGTGAGATCGGAGGTTTCTGATTTGGAGGCGAAGCAGGGCATGCCGGTCTTGCGTTCCACCGAGTATTGCAGGATGCCTTTAATCAGGGAGGCATGCCAGGCGTACTTCCGGTACTTGCGGTTTTGGATCGAGGAGAAATAGAACTGCTCCATCAACAGCGACAGGGAATCCGTGCGATGGTAATACAGGGTATAATCCAGACAGGATTTCTTGAGGCGCGGCCGGGGACCGTCGAAGGTGGCGGAATCCGCCTTCAGGGTTTCCAGGGTCTTGTTCAAAGCCTCCACGGCCAACGGCTGCCGGGCCTCCAGCTTTACGCCGCGCGGCAGGAATTTATTCATCCGCCACCAATCGCGCCACTCCGCCCGGTATTGCGCCGTATCGCTGGCCTTCAGGAGCGCGGCGCGGTATTCCTCTTTTTGCTGGATGCGGCCCAGCACGGTCTTGAGGGAATCGTAGCCATCCACCCGGGCGGGAACGAAAGAGGAGTCCATGGTCAAGGTCAGGTCGACTTTTTTCTCCAGTTCATTGGGCATGGAAAACTTGTGATATCCTTTGGCGACCATGGTGTCCAGCCTGCGGCGCAGGAGCCATCCGCTTCCCTGTCTTTGCAGATCCAAGGATAGGGTGGTCTGGAAGATGGTCCCTTCGATTTCCTTTTCCTCGTCCAGCTTGCTGGAATAGGTGCCCAGATGGTAGACGCGGTAATGCGCATTCTCCGGAAGAACGGGTGTGAATACGGCCGTGCGTTCGCATTGGAAAAGCCCCAGAGAGGCGAGGATCAATGCGGCACTGAGAGCCAAACGGGCTTCCCGCTTTTCCGGAAAGCCCCAGGGGTTCATCGTCTTCATTGCGTCCTTTCCGGTCCTGACAATATAGTCAACTGGGTCGTTTCGCACGTTCGGGCCAGATCCCGAAATGGGTCAAATCCCCGTCCACTCCCGGCATGACGTCGAGCGCCATATAGTCCGTCAGGTCCACCCAGGCATATTCGGTATGCTCGCTGCTCAACCTGATTTCACCGCCCAGCCAGAGCATATGCCAAAGGTGGATAAAGCCGCCGTAGCCGCCTATCGCCCGCAATGTTTCCGGGCCGCGCAAGTTCCGCAAGCGGATATCCGGACCCAGCTCCTCCGCGAACTCGCGCCGCAGGCCCTGCTCCGGGGTCTCCCCCGCCTCGATGCCGCCGCCGGCTATCCCCCATTTGCCCGGCCAGCGCTGGATGCCCGGCGCCCGCTTTAGCAGCAACAGTTGGCCGGCCTGATTGACGATGAGGGCTGCGGCGAATTCCTTGGGGCTTCCCGCGCCCGATGCGTTTTCCGCCGCCGCTTCGTCAGCCATTTTCCGCTCCCCGGTTTTCCCAATATTCCAAGATCTTCGCGGCGCCCTCGCGGGGATGAAGCCAGGTGACCGGCACTCCGCGCCTTGCCATTCCCCGGAAATACGTTTCCTGGCGCTTGGCGAGAAGATGGATCTCATGGCGCAGGCCGGCGATCATTTCCTCCCGGGTCTTGCTTCCCTGCAGGTAGTCCGAGATCTCGCGGTATTCCATGCCCAGCACCTGCATTCTCTCGCGGGTCAATCCCCGCGCCAACAAGGATTCCACTTCTTCCACCATGCCCGCGGCCAACCTGGCCTCCAGCCGCTCGTCGATGCGGGCGCGTAATGCCGTCCGTTCCATGGCGGTGGCAAATACGCTGAAAGAGAAATCCACCGCCGGCGGCCTGCTGTATTCCACCGGTTTGACGAGGCCGGCGTGCCAGACTTCCAGGGCGCGGATAATGCGCTTACCGCTGCTGAGATCGGACTTGGCCGCCAACTCCGGATCCTTGGCTTTCAATTCCGCTTCCAAATCTTCCCGGGAGCGGCCCCGCAGGCTTTCCCGTAAGGAAGGATTCTCTGGAACGTTGGCGATACGGTAACGCCGCAGTACCGCCTCGATATACATGCCGGTGCCGCCCGCCATTACCATCACTTGCGAGGGAACGCCCCCCGCGGCCGCGCGCGCCGCCATTGAGTCGAAGCAATCCTGCTGGTATCGGTAGAGGCTGTAGCCCTCTTGCGGATCCGCGATATCGATCAGATGGTAGGGAACGGGAGGATCGAACATCCGATACTCGTGCAAATCCTTGCCGGTGCCCAGATCCAACCCCCGATAGACTTGGCGGGAATCCGCCGAGATCAATTCCGTTCCCAGTCGATGGGCCAGTTCCGCGGCGATGGCGGTTTTGCCCGTGGCCGTGGGTCCGCAAAGCACCAGCAAATGCATCATTTCCGCCCCAGCGCTTTGGCGAAGCCGGATTGCAGGCGGAGCAAATCCTCTTCGCCGTCGGCGCTCAGGAGGAAGCCCACTCTTTTGGGGCGCAGGGGGTCATTCCCGGAAGGCCCGGCCTCGAAACGGATGGGGGAAACCGCCAGGATACCTCGGCCCGTGGCGGGCCGGAAGGCATCGCCGCCCAACCGCTCATCCAAGGATCCATAGTCCGGAGGAAGGTCCAATTTCCGGGGCTTGGACCATGTCCACAATACCGTCTTACCGGGTAAACGCGCAGCCAGGCCATGCGCGGGAAGGGCCATGGAATGCCTGGCGTTGATGTCGACGATGGGACGCAATCTGGGTCCGGCAAGGGAATTCCAGGCATACGCATCCACGCTCACCGGTCCGAAGTAACCTATCGCGTCAAGCGCCGCCGCCACCGCCAGCGCGGAGGCGTGCAATTTTTCCCGCCAAGCCTCGGGCGGCATGCGCGAGGGCGCGATCTTTACCCCCAGGAAGGCCCCATCGCGGGAGTTCACCAATTGATGGCCGCGAAAATCCTCGATTGCCCCGCCGGGGGCCACCGTGAAATTCACCGACATGTCCATGAGCCTTTCCTGCCAGGGCTCCAGCACCACCCGGCCATGCTCGGCGAACAATCCCGCCAGCGCGCGGCGTTCCTCTTGGTTGAGCGGATAGGCTGCTATGCGGCGATTGGCCGTGCCGGCGTGGCCATGATCGCCCTTGGCCACCCACCCCATTGGCAAGGGCCGCGCCGCCAGGGATCCTTCCAACCCTTCCAGGGAAACACACAAGCTACCGTAACTTTCCAGTAACGCAGGATCGGCGGTATCGCCCGCCAGCTCCAACTCCAGGCTGAAGGCCCGGGAATTGGCCGTCTTGACGGTTGCCAAAGCCGGATGGGCTGGCGGCCGGGAATATCTGGCCGCCAAGCCTTCCGCATGCCGATCCCAACCGAAAGGCGTGAAAGCGGCCGTGAGCGAAAAGGCGGGATGCAGGACTTGGCGCGGCGGCCGGAAACCCTTCTCCGCCAGGTAAGCCAGGAACCCGCCCGGCAAAGGACGGTGGACGATGAGAGAATCCTGCGGCCCCCCGGCGAAAAGGTAATGCCAGGCCATTTCATGCACGAAAGTAGCCTTCCGCGAGGCCAGCATGGAGGCGCTTCCCCGCAGGCTTATATCGAAATCGGAGTTGAGGTAATATTCTCGGGATGGCAATGCGGCTCGCTGCTGGGTTATTTGAGTATGTTATTCGCCATGCGCCCTAAAGTCAACCGATTCATTCAGCCCTTTGCCTTAGGCCTGCTGTTGCCGCTTTTGCTCACGGACTGCTCTCTGCACCCCACGCGGGGTCTTAAGGCCTGCCGCTATCGTTTCCAAACCTTTTCCTTCCTGGGCGCGGACGGGCAGGCAACGCACTGGCGCGTGACCGTGGGCGTGTCCAATCCCAACGGGCATGAGGTGACCCTTGCCCGGCTGCATTATGCCCTGCTCTACCAAACCGATACCTTGCTTTCCGGTTGGAACCCGGAATCCAAAACCATTCCCGCCCATGACTCCCTGGAAGTCCGGACCAGCCTGGATCTTCCCCATGCCCTGTTCAAACGCTTGCCCCCGGGTATCTGGTCGCAAACGGATGCCCGCTTCCCTATCGTCGCGGATGCCTATTTGCATACCTGGGTGGGCGACTTCCTTATCCCGCAAGCGATCAAGGACACCGTCCATATAGATATGACCGCGCAAGTGGCCCGGCTTCAGGAAATGCTCATGAAAAGGTTTTTCGGGTGGCCGGGGAAACATCTCGAGGATGGAAGCGTTCCCAACCCGGATGAAGGACCGCCGGCTCAGAACCGATCCGCGCCGGACGGGAGCCCGGGCACGGACGAACATTTGTAGGCCGCGCGCGGCTTCAGGCGAATACGTTCCCGGACAGATAACGATCCCCGCGATCGCAAATGATGGCCACGATGATGCCCGATTGGATGCGTTTGGCCGTCTCGATGGCGCAATACACCGTACCGCCGGACGAGATGCCGGCGAACACGCCTTCTTTCTGCGACAATTCCCGGGTGAAAAGTTCCGCGTCGGCCTGGCTCACGTCCACGATTTCATCCACGCGGGACTTGTCGTAAATCCTGGGCAGGTACGCCGCCGACCAGCGGCGTATGCCGGGGATGCAGGAACCGTCGGTGGGTTGCGCCCCGATAACGCGTACCTGGGGGTTCTTCTCCTTGAGATAGCGCGATACCCCCATGATGGTCCCGGTGGTCCCCATGCTGGAGACGAAGTGGGTGACCTTCCCTTGCGTATCCTTCCATATCTCCGGTCCCGTGGTTTCGTAATGGGCGGCCGGGTTGTCCGGATTGGAGAATTGATCGAGCATATGGAAGCCGCCTTGGGCGACCTTGGCGCGGGCATAATCGATGGTGCCTTCCATCCCCTTCTCCGCCGCCGTCAGATGCACGATGGCGCCGTAAGCCCGCATGGTCTTGACGCGTTCCGCAGTGGCGCTTTCCGGCATTACCAGGTGCATCTCGAATCCGGACACGGCCGCGATCATGGCCAAGGCGATGCCGGTATTGCCGCTGGTGGGTTCGATGAGTTTCATGCCGGGTTTGAGGGTGCCGCGCTCGATGGCTTTGAGGATCATGGAACGCGCGGGTCTGTCCTTCACCGAGCCGCCGGGATTGTTCCCTTCCAGCTTCGCCAGGAGCGTCACATTGGGATTGGGATTGATTCGCTTGAGCTCCACCATGGGAGTATTGCCGACCAGATCCAATAGCATCATCGCGCCCGTCCTCTGAAGTTCTGCAAAAATAGTAATTATTGCTATTTTCGCATGAATTCACCGGCAACTGCCGGTCTTTCCATTCACAACCGGGCCCCGTTACCATGACGAAAAAGGAAGCAGAGAAAAAGATCCACGCGTTGCGCGCCCGCTTGGCGCAGGCCAATGACGAGTATTACAAAGCGGGCCGTTCGCCCATGTCGGACGAAGAATTCGATTTCCAGGTCAAGGAGCTGTCCGCGTTGGAGGCGGAGCATCCCGAGTTCGCTCAGGCGGCTTCGCCCACCCTCGCCATAGGCAGCGATTTGACGCCGGGATTCCGTAAGGTGGAGCATCTCTATCCCATGCTCAGTATTCAGAACACCTACTCGCAAGAGGAGCTGGCCGACTGGCACCGGCAGGTGACGGAAAAGGTGGATCCTGCCGATCCGGAGTACGTGGTGGAACTGAAGATCGACGGCGTGGCCATGAGCCTGGTCTATCAGGATCGCAAGCTGGCCTACGCGGTGACGCGCGGAGACGGGACCACCGGCGACGAGGTGACCCGGAACGTCCTCAACATCAAATCCATCCCCGGCAAACTCCCCGCCTCCTTCCCCGCCGGCCGCGTGGAGGTGCGCGGGGAAATCTACATGACCCGGCGGAACTTCCGCGACTTCAACGAATACTCCCTTCTCACCTACGGCAAAGAACAGCAGAATCCGCGCAATACGGCGGCGGGCAGCCTCAAGCTGAAGGATCCCGGGGAAAGCGCGTTGCGGAAGCTGGACTTCTTCGCCTACGCCATTCTGGTGGACGCGCCGGAAGGCACGCATTGGGACAACCTGGGGGCTTTGCTTAAGGCGGGATTTCCCGTGAACGTTAAGCGCGCCAAGGCCAAGGACGTGGACGGCATCATGGCCGTGTGCGCGGAGTGGCTGAAGATCCGCGACGATCTGCCGTACAATATCGACGGCGCCGTGGTGAAGGTGAACGATTTGCGCCAGCAAACCCTTATCGGGCGCACCTCCAAGAGCCCCAAGTGGGTCATCGCCTACAAGTACAAGACCGAGGCGGTGGAAACGGTGTTGGAATCGGTGAGCTTCCAGGTGGGACGTACCGGCGCGGTTACCCCGGTCGCGCATCTCAAGCCCATACTATTGGGCGGCACCTTGGTCAAGCGCGCCTCCCTCCACAACTTCGACGAAATCGAAAGGCTGGGCCTCAGGATCAAGGATTTCGTCATCGTGGAGAAGGGCGGCGAGATCATCCCCAAAGTGGTTTCCGTGGTGGAGGCCAAGCGCCCCGCGGATGCCGCCGCCATCGCGCCTCCCGGCCAATGCCCCGTGTGCGGATCGGAGCTGGCCAAAGGCGAGGACCAGGTCGCCCTGCGCTGCGATAACCTGCAATGCCCGGCCCAAGTGATCCGTTCCATACTCCACTTCGTGGGGCGGCCGGCCATGAACATCGAGCACGTGGGGCCGGCCCTGGTGGAATCCCTCTTGAAAGAGGGTTTGATCCAATCCGCCGCCGATCTTTATTTCCTAAAACGGGAGCAATTGGAGTCGCTCGATCGCATGGCGGAAAAATCCGCCGCCAATGTGATCGAATCGATCCAGCAAAGCAAAACCCGCGGCCTCGATCGGCTGCTGCACGGATTCGGGATCCGCTTTATCGGGAAAACCGGCTCCACCTTGCTGGCGCGCCACTTCAAGAACCTGGATGCGCTCCGCAACGCAAGCCTGGAACAGCTGCTGGCCATCCATGAAATCGGCGATCGCATGGCGGAAAGCGTTTTCAACTTCTTCCGCAACCCCGCCACCGAAGCGCTCATCGCCCGGTTCGCCCAGGCCGGCGTGGTGATGGAATACCAAGGGACGGAGGGTTCGGATGAATTATCGGGCAGGACCTTCGTGCTCACGGGCACCCTGCCCACTTGGTCCCGCGAGCAGGCCAAGGAAATCATCGAAAAAGCCGGCGGCAAAACCACGGATTCCGTCAGCAAAAAAACCACTTACCTGTTGGCCGGAGAAGCGGCCGGATCCAAACTGGAAAAGGCCAATAAATTGGGGGTGACGGTGATTTCCGAAGAGGATTTGAAGAAGTTGCTGGGACTTGCTTGACGGCGTGAATGCCTTTTTCTAAAATTTTCTCGCTGTTTTAAGGAATTGGTGCGTCTCGCAAGAGGCATCTGGCTCCCTGGATCCAGCGGGTTTAGCTCAGTTGGTAGAGCATCTCCTTGCCAAGGAGAAGGTCGAGGGTTCGAGTCTCTTAACCCGCTCCATTCTAAAAGAAGGCCTCCCAGTGATGGGAGGCTTTTTTATTGGCTTACTTTTTAGCCTCGTGTACCGCCGATCCTCCCTGGGTGTCCGCAGCAATTGTCCGCACCTCGGGGGAAAATTTAGCAAGATTCAAAGCTCCTTTTCCATCCCGGTTATAATATCGACGTCCCAGCATGTCAGTTTTCCAACCCGCGATTTGCATCACAACGCGTTCAGGAGTTCCATTGTCAATCAAGTGAACCACACCGGATTTACCGGAGGCTGGTTTGCTTGAGTCCAGCCACCTCGGCTGGGTTCTCAAGATTTGAATAATACATCTCTTCTAATTCTCTGGGCGGGATGTTGCCGATGGGTTCGAGCAACCGCCGGTTATTGAACCAATCAACCCATTCCAGGGTCGCGAATTCCACTGTCTCCAAGTTACGCCATGGACCGCGCCGACGAATGACTTCGGTCTTAAACAGGCCAATGATGGATTCCGCCATTGCGTTGTCATACGAGTCGCCCGTGGTTCCGACCGACGCCTGGATTCCAGACTCACCCAGCCTCTCAGCGTAACGAATCGAAAAATATTGCACGCCCGATCGCTGTGGTGCACAAGGCCATCCTTGTCGGTCCTTTCGTGCAACGCCTGTTCCAAAGCATCCAATACAAGATCCGTTTTCATTGAACCCGCAGCTCGCCAACCGACGATCTTCCGAGCGAAGACATCAATTACGAAGGCGACGAAGACAAAGCCATTCCAGGTTGCCACGAACGTAAAGTCGGCCACCCAGAGCTGATTGGGGCGGCTGGCCCTAAACTTCCGATCCACCAGGTCCGGCGGCCGAGGATTCGAACCATCAGAAACCGTGGTGAAACATTTCTTGCCCCGAACCGCGCCCTTCAGGCTCAATACACGCATCAACCGCGCCACGGTGCAGCGGGCTGCGGACGTGCCTTCACGTTCCAATTGGATCCACACTTTGTGCACGCCGTAAACCGCGAAGTTCTCGTTCTATATACGCTGAATCTTTTCCTTCAGCCGCATATCGAGCTTTTTTCGCTCCGGCAGGCGTGTAAAGTCCCGTTGCCGGGCCTTCTGCTCGTAGTATGTCGCTGGGGCGATCGGCAAGGTTTTGCAGATCGGCTCGACCCCGAATTTCCCCTTGTGGGAATCGATGAAGGAGACCATCACTTCAGTTGCGGTCGAGCTCCGCCTGTGCGAAAAAAGCGGATGCCAGGCGCAGGATCTCATTGGCCCGCTTCAGCTCACGGTTCTCCCGCTCAAGAAGTTTGATCTGCTCTTTTTCGTCGGTGGTCGGACCAGGCCGCTTGCCCTTGTCCCGTTCACCCTGTCGAATCCAGGCGCGAAGTGATTCTGGCGTACAGCCTATTTTTGTAGCGATTGAAACGATCGCCGCCCACTCAGACTCGTACTGGGATCGGTGTTCCCCGACCATCCGAACTGCCCGCTCTTTGACCTCTAGTGAATATCGTTTTGTCGGCATCATTACCTCGTCCTCTCAAGATAAAATGCCTCCAGGATTTCCGGTGCGGTTCAATCCGTCATATTGATAGATTTAATGGAAAGAAATCTTACGGATAAAAGGAACTCAGTGAAGAAGTTTAAGAAAGAAGTAGAGGCCTCGATTGAATTCTCCGAACGGTTCGTAAAGTACACGTTTCACAATCATGCATTGAAAACGGAAGAAACCAAACAAATACGATACGAGCATATAAGCAACGACTATTCTTCGAAACTTGAGCCAGCATCACTTTCTCTTCAAGTTATCCATATAATCATGTTCCTGGTCAACATGGCAATATTCATAAATGATGGTAAGCGCCCGTACTTACTAGGCGTCTCGGTGATATTGCTTCATGAAGTGACCATTTTCCCCCTATTTATCGGGGCTTTCCAGGATGGAAGCGTTGCAATATCACCGAGACGGGTAATAGTGCTGGTATTTTTCGTGATGGTTGGATTTACCGTTGTTCCACCAATCATGAAGAGGGTGCGTGTGCGGACAATAAATACCGACTCTGGGGAAATCAAAATTGTAGAGCGCGACGACAAGCTGTACAGGAATTTAATCGCTAAGGGCCTGTTAATAAATAAATGACGCTTTGTAATGAATTAAGTATCTTTCCCTGATCGATCCTTTAACTCGGAAATTCGCCTCATTATGGCCCGCCCTGGACGAGCGGAGCCGTCGTCTTTTGGTTGCTGCCGAAGCGAGG
>JANYDA010000059.1 GCA_025360005.1 Fibrobacteria bacterium
ATCCTCATTGCCTAGACATTCCCTGGTGTATACAGCTTGAGGGCCACACCTGTTCCCATCCCGAACACAGAAGTTAAGACTCAACGCGCCTATGGTACTACGGTCATTTGCCGTGGGAGAGTGGGTCTATGCCAGGGTATAAATCAAAGCGGCCACTCCCTAGGGAGTGGCCGTCTTTGTTTCTAGGCGATCCATGCCGGGGTTGAATGGATAGACCAAGTTATCCTGGCGAAGAATCGAAAAAGTTTTCGCGGCCAGGGCCATCCCTCTGGGACGGCCCTTTCTGTTTGTAGGCCGGGGCAATACCTTGAGAGTGGAAGTCCTTCGGCAAGCAGGTCTTAGCAATCCAAGCGATATCTGGAAAGTACTGTAGCTGGCTTGCGGGCGGTGCGGAACTAGAACGGCCCCGTTATCCCGTCGTGAAATCATTCCGGACGCAGGTGGCCGTGTCGATGGCGGGTGCCCGTCCGCCTGCGATGCGGCGGGTGCGGGTTCAGGCACGGGACTGCAGGGCCTGTGCGGGAGTTTTCCGGGACGTTTCGGAGAGGCGATTTCGCTGCGCTGATCCCTGCGGGAGAGGGGAAAGTCAAAACTCTCTGGATTGTAAGACCCACGAAAATGAATTCATTTCGCATGTTTTCCTGGGGTTATTACGGTTTATAGCGATGATATCGCTGCGTAAAACGCAGCGATTGTTTTTCTTTTGGCGCAGGCAAGACTGTCCGTTGGCCCTATATTCATGATGTGGAAACGGCAACGGCGGAACGCGTCCGCATCTTTGAATACCTCGACTACCGAGAGTGGCTGCGGTCCGCCTACCAGGCGCGGAAAAAAGTGAACGTGCATTTTTCCTATCGCTATATCGCCGGCAAGATCTCCATGGATTCCGGAACCTTGACCCGGATTTTGGGCGGGCAGCGGAACCTGGATGGGGAAGCGGCGCTGGGCTTGGCCAGGGTTTTCAACCTCACCGATCATGAGCGGGATTATTTCCAGGCCTTGGTACTGTTCTGCCAGGCCAAAAATTCCACCGAAAAAAACCTGTTCCTGGAAAAGGTTTTGCGTTTACGCGGCTCCAAGGTCAAGACCCTGGACGAACACCAATATGAATTCTTCCGCAAGTGGTATTATGCCGCGGTGCGCGAGATGCTGAACTTCTATCCTTATGACGGGAATCCGAATAAACTGGCCAAGATGCTGCGGCCCGCCATTACGCCACAGGAAGCCAAAGACGCGGTCAAGCTGCTCATGGATAACGGCATGGTGGAAATGAAGGCCGACGGCGGATCCTTCCAACTCACGGAAAAGCTGATCAGCTCCGGGGAAAGCATCCGCTCCGTGTTCGTGCATAACCTGCAATCCTCCATGTCCGAGCTGGGAGCCAAGGCCCTGTTCGAGGTGGATGCGGCGGAGCGGGATTATTCGGGACTGACACTGAGCATTTCCCCCAAGGGATTCCAGGACCTGAAGGACATGATCAAGGTTTTCCGCCGCGATGTTTTGGAACGCGTGCGCAAGGACAAGGACGTAACCGGCGTATACCAGATGAATTTCCAATTCTTCCCGATTTCGCGGCAGCACGGAAATGGGGCCGCATGAAGACCCGTATTCTTGGCGTTACCTATGGGGCGGGCGTTATAGCCTGGGCAGCTTTGCTGTTGGGGGGATGCCTGTCCGCTCCGGAGCGGGTGGCGCAGGGGGGCAGCGGGACGGAGTATACTAACGGAACCTTAGTGGTGGGCTGGGTTTCCCAGTCGGACGGATCAGCGGCCCGCAATGCACGCGTTTGGATCCGGCCCAGCAATTATCTGCGCGATACTTCCCTCGCCGATGCGCCGCTTCCGGCGCCGGACGGGTATTCTGATTCGGCGGGCTATTTCCACGTGGACTCCGTGCCGTTCGGCTCTTATACCATGGAGGTGCGGGACGATAAGGGTCAAGGCCTGGCGTTGGATTTCGACGCCTACGGGTTGGTGACGGATCTCTCCCGCTCCACCGTGAACCCTTTGGGATCCTTGGAAGGCACCGTGTCGGAGGCGCCGGTCGCCTCCGCTGCGCCGGCCATTGCGAATGCGACGTCCGGATCCGCCGCCGCGATCGCGTCGCAGGACAGTGTGAGGGCCTATGTGCAAGTCATCGGGTTGAACCGCGTAACGCGGGCGGATGCGGCGGGGAAATTCTCCTTCCCGGATCTGCCGCCGGGAATCCATTCCATCCGCGCATTGTCGTCGCGCGCGGGTCTGGGGATAAGGCAGCCGGGACAGGTTATCATCCGATCGGCCGAGGCCACGCGCCTGGACAGCCTTGTGGTGGACAGCGCCGGGACGGAAAACTATGCCACCTGGCCTTATGCGCGCAAGATACGCATCCATGCATCTTCGGTCGGCGTCGTGGGGCCGGTGGCGGATTTTCCTTTGCTGGTACGAATCTATGGCGACGATTCCGTTTTCGGAAAGTCCGATGGCAAGGATTTGCGTTTCGCCGCGGCGGATGGGCGCCATCTTGCCTTTGAGCTGGAACGGTGGGAACCCGCCACGCGCTTGGCGGAATTCTGGGTCCATCTGGATTCCCTGCCGCCCGGCGCTTCGGCGCCGGCCGGATCGGATTCGGGCGAGATCACCATGTACTGGGGAAAACCCAATGCGCCTCTGCTTTCGGACGGGCCCGCGGTATTCGCGTCCTTCGCCGGAGTCTGGCATTTGTCGGAAGCGCAATGGGGCACGGATTCCCTGGCTACGAGCGATGCTTCGCCTTACGCGGCCACGGCTTTCGGCCACCTGGCGCCGGGCAACCGCCGCGCCGTGTGGGGTTATTCCGGATTGTTCGCCGGGACCCAATATCTGATGGCGCCGGGATCGGATTCGCTGCGGCCCGCCGCCGCGGTCATGCTGTCGGCCTGGATCCGTCCCACCGCCACCGATGTCGATGGCGGGGAGGTCGCCAGCCTGGGCGACAATTATGCCCTACGTGTCAAGCCGGACGGGACCCCGATGTTCTTCGCATTCGATGATGCGGCCTGGGACGGGCATTCCCCGGCGTCGATCCGCAAATGGAAACTCTGTGAAGCCAAGGGCATCAAAGTCATGGATCAGCGTTGGCATTGGCTGGTGGGGATGGCGGACGGGGCAATGCTGCGACTGTTCGTGGACGGAGAGGAAAAGGCCGCGGTTCCCTTCGCGCAGAAGCTGGCCTATCCGCTGGGCAAGGATTTCTGGATCGGCAGGAATGGCGGCGACGACAACTTGCATGATTTCCGCGGGCAAATCGATGAGGTGAGGGTGACCCGCCAGGTCCGATCGGCCGCGTGGATCAAGCTCGCCTACGAGAACCAAAAATCCGGCTCCACTCTGCTGGAGTTCCGCTAAACGTATCCGCCCGGGCGCCGGCCTGGGCCGTTCCCCGCAGGCCTCCGCCGCGCCCGTTGTTCAGCCATTGCCGTATATCCGCAGTCCGCCTACATTGGGGCCATGGGAGTTTTCACAGCCGCGATTTTCGATTTGGACGGATTGCTGATGGACAGCGAGCCCATTTGGATGTGGGCGCAGATGAAGGTATTCAAGGACCGGGGAGCGCTGCTGACCGAGGAGATGCAATTGGCGACCACGGGGATGCGCATGCAGGAATCCATCCTGGCCTGGCGCGCTTATTTTCCGGGAGTGGAAATCGATCCCGCCGCCATCCGCGAGGACTTGTTGGAATTGGTGCGGAGCCGCATGCTGGAATCCGGTCAGGCCAAGCCGGGCGCTTTGCAGGCGGTGGAAACTTGCCGCCGGGCGGGCTGCCGCTTGGCCATCGCATCTTCCTCCATGCCGGAGATCATCGCCGCCGCGGTGGAGCGCATGGGCGTTCGCGATCTGTTCCAGGCGCTGGTATCCGCGGAAGGGGAGGCGCATGGCAAACCGCACCCGGCAGTCTACCTGTCGGCGGCGGCCCGCTTGGGCGTGGACCCGGCCGATTGCATAGCCTTCGAGGATTCCGTGTTCGGCGTGCAGGCCATCAAAGCGGCCGGCATGTTCTGCGTGGCCGTGCCGGAAGCGCATAATCGGGGCCGGAAGGAATACGCCATCGCGGACAGGATCCTGGGTTCGCTTACGGAGTTCCGGAGGAAGGATCTGGAGCGCGATGGAGGCGGGTGAATGCAACCGGTTCGGACCGCGCTCCTGGGCCGACGCCAAAAGATCACAAATGATTTCATTTTCTGAAAATGAATCTGCGGGTCCGGACCGTTCCCCCCGCATGTAACACCAGGGTATAGGCCCCAGTGGCCATTCCGGCGCCCTCCAAAGTTGCATTATGAGCCCCTGTGGCCAGATGGGAATGCAGCAAGGTACCTTTCCTGTTACCCCTGGTATCGTAAACGCCCAGATCCGCCGGGCCGGGCCGGGCGGTAGTGAAATCGATTCCGGATCCCGGTCGAAGCTGGTTGTCCGGATGGGGCCCGAACCCGGTTTCGCGAGCGGATGTGCCGGGAAGGGCGATACCTGAACTTATCTCTGCGAGCTTCCGCCTCCATACCCCGCTGGTCGAACCGGCCACGAGATAAGCGCCGCTGATGGCCAAGCAGTCAATGCTGGCGGCCGGCAAACCTTCGCTCACGTCCGTCCAGGTGGCCGCGTTGTCGGCCGAGCGCAACACGCCTTTATTGAATCCAACGAAGAGATCGCTGCCGTTGACGAACAGGGACGAAACGAAAGGGCTGTCTATTCCGGCATTGGCACCCGACCAGGATGCCGCGTTATCGGCGGAGCGGAATATGCCGCTGCTGGTCCCCGCGAACAGATAGTTGCCGGTTCCGGCCAACGCGTAGACTGAGTGGTTCGGTAATCCAGTATTGGCCTCCGCCCAGGAAGTTCCGTTGTCGGTGGCCGCTCACCGCCATCGCCACGATGTTCATCTCCGCCAAACCCTTGTTCACCTCGGTCCAGGATGCGCCCCCATCGGAGGAATGGAACACGCCGGATCCCATCGTCCCTGCGAATAGGGTACCGCCGAAAATGGCGAAGGAGCTGACCCAGGTGGCGGTCAATCCATTCTGGACGGGAGACCAAGAGGTCCCGTCGTTCTGGGATCTGAACAGCCCTCCCACCGCGGTAGCCACGAAAAGATTGTCGCCATTGATCAAGAAGGCATTATCGGGTCCGCCCTGCGGCCCGTGTACAGTCGCCCATTGGGCATGGCAAATGCCGGGACAAAAAGCCAGCAGTAAAGACGGCAATACGCAGCCGAATATTATTTTACGCATGTCCCGGAATCCATATCGTTCTTGTATTTCGTGGATGTGATTTTCATATATCATCTTCTGAATTCAAACCCGCGGGTCCGCACCGATCCTCGCGAACGGAGCACCAAGGCATAGGCCCCCGTAGTCATCCCTGAGCCCATGAAAAAGGCCTGGTGCGCTCCCGCCGGGAGATTGGAGTGGAGCAAGGTGGCGATTTTGCGACCCCGGCCATCCCGGATTTCCAGATCGACCATGCCTGGACGCGCGGTGGAAAAGTCGATTCCCGCGCCCGGCCGGAGCGGGTTCGGCAGATTCGGCGCGAATCGAAACAGGGGCTTCGCCGCGAATGGCGGGAGCAGGGCGGCGGGCAACTGGGAAAGCGGCCTGCTGTATACGCCCCCGATGGTGCCCGCGTAAAGATTTCCATCGATAACCGTTAGCGCGCGTACGTCCAGGTTCACCAAGCCGGTATTGAAGGGTTTCCAATTCGCGCCGTGGTCGCCGGAATAATACACGCCCGCATCGGTGGCCGCGAAGAGCGTGCTCCCGTTCACCACCAGGCGCCAGATTTCGCTGGCGGGCAACCCGGAGGTGGCGGACATCCAGGTTTTCCCGCTGTCCTGGGATAGATAGGCGCCCTGGACCAGCACCGCGAATAGGGAACTTCCGTTCACGGCCAGATCGTTGACGCCGGTGAGGGACAATCTTCCGCCCGCGGATTTCCAGATTCCGCCGCGATTATCGGAAGTGTAAACTTCCCCGGCGCGACTTCCCGCGAAGAGTTTGCCACCCATGGCCGCAAGGGCCGAGATCCGCGTATTGGCGGGCAAGCCGCTATCGGCGGCCGTCCAGTTGGAACCGGTGGTATCCGAACGGTAAATACCGGTCGGGGTGGCGGCGAACGCATCGTTGCCGGACACCAGGATTGCCACTACGGCGGAATCGGGAGTCAGGCCCGAGCTGATGTATTTCCAATTCGCGCCCGTGTCCGTGGAGAGATAGGCCCCCTTGCGCGTGCCCGCGAAGATGTTGCTCCCGCTGACGGTCAGCGCCAGCACCGAATTCCCGTCCAGGCCTTTATTGATCGGGGTCCAGCTGGTTCCGCTATCGCCGGATAGGAACGCCCCATTGTCATCGCCCACCAGCAGGTAGCGGCCGCTTTTGCCGAGCGTATGGATGGAAGTGAGTCCGCACCATTGCCATTGGGCATGGCAGGCTCCCGCGCTGAGGGTTAACAGCAGGAGACCGGAAAAGAGGCGGCGAATCAGGGCGGATGGGATTTTGGGATTGGGCATGGCGGAAAAATAATCGTTTTATGAATGCGTCGTCATGCTGATCACGGGGGAATTTCCGGAGTCAGGGAACTGCGCGGCCTTGAAGCCCGAATTCCCGCATGGCCGGGATGAAGTTCCGGTTCTCATGCCCGGCCCGGCTCAGCTTCACCAAAGCGAAGCGCTGCAAGGGGCGTAAGGCGGACCAGGCTTTGAGGGGCAGATCCAGTTTGACACTGCGGGCTTGTTCCAGAACCTGGGCCGGTATTTCGCCGGGGTCCTCCCAAACCGGATCCGGAAGTTCCGCCAAGAGGGAAGGGCGCGATCCGGTGATGCTTTCGACCACGCGCGCGAGCTCCTCCGCATACGCGCGGATATCCGCTTCCCCGGCGAAAGGGGCTTGCACCAGCCGCAGCCGTTGCGCTTGATCCAGCTTGGACCATTCGTTCAACTTCAATTTCACGCCGCTTACGTCCAGGCGCAGGCGCACGGCCATGGGGATGCAGCGCAGGGAATCCACGAAGTCGGCTTCAAAGCCGAAAAAGGCGGCATCGTTCATGCGTCCGCGTCTTTCTCCACGCGCACGGCGCAATGCTTGTAGGAGGGTTGCCGCGAATGGGTGTCGAAGGCCGGGAAGGTGAGGCGGTTGACTTCCACGTCGTGCATGGGCATGAAGAGCTGGCCGGGCTGGACCGTGGAGGCCACCGCCGCGCGCGCGCGCGCCTGGCCGCGCAGGGATTTCACGATCACCCAATCGCCCGAGGCTATCTTGAGGTGAGAGGCGTCGTCCGGATGGATCTCCACGTAGGAGTCCGCGGCATAGAGCTTGCGCAGCACGGCGGATTTGCCGGTGCGCGTATTGGTATGCCATTGGGCCGAGGAGCTGCGCCCGGTGAGCAGGGCGAAGGGAAACTCCGGGGTTACCGGTTCCGGAATGGGTTGGGGCGGTCCGAATTGGAATTTGGCCTTGCCGTCCGGATGGTAGAAGCGGCCGTCCGCGAACAGACGGCGTTCCTTTTCGATGCCCGCGTGGGCGGGGATGGATCCAGTCGCGGCGCCCGCTGCTTCAGCGGCCGAATAAGGCCATTGGATCCCGCCCTCCTCGTCGATCATCTTATAGTCGCGGATGCCGGAGAAATCGCAGGGGCGGCCCACGCTGAGCTTGGACATCACCTGGAAGGTCTGTTCGGGCGTGTCCATGTCCTTAAACATGGCATCGCAACCCCAGTACTTGGCGATGAGCTTGAAGATGTAGAAGTCCGATAGCGCTTGGCCGGGTGCGGGAGAAACTTTCTTGAATAGCCCCATGCGGCGTTCGGAGTTGATGACCACGCCTTCCTTTTCGCCCCAGCATGCGGAAGGCAGCACCAGATGGGCCAGGCGCGCGGTATCGGTATCATGGTACATGTCCTGCACCACCAGCAGATCCAGGTTCTTGGCCGCGCGCCGGAATTCTTCCTGATCGACCCAGGAATGGGCGGGGTTGGTGGCGATGATCCAGAGCGCCTTGATGCGGCCCTCTTTGACGCCGGTGAGGATTTGATCGTAGGCCAGGCCGGGTTTCTGCTGAATGATGTCGGTGTCGATGCCGAGAATGTCCGCCACTTCCCGCCGATGCGCGGCGTCCTGGAAATTGCGGCCTCCGGGCAGCCCGGAGGTATTGCTGAACAGGCGCGAGCCCATGGCGTTGACCTGGCCGGTGATGGAGTTGGCGCCCGTGCCGGGCCTGCCGATATTGCCCGTCATGAGCGCCAGGTTGATGATGGCCTGGGCCGTGCGCACGCCTTCATGGCTCTGGTTCACGCCCATGGTCCACCACAGGGAGACGCGTTTGCCGGGACGGATGGCGCGCGCGAATTCCAGCAGGCGCGCTTCGCCCAGCCCGGTGATCTTGCCTACCGCGGCGGGGTGGTAAGTTTGCACATGCCGGGCGAATTCCCGGAAGCCGGTGGTGTTGGCGTCGATGTAGGCCTGATCGATCCAGCCTTCGCGGATGAGGACATGCGCCAGCCCGTAGAGCAGGGGCAAATCGGTTTTGGGCAGCAGGGGATAATGCCGGGTGGCCGCCAGCGCCGTCTCCGTCTGGCGCGGATCGACCACGATGATCTCCGGCTTGCGGGGGTTCATCATCACGCGCTCCCACATGATGGGATGGGCGATGCATGGGTTGGCGCCGAAGAAGACCAGCACGTCCGACTCTTCATAGTCCTTATAGGTAAAGGGGGGCGCGTCGAATCCGAAGGATTGCTTATAGGCTACGTGCGAGGTGGCCATGCATTGCCGCGTGTTGGCGTCCCCGTGCAACAGGCCCATGCCGAACTTGGTCAGGATCCCGAGCAGGAACAATTCCTCCATCGGGATCTGGCCCGTGCTCAGGAACGCCACGGACTCCTTGCCATGGCGGGCCATGGTGGCCTTGATCTTGTCCGTGAATAGGTGCAGGGCCTGGTCCCACTCCACGGGCGCCAGCTTTCCGTCCTCCCCGCGGATCATGGGAGCGACGGCGCGGTTGTCCGCCTTGAGCGGGGTCAATGCCTCCCAGCCCTTGGGGCAGGCCATCCCCAGGTTGACGGGGTATTCCGGATCGGGCGTGAGGTTGACGGCCTTGCCGTCCTTCATGTGGATCTTGAGGCCGCAGCCGGTGGAGCAGAAGCCGCACACCATGGAGGTGGTGGAATCCGGCTGCAGGCGATCGGGAGTCTGCCCCAAGCCGAAGCGCCCCGGCGTCAGGACCATCTCATGGGTGAGGCGGCCGTGGCGTTGGCGCATGAAGACGGCGAACTTGTCTTTCAAATCCATGATCGGGAATTCCCTCCGCTGACCGGAGTATAGTTTACTTGCCCCGAGCCCGCCCTGCAAGCCATGCGCGGACGCCGCGAAACGCTAAGACGCCAGGCGTATTAAGCGCCGGGCCCATTATGCGCCGGGCATGCGGGGCGGCACGCAAGCGGCGAAGAACAGGTAACGTTCCAGGCACTCCCCCGCCAATAGCAAGGCCAGGGCCGCCGCGGCGAACGCCACGTCCGCCCATCCGGTGCCGGCATAGCCGCGGTAAAGCCACAACACCGGCAACAAGAATCCGCCCGCCAGTCCGGCATTGAATCGCCAGATGTTCTGGAAGCGCAGGTCTCCGCGCAGGAGCAGAGCCGCCTTCTTGAGCGGGTTGGCCTCCTGATCGTCGAGATGGCGGTGGATGCCCGCTTCGCTGCCAAGCTTGGCGATGACCAGGAGCGGCAGCGCCAGGGTGAGGCCCAGCGCCAGATGATGCAGGGTGCCGATAAGGCCGATAAGGGGCGCGGTCCCGGAAGCGTCGAAGCCGGCGACCAAAAGCAGCAGGCCCGCCAAGCCGGTGAGCGCGCCGGTGAGGAAGAATTTCCTGGAGGTGAGGTTGGTGGCCCACATGGCCCGGGGCGTATCCCGGTAGACCATGGCCGAACAATGCACGGCGAGCACGGCGACGAGCGCCAGGGTGACGCGCAACCAGGGAGCGGATGCGAGCGCGGCCCAGCGGGCGGGATGCCAATGCGCCATGGACGAGGCGGGGTCGAGGCGCGGAGCCAGTGCGGTAATGGCGGTGGCCGCGGCCAGGATGGTGGCCACCGCCCCCAGGATCCCGAAGGCGACGATTTCCCGGCTTAGCCAGGAACGGCGGAAGCCCAGCACGGCGCGGAAGGCATAGAGGGGACGGCCCAGATGGGTGATGCTGATGGCGATGGCCAGCAGGGTCAGGGCCGCCGCCAACGCGTGGCCCACGGCCTGGAAGAGCGGATCCATGGGCAGCCACCCCAAAAGCGATCCCGCTTCCAGCGCCGCTATGAAGCCGGCGGCCATTTGCGAAAGCGTGAGCATGAAGATGAGGGGATAATGCGCTTTTTCCTTTTTCACCTTGTACGCGTCGGCCGCTTCCATGCCATCCGGGAATTTGCGTACCGTACGATAACGCGTGGTGGGCATGGTATAGGCGGGATCCGGCGCGCCGGGCAGGGCCGCATAGGCGGCGTAGTTCTGGCGCACCTCGGCCAAATCGACAAGCGTGATGCGGATGGCCTTGGTAGGGCAGGACTGCACGCAGGCGGGAGCCTCGCCCGCTTCCAGGCGGCCCACGCACATATCGCATTTGCGCACGATGCCTTTTCCATGATGGTACTGCGGCACGTCGTAAGGGCATTTCAGGATGCAATACTCGCAGCCGATGCACTGATCGTCCAGATGCTTGACGATGCCGGTGACCGCATCCTTCTCATAGGCTTTCACCGGGCAGCCGTGCGAGCACGCGGGTTCCAGGCAATGCTGGCAGGCGGTGGTGACGGTCTGTTGCAGCGGTTTGCCGATGACGTTGTGGATGAGGCCCACCGAGCGCCAGGTTTCGTCCTCGTCCAGTCCGTTGAGGTTGTGGCAAGCGGTGACGCAGGCCTTGCAGCCGGTGCAGCGATCCAGATCCACTTCGAAGGCATATTGCTGGCCGGGCCTGGGTTTTTCCAGGGGCAGCAGATCCTTGTAATGGCTTTGCAGGCGCGGCGTCCCGCCCGGCGCGCCGCCCGGATCGAGCATGCGATCATGCGCGCTGGAGAACCGCTCCACGGCGGTCAGGTCCTGTTGTTCTTGGAGGTAGGCTCCGATGAGCGATGGCCCGTCGCCCAGGAAGCGGGCAAGCGAGGGCTGGACGGATTTTTGCGGCAGGGGCGCGGAGGGCGAAAGCGGATCGGGTTTCCTCTCAATCATCTCAGTATACGTCCCGCTGGTAGCGCTTCTCGTCCTTCATGCGGGCCAGGTAGGCGCGCGCCGATTCCGCATCGCCGCCCGTTTCCTTGGCGATCACCCGTTGCAAAGCCTCGTCCACATCCTTGGCCATGCGCTTGGCGTCCCCGCAAACGTAGAAATGCGCGCCTTCTTCCAGCCAGGCGAAGAGTTCTTTCGATCGCTCCAGCATGCGGGTCTGCACGTAGACCTTTTCCTCCTGATCGCGCGAGAAGGCCAGGTCCATGTTGGTGAGGAACCCGGACGCGTGCATGGCCGCGAGCTCTTCGCTGTAGAGGAAATCGTATTGGCGGCGCTGATCGCCGAAGAAGAGCCAGTTCCTTCCCGTATCACCCAGGTTACGGCGCTCCTGCAGGAAGGCGCGGAAAGGGGCGATGCCGGTGCCGGGCCCCACCATGATGACGGGCTTCCCCGCTACCGCGGGCAGGCCGAAATGCGCGGCCGGCTGCACGAATACGGGCAGGGTCATGCCCAAGGGCACGCGCTCCGCCAGGAAGGTGGAGGCCACGCCGCGGCGCAGGCGGCCGCCGGCCTGGTAACGGACCACTCCCACCGTCAAATGCACTTCGCCGGGATTCTCCTTGGGCGAACTGGAAATCGAATACAGGCGCGGGGCTATCTTGCCCAGGGTGGCAGCCAGGTGCTGGGCGTCCAGACGGGTATGCGGGAAATCCCGCAGCACATCCAGCAGATCGCGCTCCGCCAGATAGGCCTTGGCCTTGGCGCCGTCGGCGGCGAGCAGATCCGCCAGGCGGCGGCGGTCCCCCAGGTTTTTGGTCGTCTCCAGCAAGACCTGCAGCAGGCGTTCGGAACCGCGGCGCAGGTCCAGTTTATTGATGAGGGCGGTGCGCAATGCCATTTCATCGCCGCCGTCCAGGGCAACCTTTTCGCTGCCCAGGCAATTGAGAGTCAGGATGATGCGATCGACCAGCTCATAGCAATTGCGCGGGACGATGCCCAGGGCGTCGCCTACGCGGTATTCCAGCCCGCTGCCCAACAGGGAGATGCTGATATGCCGCGTATCCTTGGCGGATCCCTTCGCGTTGAGGGGATGGTTTTCCAGCAAGGCGGCCTGGAACGGATTTTTGCGCGAATAGACGGAAGGGGCTTTCGCCGCGGCCGCGCTGCCGGAAAGCGCAGGGACGGGATGGCCGCCGTGCTGGGCGGCCCCGTTGATCGAGGTCGGCAGATGCGCCGCTTTCGCCGGAGCGGGACCGGTATCGGCCGCATCCGAAACCAAGGTGCCCAGCGCCGCGATGACGCGTTCCATCCAGGCCTCGGATTTGGCCTCATAATCGGTGTCGCATTCGCACAGGGGCAGAAGCCGTTTTGCCCCCAGATCGGCAAAGCGCCCGTCCAGGTTCTTGCCCGCTTGGCAGAAACGGGTGTAATTGTGATCGCCCAGCCCCAATACGGCGAAACTGACATGCTCCAGGGCGGGAGCCTTGCCCCCTATCAGCCAATCCCAGAAGGCCACGGCATTGTCGGGCATGTCCCCGTCGCCCCAGGTGCTGCAAAGCATCAGCACCTTGGTTTCGGAAGCCCAGGCGATATCCTTGAAGGTCTCCATGCCCAAGACGCGTGGCCGGATGCGCACGGCCCCGCCGGCGAAGGCGAAGGCTTTGATCTTTTCCGCCAAGCCATGCGACAGGCCTTCGGCGGTGCCTGACTGGGAACCGTAAAGCACCAGCAGGGGTATCTCCGGTGTTACGGAGGGCGGCGCTGCCGGGGCGGCGGCGTGGCCCCCGGCCAGGCCCGCCACCGCGGTGTTGGTGAGGCCGGCCAGGAAGCCGTTGAGCCACATCCTCTGTTCCACGTTGAAAGGAGCCGATTCGGGGAGGACGGGTGCATTGTTCATTAACGCTTCTCCGTAATTGCGGCCATCGCGATGCCGTTTCTCTCGCTGCGTGATGGGTGGCCGGGGGCTTGCGAGCCCGCGGACGCGACGCCTGGCGATCCGCCCCCGGCGGTTTCCGCGCCCGCTGGTTGGATGCTTGCGGTTTGGGTGCCGGCCGTTGCGGGGGCCGCGAACAGGGACGTGATTTCCGCATCGGTCAGGCGCGCGGTGAAGGCCGTGAAGGATTCGCCCGCCCTGCGCTTGCCCAGGTAAACGGAAAGGATGCGTTCGATTTCCGCGGGCACCTCCGGGATGGGGACGGAACGGCGCGCGGGAGCGGCCATGCGGCCTTCGCGCCCGTAGCCGCCTCCGATGAAAACGTGGAAGCCCGGTCCCTTATAGGCCTCCGTCTCGACGCCGGCGGCGATGAGGCCGATGTCTCCTATGAAATGCTGGGCGCAGGAATGCGTGCAGCCGGTGAGATGGATGTTGACCGGCGCGTCCAAGCTGATCTTGTCGCGCCGGCCGCGCAAGTAGGTCGTGATGGCCAGCGCCGTGGCCTTGGTGGGCCCCATGCCGAACTTGCAACCCTCCGCTCCCGTGCAGGCCACCAGGCCGGCTTGGATGGGATCGGGTTCATGGGTCAACCCCAAATCGCCCAAGGCGCGCAACGCCTCGCCCAGATGCGCTTCCGGAATATCGGAGATGAGCAGGTTCTGCCACACGGTAAGCCGCAGGGTTCCCGATCCGAAAAGGGTGGACAAGGCGGCCAGGCCCCGCAACTGTTCGACGGAAAGCCGTCCCACAGGCACGTCCACGCCCAGGTAGCAGAGTCCGGGCTGCCGTTGGGCGTGGATGCCTAGATGCCCGCCTTTGTCCACCGGAGCCGCGCAACGGCATTCCGCTTCCGCCAGGCGGCGGAGCGGGAAGGGCAGCAGCTTCTGGGTTTCGCCCAGGAATTTTTCAAAGCCCCAGGAATCCAGCACGTACTTTAGGCGCGCGCGCTTGCGGTTGCCGCGATCGCCGTTCATCACGTATACGCGGATCATGGCCGCGATGACGGGGACGCATTCTTCCGGCCGCAACAGCAGGCCGGTGTCGCGCGCCAGATCCCCATGGCCGGTGATGCCGCCCAGGGCCACGCGGAAGTACACGCCTTCCGGAACGCCGCGTCCCGCATCCACCTTCACCGCCTTGAGGCCGATATCGTTGGTGTCTTCCAGCGAGGAGATGGAATTGCCGCCATCGAAGGCAACGTTGAACTTGCGCGGCAGGCCGTACAAGGTCCTATCGTGCAGGATGTGGTGATGCAATTGGCGGCACAGGGGCAGCACGTCGTAGAATTCGTCCGCGTCGATGCCGCAAGTGGGATTGCCGGTGACGTTGCGGATGTTGTCCGCGCCGGAACCGCGCGGGATGATGCCCGCCTCGTGCAGGTCCATCAGCAAAGAGGCCATGTGCCGGGCGGGGATTTCCCGGATCTGGAGATTGGCGCGCGTGGTGATGTCCACGTAGCCGCCGCCGTAGGCTTCCGCCGCCGCCGCCACCGCTTCGGCCTGGTAGGCGCGCAAGAGGCCGGCGGGAAAGCGCAGGCGCGACATCATGGATTCCTGGGCCGGGGACACGTTCCACAGGCCGTGGGTCTTGAAGCGGAAAATGTCTTCGCCTTCCGGCAGTTTGTCCAGCGCGGAGAGCTCGGCGATGCGCGGCCACGCGTCGAGCGGATCCGCGTCGAACTTGATCTTCTCTTCTTTGGAGAGGCGTTTGCCCGCGGCCAACCAGGACAGTTGCGCCTGCTTGCCCGGAGGCGGTTGCGAAATCTCCGGGAAGGCTTCGCTTGGGGCCGCGCCGGCTGCGGGCCCCGTAACGGCGGGCATGGGCTGCGCGACCAAACCCCGCAGGAATCCTTCCAGGTATTCCTTCTGGGTGGGTGTGAATGGGTTCCCGAGCGCGTCTGTGGGTATCAACTTATCTCCCGGCGGTTTTTTGCCGCCGGCTAGGTCCTGTGCCATAGCCTCTCCTCCTGTTGCCAGGGGAATTCGCAATGGCCAAAGGTTCGGACGGACCGGAGACAGTTGGCTTGTGAGCTTCATCGCCACTGCAAAGGCCGTACCATGCCCGATTTCATGGGTTTACCTTAAGACATTGAGGAAATTCAGTCACGAGCGCGGTTAGATATCCGTCTGTGTTCCCATTAGTCATATTCTGTCACATGATGGGAATTACAAAAAGGGCCACTCTTTGCGATGTTGTCGATCCTCGCAAGCGAGCGCCAGGAGGCCAGAATGGGCCGATGCCTTGGACCCGATCTTCCGCCTATATAGAAGCGAGCCCAACGGCTCTCGATCGCGTTACATAATGTTCGCGCTTGTCTACTACTGTCAATCATTGGCGCGTGCTTTGCTTTTATGATCTCCTCAGGGAGATTCCGTTTATGAAATTCAAAGACTTCGCCAAAGCCGGCCATGCGCCGACGCTTTTTTCCGCCTTCCTTTATTTCGACATGAGCTTCATGGTTTGGGTGCTGCTGGGACCCTTGGGCGTGCACATAGCCAAGGATCTGGGGCTCACGCCGTCGCAGAAGGGAATGATGGTGGCCGTCCCCGTGCTGTCGGGCGCCATCATGCGCGTATTCATGGGGCTGTTGGTGGATCGCATCGGCGCCAAGAAGGCCGGCTTGATAGGACAGGTGATGGTATTGGCCGCTTTGCTGTACGCGTGGATGTTCGGGCTGCATTCCTTGCACGCCGTTTACCTGCTGGGCATTTGCCTGGGAGTTGCCGGGGCCTCCTTCGCGGTGGCTTTGCCTCTGGCTTCGCGCTGGTATCCTCCCGAAGCCCAGGGACTGGCGCTGGGCATCGCGGGCGCGGGCAATTCCGGCACCGTCTTTTCCGCTTTGTTCGCTCCCGTTCTCGCCAATCATTTCGGATGGACCAATGTGTTCGGACTGGTGCTGATCCCGCTTTCCATCACCATGCTCATCTACGCCATCCTGGCCAAGGATGCGCCGGGCACGCCCCCGCCGCAAAAGTTTTCCCGTTATTTCAAGGTCCTTCAGGAACGGGACGCTTGGTGGTTCATGCTTTTCTACCTGGTCACCTTCGGAGGTTTCGTAGGGCTGGCATCCAGCCTGGTCATTTATTTCAACAGCCAATTCGGATTGTCCCCTTCCGTGGCCGGCTACCTGACGGCGGGAATCGTGTTCTGCGGTTCCATGTTCCGACCCATAGGCGGTACGGTGGCGGACAAGGTGGGCGGCGTGCGCGCGTTGCAGACCATGTACATGGTGGTGGTCCTGGCCATGCTGGGCGTGGCGCTGCTGCCAACCTCGCTGGCGCTGTCGCTCGCTTTCTTCGCGGTAGGCATGATGGCGATGGGCATGGGCAACGGCGCCGTGTTCCAACTCCTGCCGCAGCGCTTCAAGCGCGAGATCGGCACCCTGACCGGATTGGTGGGCATGGCGGGCGGAGTGGGCGGATTCTATCTCGCATCCTCGCTGGGCCTCTCCAAGCAATGGACCGGCGACTATCGTTTGGGATTCCTGATGTACGCTTTGTTGGGCGCCTGCGCCTTCGGCATTCTTTTCAAGGTCAAGGTCCGGTGGCGCGCCACCTGGGGTTCCCCGGAAGTGGCGCAAGCGCGGGTGTAGTCCGTCAGCGGCGGTATGGCCATGCCTGCGAGCGCGGTTAGGATCGGCTTCGTGCCGTTGGTGGATTGCGCCCTATTGGCGGTGGCCCAGGAGAAGGGCTTCTTCCTCGCCCACTCCCTGGACGTGGAATTGCGCAAGGCCCAGTCTTGGGGCCAGGTGCAGGAGAAGCTGCTGGCGCGCGAGTGGGACGCCGCCCATTGCCTCATCACCATGCCGCTCCAGTTCGCCTTGGGCGATCCCTCGCGCGAACCTCCCGTCAGTTATGCCTTCACCTTGAGCCGCAACGGAAACGGCATCATCCTGGCCAACGCGCCCTGGAACGAGGGTGTCCGCGATCCGGAAGGCCTGTCCGTTTGGTTGGCGCAAAGGCCCGACAAGACCTTGCGGCTGGGCGTGGTCTATCCGCGCGGCACGCAGGAGTATTTCCTCCGATCCTGGTTGACCCGCGGCGGGCTGACGTTGGGCAAGCGCATCAGCCTCACCATAATACCACCACAGGAAATGGTCGGCCGCCTGCGCAAGGGCGAGATAGACGGCTTCTGCGCGGGGGAACCCTGGAGCCGGCGCGCTTCCGCATCCAAGCTGGGCCGGCTGGTGGCGGAAAGCGGGGGGCTGTTCCCGGGCCTGGGTGAAAAGGTGCTGGGCGTGCGTACGGACTGGCATCGCGGCCATTCCCTGGAGCATTCGCGCCTGATCCGGGCGCTTTCGCAAGCCTCCCTCTGGATGTCCGATCCGGAAAACCTGGCCGAAGCCGTGGAGATAATCGCTTCCAAGCATTACGTGAACACCCCCAAGACCGTGGTCGAGGCCGCGTTGCGGGATACGGCCGATCGCAATCTTCCCAAGGCGGGCGCGGATCCGGATGCTTCCCGCGCGCATGCCAACCGCCTCAACCTGCCTTCCCAGGCCCACGCGAAATGGTACCTGGATCAAATGCGCCTCTGGGGTCACGTAGATGTTACCCTGGCTGCCGGCCTCGATCTTTCCGCCATCTGCATGGAGGGCTTCCACAACTCGGTCACCGCCACGTTGTCAGCTTTTGTCGGGCAAAAAATCACATATGGTGCCATAACATGATTGGCCGGCCGGGATACCTTGACATTCTCCCTTGAATTCCCAAACCCCCGCGCAAACATCCCTTGGTACGCGCTTTGCTTTTTGAAACCCCGTCCGTGTTAAACGCCAACTGATTGTTAGCGGCAGTGGTTTCAACGGACCAGGATGACCGAGACCTTTAGGTCCCGGCTCTGCCGCCGACGATAAGCATGGGCGCATAGGCGCCCGGGTAGCCGTATGGACGGCGCCTCAGCTTACTCCGGTCCGCCCGGGCTTTTGGACATACGAACCGCGGCCCTTAACTGGAGGCCGGAGGAGTATGCCCAATGAAGTCGGTTTCTAGGATTGGTATTAGTGGCGCAGGCGAAAGCCGGAGGAGACGCACGGAGTGCGCTTCCCGATATCACACCGCTCCCCAGCGGACTCCTGAGGCCGCCCTACCGTCCAACCGCGGAAAGGCATTCCCGGCCGCAGGAGGGGATGCTCCCCATCCCCATCCCCCGGTAGGATCATGCCTGGCATGTCCCCTCCTACCGGGGGACCGCACCTCTTTCAATGCCCGCGCGCCAATGCGGGAGAACCCGAATACAATAAGGAGCTTCACGATGTCGGCATCCATACTTTCGTTTTTTTCCACGCCCCGGGGAATCGGTTCGCGACTTGGAGACTGGCCCCAAAGGCTAAGGGCCGCGCGCCTGCGGGCCCGGTTGGCCGCAATCGCCTTGCGTACGGAAGTAACTTCGGCGTTACGCTCAGCGACGACGGTCGGCGCGGTGATGGCCGTTGTCTGCGCGCCGGCAAGCGCCGATACGGCCAAGCCGGAAACGACCAAAGTCAAGCTTGGTTATATAGCCCTGAACGATTTCGCGCCGCTGGCCATCGCCAAGGAGAAAGGCCTGTTCGCCAAGTACGGCATGCCGGACGTGGAAGTCTTGAAGCAGGCTTCCTGGGGCGCGGTGCGGGACAACCTGGAGTTGGGATCCGGCAACGGCGGCATCGACGGCGCGCATATCCTCACGCCCATGCCCTATGCGCTGACCCTGGGGTTGGTGACCAAGGGCAACAAACCTTGCCCCATGTATATCCTGGCCCGCCTCAACCTCAACAACCAGGCCATCTCCATCGCCTCCAAGTACATCGACGACGGGATCAACAAGGATGCCTCCCTGTTCCGGCCCTGGATCGACGCTGCCAAGAAAAAAGGCGCCAAGCCGCTCACCTTCGCCATGACCTTCCCCACCGGAACGCATAATTATTGGATCCGCTATTGGCTTTCCGCGGGCGGCATCGATCCGGACGTGGACGTGGCCACCATCGTGATCCCGCCGCCGCAGATGGTGGCCAACATGCGCGTGGGCAATATGGACGCCTTCTGCGTAGGCGAACCCTGGGGCCAGCAGCTCATCAACCAGCGCATCGGCTATACGGCGGTGCAGACGCAGGATATCTGGAAGGATCATCCGGAGAAGTCCTTCGCCATGCGCAAGGACTGGGTGGACGCCCATCCCGTAGCCGCCAAGGCCCTGCTGAAGGCCGTGATGGAGGCGCAGATGTGGTGCGACAAGCCCGAGAACGCCAAGGAGCTGGCCACCATCCTCTCGCAGAAGAATTGGATCAATTGCCAGGTGGAGGATCTGCTGCCGCGCATCCAGGGCCATACCGAGTATGGCGACGGCAAGCGCAAGCCCAAGGAAGGCGAATACATGAAGTTCTGGCGCGACCACGCCTCTTTCCCCTACAAGAGTCATGAAAAATGGTTCCTGGCGGAGACGCGCCGCTGGGGCTTTTTGCCTAACGGGGTGGACTACGACAAGGTGGTGGGACAGGTGAACCGCGCCGACCTGTGGCGCGAGTGCGCCAAGGAGATAGGCCAGGAAGCCATGATCCCGGCGGGCGATTCGCGCGGCGTGGAAACCTTTTTCGACGGCGTCACTTTCGATCCCGCGGATCCGGAAGCGTACCTGGCCAAGCTGAAGATCAAGAACATCGACGGCAAAAAAGGGTCGATGGCCAGGAAATGATCATGAAAACCGAAAAGCAGACTCCCATGGGAAAGGGTCCCGCAAGCGGGATCCCGGAAATACCGGAACCGGAAAAGGCCGGCGGCCGAGGCCACCAGGTCGTAGCGGAAAGGCCCAAGCCCATGATCACCAACCTCAAGACGGTGGAAACCAAGATGAAAGCCTCCCAGCCCGCCAAGCCTCCGGCCCAGTTGCCGCCGCCGAGCGAAGACGCGGAAAAGGCGGCCCGCATGCGCGATCGCGCCCGCACCTTCATCATGCCGGTGCTGGCCCTCGCCTTCATCGGACTGTTCTGGGAGATCTATTCCTCCCGAACGGGCGTGGTGCTGCCCGGACCGCTCAAGACCATCCATGATTCCTGGAACCTGATCGCCCATCCGTGGTTCGATCACGGCCCCAACGACAAGGGCCTGGGGTGGCAATTGCTTTCCTCCTTGCAGCGCGTCGCCATCGGCTATTCGCTGGCGGCCGTCGTCGGCATCTTCCTGGGGATAGTGATCGGCAAATCCGCCATGGCTTTCAAGGCCCTGGATCCCATCTTCCAGGTCCTGCGCACCATCCCGCCCCTGGCCTGGCTGCCTATATCCCTGGCCACCTTCAACCAGGCGAATCCCTCCGCCATCTTCGTCATCTTCGTCACCGCCGTCTGGCCCATCATCATCAACACCTCGGTGGGCATCATGCGCATCCCCGCGGACTATGAGAACGTGGCGCGCGTCTACCAATTGACGGGCTCGCGCTATTTCTTCAAGGTGATGCTGCCTTCGGCCGCGCCCTACATCTTCACCGGCCTGCGCATCTCCATCGGCATGGCCTGGCTGGCCATCGTGGCCGCGGAAATGCTGACAGGCGGCGTGGGCATCGGCTTCTTCATCTGGGATTCCTGGAACTCCTCGCGCATGAGCGACATCCTGGTCTCGGTTTGCTACGTGGGCTTGATCGGCCTCACCTTGGACCGCATCGTGGCCAAAATCGCGTCCCTCTTCGGGACGAAGGGAGAGTAACATGGGCGATACCAACCTGGATCTCAACGCCGAAAGGGAAGCCCGTTTCGTGGACATCTCCGGCGTTCATAAGCTTTTCGGATCCGGCAAGTCCCGCTACCATGCGTTGGCCGGCGTGGATTTGCGCATCGCCAAGGGCGAGTTCGTCAGCATCATCGGCCATTCCGGCTGCGGCAAATCGACCTTGCTCAACCTGGTGGCGGGGCTCAACCTGCCCACCACCGGAACCGTGGCCGTCAACGGCAAGGAAGTGAACGCGCCCGGCCTGGACAGGGCCGTGGTCTTCCAAAGCCATTCGCTATTGCCCTGGCTCACGGTGCTGGAAAACGTACAGGTGGCCGTGGACAGCGTTTACCCGGACAGGAACAAGCAGTTCCGCCTGGAAGAGGCGCGCAAGTACGTGGAAATGGTGCACCTGGGCAAGCATGCCAACAAGAAGCCGCCGGAGCTTTCCGGCGGCATGAAGCAGCGCGTAGGCATCGCGCGCGCCTTCGCCGCCAATCCGCAGGTATTGCTTTTGGACGAGCCCTTCGGAGCGCTGGATGCGCTCACGCGCGGCAGCATGCAGGACGAATTGACTTCCATCTGGGAAAAAAACCGCAAGACCGTCATGATGATCACGCACGACGTGGACGAGGCCGTTTTCCTTTCCGATCGCATCGTGCTCATGTCCAACGGGCCGGCGGCCGTCATAGCCAAGGTGGTGGAGGTTCCCATCCCGCGCCCGCGCACCCGCGAAGCGCTGCTGGAGGATTCCCATTACCTGGAGATCCGAAAGGAGCTGCTGCATTACCTGATCGGGGCGTCTTCCCACGGGAGCGTGTCGGCGGCGGCTTAAGCCGGATATCACCGGGCGGGAGACGGACGCTCCTGAACGCCCGTTATCGAAAATCAAGTCTCCGGAAGCGGCTTGCAGGCCGCCATGGGGAGGGAATTGTGCATAAACCTGAAACTCCGAGGAGAATTATGAGAGCCCTGAAGACCGTCATCCACATGTTACCCTGCCTGTCCCTTGGGCTGGCCTGGGCGGCCGCGCCGTCCGAATCGCCCTATTCCGCTCCGCAACCGCCTTTCTACGGACAGGTGCGCACGCGCACCGAATACGATATCAAGGGCATGGCGGACACCACCACCAAGAAGGCCCTGCTGAACACGCAACTGCGCACGCGCCTGGGCTTCGTGGCCGTGCCTTCGCCCGCGGTGGAAATCAAGGTGGAAGTCCAGGACGTGCGGTACATGGGCAGCGAGCCCGCGGCGCCCTATAATCCGGCCAGCGCCACGACGGGAAACAAGACCGGAGTGGATCTCAGCCAGGGCTACGTGGCCGTGGAAGAAGGCATTTTCAAGACCGCCCTGGGCCGCCAGAAGATGAGCCTGGGTTCGGGACGTTTCCTGAGCACGCTGGAGTGGAGCCCCACTTCGCGCGTGTTCGACGGCTGGTCCGCCAACCTCAACCTGGATCCGGGCAACCTCACTGCCCTGGCCTACCTCATCCGCGATTCCAGCAACACCCTGGTCAAGGATCATGACGTCCTCACCGGTCTTTACTACAGCCACCAGATCACCCCCGATATCGTGGCGGAAGCGTACGGCTTCTACGATCAGGCGCGTCAGCCTACCGTCTACGCGGGCGACACGGCCAGCAACGCGGATCTGATGTACTACGGCGAGCGCGTGGCGGGCAAGGTTTCCCTGTTCGCTTTCGAGGAAGAATTCATCTACCAAGGCGGCGAACTGAACATGCGCGGAAACAAGACCAGCATGGCGTTCCAATTGGCAACCCGCGCCGGCGTGGTGATGGGCAACTACAAGGCCAACGTGGGCGTGGACATGATGAGCGGCGACGATACCCCGGGCGACGATGAGATCCACACCTACCGCGCCAATTATTATTTCGCGCATAACCTGTACGGCTGGATGGATTATTTCGTAGCCAATCCCAAGTACGGCGTGGTCGATTACCGGGCGGACGGGGACTTCGGTTTCCTGCCCGGTCCCACCGGCAACCCGCGCATCTCTTTCAAGCCCCAGTACCATTACTTCATGCCGCAGTCGGCCCCCTCGGGGGCGGACGATCCTTATGGCCAGGAGTTCGACGCGGAAGTCCATGTGGCCTGGTTCCCCAAGTCCAACATCGTGCTGGGCGCGGGTTTGTTCCTCCCGGATAACAGCGCTTGGAAATTGCCGGCGGCTTCCCAGGCCTTCACGGGCGCGCCCGCGGCCAAGTTGCTGAACAAGGATACCAAGAAGGAGGCGGGCTACTTCCTGTATTTCATGCCCACCTTCAATTTCTGATTCCGGATACCGGGGCGAGGGGCGCGGGCTATCCGCGCGGCCCGGGCAATCCCGTGCCGGCTATGGTATATTTGACCGATGCAAATATACCCCCACGCCTATCCCCATTCCCGCAGGTCCGATCAAGTGGATACCCTGCACGGAGTAACCATCCAGGATCCCTATCGCTGGCTGGAGGATCTGGATGCGCCGGAAACGGCCGACTGGGTGGAGGCGCAGAACCGGGTCACTTTCAGCTTCCTTGATGCCATCCCCGAGCGCGCGGCCTTCAAGGAGCGGCTGACCGGCCTGTGGAATTACGAGCGTTACGGCACCCCGTTCCGCAAAGGCGGGCGCTACTTCTTCTTCAAGAACGACGGGCTGCAGAACCAAAGCGTGTTGTACACCATGGACCGGTTGGAAGACGCGCCGCGCGTGCTCATCGATCCCAACGCTTTTTCCGCGGACGGAACGGTGGCCCTGGCCACGCTCGGCCTCAGCGAGGATGGGGAACAGTTGGTCTACGGCACCTCCGCTTCCGGATCGGATTGGGAAACCTGGAAGATACGTCCCGTGGCCGGCGGGCCGGATTCCCCCGAGCGCCTCGATCGCATCAAATTCTCCGCGCCCGCTTGGGCCAAGGACGGATCGGGATTCTTCTACGGCCGCTTCGACGGGGACCCCGCCAAGCGGGACGAAGTGAACCGGTTCCAAAAGCTGTATTTCCACCGGCTGGGCGAGGCGCAGGAAAGGGACGCGCTCATCTACCACCGGCCCGATCAAAGCGAATGGGGGTTCACGCCGGAGGTGAGCGAGGACGGGCATACCTTGATCCTTTCCGTATGGAAGGGCACCGATCCCATGAACCTGGTGTTCTGGAAGGACCTGCGCGACCCGGCTTCGGAAGTCAGGCCGCTGGTGGCGGAGTTCCGGGCCAAGTTCGCGCATGTAGGCGATGCGGGCCGGACCTTATGGTTCCTGACGGATCTGGATGCGCCGCGCGGGCGCGTGATCGCCGTGGATTTGGATCGGCCGCGGGAAGCGGATTGGCCGACGCTGGTGCCGCAAGCGGAAGACACCTTGGAAAACGTATCCGCGGTGGGGAACCGCCTGGTGGCCTGCTATCTCCGCCACGCCCATTCGGTGGCGCGCATGTTCTCCTTCACGGGGGAACCCTTGGGGGAAATCCCCTTGCCCGGCCTGGGCGCGGTGAGCGGCTTTACCGGCGAACGCGGGGACATGGAAACTTTTTTCGCCTTCACCGGCTTCACCTTTCCGGCCACCGTGTATCGGCATGATTTTTCCAACGGGGTTTCCACTCTCTTCCGGCAGCCCAAGCTGGATTTCGACGCGGATCGTTTCGAGACCAGCCAGGCGTTCTACGCCGGCAAGGACGGGACGCGCATCCCCATGTTCCTTGTCCACAAGCGCGGGCTGGCGCGGGACGGCAGCGCGCCGGTTTACCTGTACGGGTACGGCGGCTTCAACATCTCCCTGACGCCTTCCTTCTCGGTGGGCAGCCTGCCCTGGCTGGAATTGGGCGGCGTGCTGGCGGTGGCCAACATCCGCGGCGGCGGCGAGTACGGGGAAGAGTGGCACCGGGCCGGCAGCAAGGAGAAGAAACAGACCTGCTTCGACGATTTCATCGCGGCGGGGGAGTGGCTGATCGCGGAAAAGTACACGCGGCCCGCGCGGCTGGCCATCGGGGGCGGCAGCAACGGCGGGCTCCTGGTGGCCGCCTGCATGGTGCAAAGGCCGGATCTGTTCGGCGCCGTGCTGCCCTCGGTGGGAGTCCTGGACATGCTGCGCTTCCACAAGTTCACCATCGGCTGGGCCTGGGAATCGGACTACGGCAGCCCGGACAAGCCGGAAGATTTCCGCGTCCTGCTGGCCTATTCCCCCTTGCACAACCTCAAGCCCGGTGTGGCTTATCCCGCGACCATGATCACAACCGCCGATCACGATGATCGCGTGGTGCCTTCCCACAGCTTCAAGTTCGCGGCGGCCCTGCAGGCCGCGGCTGCGGGGCCGGAAGGAATCGCCGGGAAGGCCGGCGTCCCGGGTTCGGCGGCGGCGGGGCCTTGGCTGATCCGCGTGGAGACCAAGGCGGGCCACGGCGGCGGCAAGCCCATCGCCAAGGTGATCGAAGAGACCGCGGATCGCTGGGCCTTTCTGGTCAAGGTGCTCGGGGTGGGCGGGCCGGGCGGAAACGATCGGGAAACTAGGGGGGCCAAGGGGAAAGATTTAAATTAACCCGATATGCCGGGGGCTTCCCGGCGGTCGCCAAGGGCACGGAATGGCCACGTCGTCGCAAGCGGAATCACCCCGGAATGCATGGGCCTTAACCGGCGGCGGCGAGATGGGGAACCTGATCCGCTCCATTGATTGGTCCCGCAATCCGCTCGGTCCCAGCGAAGGCTGGCCGCAATCCCTCCGCACCGTGCTTTCCATCCTGCTCACCTCCAAGCATCCGATTTTCGTATGGTGGGGCAAGGACCTGATCCAGTTCTACAACGACGGGTACCGTCCCATCCTGGGCGGGACCAAGCATCCCCTGGCCATGGGGCAATGCGGACGCGAGGGTTGGGCGGAAATCTGGGACGTGATAGAGCCCATGATCGAGGCCGTCATGCAAAGGGGCGAAAGCACCTTCATCGAAGACGGGCTGCTGGTATTGAACCGCAACGGGTTCCTGGAAGAATGCTATTTCACCTATGCCTTCTCTCCCATCCGGGACGAGAGCGGAGGCGTGGGCGGCGTATTCGTGGCGTGCACGGAAAACACCAAGCGCGTTCTAAGCGATCGCCGCCTGAGGATCCTGAGCGAGTTGGGGGCGCGGGACGGCGTGCGCCGGAGCATGTCCCAGGCCTGCGAGAACGCCCTGGGCATCCTGGCCACCGAACCCAACGATATCCCCTTCGCCCTCATCTATCTTTTTGACCAGAAAAGCGGGGAGGCCCGCTTGCAATGCGCCGTGGGCGTGGATGGGGGCGAGGCGATGGCTCCCTACGCCTTGGATCCGTCGGCCTGGCCGTTGGGGGAGCTGGCGGCCACGGGCAACCCCATCCTTTTCGACATCACCGGGTTTCCGGGCAAGATGCCCGCAGGCCCCTGGAAGGAGCCTCCCCGATCGGCGTTGATCCTTCCCATCGCGCGTCCGGGATCGACGGCCCCCATCGGGGCTTTGATCGCGGGGCTGAGCCCCAGGCTGGAACCCAAGGGGGATTATCTCCTGTTCCTGGAACTGGTGTCGGGACAAATCGCGGCGACGCTCGCCGACGTGGCGGCTTTCGATCAGGAACGCAAGCGTTCGGAAGCGCTCGCCGCCCTGGACAAGGCCAAGACCGATTTCTTCAGCAACGTGAGCCATGAGTTGCGCACGCCGCTCACCTTGATGCTGGGACCGCTGGATGACAGCCTGCGGGACGATAGCCATCCGTTGGCGGAGGTCCAGCGCGAACGGATCCGGCTCATCCAACGCAACGGCGTCCGCCTGCTTTCCCTGGTCAACAATATCCTGGAATTCTCCCGCATCGAATCGGGCCGCGCGCGGACGGCGTTTGCGCGCGTGGATCTGGCCGCCCTGACTTCCGATCTCGCCAGCCTTTTCCGCTCCGCCATGGAGAAGGCGGGCCTGGAATTCACCATCGACTGCCCTTCGCTTCCGGAGCACGCCTACGTGGACGCGGAGATGTGGGAGAAGATCATCTTCAACCTGCTTTCCAACGCCTACAAATTCACGCTGGCCGGAAAAGTCTCCATAACCTTGCGGCTCAAGGATGGGCGGTTCGAAACCGAAGTAACCGATTCCGGAATCGGCATCTCCGGGGAAGATCTCCCGCGCATTTTCGAGCGGTTCCACCGCGTCCGGGACGCGCGGGCAAAAATGCAGGAAGGTTCCGGCATCGGCTTGGCCCTGGCGCGGGATCTGGCGCGCATCCATGGCGGCGAAGTGCGGGCGGACAGCCAACCCGGGAAGGGATCGCGTTTCATCGTCTCCATCCCCGCCGGCAAGGATCACCTGTCCCGGGAAAAGATCGTCCCGTCCGCGGACGTACGGCTTCTCCATGCGGAGCGGACGCAGGCCGGGTCCTTCTTGGCGGCCGCGTTGCAGGCGGTTCCCGCCCGGTCGGCATCGCCGCCGCCCGCCCAAGGGGATGCCCAGGCATCGGGCATGGACGGGGAGGGCGCTCCCGCCTACTCCCCCCGGATCCTGATCGCAGAGGACAACGCGGACATGCGCGAATACCTGATCCGGTTGCTAAAGCCTTACTGGCAAGTAGAGGCGGTCCAGGATGGCCGCGCGGCCCTGGAGGCCATCCGCGCCAACCAGCCGGATCTGCTGCTTTCGGACGTGATGATGCCCCATGCGGACGGATTCAGCGTGCTCAAGGAAATCCGCTCCCACCCGGTAACTGCGGCGTTACCCGTTATTCTGCTCTCCGCCCGGGCCGGGGAAGAGGCCACCCTGGAGGGCATCGAGGCCGGCGCCGACGACTACCTCGTCAAACCGTTCTCCAGCCGCGAACTGCTGGCGCGCGTTGCGGCCCGCCTGGAAATAGCGGAGCTGAGGGCGCGGGAAAGGCGGGCCCGCGCGGAAGCGGAGGAGCAACGCAACCGATTGAACACCTTGTTCATGGATGCGCCCGCTCCCATCTGCATCCTGGCGGGGCCGGAGCACGTCTTCGAGTTCGTCAATCCGCCCTTCCAGCAATTGTTCTACGGCAATGCCTTGCTGGGGAAAGCGCTGCGCGCCGCGGTTCCCCGGCTAGACCCGGCCATACACCTGATCCTGGACGGCGTTTATCGGGGCGCCCCTTACCTGGGGAAGGAATACCCCATCGCGCTGGATTGGGGCCAGGGCGCAATCGAGGAACGGTTTTTCAATTTCGCCTTCCAGCCCATGCGGGTGGGCGAAGGCGCCGTCAGCGGCATCGTGGTCTACGCTTTCGAGGTGACGGAACAGGTGCGGGCGCGCCAAGTGGCCCAAGCGGCCGAAAAGGAGACGCATAAGTTCCTGGCCCTGGTGGAGCAGAGTTCCGATTTCGTGGGGCTGGGCAATCTCCAGGGCCGCCTCACCTATATCAACGAGGCCGGCAGGCGTATGATAGGGATAGCCGATGTGGATCCCGCGGAGGGCACGCCCCTGCTGGGCCTGGTGATTCCCGAAGACGTTCCGCTCGCGGGGCGCATCCTTTCGCTGGTGCAGAAGCAGGGACGCTGGGAAGGTGAAATCCATTTGCGCCATTCCGGCGCCGGCAAGCCCATACCGGTATGGTGCAATACCTTCCAGTTCAGGGATCGGGGCGACAGCGAAAGCGCCGGCCTGGCCATCGTCACCCGCAACCTGTCGCAATTGCGGGAAACGGAAGAACATTTGCGGCAGGCCCAGAAGATGGAAGCCATCGGCAAGCTGGCGGGCGGCATCGCGCATGATTTCAATAATCTTCTCACCGCCATCAATGGCTACGGCGATCTCGCCTTGGCCATGGTGGGCGAGGGGACCCTGCACGATTACCTGCGCGAAATCCGGAACGGGGGCGAGCGCGCGGCCACGCTCACGCGGCAACTGCTGGCTTATAGCCGCAAGCAGATGATGCAACCCAAGCAGGTCAACCTGAACGAAGTCATCCGGGATATCCAGAAAATCCTGCTGCGCCTCATCGGAGAACATATCGAATTGAAATCCGCATTGGCGCCGGACCTGATCCTGGTGAAGGTCGATCCCGGCCAGGTGGGGCAGATCCTTCTCAATCTGGCGGTGAACGCGCGGGACGCGATGCCGCATGGCGGCACTCTGACCCTGGCCACCGGGAACGTTTGGGTGGATCCTGAATACGCGGCCCAGCACCTGGATTCGCCTCCGGGGTCCTACGCCGTTCTCGAGGTGGCCGACAACGGGATTGGCATGAGCAAGGAGGTGCTGGCGCGGGCTTTCGAGCCGTTCTTCACCACCAAGGACGTGGGCAAGGGAACCGGCCTGGGCCTCTCCAGCGTTTACGGGATCGCCAAGCAAAGCGGGGGTAGCGTTACGGTTACCAGCCAGGAAGGCGGCGGCACGCGCTTCCGCATCTTCCTGCCCGCCCTGCAGCCTGCCGCGGAGGCCGCCGATGTGCCGACCGCCGTCCCAGCCGGCGCGGCCGTTACCGCCGGCAAAGGCGAGGTCATCTTCCTGGTGGAGGATGAAAGCGCGGTCCTGGCTTTCGTAAAACGGATCCTGGAACAAAAGGGCTATGAAGTGCTGGCGGCCAAGTCCGGCGAAGAGGCCATGGAAGCCGCCCGCGCCTTCCCGCGGCCCATCGCGCTCCTGTTAACGGACATGGTAATGCCGGGCATGAACGGACGCCGCCTGGCGCAGCTGTTCGGCGAATTGAATCCGGATACCCGCATCCTGTTCATGTCCGGATATACCGAGGACCATACCTTGACCGGCGCCGGCGCCGGCATGGGGGACGATTTTATCCAGAAACCCTTCACGCCCGAAGGGTTGTTCGAGAAAATCCGTTTCAAGTTGGGCGGGAGCCGGGGACTGTCGGCCGAGCATGGGATCGCACGCGGATAATCCGGAACGGCGCGTCCGGCGGATTGCCGGGGCCGTTGCCCCCGGGATCTTCCGGAGAACCGTTACGAGGATCGCCGATAAGCCTTGAAGGCCTGGGTGGAAACCCATACCGCGGCCAACACGAATCCCGCCAGCATGGCAGCCGACCCGGCTATGCCGCCCCAGTTCCGCCCCAGCATGGCATCCCGCGACGCGATCACGGCCCAGTTCACGGGATTGGCGCGCGCCAGCGTCCGGATCCAACCCGGCATCAGATCCGCGGCCATGAATGCGGTGGAGAGGAAGGTCAGGGGCAGGCCGAAGAAGTTCACCACCGCTATCAGGGTTTCCTCGCGGCGCGTGACCAGGGCCAGGCCGTTGGAAAGGGCCGACATGCCCGCGCCCAGCGTGGAGCCGAGCAGCAGGATGGCCAGGAAGCCGGGGATGCCGCCCGCCACGCGCGCGCCCAGCAGCATGCCGAACAGGAGGATGATGACGGATTGCACCGTAACGGTGAGGGCCGCATGCAGCACGCGCGCGGAGATGATGGCGGCGCGGTTGACCGGCGTGGCCAGCATCCGGTCCATGACACCTTCCGAAAGGTCCTCGATGATGCCCATGCCGGACCAAGCGGAGCCGAACAAGGCCGTCATGATCACCACGCCGGGAGTGAGGAATTGGATGTACGAATCCGCGCCGAAGCCCGGGATCTCCACCACGCGGCGGAAGAGCTGGCCGTAGATGGTGAGCCAGATGACGGGCTGGATCAGGGTGACGGCGATCCAGATGGGGATGCGCATGGTGGTGCGCAGATGGCGCAAGAGCAGGTAGCCGGTATCGGTGAAGTAGGTGTTCATTGCCGGGCCTCCGCGCCCTTTTTACCCGCAGGCTTGTCCGCGCTCTTGGGCTCGGCAAGAGGATCGGGAAGCTGCCCGGCGGCGTGATCCCGGACTTGCGAACCGCCTTCGCCGTGGAAGCGGCGGCCGGTATGGTAGAGGTAGACGTCGTCCAGGGAAGGGCGGCTCATGGTTGAAGACCGGACCGTTACTCCCGCGCGCTCTACCGCGGTAATGAGGGCGGGCATGGCGGTAGCGCCCTGCTGCACGCGCGCCGTTACCCGCGTTTCCTCCGCAGTGGCCTGCAACACCCCAGGCAGGGGGGCGATCAAGGCGGCCATGCGCGCGGCGTCGCCCGCATCGCCCAGGTCCAGCGCCACCGTATCACCGCTGATACGGGCCTTCAATTCCGCCGGCGTGCCTTCCACCACCACCTTGCCGTGATCGACTATGGCGAGCCGATCGCACAGCTGATCGGCCTCCTCCAGGTAATGCGTGGTAAGCAGGACGGCCAGGTTTCGCTCTTGCCGCAGGCGTTTCAGATCCTGCCACAGGGCGGCGCGGGTTTCCGGATCCAGGCCGGTGGTGGGCTCGTCCAGGAACAGTACGGACGGCTCGTTGACCAATCCCATGGCCAGATCCAGGCGCCGCTTCATGCCGCCGGAATAGGTCTTGACCACTCGATCGGCGGCCTCGGTAAGGTTCACCCGGTCCAACAGGGATTTGACGCGCGCCGGCACTTCCGCGGGCGGCACGCGCATCAGGTGCGCCTGCAAGGTCAGGTTTTCGCGGCCGGTGCCCCATTTATCCACGCCGGAGGCCTGGGCCACGAACCCGATGCGCAGGCGCACGCCCACCGGATCCTCCATCACATCGCAACCGGCCACGGAGGCCGTGCCCCCGTCCGGGCGGGTCAGGGTGGCTAGGATTCGCACGGTGGTGCTTTTGCCCGCCCCGTTGGGGCCCAGCAATCCGAAGATCTCCCCGGGCCGGACGGAAAAGGAGACGCCGGCCAGGGCCTTGATTCCCTTAATTCCCTTAGCTCCCTTGGTCCCGCTACGGTAGGTTTTTTCCAGATTCTCGCAGAAGATGGCGGCTTCCATGGTAAAAAACTAAATAAGTTCGCGCCGACGCGCGCGCGCGCAGGGGAGCGAGCCGGATTTTATTAATCTTTCCGGATATGGAAAACCTGAATCCGCTTTTCGAGAACAACCGCCATTGGGCCAAGGACATCCTCAAAAGGGACGCGCATTTCTTCGAGAAGTTGTCCATCCAGCAATCGCCCAAGTACCTGTGGATAGGCTGCTCGGACAGCCGCGTGCCCGCCAACGAAATCGTGGGGCTGTTGCCCGGCGAACTTTTCGTGCACCGCAACGTGGCCAACCTGGTGGTGCACACGGACATGAATTGCCTTTCCGTAATGCAATACGCCATCGACATCCTCAAGATCAAGCATATCATCGTCTGCGGCCACTACGGTTGCGGCGGCATCTCCGCCTCCATCGAGGAGCGCCCGCACGGCCTCATCGACAATTGGCTGCGCAACGTGCGCGAAATCTACTACTTGTACGAAAAGGAGATGAACGCCATCAAGGATCCCACCGAGCGCATCAACCGCCTCTGCGAGATCAACGTGGCCAGCCAGGTATTCAACGTGTGCAACACCACCATCGTGCAGGATGCGTGGAACCAGGGGCAGGAGATCACCGTGCACGGCTGGATCTACGGCATCAACGACGGTCTGTTGCGGGATCTGAACGTATCCGTATCCTCGGTCACGGAGATGCGGCAGTTGGGTGTGCGCTGACTTCCGCTCCCGCCCCGCATACGCCGTAGTCCGGCGCTTCGCCGCCGGCGCCCCGTTTGGCGATCATGGCTTGGCCCGCCTCGCGGCCAAATCCTCCAGCAATTCCACCTGTACCTGCTGGATCTCCATCAGGTATTGCCATTGGTGCTCGATCAGATGGTCGAACTTCTCGTGCAGATCGCGGATCTCCAGTTCGGCCTTCAGGTTCACCTTGTAGTCGTTTTCCGCCCGCTGCCTGTCGCGCGCTTCCTGGCGGTTCTGGCTCATCATGATAATGGGCGCCTGCACGGAAGCCAGGCAGGACAACACCAGGTTCAGCAGTATGAAAGGATAAGGATCGAAGGGTTGGCTGCGCAGCACCAAGGCCATCGCCACGTTGAAGATTATCCAAAGCGCCAGGAACCCGGCGAAGCTCATCAGAAAGGTCCAGCTCCCGCCAAAGCGCGCCACCCGGTCCGCCATGCGCTGGCCCAGGGTATCCGGCGCCTGGCTTTCCGAAAGCAGTTGGTTGGTGATGATCTCCTCGTCCTTGAAGGCGCGCGACACATCCGCTTCCAGCTTAGTCAATTCCCGCTTTTCCGATCCGAGCATGCGCTGCACGTATTCCGCGCGCTCCCGGTCCAGGTCTTCCAGGCAGATGAAGCCTTCCGGATCCAGGTCGGGCCGGCTTTGCCGCAATCGATCGCCCAAGGCGGGGCGCAGCGACTTGGCGGGAACGCATTTGCCGCGCGGCCATTGGCGTTTGCATACCGAACAGGTGACCAGGGTCTTGGGTTGCATGGGCACTACCTCCTCGCCAAAGATTAGCTAATTTGGGACCCATGCGTTCCAAGCCGGCCAATGCCATCGCGCTGTTGCTCATCCTCGCCTCATTCGTCTGTCTGGTACCGGGCCTGTACCGGCCGGCGCTCACCCTGGATATCTCGCCGGTGCTTCCGTTCCTGGGGAAGATGGCCATCTACCACCAGACCCGCAGCATCATCGGCACCATCCGTAACTTGTACGATACGGGAAACACGCTGGTTGCGGGTCTCATCCTGCTCTTCAGCGTGGCCATCCCCTTGGCCAAGGGGCTCATTCTCCTCTATGCGCTGGCCTGGGAAAAGGCGCCCTACCGGATGCAGCTCTACCGCTTCGTCAGCGCCATCGGGAAATGGTCCATGGCGGACGTGTTCGTGATGGGGGTTTTCCTGGCCTTCCTGGCCACGGGTGCGGCCGAAGGCGTTACGGCCAAACTGGAAGACGGGTTCTGGTGCTTCCTGGGCTATTGCCTATTGTCGGTGGCTTCCGCCCAGCTGATGCGGCTGGGCGGGAAGGCGGAATAGGAAGCGGCGGAAGGCCGGCTCCGCCTAGGTAACCTGGACGTTACTTCAGCTCAACCTTGGTCACGGACTTGCCCGTTTTGGGGGAGTTCACCTCGATGAAATAGGCCCCCTTCTTGTTCTCCAGGGCGGTGATGTTCTGCCCGGGTCCGCCCGGGATGGTGGCCGAGAACACGTGTTGCCCCCGGGCGTTGCTCGCCACGATGCGGTAGAAGCCGCGCTCGATGGTGGGGATGACCACGCCCTGCTGCCCGAAGGAGATTTGCGCGGAGGCGGAACCCTTGATGAGGTTCAAGTTGGAAACGGTCCCGCACGGCGCGGCCTCGTCGAATCCCGGAGTCAGCAGGGTTACGGATGCGTCCGGATTGTATTTCGGGGAATTGGCATCCATGCAACCCATGAAATCGCGGGCCAGATAGCGCATCATGTTCCAGTCGATTTTCTCGATGATGCTGTCGCGGACGGTGCCGCGGGCGCGCGTATAGACGTCGCTATGGCCGGCGTTCATATAGGCGGTGAGGCCATTGCCCACTTTGCGCGCCCAGGACATGGGATGATCTCCCATTTTGGGATCGGTCGCCGCGTAGCTGGATTCGTCCAGGGACATGAGGATGTTGATGGGGCCGAAGGCCACGCCGTCGAAGGTCTGCGCGCCCTGCTGGCGGGGGTTGCCGCGGTAGTTGTACCATTCGCAACCCAGCTGTTCCCACATGAATTCCGTATTCACATTGGTGCCCAGCCCGTTCTTGGGCAGGTTGCGGAAGATGTTGATGGTTTCCGGATTCTTGCGGCCGTGGTTCTGGGTGGCGGCCGGAGAGCCGGCGAAGGATCGGGGCGGGATGGCGCCCTGCAGCACCGAATCCGCGTAGATGGTGGCGTTGGTGGGATCCGGATTATGATGCAGGTATTGGCGCACCAGCACGCGCGCCAGCCATTTGCAATTGGGATCGTTCAGATTCTCTTCGCCGGAGGTGGGGCAGGGGATATAGGCCGCGGCGGCATGGGTTTGGAAAAGGCCTTTGCCTTGGACCTGCACGAAATTCTTGACCGCGGCCAGCGAGGTGGCGTTCGCCAGCACGTCCCCGTCCCCGTTGGAGAATACGGCCACGTCCACGCCCGCCAGGGTGGCGGCGGTGATGTAATTGTCGGTGCCGCCCACGTCCAATTGGAACCCGTACTTGGTGGCCAGCCTGCGCATGGCGTTGAGGATGGGGGTTTTGCTATGGCCGCCCAAGGTGAAATTGTAGAGCAGCACGTGCTTGACGTGCGCGTTGGGGTTCTTCTGGTATTCCGCATTGGGATTGCGGGGCGTATCCATCTGCGCGGAAGCCGATTGCCAGGCCCCCAACAACAGGCTGGCCGCCAGGCCCAGCGCCGCCCCCGTTCTTTTTCCGGCCGAGGGTTGAGGAGCGTATTTCATATGACCGCCTATTTGATGTGTCGAACTTCTGCTTTTCATACTTGGCTAATGGCGAATGTCAAAACAAACCGAATTCCAGGCGCAACACATAGTACCAATCCTGCGGCCTGATGGTGGCGGGGCTGCTGGTGGGTTTCACTTCCGAACCGAAATGGCGGAGATGATCGCTGGCCACCTGCGCCGACAAGGTGACGCCTTCCGTGAGCTTGCGCTGCGCGTTTACGGACCAATGCCAATCGTCCTTGGCGAAGGAGCCCGCGTGGGCGGCCACGGCCGAATCGGTATACGCCAGCGGATCCTCCGCTTCGCTCGCCAGCGGCAAAGGCAACTCGCGATCGTAGAGCAGGCCCACGGAATTCTGGAAGCGGGATTTATGGTATTCCACCTCCGCTGACAAGCTGTTGAGCAGGCCGAAGGTGGGGATATTGATGCCTGCCATGATGGGCATGCGTTCGCTCTTGTGATCATAGTAATACGGTTGATCCTGCACGCCCAGCAGCGCGATTTCCCCGTACAGCTTGAAGTCGTCCGGGCCGATTGAGCCTATGCCAAGCAAAGCCCCGATGTCCAGCGAGGCCCTGGCCATGGTCTTGAAGCCGCGGAAGGTATAATAGCCCAGCTGATCATTGGGCACCCCGTTCTGATCGCGGGTCACGTACACTACGTCGCTGGTGCGGCCGGGCACGGGCTGCCCCAGCAGGGGATTGGGCATGGTCCCGCCGTTCACGGGATCGGGCACGGTGGCTTCCACGATGGCGGGATCGGTGGCCGCGTAGCCGGGCTTGGCCCGTTCCGCCAGGGATAGCGGCAGCTTGGTGTTCTTGTCGTACGCGTTCTTGCGATCCTGCGGGGCCAGTCGATCCGAGTTCAGGGAGATGGCGTGCGACCACACCACGCCCGCGCCGATTTCAAAAGCCGCGGTGGGCTGGTAGGTCACCATGTAGCCCGGCGACAGATCGTTGGTCGGCTCGATATCCCGTTCCATGAACAAGGTGAAGTCATGCGTGAGCCTCCCGTCCAGGGTGGGGATGTTCCAGGCCGCGCCTTCCGCCATGTAGGAAGCGGAGTTGAGGTAAGACCAACCGCCCGTCCACAGCGCTCCCGGATAGGTGCCGCTGCGGTAGAGGTATTCGCCCAGGTTCTTCGCGTCCGGATTGTATTTGTCGGAGAACAATCCCAGCCGCAATTTGGACGAGGGCGCAGCCGGATCGCCGAACGACCAGATGGCCTGGGCCTGGCCCACGCCGGGACCGAAACGGACGATGCGCTCCGGTGTGGCGAATTCCGGCAGCGGGTACCAGAACAGGCCTCCCACCGTCACGCGGATGTCCAACTTCTTATCGTACACGCCGGAGCCGGTGAGGTACACGCCCGTGCGAGTCAGGACTTGGTTGCGGGCGCTTTCGCCGCCCAGTTGCCCGCTCTTGATTTGCCCGAAGTCGATGGACGCGCCCATTTCCTTGGGACGTACTTCCAGATCCGCGAAGGCGAGCAAGGGTGCCAGGGCCAAAGCCGCCGCGCATCGCAAGACGCCGGGGGGCCGGTGGTTTACTGCCGTTTTGATTCGCATCCCCGGCCCCTTAGATCCCGAATTCCAGCCGGAGGACGTAATACCATTGCCCCGGGCGCGAGGATGCGGGCAGGGCCGCGGGAGTAGCGGTGAAATTGAAATGCCGCAGATGATCGCTGGCGGCTTGGCCGTAAACGCTTACGCCCTTGCTGATTGTGCGTCGCGCGTACACGGACCATTTCCAATCGTCCTGCTTCATCTTCTTTTCCAGCTCGGCCCGCGTCATGTTGAAGGGATCCTTCCCGTATTCCGGATTGGTCGCATCGTTGTAGCGCGGATCGGTGGGATCGTAGACGTAGGGGTTTTCGCCGTTGTTGATGGGGATGGGAAGCTGGCCTTGCAGCACGCTGCCGTTGGTGTTGGGGAACGGCGACTTGTAACGCTCCAATTCAAAGCTGAGCATGTCCAAAAGGCCGAAAGTGGGGATGTTCACGCCCACCATCAAGGGCATGCGCTCGGATTTCTTCTCATAGTAGAAAGGCTGGTCCTTCACGCCGAGCAAGGCGATTTCCGAGTACAGCTTGAAGTCTCCGGGATGGACGCGATCCGACGACAGCATGGCCCCGAAGTCCAGCGAGGCCGTTCCCATCAGCTTCACGCCTTCAAAGGTGTAATAGCCCAATTGATCGGGAGGCGTATTGACGGTGGCCGAGTCCACCGCGCCCGTGATGGGCTTGTTGGTGATCTTGCTGTAGGCGTTCTCGTTCACTTCCGGCGAAAGGCGTTTGGAGTCCAGCGAAATGCCGTGCGACCACACCGCGCCGCCGCTGAATTCCAGGAAAGAGGTGGGATTCACTTTCAGGATATAGGCAGGCGAAATGTCATGCGCGGGTTCGATGTCCCGTTCCATGTAGAACATCAGATCGTTGGTGAGCTTGCCGCCCAGCATGGGCACTGTTAACCGTACGCCTTGCGCCAGGTAGGCTGCGGAATTCAAGTACGACCAGCCCCCGGTGGTGATCACGCCGGGATAGGTGCCGCTGCGGAAGAGATATTCCCCAAGGTTCTTGGAATCCGAATACTTGTGCGGGAAAAGTCCGAACTGCAACTTGGCGGCGGGATTGTCGGCGTCGCCGAATGCGTACACGCCCTGCGCCTGGCCTACGCCGGGGCCGAATTGGATGCGCCGCGTCTGGAAGGATTTGGTTTCCGGCAGGGAGAACCAGAACAGGCCGCCGATAGTGAGATTGATGGTCAGACGTTTATTGTAAATGCCGGACTCGGTGAGATAAACGCCGGTGCGGGTAATGACTTGGCGATCGCCCTTAAAGGAACCCTCCGTATTCGATCCGTCGTAAAGGGTGCCTTTCACGATCTGGCCGACATCGATGCTGGTGCCCACGGCGGTGGGGTTCCGGACCAGTTCGGCGGAGGCGAGCGAGAGCGCCATCCCCATGCTTGCCAGCCCAACCGTCCAGCGCGTAGATCTCGTATTCATTCTGAACCTTTCTAGGAAAATACCGCAGCCTTCGATCGCGTTCAATCAGGTTCCGATCAGGCAATAAGCAATGGGACAAGGAAGAGGCGATTTCAACCCACGAAGGAGGGATGAGCGAAAACTATGCCGGTAGTCGTCCGCCTTCACCAGCGCGCCCGGCCGACGGGAAACGGATTAAAACAGCCGGGAATCCCCATCAAACTCCACTATTGAGGATGGCTTGCCGAGCCGGGGGAAACCGCGCCCGCAATGGGAATACACAATTCTGTATACCAGGTATGCGCTGCTATCCGACCGGTTTTGAAAGACCCATCCGCAATCGTGAAAATTTCCGCAGCGGATCCCAGCCGTCCCAGCACCTCGGATTCTGGTGTGAATCCCTTAAAGCCGGTGAACCCCCCGCCTGGAAAGACTATGTCCGTAGGGCTCCAGGGTATGTCGCCGGGCCGTTCGCATCCGCGCCCATCCAGACACGGCGACCGATATACGCCTCGGCCGGTTTGTATCGGAAGGAGGAAATAAAGTGTATACCGGCTTACGAAGGAGCAAGGGGACTATCCAATCCCGCATCGTATCGAGGGAAAAAGCCAATTAAAGACCGAAAACGCCATCGCAGGCGAAGCCCATCTGCGGCATGGCTTTTGCAATACCCATGTTTAACTTCCGAGTTACCTCTTAAGTAAACTCGGCGCGGGTCACTCCACCATGTTCGCTTGAGCCCCACCCTCGACGAACGGCCCGCGCCGAGCCTCCTCCCCAATGTTTGAGCTCGTAGCAGCGTACTCGCATCCGCTGAGAATGTTTTTCCACCCGGGAAATGGATAGCGCCGCACGACGCGGAGGCCATGCGCACGCTGTTGCGCGGGCGGTATGGTTTAAGGGAGGTTTAGGAGGGTCCGGCCGTCCGCGCTATAAGCCTTATCGGCCCCGCGGGAACCCGAGTAGATAATGCCCATGCCGGATCCGTTTTCAAGCTTGCCGCGTTTCCATACTGGTGCGATGGGATTCAGCAAGGCGAGCGGACGGGTGATGCGCACCGTCCATTCCACGTCCTGTTGCAGGGCGGCCAATCCGCTGCGCGCCCAGTCCAAGGGATGGGGCGTGGCATTGCCGCTCCCGCTATGCAGCACCACTTCATCGTACGCATGAGCCTTGATCCGGTGCGCGCCCGGCGCCAAATCGGATAGCGAACCAAGACGCAAGGCTTCGCCGCCGTTCGTATTTTGAAGTTTGCCGTCCACGGACCAATCCACCCAGAGCACTTGCGGATCCACGGTCTTGACCCAAAGGCTGTCCGGATCGTCCAGAACCAGGGCCGTATCGCGGAAGGCATCCAGGGGTTTCACCACCGCGTAGATGTCTTGCAGGATCTTCTCGATGCTGATGATGTTGTAGGCCGCGGGCCGGCCTTGGGAGGTGATGTTCATCTTGCTGTTCTGGCTGGGCCGGTAAATCCCTTTGTCGAAATAGCGGCCGCCTTCAAAGGGTTTGTTTTCGCCCACGCCGGGTTGGTTATAACCCACCCATGCGGACCATTTCTTTCCCGCGGGATCGGCCGTGACGTTGACTTCGCGCGGTTCCCCGGCGGGCGCGGTGCCGGTGCCGCCGTATTCGTCGGCCAGATTGTGGAAGGCGTGGCCGCCTTCATGGAGCGCGATTTCGCCCCAATAATTCATGGAGAAAACGCAGGTGTTGGATCCTCCGGAATTGAAATAGCCGGGATCGTTGAGCACGGCGTAATGCCAGGTCTTTTTCGCCCCCAGGCCCGCCATGCCCGCTTGCACGGCTGCCGTGAGTTTGCCCGCATCCACCGTGCCCAGGCGATCGGAATCGGCCTGCCCATTGAGGGGCGTATTCTTGGCGGGCTCACCGGGATGCGTGATGCCGGAAACCGGACTGGGGAGCTCGATGCGGTAGGAATTGAAGAAGTGCCGATAGCGCCGATAGGGTTCCGCCATGGCGGCCGTGTCCCGGTAGCGGACGGCCTTGTCCACCGTGGCGGCGAAGGCCGGCATTTCCGCGCTCCGGAATCCTTCCGAGACATAGACCATGGAGATGCGGTTGGCCGGGATCCCGTTGGCCTCGACGGGAAGGGCGGTAGCGGCGGCTTGCGCCGTTTCCGTAAGCAGGGCGGCCGCTGAGAGGCAGACTGCGATGGAAAGCCGCAGGTCTGCCACGGCTTTCAATCCGCGTCGAAATCCGGAATGTCCACGCGTTCCCCGCCTTTCATAGCGGATTCATGCGCGCACAAGCCTACGCTGGTCCAATTGGCCGAGGTGGCCTCGTCGATGGCGCTGGCGCGGTTCTCCACGATGCTGCGGATGAACTCATGCGTCAGGTGCGGATGCGATCCGCCGTGGCCGCTGCCCTGCTTGAAGGAAAGGTGGTTGTTGCTTTCATCGTACACGCCCTTGGTGGTGTACCTGCGGATGCCTTCCGGGAGGAGATGCGCGAAGTCCGGCACTTCGATGCGTTCGGCCTTTTCGCCGCGGAAGAGCACGGGCTTTTCCTTCTCGGTCTGCTGCCACTCGAACGTCATGCGATCGCCGTACACGTCGAAGCTTTCCACGTATTCGCGCGCGGTTTCAAAGAGGGAGCGCGTGATCTCCGCGGCGAGGTTGGAATCCTTGAGGCGGATGAGCGCCGTTTCCACTGCGAAAGGCGAACCGTATTTGGCGGCCAGGTTGGCGGCGATCTGGCCGGAGCCCAGGCAGCTCACCCATTCGGCGCGCTTGCCGGCCAGGGACAGCAAGGGACCCACGGCATGGGTGGCGTAATGCATGGGGGGCAGGCCTTCCCAATAACCGGGCCAGCCGGCCATCTCCTGTTGGTGCGCGCCGCGCAGGAATTGCAGGCGTCCCAGTTCGCCTTGATCGAACAGGCGTTTGACGAACAGGAATTCGCGCGTATAGACGGTGGTTTCCATCATCATGTAATTGCGCCGGGCCTTGCGCGCAGCGGCCACGATGGCCTTGCAATCCTCGACCTTGGTGGCCATGGGCACGGTGCAGGCCACGTGCTTGCCGGCCTTCAGGGCCAGCAGGGTCATAGCGGCATGGTCGGGGATGGGGGTATTGATATGGATGGCGTCCAGTTCCGGATCGGCGACCATGTCTTGGTACCGGGTGTAGAGCTTCTTGACGCCGAAGGCGTTCCCGATGGCCTGCAAGGACTCCGTGTTGCGCTGGCTCAAGGCGGCCATTTCCGCGTCCGGGTGGTTCTGATAGATGGGAATGAACTCGGACCCGAACCCCAGACCCACGATTCCGACTCGAACACGACTACCCATAACCGGCTCCCTTTTCCCGTCATCCGTCCAAAACCGCGCTCTATGCGCTCCGCGCAATGCGATTAGACCAAGCCAAGCGAGAGCCGTGCCGGGAAGTTGCGGGTATTTCCCGCTCCGGTTCTGGGCCAATCTTCCTGAAAACGGTGTCATTTTCCAAAGGCCTACGGGAATCCAGGGCGCGAACCGGAATCCAACCGTACCTTGAGTATCCAGATATGGATAGCGGCTATACACAACTAAACAACCCTAATCGCCGACCTGTGCTGGCCGTGGTGGCCGGCTCCGGACAGGTGGCGCGCAGCGCGGCGGAAGCCGGCGCGGATTTCCTGTTCGCCCTCAACGCAGGGGTGTACCGCAACATGGGCCAGGGTTCCTTGCCGTCCTTCCTGCCTTTCGGGAATGCCAATGCGCAAACCCTCAGCCTCTTAGGCGAGCACATCCTGCCGGTATGCAAAGGCCTGCCGGTGGTGGCCGGGGCCCAAGGCGGGGATGCGGATTTGCCGTTGCCCCGCCTGTTCGCCGAGTACCGTTCCCTGGGTGTTACGGGGGTATGCAATTGGCCCGCGGCCGGATTCCTGGACGGTTCCCTGCGCGCGGCCTGGGAGCGCCGCGGCCGCGGGGTGGAAAGCGAGATCGCCCTCCTCAAGGCGGCCCATGCCGCCGGCTTCGCCACCTTCGGATTCGTATTCACGCCGGATGAGGCGCGCGCCTTCGCGGAAGCGGGAGTGGATACCCTGATCCTGCATCTGGGCCTCACGCGCCAGCCGGAGGACGTGCATGCCACGCGGGACATGCTACAACTTAACCAGAGCGCGCTGCGGGCCATGCTGGACGCGGCCAAATCGGGCGATCGAAACCCCAGCTGCCTGGCCTTCGGCGGCGCGGTCACGGAGCCGGACGATCTGGAGGAGCTGCTGCGTTATTGTCCCTTGGACGGGTTCGCGGGCGGATCGGTATTCGAGCGCTTGCCGGTGGGCGGCATCCTGGACAGCACGGTGCGCCGGTTTAAGAGCGTGATCCTCCAGACCTGGAAGCCTTCGGCGGCGGCGCCGCCCAAGGACGGCAAGCGCCGCGCGCCGGGATTGGGTCCCATCCTGGGGCAGAGCCCGGCCATGGAGAAGCTTTTCCAGACCCTCCGCAAGGTGGCTCCCTTCGACGTGAACGTTTACGTGGAAGGCGAGTCCGGCGTGGGCAAGGAATTGGTGGCTATCCAACTTCACCAGCACAACCGGCGCGCGGCGCATCCTTTCGTCACCGTGAATTGCGGTGCCATGCCCGACAGCCTTTTGGAAAGCGAATTGTTCGGCCATGAGAAGGGATCTTTTACGGGCGCGGATCGCAAGCGCCTGGGGAAGTTCGAGCTGGCCCAGCATGGCACGCTTTTCCTGGACGAGATAGCGGACCTCTCGGCCCATGGCCAGGTGGCGCTCTTGCGAGCCCTGCAGCAGCGCGAGATCATGCGCGTGGGCGGCGAACGGCCCATCCCCGTGGACGTGCGCATCGTGGCGGCTTCCAACCAGAGCCTCACCCGCCTGGTGGAGTTGGGGCGCTTCCGCGCCGATCTCTACCATCGCCTCAACAACGTAACATTGGCGGTACCCGCTCTCCGCGATCGCCTGGACGATCTCCCTTTGCTCATCGAGGACACCCTGGCCCGCTTGCAGGTGCAGTTGGGAAGGCGCATCTCCGGGGTCTCTTCGCGCTTCCTGGCGCGCATGCGCCGCCATTATTGGCCCGGCAACGTGCGCGAATTGCAGCATGCGCTCACCCAGGCGGCATTGCTGGAAGACGGACTGCTGTTGGAAGGGAAGGAATTCGCTCCCTTGGCGCAGCCCGCGCGTATGGCGCCGTTGGCCCCCAATCAGGCCCATGCGGCTCCCGGCGCGGCCAACGCGCATGCCGCGCCGCTGGCTTCCGCCGCAGCCATGGGCCCGGCGCTTCCGCATTCTGCGGAGCCGGCGCCGGGGGTATCCTCCGGAGGCGGCCGCGGGGAGCGCATGCGCGCCGCGCGCCAGGCCTTGTCCGCCCATGGCGGCAACAAGAGCCGGGCCGCCGCCGCCCTGGGCGTAACGCGGAAAACCTTCTACGCATGGCTGGATGCGGAATGAAGCCGCCGCGCGTATATGCCATCGCAACCCTGGACAGCAAAGGGCGCGAGCTGGCTTTTCTGGGGGCGGCCGCGCGCGAGGCAGGCTCGGAAGCGGTGCTGGTGGATGTGAGCCTCAAGGGAGTGCCGCAAATCGTGCCCGACGTGGGCCGCGAACAGGTGGCCGAAAACCATCCCGGCGGCCGGAGCGGCGTTTTCGCGGAGCAGGGACGCGAGGCGGCCATCCACGCCATGAGCGAAGCGCTGAAGCGGTTTCTGCTGGCGGAACTGGCGGCGGGCCGTTTGCAGGGCGCGGTGGGCCTGGGCGGCAGCGAAGGCACGTCCCTGATCGCTCCGGCCTTGCGGTCGCTGCCTCTTGGCATTCCCAAGATGATGGTCTCGACCTTGGCCAGCGGGGATACCCGGCCCTACGTGGGCACTTCCGATCTGACCATGGTATTCCCGGTTTCCGATATCGCCGGATTGAACTTCCTTTCGCGCCAGGTTTTGCGCAACGCGGCCTACGCCGTTTCCGGGATGGCGCGCGTGGGCGCGGCCGCCAAGGGGTCGGTTCCGGCGGTGGGACTCACCATGTTCGGCGTCACCACTCCATGCGTGGATATGGTGCGCATGGGGCTGGAGGCCAAGGGCTGGGAAGGCGTGGTCTTCCACGCGGTAGGCACGGGAGGCGAGGCCATGGAGGAGCTGGCCGCGCAGGGCAGCTTCCGGGCCCTGATGGATCTGACCACCACCGAGGTAGCGGATGCGTTACTGGGGGGGATCTTCCCGGCCGCGCCCGGGCGCTTCGACGCAGTGGCCCTGCACGATGTCCCGGCGGTGGTGAGCGTGGGCGCCCTGGACATGGTCAATTTCGGCCCGCGCCAAAGCGTGCATGCGCGTTTCCGCCATCGCCTGCTCTACTCGCATACCCCCGTGGTGACCCTGATGCGCACCACGGCGGAGGAGAATACCGCTTTCGGCCGCCATATCGCGCAGCGTCTCAACATGGGGAAGGGTCCGTGCGTGGTGTTGCTGCCGGAGCTCGGCGTCTCCGCCCTGGATGCGCCCGGCCAGCCCTTCCATGATCCCGTTGCCGACGAAGCCCTTTTCCGGGCTTTGGAAACCGGAGTGAAACCGACCCGGCTGCGCCGCGTGCAACGGGTGCCTTTCCATATCAACGATATCGCCTTCGCCCGCGTGGCCTTGAACGCGCTGGAGGAAATCCTGCGGGACGGGGGGGAAGGAAAATGAAACCATTGCCGCGCGTGGAATATTGGCGCGACAAGCGCCGCCGGGAAAAAGGGATCTTCGCCGCCGCCTGCGCTTCGTTGGAGGACGCGCGCGCTTCGTTGCCGCTGGCTCCGGATCTCCTGTTGTATCATCCCGCCTTTCCGGTGCGGAGCGCGCAAGGGGAGACCGGGATGCTTTCCGCTTTGGAATCGGCCGGCAACGCCAATCAAGATGCCGCGCGCGGAATGCCGGATTTGCTCCCTCTGTGCGCGCCCTGTCCGGTGGCCATGGGCGTCTGCGCCACCGATCCTTTCCTGCTGCGGGGCCCGTCCTTCCAGGCCTGGCGGGCGAAAGGGCTGGAAGGCGCGGCCAATTTCCCAACCGTGGGTCTGGTGGACGGATTCTTCCGCGCCGATTTGGAAGCGGCCGGCTTGGGGCTGACGCGCGAAATCGAATGCTTGCGCCATGCCCGGGAAGAGGGGTTTTTCACCGTTGCCTTGGCTTGCCGTCCGGAAGATGCGGCGGCCTTCTGCGAGGCCGGTTGCGACGTGATAATATTGCACTTGGGGCTGACCGCGGAAGCGCTCCCGCGCCCATTGGCGGCCGCGCGCAAGGACGCCTTGCCGGCTTTCCTGGCGGCCATGAAGGCCAAGCCCGCTTTCAATCCGCTGCTATTGCTGCACGCCGATCATCTGACCGGAAGCAACGATGAATCGGCTTGGAAGGCGACGGGCGCGGGCGACGGCCTGGACGGCTTGTTCGCGGCGGGAGGCGTTACGCGCGTGAAGTCCATACGCGCCTTGATCCCGGCATAACGCCGCGCCACAGGTTCCGGAATGCCGGCTGCGGACATGGCCGCGCCTACGCCGATCCTCGATCCTTTCAGGCTCCCAGATCCGCCTTAATCCGGTCCACCATTTCCTTCAATGCGGCGTAATCCCGGCGCAGCGCGGCCACTTCCAATTGCAAGTCCGAGAACTCGTCCCACTTGGAACGCCCTGTAGCCGCGGATACGGGCGCTTCCGTTTCCGCTCCACCCGCCGGTCCCGCGCCGCCTGCGCGGGCTTCGTCATGCACGCGCACCTTATCGCGCCAACGCGGTTCCTTCCATCCCGGCCTTTTCGGCAACGGTTCCGCCAAGGGCTCAGTCCGCTCCGCAAGTTCTTTCAGCACCGCTTCCGCTGCCTCCAGGCTTTCCAAGGGACGCAAGCCGGAGGCGCGCAGGCGGATTTCATTCAGGGTCTGGCTGCCGCGCAACAGCAGCACGGCCAGCACCGCCAGGGCGGGCGGCTCCAGGTTGAAGCGGACATCCTCCAGGAAATGCCGGTACTTATAGGTATTCCCCTGGGAACCGTACGGTATGAAGGTCACCAGGCATTTGCGCTTCAACCCGGATAAGGCCAGGGAGACGGTGTCCTCATCATATTCTGTGACGGGATCCCGGCTGCTCTTCTGGTTGCAGGCGTTCCGCAGCGCGTTAAGGGTCATGGGATAGTAGTCCGGCGTGGCCAGGCTTTTCTCGAGCAAGGTGCCGAGCACGCGGGTTTCCTCTTCGGTCAGGATGTCGATGAGCATGGCGCCTCTCCTTGGACGTTACGGGTATCTTGTGGGTTACGTAGCGTCGCCCGTGGCCGCCTGCGGGTCATGCCGCCCCGCGTCCGGCGCCCGAAGCGGCGGGATATGCTTGAAAACGGATTGGCCGAAACCGCCCGCGGAGTTGCTGCCGGTGACTTCTTTGACCACGGAGAATAGTTTGGCCTCCGCGTTGGCCACGGCGATGGACATGGGGAAGTCCTTGAGCAGGGCATAGTCATTGTCGGAATCGCCCACCGCCATGGCCTGATGGTTGGCCAGCCCCAGATGGGCCAGCAATTCATTGGCCCCCGCCAGCTTGGAGATCCCCTTGGGCGTGATTTCCAGCATGTATTCCTTATAGAAGGAATTGCGGAGGATGACTATCTCCACGTCCAGGCCCGCCAACGCTTCCGCGGCCGCCTGCAAATCCCCGCGGCGCCCGATGAGCACCAGTTCCACCAGATGCGCGCCTTGCAACTCATCCCAATCCGAGAGGTGGCGGGCATGGGCCGTATTCTTGGCGATGAAATCCCCGTTCATCAAGGCGTCGCGGCGGTGGAATACGTCCGGCGTGACGCCGTCGGCATTATGCCCCAGCGCTATCGGGTCCAGGGAGAGTCGGTTCAGTCTTTCCACGGCCTGTATCAACAGCGGAAAAGGAAAGTCGCGGCGGTACAAAGTCCGGTCCGAGCGCAAATCGCGCAGGATCATCCCGTTGTTCAGGATGCAGAAATCGATCAGTCCGTTGAGTTCCAACCGGTCCAAAAGGCGCAGGCAAGTGGTCCAGCGGCGCCCGGTGGCCAGGCAGGTGCGCACGCCCAGGGCGCGGCAATGCTCCAGCGCCTGCCGGTTCAGGGCCGGAAGATTGCCGTCATCGTCCAGTAAGGTGCCGTCGATATCGGTGATGACCAAGCGGTACGGGGATGGGGACTGGAAGGGGGATGACGTAGCAGACGCAAGCATGGCCGGTAGAACTTATCATAATCGCCGGAGCCCGTCCATGGACCCATGCACCATGAGTTCCAAACTTTCCCCTTCAAGAGCGGTCCCTTGAAGATCATGGAAATCTGCGTTAATCCGGCGCCAACCGTGAGGGAGCCGGCTAAATGTGGATGGCCCTGCCGTCCACCGCCAGGGCCGCTTCCTTGATCGCTTCCGCCAAAGTCGGATGCGCATGGGAGCTGCGCGCGATATCCTCCGCGCTGGCCCCGAACTCCATGGCCACCACCGCTTCCGCGATCAAATCCCCGGCCCGCGGCCCGATGATGTGCACGCCCAGGATGCGATCGGTCTTTTCGTCGGCCAGGATCTTCACGCGCCCTTCGATCTGCGCCAGCGCGCGCGCGCGGCCGTTGGCCATGAACGGGAAGGAACCCTTCTTATAGGCGATGCCGTCCGCTTTCAACTCCTCTTCGGTCTTGCCTACGGAAGCGATTTCCGGATGCGTATAGACGACGTTGGGGATGGCGTTGTAATTCACGTGGCCGTGCCTGCCGGCCAGCCCTTCCGCACAGGCAATGCCTTCCTCTTCGGCCTTATGCGCCAGCATCACGCCCGGGATCACGTCGCCGATGGCGTAGATGCCCGGCACCGAGGTCGCGAATTTCTCGTCCACGGAAATGCGCCCGCGGCCGTCCGGCTTGATGCCGATCGCTTCCAGTCCCAGATTCTCCGTGTTCGGGACGCGGCCCACGGCCACCAGCACCTTGTCGCAGCGGATGGGCTCCTGGCCTTCGCATTCCACGATCGCGCCATTGCCATCGGCCCGGGCGGATTTGACGCGCGTGCCCAGCCGGAATTCCAGCCCCTGCTTGGCCAGGATCTTCTGCGCCTCCGCCGAGAGTTCCGCGTCCATGCCGGGCAGGATGCGGTTGAGGTACTCCAGCACGGTAACCTGCGCGCCCAGCCGGCTCCATACCGATCCCAATTCCAGGCCGATGGCGCCGGCGCCGATTACCACCAGGTGCTTGGGGACTTCCGGGTAGGCGAGGGCTTCCGTGGAAGTGCCGATGGCTTTGCCGTCCGGTTTCACATCCGGCAGCATGGCCACCTTGCTGCCCGTGGCGATGAGGATATGCTTGGCGGAAAGCGTTTCCGCCGGCTTTCCCGATCCCGGGTCCACGGTAACCTTACCGTTACCCACCAATTTCCCGTGCCCCAGGAAACGCGTTATCATGCCCTTCTTGAAAAGGCCGTCGATGCCCTTGGTATTGGCCTTGACCACGTTGTCCTTATGCTGCAGCATGGCCGGCAAATCGAGATCCACCTGGCCTACCTTCACGCCGAAGCGGCCCAGGCCTTCCTTGGCCTGATGGAAAAGATCGCTGGCTTCCAACAGGGCCTTGCTGGGGATGCACCCGATGCGCAGGCACGTGCCTCCCAAGGCCCCCTCCTTCTCGATGCAGGCGACCTTCATGCCCAGTTGCGCCGCGCGGATGGCGGCCACGTACCCGCCGGGTCCGGCGCCTATGACGATGAGGTCGAATGAAGTGTCGGACATAAATCCCCCCGGTCGTGATTTTCGCAAATTGAAAACTGCAAATTGAAAATCGAAATCGTATGAGTCGATCCGTTAAGGGATCAAAAGCGCAAATTGCCGAGCGACGGCGCGTTCTTCCAATTTGCAGCTTGCAATTTTCAATTTACAATTTGCAAAGATAGTGCTCTTAATGAGCCCGCTCAGACCTCCAGCAGTATCCTGGCCGGATCCTCCAACGTATCCTTGATGCGCTTGAGGAAAGTCACGGCTTCGCGCCCGTCCACGATGCGGTGATCGTAGGTGAGGGCCACGTACATCATGGGGCGGATCACAACCTGGCTTTCGCGCGCCACGGGACGGTCCTGGATGGCGTGCATGCCCAGCACGCCGCTTTGGGGCGGATTGACGATTGGAGTCGAGAGCAGGGAACCGTATACGCCTCCGTTGCTGATGGTGAAGGTGCCGCCTTGCAATTCTTCCAGCTTGAGCGCGTTCGCCTGCGCGCGTTTGGCCAGGTCCGCGATGGCGAGTTCAATTTGCGCGAAGCCCATCCCTTCCACGTTGCGCAGCACCGGGACCACCAGGCCTTTGCCGCCGCCCACGGCCACGCCGATATCGTAATAATGCTTGTAGAGGATTTCGTTGCCGCGGATCTCGGCGTTGATCTGCGGGACCAGCTTGAGCGCTTCCACCGCCGCTTTCACGAAGAAGGACATGAAGCCGAGCTTGATGCCGTACTTCTTGACGAAGGCGTCCTGATGCCGCTTGCGCAGTTCCATCATCTCCGTCATGTCGATTTCATTGAAGGTGGTCAATAGCGCCGCGGTATGCTGGGCCTGCACCAGGCGCTCGGCCACCTTGCGGCGCAACATGCTCATGGGCACGGCTTCTTCCGATCGGGACCCGGCCTGCGGAAGGACGGCCGGCTTGATCGCGGTTGCGGCCTCGGGACCGGTTTTGCCGGGATCCGCTTTTGCGGGAGCCGCCATGGCGGGTGCGGTGTTTGCATCGGTTTTGGCCTGCACTTGGCGCAGCACGTCTTCCTTGAGCAAGCGGTTGCCGGGTCCGGTGGCTTTGACGTCCGCGGCCCGGAATCCGTTTTCGGCCAGCGCCCGCGCGGCGGCGGGCATGACCGTGGGGCCGGCGGGGGCCGCATTCATCACCGGGCCCGATGCGCTGGCGGCGCCTTTGGCCGCGTCCTCTTTCTTGATGACGGCGATCTTGCCGGTTTCCGGACCGAAATTCATGCCCGAGGATCTGTTTTCCGATGCGGGCTTCGCGATACCGGAATCTCCCGGCTTGGCGGCCGTGGCCGGCCCTTCCTCGATATATCCGATCACTTCGCCCACTTTGGCGGTCGCCCCTTTGGCTACCAGGATCTTGGTCAGAATGCCGCCCACCGGAGCGGGCAATTCCACGGTGGCCTTATCGGTTTCGATCACGGCCAGATTGCCGTCGCGCTCCACGCGATCGCCTTCCTTCTTCAGCCACTCGGCGATTTGCACTTCGGTGATGGACTCACCGACCTTGGGGACGATTAATTCTATTGCCATGGGACGGACCTCGGGAGACTTGATGAGAATTCAAAATTCAAAGTGCAAAATGCAAAGTGAAAAATTTTGCACTTTTCACTTTGACTTTTGACTTGCGCCGGCGCCGGCCTTGATGGTGGCTTCCGCGCCGGCGCTGCGTTCGCCGAACGCCTTGGCGATCAGTTGTTTCTGCTCCAGCTTATGGCTGCTGGCCGACCCGGTGGCCGGGGTCGAAGAGGCGGGGCGGTGCACGCCCTGGAAGGGATGGCGGCCCAGCAAACGCTCGCCGAAGCGGATGCGCAGGTAGCGCCATGCGCCCATGTTCTCCGGTTCTTCCTGCACCCATGTCACCGGCGTACCTTCCGGGAACGGCGACAGGGCCTGCGTTAGCGTCTGCGGATACAGGGGATAAAGCTGTTCGATGCGCAGGATGGCCACGTCTTCGCGCTTCTGCTTTTCCCTTTCCTCGTTCAACTCGTAGTATAGTTTGCCGCTGCACATCAGCACGATCTTCACCTTGTCCGCCCCGGCCGTTTGATCCGGCAGGATGCGCTGGAAGCCTTTGGAGACGAGATCTTCCAGGGGCGAGACCGCGGCGGGCAGGCGCAGCAGGCTTTTGGGCGTCATGATGATCATGGGCTTGCGCCACGGGCGCAGCATCTGGCGGCGCAGGGCGTGGAAATACTGGGCCGGGGTGGACAGATTCATCACCTGGAAATTGTCCTCCGCGGCCATGGCCAGAAAGCGTTCCAGGCGCGCGCTGGAATGCTCCGGCCCCATGCCCTCGAAGCCGTGCGGCAGCAGCATCACCAGCCCGGACAGCCGCCGCCATTTCTCTTCCGCGCTGGCGATGAATTGATCGATGATGGGTTGGGCCACGTTGACGAAATCGCCGAACTGGGCTTCCCACAGGATCAGTCCCTTGGGCGTATCCAGGCTGTATCCGTATTCAAAACCCAGCACGCCGTTCTCGGTGAGCGGGCTGTTGTAGATTTCCAGCGGCCCTTGGTTCTCGGTCACGTGCTGCAAGGGCATGTGGGTTTTGCCGTCCAGGATATCGTGCAGCACCGCATGGCGCTGGCTGAAAGTGCCGCGCTGGGCGTCCTGCCCGGACATGCGGATGCGATAACCTTCCGTGGAGAGGCTGGCGAGAGCCAGCGCTTCGGCGGTGGCCCAGTCCAATCCGCGTTCGCCGCGGCCGGCTAGGCGGCGTTGCTCCAGGATCTTTTCGATCTTGGGATGGGGATGGAATCCCGGCGGTAAAGTAGTGAGCTTGTCCATCAGCTCGGTGAGGCGCGCGGCGGGAAGCCCCGTCTCCACGTCCTTGGCGCCGCTTTCCGGACCGCCCTGGAAGCCTTTCCAGACGCGGCTGGGACCTTCCTGCGTGCGGATGTATTCCTTGCGGCGCGCTTCCGAAAGCTCCTCTTCCAATTGTTCCGTGCGCTTGGCCGCGATGCGATCGGCTTCTTCCCGCGTCACTCCGCCCAGCTTGAGCAGATGCTCCAGGTAGCCTTCGCGCACGCTCTTGCGGCGTTCGATGGTGCGGTATAGCAAGGGCTGCGTGAAGCTGGGCTCATCGCCCTCGTTATGCCCGCGGCGGCGGTAGCCGTACATATCTATGACCACGTCCCGCTTGAATTGCATGCGGAAGTCCATCGCCAGGTTGACCACGGCGGCCACGGCCTCCGGGTCCTCCCCGTTCACGTGGAAGATCGGGATCTGCAGCATCTTGGCCACGTCGGTGGCATAGGTGGTGGAGCGGCCTTCATGCGGAGAGGTGGTGAAACCGATCTGATTGTTCAGGACCACGTGCAAGGTGCCGCCCGTATGGTATCCGGCCAGCTCGCTCATGTTCAGGATTTCCTGGATGATGCCTTCGCCGGCGAAAGCGGCGTCCCCGTGGATGAGCAGGGTCAGGCCTTTTTCGCGCGCCTGGTCCTTGGCGCGATCCTGCTTGGCGCGCAGGCGCCCCAGCGCCACCGGATTCACGAACTCCAGATGGCTGGGGTTGAAGCAAAGGGAAAGATGCAGTTTATGCCCGTTGGCGGCCGTCCATTCCGAGGAGTAACCCAGGTGGTACTTCACGTCCCCGCGGCCCAGTTGCAATTGGGGATCGGAATCCTCGAACTCGTGGAAGATGTCGCGCGGGTTCTTGCCCATGATATTGGCCAACACGTTGAGGCGGCCGCGATGGGCCATGCCCAGGACTATCTCATCGATCTTCTGCTCGCCCGCCTTTTCGATGGCCAGATCCAGCAGCGGGATCAGGCTTTCCGATCCTTCCAGCGAAAAGCTTTTCGCGCCCAGGTATTTCTTCTGGATGAATTCCTCGAAGATGACCGCGTCCGTGAGGCGCGTCAGGATATCCAATTGCTGCTCGCGCGATAGCGTGATGCGGTTCTCGCTGCCTTCCATGCGCGCGGCCAGCCAGCTGCGAACTTCCGGGCTGTCGATATGCATGTATTGCACGCCCACGGTTCGGCAATAGGTGTTGTGCATCCGCTCCAGGACCTGCCGCAGCGTCAGGGCGTCCGGGCCTTGGATGGTGATGCCGGAAACGGTGCGATCCAGGTCGGCGTCCTGGAGGCCGAAGTAGCCCGGTTCCAGATCGGCCACATTGCCTTTGGGCGGAAGGCCGAGCGGATCGATTTGCGCGAATAGATGGCCGCGTACCCGGTAAGCGCGCACCATTTGATCGGCCCTGTCCTGAAGGGCGGCGATGCCGTGCTCGCCGGATGCGCCATGACCGTTACGGCCGGCGTTGAAGGAGGGGGATTGGAATAGGCCCGGTCCGCTTTGGATAGGACCCAATTGCGGGTTGGATCGGAAGTCCGCCCCTGCGGCATCGTTGGCCAAGGTCCGGAAATAGGCCCGCCAATCCTCCGGCACCGAGGAGGCTTCCTTTAGGTAGTCGGCATATAAGGCTTCTACAAAGCCGAGACTCAGGTTGTTTGGTTCGATGGTTCCCATTTTACCACTAGAATCCCTTTAAAGATCCGGAAAACCGGGGCCTGATCGGGGCGTGTTTAAAATACCTTGCTGAGGGACGGTCACTCGCTTTAAAGTTTTCGGATCCGGGCCCTCCCGGGGTCCCCGATTATCCGTCCATAGCACTAAGTCTGATATCCGCTTGAATCCGGTTCTAGGATTCCAACTCCGGCTAAAATTAACTCATGGCATAAGCGAGGGCCATACTTTCAGACAAAATCAGGAGCCTTTACAACAAATAACAATGAAGGAAAGTTGGCAATCCCCCGGATCATTCCTCTCTTTAAAGCATGGATCCCATCGTCCTGCCCCAATCCGACGAAGACCTGTTAGATGAGTGCGAGGTGGAAACCTTCCGCTCCAGCGGCAAGGGCGGTCAGCATGTGAATAAGACCGAGAGCGCCGTGCGCCTGCGTCACTTGCCTACGGGGCTGGTGGTTTCCTGCCAGGAAGAGCGCAGTCAATTCGTCAATAAACAAATATCCCTCACCAAGCTGCGGGAAAAAGTCGCCAAGTTGAACGATCGGCCCAAGCCTAGGAAAACCAGCAAGGTGCCGCGTTCCGCCAAGCGGGCCAACAAGAAGGCCAAGTCCCTGCATTCCAAGAAAAAGCAGCAGCGGAACAAAGGCTGGACCAGCGGGGAAGAATAAACCGGTCCTCGCTATGAAACCAGTTTTCAATAGACTTTCAACATCGGGCGGGGCGGGGACTTTTCAACCCTGTTGATAGAATGTTAAAGGCAAACCCCGATTTAATGACGGAAAAGCCTTTTTGTTTCCCGTGATTTGCTTTACTACCCTTCCCGATATGGCCGCTGATTCCCTGTCCCTTCCGTTTTCAACTCTCCTCCGCGATTTTTCCGACCTGCGATCCTTTGCCTTGAAGTTCCTGGTTACCATGGAGGCGGACGAAGCCTTCCGTGTTCCGGAGGGTTTTAAGAACAGCCTGCATTGGCAGCTGGGTCATTTGCTTTACACGCAAGGGATAACCTTGTTTGAATGGTGCGGTTTGCCCTCGCCTTTCGGGCCCGGATTCGCGCCGTATTTCGGATTGGGATCCAGCCCGCGGGATTATGATTCTCTGGTGCCGGATTGGGACGAGCTGCTGGCTTTGGCGCGCAGGCATGTCCGCAGTTTGCCGGAGCAGGTTGCGGGCCGCTTGCAACAACCGCTGATCGCGCCGCGCAAGTTGATGAACCTGTCCATGGCCACGGCCGGGGATACCTTGCCGTTCCTGCTGGCGCATGAGGGGGAGCATTTGGCCCATATCAAACGTCTGCGCAAGGCTCTGCGGCCCGATTGAGGCGCGGCGCTCCGGTTCCACCGGGGAGCCGAGTTACCGCATCATCGTCGGATTCAGAAAGTGAACTTTAGGCTGCCGTGCCAGATGTCGGCCGTGAAATTGCGCGGCACAACGTCGTTGAAATAGCGTAAGTAGGTAATCGCGGCCGAACTGTTGTTCATGAAATCCCAAGTAGGATGATTGCGGCTGAATGTCCGCAGAAAGCAGGTGACGCCCGCGCCGACCGTATTGGCGCCGAATGGCCGCAATTTTGAGTCGACGGCGTCATAAGAACCGGGGCTTCCCTTGGAATAGTCGCCGAAATCGGCGCCGGTTTGCGTGTAATAGCGATACTCGGGACTGAACACCCAATCGGGGGTGATGTATTTATTGATCTGCATGGTTCCGGTATGGGATGTCAGGTTCCAATCGTCCCAATAGTACCGGTAGCTGAATACCACGGATGCATCAAGGCCCCGCAGATATTGGCTTATCTCCGCCCAGGCGGCTTGGCGAAAGCGCATACTGGGATGCCTTTCCGTGATCGTATCGAGTAGGAGGCCGGAGGATAACGGATCGGATACCGGAAACTTGCTGTAAGGATCGCTGAGGAAGCCGTGATTGCGCATGGCATCCGCGCCCACCCTTATGTTGGTGGTTGCCGAGAGTATTTGCGTCGCGATCAGGGAGAGTTGATGGGTTTCCTTGAACCGGTTGGAAATGCTCCCATCCGCAAGTATTTCGCCAACGGAGTCCAAGCTGTATTGCCCGCGCAGGGTGAGGGTGAAGTTCTTGTCGGCGAAACTCTGCGTGAGCGCGCCCGTGAAAGACTGGGATTGGTAATCCGTTTCCTGGCTGAAATAATAGCTGCCCATGATCTTGGTATTGTCCCCGATGCCCTGCTCCACCCCGCCGATGATCTGCCCGCGGTTTTTCCGGAATTCCTCTTTGCTGTGGCGCGCCGGCCGTGACGCGCCGGTTACCCCATCCGCCAAGGGAGGGGCCGTGGTCTGATCCAGCTCCACGTCCAAGAGGATAGTGGTGCGCAGCCACAAGGTTTTGGCAAGGGAAAAAGAGGTGGTGGCCACGGTATTTTTGGAATTGTCCCCGACATGGTAAGCCGAGTATTCGATCTGATCGGCCCGGCAGATGGTGGCGGTAGCGCCGGCCAAGAAGGCGGCGCAGGCCAGGCCCGGGACCCGGCCCAGTCGCGGGTATCCCGGCCGGATTATTTCGAACACCCGCACCCGCCGCCCACGGCCGTTGGGCCGCCCATGCCGCCTTCCCGCGTAGAGTAGAATTTCTGCTCCATGGCCTGCTTGGAAGCCTGCCAGGAAGGATCCATGATGGGATCGGCGAGTTTTTCCCTTTCGTATGGTTTCACGTTGGCGCAACCGCCCAGGATCAGCGCCAGCCCGGCGGCTGCGGAAAGGATGGGTGCCTTCAAGTTTCCTCCATGAGAATTTTCACTTCCGCTTCGATCTTCTTGACGTCGCCTTCCGTATAGCCGTCATGGCGGAAGCGCAGCGCGCCCTTCTTGTCCACCAGGTAGAGGGAGGGCATGCCGCCCAGATCATAATCCGCCGCCGCCGAGCGTTTGCTGTCGTGCAAGAAGACCATGGCGGTGTCCCGTGGCCTTAGGAAGTCCAGGGCTTTGCCGCGATCTTCGTCCACGCTGATGGCCAGCACCGCCAGGGCGGGATTGCGCACGCGCAGATGACCCAGTTGCGGCAGGGTCTTGCGGCAGGGCGGGCACCAACTGGCCCAGAAATCCACCAGCACCACTTTGCCGCGCAGGTCGCGCAGATCCACGGTGGAAGCGTTGCGGATCAATTCCGGGAGCTTGAAACCGGGAGCCGCATTGCCGGGCTTGGGAGTGGCGGCTTGGAGGGGACCTGAAAGCAGAAGGGCAAAGGCCAAACAGGGGAGTTGCAGAGTAGACCGAAGGCGAAGGTGCATAGCTTCTTATTATATACCCTCAGTCAAGCGCAAATCCCGCCCAATTCCTCAAAAAACCATCTTCGTTTTTGGAAGCGCATTCGCCGGAACGCGAGGCCGGCGGGATGGTTCCGCCCGCCGTACGTGGGAAATCCGTAGCCCGCGGCATTGTCCGCCCTCACCCGCGGTTATTTTTTCGGTACCGAATTCATGAACTGGACGCCCATGTCCATCCACTCGATCATGGCCAACAGGTCCGCGTTCTTGGGCGCGAACACATTGATCTTGCCGCTGGTGGAATCCTTCTCCCACATCTCGGAATGATCATAGGACGGCTTGCGGAAGACATTGTCGCTGTTGTTCGTCTTGCCCAGCTGGCGGTTGAAAAGAACCCACGCCAGCGGGCTCCTGCGAGCGCCGTCGGAATTGGCGTAATCGAGACTGGTTTTTCCGTCCGCTCCCGCGTAATGGTTGCCGTCCGTCAGTTTTTCATACACGTTGGTGGTCCCGTGATTGACGTAAGCCGTATCCGCGCTCTCCTCCAATACCAGGCCGCCGCCCTTGGCCGATGCCACCGCGGCGCCATGGCAGGAATTGCAGCGGTTGTTGAAGATGGCCTGGATGTCCCCGCCGGCCACGGCGGCGGAGGTATCGTGCAAGGTACGGAAATTCAGGATGGCCGGACGCACGGAAGGATGCTCCGCCGCCTTCTGGGCGTTGTTGAATCCCGACAGGTAATTCTTGACCGCGCCCAGATCGAACTTGACGGTGGAATCCGCGTTCACGGATAAATGGGTGATGTCCGCGTCATGATCGCGGGGGCCGTGGCAGCCGGTGCACATGCGTTGTTCCCCCGGCATGACATTGATCCATTGCAACTGGTTCACCAGCATCACCCCGTCCTCGTCCAGGGTTTGCACATGCATGGGGGTATTGGCCGGCACTTCTATGGAAAAGGAGCTGTCCGCGCGCACGTCCGCGTAGCCTATCACCTGCTGCCTTTCGAATTGGGTATTGCCCATGGTCTCGCTGCACATGTTGCAGCCCGCGGGCGTGCCGATGGCCTTGATGACGCGGACATACTTGACCTTGCCGGCGAGCTCGGAGCCGTTCATCTGGCCGTCGCTCTGGCGGCTGTATACGTTGGCGTCGAAGAAGGTGCCGGTCTTGGCGCCGCCGGCGATGGCCTTCTCCACCAGGGGATTCATCTGGAACGGCTTGGGCTTGAAGCTGCGCGGGGCCAGCACCACGGGATCATAATCGTTGTTGTTGGGATCGGCATGCACCAGCTTGGGCGTGCCGCCGGTCTTGTCCATGATGAAGAGATCGTAATTGACCACGCCGTTTTTGGTATCGCCACCGGTTTCATGCGAGGATTCGGCCACCAGGATCCTTTCCGTGCCGTTGTCCATGATGGGATACGGGGTCTTGAAGATGGCGTCGGAGACCTTCTGGGTGGTGATGTAGGGGCTGGTGCTGGGCGTGATGATGGTGGGCGGGGAGGAGAATTTGGAAATGTCGATGATGCAGATGGCGCCGCCTTCGAATTCGGAAGTGCGCTCCATGATGGAAGCCACGATGCCGCCGTCGCTGAGCTCGCGGGCTTCCATGAAGGTGCGGCTGCCGCTGGTATTGCCCTGGCTGAAGGTCTCGTCCGCGCCGTAGAGCACGAATTGGCCCGTGCCGTCCGGATTGACCGTGAAGAGGGGCATCTTGTTGGGATTGCCCAGATGGTCCCAGCGCGTGTAATAGATCTTGCCGCTGCTGTGCACGAAGGGATTCTGGTCATGGCTCTGGTTGAACGTTATTTGCCGGGGTTCGGAGAACTTGCCGTCCGCGCCGCGAGCGGTCACGAACAACTGCGGGACGATACGCCGTTCATACTCGTCCAGGATCTGGTTCTTGGTGGATCCGAAAACGATGTGATCGTCGTCGATGTAGGCCGGATCCATGTCATCGTAACCGCTGGGATACGTCACCTGCACCAGGTTGGAGCCGTCCGCGTTCATTTCATAGATGGTGAAGCGGGGATGGCCGTTGTCGTAACGCGGGCCCGCCTTGCGCATGGAGAACAGGATCTTGGTGCCGTCGAAGGATGCTTCCGGATCCTGGGCCGCGCCCCATTCCCCTTGGTTGTCGCGCGAGCGCGTCCATTGTTCCGTGAGGTTGGTCAGCTTTCCCGTGGGCGAAATGGGCGAGAGCAGCATCAAATCCGTGCCGGGATGGAACTCGTCCGGATTGGCTGCCATGGCCACGTCGCGATTCATGTCCGGCCCGCCCACGCTGGGCGATTTCACGAACACGATCTTGCCTTCGCCATAGCTTTCCAGGATTTGGTCGGCGGGTTCCAGGCAGGAAACCAGCAGCCATCCGGCGAGCAGGGAGGTTATCGATCGCAAAGCCGAGTTAGGGTTGGTCGGATTCATCGGCACACCTCCTCTTATGGTCCCGCCCGAAGCCTTGCGGGCCTCGCACGGAGCCGTTCACACGCCGTAAGGTTCAAAAGTACTTCTGGACCCCTAATAATAAGGCGAAGTTCTGGGTCAAGGACGGATCGGAATTGAACTTCTGCGAATAGACGTGATCGTGGATGGCGTAGTTGAGGATATAGGGGCTGTTCTTGGGCCCGAAGGGTAGATTCAACCGGTTCCCGAAGCCGCCCACCCCGCCGATATTGGGTATGCCGCCCTGCCATACCGCGGTGATCCCGGCCACGAAATACGGGAAAAGTCCTCCCGATCTCCCGTCGCCGCGGCTGAGGCCGCTTACGGTGTAGCCGCCCAGGCCCTCAAAGGTGATGATGAAGCTATGGGGCGTATAGGTGCCGCCCACCAGGCTCTTGGAGATGGAAGATTGCGAAGGCCCGATGCCGGATGTGAACTGGAAGAAGTAAGGCTGGCCTTCCGGATACAGATCCCAGAAGAGATTGGCGTAGGGGTTGCTGCCCAGGATCTCGGCGGCATAATAGCCCACGTATAGGCCGAACGCCTGGGAATAGGGCCGCAGCGGACCGGAGGCCGAGGCGGCTTCCTTGCGGTGGTTTTCCGATTCGCGCGCGGCGGCATCGGATGCGCGGTTATCCTGGGCCGGGGCGGGAGAGGTAACCGGCACGTAAACAGTCTCGGCGGGAGCGCGGGTGGCCGCGGGCTGAACGCGTGATGTTTTGCGGGGCGCGGACCAGGAAAGAGAGGTGAGTAGGACGAGTATAGCTATGCCGACTAGCGCTGTGCGCTTTTGCGCCTTGGGCGGTCGGGCGTGCGGCGTCCGACATCCGATGTCCTGCGCCCGACGATAGCCACCTTGGATCGCCTCGCCATAGACGCATTGGATCGACGCGCTTCCGTCTTCCCGCATCGACCCGCCCTCTTTATCCGAACGCAAATACAACCCCCAAGCTTGAAGATTGGAAAATCAGCAATTCCTGATGGTCATCATGCTGATTCTTGATCCGGGTGAACATCTGTTTGGTTTCGAAGCGGATGCCGATCTTGGAGTTGATGAAATATTTGAACCCGCCGCCGAAGCAGAGCCCCACGGAGGAAATGGTTTGATCGCCCACCGAGTTGAGCGGAACGGTCAGGAACAGGCCGCCTCCGACTATCCCGTAGGGAACCGTGCGGGTGGAATTGGCCAGATCCAGGATGGCGTTGAAGGTGATGGGATATAAGGTGGCCGTACGGCCCAGCACCTGTTCGCCCGCAAGCTCCAGGGAGACCGGGAAATAGTTCATGCTGGCCCGCGCGCCCAGGAGCGCGCTTGCGCCCATGAAGCCCACCGTCGGGGAAATCTCGAACGGGGATGAGGTGCCTCCGCTCACCTCCGTAACCGTGGGCGCGGAGGCGTTCTGGATCGAGCCGGCTTGCGTCGGCGAAGAAGGTTGGAGTGCCGCTGCGGACACCGGATTTTGCGAGGCCAGGATAACGAAAAGGAGCAAGAGGAGGGTGCTTACCATTGGATTCCAATTATAACCCCGCCGTCAACCGTAAAAAAGCCATTTTCCCAAAATCCCTCCGCGGAAATTCGGGACTGCCGGAACTATACCCCCCTTTCCTGGTGGTAAACGGCATTTACCGGTGTCCATCGGCGCGGATCTTTTTTTCGATCGCAAAAAAGAAGAGGTCCGGTGACGCATGGAGCTTGGACGATATTTAATAGTAGATGCGGGGCAAGAAAGCGGCCGAGACGAAAGCATACCGATCCGCTTTCACGATGGCGCAGAAGAAGCTTGTCCTGAATGGCCGAAAAAAACTAAGATCATAAAAAGATCAAATCCCCCCATCGGGGGCTATATTATTCGCAAATAAGGTTGTTTACCGGAAAGGCACAATGGATCTCGACATAGAATTGCCCCTGGCCCTTGGAATGCTGGGCGGTCTCTTCGCGCTGGTTTTCGCTTTCTACAAATCCCGCTGGATCCTTTCGCTGGATGTCGAAAACGAAAAGTTGCGCAAGATAGGCGGGTATGTGGCAAAAGGCGCCATGGCCTTTCTCTTCCGCGAATATAAAGTGCTGGTCCCTTTCGTCATCGGCGCGGCCACCCTGCTGCTGTTGGGCAATAAGGGCGTCCTCCGCTGGGAAGCGGTCACCTTCGCCTTCGGCGCCATCTGTTCCGCCATGTCCGGATTCTTCGGCATGAAGATCGCCACCCAGGCCAACATGCGCACCACGGAAGCGGCCGCGAAAAGCCTCAACCTGGCCTTGAAAGTCTCCTTCGCGGGCGGATCCGTAATGGGCATGAGCGTGGTAGGCCTGGCCCTGTGCGGCATCACCGGAATCATGTACGCGACCATCCATTTCTTCGGCCGCGATCCCTACAACTTCGATCATCAAATCCTCCCCATCCTGTCCGGCTTCGCGCTGGGAGCCTCTTGCATAGCCCTGTTCGCCCGCGTGGGAGGGGGCATCTACACCAAGGCGGCCGACGTAGGGGCCGATCTGGTGGGCAAGGTGGAAGCTGGCATTCCCGAGGACGACCCCCGCAATCCCGCCACCATCGCCGATAATGTCGGCGACAATGTCGGTGACGTGGCCGGCATGGGCGCGGACTTGTACGAATCTTTCGTGGCCTCCGTGCTGGGCTGCATGATCCTGGGGCTGGCCGCCAACACCGACGATATCATCAAGCTGCGCCTGGCCCTTCTGCCGCTGGTGCTGGCCGCGGCCGGAGCGGTGGCTTCCGCCATCGGCATCCAATGCGTGCGCGTAAAGGAGGGCGGTTCCCCGCAGGGGGCGCTCAACAAAGGCTCCCTGATAGCTTCCGTCCTGGCCGCGCTCTTCAGCTACCCCATCTTTTACGGCGCCCTCAAAGGCCATACCTTCAACGACGGCGCCAATGCCAACCAGCTTTTCTGGTGCACCGTGGTGGGCGTGTCGGCAGGCACCCTCATCGGCGCCCTCACGGAGTACTTCACCGGCACCAACAAGGCCCCCGTCAACGCCATCGTCAAGGCTTGCGAGACCGGGGCGGCCACCACCCTCATCACCGGCATGGGCGTGGGCATGATCTCCACCGCCCTTCCCGTCATCACCATGGGCGCGGCCATTCTACTCAGCTACAACCTGGCCGGCCTGTTCGGCGTGGCCATCGCCACCGTGGGCTTGCAATTGACTTTGGGGATACAGTTGGCCGTGGACGCCTTCGGTCCCGTGGCCGACAATGCCGGCGGACTGGCGGAAATGGCCGAGCTGCCTCCCCATGTGCGCGCCACCACCGACAAGCTGGACGCGGTGGGCAACACCACCGCCGCCATCGGCAAGGGCTTCGCCATCGGATCGGCGGCCCTCACCTCCGTGGTCCTCTTCGCGGCGTTCAAGGAAGAAGTGGGGATCCAAAGCATCGAAATCACCGATCCCAAGGTGCTGGTAGGGCTCCTGTTGGGCGGCATGGTGCCTTACCTCTTCTCTTCCATGTGCATGATGTCCGTGGGCCGCGCCGCCTTCGCCATGGTGGAGGAAGTGCGCCGCCAGTTCCGGACCATTCCGGGATTGATGCAGGGTACCGCCGAACCGGACTACGGGCGCTGCGTGGACATCAGCACCACGGCCGCCTTGAAGGAAATGATCCTGCCCGGCCTTTTGGCCATCCTCTCGCCCGCCACGGTGGGCTTTTTGGGAGGCGTGCAGATGCTGATGGGCTTTCTGGCCGGCGTCACGGCTTCCGGAGTGGCTTTAGCTATATTCATGTCCAACACCGGCGGAGCCTGGGACAACGCCAAGAAGACCATCGAAAGCGGAGTGGGCGGGGGCAAGGGCTCGGACGCGCATAAAGCCTCGGTGGTGGGGGATACGGTCGGCGATCCCTTCAAGGACACGGCCGGGCCTTCCTTGAACATCCTGATCAAGTTGATGGGCGTCATGTCGGTGGTCATCGCTCCCATGCTCAAACTCTTCTGGGGACTCTGATCATGCACTACGAAAACCGTCTCTATCAAATCCTCTACCCCAATCAGGCGCTGGTGGCGTCGCAATTGGCGCCGGAGGCTTTCGCGCGGCATTACCTGATCGGATCGATCCGGCATTATTCCGGCAAGCTCGTATTCGCGGACATCGACATCAATTTCCGGAATCCTTATTTCGATATCGAAGGCAGCTTGCAGCGCCTCATCCCTCATGAGGACGGCACCCCCAAGCATACCAAGTTCATCTGCTCCTACCGCGTGATGGAGCATATGGATTTCGACAGCATCAAGAGCCTTTACATCTCCACTTCGGAAGCCCATGTGCTGGAACTGAAGCCGAAGGAGTACGACAAGGTCCACCAACAGGGCTTCCTGCGCACCTTCGCGGAAATCGCGCCCCTGTCCATGCTGGTGATCAGTCCCTACGACATGCCCGAGTTCGGCAAATTCATCACCCAGCCCGGCAACTCCAAAGGCTGCCCCAAGCTTTTCTATTCGCAGATCGATCTGAACGTGGACGAGTTCATCGCCAACTTCGAGAAAAACCCCTTTATGCAGGCGCCGTTCCCTTTCCTGCATCCCTCCAAGCTGCGCGATGCCATCCTGCAGATGAAGATCAAACCGGAGAAGAGGACCAAGGGCCTGGCCCTTTTCTGCCCGCTGGATCAGATTTCCTTCAAGATGATCCGCCACGGCTTCATGTTCGCCGCCCAGGACAAATACAAGTTCTTCCCGATGCCGAGCTTGCACGATATCGAGACCAGCCATTTCCGTTTTTGGCAGGACATGTAGTTGGAGGCGCGGCTTGCGGGTGCGGGGGCTCAGACGGCTCCCGCGCTCGCGGGCGATGCGGCGGGCTTTGCGCCTTTAAGCTTTTCGTTTCCCTGTAGATAAATGTTTGCGGCGTGGATGCGCTTGGATGCTGCGTGGATTCGCATGCCACGCCTCTGCACGTCGCTTAACGGCGCCGCTGCGCGCCTCCGCCGATTCGCCCCCGCACCCGCAAGCCGCGCCCCCAACCGCATCGCTTGAGCGGGGTTGCGTGGTCGCTAAGAAAAGGAGCGGGTCGATTGGGTTTGGGTCAACTACAGGGGTCGTGGGACCGCGACGGGGGTGAGTCTGAGCTGTGGAAAGGCGCGCGGAGGTTGGGCTGGAAGGAAGAGGGGGAGATTGGTCGTTGGTTGTGGGTCAACCTTTAGGGTCGTGAGCCGCGAAGTATTGCCTTCCGAGATTGTTATATGGACGGAATAAACGGCTCAAGACCTATCTTTCAGACACTTCAACGGTAACCGTTCCACGCCCCACCCTTGTTCAAGGGCGGCATCGTGATTACCGGATCAGGCAGGTATTGAGCGAAGCTTGAAGGCTCGGGGCGTCAGCTCAGCGAGCCGGTGGATGGAATGGTCAGCCACCCGGGACAGGGTAT
>JANYDA010000014.1 GCA_025360005.1 Fibrobacteria bacterium
AGACCCGAGCGGCATAACCCCTACTCCATCGCGACGCTGCGCATCCTCCTGGCGCGCTCCCTGGTGCAAACTCTGAAGTTCTGTCCGGCTTGCTGCTCCGCCAATCTCCCTCCTCGTACTTTTTATATGACACAGTAGAACTATCTGGGTGTACGCAAAATCAGGGGAAGATCAGTTTCAGCCGCCATGGCGTAGTTCAAGCACATTGCCTTATGAGTGCAATGGGAGACCAACTCCAAGGGAATCGCAAGACAATGCCATCGGAAAATGGAGGATGGCGGGGTGTAGCGGATGGCCCAAAAAGGTAATGGGCTTCATTACTGCAGGTAAGATTTCAGGTGAATACCGCGACAAGCAGAGTGAGAAATCCAATGACTGCCATTGCTTTTAAGCATGCCTTGTTTCCGGTTACGGAAAGGAATTGTTTCAGGGCTTGGCCATCGCGCGCCTGACCGGCGACATCGGCGTGGATTGCGCCATTGATGCCGTTCATCGTCGGCGTCTACCCGGAAACCATGGGAATCTTCTCCCTCCGCCAGGCGATGAATAAGAACCTGGCCCAGCAAGGCTGGCTCAAGGTGTAGGTCGGAATTGTCAGCTTGAGGAAAGGACCCAATCTTTACTTGGGTTTGCCCATTCGGATTATTGATTAGAAAGGACGGCAGCAGATGCTGCCGATAAAAGGAGCGGAGCGATGAAATTATTTGAACTCTTGAAAAAAGATCACGAAAGCGTCAGAAAGTTGTTCGCGAAACTGGAGAACAAGGATGAAAACCAAGCGGAAGAAAGGGATGAAATCTTCCAAACCTTGAACCAGGAGCTTAGCATCCACGCTATGGCCGAGGAAAAATTCTTCTATTCGGCCCTGAAGGAGAAGGATGGGGCCGAGGAAAATACCCTGGAAGCCCTTGAAGAGCATAAGGTGGTGAAAAAGCTGCTGAAGGAACTGGATGCGAACGAGAAAGGAAGCAAGGAATGGGCCGCTAAACTCAAGGTGCTGCAGGAAAATGTGGAACACCATGTTGAAGAAGAAGAAGGCGAACTTTTTGAAAAGGCGGAAGAGGTGATGGATGATGAGGAAATGGAACGTATCGGGGAGGAAATCGAAGCCTTTAAGGCCGAGCAACTCCAAACCGAGAGAGCTTCTTAAACCCGCAACGGCCGGATCCGAAATGGACCTGTTCCGGCCGTCCTAGCTTTATACTCGTCGAAGTTCTTAACTGCCTACCCCGATTGTTACTGTGCTTCAGCTACCTGGCAATCAGACCATGAGCGCCTTCTTCGCCTCGGGCGCTCATGGTGCGGCTTCCCAGGCCTATCAACTTCCATCCGGTTCCGCATAAAAGAAATCCAGCCAAGAGGAAAGACAAATCGGCAGGCGCGTGGTTTAGGGAATACTCATCCACATGGTGGATTCCCAAGATGAGATGATCGAGGGTTCCCTCCACCAAATTGAACAATCCCCAGCCCAATAGCATGGATCCCGTAAGCATGAACCCGGACCATGGAACGTCGTGCCGCTTTCCCGCCTTGAACAGCGCGGCCAATCCCAGGACGGTCATCAGCCACGCGGAGGCGTGGAAATAACCATCCCACGCCATATTCACCTTGGCCGAGATCAAATCCGTCACCGGAAGGCGTCCCGATAGCATACTGTGCATTTGCAGGATCTGGTGGAACAGGATCCCGTCCACGAATCCGCCTAATCCAGCGCCCAATAAAATGCCGGAAGAAATGAGCGGTCTGGGATTGAATCGGAACTCCATGGTTTCCTCCTCTCTTTCTGCCGAAGTTTCCTTGGCGAGAAGGCGAATATAAAACGACGCTCAACGCTATCAGGATGGCGACGGGAACCAGCAGGACAAAAAGCGTTGCGGGGAATTCCGAATTATAGATCCGGGCCGATACCAATGGCCGGCATTGCGCGCAAGCCCAGAGAGGGCCGCCGCAGAAAGGCGCGAAGAGGATTATCCGGGGATTGTATGCCATAGCGCCTTATGGAGATAAGGAGATAAGGGGATGAGGGATGTCAAAGAGATAAATTCCTCTTAGGCCTGGGGCAATAGATCCCCGCCATTTTCCCTATCACTCCTTTCAAACCGTATATTAGGCGAAAGCCAAGAAATTTAAAGCCAGGAAGTTAAAGGGGGGGCGATGCCATACGATATCATAGTCATTGGAGGCTCCGCCGGCGGAATGGATCCTCTCATCCGCATACTGACCGAACTGGATGCGGATCTGCCCGTTTCTGTTTTCGCGGTCATTCACATCGCAGCCTCCAGCAAAGGCGACATAGCCGGCCTTATCCAACGCAACAGCGGTCTGGACTGCGCCTTGGCCCAGGATGGGGAGCCGATCCGCAAGGGCCGCATCTACCTTGCCAGGCCCGATCATCATCTGTTATTGGAACCCGATCGCGTGTTGGTGGCACGCGGGCCCAAGGAAAACCGGTCCCGGCCCGCCATCGATCCGTTGTTCCGTTCGGCTGCCGCGGCATTTGGCCCCAGGGTGATAGGCATTGTGCTGAGCGGCATGCTGGATGACGGCGCGCAGGGGTTGGCCGCCATCAAAAATGCAGGCGGCTTGGCCATCGTGCAGGATCCCAAGGAGGCCCGATTCCCGAGCATGCCTCTGAACGCTTGCCTGGCGGTAACTCCGGATTACAAGCCGACCGTGGCGGAAATCCCCGATCTTCTAAAAAATTTGCTCCGGGGCCCGTTGCCGCAGGCGGGGTATCGAGCGCCGCCTCCTTCCAAACCGGTTTTGGAGGAAGAGGCCAAGGTAGGCGCCAACCAATTGATGTCGGAAGGGGAGATGCGGGAGCTGGGCCAGCCTTCGGTGTATACCTGCCCCGACTGCGGGGGCGGCTTGTACGAGATTCAGGATTCGGGAATGGTCCGCTACCGGTGTTCTATCGGGCATGCCTTTGGCGCGCATTCCCTGCTGGCGGGCAAGGATGCCAAAATTGAGGAGGCTCTCTCTGCCTCGCTCAGGGCCTTGCAGGAATCAGAAAGGCTTTCGCGCGGGTTGCTGCTCACCCTGGGGGCCAGGGAGTTCCCCATGACCCGCAAAGAGTTGGATGCGAAGGCCGATGCGGCGAACCGTAACGCGCAGACCATCCATGACCTGCTGGGAAGGTTCCAAAACGCCTCCGAAGCGGGATCGACGGAAGATTGACGCGGTGTTGGCAGCGGCCAACCTCGCTTCTCCGGAAGGCCCTTAACGTAAGATCTTCTTTTTTTTACGTTCTCGGCTCCTCAACTGATCGATCCAAAATCCTTTTCCAGACGGTTCAATATGGCATCGGAATCCAGCAAATCCGGCTTTCTCATCGCCGGCATCGGCGCGGCGGCGGGGGGAGTGGAAGCCTGCCAGAAGCTGTTGGCAACCCTTTCTAAGCCTGCGCCTGTAGCGCTTATCCTCGTCCTGAATCCGGAACCCGATAGCGACCCGGTCGAAGCCCTCTCCGTTCCCGGTGGCATGCCGGTCTGCCTGGCGGAAGACGGAGTCTCCGTGACAAAAGGCACATTCTATATTATTCCCGCGGAATGCATGGCCGTTCTCCAACAAGGCCGCATCCGCCTTTCTCCCGCTTCCGCGGCGGGGCAACGGCCCATCGACCACTTTCTCGAATCCATGGCCACCGACCAAGGCGTGCAGGCCATAGGCATTTTGCTCAGCGGCGCGGCTTCGGAAGGGACCCACGGCCTGGCCGCCATCAAGGCCGAAGGCGGCATCACTCTGGTGCAGGATCCCAACACGGCCCTCCACAGCGGCCTGCCTCAGGGCGCCATCGAAGAAGGGCTCGCCGACATGGTGCTGCCCCCGGAAAGACTGGCCCAGGAAATCGAGAGTTATGCGGCCCGGTTTCCTACGGAGTTGCTGGATGAGGGCCGGGAGACGGAGAGCGTCTTCGCTCGCAATGAGGATTTCGTGCAAGTCCTCTCCCTGCTGGAAGTCATCACCACGGTGGACTTCACCCATTACCGCGATTCCACCCTGCGGCGCCGTATTTTCCGGCGCATGGCCCTTACCAAGCAAGAGACGATGGGCGAGTATATCCGCTACCTGCGGGAAAACCGCGCCGAGGTGGAAGCGTTGTTCCGGGATATCCTCATCAATGTGACGCGTTTTTTCCGCGACTCGGAAGTCTTCGAATCCCTGAAAACACTGGTCTTCCCCATATTGCTGAAAGAGCGCTCCGTGCGGGAGCCGCTGCGCTTCTGGGTCACTGGCTGCTCCACCGGTCAAGAGGCGTATTCCCTGGCCATCGTCCTTCTGGAGTTCTTGGCGGATGTACCCAATCCGCCCCAGTACCAGATCTTCGCTAGCGACATCATCGAATCCGGATCCTTGGATCGGGCGCGTGCCGGGTTGTACCCGGAGACTATCGAAGCGGACGTTTCCACGGAACGGCTGCGCCGCTTCTTCACCAAGGAGGAGCGCGGCTACCGCATCAGCAAGGACATCCGCTCGCGCTGCATCTTCGCCAAGCACGATCTGACCAATGATCCGCCCTTCTCCAAGCTGGATCTGGTGACCTGCCGGAACGTCCTCATCTATATGGCCGCGCCCTTGCAAAGGAAGATTCTCCCCATTTTCCATTACTCCCTCAAGCCCGAGCGGTTCCTCTTGCTGGGGCCTTCGGAAACCATCGGGCGGGATTCCGATCTGTTCCACATCGTGGATCGCGAGAAGAAACTGTATCTGCGCAAGTCCACCGTGGCCAGGCTGCCCACCTTCACGGTGCGGAACCATGCCTCGTCTTCTCACCTCACGGCCACGCGGGCAGTCATTCCCGTGGCCACCAATGCGGACTTCCAGCGGGAAGCGGATCGCATCCTGCTGAATCGCTTCGCTCCGGCGGGAGTGCTGGTGAATTCCAACTTGGACATCCTCCAGTTCCGCGGCCGCACCCGCCCATATCTGGAACCGCCGCAGGGAGAGGCGTCCTTCAGCCTGCTCAAGATGGCCAACGAAGGCATGTTCGCCGAAATCCACCTGGCGGTTCAGGACAGCCTGCAACAGAACGCCGCGGTGAGGCGCGAGAGCATCCGGGTTTGGGAAGAAGGGCGAATCCGCAACATCCACTTGGAAATCATCCCCGTCTCGCTCCCCACCTCCAGCGAAATGTGCTTTCTGGTGCTTTTCGAAGAGGCGAACCGGGCAGACGCGGGCAAAGGCCCGGGCCTCCCCCGCCAAGAAGCCTCTCCCATCCATGAGGATCTGGCGCAGCTGCGCAAGGAGAACGGTTCACTACGCGAGTACTTGCAGCTGGTGCGCGAGCAGCATGAAGCCTCTACGGAAGAACTGAAATCCTCCAACGAAGAGTTGCTGTCCAGCAACGAGGAACTGCAAAGCACCAACGAAGAATTGGAAACGGCGAAGGAGGAGTACCAATCCGCCAACGAGGAGCTGACCACCCTCAATGAGGAGATGGCCACGCGCAATCAGGAAATGGTGCAGCTCAATAACGATCTGACCAACCTTCTGAATACCCTTATCGTACCCATCGTGATCGTCGGCAGCGGCATGCGTATCCGGCGGTTCACTCCCGCGGCGGAAAAGCCCATGCGCCTGGTGCCCACGGACGTGGGGCGCAAGCTTGAAGACATCAAGCTGGGCCTGGAAGGGCCTAACCTGGAGGAAGCGGTCCAGGACGTTATCTCCAAGATGATGCCGGTGTCCCAGGAGATGCGGGACCGGGAGGGGCGCTGGTATTCGGTGCAGGTGCATCCATACCGGACCGCGGACAATCATATCGAGGGCGCCGTCATCATCCTCATCGACATCCATGGGCTTAAGACCGCCCATGAGCGCCTGCGCGATTCCGAGGAATACGCCCGCGCCATCGTGGACACCATCCGGGAACCTATGGTCATCCTGCGCGAAGACCTGCGCGTCAACACCGCCAACGCCTCCTTCTATGACACCTTCCGGCTGACGCCGGAGGAAACCCAGGGCCTGCCCATCTATAAGCTGGGCGGAGGAAGGTGGAACATCGCGGAAGTGCGCAGCCTGATCGAGGACACGCTAGCCAAGGACGCGCGTTCCGGGGAATTCGAGATGGAGCATGACTTTCCCGGGCTGGGAAACCGCGTCCTCAGGCTCAACGCCCGCAAGCTGCTCTGGAAACGGGATGCCTCGCCCATGGTGCTGTTGGCCATCGAGGACATCACCGTGCATCGGCGGGCGGAGGCCGCCTTGCGGGATCAAAGCCGCAAATTGGAGCAGGCGGTGCAGGAGCGCACCTCGGAATTACTGACCTCTTCAAGCCAGATGGAATCGTTCTCGTACAGCGTCTCCCACGATCTCCGGGCGCCGCTCCGGGCCATGCAGGGCTATGCCGAAGCGCTGCTAGAGGATTGGGGCGGAAGCATCAATCCGGCCGCCCGGGAATATGTGGAGAAAATCGTCCAGGCCGGCAGCCGCATGGATCGCCTGATTCTCGATGTCCTCACTTACAGCCGCGCTGCCATGGGGGAGATCCGGATCCGCGAGATAGACACCGAGGCCCTGGCGCGCGAGGTGATAGCGCACCATCCCGAGCTGACGGAAAAAGGGGCGCAGATCGATATCGTATCCCCCCTGGCCCGGGTGATGGGGCACGAGCCGACCCTGGCCCAATGCCTCTCCAACCTCCTGGTGAACGCGGTGAAATTCGTGGCGGCGGGAACCGCTCCGCGCATCACCATCCGGACCGAGAACATTCATTCCCTGGTCCGCATCTGGGTCGAGGACAACGGCATCGGCGTTGAGCCGGAGGACCAGCAGAAGATTTTCGGGATGTTCGAGAAGCTGCACGCGCAGGATGTGTATCCCGGGACCGGCATAGGCCTTGCCATCGTCAAGAAGGCCGCGGAAAGGATGGGCGGCATGGTGGGCATGGAATCCTCGCCGGGAACGGGTAGCGGCAGCCGGTTCTGGATCCAACTGACTGGGAGCGTGCCGGCATGATAGCCGAACTGCCGGTAGTGGCCTTGGCCGAGGACAATCCCGATGATATCTTCTTCTTGAAACGCGCGCTGAAGTCGGCAGGCGTATCCAATCCTCTCGTCATTCTCCCGGACGGCCGCCAGGTGCAGGCCTATCTGGAGGGGAAGGGAGACTTCGCCGATCGCGAGCGGTATCCTCTGCCCAGCCTTTTGCTACTCGATCTCAAGCTGCCTCTTATGAGCGGGTTCCAAGTGCTGGAATGGATCCGCGGGCGCGCGGAAACGCGCTCCCTGCCCGTCATCGTCCTCACCACGTCCGGGGAGCTCAAGGACGTGTCCATGGCGTACCAATCGGGAGCGAACGCTTTTCTGATCAAGCCCTCCGGCGCCGAGAACCTGGTGAACCAGATACGCGCTATCCGGGATTTCTGGCTGGAACAGAACGTTTTCGCCAAGTTATGAATTCCCGCCAACGCCTTTTACAAATCGAGTTTGCGGCTTCCAATCCTTTTCACAACGGCCGGATCCCGGTGATCGAAAAAGAGGCTTTTTTCAGTGTCCAAGGTCCCGATGGCCTGCATGTCCTGGGGCATGAGTTCAAAATCGAAGATGTTGAAATTCTCGATCATCCGCTCTTTGCGCGCCGACTTGGGGATAACGACCACGCCCCGTTGGGTCAGCCAACGCAGGATGACCTGGGCCACGGTCTTGCCGTGCTTGGTCGCAAGGGAATCCAGTAGCGGGTTTTTGAAAATATCGTTTTTGCCTTCCGCGAAGGGCCCCCAGGATTCGATTTGAATCTTGTTTTCCGCTAGAAATTTCTGAGTCCCGATCTGCTGATGAAAGGGATGGGCTTCTATCTGGTTCACTGCGGGCGCAACCCGATTGTGGATGAGGAAATCCATGACGCGGTCCGGATGGAAGTTGCTCACTCCGATGGCCCGGACCCTGCCCTCCCGATGCAGTTCCTCCATGGCCCTCCAGGCCCCGAACACGTCCCCGTACGGCTGGTGGATGAGGTACAGATCCAGGTAATCCAGGCCCAGCTTTTTCAGCGACTTCCCGAAGGCTCGTTTGGCCTGATCGTACCCGGCGTCCTGGACCCACAACTTGGTAGTTATGAACAGATCCTCCCGCGGCACGCCGCTGCGTTTGATGGCCTTGCCGACGGCCTCTTCATTCATATACAAGGCAGCGGTATCGATCAGACGGTACCCGGCTCCGATGGCATCGAGAACGCTCCGCTCGCATTCCACCGCTTCAGGTATCTGGAACACCCCGAAACCCAGCAGAGGCATCTCCACGCCGTTGTTCAAAATCACCTTGGGTGCGGTTTCCACCTGTTGCATGGCTTCTCCCTTGAATTCGGCTTCCGGATCCTCCGGAGGGCGATGTTGTCCCGGGAAAATAGCTATCGTCGAGGCTGGGAGGCAATGATTTTAAGCAGGGTTGTCTTTATCCCGATTTCCGCTCGCTCGCCATAGTAACACACATGTTACCATACGGGAGCTCGGCGTTTTTTTTTGGGCCGAGGTTTTAAGATGCCGATTAAGCCAACCTCATCGGCCGTGCACGGCCATGCCGGAAAGTTCCCCAAGGCAGCGCTCCAAATCCTTTTCCACGGAGGGCAGTATGCGACCCCTTTCGCTGGATAAAGCGCTGTACCGGGGCCCGGGGGTATTGGGAAAAAGGATGCGGGAGGGAAGAGCCAGCACGGATTCCTCGCCGTACCCCAAGGCACGCGCGATAAAGCGCGCCAAATCCGCCCAGGTCATGGCCCCGGAATTCGCCAAATGCCAAACCCCGCTTTCCCCGTCCAAGAGGAGATCCAAGCAGACATCCGCCAGCCCTGGAAGATAAGTAGGCGAAACCGTGATATCCTCCGCGACCATGAGAGGTTCCCGAGTTCGCAGGGCCTCGATATATCGCACCAAGAAACCGGATCCCTCGCCAGGGCCGAAAAAGGCGCCGGTGCGGACGACCAGGGAGCCCGGGGCCGCTGCAAGCACCCGTCTTTCGGCCTCCGCCTTGCTGCGGCCATAAAGGTTGGGCGGAGAAACCGGATCGGATTCCAGGTAGGGCCGGACGGCGTGGCCATTGAAAACCAAATCCGAGGAAAACGTCAGCAGACGTATGGCTTGGCTATCGCAAGCTTCGGCCAGGACGGCGGGTCCCAGCGTATTTTCCCGCAGGCATTTTTCGGGTTCGTTTTCGGCGTCCTCCACCCGCACGTAACCCGCGGCATTCAGGATGGCCCAAGGCCGCACGTTGTTGATGGCCCTTTTGACGGAGTCCGTATCGGCGACGTCCATTTGGGCGCGGGAAAGCCGCAGGAAGCGAAGCCCGCGTTTACGGCACCTGTTGGCCAGCACCCGCGCCAGGGTTCCATCCCCGCCTGTGATGAGGATGGGCCGGATCGATTGCGTGCGGACGCGAAACGTCCGGCATGCTCCGGTGATGGGCTCCGTCGATGCCGCGAAAAAGCGGTCCGTCCTATGCCACCAGCCCGGGTCCGCGGAAACCGGATCCGAAGGCTTATGCCCCGCCGCCAAGCAGGCGATCAGGCCCGCCAGGGCCGTGGGCCGGGGGCTCGGGGCGCGCACATCGAACGCACCCGGTTCGTAATGGCCATCCAGGCGCGTTACCAGGCTGTTCCATTCGCAAGCGCCGAACAAAGACCAGGCCGTAACGGCGCGGATGTCCACCCCTTCTTGCTTAAGCCCTTGGGCAGCGATCCAAATTTCACGGAGCCAGCGGACCTGATCTTCCCGGGTGCAGCCCAAATGGGCTTCCGTGACCGCCAGCGGCTTGCCATATCGCTCCCACGCGTCCCGCAAAAGGTTCCCGGCCCCGGAAATGCGGGCCTCGTGGACCCTTACGGCTTCGACATCCGCATAGGAATGGCGGCCGTTCCCGCCATGGTAACATTCAGGGTACCTATCCAGGCGGGGATCTAGGAACCGTTCCCCGGTAAGATAGTAGTTGAACCCCAGGATGTCCGGGGGAACGGACTCTTCCGCGAGCGCGCGCAAATCCCGTTCAAGGATCCCGTGCTCCAGCAAATGCCGCCATAAATAATGGTGGTTATCCACTTTTCCGCACAGCAAATCGCAGGAAAGCCAGCGGCGTTCATTCTCGAAATCGGCTTGGTAGGCGAGTGGGGGCTTGGCATGCGTCTTAGCCAGATCTTCGGTGGCTATGAATTTGGCCTGCGGGATGGATTTACGGATGGCGCGCATGGCCCACATGCTGGCCTTGCATTGAGCCACCAGAATGGCGAGGAAAGCGCGCTCGCTACGCAGATGCGGGAACCAGTGCCCGTAAAGGCCGCTGAAGCGGGCCGTGGTCAGCGGCTCATTAACGGGAGTGAAGGCATCTACCCAGGGATATCGTTCGGCCACAGAGGCGGCATAGGCGGAAAAAGCGCGCGGGAAACCGGGATCGATAAGGCTGGTCCAGGTGGGGCCGCTCCCATGGTGCATGAGGCCTGCAATGGGGCGGATCCCCAACTCCCGCATTCGGGCGAGCCTTTCGTCCGGAAAGGACCATATTTTGTGGTTTGGCCCAAGGGAGCAAACCGTTTCCCAGAGCACCGGATACCGTAGCGTGCGCAGGCCCAAGGCCGCGATGGCGTCGAGATCTTCCGGTCGGGCGGCGTGGCCCGTCATTTCAATCTGGTTGAAGTATCTATCATGTACCCTATTGAAGGTGCATTCCAACCCACCCCAGATTTCCAAGGATGGATGCCCCCGGCCTGCGGAGTGCTTTTCCGCGCTCATGCCATGGCGGGTTCTTCTTGGGCGGTTTTGCTCAGCTTGCGATATGCAGCCAGCGATTGCGATACCACCTGGTCCATGTTGTAATACTTGTAAGTCGCCAATCGCCCGGTAAAAAGGACGTGCGGTAAGGCAGCCGCCAATTGCTGATATTTATGGTACAGTTCGTTGTTTTCTTTACGGGGAACGGGATAATAGGGATCTCCGGACGCGCGCGGGATTTCGTATACGATGCTGGTATTTTGGTGACGCTGTCCGGTCAGGAACTTGAATTCTGTGACACGCGTAAAGGGTTGATCCTGCGGATAGTTGATCGTTCCCACGGATTGGAATCGCTCCCTGTCGAGGATTTCGTGCCGGAATTCCAAAGAGCGATACGGCAATTTTCCGAACTGGTAGTCGAAAAAGGCGTCAATGGGGCCCGTATATATCATCTTACGGAAGGGAATGGAGTCCACCAGCGAACGGTAATCGGTTTTGAGTAGGATGCTGATATTGGGGTGCGCCAGCATGCGCTGGAAAAGGCGCGTATAGCCATGCAAGGGCATGGCCTGATAGGTATCGGTAAAGTAGCGATCGTCCCGGTTGGAGCGGATCGGCACGCGCGCGGTCACGGAGGCGTCCAGCTCGGAGGGATCCAGACCCCATTGCTTACGCGTGTATCCCCGGAAGAATTTTTCGTAGAGTTCCCGTCCCACTTTGCTTACCACCACGTCTTCCGAAGTACGGATGATTTCTTTGGGTTCCGCCAGGGAGGCGAAATAACCTTCTAGTTCCGCCGGTTTCAGGTTCATGTTATACAAGCGGTTCACCGTGTCCAGATTGATGGGCATCGGCACCAATTGTCCGTCCACGCTCGCAAGCACGCGATGCTCATAGGTGCGCCATTGCGTGAATTGGGAAAGGTAATCGAATACTTCCTTGGAGTTGGTATGGAAGATATGCGGCCCATAGTCATGAACCAAAAGCCCGGCGTCATTGTAGGAATCATATGCATTCCCGGCGATATGGGGACGCTTGTCCACTAGGAGAATTTTTTTCCCGTCATTCGCCAGCCTCTCCGCCAGGACGGATCCGGCGAATCCGGCGCCCACAATCAGGTAATCAAACATGGATACGTCCCTTTGCGCCGCGGGATGATTGGCAGATTCTTTCCACAAGGCCATTCATACCGGACCACGTGGTATCCCAAGACATGTCGGCCATGAAACGCGTGACCTTTTCTTGCCATTTGGCATCCTGCCGCATCGACATGGCCTTTTCGCATTGCCCCACGAAATCCAAGGGCGTATCGGCGAGCAGCACCAAACCTTCTTTGCCGTAAGGATCGGCCACGTCCTTGATGGAAGTGGAAATCACGGGCAGGCCCGCCGCCAGGTATTCCGGCGTCTTGGTGGGGCTTATGAACCGGGTGGCCGAGTTATGCGCGAAAGGCATCATGGCCGCATCCCAATGCCCCAGGTACGCGGGAAGTTCCGAATACTCTTTCTTCCCCAGGTAGTGGATATTGGCGCGCCTGGGAAGCGAGTCCGGATCGATCTTGCAAACCGGCCCAACCAGTATCCATTGCCAGTCCGGGCGCAGCGAAGCGGCTTCGGAAAGCAATCCCAGATCCATGCGCTCGTCCACTACGCCATGGAAGCCTACGCGCGGGCGCGGGATGGAAGCCTGGTCCTGCGGATCCTTGCCGGGAAAACGGGCTTGGAGAAAATGCGCCTTATCGATACTGCTGGGAAAGGCATGCACATTGTGATGCCGGCTCTTCTTGGCCTCGTATAGGCTTGCACCGCCCGTTAAAACCAGATCCGCTTTGGCCATCATCCGCCTTTCCATATCGACCATCTCCGGCGGCGCTCCGGAGAAAGCCGACAGCTCATCCATGCAATCGAAGACCGTCATGATAGGTTTCAGATGGGCGGAGAATGAAAGCGCCATAGGCGTGTAATACCAGGCTACCCAATCCTTGATACGCCAGCGATCCAGAGCGCTGTCCATGAGATCTCGCATGGTCTGCTCCCATTCCCCTTCTTGCATATGGAAGGGTAAACGGGGCACCAATAGCGTCACATTTTCCTGACGGGCCGCAATCAGGAAGTTGGCTTGATGCCAATCCCCGAAAACGGGCTCCTCCACGAAAAACACGCGTCTTTCCTTTGCGAAACGCGTAAGAATATGTTGGGGGCGCTGGAAAACAAAGTCCCAACGCAGATGGGAAAAGCAAATCAGGTCCGGCTTGGCGGCGCCGGCCGGCGCTTCAAGCGGAACCAATGACTCATCACGCGCATGTGTTAAACCTTGAGAGTGCATTTTTTTCTCCATTTTAGGCATGAACATGATTCGGACGTTGCCGCATTCGATCGAACTCAACTAATGCAAGGTTTAGGAAGCAATATCCCCCGAATGGCTCGCTAAGGAAAAATGCTGGGGATTTTCACATTCTCTTCCGGAAAAAGCGTAACGCCCCGCACACAGGCGAACGCCAGGTCTTTTATCCAATCCAACTTATTCATGAGGGGATATTTCAAGGGACAGTCCGCTCGCGAGGCATCTATGCCGGGCGGCGTCGATTCATTCCTATTGATTTCCATGCAACCCTCCGATGGTTAAAAAATGGTCCGGCCTTCTTCATATGGGATGGCCGACGCCAGAAAATCGCGTTCTTCCGCCATAAGCGTGGGCCGCATATCCAGGCAAAGGCTTTCCATGGGCAGGATGTTCTTCCATTGCTGCACCAAGGTTCGATACGCCTCCCCCACGGGGCGGATCTTGCGATCCAGGTCATACAACCCTAGCGGGTTGACCCGGTTGTTTTCTTCGCGCAGGGCCGTGTCCCAATCGATTTGATCCAGTAGGCTATACCAAGTGAATCCCACGATTGGGACGCCATCCTGCTTAAGGCGGATCATATTGACCCACTCTTTCCAAAGCCAGGCCGGGGCCCTTTCGGAATCCATGAAATTGGTTTCCGTGTGCATGACGGGAAGGTGATAGCGCTCGAAATATTGCCTGGTAATGACATAGTACCCGAATATCTCTCCCGAAGGCTTAACAGGACCCGAATCCTGCACCAAGTGCTCATTGGTGATGTAATAATCGTTGCCCATGATGCAGCGCGGTTTGAGACCCGCGCCGATATGGTGGAACCAATGGTATTTATCCCGCGTCATTCCGTTATCGAGTAAGTACTCGTACATATAGGCCGCTACGTCGTAGCCATAGCAGAGGTCGAGGGAAAGGAAGCGCTTCTGGTTGAAGTGCTCGGCCCTATCGAAAGCCTTAGGCTCCGCCGGATGGAAATATTCCGTGGATTCGCTTTGGATGAAAATGGCTCCGGCCTGCACGCGCACGATGGCCGCTTCCGCCATCAGGTTGGCCTCGGCCAGGTGCGTGAGAGCGGTTACGAAGGCCCGGTCGGAAGTCAATCTCTCGTTCCACCAACCCCATTGCGCCGAGAACGTAGCGGTGATGAAGATTTCATTGACCGGAGTATAGAAACGCACCCAGGGATAACGCTTGGCGAACTCGCCTGCGTACTGCGCGAAAAGCGGAGGCCAATCCGGATTCTGGAAATTGCCCAGCCAATCCGGCAAACCGAAATGGCAAAGATCGATGATGGGGATGATATTCAGGCGGTGCATTTCCCCCATCGCCAGATCCGTAAAGCTCCAATCGTATTTATCCGGTCCCGTGTGGGTAAGGTGATAAGGCGGACCCCAGCGAAGGTACTCCAAGCCGAGTTCGCGCACCAGCGCGAAATCCTCTTTCCACCGGCGGTAGTGGCCGGTTTTTTCCATCTCGTCTACCCGCGCGTCTTTTCCGTCTGCACCGGAAATCACCGGATAGCTGTTTTCTATGCCTGTGGCGAACATAAAAGAGCGCGCTCCCGGATAAAGCTGGGGGCGATTTTTTCTGTTTATGATTTCCATTACCCATCCCCGGCCTATAGCCACACCATCGAAGATAAATTCCCAGGGAAGGGAAGGGAATTTTTTCTGAAGAGGATTTGCCTCACGCGCGCATGCGCAAGCTTGTTTCTTAGGAAGAATGATGCATGGCAACGATCTCATCCATATGGTATGGAAGAATTTCGGCGAAGCGTACGGCGCGGATCCGGCCTGGGTGGTCCGCACTCCCGGCCGCGTGAATCTTATCGGCGAGCACACGGATTATAATGGCGGTTGGGCCATGCCATTCGCTATCGGCGAGCGCATGATCATGGCCGGAGGCTATGCCTCCGACAGGACCCGTCTACGGGCCCTGGACATGCGCGATACCGTGGAATTCGATTCCCGGGAACTTCCCGCGCCGCGCCACCGGCATTGGTCCAACTATCTGATCGGCGTCATGGCGGAATTTTCCGCCCGGGGATTCGCCCTCCCCCAACTAAACGCCTGCTTCGCGGGGAACCTTCCGCAGGGGGGCGGCTTATCCAGTTCCGCTGCGCTCTCCAATTGCATGGCCATGCTGGTCGATAAGAGCATCGGGAGTTCGCTTCCCAAACAAGAGCTTGCCCTCATATCCCAAGGATGCGAACATCATTATGCGGGCGTGATGTGCGGCATCATGGATCAATACGCCACATTATTTTGTAAACAGGATCACGCGTTATTGCTTGATTGCCGTTCGCGCTCCTACCGCCATGTGCCCTTGCATATCCTTCCCTATCGTTTGGTGCTCATCAATTCCATGATCAAACATGACCTGGCGGAAGGTGCATACAATCAAAGGCGAAGGGAGTGCGAAAGCGCCTTGGCGAGCCTGCGCGTTAAGCATCCCCTGATGCAGGATCTGCGCGATTGCAGCCCGGAAATATTGGCGGACGCGCGAGCGCGCCTGACCGAAACCGAATATCGTCGCGTCTCCCATCAGGTGGGGGAAAACCATAGGGTGCTGGCCGCGGAAAAGGCCCTGCGGGCGGGCGACCTTCCTTCGCTCGGCCGGCTAATGCATGCATCGCATATCTCGCTTGCCGAAAACTTTGAAGTGAGTTCGCCCGAGCAGGATTTTCTGGTGGCTAGCGCCATGGACCTGAAAGGAGTGCTGGGAGCGCGCATGACCGGCGGGGGATTCGGAGGCAACGTCATTTGCCTGGTGCATCAGGACCGTTGCGAGGAATTGCGCCTATCAATCGGCGCCGGGTACCTGACGCGATTCGGTAAAACGCCGGAGTTCCATCTTTGCTCCCCGGAGGACGGGGCTTCTTTTGAGGAAGCCGGTCCGCCGTGAAAGCATGCTAAGTATTCGCATTCAGATGCGCGGGACGGAGCAAATCGTTCACTGATTTTACCGGGTTGAAATAATCTGATGGCGCCTCCACGAAAATGGTATTCCAGAAAGCCATTGAACCGTTCCACAGGCCCGGCAACTCCAGCGCCCGCAAATCGCCTGCGGCCCCGGATTTCACGGTGATGAACCCCGCATCCGGATCGCGGAATTCCTGCAGCTGGAACGGCATCCCATCTACGTCCCGCAAGCCGCAAACCATGTCCGTAGGATTGAAGTAGGAGGAGGAGTTTGCGATCGCCATCTGAGCGGGATTGCTTCGATCAATCTGCGGAGTCTCCACGATTTGCAACCGCGTGGAACCATCCGGATAGCGCACCCAGAACGGCCCGCCTCCCGGCTCGCCCCGGTTCTCCACCATGGCGCAAACGCGCACAGGCCGATCCAGCAATGCGATCACGAATTCCCGCATGGATCCGGATCCGGAAAACAGCCGATGCTCTTTTTTCCAATGCGGGGGAAGCCGCACGCCGAGATCGCGTTCCAGGAAATGCACCGCGTTCTCCAACCTGGATTCATCCGGCGATGCCCTGATGGCCCCAAGCAAACGGAAAATCTCGGACTGGATCTGCACCAGTAAGCCGCCCATGGTTCTGCGCCAGGAAGTGATGTCGGCGCGGACGGCATCGGGAACCACATTATCGATATTCTTGATGAAGACGATATCTCCCCCGCATTCGGAAAGGTTCTTCAGCAATGCCCCATGCCCGCCCGGCCGGAATACCAATGTTCCGTCCGGGTTGCGCGCCGGTTCCCCATTGTCGTCGGCCGCCAGCGTATCCGTGGCCGGGTCCTGTCCGGAGATTTCCACCTGGAAGCGGACGCGCTTCGATTCGAATTTACGTACGGCCTCTCGCAAGGCCGTTTCGATTGCCTGACGATGCTCGGGGGAAACGGTAAAATGCAATCTGCAAATCCCTTGGCTGTCCCGCACCAGCTTCCTGGCTTCCGCCAAATGTTCTTCCAAGGCGGTGCGGTTCCCATCCGGATAAGCGTGGAATGGGATGAGGGCTTTCGGCTTCTTCCCGTATCCCAAGCCCCCGGCGCCCAGCAAACCTTCCAAGATGGGACGGTAGTCGCCCGATCGCAACGAGTCCTCGAAATCCTTACCATGCGCGGCCAAATTCCGCTTGAGCTCGGCATGGAATGGAAAGCGATGCAGGCCGCGGATCCAATCGGAAAATTCTTTTTCGTCAGCATCCGCGGGGCTAATGGCGTTTTCGGAAATAGGGACCATGGGATTTCCCCGGCGCCTTGACTTGGCGAGCAAGGATTTGAACAGGCGCGTAGCCGCACCGGACGCGGGAACGAACTGCATGGCACGGCCTTGGGCGCATGCTTCGGCATATTTTTCCAAGAGAGCTTCCTGCAACTTGGGCGTAAGCTTGAGGATGCCATTGCCGGTACGGGCAGCCTCTGACAACGATGCAAAAGATTGGCCTCGCCGGAAAATTTCCAACTGCGCTAAAGCGGTTTCTTCCGTCGTGCCTTTGGCCCGGATCTGCGTCAGATCGGCAGGTGAAAATAAGGAGCGATTCATGATATGGTCTCCGGAATGTACAGTCGAAAATATGTTTGCCAGCCGGGGGGTACCTAAATACCGTGAAATGATTATCGCAATTGCGGATCGAAAAAAACGTGTAATCCCGGATCTGATTACGAATGGAGCGGCAAGTTTACGTTGTCCACCCGCGATGAATCCTTTTGTTTGGGAGTATCCGTAGCATTTGTTTGAAAGGCAAGAAATGAAAACGCATCGGCGGAAAAACCAATGAATGCCTTGCATGAGAAAGGTACATCCGGCCAAAGAGCATCCATTTGGCGCCGCTCAATGGAAATCCCCGGATGCCCCGCCGCTCCCGCCGATACGGCTTGTGATGTTTGTATCATCGGTGCCGGTATATCCGGCCTTTCCATCGCCTATACGCTCGTCCAAGAAGGCTTATCCGTAGTGGTGATAGACGATGGGGCGATCGGAAGCGGGGAAACGGGGAGGACATCGGCCCATCTGGCCAGCGCGGTCGATGATCATTACCATGTGCTGGAGTCCCTTCACGGCGCGGCTTCGGCCCGCTTGGTGGCGGATAGCCACGTGGCGGCGATCGATCGCATCGAGTCGATAGTGGCCCGGGAAAACATCCGATGCGGCTTCGAGCGCGTTGATGGTTTCTTGTTCGCCGCGCCGGATGAGGATCCCGGGTTCCTGGATAAAGAGATGGCGGCCGCGGCGCGGGCGGGGCTTAACCCCCAAAGGGTGTCCCGGGCCCCGATCCCGGGCTTCGATACCGGTCCCGCGATCAGGTTCCCTTCGCAGGCCCAATTCCATCCCTTGCTTTATCTGGCCCATATGGCGGGCGCGATCCTTTCAAAGGGCGGCAGGATTTACACCGGCCATGCGTCCGAAGTAAATGGAGGAGGTAACTCCAATGTTACCCTGAAGGGGGGCCAGATCATCCGCTGCGGATCCATTGTCGTGGCCACGAACGTGCCGGTCAATGACGTGCTTACCTTGCAAACCAAACTGGCGCCATACCGCACTTATGTCATAACGGCTCCCGTGCCCGCGGGCAGCCTGCCCAAGGCATTGTTGTGGGATACCGCGGATCCTTATCATTACGTACGCGTAGCCGCCAACGCGGACAATGCGCCCGGCCAGGATCTGTTGGTGGTCGGTGGGGAAGATCACCGGACCGGGCAAGCCTCGGATTTCGAGGCGCGGTACGGCCAATTGGAAATGTGGATGCGCGCGCGGTATCCGGAGGCCGGTCCTATCCACTCGCAATGGTCGGGACAGGTAATCGAGACGGTGGATGGGATAGCGTATATAGGCCGCAATCCAGGCGATGAAAAAAACGTCTACGTGGTGACGGGGGATTCCGGAAATGGCCTTACGCACGGGACCATAGCGGGAATCCTGATTCCCGATCTCATCCTGGGAAGGAATAATCCTTGGGAGAAAATCTATCATCCCGGCCGCCTGACGTTAAAGGCGGTGCCGGAATTCGTAAGCCAGAACATCCAAGCCGCATCCAGGTATTTCGATTGGTTGAAAGGCCATGAAACGGCGGATGAGAAGTTTATCGTACCGGGTTATGGCGCCGTCATCCGTCACGGCCTGAAGCATGTCGCCACCTATCGGGATGAAAGAGGTTCTTTGCATAGGATGTCGGCCGTCTGCCCCCATCTGAAATGCATAGTCACCTGGAATGGTTCCGAAAAAACATGGGATTGCCCCTGCCATGGCTCGCGGTTCGATTGCCAAGGCCTTGTGCTGAACGGTCCGGCTAACGAATGCTTGGCCACTTTGGATCCGGTCTCCCAAATCGAAGCGAACGCGCCTAAGGACTAAGGACGAGTCCCGGCGGATATAGGGAACATAATCGACACGTTATTCACAAAGGAGATGCTATGAAATTGAGGAATGTTATAGTAGCGAGTGCCATATTACCGATCGCCGTGTTTGCCCAACCGGAAGTCATAACGGGCGGAACCGGTGACTTTGGCGGCGGCGCCATCCTATCCAGGGGATTAGGCGGAGGGGCTTTTTTAGCCTGCGTTATTTCAGGCGTCTTCCTGGCTTACGCCTTCCAATGGTTGCTCACCAACCTTTCCCTGGCCATTGGTATATCGGCTCTCCAGGGCGTTACCGATTCCGACAAAAGGAAAAAGGCCGGGAAAGATTCCGATGGGCGCGTGGCCCAAGGTAAGAGAGAGGGCGAAGAAGACGATTGGGAAGATACGGCGGTGAAAATCGGTTCCGGAGTGGGCATTTGGGCCATGATCACGTGCAGCATCGCCTTATTCTTAGCAGGGTGGCTTGCCGTTGGTCTCATCCGCGCGGTGGATGGGAGGCAGGGGCTTATCATGGGTTTGGTAATCTGGTCGGTTTTCATGGGTACCATGATGTATCTCGAAAGTTTAGCGGCCACATCCTTGCTCGGGTTCATCACCGGAATGGTGCGGAACGGTCTCGGTGCTTTGGCAGCGCCCTTCAAAAGCGTGGCCGGGAAATTGTCGGAGAACCGGAACCGGGCATCGGACCGCGAGCAGAGCGTGCAAACCGCCCAGGAGATAGCCGCCGCGGTGCGTAAGGAGATGTTCGGCACCCAGGATTGGCACGTCGAGGGGCCGGGCATCCAGGAGTCCATCCGCGATTTCGTGCAGTCGAATCTCAAGCCCAAGGTCGAACGTATTTCGCACTTCGGCGAAAGCATCAAATCCCTGTTGACCGATCCCGAACTGGTTGAGATGGTCAAAAAGGGGGAGTTGCAGAATCTGGATCGATCGCACTTCGCGGAAATCGTAGCCGGTCGGACCGATTTGGATAAGCATCAGGTGGAGCGGACCGTGGACACATTGCATGGAGCATGGACCAAATTCCTCGGGGAAAATGCTCCCGCAAAGCCAGAAGGAATAGCCGATGAGGCAGACGTCCCTGCTTCCCATGGCGTGATGGCGAAGTACAAGGGCTTCAGGGAATTCCTGAAAAATACTGGGCGGGAAGAATTGAAGCCGGAGCGCCTGGAGCAGGAAATCAAGACCCTGGTCTTGGATCCCAAGGCGGGTTTGGCCCAACTCATGGAGCACATCAAAGAACTAGACCGTGATAGTTTAGTGGAGCTTCTTTCGCAAAGGAAGGACTTTACCCCGGAAGAGGCCGCACGGGTCGCGGATCAGATCGATCTGGCAAGGAGCAAAGCGCTATCGGCCAAGGAAGAGGCCGAACATCGCACCCAGGAAATCAAGGATAGCGTGCTTTCCAAGATCCGGGATCATGTCTATTCCCTCAACCGGCCTGAGCTGGACTATGACGGATTCGAAGCCGACTTCAAGAGGCTGTTGGACGATCCCAAAGCGGCTTATGCCTCCTTGAAATCCCGGCTTGGCGGTCTTGATAGGGACAGCCTGGTGGCTTTACTCGGATCCATAAAAGGGATCGATTCCCAGGACGCGGAAAAAATGGTTGCTAAAGGCGAGGCCGTGAAAGGCAAGGCGGAGCAGGTGGTGGACCAGGCCAAATCGGGTATGGGCAAAATCGCGGACCGTATTCTGGAAGCCAAGGAAGCCGTGCTCGAACGGGCGCGCCAGGTGGAGGAGGAGGCGGAGCGCCGCCTTGAAAGAGCAAAACGCATCTCCCTGGAACAGGCGGAAGCGGCCCGGAAAGTAACGGCCGCGGCGGCTTGGTGGATGCTCGCCATCGCCTTGGTATCGGGAGCTGCCGCCGCATTGGGCGGATACGCGGGCGCGGGTTACCATTTCTGAATTTCCCAAGGTAGAGTCCGTGCGGATCGCAAAAGACTTTGCCCATCACTTCTTTTCAAATCCATTCAAGCAGAAAGGAATTTAAATGAAAGCGTTACGTTGGTACGATTCCAGAAAAGTGCGCGTGGAAGAAGTCCCGGAACCGCGCATCGAAGATCCCAAGGATGCCATAGTCAAGGTGACATCCACCTCTATTTGCGGATCGGACATCCACCTCTACGACGGGTTTGTGAATACCTTGGAGAAGGGCGATATCCTGGGACACGAATTCATGGGCGAGGTGGTCGAGATCGGCGCCGAAGTCAGGAAACTGCGCGTCGGGGATAGGGTCGTCTGCTCGTTCACCATTTCCTGCGGCGAGTGCGAATATTGCAGGAAGGGATACTTCTCCCTATGCCATGTCAGCAATCCCAACGCCGGAATGCAAGAGAAGTTCCTGGGCGGCCACACGGCCGCTATTTACGGGTACTCGCACATGTTCGGCGGATTGTCCGGCGGGCAGGCTGAATTCGTCCGGGTGCCCTTCGCGGATATGGGCGCCCTCAAAGTCGCTTCCCATCTCAAGGATGAGCAAGTGCTTTTCCTTTCGGATATATTCCCCACCGGATACATGGCCGCGGAGAATTGCATGCTGCAAGGCGGGGAAACGGTGGCGGTGTGGGGCTGCGGTCCGGTAGGGCAATTCGCCATCCGGAGCGCTTTCATGCTGGGCGCGGCCAGGGTGATCGCCATCGACCAGGTGCCTGAACGATTGGCTATGGCCCGGGCCGCCGGTGCGGACACCCTTAATTTCGATGAGGTCAAGGTGCATGAGGTGCTGATGGAAATGACTCGAGGGCACGGTCCGGATGCTTGCATAGATGCGGTGGGGATGGAAGCGCATGAAGGCGGTTTCATTGGCAGGTATGACAAGATCAAACAGCTTCTGCGTCTGGAAACGGATCGGCCATTCGCCCTGCGCCAGGCCATCATGGCGTGCCGCAAGGGCGGTGTCCTCTCCGTGATCGGGGCCTACGCCGGGCTGGCGGATAAAATACCCATCGGAGCCATGTTCAATAAATCGCTTACCGTTCGTAACGGTCAATGCAATGTGCAGAAATATTGGGCAGGGTTGCTGGCAAAGATCGAGTCCGGGGCGATCGATCCTTCTTTCATCGTGACGCACCATATGCATCTTGATGACGCTGCTGCAGGCTACGAGGCGTTTACGGAGAAAAAGGATGGGTGTATCAAAATCATCTTGAATCCCTAATCAGGCCGGAGACCGCATAAGGAGCCGGCTATCCGAATTCATCGATGTATCACCAGCAATGAATCGATTCCGGTGAGGTCTTTCAACAGCCAAAGCCGATGAAAACGAAAATTGATCTAAATATGATTTTTGTAACAATTCGTTCTTTACATCCGAGTTACAGCTGCCGAGATGGACGCATGGAGCCGTAATCACGCTGCGATATTCACATTTTTAGCGAAAGTCAACTTAAATGCTTTCAAACAGCCCCTTATTTGTGTACCTTTGTCACAAATACCACAAATATTGGCCACTGGAAATGCAAAAAACGGGTAATCCAGTTAGGCATCCCTTCCAGCATCCACACTTGAACTGTACAGCATCGGCCCAATCGAGTCGGCCGTCCTGAGTTAGCGCCTGGAAATAGGCACGAAAGCGGTGGGCAATGCAAAATCCGACAATGAATGCCGAATTCCAATTCTCATCTTCGCAAGGCCGCGGCGCTCCAAGGGTCCTTATTATCGATGATAATCCGGATGATCGAGTGATGGTCATCAGGGCTTTGAAACAGGAGTTTCAAGGACTGGAAGCAACCCAAATCCATGATGAAAACTCGCTAAGTCTCTCCCTCGCGGAGGACCCTTTTGATCTTATCATCACCGACTTCCAATTGAATTGGTCTACGGGATTGCAACTGCTGGCCCGCTTTAGGAAACATTCCCCCAACGCACCGATCATCATGTATACAGGCACGGGGAATGAACTCGTCGCAGTGGAAGCCATGAAATCCGGAGTGGAAGACTATATCGTCAAATCCGTTTCCAATATCAAATACCTTGTCTCGGCCACGCGCGCTTGCCTGGAGAAAAAGCACGAACGCATGCGGGGGCGGCTTCCGGAAGGCCGACTCGAAATGATGGTATCCCACCTGAATATAGGCGCGTTCCGGCCGACCCTGGCCGGCGTCCTTTTATCCGCGAATGCGGTCTTCCTGGAAATGCTGGGATTCAATTCCATCGAGGAAGCTTGCTTGCTTGCCTTCAGAAATCCCAAGGACGGATTCCACGATCTTGAAAGCGTTCTAAGGGAAATCCTAGGGGGAAGTGCCAGAGGCAAATCCGAAATACGGATAACCCGGACCTGCGGCAAAAAAGTTTGGATTTCGGTTTCCCTGATCATCTCTTCCCAGTTCCCCCAGGAAGTGGAAGGCATGGTGGAGGATATTTCGGCGCGCAAGAATGATGAGCAACTGGATACGGAAAAGCAAGATTCCCTGCGCCAGGGAGAGCATCTCGATTCCATCGCGCAACTGGCCGGAGGGGTAGCCCATGATTTCAACAATATGCTTACTACGATAAATGGGTTATCCGAATTGCTCTTGGAAAAAGTTGAAAGCTCGGAACTCCGGCAGGATATCATTGAAATCCATAAGGCGGGTTCCCAGGCCGCCAAGCTGACCAGCGATCTCTTGTCTTTCGGACGCAGGCAAATGCTCGAGAAACGCGTTGTAGACCTGAATAAGTTGATTTGCAACCATGAGGATTTGATCCGGGAGAAAATCGCTGAATCGTGGATTTATGAATCCAACCTATGCGCAGATCCATTGCTCGTTAAAGTCGATCAAGGCCATATGAAGCGCGTGATCCTGAATTTATTGAATAACGCCATCGAAGCCCTTGGCCATTCGGATCAAGGCCGGATCACTATTGTGACGGGAAGAGCCGACTTAAAAGGTAAATCGGAAGCGGCTGGATTCCAGAAGGGATTTTCCGGTCCGCAGGATGCGATCATCCCTGGGCGCTATGTTTTCCTTAGTATCACTGATTCCGGGATAGGCATGGAGCCATCTACGCTGGCCAGAATTTTTGAACCCTTTTTCACGACTAAGGTACGGAAAGGCCCCGGCATGAGCCTCGCGAGCGTCTATGGTATCGTCAGGCAAAGCGAAGGGTATGTCTTGGTAAAGTCCGCACCCATGAAAGGCTCTACATTCCGCGTCCTGCTTCCGGCCGTATCCTAAAAGCATTCCGTAGTCAAGGCATGCGCTCCAAAACGTATGCCTTACCACAAAGGTTTTATGCCTTTAAGTCAGGGGGTTCCGGACCCACCACCTGTTCCTGTTCCACTGCCTGTCCCGGTACCACCGGTTCCGGATCCGCCGCCCGTGCCCGTACCAGTCCCGTTACCTCCATCCGTTCCGGTTCCACTGGAACCAGCTCCCGATCCGGGCATATTCGAGGTGGTATCCGTCGATCCCATCTTGGAACCGCTCTTTTTATTCCCCTTCCTATGCCTGGACTTTTTGGATGACCGGGTCCCCGTAGAATCGCGGCCGGATCCATTGGAATGGTTATCGTTTTTCATTGTACCTGTCGCGGTATCCCTACCTGAATGCATATTTCCCATCGTATCGGTGTTACCCGATCGCGTACCGCTTGATGGATACGAGGAACCCGCCGTGCTTTGGTTTTTATGAGTACTGTCCGCGGAACCATTGCCGGCTGCCAAAATGGTTCCCGTCAGAGTTAGAGCCAATAATGATGATTTTTCGAACTTTAATATGTCCATGATGTCCTTTCTCAAGTGCAACTACACACATTGGTAAACAATATTTTTCTCAAGTAAAATCAAGGCCCGGATAGCGATTGCATTATGGCGGACGTAACCTCCACGTTTCTGGGGTCGCTTGCGCGGTGAACCGCGGGTTCCAGTGTCGTAATCGGTGGGCTAAGGACAGTAAGGGATATGCAGCGAGCGGGAAGCATTTAGCGATAGCGCCGCTTCCATCAAGGGATCCATGCGGTTTTTTCCGGGGCCGGCAACTCCAGCCAGAAGCAGCTGCCGTTCCCGGTTTGGGACTCCACCCCCGCCATGCCTCCCATGCTTTCCATTCCTTTTCGGACTATGGCAAGCCCGGTACCGGTGCCGGGATACCGCTCCGCCCCGTGCAACCGTTTGAAGATCCTGAAGATCCTCTGGTGATGGTCGGGATCGATCCCGATGCCGTTGTCTTCCACGCACAATCGGATCCTCCCATCTGTCTTGAGCGCGCGGATGAGTACCTTGGGCGTTACCCCGGGAGCCATGAACTTTATGGCGTTGCCGATGAGGTTCGCCAGGATGGTGACCAGCATGGAATGGTTCCCCATCACCTGGCCCAGCGGCCGCGTCAGGGATATCTCCGCACCGCGGTCCCGGATATCATCGTCGAATCGGGAAAGAGCTTCACGCGCGGCGTCATCCAGGGAGACCGGCCGCATATTCTGTTCCGATTGGCCCAGGCGGCTATAGGCGAGCAAATCCAGTATCAAGCGGTCCATCTTGCGCGCCGCGCCGATGATACGGGTGAGATAGTCGCGGCCGGTGTCGTCGAATCGTTCGCGGTAATCCTCTCCCAGCGCTTCCGCCAAGCCCTGCAGTGCGCGCAAGGGCGCGCGCAGATCATGGGAAATGGTGTGGGGAAAGGATTCCAGTTCGGATACGAGGCTGCGGAGCTTGTCCTCGGCAAGTTTGCGATCGGCGATATCGATGAATACCATCACGGCCCCGCCAACCTCGTTTCCATGCGTGCGATAAGGGCTGATGCGCAATGAGTAGCAGTTTCCCGCCGGGGCCTGCAGGTCCAATTCCTTGGTAATGCCGTTCCCGATCACCTCCGCGATCAGTTCCTCCAGATTGATGAGGCCTATCTTGGGGTTGAGATCGCTTATGGGCCGGCCGATATCCCCGGGAATGAGATTGAGGGCCTTCTCGGCCATGGGCGTGAAGCATCGGAGCCGCATGTCGCTCCCGAACATGACTATAGGCACGTTCATGCTGATCAGCAGATTGCTGCTGTCTTGGTGCAGCGCCGCCGTGGCGGCCTCCCTCCGCGCCTCAGCCGCGGATTTAGCGGGATCCTCTGCGCGCTTGTTCATCTCCACGGTGTCCTAAGGATAGGGCCCATATCCGCTTCGGGAGTAAGAAATCCTTTGTGGGCCATTTCATTCCTACGGTTGCCTTCCATGCTGGAACGGAAGGCAGGGACGATATTCCACCGCGCAGTAACATAGAAAAGAAGTATTTAAGGTATGCCTTTGATCCCTTTGGCAGCCGCCTTGGCATTTCCTTTCGCGGCCTTGGCCTTGAAACGCGCGCTCGCATGTACCCGGGACTTGTGGGGCGTAATATTCATCTGCAATGCGGTATTGGCATTGGCATTCCTGCCTTTCCTTTTTAAAACGGCGGATTCCGTTCCTGCCCCGCAAGGTTGGCAGCCTATGCTGGCGGGCCTGTTTTTTTTCCTGGGGCAGATCGCCGCCTTCAAATCTTTCCAAGGCGATCTCTCCATCGCCATTCCCGTGCAAGGCGCAAAGGTTTTGCTGGTGGCGTTCCTGGCCATGTTCGTATTGGGCCAAGGCATCGATACGCGCATCTGGGCCGCGTCCGGATTGAGCGTTGCCGCTCTTCATTTTCTGCACGATGAAAGCGGGAAAAACGGGGAGGCGAAATCGGTCTGGCATACGCTCTTGTACGCTTGCTTCGCGGCCTTCGCGTTCGCCGCCTTCGATATCTCGGTGCAGAAATGGGCGCCGCATTGGGGACCGCAGCGATTCGGCCCTTGGGCCTTCCTAAGCCAGGCATCCCTGTCCTTCTGCTTGCTCTTGGCTCCCCACCAAGACCGCTTCAGGTACGGCGGCGGAGGCTGGGCCTGGTTGCTGTCCGGGGCCTTAGGCATGGCGGTCATTACCGTGGCGTTGGTCTTTGCCATCGGTGCATTCGGGAAAGCGACGGAGGTGAATCTCCTGTTCAATTCGCGCTGCCTCTGGGGCGTCGTCGCCATTTGGATGTTGGGAAAAAAATTCGGGAACCTCGAAGCGGGCTGCGGGAGGCGCACCATGGCCCATCGTCTGGGCGGCGCGGGCCTGATGATGGCGGCCGTCTTTATCGAGCTCTTTTAAGGCCGGCAGGCGCGATGTCACCCACCGATCAAAACCATTTTCGATGATGAAGCGATTCCGCATGCCTTAACAGGATGTTGAATAAAGAAGCGGTCAAATCGCAATTCCGGACCCCTAACCTGGGAGTTCCCGGAGAAAGCCGCCAAGTGTTCCGGCAGAATTCCCTTTTTATCTTCAACGGCTCCTCCAGCGGGTGGAAACACCTTGGAAGCAATAACGCAATCCATTGCCTTGGGGAGAAATCGTGTCTATAATATTGATATTGCTTAGGCTGTCACGGTTCATCGTAACTTCGCATTTCCGGATCCGATGCGCCCCACGCCGGGGCCGAAGGATCCCGGTCTCCAATCTGCCCGGGGAGTTCTTCAAAATGGCACTTCGGTCCAAGCTTCATCTTATCGTTCCCGTGGCGCTTTCCACCCTTGGCTGCATTCCCGCTACCCCGCGTGCGGCTTCCGAATGCGACGGTTGGCAAACCCGTAAGCCCGAATGGATTTTCTGCGACGACTTTGAAAAGGCGGGCCCCCTGGTGGCTCCGGGACGCTATTTCGAATACGACGATAACAAAGGCGATTTCAAGCCGACGGCGGGCGCGGGCCTGCAGGGTTCCACCGGAATGCGCGCCGTTTGGCAAACCGGGGAAATGGATGCGGGGAGCATCAAGCTCGGTTTCGGCCGGGCTCCGGGAACTTATTTCTCCAAGGGCATCCGCACGGATACGGATTTCCGAGAGGTCTATTACCGTGTGTTCATGCGTCTGCAAAAGGGATGGCAGGGAAACCCTTACAAATTGTCCCGCGCCACCGTGATTGCAAAGACCGATTGGTCCCAGGCCATGATTGCCCACCTGTGGGGGGATCAGGGAGAGCGCCTGCAACTCGATCCCGCCAGCTGCGCCGATGTCTTGGGCCTGATAAAATGTTCCGGCTATAACGACTTCACCAACATAAAATGGATCGGCGCCAAAGCGGGAACCACGCCTTTGTACAATGGCAGCTATGACGATAAATGGCTATGCATCGAGGCCCACGTCCGTTTAAACGATGCCGGGAAAGCCAACGGGGTGCATGAGTTTTGGATCGGCGATACCCTGGAAGCCAGGCGCGAAGGGCTGGATTTCCTGGGCGCCTATAAAGACTACGGCATCAACGCGGTCCTCTTCGAGAATTATTGGAATTCCGGATCGCCGAAACCGCAGGAGCGTTACCTGGACAATGTCGTGGTTTCCACCCAACGCATCGGCTGCAACGCGGACCCGGGGAGCTCCTCTCTCCCTGGGCCTCATCCGGGGCAAAAGAGCGGGAAGCTGCGCATGCCGGGCTTGCTCGAAATCGACGGCGCCACCGCTTCCGTGCAGGCTTTCGGAGAACTAAGAACTTTGGCCGGCCGCAAACTCCGGGCGGAATCCGGGCTCACCGGACTCCCCGAAAATCCCTGAGGGATGGCGCTTCCCAGCCGCGTCCGCCTCACCGGAAAAGCCGGATTGGGGGCGGATTAACCCGTTAATATTGTCCTTGATTAACTTCGACGTTACTATGTTTCTTGAGGATCCGATTGGTGGCAAAATGCCAGCGTTTTTCCCTCGGAAGATCCACTAAGATACCTATACAAGTATAAAATTAAGGCATTCAGGGTATCCCAAAATTCGGGTCGTCCTGAAAATGGGCCATTGAAAAAACAGAAGGGGTCTAGATTACCCTAATCGCAAGCGGGGAGCGGATCCATTTCCGCAAGGCTTTGGGGTCCGGACTCGGCGCTTAGGAGGCGCCGGGTGCGAGTCATTTTCATTGGCGGAAAAGCATATGAAACAATCAAATTCTTGGTCCCTGGCTAAAATCGCATTGGGGGCGATTGGGATGTTCGCCTCGCTTCCCATCCTTGCATTCGGGCAGCTTCCCACCGGCGTTACCTTGGTTCCTTTCTACAACACCGCCCAGGTCAGCTTCGTGCGCGATACCGTGCGCACGGTTGGCATGGTGGAGGTGCCGGGCAAACCGGAACACTTTTTCGTACTCGATCAAATGGGAGCGGTGTATTCGCTTTATCCCGATACCACGATTTCATATACCCCAGGCCAGATTAAAAACTACTCCAAGGCCACTATCGCCAATTTCCGGAGCCGGGTCAAACACAATCTGCGCAGCGAAATGGGAGCCTGGTCCCTGGCTTTCAGCCCCAACTTCCGCCAGAACCGTTATTTCTATCTCCTGTTCTTCGGATACAATACCGCGGCCTCGGACGGGATCCGCACCGACGGCTATGTCAACCTGGAACGTTGGACCCTGGGCGCGGATTACCACACGGCTACCCGCGACACCACGATATTCCGATTCTATCACCAGGCGTCCTACGGGGTTTCCAGCATGGCATTCGGGCCGGATGGATTTCTCTACATCGGAACCTCGGTTTACTCGGAGGACGGCTGGGATACCACGACGGTAGCGCGGAAAATCCTGCGCATCGATGTGGATCATCCCGACGGGGCGAACATGTATTCCATACCCACGGGGAATCCCTTCGCCAAAAGCGCCAATCCCGCGGTCCGCAAGGAGATCTACGCCTGGGGCCTCCGCAATGTATGGAGCATGGCCTTTGATTTCCAAACCGGCAAGCTCTGGGCGGGGGAAGTGGGCCAAGATCTTTACGAAGAGATAAACCTGATCGAGCCCGGAAAGAATTACGGCTGGGCCGATGGGGGAAATTCGGAGCCTTCCGCGAACGGATACGGAGTGCAGGGAAATTGCCAGACCGGATTCAGCGCCAAGGGATTGACCTGCGGGAATCTGACCAACCCCACCTGGGTTTTTTCCCATACCGCCGCTCCTGCCATCAACTGCATCGTGGTGGGGCCCGCCTTTCGGGGCAACCCGGCCTCGCCTTTTTACGGCTACCACTTCGTAACCGACGTGCAGCGCAACCAGTTCTGGGCCATCAAGGAGGGCAGCGCTCCCCAACTGGTGGGACAGTCTCCCACCTCCAACACGTCCAACAACGACGCCCATAACGGCATCGTAAATATCGCCGAGGATTCCCATGGCAACCTTTACGCCAGCGCGGTGGATTGGCATTTCAACGGCACCATCGGTACCACCACCAATCCTTTGCCGCAGGGTGAGCAGATGTATCACGAGATTTACCGGCTGTCCCATCCGCAAATGACCCCGGCTACCACTCCCATTGCTTTCCGAGGCCCGGGCCTTCCGGCCATGCCTGCGTCCGATCGGCTGATGCTGAACGTCGGGTCCGGATCCTGGATCGGAATCCCTGAAGGATTTTCCGGGCTGGAGATCTACAGTCTGCGGGGCCGGCTCGTCTGGTCTTACCGCGGGAAAAACCGCGCGAGCGGAACGGGTGGAGCGGCCGGGACAAGGATTCCGGCCGGATTGGAAAAGGGAATCATGCAAGTGCGGTTCCTGCCTTGAGGAAACTTTTTGGGGAGGTAAGGTTATGAGAAAAGGGATTTTGGCGATTCTATTCCTGGCGCTGGCGGGAAGCCAAGCGGCGGCACAAGTGGCCAGGCCCAGCCCTTTCTGGTTCGGGAAGGTGGTCTCCACGGAACGTTCGCGGCAAGTGTTTGTCGGACTCAACGCCAACATGTGGATAATGTACGACCTGCCCCAGGCCGTTTTGTACCAGGCATGGAAGGGCGGCACCCTCGGCGGAAGCCTGGCGACCGGAAGCCCCGCCGTTACTCCGGAATACTGGTTCAAGGGAGGTCCCCATTTCCCCCATATCTTTGTTCCTGCCGGGACGGATTATTTCCGCGATGGGGTAGGGGAATACTTCGCGAGCTATACCAAGCCGGCCGACATCGACACCTATTACACGAAATGGCCCAAGCAGCCTCTTAACTACAAGAACTGGGTGGTTATGAATGGCGCCGCGGACGTGGGAGCCAAGGTTCGGAACCGGGGATACAGCGTGCTCGGGAACGTCTTCACCTTGAAGTTCGGTTTGATCCTTCCCGATAACAGCGAGATCGCCGTAACGGAATCCCCGGAGTTTTCCGGCGCAAATGGAAAGAACAATCTGGTTCGCACATTTTCCTTTTCCGGAATCCCGGCAGGTTATCAAGTGCGCCTGCAACATCCCGGCGGCGCAGCCGCTTCATGGACAGTGACTTCCGGGCCGGCGACTTTGTCAGCCGGCGCCATGACACAAACCGCCAATGGTCAAACCGTTCTGACTGGATCGTGGTAAATATGAAACACATGCAATGGATGGCCACCTTCGCCCTCGCTCCTTTCGCTTTCGTCTCTTTAGCCTCCGCCCAGCGGCCCGGGGATAGGCAGAATCAAACCGCGATCAACCCCGCCTACTCGATTGAACACATCCGCCCTGCCGGCATGGGCTGGCCCATCGGCGGGATGGACTGGCTATCCGATGGCCGTATGGTGGTGACGAGCTGGAAAGATCCTTACGGGGTTTTCATCATCAGCAATGCCGTCACCGGAAGCAGTCCCAAATCCGCTACGGTAACCCAATTCGCCACCGGCTTGTCCGAAGCACTGGGCGTCAAGGTGGTGAACGACTCGATTTATGTGCTGGAAAAAGATCAGTTGACCTTGCTCCTCGACAATGATGGGGACGGCAAGGCGGATGAATACCGCGCGATCGCCTATGATTGGACCAAGTCGGTAAACGAAAAGGAATACGCCGTAGGCCTGGCCTTCGATGGAACCTATTTCTACGGAATCTTCGGCGATCCCACCATAGGCAGCGGCACTTCCATCGATCCCCAGCCGGCCGGTCGCCAGAATGGAACCATCCGCATCCGTAAAAGCGACGGCTTGACGGAAGTGTTCACCGGCGGCATGCGCGTTCCGGGCGGCATCGATATGGCCTTTGGAAAGGTTTGGGCCACGGAGACGCAAGGCGGGTACCGCGTGTCCCACGTGCTTTACGTTCCGAAAATGGGGCGGTTCTATGGGCGTCCCGTCAATCCGGCTTCCATGTTCCAGCCGGCGGCGGCGTCCAGTCCTAATGTCAACCCGGATCCCTATACCAGCGCGGATGAAATGGCCAAGGTGGCCACGCCTTTTTCCGTGAACATTCCCTTCAAGAACACCACTGCATCCAAAGCCGGACCCTTGGGCCTGATGCGTTCGCCGGGCAATCCCGTGGAGCTGACCAAGGGGCCCTATGCGGGCCAGGTATTGATTCCCGAAGCGGATAAGGAACTGAATGGGGAAATGACGCGCGTTTTCGTGGAGATGACGCAGGACGGCGAATATCAGGGAGCGGCTTTCCATTTCACTTCCAACACGGTATTCGAGGGCTCCGCGGTATTCAATTTGAAACCCGGCCCGGATGGGAATTTGTACGCGGGTGGAAACGGATCCTCCGGCGCGGGTTGGGGGCGGTTAACCAATATCGGTCTCGATAGGATGAAGCTGACGGGCAACACCCCGTTCGACATCCTGGCCGTTCGGAACCTGGGGGCGAACAGCTTTGAGGTCCAATTCACGAAACCGCTCGCCGCCAGCCTCGGCACCAACGTCACCGCGGATTTGGTGGCGCAGAAATGGTGGGATAAGATCTCCGACAACTATGGCTGCTGCCGCGCCAACCTTACCGACCTGACGGTGAGTTCGGCCACCGTGCAATCCGATCGCAGTAAAGTGGTCGTGACCATCAACGGCTTGACCTTGCACTGGATTTATTACCTGCGCTGGCTCGATGCCATCAAGTCCGAGCAAAACGAGACCCTGTGGGGCACGGAGGCCTGGTACACTTTGAACGCCTTCGGTCCCGCAACGGCCCCTACCGTCGGGCTCCGGAACAACGCCGCCCCGGCGGCCCATCCTTTCATCGCGAACCGGAGCGCATCGGGTTTGCGGGTGCAGGTGCTTTTCCAGTCCTCCGTTCCTTACCGCGCCCAGATCACGGATGTCAGAGGCAAGCTTATCGCCGAACATGCGGGGCGGGGCTCGGAGGAATTTCTTTTCCCGCAGAACGCTTTGCCCATGGGCGTCTATGTCCTCAGAATAGAGTCCGGGAAAGAGGCGTATTCCAGTTTGGGATTTAGGTGAGGAAAACCTTTCTCGCCTTTTGCGGGGCGCTTATCGGCGCCGCTGCGGCCCAGCCCACTTCCGCGACCAAAGCGGATTCCGGTTGGGTTTCCCTTTTCAACGGAACGGATCTCACCGGTTTGTACGACTACGTATCCGGAACGGGTATGGTGGACGTCAACACCCAAACCAATTTCACGGTGCAATCCGGCATGATCCATGTGAATGGAAGCCCGGGCGGCTATCTCGGAACCATCCGGCAGTATTCCCATTACCATGTGCGCGTGGATTACCAATGGCCGGTGGGCACCGTCGCCAACGCGAATTCCGGGTTGCTGATCCATCTGGATAGCGCGGCCATCTTTTCCAAGGCCTTTACCACGGGCGGCAGGCCGCGTTCCATCGAAGTGAATTGCCGCCGGGATACCAATTTCCCCTGGAGCTTATGGTCGGCGGATAAACTGGGTCCTTACATCACCACCACGGTAACGGCGATTCCCGCGGCGGGCGTTCCCGGGCAGTACAATCCGGCCGGAGTGGCCTGGACTGACGATCCCTGGGGTAGCGGCAACACCCGGGTCCTGACCGGTGATTTCCAGGCCAACCCTGAATTGCCCGTGGGCCAATGGAACCGCGGCGAAGCCTACTTGTATGGAGACAGCGGCACTTTCGTTCTGAACGGGCAGATCCGCACGCGGGGGCATAATTTCCAAACCCGCCTCAATGCCGCCAATGCCTCGCCGAGAATCGCCTGCACCAAGGGCAATATCGGTTTGCAATCGGAGGGGTTTCCCATCCTTTTCCGTAACTTCGAGATCATGGAACTGGACTCCATTAGCAATGTTCCCGTCCACGCCCGGCGCGGATGCACGGATAGAAGGGCGGCCAATTACGATCCACGCGGCATGGTGGACGACGGATCGTGTACCCCCACGGCCTTGGCCGGTAAAACCGGAACCCAAGAGGTAGGCGTCCGCTTCCTTTCCAACACCCTTGGCAATGCCTGGATCGCTTTCCCGCCCGGGTCCACCGCTATGCAACTTTTAAATTTATCCGGCCGACCGGTAGGAGTCTACCCCCGTTCCGCGGCAGGTTCCCGCCTACCTGCCGGCTTGCCGCGTGGGGTGTTCGCGGTGCGATTTTTACCTTGATGAATCTCACCCCAGCAGGAGTTAAAATGGCCAGGTTTGGAACCCAGGTTTTGATTTTGTCGGCGGCGCTCGGCGTCGCGAATGCCGAGTTGGTGCGGCATCCGTTGAATGCGGGAGTGGCGTTTGAATACGGCCAGGTTTCCAAAGCCATCGACTTTTTCACCACTCCTCAGCAAGTCGATCAGTTCACCATCCACAAAACCTTGGGCTGGTTCGTTCAAAAGGCGACCGTCGACGAACGATTCGACATCACCATCGGCATGGGCGCCATGTTCTTCTACATGTTTCCGGAAGAAGGGTATGACTATTCCCGCTCACCCCAATCCGCAGTTTCCCTGACGGAAGCCTCCGGTGCTTACACTTTCGGCGATTTGCAAAATCCCAGTTTGAAAATCTCGCTCGGATTACTGCCCTATAAATACAACGAGGACTCAAAGAATTTGGGTGAATACCTCTTCCGATCCACCCCGTACCCGTCCACCACGGTCAATGGCGGCTGGGAAACGGTGAACAGTTCCCGGGCGAAAATCTGGGGCGCCGTAGCGGAGAAAAACTTCTTCGATGGAAAGTGGAAAAACAATCTTCTCGTGACCATGAGCACGGTGTTTCCCCTTTACGACATCAGCCCCGCCTTCGTTACCAGTTATAAATTCGGCGGCATGTTGGAGCTGGGCGCGGGAGTCAATCTGTCCCACCTGATCCCGAACCAAGGCAAGGTAACGACGCCTAAAAGCAAGGGCGTTTACGACGCGTATTTCAACTATCAGGGAACCAACTACTACGCCAATAAATCCTATTACGATAAAATAGCCAGCTACTACGCCGATCCGGCGGGAGGAAACGATGCCGCCATCGCGGGTCAGTATACCGCTAAGGCTCTCTTGGTCGATTCCTTGAACAATGCGGTGGCCAAACCTTCCTACTCCTACTACACCGTGCAAGGCACCGAAGTAATGGGGCGGTTTTCCATGGATTTCAAACCCCTGCTGGGCGAAAACGCGGACTTAAAAATTTACGGGGAAGCGTGCTTGCTGGGAGTAAAGAACTATCCCGTCTTTTACACGGACCCTTTGGAAAGAACGCCCATGATGCTGGGAGTGGATATTCCCACCTTCCATATTTTGAACAAGCTGGCGGTGGAAGTGGAGTATTGGAAAAATCCGTATATCAACGATTATGCAAGCGAATCCGTGACAGGATGGGAGGTGGACGCCCCGCTTCCGGATTATTCCCACGAAGTGGACGGCTTGCATATCGATCCTTCCAAGCCTTACACCAAGGACGATTTCAAATGGTCCGTTTTCGCCGAGAAATCCCTGGGCTCATCCTTTACAGCCTACGTCCAGGTGGCCCGTGATCACATCCGGCCCGTCTATGCGCTGAGTTCAAACCCGGTGCCTTCCGATATCCTTTTGGATAATAAGGGATGGTACTATGCTGCTCGCATCCAAATGGGGATCTAACGGTATTCTATGAGAGGTTTCACTATGAAAAAATATTTGGCTTTCGCATTCGCCCTGACGTGCGCGGCTTCGGCATTCGGGCAGTTCAACGATACCTTGTGGCACGATTTGTGGGGCGGGACCGGGCAAAAGGACGCCGACCTCACCAAGAGCTGGCGCGGCCTTCCTTCCATTTGGACGGTGCGGTATGCCAATACGGACACCGCCGAAATCTACGGCAACGGAACGCCGCCCACCAGCGCGCATACCTTCCTGATTTACAAGTCGCTTTTGCTGGACTTTGAAGTGGAAGCCATGCAGAGGTTGCCCGGCACCACTACCAATAGCGGGATCCAAATGCGATCCGTATGCTCAACTCCCGGAGACGCCATTCCTTGCGGCGCGACCTATACCGTCTACGGCCCCCAGGCCGACGTAGGCGCTACGCATAACGGGGAATTGTTCAACGAGCAGGTGGGCCCGCTCGTCAACGTCAATACCACGCCCGCCACCGGAACCAATTATATCAGCAGCGTGACGGCATGCCGTCAATCCCAAAAGGCCTATCCGCAGTGGAATCTCACCCGGGCCAGGGTGGTGGGCAATAAAATCGTCGGGTATTTGAACGATGTGAAATGTTACGAGTATACCATCGGTCCTACCCAGACCGATTGGCTTAAGGCCGGGATATTCGCTTTGCAATACCACGGGACCGGAGGCACGGTGGAGTACCGATCGATACGGATGAAGTCGTTGAACGTCTCGGTTCCCGTCGCCCCTGTTTCTCCGGCGGCCGCCGACAACCTGGAGGTGCAAGGCGGAAGGCAATCCTTTTCCTTCGGCATCAGGTCCCCGGGAAACTATACCGTTACCGTCGCGGATATCACGGGCCATTCGGTCAAAAGGATAACCGGAGCCGGGCCCGTGGCCGCAAAAACGGTGTCGCTGGCCATGCCGGGGCTCTATTGGGTCCGAATCACATCGGCCGGCGCCGTGTCCATGAAAAAGATTTATATAAACTAGGGAATCATCATGAAAAAAGCCCCTCGTAAGTCCATCGGGTGGAAGACGCATCGGCTCTTCGCCGCCATTCCGTCGCTTCTCCTTTTATCCGCCATCCAACCCGCTTGCGCGCGGCTGGTGCCGTCCCTCCTGAATTTCGACGGGACCAACCCGGAAACCCTTCCCGCCAAATTGTCGCAAACCGGTTTGTACGATAACGTGGCTTCTCGCGCCCGCGCCGTCACCGCCGGCATCGTCGCCTTCGAGGTTAACACGCCGCTTTGGAGCGACGGCGCGCATAAGGAACGTTTCATCACCGTGCCCGCGGGTTTCAAAGTGACCCCCACCGACAGCGATCAATACCAATTCCCCGACCAGACGGTTTTGATCAAGAACTTCCAGATCGATTCCGTCTACGGCGACTCCACCACGCGGTTCTTCATCGAAACCAGGTTCTTGGTCATCCGCCAATCCCAGTTCGGTTACCAGTATTTGGGGGTCAGTTACAAATGGTACCGGGACCAAACCGATGCGGAATTGGTAAGCCAGACCTCGGGACTGGATACGGTGCACCAAGTGAAATTCGCCGGGGCGGCAAAGGGCAAGCGTTGGCGCTATCCTTCCCAGGCGGATTGCGGCGCCTGCCATTTCAACCGGGGCGTTTTGGGTTTCCTGACTCCCCAGCTTAACCGGCCATCCAAGGCGAACCCGGGCATCAACCAACTGCAAGCCTTGGTGACGGCGAATATATTGACCGCGAATCCACTGGCCGGAAAAGCCGGCCCCACTTTCCGTTGGGTAGGGCTTACGGAGACGGGCGTTACGCCACCCTCGGGGATCTCCTTGGTGGAATGGAAAGCCCGTTCCTATTTCGCCGCCAACTGCTCCCAATGCCATGGGAATAACCATGCCAATACTTTTGAATCCGCTTCGCACGATTTCGATTTCCTCCATCCGGGACGGAGGATTACCTATACGGAACCGGATACCATCGGCGGATTCGTAGGCAAACACACCAATGTGGATCCTAATTTCCCGCAATTGATTTATCGCGGCTTTCCGGAAAGTTCCTTTGTGATGGAGCGGATGATGTCGCGACCCACCGCTTTCAATACCTTGAGCCGGCAAATGCCGCCTTTGGCCACCTTCCAAATGGATTCCGCGGCGGCCAATGTCGTCAAGGATTGGATTTGCTCACTGGGGAGTCGCGGTTCCGCATGCAAGCTCCCGGCCGTGCAAACGGACAGCACCTATTGGGCTACGGGGCTTTATCACTATATGTTCCCTCGCTCACGCCCGGGTGCGCTGAACGCCTATTTCCATGGCAACCGATTGACCGTATCGGGACCGATAACCGCGAACCCTACTCTGTCCGATTTCCAGGGCCGTGCCGTCAAAATGGTGAAGCTGGGCGGCGGGAATTACCTGATTGCATCCCCGCTTCGCTCGGGCATTTACCTGCTCAAAGTCGGTAGCGTCACGGCCAAAGTCAATTACTCGCCCTAAAAAGGATCGGGGTACCTGTACCCCCACCTCGCGTTTTCGATCATTGCTGCTGACACCCTGGGCGGCCCGGGGTTTATTTGCCTTCCGACTTTTTACTATGTACCCTTTCTTCATGACGATCCCCAGAACCATTCTCCTGGCCGAAGACGACAATTCCATCCGCAAGCTGATCGCGGCCATGCTGAATCGGGAGAATATGAAGGTGCTTATCGCCGACAGCGGGGAAGCGGCGCAGGAAATAAGCCTGGCCTACCAGGGGCCCATCCACTTATTGCTGACCGATATCGTGATGCCTAAGATTACCGGCAAGGAATTGGCGGATATCATTTGCAAGGTGCGGAAAGAAACCCGCGTGGTTTTTATGTCCGGCTATCCGCGGGGCACTTTTTTCGAAAACGGAGTTTGCCATGACAAACTCTTCTTCCTACAGAAACCCTTTTCCATGCCGGTAATGCTGGAGATGGTGAAGGCAGTCCTGGAAATGCCTTCGTCCGAGCTGAAGAATGCGGACCATGGATGACGGATTCCATTCCTAACCGGGCCGGTAACCTTCGGACTCATTCCTAAGAACCGGTTTCATCCGCCTCTGGCGATGACGACATCGTTGCCGACCTTGCCCGTGAAGTCGCTCCAGAGGAACGACCCGCCGTTGAAATGCACCAGCTCGGACTTCTGGTAATGAGCCGAGGTAATCGCCACCAGGTCCGCCCAGCGTTGCTGCGCCGTCAGCAGATGGGCGACGGCGGCATCCTGATGGGCCTTTCCCTGGCCTTTGCGGAAAAGCTGCAACTCGATGCCCCCCCGGATTTTTTCCGAGAAATAAAGGCTGAGATTGGCCAGCGCCTTGATGTCGGCGATTTCGCAGGCCAGCGGGCCTGTGGCCGCGATGCCGTTGGCGAGATTCAAGGCCAGCGTCCCGTCCGCTTCCAATGAGTCGGCCATTTTCGCCGGCGTGGGAACGGCCGCGCCGATCGCTTTTTTGGCGACGAGCGCATCGACATAGTCGCTGATCCGGAGCAGGTTGCGATCCAGTGGCTGGAATCCGATCATGGCGTTGACGTCCAGGAAACCGGAAGTGGCGAACCCTTCCGCATAGAGCGATTTGTCCCAGGTGCCTTCAAAGAGGGTGGCGAAGCGCAGCGGCATGCGGCTGGCGGCCTGGAAGGCCTGGAGCAATTGCGCTCCGTGTTTGCCCGGATACCTCCGATCGAAGGCGGCCGCGAAAGCGGCGTCCGGAGTATTGGGATCGTACAGCAGCCTGCCCCAGGTCATGTAGTAAAGCCACTGGCGCTCGAAGGCGTATTTCCAGGCGATATGATCCGAGTTCCGGACGTGGAAATAATCGTCCGCGGGGATGTGGGTCTCGGATCCGATATAATAGCCGGCGGCATAGCTTTTGGAATTGATGGCGATATGCTGCCGGATAAAGGAAGGCTCGCCCCATCTCAGGAAAAGCACGTCTTCATTGCGTATCATCCAGGTCATCTTGTACGACACCGGTTCCGGGATCCAAAGGTTGGAGTTGTAATTGGTGACCACGCCGCCATGGGTCCGGAAAAGGCCGGGTGAACTCATGCCATGGGAATGGTTGAACTTGAGCTCCACGTATACCGGCTTGATCAGCGCCGACCCATCCAGGGCGTTCCGCATGGCCTGGATATCCGCGAGTTGGAAGGGATCCCGATGGATGAACTTGACCGGTCGTTTTACCTGGTTGATGGCGGTGAAGTAGACGCTGGAAATCCAGTCCTCGATCTGCTGGCCGGAAAGGCCCACCATGCGTTCGCCCAGGCTGGTTCCCAGTCCCGTGAGTTCGGGGTATTCGTTCAGCGTTTGCACGATGCATTCGCGGGTGTATTGCTTGATCTGCTCGGTGGTATAGCCCGGCCCATTGATGAACTCGTCTTCCGATGTCGCTTTCGCATCGTAGTTCGCCTTGAACCCCCTGGACACGAAAACGTTCCAATTGACCAGGTAGGTTTCTATGCCCCTATCCTTGGCCATGCGGAAGAGGGTATGCCAAAAGCGTTGCCAATCCGCGAGTTCCGCATCCGTAAAGGAGCAGGCTTTGGGGAAATTGGTGGGGCGGATCATATAGGTGTAGGGATGCAGGTTCCACAAGGTCAAAGCGTTGTAGCGGTTGCGCGCCATCATGTCCAGGAATCGCTTCCAGAACAAAGTGTCACGGCAGGTATTCGTATGTGTGGAGGTGATCTTCTCCTGCCAGTAGGGCGACCAGGGAAGATTGAACTTGATGGCGCGGAACGGCAAGGCGGGGTTTTCGGTCTTCGCCTCCACGGCTGCCGTTCCGCCATGCATTCCAATCTGCTCCGCGACTTCGAAGGCGCCATACATGGCCCCGGTGGTGTCCACCGCGCGCACGGAAACCGCGCCGAGGTTATTGACGATTTGAAATCCGGACTTCTTAACGGCCGGATCCGCCTGGACGCCCGGAATATCGGCTGCGGAAGCGATGAGGGTGATGTCCTCGGCTCCCGTCCGGGAGGAAAGATCATGATGCTCCGTCAAAAGACCAAGGGCCAGCAAAGAGCTGTCGATGGCGCTTATGGCCGATTCCAGCCCGGGCAGGCCCATGCGATAGGCGATGGTTATCCTGGCGTTCTTGGCAAGCACGATATCGCCCAGGTCCGCCGTCAGCGAGGGGACCGCAACCGTTTTCGCTAGATACCCGACCGCGGATAGGGAGACCGAGTCGGATCCGGCGCTTGCTTTTCCCAGCGTTCCCGATCCGGCGTCCCCGGCGAGAAGGATCGGGACCGGGGCAGGGAAGCCTGCGGCTGCCCGCGTTTGCCGATAGGAGAGCACGGATTTGGATTCATCCACGGTGATTCGGACCAGGCGGGCGCCCGTTCCCATGGCGGGAGGCGCAATCCCGGCCAAAGACAGGGCGTAGCTTCCGCTTTCCAGCCCGGAGCTTTCATAGCCTCCCAGGCGCGATCCGGAAAGGGAAAGAAGTTCAATGGATACGGGCCGGCCCGAGCGGGGAACGGAAAAATAGATCCGCTGGTTTTTCACCACGGGATTCTGCCGAAGCCGGCCCGGAATTGCGGCTCTGGATCCATCGCCGGCCGTGAGGAGAAACCGGCCATCCTGTCCGCTGACGGTTTGCGGGGCTGCGCCATTGAACTTGACCGCGGCGCCGCCGATGGGCCGGGATTGGGCGTCGATCACCCGCCCGGTAATACTCATCGTCTGGGCCTGGAGCGAAAGGCAAAAAGCCATCGTGACCGCGGAAAACGCTGGCAGGGTATGGTGACCTATCATTGCTGTATGTCCCTTTTAGAATATTGCGAGAGAATGCATTTCCCCAACCCGCAAAGCGCTCCGCGTCTCTTGTAAGCTGGAAAGTATTGTGAAACCCAGGAATGCGAAGGCAATCTATGGGGCAAACCGGAATACGGGAGGATTTACCGGCACCGGAAGACGGGAAATGCTGGGAAGGCAGCAGTATGCCATCCGGTATTCCGGCACATTCGCAAACATTCGGCCGTTTTTAGCGGTAACTTTCACTATCGAATCGGGAATAGCAGGGAGCGGAGCTTAACATCGAACCCAGGATGCGGCAATGATGTTTGTAATACTACTGGCCCTATTGCTGCCATCCGTTCTCTTTTCCCAAATCTGCCCGGAGCCGGCGATCGCGGACTTCCATAAAGTCACCCTGGTTTCGGGCGGGATGGACCAAGCCGTCGACCTGGGGGTAACACCGGATGGACGGGTCTTCATCGCGGAGATGCAAACCGGCAATATCCGCCTGTACCAACCCGGAATCGCGGGCATCGCCATTGTCGGAACCATACCCAATATTTTCTGGGTGTCCGCGGACGATGGCCTCATCGGGTTGGAATTGGATCCCGGGTTCATGCAGAACGGATGGATATACGTGGACTATTGCCGCAAGGCGGCTTTGGGATCGCGCGTTTTCCTCTCCCGGTTCACCTTCGCCAACGGTAAGATCGACATGGCTTCGGAAAAGATCCTCCTGAGTTTCGACCGCCCCGATCCGGGTGGCCATGCCGGCGGCGGTCTGGCCTTTGACGCGCAGGGAAACCTGTACCTGTCAACCGGCGATAATACCGGCCACGCAGCCAGCGAGGGATACGGAGCCTTGGACATCCGGGATTCCATTTTCGACGATCAGCGGTCATCCGCCAACACCAACGACTTGCGGGGAAAGGTGCTGCGCATCCATCCGGAAGACAACGGCAGCTATACCATTCCCCCCGGCAACCTGTGGGAAGCCATGCTCCCCGCGCCTTCCTCTGCGGAGGCCTCCAAAATGCGGAAAGAAATTTATGCCATGGGTTTTCGCAATCCGTTCCGGATATCGGTGGGATGGAACGGAAACCTTTACATCGCAGACGTTGGGCCGGATGCGGTTAGCGCAAACCCTGTCCGGGGACCGGCCGGTTTCGACGAACTGGATATAGCAACCCGGCCCGGATTTTTCGGGTATCCCTATTGCATGGCCGATAACTTCGGGTATAACCGCCTCGCGAGCGTTGCCAATGGCGTCCCGACTTATGGAGCCGCCTACGATTGCAGCAAGCCCATCGACAATAATTCCCCTTTCAACACGGGCATCAAGAGCCTTCCGGCCCCGGTGCCCGCCTCCATTTGGTACCAAGGCACCCGGCAGGATTTTCCGGAAATGGGATCGGGGCCGGCAACCGTCATGGTGGGGCCCTTGTATCAATTCGATGCGCGCCTGAATTCCAAAGTGAAATTCCCACCCCAATTCCATGGCCGCCTTTTTTTCAGCGATTGGAGCCGCGGCACCCATGTCACGGTTTCTTTCACCCCCCAGGGGAGGGTGGCCAAGCTGACGCCATTCAATGTAGCCGGGAATTTGATGAAGCGCAGCGACGTCGCTTATCAATTCGGACCGGAAGGCGCTCTCTACGTTGTGCAGTATCCCAATGCCTTGTACCGGGTGGAATACGCGGGAGCCATCGATGCCGCCTGTTATCCGGCCACCACCGCTGTCAAAGGCAAAAGCGCCCATGGTGAAATGGGGCTCGACCTGAGGGATGGCGAACAATGGCAAATGCCCCCGAACATCGGGGAGGCGGATTTCTTCGACCCGCGGGGGAAGAAAATCGCTTCCTTTCGCCGCAAGCCGGGTGAGATGGGATGGATCCGGATTCCGTACCCATCGGGTCTGGCCCCGGGATTGGTCCATGTCCGCTATTTCTAGCCGCGGAAAAAAAACCGGCCTTGGAGCGGTCGCCGGCGCCCCCAATCCACGCGGATCGGGATTCCCGGCCGCTGCAGCCCTCATCGCCGCAGTCGTGGCCGTATCGTTCCCGCGCGCTTTGTTTGCCCAAACCTGCCCGGAGCCCAAGGCCGCGGACTTCCGCAAGGTTGCCCTGGTCCAGTCCGGGATGGCGCAGCCCATAGACCTGGGGGTAACATCGGATGGACGGGTCTTCATCGCGGAGATGCAAACCGGAAATATCCGCCTCTACCAACCCGGAGTCGCCGGCACCACCATCGTAGGCACCGTTCCCAATATCTCCTATGTGAGCCAATGCGATGGCTTGGTGGGGCTGGAACTGGATCCCAGGTTCATGCAGAACGGATGGTTGTACGTGGACTATTCCCGCAAGGTGAACGGCGTAGCCCGGCTTTTCCTTTCCAGGCTCACTTTCGCAAACGGCAGGGTGGACATGGCTTCGGAAAAGATCCTTTTGAGTTTCGAGCGCCACGAACCCAGAAGCCATGGCGGCGGCGGCCTGGCTTTCGATGCGCAGGGGAACCTGTACCTTTCCACCGGCGACAATACTACGCCTTCCGGCAGCGATGGGTATGGAGCTTTCGATATCCGGGATTCCGCTTTGGACGACGAGAGATCGTCGGCCAATACCAACGACTTGCGGGGGAAAGTGCTGCGCATCCATCCGGAAGCCGACGGAAGTTACTCAATACCTGCGGGTAACCTGTGGGAAGCCATCCAGCCCGCTCTTTCCCTCTCGGAGGCGGCCAAGGTGCGCAAGGAAATCTTCGCCATGGGTTTCCGCAATCCGTTCCGGATCGCGGCCGGCTGGGACGGAAACCTGTATATCGCGGATGTGGGGCCCGTCGCCGCCAGCGATAATCCCGCCCGGGGACCCGCCGGCTTTGACGAATTGGACGTCGCCACCCGGGCCGGATTTTTCGGGTACCCGTATTGCATGGCCGACAACCGGGGGTACAACCGGATCGCGGGTATTTCCGGGACAAACGTGACGTATGGTACACCCTATGATTGCGCCAAAGCCATCGACAACAATTCCCCGTTCAACACCGGCCTCAAGACACTTCCTGCTCCCGTGCCCGCATCGGTATGGTACCAGGCCGGCCACAAGGATTTTCCGGAAATGGGTTCCGGTCCGGAAACCGCCGTCATGGGGCCGATGTACCGGTACGATCCCAACCTGGTTTCCAAGGTGAAGTTTCCGCCCCAATTCCACGGCCGCCTCATCTTCAGCGATTGGAGCCGGGGAACCCATGTTACCGTTGCCTTTCCCGGGCCCGGTAAGGCGGCCAGATTGACGGCATTCAACGTATCCGACAACTCCCTCGATAAAAGCGATGTTGCCTATGAATTCGGGCCGGAGGGCGCGCTCTACGTACTGCAATACAGCGCTTTTGCCTACGCGGACAACAACAGCGCCCTTAGCCGGGTGGAGTATACCGGCGTTGTCGATCCGGCCTGCTTCCCCGCCGGCACCGAAGTCCGAAAGGGACGCCGGCCTGCCGACAGACTTTCGATCCGGCTGGATCCCGACTCGGAATGGCAATTGCCGCGGGAGGCATCCGGCGCCGACGCTTTCGATGCGAGCGGAAAAAAACTCTGGACATATCATCGGAAGAACGAGAATCCGGAATCGATGCGGCTGCCTTTTCCGCACGGCGCGGCGGGCGGGCTCATCCGATTCCGGTATTTTTCAGACTCCGAATAAGCAAGCCCGCCGTTTTTGCGGGTAAGATCGGCAGGTACGGCGACATGACTATCCGCATAGTGAAATTGTTTGGCTTGCTGGCGATCTTTTTCCCACCGGCGATTTTTCCCGGTCCCATCCGCATTATCGATGCGTTTATCCACAGCTATGATCCCTTTCGTCCCCAAGGCGTGCCCTGGCCCGGCAAATCCGATACCTTGCTGTACCGCACCGCCTTGCCCGCCGATCATGATCTGGTCGCCAAGCCCGTGGGAGTCACCGGCACCGTGGTGGTGGAATGCAGCGCTTGGTTGGAAGACAATCAATGGGTACTGGATCGCATCCAGAGCCGGCCCGACTATTATGGATTTGTGGGGAACCTCCCCATCGGGGTCCCCGAGTTCGCCGCCAACCTGACCCGCTTCGCCAAGAATCCGAAATTCCTGGGAATCCGCCTGAGCACCCAGAAAGTGCAGAGGAAAAACCTGACGCCCGAGATCCTGCGGGACCTGCGCAACCTGGCGTCCCACGGGCTGGCCCTGGAGTTCCTAATGGGCACCGGGCCCGGAAACACCCTTGACGACGTGGCGGCAGTGGCCTCCCAGGTTCCGGAGCTGGCCATCATGATCGATCACTTGGCCGGAATCAAAACCGACGGAACGCCTCCGCCCGCGACCGTGGTCAATTCCCTCAAGGCCGCGGCCGCATACCCGCGCGTGTACTGCAAGATCTCCAGTCTTCTCAACCATTCCGTGCAACAACCCGGGTCCCTCCAGGTGGCCTATTATCGGCCTTTGCTGACGGTGTTGGAACAGGCGTTCGGCGATGATCGTTTGGTCTACGGGAGCAATTGGCCCGTGTCCGATGCCGGCGGAACTTTCGCCCAGCAGCAAGCCGTGGTGATGGCCTATTTCCAGGCGCGGGGAGATTCCGCGCTGAACGACGTGATGTGGCGTAACGCCGTAAGGTTCTACCATCTGCCGGTACCCTTGCGGATTGCCACCCCGGCGTGGGGAAAAGGGGCGATGGAAAACAAGGTGACGGGCGATGTCCGTCTGGCCAATGGTGGCCTGGCCCAGCCGGATGAGGCGAAGCCGGAACGGCCCGTTTTCAGGCGGATACTCCACCCAACCAACCGGTGATCTTGAAGGTTGAACTACGCGCCGGGTCTTGTGCGAGCGCCGAAAGCCGCCCTTATTCGCGTCCAAGCTCCGCGTGATAAGAATGCGCCTTCCGCCGGCTGTTCCGGCGGAAGGCGGACTTTTTACTTACTTCACAAGCCGTACGGTCTGGGTCAGGGCCCTGCCGTTGCTTCTCAATTTCACAAAGTAGATGGCATGGGAAAGGTTCTTCCCTTGCAGGCTTATCTGATTGATACCGGCGCTCCCATCGCGGGTGAGCGAAGCCACTTTTGCCCCCGTGATATCAAAGAGCGAAAACGTGTAGTATCCCGCCTTCGGTAGGTTGAAGCTCAGGGCGGCAGCATTGAATCCGACGATCTTGAGAACCGGATCTATCGCTGTCTCTGAAACCACCGCGGCATTCACACTCACCGCAGCCTCCAAGGCGCGCGCCTGGGCGCCGGCCGCGGCGGAAGGTCCAAGTACCCGGAACTCGAAAATCGAGGCCCAATGGTTCACATCGGTCGCCGTGGACGTGACCCTAACGTACCGCGCGGTGGCCGAAAATGCATCCGCGAAAGTCTGGGCCGTGGTTCCGTTCGCGGTTTTGTTGACAACCTGGGCCCAAGCGGCGTTATCGCTGGAGGTTTCGATTTTATACTTGTAGGTCCAGGATTTCTCGAATACGATCTCGGTGCCCGTCAGGCCGTGATCGGCTCCCAGATCGATTTCCAGCCACTGGTTGGCCGTGCCGTTGCTGGCGCACCAGCGGGTGGTGGTACTATTGTCCTTTGCATCGACAGCAACATGGGTCGTCTGCATGCTGCTTGCAGTCGCCGTGCCATTGAGAGAAAGGTTCACGGTTCCGCCGCCACCGCTGGTCACCGTGACGTTCACCGTTGCGGAAGTGGTGCTTGCGCCCAGATTGTCCGTTGCGACAGCGGTGAGGCTATAGCTTCCCGCCGCGACATTCGCCCAGGAAAAGCCGTAGGGAGCGGTGGTAGCCGTGGAAAGCAAGGTGGAGCCCTGATAGAATTCCACTTTGGCCACGGAGCCATCCTGATCCGCCGCGTTCGCCGCGAGGGTTATGGTGGCCGGCGCGGTATAGCTAGCTCCATTCGCGGGCGCCGTGATGGAAACGGTGGGTGAAATATTCGCCGTGCCGGAGGCGGCCAGCCAGAGCACGGAGGGGACATTGGACCAGGGCGCGGTCAGGTTCGGCGAGCCGTTGGTGAACGGCCCGGCGCTCTGCTGCTGCCCGGTGTAGGCATTCATCCATACCCCCTGCACTGGGGAGGCGGCTCCGGCGATGTTCAATGTGGTTGAGCCTCCATTGCTCAGATACACCATATATTCCGAACCCGCTTTGGCCATACAATGGTTTCCGGTTTTGTTTCCCAGCAGGTTGTCATTGGGAACCACATCGTACCATTTTGTCTGTTGGGTGAAGAAGCTGCTCAGGTACCCGTAGAACTTCAACCCGTTGGGCACCTCGTAAGTCTTCACCACGTCCCAGGCATGGTAGGTATAATAGTAGGCAGGATATCCGCCGGCCATCAGAACCTCGTAGGTCCACTTCAAAACCTGTTCCTTGGACTGGACGCTGGAGTAGGTATGCCCGCCATCGTTGCCGATCTCATAGCCCAGTTCCGCATTGTAAATCGGCCAGTTTTTCTGGTTCCGTTGGCCAATTACGGTGCTGTACTGAGCGGATTGCTGTTGATCGGTGCGGAAATCCATGTTGGTGTTCAGGGCGGGATCCCCGGCATAATCGTGCCCTTTACCCAGGTCATCATGGGTGGTGCGCAATCTTTTATAGGCGTCTTTGGCGGTGATCAGGTTCAACATCCGATGGATATACGCATCATCGGGCTCATTGTAGGACTCCTTGGAAAAGCTCCAGATGATGTTGGGATAGGCCTGGTAACGGGCGGTAATAGTGGCGAAATACAAAGAATCATCCTTGGATCCCTTGGTCGGCCAGTTGACGAGCTTATTGTAAACCTTGAAGTATATGTAAGCCACCATGCCTTTTTGGTACAGATAGTCGATGACCTTGTCGTAATGATCCCAATAGGCCGTATTCAGCCGGGAATGATCCGGAGAGGCATTCGTGCCGGCCCATGCGTATATGTCGGGCGGTCCGAAATCGTCCGCGCTGGTTTTTCCGGTTTTCCACGAGGTATCCCAGGCATACCCGTTCATATTGATGGCGGTGAATCCACGCGCTGCGTACATGTCGATTATCTGCTTCGGCTTTGTCAGGGTCGCATCGCTGGTTTGCATCAGAGCAAGCCAGTTTATCTCGCCGCCCATGAGGAAATACGGGGTCCCATCCTCGAACCGGAAATGATGGGGATTCGCCGCATCGACGGCGAGCCTTCCATGGACGTTCGCCTGCGTGTTGGCCACGCAATTGACGCTGCCGGAGACGTTGCTCAGATTGGCATCGGGCGAGGACGTGACATAGGTCCAGTTTCCGATCTGAGTAGGCGCGAATCGGACCTTCCAGGTATTGCCGCCGATGTAGAACCCGGGGATTTTGAGAGTGACGTTTCCCGGTCCCGTGAAGGTGGCGTCCATAGTAACATCCTCGAAGGGATTGGCGAAAGAGGTCGAAGTCGTAAAGGAGAGATCGACGGGATGCCATTGCTCCACATCCGCCTGCGCGGATAACATCATGATCGCGACGATCCAAATCGCGCTTTTCAAGCAGTGAAATTTCCGACTCATTAAATTCATGGGTGCCTTTCTGTGAGCGTGTATCGCCCACCCAAGATATAGGCGTAACATACTTGTAACGGTTACGGTATCGGTACGGGATATAAACAATCGTACTCCTGCGGGAACGGGTTCAGCCCGATGTCGCGGAATCTTCTATGAGATGGGTTTGGAAGTGATGGGTGAAGTAGAGGAGGGGTAAAACGGATTCCGCCAAAGGCGAAACCCGATCGCTTGAACTTTTTCGTTTTTAGGGGACGGACAATTTCCGCAAAATGTCCGCGCTGCCGGCCGTATTACCGCGGATGCGCACCCAATATACGCCGGGGCGGACGTGGTTCTTGGCATCGCCGGCGGTCACTTCCGGCCTATCACTGACGAAGGAACCGGCGGATTTCCCCTGAAGATTGAAAATGTCGACCCGGTAGGGGCCTTTGGAAAGGCCGCTCATGGCCATAGGGGCATCCTTCCCCAATCCCGGATGCACCGCGGTGGTGGGACCATTGCCGAGCCACAATAGCGACGGTACATTGGGCCATGGCGCAGTCAGGTTCGCCGCGCCACTGCCGAATGGGCCGGCGCTCTGTTCCTGTCCGGTGTAGGCGTTCATCCACGTCCCATTCAACTGGCCCGTGACTCCGGCCAGCGTCAAGGTGGTCGATCCGCCTTTGCTGAGATAGACGAGATATTCCGAGCCGGCTTTGGCCAGGCAATGGTTCCCGGTTTTATTTCCCAGCAGGTTATCGTTGGGAACCGTTTCATACCATTTGCTTTTGGCGGTGAAAAAGTGGGACAAATAACCGTAGAATTTCAACCCATTAGGGACTTCCGCCGTCTTCACCACATCCCAGGCATGATAGGTGTAGTAGTAACCCGGATATCCGCCGGCCATCAAAACCTCGTAGAACCGGGCCAAAACTTCTTCTTTTGAATTGACGACGCTGTACGTATGGCCGCCGTCGTTTCCAATCTCATAGCCGAGCTCCGTATTGTAAACCGGCCAGTTCTTCTGATTGTGCTGGCCCATGACGGTGCTGTATAGGCCGGTCATCTGTTGGTCCGTCCGGAAATCCAGGTTGCCGTTCAAATTGGGATCCGCAGCGTAATCCACCCCCCGTCCCAGATCATCATGGGTGGTGCGCAGTCTTTTGTAGGCATCGTTGGCGGTGATCAGGTTCATCATTTTATGGATATACGCATGATCGGGTTCATTGTAGGATTCTTTCATGAAACACCAAACGATATTCGGATAGGCCTGGTAACGGGTAACGATATTATTGAAACGCAACGAATCGTTTGAGGATCCATTGGCAGGGTTATTGACGCCCTTATTGTTGTCCTTGAAGTAGATATAAGCCACGATACCTTTCTGGAACAGGTAGTCGATGACCTTGTCGTAATGGTCCCAGAACGCGGTGTTCAGCCTGGTATGATCCGGATTGGCGTTGGTCCCCGCCCATGCGAACATGTCCGGCGGGCCGTAATCTTCGGGGCCTGAATTGCCCCAGGGGGTGTCCCAGGCATACGCGAAAATATTCAACGCGGTGAATCCTTGCGCGGCATACATGTCGACGATCTGTTTCGGTTTCGCCAAGGTCGCATCATTGCAATTGATGAGGGCCAACCAATCGATTTCACCCCCCATGAGGAAAAAGGGGGCGCCATCCTCGAACCGGAAATGATGGGGATTCGCGGCGTCAACCGCGAGACGCCCATGCACGTTCGCCTGCGTGTTCGCTACGCAATTGACGCTGCCGGTGACATTCCCCAATTTGGAATCCGGTGACGAAGTGACGTAGGTCCAGGCTCCGACCTTGGTGGGCGCGAACCTGATTTTCCAGGTATTCGCGCCGACATAGAACCCGGGGATTTTGAGAGTGACGTTTCCCGGCCCGGTGAAGACGGCGTCCAGAGTTACGTCCTTGAAAGGATTGGCGAAAGTCGCCGTGGTAGTGAAGGAAAGATCGGTGGGATGCCATTGCTCCACATCGGCGGCCCATATCGGGAGCCCGAGGCCCGCAAAGACGAGGATCATATATTTTAAGTAGCAGAAATTATGATGCATTAATTTCATGATATCGACCTTTCCGTGATATTCCAATTTCAACTTGGAAAGTAGGCTTAGGACCAGCACTGCAAGCCTGAAATTGCTGGGTGGACAAATCGCCGTACTCTTAAGGAAACGGGTTATGAGTAATGAAAATGCCTATTCACTATTGAATATCATCTCTTCCGGAAAGAGCTTCCCGGAAACGTCGGGCTCTCGAAAAAGCCCGGTTACCCGATAAAATGTCGAGCTCCGCAAACGGAGCCGAAGACCGATTCCTAATGCTACCCTGGAATCCCTTGCTTGCATTCGGAAACACAAGGGTGAACGACAAAAGCGCTGCTCCGGGCGCAGCGCTTTCCGGTTGTCGCTATGATTGGGAAGGCGTTTCCGGGTATCCTCCCATACCTTTGAACGGCCGGGGATAACGGCCCGGGCACCCGGCTACGGCCGAAACAAGGGGATGGATATGAGGTTGAAATCAGGAGCGGCCCTGGCGGTTTTCTTGGCGACTTGGGCACAGGCCGCTTTTCAACACCCGGGAGCCTTGCTTACCCAGGCCGATCTCACCCGCATCAGGACCAATGTGGCCGCGGGCCGGGAGCCCTGGAAGAGCGCCTGGGCCGCGCTCAAGAACTCCGATGCCGGCGCGGGTTACCGTGCAAGCGTCGCGGCCAAAATTACCGATGTATATGCGCTGCAAACCGACGGGCACGCCGCTTATGTCCTGGCGATCAAGTGGGCGGCTTCCGGAGATGTGACCTATGCCAACGCCTCCAAGAATATCATCAATGCCTGGACCTCCACGGTGCAAAAGCCGTTCCATGAAAGCATGCGCAACGGATTGGGTACCCTGCAAATGGCCAATGCCGCCGAGATTCTTGCTTATGGCTTCAATGGCTCGGCAGGATGGTCGCCGGCCGAAGCGGGCCGCGCCCAAGCCTGGTTCCAGGCGAAGATTTGGCCCGAATTGAAGCAAACCGATCCCGCGAACATGAGCATCACCGGTCATTCCTCGAATTGGGGTACCTCATGCCAAGCCGGCCTTATGGCCATGGCCATCTTCTGCGACAGCCGCGAGATTTACGATAGCACCGTGAGCGCATACAAGAACGGCTTTCCCGGCGTGAAGGGATGTTCCGCATCCACCCAATATATTTGGAGCCCCACCGGCCAGGCTACCGAGAGCGGAAGGGACCAAGGCCATGCCCAAGGGGGGATCGCTCACTTGATGGAAACGGCCGCCATGGCCTGGAACCAAGGGGAGAACCTGTTTACCTATGGCGGCAACCGGGTGGTGGCCGGGTTTGAATATGCCGCCAAGTACAACTTGGGCAATGCCGTTCCGTACGACCCCGCCTTTCCCGATCCTTGCGATGTCCATCCTGCTTGGCCCACGATATCTGCGACGGGCCGGGGGAATTTTTCCCCCGTTTATGAAATGGCGAACAGCTATTTCAACCTGGCGGGAATACCCGCTCCCTATACGAAACAAGTCCGGGACCGGCCCGGTTATACGCCGGAAAGGACCAATAGCGATCACCCCGGCCTGGGTACCCTGACATTTTACGGAGTTACCTCGAGCGTCGGCATCTTGGAAAGGAAAGGATTGATCGGTTCCCTCCGACCCCAACCCGCATCCTCCCGGATCTTCATTTTCGATGCGAACGGACGGGCATGGTATCCGACCAAGGAAGCTTTGGAAGCCGGGCCAGGCCGGCCCGGAAATCCGGGCCAGGTATCGGGGCGGTTACTTCCTGAACCAGGCGCCGTGGAACTGAAGGGTCAATACATCATCTTGGGCCGGTAGGGCATTGCCGGTTAAATATTACCGTCGCAACGTCCGATAAATTTCGCCGTAGTTTCGCCGTACGCCGAATTCCATTTCGGAAAAGGCCCTCCCCGCGCGCAAGCCCTAGGTAAAAAATACGTCCGCGCCTTGGACAACATATATTGGAAATGCAAATGGGGCAGACCGCTACGTCGGGATTCCCGGACAGCCCCGGGAGAGAGAGCCGGTCATGGTATCGTTCAATTCCGCCCTCCTGACGATCAACGGGGGTTCATCGAGCATCAAATTCTCGGTGTATACCTGCGCTGCCGCTCCCCAACGGCTTCTGGAAGGCGCGATAGAGCGCATTGGATTGCCGGACGCGACCCTGAAGGTCAAAAGCGTGGACCAAGCCGATACTTTCACAAGATCGGCGAACGTGCCGGACTACGCGGCGGCGGTAGGCGCGTTGATGGATTGGATCGCGGAGAACTCCGGGAACGGCGCGCCCATCGCGGTGGGCCATCGGGTGGTGCACGGAGGTCCCAACTACAGTATGCCTCAGCGCGTCACGGCGGGGATGATCGCCGAGCTGAGCCGATTCAGTCCCTATGATCCCGAGCATCTGCCCCAGGAGATTCTCCTGATGGAGAGGTTGCAGCGCCGGTTTCCGGATTTGCCCCAGGTGGCGTGCTTCGATACCGCCTTTCATAAATCCCTGCCGCGTGTCGCCGGCTTGTTGCCGATCCCGCGCCGGTACCAGGCGCAGGGATTGCGGCGGTATGGATTCCACGGCCTTTCCTATGCTTTTCTGATGGGGGAACTGGAGCGCCTGGACGCGGATGAGGCGCAAGGCCGCATCATCTTGGCGCATCTGGGCGGCGGCGCCAGCCTGGCGGCCGTGCAGCAGGGAAGGCCCATGGATACGACCATGGGGTTTTCGCCGGCCGGGGGCCTGGTGATGGGTACGCGTTCGGGCGATCTGGATCCGGGGCTCTTCCGCTTTCTCGCCGATTCCGAGAACATGACGCCCGCGCTGTTCCAGCACATGGTGAACCATGAGTCCGGGATGCTCGGCATTTCCGGAACGCATTCCGATATGCGCGATCTGCTTGGGCAGGCGTCCCAACACGAACCTGCGGCCGAGGCCGTGGAACTTTTCTGCTATCAGGCCAAAAAAGGGATCGGATCTTTCGCGGCCGCCCTGGGCGGAGTGGACACTTTGGTCTTTGCCGCCGGTATCGGCGAAAACTGCCCGGCCATCCGCGCCCGTATTTGCCAGGGACTGGGTTTTCTCGGTATCGAACTGGATCCCGAGCGCAATGCGGCCAATGCCGCCCTGATTTCCACCGATGCCGGCGCGGTCCGGGTGCGGGTCATCCGCACGGATGAAGAACTCATGATCGCCTTTGCGGTCATCGGCTTGTTGGATCCGGTTGCGGCGAAAGAGGCTTGAACATGGATAACGAAACCCTGTCCCCTGAACTGCTCCGCAAGATGGACGCGTATTGGCGCGCCGCCAATTATCTCTCCGTCGGACAGATTTACCTCTATGATAATCCCTTGCTGAAGCGTCCCCTGGCGCCCACCGACGTGAAGCGCATGCTGCTGGGACATTGGGGGACCACTCCCGGCCAGAATTTCATCTACACGCACTTGAACCGGGTCATCAAAAAATTCGCCGCCAACATGATCTACGTTTCCGGCCCCGGGAATGGCGGCCCCGCGGTGGTGGGCAATACCTACCTGGAAGGCTCCTACAGCGAAGTCTATCCTGACATCGGCCGCGACGAGGCGGGGCTGCGGAAATTATTCCTCCGGTTTTCCTTTCCCGGCGGCATTCCCAGCCATGCCTCGCCGGAATGCCCCGGATCGATCCACGAGGGAGGCGAGCTGGGCTATTCTCTCAGCCATTCCTTCGGGGCCGTGTTCGACAATCCCGATCTCATCGCGGCCTGCGTAGTGGGGGATGGGGAAGCGGAAACCGGGCCGCTGGCCACCGCATGGCATTCCAACAAGTTCCTCAATCCCGTCGGAGACGGCGCGGTGCTGCCGATCCTCCATCTCAACGGCTATAAGATTTCCAATCCCTCCCTGCTGGCCCGCATCACCCGGGAGGAATTGGATCAATTGTTCCGGGGCTACGGATGGACGCCCTATTTCGTGGAAGGGCACGACCCCGCAATGATGCATGAGGCGATGGCGGCGGCCTTGGACGCCGCCATGCTGCGGATCCGGGACATCCAGCGGAACGCCCGTACCACCGGCGTTACCGGGCGCCCGCGCTGGCCCATGATCGTGCTCAATTCCCCCAAGGGATGGACGGGGCCGAAAGCGATCGACGGCCGGCCCATCGAAGGCACCTTCCGTTCGCACCAGGTTCCCCTTTCCGATCCGGCTTCCAACCCGGAGCACCTCAAGCTCCTGGAAGCCTGGCTGAAAAGCTACCGGCCCGAGGAGCTTTTCGACGCGCAGGGCCGCTTGCTTCCCGAGCTGGCGGAACTGGCGCCCAGCGGGGATAGCCGCATGGGATCGAATCCCCACGCCAATGGCGGCATGCTGCTCCGGGATTTGCGGATGCCGGATTTCCGCGCCTATGCGGTGGCGGTACCCTCGCCGGGCGCCCCTGGGATTGGGGATACGCATGTGCTCGGCGGCTTTCTCCGCGACGTGGCGAAGCTGAATGCGGAAGCGAATAACTTCAGGGTTTTCGGTCCCGATGAAACCCTGTCGAACGGGCTGGAAGCCCTTTTCGAGGCCACCAACCGGCAATGGGAGGCGGAGACGGCGCCCAACGACGAATTCCTCGCGCCCGCGGGGCGCGTCATGGAGATGCTCAGCGAGCATCAATGCGAAGGTTGGCTGGAGGGGTATCTGCTCACGGGCCGGCACGGCCTCTTCAATTGCTACGAGGCCTTCATCCACATCGTGGATTCGATGTTCAATCAGCACGCGAAATGGCTGAAGGTGGCGGCGCGCCTGCCGTGGCGGAGGAAAATCGCCTCGTTGAATTACCTGCTCGCCTCGCATGTCTGGCGCCAGGATCACAACGGCTTCACCCACCAGGATCCCGGATTCATCGATGTCGTGGTCAACAAGAAGGCGGAAGTGGTGCGCGTCTACCTGCCCCCGGACGCCAACTGCCTGCTGTCGGTGATGGACCATTGTCTCCGCAGCCGCCATTACGTCAATGTCGTGATTGCGGGCAAGCACCCGGCACCGCAGTGGCTGACGATCGATGCGGCTGTCAAACACTGTACCGCGGGCGTCGCCATCTGGCAGTGGGCGAGTAACGACCAGGGGGTAGCGCCCGACGTGGTCATGGCCTGTTGTGGCGACGTCCCGACGTTGGAGACGCTCGCCGCCGTTTCGATCATGCGCGAGCATCTGCCAAGCTTGAAAATCCGTGTCGTGAACGTCATCGACCTCATGAAGTTGCAGCCG
>JANYDA010000025.1 GCA_025360005.1 Fibrobacteria bacterium
GTCTCGCGCGATCGGCATGCCCCAAGACTAAGGACAATCGTTCCATGTACTGTTCAAAGCGCCGGAGAAGGTCGGAAGCCATGCCATAAAATACCTTCACCCGCCAATTTTTGCAAGATATTTATGACACAGTAGAATTAACAGGGTGTTGAAAAAGTCTCCGCAGCCGGCCGACGCCCGCGCGGACTTTTTCAACACCCTGTTAAGGCGGTTCACGTTCCTCAGCGCGCTCCTTGATGCGACGCAATTGGTGGTGCCAGTACTGTTTGAAACCGCTCGTCCAGTCATGCAGCGGCCGAATTGCCTCGGCGTTCGTTTGGTAAAGCATTTGCTGACCGTCGCGGCGGACCCGAACCAGATCCACGTCGCGCAATACACGGAGGTGTTTTGAAACCGAAGGCTGTTCCAGACCCAGCATCGCACCAATGTCTCCGACCGATCGTTCTTGGCTGGCCAAAAAGCTTAGGATGTCACGCCTGCGGGATTCCGCGATGGCATTGAACACGTCCGATGTGGTGGCGGCTCTGGACATGGTTTAAAAATATATTCCTATATGGGAATATGTCAAGCGGTGTTTGTCTTCAAATTCCGGTAAAACGCCCCGGGGGTCAACCATGCATGTTGTGGTATCGGTGGCCTCGAACGGCTCCGTCAGTTTGTCTCAGCGCCATCTTCAGCGTAAAATTCATATTACTGGACGGCGCGCGGCCGGAAACGCGCGCTAAGGATCCATTCACGGACCCTTACAGGCCGAAGCGGATGCCGGCGTTCAATTCAAAGCGGGACAGGGTGATGTTGGACCAGTAGTGGGGATCGTCCGGCTGCTTGATTACCACCTTCTGTCCGTTGAAGGTGTATTCCTTCACGTTGGAAAGCAGCGCGCGCGCATTGATGCCGAAGCTGACCAGACGATAGAAGGAATAATCCCAGCCGACGTTGGCTACCGCAGCGTAGGTTTTCGCCTTCACCACATAGGACCGGCCGTTGTCTGTCCAGGAATCGTTCACGAATAGCATTCCACCCCCGAATCCGCCCACCAAAAGTCCGAAGCGGCCGAATTGCAGGCGGCTCAGGAAGGTGGGTCCGAAATAGACGAAGGAGGCGCGTTCGCGGATGTCGTGGCGGGCATCGCTTTTGGGGTCGGTCTGGATTTGGTCGCCCGCGGCTTTGGAGAGGAACCAGATCCAGTTGGCGCCGATGCCGCCTTTGGGCCAGGGGAACCAGGCCGCTTCCGCGGAGAAATCCCAACCGCTTTCCAACGTGTTCAGGAACTTATCGTATTGGTCGGTCACTGAGTCCGGGTTGTACATCCATTGGCTGTAGCCCGTTTCCATGGATAGGCGCAGCTTGGGCATTCCATTGTAATCGTGAGATTCCTCTTCGTTGACATCATCGCCCAGGATGTCGTCCGCACGCGCCGGGATTGCGGTAAAGCCGGAAAGGGCGGCCAACGCGGTAAGCAGGATGAGGAAATACGGAACGGCGGAAGAACGGGGATGCCACATCGGGTCTTATTATAGACCACGGTGGGAAGCGGATCCAACGCCTCCGATCGTATTCAGTGAGAAAGCGCTTTCAGCGCGTTCCGATAGGTCTCGGGATCGTTGGCATTCAAGAGCGAACGCAGGTCCGGGGCCTGTAAAATCCGGCTGGGCGAATTCAGGATGACTTTGCGCGGGCAGGAAATGCCCTGGCCCAGCAGTTCCAAGGCGCGCGGGTAAGCCGAGGATTCATAAATGGCGCAGAGGGGTTCCGGCAATCCCGCTTGCGGTCCGGCGAAGGCGGTGACGGTTTTTTCCGGGTCGCGCGCGGCCGCCAGGGCGGCTAGGATGGCCGCGTCCAGAAAGGGCAGATCGCAGGCTACCACCAGAAAAGCCGCTTGCCGGTGCGCGCGCAGGGCCGATAGGATGCCGCCCAAGGGGCCCATCTCCAGGAAGGTATCGTGGATTTGCGGATGGCCCGCGAAGCCGGGTTGATCGGCTTGGTCCCGGCGGCAGGACAGGAAGGATTGCGAACAATGGGCGCGCAATAATTCCAGGCAATGTTCGCTTTGCGGTTTGCCGTGATAATTCAGGGACGCTTTGTCGGAGCGCATGCGTTCGCTGCGGCCCCCGCCCAATACCAGGCCATATAGCGGATGCGGATCCCTATCCTGCGCGAACACCCTTTTCAATCCGCCGGATGGCGCGCGGGCGCCGATTTGCCGCCGGTCTTTTCCAGCAAACGGATCTCCCCGATCACGATATCATGGGAAAGCGCTTTGCACATATCGTACAAGGTCAGCGCCGCGACGGTGGCCCCCGTCAACGCCTCCATCTCCACGCCGGTCTTCTGGTGGCAGATCACGCGGCATTCTATGACGGCATCCCTGTTGTCGTTGAGGCGGATGCGGATTTTGCAGTCGTCCAGCGCCAGGGGATGGCAGAGCGGGATCAGTTCGGAGGTTTTTTTGCAAGCCATGATGCCGGCGATGATGGCGGTCTGGAACACGGAGCCTTTTTTGCCCTGGATATCCCCGTCCCGGAATTCCGCCCGTACCTCCGAGGGCAGATGCACCAAGGCCTGGGCCACGGCTTCCCTCCGCGTGGAAAGCTTTCCGCCTATGTCCACCATATTGGGTTGGTTGTTTTCGTCGAGATGGGAAAGCATGCGTCCTGTCCTGGGGCCGGCCCCAAAGCCAAACTTAAATAAATCGGCCCTGTTGGTTGCGAATACCTTGGCCGCGCTGGGGGAAATAGGCGGGACATCCGTGAATCCCCTGGAGCGGCAGACGCGCATGGAGTTCCGACTTCTGGACAGGAAAGCGGGAAACCAGGACTATGGGACGATGGAAGCCCGATGGGTGGGACAAAAAAGGCCTCCGGTAGGAGGCCCTCAAAGATGGGGGAGATGCCGAGGGGCGGCCCGGACTCGGCCGCCTTTCTCGCCATCCGCTGACCCGGGGAGGGCGCGGAGGGGCTTTTACCGCTTTTGGAGCGTTACCGCATCTCCCTTATAGTCGAGTTCAAAAGAGAAATCCCGTCCAAGATCTGGGGAAGTCCGATAAGAGACGAAAAATGCGTACCGAGTTAAAATGGAATTCCCACAACCCATCCCCGAATCGTTGGAATTACCCATAAATCATAATTTTAGCCCGCAGAGGCGAGTTGCCGATCATGGCTTAAAGTGCGTACTTTTGGTACGCGGGATGATGGTTCCGGTTTGGAAAGGAAAGCCTGAAAATGGGGGCGGAAGCCGAGGCGGAGGCGCCGCGCATATTCGGATATCTGGATTACCGGTCCTATCTGGAGGACTTTTTCGCGCATAGAAAGGCGCGCGATACGGAGTTCTCGCTACGGAGGTTTTCCCGGTTGCCGGGATTGGGCCTATCCAGCTCCAGTTTCATTTCCGCCGTGATCAAAGGGCGCAAGAACCTGAGCCAGAGCCTTCGCTTGCGATTCGGTCGGGCCATGGGCCTGGAGCGGGCCGAGCTGGAATATTTCGAGTTGCTGATCCAATTCAACCAATCCAAATCCGCCGATGAGAAAGCCCATTACCATGCGCAGGTCTCCCGCTTCCACGGGTCGCGCGCCCGCGTGCTCAATGAGGCCCAGCAGAGGTTTTATGCCAAGTGGTACTACGGCGTAATCTGGCATTATTTCGGGCTGCATCAGGACCGGAACAGCCCGGCCCGCATAGCCAAAAGCATATTCCCGCCTTTGCATGCGCAGCAGGCGGAAGAGGCCATCCGCACCTTGCTGGAATTGAAGCTGATCAAGAAGCTGGCCAACGGATACGCGGTGACCGATCGGCATCTGGCTACCGGCAAAGCATTCCGCGGGGCTTCCGCGCGCGAACACAACAAGGCTTTCCTGCAACTGGCGTTGGAAAACCTGGAGCGGATTCCGCCCGGGGAAAGGCAATTCAACGTAACCTCTTTCTCCATTTCCGCGCGGGGCTACCAGCGCATCAAGGAAAGGATGGAAGCCTTGCGGGCCGAGGTACGCGAAATGGCCGACGCGGACGATGGCGAGGGCGGGACCGGTGAGCGTGTCTACGCGTTGGCGCTGCAATTGTTCCCTTGCAGCGCGGACGAAGGAAGCGGCGCGCGGCTGGAAAAAAAACCGGCCAAGACAGGGGGGCGAGCGGCGGTGGGAACCTCTTCCGACTCGGGGAATCCGGTGGATTAACCGGGTTTACCGCGTGGGCGAGAAAGCTCGGAATTGAATGTGAAATCTTCTTGGTGATTTTCCCATCCACCCGTTAGACTGGTCTCGTGAGCAGGATAGGGACCTGCGCTGGGGCGGGTATAATCATGCGGTACCTCCCCAATAAAATCAAAACCCGGTGCGGGAGGCTCGGCTAAACACCGGGCTCTTCCCATTTGGGGAAACCCCGACCTATTCCCAGCCGCCCATTTGCGATTCCCGTCCTGCCGCGCTTCTTGACTTTATTGGGGATTTTTTGAATTATAGTTGGGGATGGAAGCGGTTCCGCGCACCGGCGGACACGGCGGTTGAACCAAGCTTATGATAAGGACAGAGAGTCCGTTTGCGCGGAGGAGTCCGCCCCGGACCGGGTAAAAATGCAGCGCTACGCACCCTATCTGGAATCCCTTTCTGCGCAATCCGCCGACATGACCGACCTTATCCTGGATTGGGCGCAGGTTCGGTCCGGCAGCTATGATCTGCAGGGCTTGGCCGCGATGGCGGAAAAGTTGAAAACCGCCTTCGCGGGCCTGGGCGGGACATGCGAAGAGCTGGCCCTGGAACCGCAGGCCTCGCTCGACTCCCAAGGCGCGGTTTCCCTGCGCCCCTTGGGAAAGGCCCTGCGCTTCCGCAAGCGCCCGCAAGCCCCCAGGCAAGTGTTCCTGGGGATCCATTACGATGTAGTGTACGGCGACTCCGGGGCCGAGGTAACACCCAAGGTACGTAGGGAGGCCGGCGTCCTGCATGCTTCCGGGTCAGCCGATGCCAAAGGCGGGCTGGTGATCCTGCTCAAGGCGCTGGAGGCATTCGAGGCCAGCCCGTTCTGCGGGCAGGTGGGCTGGGAGGTGCTCCTCAATCCCGATGAGGAATTGGGATCGCCGGGATCCCTGCCGTTGCTCCAGGAGGCTGCGGGCCGAAATCAATTGGGCCTTTTGTTCGAGCCCTGTTTGCCGGACGGGAATCTGGTGGGCGCGCGCAAGGGTTCCGGGAACTTCGCGGCGGTGATCCGCGGCCGCGCCGCGCATGCGGGGCGGGATCCGCATTTGGGCCGCAATGCCGTCCACGCGCTGGCGGAGTTCATCATGGCCTTGGACGCCTTGGGCAAGGCGCGGCCGGGGCTCAACGTGAACGTGGGCAAGGTGGAGGGCGGCGGCGCGCTTAACCGCGTTCCCGATCTGGCCATCGCCCGCTTCAACCTGCGCGCCGGCGATGCGGAGGACATGGCGGCGGCGGCGGCCTTCCTGGCGGCGCAAAAGGCCGCGTTCTCCGGCCGCGAAGGATATGCGCTGGAGTTGCACGGCGGGTTCACCTCGCCTCCCAAACCCTTGGTCGGCGGCACCCTGGACCTGCTGCGGCAGGTGGCCGAATGCGGCAGCCGCTTGGGGATGGAGCTTTCCTGGCGGGCCAGCGGCGGCGTTTCCGACGGGAACAAATTGGCGGCGGCGGGGCTTCCCAATGTGGACACCCTGGGCGCCCGCGGCGACAACATCCACGGCCCGCTGGAGTGGCTGGCGCTGGACAGTCTGCCGGAGCGGGCGCGCCTGGCGGCGTTGTTGCTGATGCGATTGGGTTCCGGCGAACTGGCATGGCCGGTGCCGCCGGGCCGGCTTTAAAAGAATCGGCGCACCGGTAGGAGGATAGGCAAGTGGCGAAGTTGGCGGCTAAGGCGATGGCGGAAGATCCCAGGGTAACCGAGGCGAAACGTCTCTTGCGTGAGACTCTGCGCGATCACCAGGCCGCGTTCACGGGCATCCGCCCGCCCGATCCGGATTTGCGGGCCGGTTATGCGGAGACGCTGGCGCGTTTCGCGGCCAACCGCGGCGCCGCCTTGCACTATCCCTATCTGGGGAGCGGCATGGGCCGAGGCGCGCTGGTGGAACTCGCGGACGGCAGCGTGAAGTACGACTTCATCTCCGGCATCGGCGTGCACTATATGGGCCACAACCATCCTTCCCTGCTGGAGGCGGGCGTGGACGCGGCTTTGGGGAATACCGTGATGCAGGGGAACCTGCAGCAGAATACCGATAGCGAAGAACTGCTGGGGGCGCTGCTGGCGGCGGCCAACCGCAAGGGCGCGAAGCTGGCGCACGGCTTTTTGACCAGCAGCGGCGCCATGGCCAACGAAAACGCCCTCAAGGTGATTTTCCAGAAACGTTTCCCGGCCAACCGTGTGCTGGCCTTCGAGCATGGCTTCGCGGGCCGGACCCTGGCGCTTTCCCAGGTAACCGACAAGGCGGCCTATCGGAAAGGGCTGCCGGAGATGTTGGCGGTGGACTATGTCCCCTTTTATGACGCGGCCCGGCCGGCGGCAAGCACGGCGGAAGCGGTGGCCGCGCTCAAGGAACACCTGGCGCGGCATCCCGGCCTTCATGCCTGCATGATCTTCGAGTTGATCCAGGGCGAGGGCGGGGGTTACCTGCCGGGTACCCCCGATTTCTTCCGCGCGCTCATGCGAATTTTACGTACCGCGGAGGTTACCGTGCTGGTCGACGAGATCCAGACCTTCGGCCGCACCTCGGAATATTTCGCCTTCCAGCATTTCGGCCTGGACGAATTCGCGGACGTGGTGACCTTGGGCAAGCTGAGCCAGGCTTGCGCGACCTTGATCCGCGCCGAATACCAGCCTAAGCCGGGCCTGGTGAGCCAGACTTTCACGGCCCCCTCCGTTGCCATCAAATCGGCCTTGGTCATTCTGGAGTACATGGATAAGCAAGGATTGCTGGGAGCGGAAGGCAAGATCATGCGCTTGGGCCGCCGCTTCACGGAAAAGCTGGCGGATCTGGCCCGGCGCCGTCCGGACCTGGCCGCGGGGCCGTTCGGCATGGGCGGCATGATAGCGTTCACTCCCTTGGGCGGGGATACGGATAAAGTAAACCGCTTCCTGCGCAATCTCTTCGATGCCGGCGTGATCGGTTTCATCGCCGGTGCGAATCCGGCCAAGGCGCGTTTTCTGCTGCCGGTGGGCGGCGTGGAGGAAGCGGACATCGATATCGTGTTCCCGATCCTGGAAAGGGTGTTGGCGGAATCGGCCGGGAACGATGGAGCCAAAGATACCGGGACCGGTGCCGCGGTGCCGCCAGTCGGGCCCGGGAAAGGCAAGGCCTGAGCCATGGTCATCATCCGCCCCGTGCATGGCGACGATTTGGATTCCCTGATGGAACTGTCTTCCCAGGCCAGTTTCGGCCTGACTACATTGCCGCATGACAGGCCTTTGTTAAAGCGGCGGATCAGGGAATCCCAGCGCGGCTTTTCGCGCATGGCGGACAAGCCCGGCGGCGAGACCTACTTGTTCGTCATGGAGGATCTGGACAAGGGGAAGGTGGTGGGCACGGCCGGCATCGTCTCCAAAGTGGGCGGCTTCGAGCCTTTTTATTCCTATCGCGTCGTGTCCACGGTGGCGGAGTCCAAACTGCTTAAGGTGCGCAAGGAGATAGGGGCGCTGCACCTGGTGGCGGAGCACAATGGCCCTTCCGAGATCGGCAGCCTGTTCCTGTCCCCGGCCTTCCGCAAGGGCGCCAACGGAAGATTGCTGTCTTTAAGCCGCTTCGTCTTCATCGCCGATCACCGGGAGTTCTTCGACCCCGTGGTATTGGCGGAGATGCGCGGGGTCATCGACGAAAAGGGCGGCTCGGTGTTCTGGGACGCTCTGGGCCGGCATTTCTTCGATCTGGATTTCCCCAAGGCGGACGCGCTGGTGATGAAGGACAAGCAGTTCATCGCGGATCTGATGCCCAAGCATCCCATCTATATCCCGCTTTTGCCCAAGGTGGCCCAGGACGTGATCGGCCGGGTGCATTCGGAAAGCGTGCCCGCGGTCAAGCTGCTGGAAAGCGAAGGTTTCGCGTTCTCCGGCATGGTGGACATCTTCGAGGCCGGGCCGATAGTGAGCTGCGCCACCGACGAGATCCGCACCGTGCGCGAAAGCCGGACTTCGCAAGTGTGGAAGATCGCCTCCAAAGGCATCGATTCCGATCCGTACATCATTTCCAATACGTCTTCCCAGGGCTTCCGGGCCACGGCGGCGCCTTTGGCGCTGGTGCCCGGCAAGGGAATAGAGATAGACCGGGAAACGGCCGGAGCCTTGGACCTTAAGAAGGGCGACGCGGTGCGCATCGCGCCATTGCGTTCGTTGGCTTAAGCGACGGCCATCCGGGGCAAGCAAGCGGTAAAAGGAAAAGGAAAAAGGGAAATGGCGACTACGGGCAGGGGAAACCATATCGGTGGGCGCTGGCTCAATGCGGCCGGGCCGGGATTCCATTCCATCGACCCCTGCACGGGCCTGCCGGCCTGGCATGGCCGCGAAGCGGATTCCGCCGACGTGGATGGGGCCGTGCGCGCGGCGCGCGCGGCCTTCCCCGCCTGGAGCGCGCTGGGTCCGGAGCAACGCGCCGGTTACCTGCGGGGTTATGCGTCGCGCTTGCGGGAAACCCTTCCCGCCATGGCGGCGTCCATTTCGCTGGAAACGGGCAAGCCCCTATGGGAGTCCCGCCAGGAAGTGGAGACCATGATCGGCAAGGTGGAAAATTCCGTGGAAGCCTATCGGGAACGCTGCGCGGAAGCTTCCTTCGCCCAATCCGGATTCACCGCTTTCAAACGCTTCCGGCCGCATGGGGCGGTGGCCGTGCTGGGGCCTTTTAACCTGCCCGGGCATTTGCCGCATAGCCATATCGTGCCGGCCCTGCTGGCCGGGAATACCGTGGTTTATAAACCCAGCGAGCTGACCCCGGGCGTGGGCGAAAAGACCACGGAAGCGTGGGAAGCCGCCGGCCTCCCTGCCGGCGCCCTCAACCTGGTCCAGGGGGGACGTAACACAGGAGTTTCCCTGGCTTCCCATTCCGGCCTGGACGGCCTGTTCTTCACCGGGAGCCGGGCCGCGGGCGCGGCCTTGAGCCGCAGCTTCGCCGATACGCCCGGGCGCATCCTGGCTTTGGAACTGGGCGGGAACAACCCCCTGGTCATCTGGGACTGCGCGGACGCGGAAGCCTCCGCCTACCTGGCCGCGCAATCGGCCTATATCACTTCCGGCCAGCGCTGCGTTTGCGCCCGCCGCTTGATCCTGCCCAAGGGCCCAGAGGGCCAACGGCATCTGGACGCTTTGCTGGCGCTGCTGCCGCGCTTGCGCGTAGGCCCGCCCGGCGATGTGCCCGAACCGTTCCTGGGCCCGGTGATTTCCGCGGCCGCGGCGGACCGCATGCTGGCGGCCCAGTCCGCATTGGAAAAATGCGGGGGCCGCGTTCTGGCCCCGCTGCGCAAGCCGGCCCATGGCGCGGTAACGGCGGAAGCTTCCGCTTTTCTTTCTCCCGGGCTGGTGGATATGACCGACGCGCGCGCGAAGGCGGGCGGGCCGGCGGATCTTCACGATGAGGAATTCTTCGGACCGCTGTTGCAGGTGGTGCGGGTGGATACTTTCGCCGCCGCCTTGGAAGAAGCCAACCGCACCCGCTACGGCCTGGCGGCGGGGCTTGTCAGCGATGACCGCGCCTTGTGGGAAACCTTCCGCGCCGGCATCCGCGCGGGTGTGGTGAACTGGAACCGCCAGACCACGGGCGCCAGCGGCAAGCTGCCCTTCGGCGGGGTGGGGGACAGCGGGAATCACAGGCCCAGCGCCTATTACGCGGCCGACTATTGCGCCTATCCCATGGCTTCCCTGGAAACGGACCGGGCCACGGCCCCGGAACGCCCGCCCGCCGGCATCGATGCGAAAGCCTGAAAACAGATGACCAAGCCGAAAGAGCGCCGCCCGCGCGCCGCGCGCCCGGAAGCGCTGGAAGCCAATTTCGACGGGCTGGTGGGCCCGACCCATAATTACGCGGGGCTGGGCCAGGGCAATGTGGCCTCGCAGGCCAATAAGGCCAAGCCCGCCAATCCCCGCGAGGCCGCTTTGCAGGGATTGGAAAAGATGCGCCGGGTGGCCGCCCTGGGGGTAGCCCAGGCGATACTCCCCCCGCAACCGCGCCCGGATTTGGATTGGCTGCGCAGGCTTGGGTTCTCCGGCAGCGACGCGGCGGTTTTGGCCGAGGCCGCCCGGCGCGAGCCCTCACTGCTGGCCGCCTGCTACAGCGCCTCCGCCATGTGGACCGCCAACGCAGCCACAATTTCCCCTTCATCCGACGGCGCAGACGGGAAGGTGCATATCACGCCCGCCAACCTGGCCAGCCAGATCCACCGCAGCGTGGAGCCGCCGCATACCGCCGCCCTGCTGAAAAAGGTGTTCCCCGGGTCCGCTTTCATCCATCACGATCCGCTCCCCGCCGGGCGCCATTTCGGCGATGAAGGCGCCGCCAACCATATCCGCCTGGCGCCGACGCATGGCGCGCCGGGCCTGGAGGTGTTCGTCCACGGGTATGCGGCTTCGCCCCCCGCGCCGGTAACCCCCGGGGGGAGACGCAATGGCGCCGGGGTAACCCGCAAGGTTCTCCCCCGCCAGTCCCTGGAAGCCTCCCGGGCGGTGGCCAGGCTGCATGGTTTGGAATCGCAACGGGTGGTCCACCTCTCCCAGCATCCGGCGGCCATTGAGGCCGGGGTTTTCCACAACGACGTGATCTCGGCGGGCAACGGGAACCTGCTGTTCTGCCATCAGGACGCCTTCCGCGATCAAGCAGCGTGCTTGCGGGAGATAAGGCGCAAGTATGCCATGATGAATATCGGGAATTCCGGCGGCGACCGGCATGCGGGCGGCGGAAGCCTGCGCATCCTGGAGGTGGGATCCCGCGAAGTGCCCTTGCGGACCGCCGTGGCCACCTATCTCTTCAACAGCCAAATCCTGAGCTTGCCCGGCGGCGGCGTTTTGCTGCTGGCCGCGGAAGAGTGCCGCCGCGACCCATCCACGCGCAAGTACCTGGCTTCCCTGCCGGGGCGCGGCCTGGGCATAACGGCGGTGGAGTTCGCGGACCTGCGGCAAAGCATGCGCAACGGCGGCGGCCCTGCCTGCCTGCGCTTGCGCGCGGTGCTGACCGCAAAGGAATGGAGCAAGGTTCCCGCCGGCGTGAAGTTCAGCGATCCCTTGTTCGCGCGCCTGCGCGCTTGGATAAGCCGGCATTACCGCGATCGCCTGGAAGCCAAGGACCTGGCCGATCCCGGTCTGGCGGGGGAAGTCCGCGCGGCCACGCAAGGCATTTACCGGATCTTGGGCCTATCCGCTTAAGGTCCCCAAAAAATATCCCGCCTGCCCGGATGACAACGGCTTATGGCCCTGGCATTTCCACCTCAGGGCCCCGGGGTTTGTCCGAACGCGACGCGGGATAAATTTGCGGCCGCCTGGAAGCGGCATTGACTGCCCTGCCGCGAGACCGCGCCGCCCATCCCTTTCCCTTTCCCTATCCCCATCCTCTTCCCGATCCCCCCAGTATCCCGCCGGTTACCCCGGTTTGCGGTCGGTGGATTCGAAGATCTTGTCGGCGGATTTGTCGTTGAAGCCTTGGAAGAGTTCCCCGTTAGGCATGGGATAACGGCGCGCGAATTCGTAATAGCAGCCGGGGATGCGATGGACCCCGTCATTGAAGGCCGCATCGACCTGGTTGGCCAGGGTGGAGGATTGCTCCAGATAAAGGGAGGCATCGCCTTTGATTTCTCCCCCGGAGGCGTTGAGGCGGAAGCCGTTGGCCTTGAGGAAGAGGTTGAGTTCGGCCAGGCCGGGAAAAGTGCGCAGGGCATTGGCGAAGACGGTGAAATGGTTGGCGCGGAAACCGAAAGCGGACATCCACGCCGCATATTCGCTTTCCCGTTCCAGGGCTTCATAGGCGGAGAAGTCCAACTGCCATGGCCTTCCTCCCGCGGACCAATCCCAACCCGCGAGGAATTCCTGCGGGATTTGGTTGATGAGGCTCAGCAGCAGCGAGCGCGCGCCCCGGTTCAACTGATCCAGGTGGATTTGGCTGATGAAAACCTTGGGTTGGGCGGGATCCGGATGCCGGTAATGGACGGCGGTGAGTTTCTTCTCCTTGAAGACGTAGGAGCCGCCGGGCCGATAGCCCAAAGCGACATAGGGCGCGGCCATGGCGTGGATATCCATGCCCGCATGGGCGAAGGTTCGGAAGGCGATGTGGTCATTGGTAATGATTTCCCCCCGGGCCTGCAGCAAGGAATGGATGCGTTCCGCTTGGGGGTTGAGGGCGCTGTAGTCGCGCCACAGCCGGTTGAGCAGGTCTTGCAAGGTTCCCATGTGATCCTTCCCGCGACGATGGCGTGGCGGTTGATAAGTGGCCAGCGTTCCTATTCTAGCACAGCCCGCGCTGCTGCGCGGCCACGTGAGCGCGATCACGCGATCCGCTTTCCCAATGGACTACCTTACGAAAAGGGATTTCTGATGCCCTGGAATGCGGTGCCGGAGTGAGGAAAGGCCCCGCATTGGGCTGAAGCGGAACCCGCCCCGCTTCAGCCCCTTTTTCACGGTTTTCCCCGGTATATCCGTCCGTCGGTTTTGAATTCCAATTCACTTTGGTTCCCCTAAAATTGGGGTTTCATTTCACGCTTTATTTTTTGTTGACCAACGGTCAAATAAGGGTCATAATAGGCATTCTTTGGGAGGACCTATGCGTGCTATAAATTGTAAAAAACTCGTTCCACTGGCCCTGATCTTGTTCTGCCTCTTGCCGGCCCATGCCGTTGCCCTCTTGGAAGGGCGCATCGCCGGGGGGACGAAACATACCGGTTCCTACGATCTGCTCTTGCAGGTTTGGTGCCAGTCCGGGAATACCGATACCATCAAACTTTTCCAGACCATCCAGATCCCCAAGGTCAATGTGGTGGACGGCGGATTCCAAATCCCCCTGGATACGGGCCTGGAGCCCCGTGAGGATTTCAAGCTGAGTTATACGGTGCAATCACGTCCCTTCGAGACTTGGCAACCGTTCCAGCCCGCCCAGGTTTCCGGGGTGTCCACGGTACCAGTGACTCCCGGCCTGGTCTTGCGCTGACGCCTTCCGTCCGCGTTGCGGGCTTCCCGGCCTTGGATTGGCTACTATTCCAGGATGGACCTTGACCCCAATCCTGATTCTCCCGCTCCGCGCCCCGGGTCCACCCTGATTGGAACATTGCGGGAGCGGTCCCTGCATGCGCATCTGAAGCGCTTGTACACGCTGCCCGGCGATTGCGTGGAAGAAAAGGTGGGCGGCTATTGGGTGGATATCCGCCGCGGCGACGATGTGATCGAAATCCAGACCGGCAGTTTCGGCAGCATGAAGCGCAAGCTGGACAAGCTGCTTTCCGAGCTATCGGTGCGGATAGTGCATCCGGTGGCGGTGGAGAAGTGGATCACCAAGATAGGCGCGGACGGGGAGACGTTCCTGAGCCGCCGCAAATCCCCCAAGCGCGGCAGCCTGTATGATCTTTTCGATGAGCTGGTGAGCTTTCCGCAACTGGTCCTGCATCCGCGCTTTTCCGTGGAAGTGGTTTTGGTGAAGGAGGAAGAGATGCGCTGCGAGGACGGGAAAGGCAGTTGGCGCCGCAAAGGCACCAGCATCAAGGACCATATCCTGCTGGAGGTGGCGGGCCGCACGGTGTTCCAAGGCAAGCGCGATTTCCTGCAGGTGCTTCCCACGGGTTGGGCGGGGCCATCCACCAACCGCGAACTGGCCAAGGCGCTTAAGCAGCCTTATTTCCGCGTTGCGCGCATGACCTATTGCCTGGCGCGCATGGAGCTGTTGCAAACGGCGGGCAAGCGGGGGAACTCCCTCTTGTACGCGCTGGCTTGAGCCCTATGCCTGGGCCGCGTTGCCACGGTTCAAGGTGGCGAATAACAACGCATAGAAACACAGTACGATGTTGAAGAGCGGAATCTGCAAGGCAGGCGGCAGGCTGTAGATGATGGTGACGGCGGGAACCCATACGCCCCATAATCCTATCAAGGCTTTGGGCATGTTGGCTTTGAAGAAAGACCGCCAGGAAAGCTGCCGCAAACGCGCCAGGCTGAACCCGGCGTCCTTCCAGTAGAATACCAGCAGGGCGCAGGGCGTGGACCAGACCAGGCTGTATAGGAATTGATCCACCAGAACCTTGGGGAGGATGGTGGCCACATCCGTGCCGTTGCCGAACAAACGGCCCTGTAGTTGGTAGAATAGATCCACCTCCACGCCCTTGATGGCCCAAAAGCCCAGGTAGAAAAGGCCGTGCGAAGGCGGCGTAGTAGCGCGCGTGTTACGGTTGGACCGCAGGTACAGGAAAGGGATGAGCCCGCCGAACAAGGCGGTGGCGAAAAGGCTGTAGCGCCAGCCCCAACGGGCTTTCAGGCCCGCCAAGGCATCCATAGCATTGTGCACGGGCGGATGGAACCAATAGGCCAGCAAAAGAGCGAGCGCGAAGGCCTGCAACGCCAGCCCGGGAATGAGATTGGCGCGCGCGGCGGCCAGGCTTTGGCGCCAGGGAGCGGAAGGCGATGGGGAGGCCGTCAATGCAAAAGGCCGTGGATGCGATCCAAAATGGGCGCGAAATGGTACGGAGAGATTAGGCCGGCCAAGAGGAATCCGGTCACGGCGCCGGCTATATGCGCTTCATGCGACACGTTGCCCACCTGCCTGTCCAGCAGGAAGGTGGAATAGGCGATGTAGAGCAAGGCGAAGACCGGCGCCGGGATGGGCACCGGTATCACCATGAAATAAACGTTCATCTCCGGATTGAGGACAATGGCGGCGAAGAGGATCCCCGTTACCGAGCCGCTGGCGCCGAGTACGCGATAGGCCGGGTTATTGCGGCGAAGCAGGAAAATCAAGGCCGTGGCGGCCAGGCCGGAAGCCACGTATACGGTGAGCATATGCATTCCCAAAGCGCCTTCCACCACCCTCCCGAAGATGAACAGGGTGAGCATATTGAAGAACAGGTGCCATAGGTCCGAGTGGGAGAAGTGGGAAAGGAAGACGCCGGCCAGGTTGCGTCCCCGGGCCGCCTCGAAAGGTGCGAACACGAACCGCTTGAAGTCCCCGCGGTTCTTGAGCACGGAAAGGGCCCATAAGGAGATCAATACATTGAACGCGATGAGGGCGTAGGTGATGACCGGTCCCGATTGGAGGCTTTGCATGGGCTCACAAAATAGTAAAGCCTGCCTGGGGCCCAGGCAACGGCGTGCGGGCTTTGCCTCGCCGCAGCCGCTTGCCGGCTACGGCCTGCATGACGTCCGGATCCGGCTAATCCCGGGTGGGCGCCTCTGCGTGGATCAGATCCGGCTTCTCCGCCGGCGGCAGGCTGATGGCCATGGGTCCGGAGGGCCGTACCTTTTTCTGATTGGGCTGGATGAGAATGGGCTTGCCGCTGCGCAAAGATGCCTCGATGGCGTCCAGGATACGGACATCCGCAAGCCCTTCCTTGCCGGAAGGTTCCGGTTCCCTTCCCTTTTGGATGCAATCCGAGAAGTAAAGTATTTCCGCGCCCAGTTGATCCTTGCGGGCAAAGGTGCGGCTCTTGGTTTTTCCGTTGCGGGTTGTCTCCAATGTCGAGGGAAAGGCGTAGTCGAAGGCTTGCTTGAGGCGGAGGCTTCCTTCCGTGCCCACCACGGTGAACTCCGCGAGGTCGGCGGCGCCGAAGCTGCAAGTGAAAGTCGCCTGGCGATCGCGCGGGAAGCGAAGGATGACTGAGACCATTTCGTCCACCGCCAGGAAGCGCGGATCCCCTTTCTTCCGGGAAGCGATGGCCGTGACCCCAATAGGCTCGTCCTGGAACAGGTAGCGGGAGGCGTTGACGCAATAGATCCCCAGATCCAGGAGCGGTCCGCCCCCATGCTCGTGGGTAACTCGTATGTTATCTTGATTCACCTGCATGGAGAAGACGCTGGTGACGAAGCGGGCGTCGCCCAACTTGCCCGACTTGATGGACTCGATGGCCTCCAGGTTCGCGGCATCCAGATGGAGGCGGTAGGCGATCATCAAGCGGACGCGGTGTTCCGTGGCGGCGCGGATCATTTCCGCGCAATCCTTTTCCGTGATCGCCATGGGCTTTTCGCATAATACGTGCGCGCCCGCGGCCGCAGCGCGGACGGCGTACTCTTTGTGCATATCATTGGGCAGCGCTATGTACACGGCATCGACTTCTCCGCCGGCAAGCATCTTTTCGTATTGATCATATCCGTAAAGCCCCTCGGCCCCGTACTTGCGGCCCAGCTTCTTGAGCTTCTCGGGATCATCGGAAACTAAAGCCGTCAATCTGCTGTTCTTGGCGGCATGGGCGAAGCCCGGCAAGACGGCAATCTGTGAGAAGTATCCTAATCCCACCACGGCATAGCGGACCTTTTCCGGTGTCTTGCCGGCTGCGGATGCTTCGGCGCCTTTACCGGCTTTTACGGACTTGCTTTGTTTTCGAGTCTGCATGGCGGTTCCTTCCTTGGGTTCCTCTGGAATGAATCTTTTCGGTTTCCTAAAGGCAAGCGCTTCCGGAGGGAAGGCCTCTCCGCGTTACAAACCGTTACACGGCACATACGGGGGGCTTACCTTGGCCCCGTATCTTATCCCAGGTAGCCGGAGGGATCCGGCCCGCCGGATTTCCGGCAGCCGGCGGGTAGCCGGTTCAATAGAGGAGAGTTTTATGGTCGTCAGAAAGATATTCCGCTTCGCGTTCCCGGTATTGGCCATCACGGCGGGAGCCTTTTTCCTTTCCGGTTGCCGCGGGCGCCATTGCGGATGGAATTCCGGCCCGGAGCAAAAGGCCGATTGGATCGTCAAGCGCATCGCCAAGGAATTGGATCTGCGGCCGGAGCAGAAAACCAAGCTCGACAAAATCAAGGTGGATATCTTGGCCCGCAAGGCGGATTTCCAGGCCGTGCACGCGGGCTTGAGCGAATTGGCGATGGGACAGCTGCGCGCCGCCAGCGTGGATCAGGCCAAGCTGAACCAGGGACTGGAAGATCGCGAGGCCAAGATCAAGGAACTGCGGGGCTTCCTGGTGGCCGAGTTCACGGAGTTCCATGATGTCCTGGACTCGGCGCAAAGGGAAAAGCTGGCCTCCAAGCTGGAACGGCATTGCCGCTAAGGCCGTGATGCTGTACCTTTCCACGCAAGCAGCGACGGAAAAGCCCAAACGGAAAACCGCCATGAAAACCGTATTGATTATCGACGATGATCGCAAGCTGGGCCGGCTCCTTACGGACTACCTGGCCAAGTTCGGTTTGAAAGGCGTTTCCGCCGTCCATCCGGACGAGGCCATCCGCTTCTTGCGTAGGGAGGTGCCGGACATCGTCATCCTGGACGTGATGCTGCCGGATAAGGACGGATTCGAGATGTGCCGGGAGATCCGCCGCGACTACTCCGTGCCCATCATCATGCTTACCGCCCGCGGCGAAGTGGCCGACCGGGTGCTGGGCCTGGAGCTGGGCGCGGACGATTACCTGCCCAAGCCTTTCGAGCCGCGCGAACTGGTGGCGCGCATCCAATCCGTGCTGCGGCGCGGCGGCGGCGCGGTGGCGCCGGACAAGCTGCGGCACGGGGTTTTGGAACTGGATTTCCGGCGGCGGGAAGCCACGGTGGGCGGCAAATCCGTCGATCTCACCGCCATGGAATTCGAAGTGCTGGCCCTGTTCGCGCGCAGCCCGGGCAAGGTGATGGACAGGGACTATATCCTCGATCGCACCAAGGGCATGGAATGGGAACCCTACAACCGTTCCATCGACGTATTGATCAGCCGCTTGCGGCAGAAGCTGGGCGACGATCCCAAGAAGCCCGCCTACCTGAAAACCGTGCGCGGCGCGGGCTATATGTATATCGGCGATGAGGACGGGAACGGCGATGAAGCGGCGTAGCTGGCGCGAGCGCTGCCGGGATAGGGCGCGCATGGAAACGCGGCGTTACCGGCGTTTATTGATGCCCAAGCTTTTGCTGGTGCTGGTGGCGGCGGGCTTGCTGGTGAACATGTGCGTGGGCGGATTCTACCGGATGTCCTTTTTCCATACCCACGCGGCGCTGGAACGCAACGTGGTCCATTACGCGCATGCGCTGGCGGCGGAAATCGGCTCGCCTCCGGACACGCTCATGGCGCGCGCTACGGCGCGGAAATATTCGCTGCGCATCCGCTACCAAGGACCCTTGGGGCTTTCGCCAACCGGATCGGTCCGGAATGGAGTGTGGGAAAGCGGTCCGGGTCCGGACATGCCCACCGATCGCGGCAGGGGTTCCTGGAACCGCGAAGTTCCGCCCTTGCAAGGCGAGGCGGCGGACGCGGGCGCCAGGACCGGATGGCGGCAGGGCCGGTTCTTCGTTCAGGTGGAGCAGGGGTCCGGGCGCTTCCTGTTCGCCACCGACTTCAAGGAATTCCTGGACGGGCATGGGCAATACCTGGCTATCCTGTTCCTGATCCTCTCTTGCGTGCTGGGTTGCGCATTCATGATCATCCGCCGCCTGCTCTCGCCCTTGCAAGGCTTGATCGCGGCCGTGGAGCGTATCCGCCGCGGCGAAATGGGCCACCAGGTGCCGGTATGCTCGCGGGACGAATTGGGCGATCTGGCCCGCTCCTTCAACGCCATGTCCACCGGTCTGCAGGAGATGGTGCGCTCCCGCGAGCAGTTGCTGCTGGACGTGAGCCATGAATTGCGATCCCCGCTGACGCGCATCAAGGTGGCCCTGGAGATGGCCCCGGAAGGCATGGCCAAGGAAAGCATCCGCGACGACATGGCGGAGATGGAAGCGATGATTTCGGAAATCCTCGAGACCGCGCGCTTGGACAGCGTCAACGGAAAACTCAATCTTGAGAATTTGGATCTGGGCGTGCTGGTGGCCGAGGCCGTGGGGGACGCGGACATGCGGGCTCCCGGCGCGAAACTTGTTTCCCCCGGCGCGCCCGCGGGCACATGGGTGAAGGCCGATCGGGCGAGGCTGCGCAAGGTGCTGGGCAATGTCCTGGACAACGCGGTGAAGTTCTCCCAGGGCCGCAACGCTCCGGTAGAGGCGCGCATCGAAGCCCATGCCGATAGGATCACCGTGCGCATCAAGGACAAGGGGGTGGGCATCCCCTCCGATGAATTGCCGCGCTTGTTCGAGCCGTTCTACCGGGTGGATCGATCGCGGTCCCGGGAGACCGGAGGCTACGGCCTGGGTCTGAGCCTTTGCAAGCGGATCATGGAAGCGCACGGGGGGAGCATCGCCATCTCCAGCCGGGAAGGCGAGGGAACCGAGGTTTCCCTGGACTTTCCCCTCCCCGATCGCCCCTTGCGCCTAAACTATCGCAAATCAGATTGACCAAAGAGCGCGGCGGCCCTTAAGATTCCTTCCAGGGAGCCATCGGAAATCGGGCCCCGGGGATTTCGCGCACGCACCATGATCCAACTTCCCATCGATGAAATCACGCCCGGCATGGTGGTCGCCCGATCCGTGCTGGGCGGCGCCAGCGGCGTTCAATTGGCCGCCGGGTTCGTGCTCGATGAATCCGTCATCCTCCGTTGCAAGCGCCAGCAAATGCGCAACATGTGGGTGCACATGGATGGGGACGAAACCCTGCCCGCCGGCAACGTCAATGATCAGCTCGCCCTCCAAGCCCAGCAGGCTTGGAAAGACAACATGGGTCTTTTGGAAAAGATCGGGGAGACGCAGGATTTCGCCCTGGAGAGCCTGGCCAAGTTCACGTCGGATCCGGGCCGCTTCAAGAACATCATCGCCACCGAGCATCTAAAATCCATCGTGGACCAGATTATCCGCTCCCTCCTTAGCCAGGAACCGCTGATGGTGAACCTGGCTTCCATGCGCACCAAGGACGGTTACCTGCACCAGCATGCGCTGGACGTCACCATTACCGCCACCATGATCGCTTCCCGCCTCAAATACGGCGTCCAGGACATCCAGGACATGGCTTTGGGATGCTTTCTGATGGACCTGGGGATGATCATAGTGCCGAATTCCCTCAACGAGAAAAAAGGGCCGTTGACCCTACAGGAAAACCAATTGTTGGAAGAGCATCCCGCAGTGGGCTTCGCTATCCTGCGCGCCAACGAAGGCATCAACATCAACACCGCGCACGTGGCTTACCAGCATCATGAGCGGTTGGACGGTCGCGGCTTCCCGCGCCAGCTGATTGCGGACGATATCCCTCCTCAGAAAACCCTGGGCAACGCGGGCGGGCATATCCACCGATTCGCCCAGATCGCGGCGGTGGCGGATACCTATATCACGGCCATTTCGCCGCGGCCGGGTTCCGCGGAACCGCAGACCCCGCTGGCGGCCATGCGGTTGCTCATTGATGAAGCGGGCAAAGGCCTCAATTCCCACGTGGTCAACGCGCTCATCACCTTGATCCCCGTCTTCCCCACCGGCACGCGCATCGTGGTGGCCAAAGCCGCCCGGCCCATGCTGGTCGGCCATATCGGCATCGTCACCAAGGCCAACATACTGGACAAGGATAAGCCGGAAATCATCCTCATCATGGACAAGTTCAAGCGTAAGATCAAACCCATGCCTATCAATCTGGAAATGGAAAAGGGGATGGAGATCCAGTTCATGCCCTTGTAGGCCGGGATCAATCCGCGGGTTTGAGGGTCTTGCAGTAGGCGCATTTGTTCTTGCGATCGAAATCGCGGATCCAAGTATGCCCGTTCGCGCAGCGATCCTGCGCCTCTTTCGCTTTCCCCGTGCCGAACAGGGTGTCGAGGTTCTTCTTCACCTCGCTCCGGTTCACCGGTTTGCCGTCGAAGCTTTGCTGGAACAGCCGATCGCGTTCGTCATAATTGCCTTTGCCTTTGTAACCCATGGAATCTTCCCTTCGATGTAACGCCTGGAGTACCCTTAATCTAAGCTTTTCGGCTCCGTTTTGGAACCGGATTCCAGGGCCCGCCGCGCCGGGTTGGCTATCTTTTCCCCATGATCCAAAATGCCCGCCCCGCCGACCGCCCGGAATCCCGGGCCCATTTGCTCGCCCGCACGGAAGCCTTCGTGCGCGCTGGAAGCCAATGCCTGCGGCCATGACTTCCACCATATCCACCGCGTGCGGACCCTGGCCCTGCGCATCGCCGCGGAATCGGGTGCCGATCCCTTCCTGGTGGAGCTGGGCGCGCTCCTGCACGATGTGGCCGATCCCAAGCTGAACGCCACCCCGGAAGCGGGGCAGCGCGCGTTGCGGGAATATCTCGATGGCTGCGGCCTGGACGCCGGCATGCGCGCGCGGTTGCAGGAGATCCTCGAGCGCGTTTCTTTCGGTAAGGAGTTGGACGGGAAGGGGGCCCTCAAATCCCCGGAGCTGCAAGCGGTGCAGGACGCCGACCGGCTCGACGCCATCGGCGCGCTGGGCATCGCCCGCGCGTTCGCCTACGGGGGCAGCAAAGGCCATGCGATGCACGATCCGGATTCGCCTCCGCGCGAAGGTTTGGATCAAGCGGCGTACCGCAACGGGAAATCCACCAGCATCAACCATTTCCATGAGAAGTTATTCAAGCTCAAAGGCCGGCTCAATACGCCCCTGGGCAAGGCCATCGCGGAAGAGCGGCACGCCTTCATGGCGGCTTTCCTCGTCCGCTTCCTCGCAGAATGGGACGCTAGGGTTTGACCGCCGGCCGCTCCGATCCGGATCGGATAATAAACATCAAGGCCTGATCCGTTTCCGGGGATAGCCGGCGGCCCAAGAGGTTGTAACCGGGGGCGGCCTCCGCGTCGATCCCATCTATCCCCGCGCGGCCGCCCCGGCTGCGGAAACGGATGCCCGCTCCGGGCATGAGCGGATTGCCTTTGTCGTCCACGCTTTGCACAGCTTCGAAATCGGATCCCTTCACCTGCTTGAGCGCATTGATTTCATCGTCCGGCATGCGATCGTCGGGCGCGCCGGAGATGTACCAATTGCTCCCGTTGTCCGCCAAGATCATCCCGTATTTCTTGAGCGCGGTCAGCACTATCTTCGCCGCGCGGGGATAATTGCCGATATTGAAACCCGCCTTGAGGCGATAGCGCTGGCCCATGGGCGGAGCGTCCGCGCTGTTGGTGGATCCGGCCTCATGGCGGGCCGGCCATATATAGCTCTTGCGGCTCACGTCCACGGTCATGCGGATGGCATGATCGATAACTCCGCGCGCGATCTCATCGTAGCGCACCAGCCCCGGCAGGATGGGCAGCCCGGCCGCGTCCGCCGAGGTCCAGGTTTCCGGGCGCAGGGCGTTGGAGGTCAAATCGAATTTCGCGCCGGAAGCCGCGTCCCAGCGCCCGCCCACGGGGTGCGCCGCATAGAGTTCATACAGCACCTTGGCGTCCTTGTCGATGGCCAGCACATGGCGATCGCCCGCGGCGGGATTGGCGCCTTCGATGGGCGCGTCCAGCGGGATGGGGAAAGGACCCGGGTCGCTTTGATCGCCGTAATCGGTATAATTGATCGCTACCTTGGCCTGGTTCTTGTCCACCACGATGTATGGGATGCCGAAGGGCGCGCCGTTATACACGGATCCGAAATCCGGATGCAGGGAAACGCCGTTGCCCGCCGAGGCCACCAGTTTGGCGGAGTTGGGATGGACGGGGAAAGCGGAGATGTCCCAGTGCCAATAATTGTCGGCGGGAAAAACCTGCATGGCTGAAAGGTCCGGCGATTGCAGCGCCAAGGCCGGGCAGACGAGGGGTAACATGGCGATGACGGCACGGGAAGCAAAGGATGTTCGGGCGCGCATGGGGTCCCCTTCGCGTTGTGGATGGGACGCTTCCCTGGCCGGCGCGACCGGAAAGCATGCCTTATTTTATGCCAGCCAACCCGCCCGAGTAAAGGGGAAGCGGATCGCAGGCGGAATTAAAAATCCGAAAGATCGCGCGCGCGGCGGTTTGAGACGATATATTGGATCGAGCGGAACGATTCGTATCGGTTTATCCGGGTTCACCTCCGGTCGGCCGTACCTCGCCACCGCGACATCGCCTTTCCGTCTTTCGTATCACGCCGTAGGGTCATTTGCAAACCTATCCCCAGGAGGATCTCGCATGTCCGGTGAGAGCGTATTGGCCTTTTTCCGAAAACCGAAAACCGATCCGTTCCAAGCGCGCTTGGAAGTGGAAAGCGATCGCCGTCTGTTCGGCTGCATGGGATCCGGCTCTACCTTCGGGGTGGTGCTGGTGGTCTATGCGCTTTCCATCCAAATCATTCCGGATCCGTTCACCGGGGGTAAGCCACCCGTTATCGAGCCGCCGGTTTGGCCCAACCACCCGCACCTCATCGAGGTTATCCGCGTGAGGCCGCCGGTGAATTATCACGGTAGTATCAAAGAACGCCGCCTGGCCAAAGCCGATGCGCATGCGCATCCCGGGCCAGGGGCGGGCCGGCAATCGCCGAAGCCGAAAGCCGCCAAGCCCGCCCTGAAGGATCCTGGCGTGCTGGTGGCCGCCGTCATCGCTTCCAAGGGTTCGCTCGGGTCGATGAATGCTTATGACATCATCGGCAAATCCGTGCGCAACGTGGATCTCGATAAGCTGGATGGATTCGGATCGTTGACGCGCACCGATAAGACGCGCTTGGGCGGCCGGCTGGGCAAGCAAAGCCATGCGTTCAACGAAGTCTATGATGAGGGCGGCACGGGGGACACGGATCCCCGCGTGATAACGATACCTGGGCTGCCCCGCCCTTCCGGCATTCCGGGAACGCCGAGGGGGCCCGTAGCAGCGGTCACCCAGGTCGCGATCGATATGTTCCAGAATGCCACTTCGCGATCCACCGCTTCCATCCTGGCCGTGATCCGATCCCATTCGCCCGGGTTGCGGCATGTATACAACGCCTGCCTGAAGCTGCGGCCCGGACTCGCCGGCAAGATCACCTTGCGCTTCGCTATCGCTCCCAGCGGCGAGGTGGTGGACGTGGGGCTGGCGGGCAGCACCACCTCCGACGCCGCGTTCGACGCGCGGGTGGTTGAAAAAGCGCTTGCCTGGAGGTTTGAACCCGTGAAGGCCATAGGTAACGACATTGTTACCGTACCTTTCAATTTCTCCGAGTAATTTCCGTATCCTTGCCTGGCCCGAAAGGCATGAAGGGATCCATGCCTGCCTTCTCGAAATCGGCGCGGTTGGAATCGACCACTTTGAAATACGGGATATCGTCGCCGATAAGGGCGAAGAAGCGGCCGTCGCAATACAGGCCGACTCTCCCCCCGAACATGCCGCGGTCCGAAACCAGAGCCTTATTGTTGAGATGCTCCAGGACGCTTTCGCGGACCGCTTTGGTGACGGGCATATGGCCGCCAGCGCGGCCGGAACCGCATTCGGGAGGTCCAAAAACTAAAAACCTGCCCGGAAGAAAAGAGTTATTTTATTTTCCCTCTGGCAAAAAACCAGTCCTCACAGCCAACCGAGAGTTTCATCCATGCAAATTTCCAAACATAAGGTCGTCTCAATCGACTACACCCTTACCGATGCCAAGGGCGAAGTCCTCGACAGTTCCTCCCCGGATCAACCGCTGGAATTCATCCATGGCCTGGGGTCGCTGATCCCGGGACTGGAAAAAGCCCTGGAAGGAAAAGCCGCCGGCGACAAGATCAAGGCGAGCATTCCCGCCCAGGAAGCCTATGGCGCGCGCGATGAATCGCTTTTGCAGTCCATCCCCAAGGAGAACTTCGAGGACATTCCGGATCTGAAGGTGGGCATGGAGCTGGAAGCGGAAAGCGATGACGGCGTCCGCGTGATCACCATCGTGGCGATCGAGGAGGATACCGTGAAGGTGGACGGCAATCATCCCCTGGCCGGCATGGATCTGAATTTCGACGTGACCATCATGGGCGTGCGGGAAGCGACCAAGGATGAGCTGGGGCATGGGCATGTGCACGGCCCCGGTGGCGCGCACCATTAAGGTTGGGGCAGAAAGCCGCGATCGGGGCCATCCGCTGCATTGCCCTCGTCGCGGTACTCCAGCACC
>JANYDA010000054.1 GCA_025360005.1 Fibrobacteria bacterium
GTCTCGCGCGATCGGCATGCCCCAAGACTAAGGACAATCGTTCCATGTACTGTTCAAAGCGCCGGAGAAGGTCGGAAGCCATGCCATAAAATACCTTCACCCGCCAATTTTTGCAAGATATTTATGACACAGTAGAATTAGACCTTGCCGGCCACCGTCACCACCATGTTGAGCTTCAGGGCGCCTTTCACCTTGATCTTGCCCGGCACCGTGAGTTCGGCGATGACCCAGGCGGATTTCACGCTCTTGTCCTTGATGGAAGCCAGCAGGCCGGGAAAGCCCTCCGGGTTGGCGAAGATGTCCTTGCCCAGCTCGAACACGAGCATCTGGGGATCGAAGGCCAGCGCCTTGAATTCTCCGATATCCTTCTCCAGCGTTTCCAGCGCCAGCTTGCGCTCGCCGGAGCCTTGCCGGATGTACAGCTTCAGGTAGAACTTCACGCCTTGGTTGGCGGTGATGAAGGCCCGGGTGCTATCGTCGTAAGTCACCACGATTCCCGTGATCTGCACCGAATCCGGATTCAGCCCCTTGTCGGACATTTTCTTGCGGATATCGTCCAGGTTGAAGGCGCCGGAATCCGTGAAAACGGTCTTGGTATCGTCGTTGAAGGTGAGCACCACGTTGGAGGAATCGTTGACGTTGACCACCACGCCGGCGGGACCGGAGTCGTCGGAAACCTTGTCCCTTAGGGCGCAGGCCCCCAAAGCCGACAAAGCCAAAAGCCCCCCCAGGGCGCCCAATCCCAGGGACATGCGCCGGAATTCGGATGATAAGGTTTTCATGTGCGATTCCTCTGTTGTTTTTTTGCAGGCGCCGGGATCCTCCGCGCCGCGGCTCCGGAGCGGCGCTATTTTCCCTTGTAACGATAGGCCAAAAGGCTCACCTGATTGCCCAGGTTGGCGCCCAGATTCTGCCCCAACACTGCGTCATACCCGAAATGCACCGCGATGTTCAAGTTGGCGCGGAAGCCGTTGCGGCCTTCCAAAGTCAAATCCGGCCGCACCTTTTCCGTGCCCGGATGGTTGTTGATGGTGAGATCGCCCCCGGTTTTCAGGGTCGCCGTTTCCCAACCGGTTTCCAGAAACACTTCCAGCCAACGCGAATAGGTGTAGCCGGCCAAGAAACCGTAGAAGCCGGAGCTGCCGTCCAGTTTCACGGAGCCGTCCACGTCGCCGCCGGGTTTCCACTCTCCGTGCATCCAGGTCCAATTGGCGGCCACGGAAAGGGAAACGGGCAAAGGCGGGAGGAAGGACGCGAGATCATGCTGGATGCCCAGCCCGGGCAGGCTTAGGGAGACTACGCCCAGGGGCAAAGCCAAGTAGCGCAGTTTCACTTCCGTATGGTAAAAGGACAGGCTGGCCTGCGGCTCCGCGAACGGGAACCAGTTGAACGCCGCCGCTTGCGCATTGCCGTCGTTCTGCGGCACATGGAAGGTACCGGCGATGCTGTTGGTGGTGGGTGAATAGGAGGACGAGTCCAACACCGGCCCTTTGCCGGCCCCGAACAAAGTGGGCGCCGTGTACTTGGTGGTTTCCGAACAGGATTGCGAAGGGGACGGGTTGTTTTTGTGGTACTGCTTGCATCCGTTGTCCGTCCAGGTCCCGGTGAACTTCCTATCCTTGTCCGCGATCTGGGTGAGGTTGATGGGCAATCCCAGGTAGAAGGAAAAGCCGCGCGGCACCGCAGACGATTGGTACCAGCCGGAATTGGTGGTCGATCCGAAAATGGTCGCGATGGGCTGTACGTAATCCTTGTTCTTCTCGAAAGCGCGCACAACGTCTTCAAGTTTCGCGGCGGCGGCGGAACGGGGCAGCCACAATGCGGCCAGGAACAAACAGCCCACGCGGGCGGCACGGGAACGGAGTCGGATCATCGGGAGTGCCTCAAGAAAAGGATACCTGCAAATACACCATTTTAGACGCGTTTTGTCAAATCGGGAAGACGGTCCGGCCCATGTGATGGGCATCACGCGGGTCCGTTCGGGAAACCGGCTTTTTTCGGAAAAGGGTAGCTTTGAACCGCCAATCCGGGATTGAGGGTTGGGAAAGGGTCCGGGCCGTGATGACCGTGCGCGCCTCATTTCTGATTGAGATGCTGCTTTTGCCTTGCCTGTCATGGACGGCGGGCACGTCGCATTCGGGGGCAGCTCCGGCGGCGATAAGTCCTTCGGAGGCGTTCCTACCCCCGCCCCGGGAAAGGGACGAAGAGGGTCCGCTCAAGATAGCCTTCCGCTTCCGCAATGGGTCGGGAGAATCCCAGATGGCATTGACGCGGGATTCCGTGGGCATGCTGGCCGTGGACCCCACCGCCGGCGCGTTGGAACCGGACGATGAAAACGGCTTTGAAGGCGCGGTGCGCAAGCGCGCGCTTTCCGCGGGGGAGAGGGATTCCGCGGACATGTTCATGAACATGACCCGCATCTGGAAAGGCCGTAAGCGCTACGTCTGCGTCAGTCCGGATGATTATGCTTTCACCATCTGGTCGGACTCGCTCACCCTGCATTGCGAGAATTGCTTTTCCTGTTCGGAGGGCATCAGCATGCCGGAAGCCAGGATGCTCGCCCGTTTCGGCAAGATGACCTTATGGCTCAACCGCATCCGGGGCGGCTTCGCGGGGGAACCCGTCGCCGAGGATTGACTGCCGAGAGAAGAGGGAAGATGCGATCAAATGCGGGCGTCTACGGACTTGCCCAGATGATCGGCGCCCAGAGGCTTGAGGAACGGCAAATCCAAATGGATGGGATCGGTAGTGGGCTGGGGCAACCCGGTCTTGTTGCCCAGCAACTCGGTTTTGGGCCTGGCCTTTTCCTTTTTGGCCGCGTCCGCTTTGGCCGCATCGGCATTCGCTTCCGTGGTAGAAGCTGCTCCGGCCCGGGCCTCCCCGGCCGCATCCGGAGACGCTGCGGTTTCGGCGGCGGAAGCGGAAACCCTGGGATCCTTAACCACGGGAAGGTTCCGGCCGCCTTGGGTGTCGTAGAGATCCAGATGCTCGCCCAATCCGGGTTCGCCGCCCTTGGCGGGAAGCGGAGGTACCGCATTTTCGATTTCCGCCTGCGGAACCGGTTTCATTTCCTCCGTCACCGAAGGCTGAGCTTGCGGCGGCGGGGCCTGCACCGATTTGATGGCATTGGCGATGGGGCTCAGATCCAACATGGTCAGGGTTCTCTCCTGTTCAGTATATCGGCAGGTTTCGCGCCGACTTTAATTTTTTCCCCTCCTTCCGGTGGCATCGTTTGCGGAGTTGGGGTGCAAAACGCAAGAATCGGCCGGAATCAAAGCGAAGCGAACCGACGCCAGCAGGACTTTTTCAAAATCCTGTCAGGTTGCGAACCCGGGAAGGAGACGGGTATTCTCCTCCCCGGGCCGTTCCCGTACCGCTCACCTCCCAGTCTGGTAAGCGGGCTGGATCGATCTTCCCTGCGGATCGCGCGCATCGGGCGGATGGCCCGCACGGGTCCCGGCATCGGTGCCGGTCCCTTTTGAAAACCAAGGGGTCCAACCGCTTGGGCCGGGAATGCTGCCGCCCTGGTTGTCGCGTTTGCGGTATCGGTCGGTATGCCCGGGCGGCGCGGGAATCCGACCAAGAGAAGTGGTCAAATGCCAATCCTGGCCGTGGCTCAGGAATTCCCGATAGGCGGCATAGTACCTATGCGACGCGTATTTCGCTTCCAGACTGTCATCCGCCTGGGCCCGGTAAAGCTCGCGTTCGAATTCCGGCGTCAGGATTTCGCTGCGGCCCACCATCACGCGCACCAGCTTGTCCGGCGCGGGTTTTATCTCCAAGGGCAGGATGCGATCGACCCGGGCGCGTGGCAGGATCCAAAAGACCTTGAGACCGCCTTCTATGAAATAGCCCGTGTACCAGGTGCGCAAAAGCGCCCGTGCCTCCTGGGTCGTCAACCCGGCCAGCACCAGATGGTTGTACAGGGTATCCATGGCGGAGGTGTTTTCAATGGTATAGAACTTGGGCGGTTCCGGGCGCGCAGCGCTTATTTTCCCGTGCGCCTTCAGCGGACCTTGCTGCCAAATGGAAGCGGGATACGATTCATTGGGGCCCGTACGTTCGTACACCATCACCCAGGGGATATCCTCCTCGCCCCGGTTCTCAATCGCCAAGGTGCCGGTATCCTTGAAGGCCACGGACAGCGGCGAGGCGAAGCTCCCCAGCCCCCGGTAGAACAGGAATTTTTCGATCTCGCCGCGTTGGCCGCGCAATTGGTTGGCCGTGGTATTGCGGGGCGAAACCCACTCCTGGGTCTCCCCGCCCAATGCAGTGGTGGTATAGGGCAATTCCGGTCCCGGCGCCAGCACCGTGGCCTTCCAGCCGATATGGCCGGCATACGGGGCCTGGGCGAAGTCCACGAACGGGGCGGTGGGCTCGGCTTCGCAGAGGTAACATTGCGGGTACCATTGGCTGATGGTGCCGCCGCGGAACTCCACCTTCACGTCCACGGGAGTTTCCCTGTCCGTGTAGAAGTAGAGCACCGGCGTCTCCATTTTCACGGTCACATGGCGCAGCTTTTCCGGCGAGGCCCAGCCGGCGGCGGAATCGTAATTGAAATAGGGCAGCCCATGCACAAAGGCCGGCAAGCGCGTGGCGTCCACGAAAAGCCCGGACAAGCCGTAGCCGGCGCTGGAACTCAAAGTGGTGAAGGTTCCCCATTCATGGACTTCCAGGGCCCGGGCGGAGGCCATGGGCAATGCCAAGAAGATCGGTGCCAGCGCCCGCAGGCCCAATCCCTGCGCCCATGGCCCCGCGTCCGTATGCTTTTTTCCGTTCATTCCCGCCTCCGCTTTCCTTTTCGACCGCGCTCGCGGCCCGTTTGCCTGGCCTGAATATACCGCTCCCCCGCCCGGATCCGGCTATTCCGGGGTTAAGCCCCAAGCGATGCCGTTGTCCGCGGACAACGGCCCGCCGCAGTCTAGGGCGCGTCTCGGCCGCAAATAACGCCATGCCGGGCCCTTTGCGGTTTTTAACCAAATTTGCCGCCGGCATAGGTGCGATTTCCCCCCCTTCGGCAGAGCCCCAACATTATATTTTGGAAGTCTTGGACATCCCGGGAGCTTATGGAAGATTTGTTAAGGGATAAAGTGTGTCTCCTGCGCGAGCGGATCAAATCCTCCCGGGACGGCAAGGCTCTCTATCAAGAGCTATCCGATCTCCTCTTGCGCGCCGGTAAAATCTCCGCGGCCATGAACATCCTCGAGAAATCCTTCGCCCTGGGAAACGAGAGCGAACCCGCCGAGCGTTCCAGCCACGAAGGCAAATGGCTTTTCGATCGCGGCCTGGAATTCGCGGACGCTTACCTTTACGAAGATGCCGTCGAATGCTTCTGCCAGGCCATGCACTCCGGGCACGATACCTTCGACGCCCATTATTGCCTGGCCGGCGTCTACAAAAGCCTGGACCGGCTCAAGGATGCGGAGACGCATTGCCGCCGAACCTTGGAGCTCAATCCCCGCTTCGCTCCAGCCTACATCCTGCTCGGCTCCCTCCTTAAAAAACCCGGCCGCCTGGAGGAAAGCATCGCTGCCTGCAAAAAGGCCGTGCTGGTGGATCCGGATTGCACCGCCGCCTATTACGATCTGGCTTGCTATTACTCCCTGCTCGCCAAGCGGGAACAAGCCTTGGCAGCCATGGAAATGGCCCTTTGCAAAGGCTTCGCGGATTTCGATTGGGTGCTGCGCGATCCGGATCTGGAAACCTTGCGCCAGAACCCCGAGTTCCTGCTTCTACTACAGTCCTATCGGCCCAAGACCGCCTAGGAAACAAAATCACCATTAGATACCGTTGCGGCCGTTAAGCTTAGTATCCGCATCCGCCCTACCCCCTGCGCGCCAGGTTTTCTATATTCGGGCAGCTTTTTCAACGACTTAGCCCAGGGAATCCGTCCCGGGCACGATGGTTCGTTCCAACGATTTTTTGAGATGAAGGGTTCACAAGATCCATGAAAAGGGATACCGGTTTTCGCTCTGTACTGCTCATCATCATCCTGGTGTTGTGCGGAATCAGCCTCTTTCCGACCATTCAGGTCTTCTCCAAGAGCAATGACACCAATCAGCCGTTGGAAAAGCGCGCCAGGGAGATCTACAAGAAGGATCATCCCAACACGGCCGCCAAAGCCATCAACCTGGGCCTCGATCTGGCCGGCGGAACCCATATCATCGTAGAGGTGAATAAGGAGAAGCTGGACAAGGAAGCCCAGAAGGACGTGATGGATCGTTCCTTGGAAATCCTGCGCAACCGCGTGGATCAATACGGCTTGAGCGAACCCCTCATCACCCGTTCCGGGGAAAACCGCATCGTGGCCGATTTGGCCGGCATGGGCGCGGAGGACGCGCGCCGCCTCATCGGCGCCACCGCCTTGCTGGAATTCAAGCTCATCCCGGAAGGCACCGAGTTCAAGCCCGTGCTGGACAAGATCGACGCCTTCCTCAATCGCCGTTCCGGCGGCAAGCCGGAAAAGAGTGCCACCCCGGGCAATGACACCGCCCAGGCCGTGCAGGATCTCTTCGGCCGCGTGGTCCAGAAGGATTCCAGCAAAGCCGGCGCGCCTAAAGACTCCGCCGCCGTAGCCGCCGCTAAAGCTCCCAAGGACAGCCTGCACAAAGCCGACTCCGCCAACGGCCATGCCGCCACGGATACCAATACGGAATCGGCTTCCGAGTTCTATAAGAACCGTCCCTTCGGTTCCTTGCTCGTGGCCATGGGCCGCGACCTGGCCGTCAAGGCGGAGAACGTAGGCAAGGCCAAAGCCATCCTGGACGATCCGGATGTGCAGGCCCTCATCCCCAGCCGCTACCAGTTCCTCTGGGGCCGGGACATCGAAACCCTGGAAGGCAATACCAAGATCCGCCGCCTGTACCTGCTCAAGCATCGCCCGGAAATGACCGGCGCCACCATCGCGGATGCCCGGCCCCAGCGCTTGGGCGGCGGCATGAATGCGGGCGAAGTGGAAGTGAGCCTCACCTTCAAGGGCCTGGGTCCCAAGGAATTCGGCCGCGTCACCGGCGCCAATATCGGCAAGCAGCTGGCCATCGTGCTGGACTCGGTGGTCTATTCCGCGCCGGTCATCCAGGGCCGCATCCCCAATGGGCGCGCTTCCATCACCGGCATCGGGGACATGACGGAAGCCAAGCAGCTGGCGGTCACCCTGCGCGCCGGCTCCCTGCCCGCCCCCATGAAAATCGCCGAGCTCCGTTCCGTGGGTCCCACCTTGGGGGAAGACAATATCCACAAAGGCCTGATGGCCGCCCTGGTGGCTTTGGCCCTGGTGGCCGGCTTCATGGCGCTCTATTATAAAGGCGCCGGCCTCATCGCCAATCTCGCGCTGCTACTCAACATGATCATCCTGTTCGCCGTGCTGGGCGCCTTCCACGCCACCCTGACCCTGCCCGGCATCGCCGGCATCGTGCTGACCATCGGTATGGCCGTGGACTCCAACGTGCTTATCTTCGAGCGTATCCGGGAAGAATTGCGCGCGGGCCGCAGCGTGCGGGCCGCCATCGACGCGGGCTATAAGAAGGCCTTCAGCGCCATCCTTGATTCCAACGTCACCGCGTTGGGAACCGCCGGCATCCTGTACTATATCGGCGTCGGCCCCATCAAGGGCTTCGGCCTCACCCTGATGGTGGGCTTGGGCGCTTCCATGTACACCGCCATCATCGTCACCCGCCTGGTATTCGACTACATCCTCTCCGGCCGGGACGTTAAAGAGTTGTCCATCGGCAAGGGCATCAACTGGTTCCATGAGGTGGATATCAAGGTCATTCCGTTGGCCAAGTACTACGTGGGCCTCTCCATCACCATCCTGGTGCTGGCGCTGGGCGCCATCGCGGTCAAAGGCCTGCATTTCGGCATCGACTTCACCGGCGGCCATGTCTACCGCGTCAAGTTCGATCAGAAGCCGGACATCGAGAAGGTACGCAAGGAGATCGAATCCGCCGGGCTCGACGCTCCGCGCGTGCAGACCCTGGGCGCCGTCAGCGAAAACCGCCTGTTGATTTTCCTCCCCAAGGTGGCGGAAGACACCGCCTCGCGCGGCGCCATCGGCCGCGCCGTTCAAGGCGCGCAAATCGAAGGCGAAGATACCGTGGGTCCCTCGGTTGGCAAGGACCTGCGTCAATCGGCCGTCTTTTCCATCCTGGCGGCCTTGGTGCTGATCGTGCTCTACATCTGGTTCCGCTTCGGCCGCAACGGCCTGGGCTTCGGCGTGGGCGGCGTGCTCGGCCTTATCCATGACAGCCTGATCACCTTGGGATTGTTCGCCCTGTTCGGAATGGAAATCTCGCTGGACTTCGTGGCGGCCATCCTGACCATCATCGGGTATTCGCTGAACGATTCCATCATCATCTTCGACCGTATCCGCGAATTGACGGGCGTGGCCAGCTCCAAGGAGAGCTTCGCCGGGCGCGTGAACAGCGCGAATAACCAATGCTTGAGCCGTTCCATCATCACGCATTTGACGGTGCTGTTCACCGTGGTGATCCTGGCGGTGATGGGCGCCTCGTCGGTGCGCGACTTCAGCGTGGCGATGGTCATCGGCGTGGTGGTGGGAACGTATTCCACTATCGCGGTAGCATGTCCGTTCGTGGTCTGGTGGGATAGGCGCCGGGTTCATCCGGCGGCTGCCAAGAAGTAGGTTATCGCACGGTCGCCCGGCACCTTGTGCCGGCGGGGTGCGGCGTTGCCGTGCCCTGGGGCTGCGTCGGGTTCGCTTTCTTTCCTCTGTCTTCCGGCCATAAGGCCGGACCCAACGTTATAGATATCCTGCGTTCACTCGCTGATGAACCTAGGACTTCACATTCGCATTCCGCTCCCGGCCCGCGGTCGCATCGCAGTGGCAAAAGCTGATCCTTTTCTTACAACAACCAGTATAAGGAGACGCCATGTAGTTCCGCACCCGTTTTATTTTATGGGTTTGCTTGGCCGTTTTGGTTTCCTTCCCAATCGTTTCCGCTGCCTGGGAGACCATCCCCTCCGGTACCGACAAGGATTTGTACAAAGCGTTTTTTGTCAATGCGGATACGGGATTCATCGCGGGGTTCCAGGGTACCTTGCTCGTTACTGAGGATGCCGGAAAAAGCTGGCGCGCGCGCGACCCCGGTTTTGCGGGGGATTTCATGGGAGTCTATTTTCCCAATGTCCGGACCGGATCCTATTCGGCGTCAATGGTGTGCTGATGAAATCCGACGACTACGGGAAAAGCTGGCGGAAGATCCCGGTGCCGGTAACCGGCAGAATAACAGGCATGGCCTTCGCATCGCCTTCCCGGGGCTTTGCCACGGGAGCCGTGAACGGCTTTCTGGAAACCCTGGACGGCGGCGGTTCCTGGAAGAAGGCGCCGGGTTCCAAATTCGGCTCCACCTTCCTTACGGATTGCTACTTCTTCGATCCGGATACGGGATTTTTCGTGGGCCCCAATTACGGGATTCTGTATCGGACGGAAAACGGGCCAACACCCTTATTCCCGGCCCCCATACGGCTTCCATCACCCTCGATTTCCTGAACCGGGATACCGGCTATGCCGTGTCCACACTGGGAAAGTGTTTTCGCACCGGTAACCGAAGTGTTACCTGGGCAGTGGATACCGATTTCGTGTCTCCCAACCAGCTTAATTCAGCTCCATTAGATCTTGCTGCGGTGGGAGGCAAGGCCGTCATCGTAACCGGCAAGCGGGGCTTTATCTCCAGAAGGGAAGAGACTTCCGGGACAACCGGGGTCCGCTACCGCGCCGGAGCCGGTCCTGCGAAGAGATCCCGGTTCCGCCATTTTCGGATGGATGGACATGTTTTGCGGAAAGCGATCTCTTCCTGGAGCGGACCGGGATAATCGTTAAACCATCCAATTTTCAATTATTTTTTAAAGTCCCTTAGTGGTTGGTTTCCCCTGGGATTTCCGGATAGCCGGGCTCGTCCAGAAATTGCCCGCCGGTGGCGTCCCCAAGGTTTTGCCAATCCTGGAGAAACCACACCACTTCTTTTGTGGGTGTGACTTCAAAGGCCTGGATGTTATTGACATTGGTTCCTCCATTGCCGAACATCACCGTATTTCCGTTCGCCAATCGTTCACAGGATTGCGTGTTGCCCATCTGCGTACCCGCGGGCAATGTCACTTCGGACTTGGCCACCTGCCAAACCACTTGGCCCAGATTGTTCAATTCCACCGCAGCGCCCTTGCTTTCCACTTGGATGATCACGTTGCCGTTTTTGAGGGGTGCCGCGGACCAAACGCCGGTGCCGGCCGTGTAACTCCACATCACCTTGAAATCCGCATCCAATTCCCAGACTTTACCCAGGTTCAGGGACGAGGCGATATAGGTCCCTCTTCCTGTCATACGGAGGCGCCGGCCCTGCGGGTGGACGGCGCCGGTCAAGACCGGTACATCTTTCTCGAATTCAAATTTCTTGGTCGTTATGTTATAGAGTCTCGCGATAGAATTGGGGACCTGGTTCTGGAGAAAAAGCACTTTGTCGATTCCAATGGGTTGGCAGCTATGGATCTGCGTCCCGGCCGGATTATCATAGTGCCAAACCACTTCTTTCTTGGGGTTGAGCTCTTCGATGTAAGTCATATGGGCATGGAGGATATTGCCATTGGACAGCATCCAGATATCGTCTATTTCCCAATCATCCTTTGTCTCGTACTTCCAGGCCAGCTTACCGTTTATCGCCACGTTGATGCGACGATAGTTCTCACCGTAGTAGATCATATCATGGCGGGCGAGCCCTTCTCCAATCCGTTGGGGAAGCGTGGCGGGCGCCGTCCAACCCCGTTTGGCGGCGGCGTATTCTTGGGGACCTTTTTCCGGGACATTGGGGTCGCTGAACAGGCGGAGTATATTGCGCAGCGGATATGGGGACTTCAGTTTGATGGCAAGGCCGCTTTGCGTCCCTGAAGGAACCGTTACGGTTTTGGTAGTGAAGTTGTTTTTGGAAAACGTCAGGGCATGCTCTGCCGAGGAAGCGGCGGATTTGCCGGCGGCATTTTGGTTGGCCGGCATAAGCGAGAAGGAATGCCGGTGGTTTGCTTCAAGATAATTGATGTTATAAACGGACCGGCGGCCCCGCGACTCGATAACAGCCGCATAAATCCCCTTGGGAAGGTGCGCCACGGAGAATTCCCGCCGGGCCTGGTTTTTTCCCGAAGCGGATTGCGCCACAAGGTTGCCTTGCATGGAATGCACGGTTATGGACACTTCGTTCTGTTTGCCATCCCATGAAAATGTTCCGTTGTCCGGGTTCCAGGTTAACGAAGGCGCTTGGCCGGGCGCCACAAACCGCGAAATCCCGGTTGTCGGTAGGGCAAGCGTAAAAGCGCCATTGGCATCCGTCCGGGTTGAAACGCCTTCGGACGTAATGGTCACCGAATCAATCAGCATTCCGTTGACCGAGTCCGCCACCACGCCTGTTATGGTATCCCCGTATGCAGCTCCAGCCATGGCAAGCATTCCCGCAAAAATCGTGACCGTCTTGTTTCGAATAGGGTTAATTCCCATAGCAACCGATTCCTTTCATATGGTCAAACCCCGCACAGCGCGCTACCGGAAACCAAATCTGCAATTCTGGAAAGGTACTGCAACGCCGGCGGGCCGGAAAGGCATTTCCTGGAAGGCGTTCAGGACCAACCGAACCATGGTGAAGTATATGGAAAAGGGCTGGAGATCGAACCGCATGCGGGGGTAATTCTGCTGGCGAATTGCCAGCGCTCTTTTCACTGGGCCGTTTGTCTACGCAATGCCTTTCAAAACCCCGCTAAGGCTTGAAGCGCTATAGATGAATTGCCGCCGCGAGGCTTAAGCGCGCCCCAGCAGGTTCAGGAACCTCACCGTGAGCTTGGTAATGCGCATATCCAGGGACGAAGAGAACTTCCCGCTCTTGATCGCGTCCAGGCCTTCCCGGGCATACATCGTGCAGCTATCGTCGTTGCCGATGAGGTTGTGGATTTCGGCGATGATGCGGTCCGCTTCGATCCAGGCCAAGCGGAAATTCCCTTGAGCGTATTTTTCCACCAGGGTAACTGCTACGTGACGGGCTTGGCAGTATTGCGCGAGCGCTTCTTCCGGGTCGGTCTGGGCCTGGGCCAACCGGAGGTGATCCTCCAGCAGGGCCGGGCCGAACTCCCATTCCTTGAAGTGGAAGAAGAGGCGGTGGCGCAGGTCCAGGGTGATGCGCAGGTAATCGAGATCCTCCGGGGAATCGGCGACGCCGTCCGTGGTGGCGTTGGAATCGGAGCCGATGCTTTTGCCTTCGGCCGGGAAGCAGGGGCGGAAGTCCTCGAAGGAAAGGGCCAGCCCGTCCAGGTTGGGCGCGGAATCGGATCCGCCTGGGGAGCGGGCGCCATCCGGGCTTTCGCCCGCCTCTTCGGAAACCTTGCCGACATTGCCGGCGCCTTCGACCAAGCTGAGCCAAGTGGATTTAGCGGAGAAGTAAGCCATCGTATCTAGTGCCTCCTTGGGAATGAGCGTACCACATCTGGTAGCCGATGGCTATGTCGGGAGAGGGTCGAGCTGAGAGTAACCATCTGGAGCAAAACCAATGGGTTAGGCATCGGTTTTAGGAGCTTGGGTTGTTGTGGCTGTGAGGGAAAAACCCAAAGGACGCAGGCGAATAAGAGGTAACCGATCGGTTGCGGGCGGGTTTGCGGGGCGGGCGCGGTAGGATTGGAACGCGAAAAGCGGGGAAATTGTCCGCTGCCGGCGGCGGGTTGCGGTATCGCGCGCAGGCGCCCGCGGGCGGGGCTGCGGGAGCCTGTAACGTGAAAGCTACGGTAGCTTCCACGTTACCCAAGGGGTCAGTGCTGCGCCTTCTTCAGGATCCAGATTTCCTCTTTGCCGGCGCGATCCTTGAGACTTTTCTTGGGGATGATCTTCTCGGCCATGTCGAAGACGCCGTCCAGACGGGCCATCAGTTCGCCTTCGGAGGTGGGATGGGGCGGCCCTTCCAGGGAGGTGGAGCGGATGATGGGGTAGAAGGCCGCCACCACGATGCCGTTGGGCGTGAGCATCTTGTCCCAGACTTCAAAGTATTCGTCGCGGCGGCCGGGGTGGATGGAATTGAAGCAGCAATACTCGTAGATAATGTCGAAAGGTTCCGTGCTTTTGGGAGAGAGCTCGAACAGATCGATGTTCAGCACCGAGAGCTTGCGCTGCTTTTCGGAAAGAGCCGTGAGCGCCGTATAGGCGGTGCCGGAGAAGTCCACCGCCAACGTCTCATGCCCGCGCGCGGCCCAGGCGGCGGCATCATAGCCCCGTCCGGCGCCTGGCACCAGCACGCGGCCGGTTTTTGGGCAGGATGGATGCTTGAAGAATTCTTCCAGGATGGGACTGGTCTTACCCGTGTCCCACCAAGCGTCCTTCTTCGCTTTGTACAAGTCTTCCCAGTATTCCGGCAGGTTTTGAGTCAGCATCAGGCTACCTTTTTCTGTTCTGTGGCCAGTTGTCCGCAAGCGGCGTAGATATCGGGCCCCCGGGGCCGCCTGCGCAGGACTTGAAAATCCCCCTGCGCGAGGATGCGTTCGAATTCATTGATCTCGGCGTCCGTAGGGGGCTGCATGTCCGGATTGCCGCGGTTCAGCGGGATCAGGTTGATTTTGCAGTGGCGGTGGGACGCGATGCGTTTCAACTCACGGGCGGATTCCGGAGTACAGGTCTTGCCCTGGATGAGGATGTACTCGAAGGTGAGTTTTTGCCCGGAGAGGCGGATATATTCATCCGCCGTCTCCAGCAAGGTCCCGATGTTGTAGCGGCGGTTGATGGGCATCAGTTCCGAACGCATGGCGTCGTTGCTGCCGTTGAGACTGATGGCGAGCTTGAAGTCGGGCGCGCGCGCGGCCCACTCCAGGATCTTGGGCGCCACTCCGGAAGTGGAGACGGTGATCTTGTCCTTGGCGATGCCGAAGCCTTCTTGCGAGTTCATGATTTCGCAGGCCCGCGCCACGTTCTCCAGGTTGAGCAGGGGTTCGCCCATGCCCATGAAGATGGCGTTGCTCACGCGCCCGCCGTCCATGTCCCTCACGTAGCGGCTGACCCAATGGGCCTGTTCCAGGATCTCGCCCAGGGTGAGATTGCGGATGAAGCCCATGGTAGCGGTGCGGCAGAAAGTGCAACCCATGGCGCAACCGATTTGCGAGGACACGCAGATGGATCGCCGATCTTCCGTAGGGATGAGCACGGTCTCGAAGAACTGGCCGTCATGGGTTTCAAAAACCCATTTGGTGGTTCCGTCCGCGGAGACCTGGTTGGCTTTCACTTTGAGCACCGAACAGGTGGCGGCCTCCGCCAGTTTTTCCTGCAACGGTTTGGGCAGGTTGGTCATCTTGGCGAAGTCGGTTTCCAGATTGCGGAACATCCAGTTGTGGATTTGCCGGGCCCGGAACGCAGGCTCCCCCAAGGAGACGATGAGCGACTCCAGGTCCTGCAGGCTCATGCCTAGGATGTGCGACTTGGTCATGCAAAGTTCAATTTAGCAAAAATTGTAAAATATGGCCGGAAAACCGCTTCCGCAAAATGCCCGGGAGGCCAAGAAACCCGGGGCTTCCACCCATATTTATAGTTTATGCTCGGGTCATGGCATTCACTACTCCTTTCCATCCCGCTCCGGACGGGCCCCTTCCCCAAGCGGCCGTGGCCTTGATCCGGATCCGCGGTTCCGACCCGGAATACCTGCTTTTACGCCGCGCCAGCAATCCCCAGGACCCTTGGTCCGGGCATTTCGCCTTGCCCGGCGGACGCCGGGATCCCGGGGACAAGGACCTTTTGGAGACCTGCATCCGCGAGACCCGGGAGGAAACGGGGATACTTCTGGAGGCGGTTCATCTGGTGCGTGCCTTGCCTTTGGCGGTGGCGGGAGGTCATCTGGGACGGCCCATGGAAGTGGCTCCTTTCCTCTTTGAGGTGCCGGCGCGGCCTAAGCTGGCATTGGCCGCTTTGGAAATCGCCGAGTCCCATTGGCTGCCGCAAAGCTACCTGCGCAATCCGGCCAACCGCCATCACGCGCCCATGAGCCCTTCGCACCCGGAGCGGACTTTCCCCTGCATCCGCGTGCAAGCCAGCGAAGGCGCCATCTGGGGATTCACCTACGGGGTACTGGAAAAATTCTGGGAGTCGCATCCGCTGTGAAGAACATCCTCTTGCTCGATTATGATCATACCCTCTATCCTTCCACGCTCTCGACCCTACGGGCCGTGGACGATCGCATCAACCTCTACATCCGCACCTTCCTGGGGTTCTCTTCCGAGCAGGCCGACGCATTGCGCTTGGAGCTGTGGGATAAATACGGCACCACCCTGAAGGGTCTGGAGGAATTGCACGGCGTGGATCGGGAACATTATTGCGATTTCATCCACGCCATCGAAGCCTCGCATCTGCCGCCGCCCGATCCGGCCTTGCAGGCCTGGCTCACCCGTATGCCGTATCCGTATTACATCTTCACCAACGCGCGCATGGACTGGCCCGTGCGCGGACTCAAGGCCATGGGCCTGGGCGCCATGCTGCCGGAGGCCTTGGCTGCGGAGCTGACCGATCTGGGCGACGTGGCGGACGGGTTCAGGGGCCCGCGCCTGCAAGGCATCTTCGATATCGCTTTCATGGATTGGGACGGCAAGCCCAATCCCCCCGGCTACGCCAAGGTGGACGCTCATTTGCGCGCCCGGCACGGTCAGGATCTGCGCATCCATTTCGCGGACGATAGGCAGGACAACCTGGAATCCGCCCGGGAGCGGGGCTGGCGCACCATCTGGATAGTGCCGCACACGGCCCCGCCCGTCACCGGGAATGAATTCGATCGCGTGGTCACATCCCTCACCGCCCTGGATCCGGTGAGTTTGGAGTGAAGCCCGGCCGCGGCGCCTCCACATGAGCGGAAGCCTCCGCATCTTCGTATCGGCAGGGGAAATCTCCGGGGACCGGATGCTGGGCGATATCCTGCGGCCACTGCGGACACGCTTTCCCGATCTGGAACTGAGGGGCCTGGGAGGCCCGGCCGCCGAGGCATGCGGGCTCGTCCCGCTTTTCCCCATCCGCGCTACCGCGTTCAACGGAGCCTGGGACGTGATCTGCAATGCCCCCTTGGCCCTGCGCTTGTACCGGACGGCCCTATCGGAGATCAAGCGATTCCGCCCCCGCTTGGCTTTGCTGGTGGATTACCCCGGGCTCAACCTGCGCCTTGCGCGCGCGGCACGTAACCTGGGTGTTACTGTTTGTTTCGTGGCGCCGCCCCAGGCCTGGGCCTACCGCAATCCCGCCCGCAAATTGCGGCGTGCGGCGGAGTCGCTGCGGGGCTGCCATGTGCATGCGCTTTTCCCGTTCGAGGCTGAGGCCTTCGCGGCGGTGGCGGCCGGGGTCACGGTGGGGCATTTCTTCGCCGCGCCGCCCCCATGCGGGCCGGCATCCGGCAACCCCGCTTTGGATGAGGCGGGCGCGTCCCATCCGCTTGCGCGCGGAAACCGTTTGCTGCTTTGCCCGGGAAGCCGCATCTCGGTGCTGAGGCGCAACCTCCCGGCTTGGCTGGAATTATTGCATCCATCCCCCGGGTCGGGAATGCGCGCCGGCACGGCCTCCGGGGATGGGCAAGGCGAAGGCGTTTCCATTCTGGTCCCGGCCCATCTCGCCGCTACCGCGCGCGACCTGGTATCCTCCCGGCTGCGGCCGGGGCGGGCCCTTGACATCCGTTTCCACACCGATCGTGACTCCGCTTTCGCCGAAGCTCGGCATGCCATCGCTTTTCCGGGTACCATTACCATGGAGCTGGCCCTGGCATGCATCCCCACCTTGGTGCTGGCGATAGTCGATCCCCTCACCTTGGCGCTGGGCAAAAGGCTGCTCCGGGATTCCCGACTCGCGCTCCCCAATTTGTTCGCGGAGAAAGATGTCTTTCCGGAATGGGCGGGCCGGGCCCCGGGACCCCGGCCGGAACTTTTCCGGGAACTGGAACGCCGGCGCGACAGGGAAATCGCTTGGGGAGAGAACCTGGAAAAGTGGGCCGGCAAAATGGGCTCCTCCGGGGGCGCGCAAATTGTTTGTGAGGTTTGTAGCGCCATTCTGAGTTCGCCGGCGCCCGGCCAAGATCCCCCGAGAGGGGCGCCTGCCCTGCCCAAAGCGGCCAATTCGGAGTGAAAAGACCTTTTAAGCATGGGAAATCCTTAAACTTACCGACCAGGTGAAATTAAAGGATTGCCGGAATTTAAAGGCACGTCCTATAATAAATGCATGGCCGAGGTTTCCCAGGATGGAAAGCCCTCGGGAGATATCTCCGTACCGGGGGCCACAACCGCATCTACTATCGTAGGCGGTCCGGCCGATTATCTCGAGATTAAAACCGAACCCAACCGCGCCGTCCTGACCATCAAGTCCTCCTTTGAAATGACCGGCCAGAAAATGACCCGGGACAATGTCGCCCAAAAGCTGCAGGGCCTGCAGGTGGTGAACGGGATCGATTGGTCCGCCGTCGACCGCATGATCGCGGGGAAGCAATACGATCGCGGCCAGATCATCGCCCAGGCCACTCCCGGCAAGCCCGGCCGCGACGCCAGCATCACCGAAAAGATCAAGATCGATTCGGATCTGAAGCCCGTGGTCGGCGAGGACGGCAAGGCCGATTATAAGAACGTGGATAACATCCATCAGGTCAAAAAAGGCGAAGTGCTGGCCGTCAAGAACCCCGCCGTACCGGGAACGGCGAGCACGGACATCTTCGGGAAATCCCAGCCCCCGCCCGCGGCCAAGGACATCCAATTCAAGCTGGGGGCCAATACGGAGGTCAGCGCCGACGGCCTGGAACTGCTGGCCGCGGTGAGCGGATACGTTTATCACAACGCCGGCGCGATCAACGTGGGCGTGACCTACGTGCTCAAGGGGGACGTGGATTTCCATACCGGAAACCTGCATTACCTGGGCGACATCCAGGTGCTGGGCAACGTGACGGAAGGCTTCACCGTGGAGGCGGAGGGCAGCGTCGTTGTGGAAGGCACGGTGGAAGGCGCCCACGTCATCTCCCACGGGGCGGGCGTGATCATCAATTCCGGCATCTATGGACATGGCCAGGGGCGCATCTCCGCCAAGACCTCCATCAAAGTGCAAAGCGCCCAGGATATAAGACTCGAATGCGAAGGGGGCATAGTGGAGGCGGAGCGGGGCCTACGTAACTGCCAGGTTACTGCCTTCCATTTCAGGGCCGATAAGCCCGGCGCCTCGGTAGTGGGAGGCGAAATCAAGGCCTACGGGGACGTGGCCATCGCCGTGCTGGGCGGGGAGGGATGCCATACGCATATCCGCCTGCTGGACAAGGAAGCCGAGGCCGCCAAGCTGCGCGGCAAGGAAATCGATCATATGCGGGCGGAGCTGGAAGCCACCCTGACTCCCATCGAAATCAAGCTCAAGGGCATGAAGGTGATGATGGCCCGTCATGGAGCCACCATGTCGGACAGGGCCAAGGGCGAACTCAAAGGCGTGATGGACGCCTATTCCGCCCTCAAGAAGGCGGAAAAGCAATTGGACGATGAAAAGGCGGGGCTGAACGCGGTGATAACCGCCACGCCCAAGCATATCGGCAAGTTCGCGGTGACGGAGAAGACGGTATGGGGCGGAGTAGTCGAGATCTACGGCCATCTGCACGAGTTGGAAGCCGGGGATGAGAAGAAGGAATGGCTGTGGGCGCCGGGAGGGGTATCCTCGCGATCGATTATTCCCGAGCCTGCGAAGCCGAATCCCGGGGAGCCTCCGCTGGCGCCTCCCGCTTGACCAGGACCTTGTCCACGCGGTTCCCGTCCATGTCCATCACCTCGTAACGCACGTCGTCCTGCTGGAAATGCTCGCCGGCCTTGGGGATGCGGCCCAGCTTCATCATCACGAACCCGCCCAGCGTCTGGTAGGTATCCGTATCCTCTTCCGGCAGATGATCGATCTCCATCAGTTCCTTGAAGTCCTCGATGGGCTGCATGCCGTCCACCAGCCAGGATCCGTCCTCGCGCATGACCGCGCCGGGTTTGTCTTCCTTCTGATCATGGGTGTCGATGTCGCCTACGATCGCTTCCATGATATCGTTGAGGGTGACCAGTCCCTGCAGGCTGCCGTATTCGTCGATGACCAGGGCGATGTGGATGCCGGATTCCTTGAAGGATTCCAATGATTTCAGAACCGGGATGGTTTCCGGAATGGTCAGGGCCTTGCGGGTGCGGCCCTGCAGGTCGATGGACTTGCCGGAAATGCAATCCGCCAGCATGTCCTTGGTGTGGATGATGCCCAGCATCTCGTCCAGGCCGCCGCGGCAGACGGGGAAGCGGGAATAGGAGCTGCCGAGGATCTTTTCGCGATTCTCCTCGAAGGGGGCTTCCACATCCAGCCAGACGATGTCCGGACGCGGCGTCATGATGCTGTTGATGCGGCGCTCGTTGAGCTCGATAACGCTTTCCACCATGTCCTGCTGGGATTCCTGGAACACGCCCGCCTCGGTGCCTTGCGCGATCATCACGTTGATCTCGTCCCCGGTGACGGGCGGCTCGCTGGAGGGTCTGCTACCCATGATGCGGAGGATGAAGTCCGTGATGATGCCCAGGAAGGAAACGGCGGGATAAGCCAGGCGGGAGATGACCTGCATGGGCCAGGCGGCCAGCGCGGCTATTTTCTCGGCGTGGTTCAAGGCCACGGTCTTGGGCACCAGTTCACCGAAGATCACCTGCAGGAAGCCGACGCATACCACCACCAAGCTAAGGGCGATGCGCTCGCGGTATACGGAGACGAAAGGGATGTCCGCCAGATGGGAGGCAAGCTGCTCCGCGATGGTGCTGCCGCCGTAGGCGCCGGTCAACAGGGTGATCAAGGTGATGACCACTTGGATGGTGGCGAGGAAGCGGTTGGGCGAGTTGGCCAGGTCCAGGGCGTTCTGGGCGCGATGGTTGCCTTCATTGGCCCATTGCTGCAAGCGCGCCTTACGCGCGGACACCACGGCTATTTCGGTCATGGCGAAGACGCCGTTGGCCACGATGAGGATGAATACGAAAAAAAGCTCGAAAGAGATGCCGTTCATATCAGGGAGCGGAGCCGCACCTTAGGCGCGCAGCCCGCGGAAGCGACGGCCATACGGGAGAACGGACCCGGGAAAGGCGGCCGGGATGCGGCGGGCGATGGAAACGCCGAAGCGCATCATGGCGGGAAGATTGGGGTCGATTCTGGTCAGCATGGGGAATCCGTCTAAATTAATTAAAATGGGTCGTTCCCCCCAATGCCTTATCGCTCCCGGGATTGGGGCGTTCCCGTTATTCTACTATAATTACCAACCTGTATTTTCAAACCGATTTCAATGCTTGGCCTTCCGGCCGTTGTGCCCGGAATAACCAATGCGGCCGTTTCCAAGCAATGGACGCGGGTTTTCCGGGAAAAGGACTATAAAAGGGCTATGCATCCATATCGTTCCCATACTTGCGGTGAATTGCGGAAATCCCACGTCGGCGACACCGTCCGGCTCTCAGGTTGGGTTTTCCGGCGCCGGGACCATGGTCACTTCCTTTTCATCGATCTGCGGGATCATTACGGCATCTCCCAAATCGTATTCCATCCGGAGCGTCCGTTCTTCGATCAGGCCACGCGCCTGCGCTATGAAAGCGTCATCACCATCACCGGCAAGGTCATCGCGCGCGGGGAAGGCACCGTCAATCCTTCCATGGCTACAGGTGAAATCGAAATCGTGGTGGATGAGATGACCATCCAATCCATGGCCGAGCAGTTGCCCATCCTGGTGGACGGCAAGGAAGAGAGCCCGGAAGACCTGCGCCTCAAGTACCGCTTTTTGGATCTCCGCCGCGACAAACTGCACAAGAACATCATTCTCCGCCAGCAGGTCATCTCTTCCCTGCGCCGCCGCATGACGGACGGCGGCTTCATGGAATTCCAGACGCCCATCCTCACCAGCAGCTCGCCGGAAGGCGCGCGCGATTACCTGGTGCCCAGCCGCATCCATCCCGGCCGCTTCTACGCTTTGCCGCAAGCGCCCCAGCAGTTCAAGCAGCTCTTGATGGTGGCCGGCTTCGACCGCTATTTCCAGATCGCCCCCTGCTTCCGGGACGAGGACGCGCGCGCCGATCGTTCGCCGGGAGAATTCTACCAGCTCGATATCGAAATGTCCTTCGTGACGCAGGACGACGTTTTCGCGGCCGTGGAGAAAGTGGTGCACGGCGTCTTCGTGGAGTTCTCGAAGAAACGGGTGGATGGTATCCCGTTCCAGCGCATCTCCTATGCGGACTCCATGCTCAAATACGGATCGGACAAACCCGATCTGCGCATCCCTATCGAAATCCGGGACGTGAGCGCCCTCTTCGCCGAGTCCGGATTCCAGGCCTTCAAGGCCGGCGTGGCGGGCGGGGCCGTGGTGCGGGCCATCCCCGTCAAGGGCATCGCGGACAAACCCCGTTCCTTCTTCGACAAACTGGTCGAGTTCGCCCAGGCGGCGGGCTCCAAAGGCCTGGCCTACCTGGTGTGGACGGGCGATGCGGTTGCTCCCGGAAGCAATGCCGCCCCCATCAAGGGACCGTTGGCCAAGTTCCTGACCCCGGAGCAGCAGGAAAGCCTGCGCGCGCAATGCGGCGTGGGTCCGGGCGATGCGGTGTTCTTCGTCTGCGACAAGCCGCTCATCGCCGCCAAGATCGCCGGGCTCATCCGCGGCAAGGTGGCCAGGGATCTGGAACTCATCGATGCCGACGTCTTCCGTTTCGCCTGGATCGTGGACTTTCCCATGTACGAATGGGACGAAGAGAACAAGTGCATCGCCTTCTCGCATAATCCCTTCTCCATGCCGCAGGGCGGCATGGATGCGCTGCTGCACAAGAACCCGTTGGAGATCAACGCCTTCCAGTACGATATCGTCTGCAACGGCGTGGAGCTGTCCAGCGGCGCGATCAGAAACCACATCCCCGAGATCATGTACAAGGCCTTTGAAGTGGCCGGCTACGGTCCGGAGGTGGTGGATCGCAAGTTCGGCGGCATGATCAACGCGTTCAAACTGGGGGCGCCCCCGCACGGAGGCATCGCCCCCGGAGTCGATCGCATGGTGATGCTCCTGGCCGATGAAAGCAATATCCGCGAGGTGATCGCTTTCCCCATGAACCAGAAGGCCCAGGACCTGATGATGAACGCGCCGGGCGAGGTCACGGACAAGCAACTGCGCGAGTTGCATATCCAGATCGATCCCAGGGTGTTGGCGGATCGGAACCCAGCCAACCCGGGTTAGCGGGTTATCCGATTCGGTTCCGACGGAGCCGCGATATTTTACCTTACAAAAAAAGCCCCGGCAGACACGGGAGCTCTCCGCTGAAGTAAGAATTCGGCAATCCAGTAAATCCAGGCGAATCAGGATGTGAGGAAACCGTTCCGAATAGGGATCTCACCTGTGGGAGATATTTCGGAAACCGGGGTTGGCCCGCCTGGGGCTAATATGAGCCCCCGCCTCTGATCCAAGCCTCGCAAGTGCGAATGAGCATCGTCAAATTCTATTAGCTCGGTCAAAGCCAATTCTCCCCAGACATCGGTCTAGTTTAAATTGGCCCATCAAGGAGGGACTCAGGCCGACTCAGGGTTCGGCCAGAGGTTCGACCACCCTCCAAGGAAAGTGGGTTTCCAAAGTCGATCCGGCGCCCAAGACGGTGTAACCCCAGCAATAGGCCTGATTGAACTCGGAGATACCACAGGTATGATTTCCCCCCGTGCTCAACTCGATCCAAGGGAAGCCGACCGGCAATAAGCTCCGGGGAGAGCCTCTCCTTCAGCATTTCGGTCACAGCAGTGCGAATGGCCTCGGTCTTCAGACGAGGGCGGCTGTGGGCCTCACTTTGCCTTTCCTGGTAGCGTTCCTGGGCCTTGTGGGCGAGATTCTGTACCGGGGCTGCATTTCGTCTCAATTCCCGGCTAATCGTGGCGCTACTCCGGCCCAAAAGGCGGCCAATCTCCCGCAGGGACTTCCCCTCGGCCTTGTAAAGGTTGATTCTCTCACGCTCTTCGGGGCCCAAATTCCGATACCCTTTTTTCATGCGCATAGACTAGCTCCTTGGGAAGCATGCCGTCTAAGCGCTGCACTTTAACATTGAACCCGGGCTCCTTCTTTTTTCGGGGGGTTAGTCGCTAGCTGAACCCGACCGGTTCGTCCCGCATCAAACCGCCCATGACTTTCGGTACAATGGTGAGGTACAGTAGCTTCAATGTTACCCCGAATTCCTTCCATAGTTCTAGAAAAATGGGCAGCAAAAGATCCCGGAAAATTCACTGCCAGGGTTTTAGACTGTGATCGAAGACGGAGGAAAACCTCCTCCACGGGCAAACCCTGCGGACCGCTGTCGCCTCGTCCGATACTTACGCCGATGGCGCCCGCCAAGGCGTTAATGAGGAGGACTAGGCAATTTCCCGGGATTTATCTACGGTAAAGATCGGGCGGGTACTGAATGCGAAAAAAATCACTTGTCATTGAAGACATGGACGCCGTTCCATTTTTCGATTTGCTCCCATGCCCCGGAACCGTCGCTGATCCAAGCCTCGCAATGGGCGATGTAATAGCGGAGGATGTTGTCCATTAAGTCGGCTGGGATTAATCTGTGCGGGGGAACTTTTTCGAGCATGGCCTGGAAAAGCCGCATGGCATCCTTGAAACCCTTGCGGAAATAGATGGTAAGGGCTTTTTCCAGCAGGTCGCGGGTGCCGTCCTTGTAGTGGAGTACCTCGGCAGGCTGATGTCCATAGATTTCATATAACTTCAGGCGCCTGGTGGATCCCTTCAACTGCACGATATCTATCCAGCGATAATGCCGCGATCCCGGCGGCAAGTCCTTAATCACGTCTTCGGTAACCACTATTTCAAGATTGTACAACTTGGTTTTAGACTCGATGCGGGACGCGATATTGACGGCCTCTCCGATCACGGTTCGATCCATCTTCTCGAACGAACCGAAATTTCCTTGCATGACCTCACCTTTGGCGATGCCTATGCCGTTCCGGATTTTCGGACTGCCGGCCGCGTACATGCCCGCGTTGAATTTCTGTAGCTCCAGCCGCATAGCGAGGGCGGCCTGGACTGCGTTGGCCCCGTCGGGAAAAACCCCCATCAGGCTGTCGCCGATTATCTTATCCACCTCCCCTCCGTTCTTGATGATGGGTAGGGTCATGATGCTGAAGTAATGGTTCAGGAAATTCTGCTTTTCGTACGGGCTCAAGATCTCCGTCAATCGGGTGAAATCGCGGATATCGCAGAACATGATGGTCAGGTTGCGCAGGACGGGAAGGAACTTCGAGGGATCTTTCCCCGCGTGGATCTCGTCAACCAGGGAGGGACGCACGAAAATGCGGATGAGTTCCTCCCGCTTGCGAAGCTCCTCATTGGCCTTTCCCAATTCGATGTTCTTCAGCCTTTCATCTTCGGCTTTCGCCATCGCCACTTTCACTTCGGTCATGCCGCGATGGTAGCGTTCGAGCATGAGCATGACGCCGGCGGAGAGGGTGCCCGAAAAGCACGCGACGATCAGGGCGTAAAGGGTTCCCGCGAATAGTTCGCCGTCCCAGCCGTTCAGGATGAAGAAACCCGTGGCAGTCATTCCTACGCCCGCCAAGGCGTGAACGGGAATCATCCAAACCTTGGTAAAGATGCCGAGAGCCATGAACATCAGCATCATGGACTGGGCATGGGCAGGATCGCCTCGGTTCTGGAGGAAAATTATCGCGGACTTGACCGGAAACACCATCATGAGAACCGCTTCCCAATGGATGATGTTTATCCCTCGCTTCGCTTCCTTCCAATCGACGAAAAAGAGGCTGGTTGTGCACAGGATAACCACGAGCTGAAGTAAAGCCGAATCCCAGAATCCCCGGGAAGTCTCGACGCAGTAGAAGAAGATTTCGACTAAAGGCCCCAGGCCGTATAGCAGGAAGGCATAACGGACGGAGTTCCCATAATCGAGATTGAATATGGCCTTCCGGGCCCGGGCTATACGGTAGAAGTGGCTTTTCAGGATGCTCCTCGGAGCGCCGAGAAAAAACAGCACTCTCACTCTTATTGGTTTCCGCATGGCGAGCATATTATACGGGAAGGAGCCCCAAAACTCCATGCCATCCGCGGTGTTCGGTTGAGTGCATTTGACACCGGCCTGTTCCAAGGGCGTATAATGTGGACTGGGCTTATGCAAAAGGGAGACCTGTAAAGGGACACATGAAATTCATCCATCTCATCTTCTTCCTGCCGGCCTTGCTCGCCCCGTCTCTCCGCGCGCAACCCGCTGTTTACCAAGGCTTCGGCTATTTCCTCAGTCTTCCCGGGGAATGGGAACGCCGGATTTCAGGCCGATATCTGCACTCCTTCCATGACACTTCCCACGCCTCCGCGGCCGTCCTTTCCATCTCGCGCGAGGATATCGACACCACGATTTTCCCCTTGCCGGGGAGTTGGACCCAAGCCCGGTTCCGCGCTTACTTGGACAGCGTGGCGGCGTTGGGAGTGCCCTTGGGAGAAACCGTATTCTACGATTCCTCCCCGGCGGCCAAACTTGGAACCTTGCGGGCTCCGGAAGCCTTTGCCGTTTTTTCCTCCCCGGATACGGGTTCGGGCGCCAGCGGGGAATACGTCCGTTATTGCGCCGTTGCGGGTTTGGGATACAGGTTGGCGGCAGCGGGCGATTCTGCGGATATGGCGGATAATATCGATTATTATGCGGAACTGCTAGCCTCGGTAAGGATAGCGGTTCCGGCCGGTTCGGCAGTGTCCTGGGTAACTCGGAGGTTACCGGGCGCGCAGGCTCGGCCCGGCATGGTTGACATGCGGGGCAGGCGGATTTTCTTCCGCCGGACCGCAGCTTCGCCCTGCTATTTCAAATGACGGGCGCGGGTGCGGGATCGAAAAACGCTAGTCGGGCCCCGCACCGGTATGCCCCTGATCCCTTTGGCGCAATTGACGGGGCGAAAGGTGGTATTCTTTCTTGAAGAGCCGGGAGAAATAGGCCAGATCATCCAGCCCCACTTCCTCCGCGATCGACGTGATTGTCTGATCGCTTTGACGAATCAGTTCCTGGGCGCGGTGAATGCGGATCCTGGTCTGGTATTCCTTGATGGATAGGCCCGTTTCCTTCTTAAAGATTTCCCCGAAATAAGGCGGGCTTAAGCTGAACCTCTGGGCCAACTCCTTGACGGTGACGTGGCTCCGCAGGTTGGCGTGCAGGAATTCCTTGACCAATTGCACGGGAGATGCCTTGCGCCTGTGGTCGCTTTCCCGCCCCGGTGAAACCAGGAAGCCCACCATTCGGCTTACCACAGGCATCAGGCGCGCGCGCACGATCTCCAGCGCTTGGCTATTGGTCTCGATCCGCAGGCGATCATGGCAAACCCGCAGCTCGCTTCGGATAAGCTCCAGGAGGGGCCCGGGAGGGAAGGTGGCGGGGGCGGTCCAGGTAAGCGCGTTCATGGGGGTGAAGTCGAAAGAAAATCCGAAGTAGAATTGTTGCATGGACTCGGAATCGCCGGCCTCGATTTGGTGGCTTTCCCCGGGCCGGATCAGGATGATCTCATTTTTACCGCAGGGTTCTACTTCCGCTCCCCGGTGGAAAATGCCCTTCCCTCCCCCGATGAAAATCACTTCCCAGAAAGGGTGGAAATGCTCCGCGCCCCTATGACCGGCGGGGAAGTCGACAAAGCCCAGGAGTTCCAATCGGATGCCGGCTTCAGAAACGCTTTGGACCCGGACGACATCTTCCCGTTTATCAGCGGCATTTTCGTCCCGCTGGTATCCCATGTATGCAGGCGTTTCCAACTTTTTCCCCATCCGCATCCGCCGGCGCGGAAACCTTTGCAACCCATAACCGGCCGCGCCTACGCGCTGCCGCTAAACTACTTGTACAAAGTAAGGCCGTATTCAGAAGAATATCAGGTAAATCCGGTTGAGAAACATAACAATCATCCAAATAATCCCAATGGGCGGGCCCGGTCATCCGCCCTTTAACGCCATTCCCAAACCCGGCTCCAATTCAAGTCCAGTCCCCACTGCCAAGGCTGCGTCCAGGCCGGAGAACCGGCGGGGAGATTGGTCCAGGTCCTTTCCGCCGAAGCTGAAAAGGAAAGGAAATGCCCGGATGGAAAGGCGCGCGCCAACGTCAAACCGGATCCTAAGCGGCGGTCGAGCCGGCGATCGCGATGGTGTTCCAAAGGCTCGCTTCCGTAATACTCGCTGAAGCCTCCGTTTTCCCGCACAAGGACGACCATGTATTCGCGTCCGTCGGCCCGGTTCAAGGCAATGCCGTCGAAGTCCCCTGAAAACGGTTCGAAGGAATCCGGCATGGTGGCGCGGTCCCAAGCGTAGACGGGAAACAGATCCCATCCGGCGTGGAACTCCGCGTGGGCGCTTATGCCTTGCGGCAATGGAAAACCATAGGTCAGGGAGGGTGCGACCGAAAGGGAAGTTTGCGGCGCCCGAAAGGCCAAGGCCCTTCCGCCGCTATGGGAGGCATAAAGCAAGTAACTGGCGCGGCTATCCTTGGGTATCGAGTCGACGAAATCAGGACCGCTGTAATGGGTGGGGGCGGACTGGGATACGTCATCCACGTACATTTCCCGGAACGTATAGCGATCGTGTTGGGGAGCAAGCCGTTGCAGCGTGGTTCCCAGCGAAAGCGAAAGGCTTTTTCCGTCCGCCTGGAAAAACTCCCCGCTCAATGCCGCCGAATAAGTTTCGTACTGAAGCTCCCACCCATCCCGCCTTTGCCCGGCGTAGCCGCCGTTCAGGAACAATGAGGCGCTTTCCCAATACCAACCCAGGGATGCGTCGCAACCCAGCGAGGTAACATAGCCGATACCCGTCTGCCTTCCGACCGCGCCCGATCCGGACAGGGAAAGGTTCTCCAGGAAGACGGCGGGAACATTGGCTTCCAACCCCAGATCGTAGTCCAATGAATCCGCCGGCCGGGAGAGGTTTGTTCTTATCGTCACACTTCCTAGGTGCTTCTGGAAGGAAATCGGCCAGGTCAAGCGGGCATGGGTGTCGTACAGCCAATATCCGGAATCCATTCCTGCCGGGCGGTTTCCAAAGGGAAATTCCGGGGGAATGGAATACCTGGCGGCCGAGCGCGCCGATCCCAAACCGATTTCGAAATAACGGCTGGGAAGGATTTCGGGCCCCTCCCCCTTTTGGGCGGAGTCGGGCGGCCATAACACTTCGCTTAGCCGGGAGCGTTGCAGCAGCAGGCTGTCCCGTAAAGCTCCGTCGGCCGGCAGCACCGCGGAAAGGTTTATGGCCAGGGCGGAGTCGAAGGCATGGTTGGCGAACGCCCTTTCCCCCTGCAGATAGCTGAGGTTGTCGTTGAGTCCGACTTTCCCCTGGACCACTCGGAGCAGCTTTTGGAAGGTCTCCGGATTCGGCGGCTCCCGCAAGGGAACGGGTTTTGATTTGGCGGCGGACAACGGAACCGCAGTCAGAAAGAGCAGCAGCCACATGGAAGGGATGGATTTAAACATGATGCCTGCAGCCGCTCAAGCAATAGTGGGTGTTCGCAAGAATTATCCTTCCCGGACGGGTTTTTTGGATACCTCGAAGGACTTTTGGAAGGTAAAGCGGGAAAATATCCGGTTTAAATGAAAAAGCCCCCGGGTTTCCCCAGGGGCCTGCCTTGCGGGCGCCCGTCTCAATACGGGAACGCGATGCCGGTGGAATTATCCGCGGGCGCAGCGGGTCTGTTCGGTACAACCGCGGCGGTAGGGGTGGGGCGCGGCATTCTTCTTGTCGGTGCAGGGATTGTAATAGCTGCGGGACGAGCAGGGGGCGCGGTTGCCATTCAACGCTCCATAGGAGATGTAAGTTTTCTTACCGGCCGCATCAGCTGAAGAAGGAATGAGCACAAGGGCTCCGACGAAGGAAAAGGCGACGGTAAGGGCGGAAGCGCTTTTGATGATGGTCTGGATATTCATTACTGCTCCAATTAGGTTTTCGATTTATTGAATTAGGTTATCACCTTATTCCGAAAAGGAAACTAATCCGATATTCATCCAAGGTAAACCAGTATTTATACAATTCTTCTACTGCCTTGGAAGTTATTGAGTCAAGAGTCAAATGCCGGTTTTGTTTGTCAAATTTTGCGATCCTAGAAACGACTTCCACGTAAATTTATATGCGGAGGATGAAAAACAACCGGGCCGCTTTGAGAAGCTTGGGGAATCAGGGGAACTAGGGAACAACCCCTACCGTATCCTACATGTTACCTAGGGTCATTTCAGGTTGAGGATCTCCGACAGCGCGCCATCGTGCATCCGAAACAGGTATTGCTTGTCTTCCGAATCGCAGACGAAGGAGTGGGTGATTTCCACGTTGGCGCCGGACTCGTCGGAATGGTACTCGCTCCATGCGCCGGGATGGTATTCGCTCAAGTCCGCCTTGGGACAGAGGTCCGCCAGAATGCGGGCCTGGGCCATGGTCTTGACGGAATCCTCGCGCGTTCTCTGATGGGCACCCACGCTTTCCATCAGCCCGGCCACGAACCGGGTTCTTTTCGGCAGGATATACAGATAGAAGACCCCGGCAATCGCCAGGTAGACCAGCAAGTTCATCGGGATCTTCATTTTGGCCTTTCCATGAACCGCTTCGGCGCCCGGGTCGGCACCATTATAGGATAGCAAGAGCCGATTTTTCTACTTTTTGGGCCTCGCTGATAAGGGGAACGCCCCGGGGAGCCGAATGTTCAAGAACCTGATACCTACCGATGTGAAATTTTTCGAAATGTTCAGCAATGCGGCCAAAATCCTCCAGGACGGCGCCAAGGTAATGAGCGATATGGTATCCGGCCCCTCCGCGGACGTGAATGCCTGCGCCGCCCGCCTGGAAAGGCTGGAGCACGATGCCGACGTGCTGACCCACGAGATCCTCATCCGCCTGGACAAGAGTTTCATCACTCCCATCGATCGGGAGGATATCCATCATCTTACCTTGGGGCTGGACGATTGCATGGATTACATGGAAGCCGTTACCGAGCGCATGATGCTCTACGGCCTGACGGAGATCACCCCGCCCATGAAGGCCCTGGTGGAAGTCATCGTCAACCAGGTCGAGGAATTGAACAAGGTCATCCCCCTCATCGCCGATCTCAAGTACGAGAAGGTCATCCCCCATTGCATCGAAATCAACCGCCTGGAAAATTTGGCCGACAAGATCGCCCGCGAGGCCGTGGCCGATTTGTTCAAAGGCTCGCCCAATCCGCTCGACGTTATGAAGTGGCGCGACATCTACGACAACCTGGAGACCGCCACCGATAAGTGCGAGCATGTGGCCGGCATCATCGAAGGGATCGTTCTCAAGCATGGCTGAATCGCTGCCCATCCTGATGGGGCTGATAGCATTGGCCCTGATTTTCGACTACATCAACGGCATGCACGATTCGGCGAACGCCATCGCCACCGTGGTCTCCACGCGCGTGCTTTCCCCGCGCACGGCCCTTATCATGGCCGCCATCCTCAATTTCGGCGGGGCCTTCCTGAGCACGGCGGTGGCCAAGACCATCGGCAAGGGAATCGTGGATCCGCACCTGGTGACCAACGCCATCGTGGCCTCCAGCCTTTTGGCGGCCATCCTGTGGAACCTCTTGACCTGGTTCTACGGGATCCCTTCCAGCTCCTCCCATGCCTTGATCGGCGGCCTTATCGGGGCGGTGGTCTCCCGGCACGGTTTCCACAGCCTCAACGGCGAGGGCGTCTGGAAAATCATCAAGGCTTTGCTCATCTCGCCGTTCGTCGGTTTCGCGGGCGGCTTGGCGCTGATGATCGCCATCATGTGGATGTTCCATAAGAGCCCGGCGGGCAAGGTCAACCGCTGGTTCAAGCACCTGCAACTGGTATCCGCCTCCTTCATGGCTTTCAGCCACGGTTCCAATGATGCCCAGAAGGCGATGGGCGTCATCACCATGGCCCTGGTAGGCATGGGCTTCATGCATGGCGGCAAGGATTTCCATATCCCCATGTGGGTGGTATTCCTGTGCGCCAGCGCCATGGCGCTCGGCACCGCCGCGGGCGGATGGCGTATCATCAAGACCATGGGCGTTAAGATGATCCGCTTGCAGCCCGTGCACGGTTTCGCGGCCGAAACCGCCGCCGCCATCACCATCCTCACGGCCACCTCCATGGGCGCGCCGGTTTCCACCACCCACGTCATCTCATCCGCCATCATGGGAGTGGGCTCGGCCAAACGCGCCTCCGCGGTGCGCTGGGAGATAGCGGCGCAAATGGGCGTGGCCTGGGTCCTGACCATCCCCTGCGCGGCTTTGCTGGCCTTCGCTATCGGCTGGGGGTTCCGCCTTTTGGGCGGTTAAACGCGTTTGTTAACCGGGAAGCGGGTCAGACGTCCGCCCCCAGGCTGGTATCCTGCAGGCCTTCCGAAGGATTATGATCCTTGATGGCATCCAGGGTTTCGCGCCGGGAATCCAATTTTTCCTTCAGATGTTTGGCCGGATATTCGTCCGGATGAGCGGGGACAACATCGTCCAGGGTTATATCTTTTTTTTTCTGCTTGTTTTTCCCGAACATTATAGCCTCCTTGGTTGGGGCGCCCGGGTTTCCTTCCGGGTGCGGTTTTCCGTCAGTATTACCGACTTCCATCATCTGCTATCAACTTCCATCAGGTTCTTTCAAGTTCTATCAAGTTCTATCAGCCCCTGGTCCGAATATATATTCCGCAGGCAGCGGTAGCCGGTTTCCGGAACTGGTGCGATTTTTGGGGGGTGTCCCAGCGCGATGAATGCCGCTGCGGGGATCAATGCCGGGATGGTAGCGGCCTAAGGGGCGTGGGCGCCGGATCAGGCGCGGTCGGCGGGATCCATGCGCCTGTCGATGAGGGCGGCGGGGACCTCGATGATGAAGCGGCTGCCCTCCCCGATTTCGCTTTCCGCCGAGACGGTCATCCCGTATTTATGGGCGGCGTGTTTGACGATGGCCAGTCCCAGTCCGGTGCCTTCCTTGGAGGCGCGCGAGGCGCCGGCCCGGTAGAAACGCTCGAAGATGCGCGGGAGCATTTCCCGCGGGATGCCGATGCCCGTGTCCTTGACGAACAGCTTCAGGGTTTCCCCCGATTCCGTCCAGAGCTTCACTTTGCCGCCGGGTTTGTTGTACTTGACCGCGTTGCCCACCAGGTTGTTGAGGATGAGTTCCAGGTCGCGCGGTTCCATGATGACCTTCACCTCCTCCCCCACGTGGTTCTCCATGCGCACGCCCGCGCCTTCCATGGCGTGCCGATGCAGGTTGGCGGCCGCATTGACATAGCCCCGCAGGGGCAGCGGTTCCGTGTCCTTGGGCGCGGGGTTGGCTTCCAGGTGCGATAGGCTGAGCAGGTCCTGCACCAGCCGTTCCAAACGCAGGGCGTTGGCGTGGATTTTCCCGACGAAGGGGATGCGCACTTTTTCATTTCCCAGCGCGCCTTCCAGGAGCGCTTCCGCGTAGCCCTTGATGGAGGAGAGCGGGGTCTTGAGCTCATGGGAGGCATTGGCGACGAATTCGGACTTCACCCGGTCCAGGTGGCGGAACTCGGTGACGTCCAGGAGGGTGAGCAGGTATTCGCGGCCGGATTCGCTTTCCGTTTTCCCGGGTGCCGGACCGGCGTCCATGGGCGCCAGATGGCACAGGAGATCGAAGGGGGAGTCGGGCCCTTTGTCCACGTGCATAAGGGGCGTGCGCTCCGGGGAATCCGCCGCTTCCAGCCATGGCACCAGGGGACTGAGCGGCAGCAGGGAACGCAAGTTGCGGCCCACCCACGCGGTGGCGTCCTTGCTTTCAGTAGCGCCCAGCAGCCGCAGCGAGGAAGGATTGGCGGTCACCACCGTGCCGGCGGCGGAGAAAATGAGGATGCCTTCGTCGAGCTGGTTGAGTACGGCCACCAGCTTATCGCGCTGCATTTCCACTTCCCGCCCCAGGGTGCGGACCTGGCCCACATAGCCGCGGAAGGCCTGGTTGAGGACCTCGGCCTCGCGGAACTCCGCTTCCCAACGCGGCGGCTTGCCGGGATCGGGGCGGCCGTCGCGGGAATCGATCAGGTGCAGGAGCGGGGCGCTGATCTTGCGGCTGATCCACCAGGTGATGGCCAGCGAGGCGGCCAGGAACAGGGCCAGGAAGAGGGCGAAGATCTTCAACGACGCCATCTGGAAGCTGTTCAGGGTCACCGGGCCCGCGGCCATCCGCAGGTAACACGCCTGATCCGGAACCTTGCGCGCTACGTAGAGCATCCCGCGGCCCAGGGTGTTGGAATAGCGCCAGGCGTGGCCCCAGCCTTTTTCCATCGCCATCCGCACTTCCGGCCGCGCCGCGTGGTTTTCCAGGCCCGCCAGCTCCGCGCGGGGGACGTGCGAGTCCGCCAGCACGCGGCCGGAGGAGTCGATAAAGGTGACGCGGAATCCCTTGAAGCGCGCGACCGCCTTGCAGAGGGAATCGGCCAGGGCCGGGTCCGCCAGCAATTGCGGCCGATCATGGATGGTGGAGGCCAGCCACTCCAGATCGCCGGAAAGCTCCATTTGCAGGGCATCCGCGAAGAGGGAGCGGGAGGTGAGGTAGAGGTAAATCGTGAGCCCCAGGAACAGGGCCGCGAATATCCCCAACATGCCCATGAGATGGGCGCGCAGGGACGGGTATTCGCGTTCGATTTGGGCCATGGGCTCGCTTCCCTGCCGATGGGGCATCGGGCGATGAAACATCGGGCGCGGGAGATCGATCGCTATAGTAGCAAACGGGACCGCAATCGGTAACGGGCGGGATTCAGGCCGGTTCAGACCGAGAGAGGGTGGTCCACCGCTTCCGGCGTCACGGAGCCTTCCGGATCCCATTGGTAGCCGAACCCGGTGACGGTGCGGATGCATTTGCCGTAAGGCTTGATCTTCTCGCGCAGGCGCGTGACGGAAACGTCCACGCTGCGCAGGCCGGCTTTGGACTCCATGCCCCAGGCCCGCTCCAGCAGGGTGGCTCGCGCGATGGTCTTCTTCTGGCCCTCGATGAGGACCTTGAGCACCATGAACTCGCGGGGCGTGAGGCTTACGCGGGTGCCGTCCACTTCCACCACATGGCGGTCGAAGAAGATCTCCAGGCCGCGGAACATGAAGCGATCCTTGCCGCCCTTGGACCGCTTGACCAGGGCCTTGGCGCGGGCCACCAGCTCTTTGGGCGAGAAGGGTTTGGTGAGATAGTCGTCCGCTCCCACCTTGAAGCCGATGAGTTTGTCGGTCTCCTCGTCCTTGGCGGTGACGAAAAGCACGGGGATGCTTTCCAGGCGTTCTTCGCGCTTGATCTTGCGGCACAATTCTATGCCCGACATGTCCGGCAGCATCACGTCCAGGATGGCCAGATCAACGGATTCATCGCTCAGGATGGAGAGCGCGTCCATGCCGGTCTTGGCGGCATGCACGCGGAAACCTTCCGATTCCAGGCTGTAGGTTATCAGTTCCAAAATGTCCGAATCGTCTTCGGTGACCAGTACGTTTGTTTGATTCATGTTTCAGAAATCTACTTGCAGGCCGGAAGCGGGGCCAGGCGAAATGCGTTTCATCCTTGTTTCAGGCAGGCGGATTTTCAAGGAATAGCGATTTTCAGGCTCAAGCGGCGGGGTATCCCGACGGTGGGTTTCTGCCGGTCGGCCGCGCTGCCGGAATTGCATTCCAGCGCCAGGACGTATACTCCGGCGGCATAGCCGCGTCCGTTCCCATTCCGGACCAGATGGTAAATCCCATCGGGCAAATCCAGGGTTTCCGACTCCAGTGATCGGCCGGCCAGCGACCATAGGGTCAAGCGTATGCGCGCGGACCGCGGCAGCTTGAGGTCCAGGGCGAAGCGGCCCGCCTGGGCGGAAACCTGGGCCGCGAAAGCGTGCACGGCCAGGGGGATGCTTCCCAGCCGCGCTTCCAATTCGGCCGAGGGTCCGGCCAGGATTTCCAGGCTGTCGGTGAAGCCCGCAGGCAACGGGATGCTCCCGCTATCGGACAGCGGGAAGCGGAGGCCGCGCGCGCCGGATACGGCCCACGCGCTATAGCCTTCCGGCAGGATAAAGGCTTCCACGCGGGCGGCGGAGCCGGAGGTCACCCGGGAAAGGACATCGGCGTTGGCGGCCAGCCCGGCCACCAGTTTCCATCCGTAGCTGCGTCCCCGCTTCCAGGCGAGCAGATCGGTCCCCAAGCGCTGGCCGCCGCGCGCCGAATACAGGCGGGAGCCTTGGTCGCGCGGAGAGACCGGCTGGGGATCGTCCTCCACGCCGATGCCGTCGGCCGCCGTGGGGCTGGCTCCCAGCCGCAGCGAGGGTCCTTGATCCAACCGCAACCGGATCGAGAATCCGGAGCCGGTCGCCGCCTCCGTCGCCGATTTGGCGGCGGGGGTCTGGGAACCGGCCTGCGCGGGACCGGTAACGGGTGAGTTACGTAGGTCGATCAAAGTATCGCGCGAGCCCTTGTAGTAGGCGAAATAGCCGCGCCAGGGTTCCAGGCTTTCCGCGGTAGCGTAGGCGCGCAAGCCGGCGTCCCAAGCGAACAGGCCTTTCAAGGCGGAGGCATCGTAGCCGTCGGGAAACGCGCGGGTTACCGGCCAGTACAGCAGGGTCATGCCGGGATTGGCTACCAGGTTCCAGCCATGGCGCAGGGTGAGCTGGTACGCTCCCGAGCCGCGATGGCCGGCCGTTTGCAAGGCCGGGAAGACCAGGGACGGGAGGCTGGCATGCGCGGCTATCCAAACGCCCGCGCCCGGCAGCAAGGGCTCGTCGTCCGTAAGGTAGCGGTACCCGCCGTTGCCGGGATTCACGGTCACGCCTTCCAATTCCGGCACGGAATTGTTGCTGCGCAGTTGCGCCATGGTGAGCGGCGGTTCCGCCGCCAGGGGCACGGCGATCAGATCCCAGGGATCGGCCGGGTTGGAGCCAATGCGGAAGGCAGCCGGCGTGCGCACCGTTTCCGTGAAGCGTTGCGCCAGCGGATACTGAGAACCATCCGCGGGGAAAACCGTTTTGAGGCTGTGATCGTCCACCCGCAGCCGGATGGTCAAGGGCGCCAGGGAGCCCGCGGGATTCTTGAGGGACACGGCGAGCAGCAGGGTATTGGTGATATCCCGCCCCGTGAAGCCGGCGCTTTTCTTGTCGGACCTTTCCAGGTCCAGGAGCAGGTTGGTGACATTGTCCTGGATGGAGACCACCAGGCGGGTGGAATCCTCCGGCGTGAAGGTTTCCCCGGAATAGGTGATGACGGGCGCCGACGTATCCACCGCCAGGAAATAGGTACCGGGACCGGGAAGCTGGCTGGTATCGGAGCCGGTGATCCAGCGCGCGCTGCCATTTGGATTCAGCATGTACAAGGAACGGATCTCGCCGCCGGGCGCATTGAAGTCGACAGTGGGAAAGGCGGCCGCGCCCTCCGGAACGGCGAGGCGGATGCCGAACAGAATGTCGCGGAAACCTTTCAGGGACTTAAGGCTGTCCGCGGCGATGACTTCCACGTTGACCGGCGCGGCGCCCGCAAGCGGACTTTGCAGGCTGTAATTGCCGGAGAGTTCGATGCGCTGGCCCGGGCCCAGCACGCGGGGTCCGGGGCGGATGAAGGCGTAATTCTCGCTGCGCACCGCGCTGCGTTGCAGACCCGCTCCTTGACCGGCGACGGCTATCGCCTTCAGGCCGGCGCTGGTGTCCAGGCGGATGGACGAGCCCGGCTTATAGGGCGGCAGCCCGCGCTCCGGTCCCGGCGTCGATCCGTCCAAGGTATAGTAGATGAGCGCGCGCGCGGACTTGTCGCTCAACTGGATGTTGATGGCGGAACTGTAGTCGCCGCCGCGCGGGGAGGCGTCGGGCGTATCCGGGATCAAGGTGTAGGTTTCCGATAAGATGGAACTGACGTCGGTCCCTTTCACCGCGATGGCCTTCAGGGTAGCGCTCGAATCCAGGAACACGCCGTTGCCGGAATAGAGGGTGGAGGACCGGGTGGGATCGGAACCGTCTACGGTGTAGAAGATGAGAGCGTCCCCGCCCTTGCAGGCCAGGCTGACGCGGAGGGTATCCGGGAAGCTACGGGACTTGGGGAGCGCGTAGGGCGCCTCCTGCCTGCGTTTGAATTCCCATTGCGCGGTATCGCTGTATTGGGATCCGGAGATGGCGATGGCTTTGAGGGTGGTGGTTTGCCGCAGCACCAGCGAATCCTGGAACTTGAAGGGCCCCAGCGCGCCGAGCAGGTAGTAGATGGACGCTTGCGGCGCGGCGGCCGGGGGCGATAGCTTGACCACGATGGAGTCGTTGAAGAATCCCCCCGCGGGGCCGGCCGTAGGGATGGGAAGGGTCAGGCTATCGCGATGGATATAGAGATTGGTATGCACCGGACTGGGCCGGTAACCGGTTTTGTAGGCGATGGCGCTTACGGTGGTGGTGGTTTTGATGACGAAGGGACCGGCATAAGGCTTCTTGGTATTGTCGGGCGCGGACTGATCCACGGTGTAGTAGATCAGCGCGCCGGCGATCGGCGGCGTCATGGTCACCTTGACGGAGTCGTTGAACGTGTACGATCCCGGATCGATGGCGGGTTCCGGCAATTGCGGCAGGACCTGCTTGGGGAAGTTCCAGGCGGCGGGAAGGGAGGTATCCCCGTTCAAGACGGCATAAGCCAGGATCTGGGTGGAGTCCCGCAGCGTGATGGCGCCGACGGCTTCCAGCCAGGCGGAGCCGTTGCGGGAATAGTAAAGCTTGGCGCCGGCCACAGGGGCGGACATCTTGACGCTGAGGGAATCGGGGAAGGTTTGCGGCGCCGGGGCGATGGTGGGCGCCGGGAAGGCGACCTTGAGCTTGGCCGAAGCGCTGTAGACGCTGCCGGTGGTACCGGTCACCTTGCAATTGAATGATCCGCTGTCCGCTTTCTTCACCGCCAACAGCAGATAGACGGAGTCGGCGGCGCCCGGGATAGCCGCATTGTTCCGGTACCATTGGTAGGCCGCCCCGGATTTGCCGGCGACGGATACCCTGAAAAGCACGGTTTCCCCCACCTGGGCGGCCACGTCGGTCGGCTGGGCGATGATGGAGGGAGGCGCGGGGAAAGTCCAACCGCTGTTGCTGCCCGCGTCCACGGACTGGATCGCGTAGGCCTGGTTCATGGTAGCGTGCGCGTTACCTAGGAGGGCGAAACGCGCCAGCAGGGAATCCGGTCCTCCGCCTGCCAGGGTCCAACCCTTGGGCCAGGCGCCCAGGCCCAGGAGGGTATCCTTGGCGGCGCCTTCCAGGCGCGCGGAACGGCCCACGGAAACGGCGCGCCCGTCCAGGTTCCGCAAAGTGCCGGGCTGCCCGTTCTTGACCGCCAGATCCCCGCTCACGGAAAGGTCGAAACCGTTGAAGTCGAATACGCCTTGGACCTGGCTGAGATTGGCCACGTTCAACGCGCGTCCGTCCAGGCGCAGCGCGCCCGCTCCGTCGTGGCGGACGCTGGCCAGCACGTTACCGGCTTCCGGCCCGGTAAGGGCGTTGCCGACCGGGGAGGAAAACCGGATGTGACCCGCTCCGGTAAAGGCGTAATTGCCGCCGGTGAAATCGGCCTTGCCCCCTACCATAAGCACCTGTTGCCCCAGGTTGAGCGTGCCCTTATAAGAGGAAGCAACCGTGATGGACTTGACGGAAGCATTCCTGTCGAGAACGCACCCCGCGCTCCCGGAGGCGAAGGTGACTTGGGTCAAGCTGTCCGGAACGATGTTGCCGCTCCAGTTCCTGCCCGTGCTCCAGTTGCTGTCCGACGCGGAACCGCCCTGCCAAACCGCGGTGGCTTCCCAGGAAATGTCGTCCACGTCCGCATAACCGCCGCCGCCGCCCTCGCCGCGAAGCACTAGGCGGGTGAAGGATCCCATGCCGGCCATGGGAGCGGCCGGTATCGCCACGCGCTCGGTTCCCCGCGAGGAATCATCGCTCAAATACAAGGTGAATTTGTTGGCTGCGTTGTCCAGGACCATGCGCATGTAATACCATGTTCCGCCCTTCCAGGTTTCCGCGGAACGGATGGAACCGGGGCCCGAGGCCACGATCGAACCCGTCCCGGAAATGGCTCCGTAAGGATCCAGGCAGGCGAGCGCGCGGCTGCCCAAACGCGCGGTCAGGCCCGAGCCGGAAACGCCCAGGCAGAGGTGGGAGCTATCGCTGAGGCCCCTCCATTTCCACCGCAATTCCAGGATACCGTCCAACGCCGGAAAGGGACGGTAGGTGGTGGTGGATCCTACCGTGAGGATGTGGGCCCACTTACCGCCGTTGCCGGATTGTACGTTGAAATTTTCCGGGAACCCGTTTTGAAGGCCGTCCGTTCCCTGAGTCCATTGGTCCACGCCAATGAAGGACTTGTCGATAAGGTAGCCCTCGGATTCAAAGTCGACGGTTTCGGCGCGGACCGGACCCGCGGCCGAAACCAATAAGGCCAGGCCCAATGCCGCCGCGCTCCTTCCCTTCGCGGCGGCGGGAATGAGCGCGGCGGCGTTTCCGGCGAACCCGGCGCTCTCGATCCATTTTCGAAGTTCCGACATGCCGATCCTTGCGAATGCAGATATCCCCGCTGAGAAGGGGTCGAGAGGGTTTCCAACCGCCCTCCCCAACACTGATTTTCCCATTCCGAACTTTTCCTTTGCAAACAAACCCCAGTAAAGATTCCGGCACTCGTGGCGTTGGGTAAAACGCTCTGATTCGCGAGGGGGATGTCCGAGCCGGCCTGAAATACGGCCCAGGAGCCGTTTTCCGGTCTAAACGATGCAAAGCCGGGGTTCCCTTGCGCGACCGATGGGCTCGGATCGCGACCGGAGGTTCCAATCAGATGCGGCCCGTTTCAGCCGGATCCGGCTCGGGCGCCTGGGCGCGCGGGGGAAACAGAGAGGTTACCTGGGGCAGCGGCAGATCCGGGCTTTCCGCGCGTTTGGCCAGCCATTCCTGGACGTTGACGGCGGCTTCGCCGGCTTTGGGCACCGCGCGGACATAGGTGCCGTCCGCGCGCATCCATCTGGACTTGGCATCGTCCGCCCAATACACGGTAAGGACATCCTCCATGAGGCGGATGAATTGGGCGTCCTTGATGGGGATGGCGACTTCCACGCGTTCGCGCAGGTTGCGCTCCATCCAATCGCCGCTGCCGATGAAAACGGCCGGCTCCCCGCCGTTCTCGAAATAGAAGATGCGGCTATGCTCCAGGAAGCGGCCCACCACGCTTTTCACGCGGATGTTCTCGGAAAGTCCTTTGGCCCCCGGCCGCAGCGCGCAGGTGCCGCGCACGATCAATCGCACGATCACGCCGGCCCGCGACGCTTCGTACAAGGCTTCGATCACTTCCACATCCAAGAGCGAATTCATCTTGGCGGTGATGCCGCCGCGCTTGCCCGCCAGGGCCAGCTCGGTTTCCCGGCGGATGCGGCGCAGGGTTTCGCTGAGGAAGTTCACCGGCCCCACCAGCAAGGTCTTGAAATCCGGACTGCGCGAATGCGAAGTGAGGAAGTTGAAAACCTCGGAAACGCCTTCCGTGATCTCCGGATCGCTGGAGAGGAGGCTGATGTCCGTATAACGGCGCGCGGTCTCGGGATTGTAATTGCCCGTGCCTACGTGGGCGTAGCGGGCGAAGCCGCTTTCCTCCTTGCGGATGGCGAGCGACAGTTTGCAATGGGCCTTGAGGCCCACCAGGCCGTACACCACCGTGCCGCCCTTCTCTTCCAACTGGCGCGCCCAACTGATGTTGGACTTCTCGTCGAAGCGGGCCTTCAATTCCACCACCGCCACCACTTCCTTGCCTTGCTCGGCCGCTTCCAGAAGCGCGTACATGATGGGCGATTCCGCATTGGTGCGGTACAGGGTCTGTTTTATCACCTGCACCTTGGGATCCTCCGCCGCGCTTTGGATGAAGCGGACCACGGGATCGTAGGAGTCGAAGGGATGGTGCAGCAGGATGTCCCGGCGGCGGATTTCATCGAAGAGATCCTCCGCGTCCTGGAAATGCACGGCCGTGCTGGGATGCAAGGGCGGGAATTTCAGGTGCGCCATCGGCACCATGTTGTAGAGGCTGGCCAGGCGGTTGAGGTTGACGGGCCCGTCCACGCGGAACACTTGGCTGACGTCCACGTCGAAGGTCTTGGTGAGCGCGTCCACGATGCGCTTAGAGGCGGATTTGTCGATCTCCAGGCGCACCACGTCCCCGCGGCGGCGGTTGTGGACCACCGCTTCCACGGCGTCGATGAGGCTGCCGTCCTCTTCGTCCTCCTGGTACAGGTTGCTGTTGCGCGTGGCGCGGAACGGCGCGCAGCTCTTGATGGCGTAGCCCTGGAACAGTTCCGTGATGTAATGCTGCACCACGTCGTGGATGAAGATGAAACAGTAACCCTTCTCCTTGTTGGGCACGCTCACCAGGCGGGCCAGGCTGCGCGGGATGGTGACCACGCCCAGGCCCTCGCGGCGCTTGTCCTCCTTGAGCAGGGCCAACAGGCACAAGGCCTTGTTCAGCACCCAGGGGAAGGGATGCGCGGGATCGACCTTGATGGGCGTGAGCAGCGGGTAGATCTCCTGGCGGAAATACCCGTGCACGTACTTCTCCTCCTCTTTGCTCAGGGAGGCCATGGTCTTGATATGGACGTTCTTTTCGCGCAGCTCGGGGAGCAGATCCTCGTTCCAGCACTTGTATTGCTGCTTTACCGATTTCTGGATCAGCTTGATGACGGTGTTCAGCTTGGCTGCCGCATCCAGTCCGGCGATGCCGTCCACGGGCAGTCCCGATTCCACCTTCTGCAAAAGGCCGGCCACGCGCACTTCGATGAACTCGTCCAGGTTGTTGGCCACGATGGCCAGGAACTTGATGCGTTCCAGGAGCGGATTGGCCGGGTCCTGGGCCTCCTCCAGCACGCGCTGGTTGAATTCCAGCCAGGAGTATTCGCGATCGATGAAGGCGTTCTTGCCCAGATATTCCGCTTGCGGCATGGCGGTTCCTTAAGCGCGCTTTTCGAGCGCCGAGGCCGGGGCCGCGTCCACGGGCAGGTTCAGATGGCCGTGGCGGCTCCAGAAATAGGCTGCGCCTTCGCGCAGGCCGGCTTCGCTGGTGGCCAGCCGGTTGATGCCGAAAAAGCGCATGCTGGCCGCGAGCACCACTACCGCGGGCATGATGATGCGGGCGCGATCGAGAGTGATGTCGAACAGGCTTTGCAGGTGCTGGGATGATTTGCCTTGGGTGATCTCGGCGATATCCTCCAGGCTGCCCACGGTGATTTCCGGGATCAGCTTCAGGTAGGGCGCGCCTCTTACGCATTCCACCATGCGGGCGATGGCGCGGATGTTGCCGGAGCTGCCGAAGGCGCGATTGGAAAGCGGCGGCGGCTTGATCTCGAAGCGGGTCCTGAATTCCGTGAGGGCCAGATCCTGGATCTGATCGAAGGCTTCGCGGGAAAAGGTTTTGCCTTTGAGGAAGCGCTGGCTCAGGCGGATGGCGCCCAGATCGTAGCTGTGCCCGGACAGGTACTCATAGCCACGGCTCCAGCTGATCTCGGCGCTGCCCCCGCCGATGTCGATGGTCTTGATGATTTCCTGCGGGCCGATATCGGCCTTGCTGGCGATGCCCATGTGGATGAGGTAGGATTCCTCTTCGCCCGTGAGGATGCGCAGGTTCAATCCGGTTTTGGCCTGCACCTTTTTCGCGAAGGCGTCCGCGTTGCGCGCGGAGCGCACGGCGGAGGTTGCGAGCACGAAGCTGAAATGGATCTTCTCGCCGTTCAGCGAGCCGGGGAGATCCTTGATGAAGGTCGCTACCTTGTCCTGGCCGGATTCGGAAATCGATCCGCCGGAAAATACTTCTTCGCCCAGGGAGAAGGAGAGTTTGGCCTTATCGACCACTTTGTGATCCTGGTTCTGCACATCATAGACCGAAGCCTTGATGGAGTTGCTGCCGATATCCACGATGCGAATGAGCATGATTCCCATTGTAATAAAATTACGCCGTCATGCCAGCGCGGAGAGTTGCCCTTGGGTCATCAGCCACAGCAGCCGGCCCTGTCCCTTGGCGAGCTTGGGCGCATCCACCAGGCAGGCGCCGCCTTTGGAGAATTCGATCCGCGATCGCGCGTCGCCGCCGATGAGCAGGGACAGGAATTCCCCCAGCCACGGTTCATGCCCCACCAAGGCGATGCGGCGCGGCAGCCCCAGTCGGGAAAGCTTTCCCAGGCCTTTGGCCGGATCCACCTCATGATGCAGTTCCGGGACGATGAGAATGCCTTTTTCCGCGAGCCCCAGCGCGCGCGCCAAAAGCGCGGCGGTGCCGCGCGCGCGCTCGGCCGGGCTGGCCAGGATTTTTTCCGTTTCCATCCCTGCGGCGCGCAAGCCCCGGGCCGCGCGCAGGAAAGCCCTGCGGCCCTTGGGGGTCAGAGGCCGGAGATCGTCGTCGGGATAGGCCGCGGGATCCGGCTTGCCGGCTTGTCCGTGGCGAACGAGGAGGATTTCCATAAGGGATCAATATACGCTTCCGGGGATCCGTCCGCGCCTTTCGGTTCTGTATCGTGAATGCGCTGCGCCGCCGGTTCCGGCGGGACGGGATTGCCGAACGGATGTTCCATCAGGAAGGTCTGCGCTTCGAAGAGCGCCTCTCCCGGCTTGGGCTTGAGGCCCAGATACCCGCCGCCCTGGGTCATGGCATGCGCCTTGGAATTATCGTCCCAATATACGCGCAGGATTTCCTCCAGGCGCGCGCGCAGCCCGGGATCGGAAACGGGAACCAGCACCTCTACGCGCTCGCGCAGGTTGCGGGTCATCCAATCCCCGCTGCCCATCAATACGGCCGGATCGCCCTGGTTCTCAAAGCGGAAGATGCGGCTGTGTTCCAGGAAGCGGCCCACCACGCTGCGCACCTGGATGGTTTCGCTCAGGGCCTCCACGCCGGGGCGCAGGGAACAGATGCCGCGCACCATAAGGCGGATGGGCACGCCCGCGCCCGAGGCCTGGTACAAGGCTTCGATGATGTCCGGATCGATGAGCGCGTTCATCTTGGCGAAAATGCCGGAGGCCCGCCCGGCGCGCGCATTGGCTTCTTCCCGGCCTATCAGGCGCAAGGTCTCGTCCAGAAAATTCACGGGGCCCACCAGGAGGTTTGGGAAGGCTGGCGTTTTGGCATGCGAAGTGAGATAATTGAAGACCCCGGAGATGCCTTCCGTCAGCGCCGGGTCCGCCGTCAACAGGCTGAGATCGGTGTAAAGGCGCGCCGTTTCCGGATGGTAATTCCCGGTGCCTACGTGAGCGTACTCGCGGATCCGGCCGCTTCCGCCGGCCTCGCCGTCGCTGCCGCTTTCCCGGCGCAGCACCAGGGTGAGCTTGCAATGCGTCTTCAATCCCACCAGGCCGTACACCACCGTTCCGCCGCTGTCCTGCAACTGCCGGGCCCAATTGATATTGGACTTCTCGTCGAAGCGGGCTTGCAATTCCACCACCGCGGTCACTTCCTTGCCGCTCTCGGCCGCCTCCAGCAAGGCGTACATCACCGGCGATTCGGCGCTGGTGCGGTACAGGGTCTGCTTGATGCAGAGCACGTCCGGGTCGCGGGCCGCCCCGCGGATGAAATCGATCACGGGATCGAAGGAATCGAAAGGATGGTGCAGGAGCAGATCGCCTTCCCGAAGGCGCGCGAACAAATCGTCCCCATGGCCTGCGCCGGGCGAGGCGCTGGAATGGAGGGTGCGCGGGGAATGCACGGGGAATTTCAGTTCCGGGAACGGCGCCATCTGGTAGAGGCCCATCAGGCGGTTGAGGTTGACGGGACCCGGCGCGCTGAAGACCAGTTCCGGCTCCAGATCGAAGTTCTCCATCAGGGCCTTGCGGATGCGGGCGGGCGTGTCCTCGTCGATTTCCAGGCGCACCACGTTGCCCTTGCGGCGGTTATGCACCACCGCCTCTACCGTATCAAGCAGGTTACTGGCGTCCTCGGTCATGTACAGGTTGCTGTTGCGGGTGACGCGGAAACTGGCATGGCCGCGGATCCGGTATCCGCGGAACAGATCGGACATGAAGAGCTTGATCACGTCGTACAGGAACACGAAGCGATGGGTTTTGTCTTTGGAAGGCAGGGCCGGCAGCTCCAGCACGCGGGGCAGGCAGCGGGGAATGGCTACCACGCCCAGGCCGCCGCGTTTTCCGGGAACCTCATCTTCCAGCCATACGCCTACGCAGAGCGCTTTGTTGAGGACCCAGGGAAAGGGATGGGCGGGATCGACCTTGATGGGAGTGAGCAGAGGGAAGATTTCCTTCCGGAAGCGCCGTCGCAGTTCTTCCGTTTCCGCCGGGCCCAGATCGCCCAATCCCAGCACCCGGATGCCCTTGGCGCCCAGCTCCGGGATCAACTCATCGTTCCAGCAGCGATATTGGTGCGCCACCATGGCATGCACGATGCGGAGCAAGCCGGTGAGCTTCTCGCGGCAGTCCAGGCCGGCGATGCCGTCCACGGGCACGGACGATTCCACCTTCTGCAAAAGACCGGCCACGCGCACCTCGAAGAATTCGTCCAGGTTGTTGGCGACGATGGAGAGGAACTTCAACCGCTCCAGCAAGGGGTTTTCCGGGCCGCGCGCCTCCGCCAGCACGCGCCGGTTGAACGCCAGCCAGGAAAAATCGCGATCGATGTAGCGGGCCTGGCTCCGCGGGTGCTTATCCGGTTCGGGCAGCATGCCGTTCCTCCCATGAATGCCGGAAAACCTAACCAAGCCGTGTTTCAGCCCCGTTTCAACCGCCCCGAAATCGATTCCCCTGGCTGCAAACAACAATCCGGAACGGATGAATCCAAACGCCGCCGCGGCGCGGCCGCCAAGCGCGCGCGGAACAGGTCGGAAACCGGGTTGCAACCGGGGGGATACCCGGACGGCACAGGCCTGAGGGGGCGCGCGGTTAGTTTGTCCGCTCACCCATTTTCTGCGGCGTCAACAGGCATCGGCAACGGAGGCGAGATGGAAATGCGAACTGGGGCCCGGAGCAAGGGCAACATCCTCTTGGTGGATCGGGATCCGGAAGTCCGGGATCAGGTAACGCGCGTACTTCTTCCCGAGGGATACTCCGTGTTCCCGGCCGAGGACGGCTATCGGGCCTTTGTGCTGAGCGAATCCCTGGATCGTCCCCTGCATCTGCTCTTGGCGGAGGTGCGGGTGGGCGCGGATCTGAGCGGCGTGGAATTGGCGCGCCATCTGCAGGTGCTGCGGCCCGGCCTGTTGGTGCTTTACCTCTCCACCGTGCCCGGCAATCCGGAATTGCGCAGGGAACTGCAGGCGGCGCTGGATACCTATCTGTCCAAGCCTTTCCCGGGCGATGCCCTGCTGGCCAAGGTAGGGAGGTTGATGGAGAAATCCAGGGCCGCGGCGCGGGGCGGAAAATCCCGGGAAGCCGAAGCATACGCCCCCGGGGGCGCGCTGGGCGAGATGCAAGCCTGGAAATCCGGGGCCCCGGCGCCGGTTCAAGGCGTGATCGCGAACCGGCAGGATGTGGGTAACTCGGACGTTACCGTAAGCGCGCAATCCGCGCCTGCGGGAGCGGAGCCGGCGATGATTCTCCCCGCTTCGTCCCAGAACCTGGCTTGACCGTCGCGATTTCCGTCCGTGAAATGCTCCAGCGATTTCATCTTACCGTTGCGGTGCCAGCGCAAGGAGTAACCTTGGCGGTACCCGGCGACGTAGACCTCCAGCGATTCCTTCCCGCCGTCCGGGTACCAGGCCATTTGCAGGCCGTGGCGGAGAGGGGCCTGGCCGGAGGCCAGCAGGTAGGCGGACTCGGCCTTGATGGCGCCGTCCGCATAACGCTCTTCGCGGACGTCGATCCGCGAGCAGGCGCACAACGCGGATACCAGCAGAAAGGCCGCAAGTGCGGGCAGAGCCGATGCGGAATTACGTTTGGAAGGAATGGATCGGGGCATGGGACCTCCCGGGCTGGCCGGTTACCGCTCCCAAGCATACCTCGCTGATGTTGCTGCCCGCTTTCGCGCCTGTTTCGGCGGGCCTTCCATCCCGCGCGGCGCCCCGGCCGCTTTGCTTTTCGGCGCGGAGACGGGCAGACGGGCGTCGCTTCCGCCAACCTGTAAGCAACAGCGGCGAAACAGGAAACCAACCGCGCCTCCTTATCATTAATGGCGTCGGCGGGACTGCGCCGGAAACAGCCATCATCCGTGAAAGGGGTTGGGCATGAATACCATCAAGGCAGAGACTACGGAAACCATGGGCACCGGGACCGCCGAGTCGCGGCCGGGATCCGCTTTCCCTTTGGGGGAAACCGTCGCGTTACCCGTGTCCGTCAAGGGCTATCCGTGCAATCCGGGCGGCATCCCGCACTTGCTGATGGAAACGGCGGAATACATCGTCCGCTTCGCGATGGACTCGCGGGATCTGGACGCCGTTTGCAAGCTCCGCTTCGAGGTTTATAACCTGGAGCTGGATGAAGGGTTGGAGGCCTCCTACCGCACCCACCGCGACATCGACGAGTTCGACGCGCAATGCCACCATCTCATCGTGATCCACCGGGCCAGCGGGTCCCTGGCCGGCACTTACCGCATCCAGACCGGGCCCATGGCCATGTTGCGGCGCGGTTTCTATTCCGCCCAGGAATTCGATCTCTCCGCCTTCCCGCGCGAGTTCGTCGACAAATGCGTGGAGGTGGGCCGCGCCTGCATCGCGCGCGAACACCGCAACGGGCGCGTGCTGCAGCTGCTGTGGAAGGGGTTGGCCCGCTACCTGGATTGGAACGGCAAACGCTACCTGTTCGGCTGCTGTTCGCTCACCAGCCAGGATCCCGCGGAAGGCCGGGCCTTGTATCGCCGCCTCACGGCCTTGGATCACCTGCATCCCACCTTGATAGCCGTGCCCAAACCGGAATACGCCTGCGAGGCCGGCATGCTGGAGGTCCTGGATACCCCGCAACCGCGCTTGCCCCGGCTCTTCGAGGGCTACCTCAACCTGGGCGGCCTGGTATGCGGCGAACCCGCCCTCGATCGCAAATTCAAGACCATCGATTACCTGGTGGTGGTGGATACCCAGGAGATGCCCCAGGGCGTCTACCGGAAAATGCTCGCTTGAATCCGGCCGATGTTCCGCACCGCCGCGGGACGATCGCGGCGGGCATCCGGCTCGCGCTCTTCCTGCTGTGGACGGGTGTCATCATCCTGGCCTGGCTGGCGCGCGGCCTTTTCATCGCGCCCCGCGCGAGGCCCGCGGCGGCGGCGCATTTCTCCCGCTGGTGGAGCCTGGGCACCTTGCAGCTGTTGGGCCTGCGCGTCAAGATCCACGGCCGCGTCCCGGACGCGCCCTTTTTCCTGGTGACCAACCATCTGGGTTACCTGGATATCGCCGTCATCGCGTCCCAGGTCCCTTGTACTTTCGTGTCCAAATCGGAAGTGGCCGGCTGGCCGGTGTTCGGAACGCTGGCTTCGCTGTCCGGCACCCTGTACGTGGATCGGAAATCCAAACGCGATACTTCGCGCGTCGGCCGTTTGATAGCCGATCATTTCGCCTCCGGCGGAAGCCTCACTCTCTTTCCCGAAGGCACCAGCACGGCGGGTTATGAGGTGGCGCCCTTCCATTCCGCTTTGCTGGAGTTCCCCGCCGCCGCCCGCTACCCCGTGCATGGCGCAGCGCTCCGCTATCTGGCGCCGCCGGGATTCCCGCCGGCGGCATTCACCATGTGCTGGTGGGGCGATGCGGCTTTCCTGCCGCATTTCCTGAACCTGTTCCGCATGCCCGGGATGCGCGCGGAAATAGCCTTCGCTCCGGAGCCGCTTTCCGGCGCCGATCGGAAAACCCTGGCGGGCGGGCTCCAGGAGGCCGTGGAGGAACGCCTGCGTTACCTGGAGGGGAAGGACGCCAAGGAATCCCCGCCGCCTGGCCCCGGCCCCCGGATACCCAAGCCATTCCCGGGATCCAAGGTCATGGCTTGAGACGCACACCGGCCGCCGCATTCCGGCGGCTTTCGGCTTGGCTGGCGAAAGGGATCCCCCTCCTCATCCGCGCCGCGATCCTGTCGCTTTCCTTGGGCCTGGGCCTTCGCAAGCGATCCTTAAAGGAACGGCTCTCCGATTTCCCCACCGCCGATCTGCCCTTGGGCGCCTGCGTACGCGTGCGTTTCGATAAACATCAGATCCCTTTCGTGGAAGGCGATACCGATCTGGACGCGGCTTTCGCCTTGGGCATGGTGCATGCGCACTTGCGCCTGGGCCAGATGGAAATCACGCGCCGCCTGGCGCGCGGCACCTTGTCGGAATTGCTGGGGCCCTTCGCGGTCAGGTTGGATCATTCCCTGCGTAGCCTGGGTCTGGGCCTGGCGGTTCCGGCCATCCGGGCCGGGCTGCCGCCGGCTACGGCCGAATGGCTGCAAGGTTATGTGGGCGGCGTGAACGCGTACCAAAAACGGATGCGCAAAAGGCCCCTGGAGTTCATCCTCTTGCGCATTCCCGTGGCGGACTGGAGCGTGGAAGACGTGCTGTGGGTTTCCCGCCTGGCGGGCGCGGACGTGAACTGGGTGCTGTGGCTGGAGATCCTGGGACTGCGGCGCGCCCACGTGTGGCGGGTGGTATGGGGGAAAATCCTGGATCTGGGGCTGGCTTCCCCGGCCAGCTTCACGCCCGGCGCCTGGGACGCCTACCTGCCGCGCCTGCTGGGCAAGGTGATCCGCAGCGGCAGCAATTCCTTCGCGGCCACGGCGGCGGATGGCGGAGCTTGGCTCGCCAGCGATCCCCATCTCGGCGTCATCTCGCCCAATGTCTGGCTGCTGGCGGGTTACCGTTCCCCATCCTACCACCTGGTTGGCCTTATGCTGCCGGGCCTGCCGTTCATGGCCTTGGGGCGCAACCGCCGTATCGCCTGGGGCGCGACCAACATGTATGCGGCCAGCAGCGATCTGGTGGACGTGGGATCCTTGCCGCGGGAGGCCTTCAGCATGCGCGAGGAAACCATCCATGTGCGCGGTTGGTTTCCCAAGGAGATCCGATTGCGGCATACCCGTTACGGGCCCGTCATAAGCGACGCGCCTTTCCTGAAAAGCTATCGGGGATCGGCCATTTCCCTGCGCTGGATGGGGCACTTGCCCAGCGACGAGATCTCCGCTTTCCTGGCCGCCAACCGGTCCGTCGATTGGCCCTCCTTCAGGGCGGCTTTCCACGGCTATGCCGTATCCGGCATGAACGTGGTCTATGCCGACGCCGATGGCAACGTGGGGCAATTGATGGCCGTGCGCCTGCCCCGGCGCATGCGGGGGATTCCCGTAGACCTGCTCACGCAACCGGAAGATTCCGATCGGGCCTGGTCCCATTTGGCCGATGCCTCTTCGCTTCCCGGCCGGAGCAATCCTCCCGACGGGTTCGCGGTTTCCGCCAACAACCTGCCGGCGCGCACGGAGTTCCCGGTGGGTTACCTCTTCCCGCCCGGGGACAGGCACGATCGCATCCGCGCCCTGCTCACCGGTAGCCGGGACGTTACCCTGGAGCGCATCAAGGCCATCCAGGCGGACGTGCATTCCGCTTCCTGCGATCGCGTGCGCAGCCTGCTCTCCGCCCGCATAGAACAGGCCATGGCGGGAGCGCCCGCCGCGCGCATCGGGACCATGCTGCGTTGCCTGGCGGAATGGGACGGGAGCTATCGCGCCGTCTCCCGCGGGGCTTCCGCATTCCAGCTTATCGTGCATGCCTTCGCTGTCCCGTACCTGGAAAGCGGGTACGGCAAGGCGTTGACGGGTTACCTGCTGGCTTCGGAGGCTTTCTACCGCGTGCTGGAAGAAGAGCTCGCGCGTGATCCCGGGCCTACCCTGTTGGAATCCCTGCGCAAAGGCGTGCTGGTCGCCTATCCCCGCTGGCGCAAGTATCCTACCTGGGGCATATTGCATCGCATTCGTCCCGCCCATCCGTTGCGGGCCTTGCCGCTGGTAGGACGCTGCTTCGTTTTCGGCGATGCCGCCGCGGAAGGATCCTCGCAAACCGTTTGCAAGACCGCGCATCCGGTCACCGGCAAGCCCCACGCCGTCACCTATGGCGCGGTGGCGCGGCATATCTCCGAGTTGGCGGATCCCGACGGGAATCATTTCGCCTTGCTGGGGGGCCAGGACGGATGGCTGCTCAGCGCCAATAGCCTGGACCTCTGGGCCCAATGGCGGCGGCGCGAGTATGTTAAGCTGCCTTTGCTCCCGGAATCGGTGGCGGCGGCATTCCCTTACGTGCTGGTGCTTTCTCCGCCGGCAAGCGGATCGGGAAGCAAATGAAAAATTCAAAATGAAAAATTAAAAACGGAAATGGGAATGCTAATGTACCTGTATGCCGGCTTCAAGCGGGCAGCGACCGCGCCAGGAATTCCAGCGCATGGCCGGATAGGAATGCGCGGAAGCGATCGCGATCCCAACCTTCGCCCCGCAGGCAGGTTTCCATTTCCGCCAAGTGCCCCGGGCCGTAGAACCAGGCGGGAGCCCTGATAGGTGCGCCGCGATCGGATCCCACGCATACGCGCGCGTCCGGGTACAGGCGGGCGAAGGCGGCTACGGTGGCGCAATAGGCGCGGGTCCAGGCGGCGCGCGCGGTGCCGGTGCGTCTGGCCGCGAGGGGATCGGGCCCCAGCAAATGCCGCCAACAGGTAACGCCTACGATACCCCGGCGGCGGAAGATCTCCCGCGCGCACTCCTCCGGCAGATTGCGGCCCACATCCTGGAGGCTTTGCAATCCGGTATGCGAGCACATTACCGGACCCGGGTATTCCGCCAGGCAGGCTTCCGCGTTGCGGCGGCTCATATGCGCTATGTCGAGGATGATCCCCAGGCGGGCCATTTCCGCCAGCATCTCGCGTCCCAACCCGGTGAGGCCGGTGCGGCTTTCCGGCAGCACGCCCTCGCGGGAGGAACCGCCCCAGCGGGTATCCAGGAAGTGGATGGGCTGCAGGGAACGGACGCCGCTTCTCCAAAGCAGCGCCGCGTCCGCGGGGTCGCGCAGATAGCGGAGCGATTCCACCGCCAGGAAGCAGGCTTCGCCTCCCCGCGAGACCGCGGCCGGATCCAGATCGGAGGCGGAGAGCAGCAGCCGCGTGCCCGTCGCTTCAAAACGGAGCCGGAGGGAACCCAAGCTCCGGAAAAGACGCTTGCGCGCGGATTCCGGACGTAACAGGTAGGTTTCGTAGCATACGGCGCCGTAGCCGCGGAAGCCGGACGTGGGCGGCGGGACGGGATCCTTTCCCCGGGCGGCGGATGCAAAGGCCGCGGGCCTGAAGCCCTGAATCCGGCGACCCCAAGCGGCGCCTATCCAGGGTAAAGAAGGATGGACGTGCATATCCAGGAGCGGGTATCCCGGATTGTCATCGGCCGCGTCCATCCTTCACATCCATCCGCTATGCGGAGGAAAGCCGGGCACCCGTTTATCCGCCCATCAGCGCCAGCAACTCGCCGATAAAGGCCTGGTTCTGATGCAAGTCCATTTCCGCGCCCGCCGCTTTTCGGTTCCCGTTCCTGCGGCCCAGGATGGGTTTGGCCTTGGCGCTCCCTCCTTCAGCCAGATCCAGATCCCGCAACAAATTGTCCATGATGGGTTCCGGCCGGTATTCGGCCGCGCGCCGCAACGCCGCTTGCCGCAAGGTTTGCAAACGATCCGGGTCCTCCAGCAGGTCCGCCGCCAAGGTGGCCATCTCCGCCGCGCTTTCCGCCAACAGTCCGCCGCTTTCCCCCGCCAGGATGTCCCGCGGTCCCTTGGTATCGAAAGCCACCGCGGGCAATCCGCACCCCAAGGCTTCCAGCAGCGAACAGGAAAAGGTGTCGAACCAGGAAGGCAGGATCAACAGATCCGCCGCGGAGTAGGCTTCCGCCAGGCGATCGGCGTCGAGCCAACCCAGGAAAGCCGCCTCCGGGCAGGCGGCCCGCAAGCGATCCAGGCACGGTCCCGCGCCCGCGAAGGCCAGGCGTGCGTCGGGAATGCGGGCCTTGAGGGCGCGGAAGATTTCCGGAATGTCCAGCACGCCTTTTTCCTCGCTGAGGCGGCCCGCATAGAGCAATACCGGGCCGTTGCCGCCGTCCGGATAGACGGTGGCCTTGGCCGCCGCGCGGGGGTGGAATTTCGCATCGCCCCAATGCGCGGTCAGATGCAGGCGCTCCGGCGCCAGTCCCATGGATTGGGCCGCGAAACTTTCCCGCTGCTCGGAGTTGAGCAGGAACACGCCGTCGAAACGTTTGTAGAAAGCGCGCAGGAAGCGGCGCAGGCGATCGATCTTGCGTTTATCGTACCGCAGCACCCGCCGCGCGAAATCGAGCCAATCGGAATGCGTATAGAAATAGGCGGGCACGTTGAAGGCATGCTTCAGGTACAAGGCGAGCGCGCCCATGGGCGCCTCCGTAGAGCAGATGACGCGATCATAACCGCCTTCCAGGAAGGCCTTCTGCAATTCCAGCATGCCCGGCAGGCGGATGATCTGGTCCTGGTAGAACGGCAGGGTGAACTCGGATACCGCAGGCAACAGGAGCAGGTGATCGCCGCTTTGCAGGCCGCCCGGCTTGCCGGTGGCGCAGGCGAGGAAATCCACGGGCAGGTCCCGCCTGCGGGCTTCGCCCAGCATGGCTTGGAGCACGTGCGATACGCCGTTGCGATCCTCCAGGGTGTCCGTGATCCACAGCGCGCGTTTGGGATGTTCGTATTTGCCCAGCCTGCGCGCGAAGCCTTCCACGAACGGCCGTTTGCCGTAAAGGACCTTGGAAGCGGCGAAGGCCGATCCGCCCAACACCACGGCCGCCAGCGCCGGGAAAGGAAGACCGTCGCTCCATTTGCCGAGATCGATGCCGGCGGGCTCTTTGCCGCGGGACTCGCGCGTCTGTGAAGTTTGTCCCATCAAGGCGCGGAAATGGGTGGGCAGTTCGATCTTACCCAGGATATCGGCGAAGCCATTAGGCATGCCGTTCTCTTCCATGCGCCTCACCTTGGCCTTGACGCGATCGGTAAGCAGCGAGGTGAGCTGGTTGAACATGGCGGGCAAGGCCGTGCTGAGCGTCTGCACCAATCGTTCCGGGGAATGCGCCCGCGCGTTGGCGATGGCCTCCATCTGGCCCAGCAGCGGCTTGTAATCCTGGCTGGTCATCAGTTGCACGAACCAGCCCGGCTTGCGGCCTTGCAGGCATTCATGGAACAGCCCCAGGAAGCGCGAAGTATAACGGTGGCGGCGCAGTTCGAACATGCCGTTGGCGATGGCCAGGGCCTGGAGTTTTTCCGAGGTGGTTCCGCGATGCAGGAGCAGGCGCAACAGGCCGGGATCCTCCATGTGCAGGGCTACCTGGCAGAAATAATCGAGGAAGGCCACGTTGAGTTTTTCCTCTTCGCAATGCGCGCCGTAGGGCCCCATGTCCCCGTCGCGCAAGGCCTGCAAGGCGGCTTGCGCGCGGGTGAGGCCGCGGCTGCGCCAGTCCGGGGCGTGCAAAAGCGTGCCCGTGGAACCGGGGAAGATGCCCATATGGCAATCCGATCCGCCTGTGATGCGCTTGCGCCAGGGCTGCGCGCAAAAATCCTCCGGGCGGATGCCCGCGCGCTTGCCGGCGGCTTCCACGGCTTCTTGATCCAGCCCCTCCAGCCAGGTGATGGTCAGCAGGTTCTGCCAGGATTCGCGCTGGCCGTTCACGCCCTCGAAACGTTCGAAGAGCACGGCGAAGCGATCCATCAGGTCCAGGGAAGGCAGGCCGCGCGGGCTGTAGAAGTTCAGGGGATGCGCCAGCACGGTGGGGATGTCCTCCGCCGAGGTGAATTCCAGGAATTTGTACAGGTTCTTGCGCAACCGGTTCAGCTTGGGCTCCTGCTCCGGCGTGAACCCGAAGGTGAGTACATGCACGCCGATATCCAGATCCGGCAGGGTGCAACTGAACTCGGCGCCGGAGAGGACGTCCTCGCCGCGGTCCTGCGCCTGCCAGCAGCTGCGGGCGTTGTTGTGGTTGGTGATCGTGATCGCATCCGCGCCATTGGCCTTGAGGGTGCGGATCAGCTTGGCGGTGGGCAGCTAGGTTTCCGGCACGCGCAGGATGCGGCCCAGGGTCTCGTCGGGAACGTCGCTGTTGCGATCATGGCAATGCAGATCCATCTTGAGCACGTCCTGCCCCGCGCTCCCTCCCAGCCGCGCTTCCTGGCTGCGGACAAACGCCTCCAGATCCTTGCGGATGCCGGCGCGGAAGTTTTCGGGATTATGCATGTTGGATCCTTTGCTTTCCGGGGTTCCCGGTCTGCGCCGCCTGCGCGCGCGCGGTGGGGAAGGTCAGGTTCCCGGTATCGCCGGGCAGAACCAGGCGGTAAAAACCGTCCGTGATGGGGTAGGGGAATTCCGGCGCCAGGCCGGAGGCCGCGGGCAAGTTGAATTGGATGGGCGCCGCGTCCTGATGCGCCTTCCGATGCACGCTCCAGGTGAGAAAGGCGGCCACCGGCCCTTGCTTGAGGCTGAAGTTCACGGTGCCGTGGGGCGTGGGCGCGCCCATCGCCTCCAGATGCATGCCCGGCTTGAACCATTTCACGGGCGCAGCCTCCGCCAGGCGCAGCGTTCCGCCCCGTTCGGAAACCAGCATCTCGCGGATGAGGTTGACGAATTCCGCCGCCGACCAGCCGTGATCGCCGTCGCCCATGCAGCCGCCGAACATGCGCGGATGCATGGCTTCCGGCCAGGCATAGGTGGGCGAAGCGCGCCGCACCAGGGCTTCCAGGATGGCGAACCAGCGCCCGTCCCCGGCCGCCATCAACGCGCGCGCCAATTGGACGGAGAGGTAGGGGTTGAGCCCGGTATGGACGATGCGCTGGAAGAAGAGGCCGTCGCGCAGGTTACTGTCCATCAGGTAGGCGACGGTCCCTTGCAGCCAAGGCGCTTCGGGATCCACGATGTCCAGGGGCGTCACCCCCACCAGGTTGCCGATGGCGGCGGAATCCAGGGAACGATAGGGCGAGCAGGGCAGAGCCTTCCGCCCGCATTTCTTCCAGGCCCAGTCCATGGACGCGTCCACGTCGCCGCGGTATTCGCGGAGGATGCCGGAGATCCATTCTGTATCGCGCGTGTTACCCAGCTTGGACGCGGCCCAGCGCGCGGCTTCCAGGCCTGCCAGGCTCCACAGGTTATCCCAATAATAATGGTCGTTGGGGCCGAAATGCTCCGCCGAGAATCCCGGCGGCAAAAGGCCGTAATGCGGGGAGGGCGCCCCCAGGGTGCTTTTCCGCATCTTATCGATCCACTTGACGCCTTTGATCAGGGAGGGATAGAACATTTCCAAAAGGTCCGGGTTGCCGCCGCGCCGCACGTGGTTCACCAGGGTCCACATTGCCTGGCCATTGCTGTCCCATTCGCCGCGCTGGCTCTTGAAGAACCCGTCCCTGGCCTGCAGGCGCGGATACCGGCGCAGCTTGGGCTCCACGCGCGATCCGTATCCCAGGTTCTCGAAGGCCAGCGCGATGAAGGCGGAGTCGCGGAACCAATGGCTGTGGTACAGGAAGGTGCCGGGCGAGAAATGATCGCCGTCGTCGAACACGTGCAGGTGGTTCTTGACCGCCAGGAAAGCTTCCTCCAGGCGCGCCTCCGGGAGGCGGATGCGGAGCCCGTCCGCTTGCAAATCGCGCCAGCGCTGGACTTGGCGCGCGCGCGCATCGTTGTGGGATTTGCGGGTGATGCCGGTCAATTGCAGGGGCGGGACCTTGGCGGCCTTGCTTCCCTTGCCGCCCAGGATCCCCAAGGCGTCGATGACGCGCGTTTCTCCGGGCGCCAATTCCAGATCCCATTCCGCCTGCCCGCACGCCACGCCGGACTTGGACTTGAGGCTGGTGCGGCCGGCGATGAGCACGTCGCGCAGGAGCGGATCGCCGTGATGGCGATCGGAGATCACCACGCGGTGGGGCTCGTCCAGCAGCAGCAGGCCATTGCGACCGTTGAGGCGCCACAGGCGATCCTGGTAGCGGATGGAATTGATGTGGCCCATGGTCAGCATGTTATAGGGGCGGATGGCCAGCCCGAAACGCAGGGACAGATGATCCGGAGATCGGTTGCGGATGGTATGCGAGAAGCCCAGGTATTCCTCGCCGCCCAGCCCGAGCGCCATGGCCTCCGAATGCCATTCCACCGCGGGATCGATTTCATAGCGCGTGATGACGCAGGGGAGCGATCCTTCGGAAAGTTTCTGTGCGGCCTGCCAGCGGGGGATGAAGCGGGGCGGGAGATGGCTGCGCCCATCGATGCGCAGATACGGGAATACGGACCAGCCGTAAGGCTGGAGCGTCAGCATGCCCACGGGATCGATCATGGCTTCGCGCGGACTGTCCTCCAGCCCCAGCGAGGTCCAATTGCGGCAGGTGAGATTGGTTTTGATGAGGTTGATGGCGGTGGGGATGAACTCCTCCCCGTCCGGATCCACCTGGCGTTCCACCCATAAGGGCCAGATCCAATCCAGGTTGCTTTGGATGGCCATGGTATTGTTGAGGCCGGAAAGCATGATGGCCAGGCCCTGTTCCATCAACTCCATGGGGAAGGCCACCGTCGAAGGCCGGCCCAGATGCGACAAACCATTCAGGAACGGCACCAGGTATCCCTTGCCGGACCACTTCAAATATGCGTGCAGGATTTTTTCCAACATCGTTCCGGGCCGGGGATTGCGCCAATCAAGACCCGGGTATCCTCGTTCAGGTTTCGGCCATGGTTTCCATTTCCCATAGTATAAGCTCTCGCACGGCCAGGATCCCTCCTGGAAAGGCCATTTTGGGCTTGTGAAACGCTCCTGAAACCGTTCTGTATCATGGCCGTTACCGAAACGGAGATGTTACGCAGGCGGGCCGGCCGCCGCTTTCCCGTAGCTTGCGGGGCTGGCGCTGGGTTTCCTGATTACGCGGGATTGAAATGGGGCCGCAATGGAATTGTAACGGATGATTTCCAGATTCTCACCCATGGAAAAACCGAGGTCTGGGAGAGCGGGGCATGTCCGGTCGGAAACCCCTCTGAAACAGGATTGAAACACCCGGGTATGACTTTTCCATGCTTGCTTTTTTGAACTTTACTTTAGGAGAAATGATGAATAAGTCGATGCTACTGTCCCTCCTGCTCTTGGCCTACGGCGCCGCGAAAGCAGCGGATGGCGACACCACCAAAACCGATCAGCCCGCGGGAACCGCCGCACCTTCTCAGGAAGAGGCGCTTTCCAACCTCAAAGGCCAAGTGGATGGATTGAACGAAAGCTACCTGGAAACCAAGGGAACCGTGGACAAACTCGCCAAGTTGAAGGTGGGGGGCTACATCCAGGCCCAATACCAGTATGCTGATACCAACGGATCCGCGGCGGGCGGTTTCGCCGGCGGCGGTTTCCCCGCCAATTCCAACCAACGCTTGCAACTCCGCCGCGTCCGCCTAAAGACCACCTATGATGCGGGTACCAGCCAGTACGTCATGGAGTTTGAGGCGGTTCCCAGCGGCGTTGTCCTCAAGGACGCCGAAGTCATCCTGAAAGAGCCCTGGCTCAACACCTTCACCCTGGCTTTCGGATTGATGGATCGTCCCTTCGGTTTTGAAATCCCCTACTCCTCCTCGGCCCATGAAGCCCCGGAGCGGACCCGCGTCTACCAGACCGTCTTCAAGAACGAAAAGGACCTGGGCCTCAAGCTGGAAATCAATCCTACCGAGAAGATGGGGTTCCTCCAGTACCTGAATCTCAAAGGCGGCCTGTATTCCGGCACGGCCGGGTACGGCACCGGCGCGGGCGTCGTAGCCGGCACGGGCGATGAAATCGACAGCACCTTTGACTTCATCGGACGCGCGGGCTTTAAGCTCCCTTTCAACGACCTCAACCTGGCCATCGACGGCGGCGTATCGTATTACCAGGGTTATCTCCTGGGAGTGAACGACACCCTGTATACCCTGTCCGGAACATCCTTCGGCACGGGCCTCGGCTCCAAGAATAAAACCTACGATCGGAACGTGATGGGCGCCGATCTGCAGATCTACTACTCCATCCCCGTCATCGGGGATATCCTGGGCGGAACCTCCGTGCGCGGCGAATACCTTTCCGGCAAGACCATCGGCACCGCCGGCAACAGCCAACCCTATGGAACCTCGGTCATTCCCATGTACGAGCGCAACTTCATGGGCTGGTATGCCAGCTGGATCCAGAACCTGGGCAGCATGTTCCAAACGGTGGTGAAGTACGATGTATATGATCCCAATACCGATGTGAAAGGCTCCGATGTAGGCGTTGCGGCCAATGCGAAATTGGGCTCCGCGGATCTCCAGTACACTACGCTGGGACTCGGCCTCATCTACTTCTGGGATGCCAACGTCAAGTTGACCGCTTACTACGACATGATCACCAACGAAGAGGCTTCCACGGGCGCCTTCTCCAAGGATTTGAACGATAACGTCTTCACCGCCCGCGCGCAGGTGAAGTTCTAGCCATTGTCCCTCCTCCGCATGGGGGAGGGAAGTTGAAACGAAATGAATAATCGCATAAGGAGTTATGGAATGAGAAAAACAATCCTGATGGGAGCCGCCGCCCTTTCCCTGGCCGTGGCCGCATCCGCAAAGACCACTATCACCGTCAAAGGGTCGGACACCATGGTCATCATGGCGCAGCGCTGGGCGGAAACCTATATGACCGCGCATCCGGACGTGGTCCTCCAGGTCACGGGCGGCGGTTCCGGAACCGGCATCTCCGCCCTCATCAACGGAGCCACGGATATCTGCGACGCGTCCCGCCCCATGAAGGCGAGCGAGCGCGAAAACCTGAAGTCCCGTTACAGCTCGCTGGGCGTGGAAATCAAGGCGGCCAAGGACGGCTTGTCCGTTTACCTGAACGACCAGAATCCCGTCGAGGCTTTGTCCTTGCAGCAGCTTTTGGCCATCTACACCGGCGCCACCACCAATTGGAAGGATGTGGGCGGACCGGACGCCAAAATCGTCGTGTACGGACGCGAGAACAATTCCGGCACCTACGTTTTCTTCCGCGACAACGTGCTGATGGGCAAGGACTATACCTCGACCATGCAATCCCTGCCCGGCACCGCCGCGGTGGTGAACGCGGTGGCCAAGGACAAGTTCGGCATCGGTTATGGCGGCGCCGCGTATGGCAAGGGGATCAAGTTCGCCAAGATCAAGAAGGATGAGGCCTCCGCGGGCGTTGCTCCCACCGCCGAGACCATCAAGGACGGCAGCTATCCGCTGACCCGCTACCTGTATATGTACCTGCGGAATCGGCCCACGGGCGAGATCAAGAAGTACATCGACTGGACGCTCAGCTCCGAGGGGCAGGCGGTAGTCGCCCAGGTCGGTTATTTCCCCGTCAAATAAGGCCGCGGCAAAACCGTAAGAGCCCCCGGGGAACCGGTGCTGAAAGGATTCCGTATGTCGACCCCGATGCCTTCAAGGCCGGAGCGGCCAGAGCCGCCCAAGCCGGCGCATGGGGAAGCGGATAAGAGCGCGGCCGAATCCAAAGGGGCAGCGCCGCCTTCCGGCGCCGCCCCGGTATCCCTTGCGGTTGAGGCATTGCCCGCCGTGCCGGCGCGCATGCCGGACGCCTCCGCGCGCAAGGTCCTCACCATGCGCAAACCCATGCGCCTGGGTGAAATGGCCATCGAGAAATCCATCCAGGGCGTGGCCCTGGTCTCCTTGATCTTCATCGGCCTGATTTTCGTTTTCGTGTTCCGGGAAGCTATCCCGCTTTTCACAGGCAAGGCCACCGTCACCCCGGTACAGGCGGACGTGGGCGCTTCCGAAACCTACGGTGAAGAACCGGGCGCCCCCCTGGCCGTGGAACATCCCGAACTGGAACAGAAGCAGGTCCCCTTCCGGGCCAGGCACCTGCTCGTCAAGGATTGGCAACCGGTGTCCCTGGAGCCCAAGTACGGGCTGGCCCCGCTTTTCCTGGGTAGCTTGAAGGTTACCCTGATAGCCCTCCTCCTGGCCGGACCCATCGGCATCTTCGCCGCCCTGTTCACCTCCTTCTTCGCGCCCAAGTGGTCGCGCGAGTTCATGAAACCCGTCATCGAAATCCTGGCGGGCTTCCCGTCCGTGGTGGTGGGCTTTTTCGCCCTGGTCATCATGGCCACCGTATTGCAGAATCTTTTCGGCTACCAGTTCCGCCTCAACGCCTTCCTGGGCGGTGTGGCCATGGCCCTGGCCGTCATCCCCATCATTTATACCGTATCCGAGGACGCCCTGAACGCGGTTCCCAAGGTGATGACGGAAGCGAGCCTGGCCCTGGGGGCCACCCGTTGGGAAACCGCCCTCTTCGTGGTCCTGCCTTCCGCCACGCCCGGCATCTTCGCCGCCGTAATCCTGGGCTTCGGCCGCGCTTTCGGCGAGACCATGATAGTGCTGATGGCCACGGGCAATGCGGCCCTGCTGTCGCCCTCCTTGTTGGATCCGGTGCGCACGCTTTCCGCCACCATCGGCGCGGAAATGGCCGAAGTGGTTTTCGGGGACGTGCATTACCGCGTCCTCTTCTTCGTGGGCGCCTTGCTTTTCATCATCTCCTTCAGCCTCAATGCCATCGCGGAATTCTTCGTCCGCACCCGGCTGCTGAAGCAGTTCAAGGGAGCCTAAACCATGGCCCGGACCAAAGACCTGATCGGAAAAGCGGTGGTGGCCTTTACGGCCGGCTGCGCTTTGGTGGCCGTGGCCGCGGTGGTTTGGATCATGGGGACCATCGTCTGGGGCGGCCATAGCCATCTCACCTGGACCTTCCTCACGCAAGCGCCCAGCCAAGGCATGACCGAAGGCGGCATCTTCCCCGCCATCGTTGGGACCTTCCTGCTGGTGATGATCATGTCCATGTTCGGCGTCCCCATCGGCACCATCACGGCCATTTACCTCAGCGAATACGTGCATCGCCAATCCCGTTTCGCCAAGCTCATCCGCTTCGCGGTGAATACCCTGGCAGGCATCCCGGCCGTGGTTTTCGGCCTGTTCGGCTTGGGGTTCTTCATCCAATTCACCGGCAAGGGCATGGATTCCCTCTTCTATCAAGGGCAACTGCATTGGGGCCAGCCCAATATCCTGTGGGCCAGCCTCACCATGGCCTTGCTGACCCTGCCCGTGGTCATCGTCTCCGTGGAAGAGGCCATCAAGACCGTACCGCGGGAGTTACGGGAAGCCTCCCTGGCCCTGGGCGTGACCAAATGGATGACCATCTGGAAAGTGGTATTGCCCAATTCCATCGGCGGCATCCTGACCGGCGCCATCCTGGCGGTGAGCCGCGGCGCGGGCGAAGTGGCCCCCATCCTGTTCACCGGCGCGGCCTACTTCCTGCCCAACCTGCCGCATACCTTCACGGACCAGTTCATGGAGCTGGGCTACCATCTCTATATCATGACCACGCAATCCACGGACGTGGAGAAGACCATGGGCATCCAGTACGCCACCACCCTGGTGCTTCTGCTGCTGACCTTCACGCTTAATTTTTCAGCCATCTTCATGCGGTACCGGTTGCGAAAGCGCCGGGTATTCGCATAAACGAAAATGCGTTGGCCCGTCAAGTACCTCAAGCACTCGATAGAGCCAACGCCACGAACATTTCAAGCGTTGTCCCGTCGAGTGCCTCAAGCCTCGATAGGGCCAACGCCACGAACATTTACAAGCGTTGTCCTGCCGAGTGCCTCAAGCACTCGATAGGGCCAACGCCACTAACACGGAGTTCCATGGAAACCGCACCGCAATACGCCAAGCTCTACACCAAGGATCTGAATCTCCACTACGGCAGCAAGCACGCCCTCAAGGGCATCAACCTGGACATGAAGGCCTACAAGGTCACCGCTCTCATCGGCCCTTCGGGCTGCGGCAAATCCACCTTCCTGCGCAGCCTCAACCGCATGAACGATTTGATCGAGAACGTCAAGATCCTGGGATCCGTCTTCGTCGACAACGTCGACATCTACAACAAGAAGGTGGACGAGGTGCAGCTCCGCAAGAAGGTGGGGATGATCTTCCAGAAGTCCAACCCCTTCCCCAAGTCCATCTACGACAACGTCGCCTACGGCCCGCGCATCCACGGATTGAGGGACAAGTCCAAGCTGGACGAACTGGTGGAAACCAGCCTGCGCCGCTCCGCGCTCTGGGACGAGGTGAAGGATGAGCTCAAGAAAAGCGCCTTCGCCCTTTCCGGCGGCCAGCAGCAGCGGCTGTGCATCGCGCGCGCCTTGGCCGTGGATCCGGAAGTGCTGCTCATGGACGAGCCGGCCAGCGCCCTGGATCCCATCGCCACGGCCAAGATCGAGGAATTGATCTATGAACTTAAGAGCACCTATACCATCGTTATCGTCACGCACAACATGCAGCAGGCGGCGCGGGTAAGCGACTACACGGCTTTTTTCTATATGGGACAAGTAGTGGAATTCGACTTTACGGAGAGGATGTTCACCTCTCCCAAGGAAAAGCAGACCGAGGACTACGTAACCGGCAGATTCGGATAGTGGCGCAGGCCCTTACGAGCGCCGGAAGCGCTCGACGGGCCAGCGCTTACAAAAGGGCAGTGGAGTCGCCAAGGAAACAGGAGTACAGATGGAACGTCATTTCGAGAAAGAGCTGAACAATCTCAAGGCGACATTGGAAAAGATGTCCCGGCTGGCCCAGGAGTCCCTCGCTTACGCCACGCGCGCGTTGCTGGAGCAGGACAAGTCGCTGGCCGAGAAGACCTTCCTGAACGAACGGGCCATCAACAACCTGGAAATCGATATCGATCACGGGGTGGCGGATTTCTTCGCCCTGTTCCAACCCGTGGCCATCGACTTGCGCTTCATGCTCGCCATCCAGAAGATCAACAACGATCTTGAACGCATCGGGGATCATTGCGTCAACATCGCCCAGTCCGCCATCAGCTTTGTCGGGTACGACCAGAAGACCAGTCTCCTCGAGCTGCCCAAGATGATCGCCATCGGCCAGGCCATGTTGCACGACGCTTGCGAAAGCTTCTTCACCAAAAACCTCCAACTGGCCCGCACCGTCCTGGAAACGGACGATATCATCGACGAGTTGAACCGCGCCAATACGCGGGAAGCCATCCAGATGGTCAAGAGCGACAAGACCTCCATCGAGATGGCATTGGAGCTGCTCCGCATCAGCCGCAACCTGGAACGCATCGGGGACTTGTCCACCAATGTGGCCGAAGAGGTCATCTTCCACGTGCAGGCGCGCGTGATCAAGCACCATGCGGATGACTTGAAGAACCGCGCGCCCCTCCCGGAAGAGAAACGCCACGAGGCCTGAACGCTTCCCGCCGCTTACCGGCCTCTTTAAGCGCGGACGTCCGACGCGTCCCGGCCGGCCTTCCCTCCAGCGCAAAGCGCGTTCTTTGGGGGCTATAAACATTGTCCCAACATATGTTTATAGCTGTTTTACACAGGGTTAACCTCCCGGTAACTTAACCGCAACGGCACGGTAACACCCCGGAATCCCCTTTTTTGGACTTTATCTATCAACATAAGGGGTAGCATCCAGGGCACGACACCGCGGGATTACCGGTGGGAATGCCCATGGGAAAGCCGCCGCGACCCGGATCATGCTGTCGCTTACCGGCCTCGCGCGCTCCCGTCTCTCCCAAGCTACCGGACCTGGAAGGAAACCGGATCGAAACAGGGTGCTTTCCCTGCGCTAACGCGGCTGCAACATCGGAGCGGTAACTTGGAAGAAGGCAGGCGGGACTTCGCAAACCCTTTGCATGATAAGGACTTTAACATGATGAAAATGGAAACCCCATCGACCGTCCGGTCCGGCCCGAACGGTTCCAATGCGCGGACCCGGCCCACCTCCGGATTGTTCCCGGCGGGCCTCCGCCTTTCCGGGCACTCTCTGTCCCTTGCCGCCGACATAGGCGCGCTGGAGGAGTGCCTGGCTTTGGAGCGCGCGTCCGGCATCCATGCCTCCAACTCGGAAGGCATCCACTCTCCGCCCGCGGTTCCCTTCTGCGAGTTCCTGATGCTGCGTTCGTTCGATGGCGCCTTGCGCGGCGTGTGCCGGCTCATGCGGCTGGACGGGAGCAACCCCATCCGCAATCCCCTGGCGTCCGGGCGTTTTCAGCTTTCGCCGCTTCTTACCGCGCTGCGCTATTCGCGGGAAGGCATTCTGGAGATGGGCGTTCCCACCCTCGCCTCCGGCAGCGATCAGGCCAAGTCCGCGCGTCTTTTGTGGACGGGCATGATCCGTTACATGGAGCGGAACGGCATCGGTTTCGTCATCGGCAGGGAGAACCTGTCCATCCGTACGGAAGAGGTGCACGCCTGGCCCAGCCTCATGGAGACGCACGGCCTGCATCCGGACTTGCAGTTGGAGACCAAGCCCGCTTACAACTCTCGCGGCGCGTTGCGGCCGGAAGCGCAGGTTGCCGTCCAAGCCTCGCCGTCCCTGCGCAGCTGGCCCGCGGGTTTGCAGGAAGCCTTGCGCCGCGGTTGCCGCCTGGCTTGCGAGCCCGCCTTCAACGCCGCCATCGGCTGTCTGGAGTTCGTGTGGGTGGCATCCCGGGACATGCTGGAAACGTGCGAGGGAGGAGACTGGCGCGGCCAAGGTCCGCTATGATTCCTATCTTTTCCCCATCCCATGAAACAATATCTGGATCTCCTGAGGCTGGTTTTGGAAACCGGGGAAAAGAAACAGGACCGCACCGGAACCGGCACCCTGTCCCTGTTCGGCTTGCAGGCCAAATACGATTTGCGCCAAGGCTTTCCTCTTCTCACCACCAAAAAGGTGCTCTTCGACGGCGTCCTGCGGGAGCTGCTCTGGTTCCTTAAAGGGTCCACCAACATCAACGACGGCCTCAAGCAATACACGCCCATCTGGAACGCCTGGGCGCGCGAGGACGGCGGGTTGGGCCCCATCTACGGCTATCAATGGCGCAAGTGGCCCAAGTACGTGGAAGACAAACTCACGGGCCAATACCGCAAAGAGGCCGTGGATCAGATCCAGGGAGCCTTGGACACCATCAAGAAGAACCCGGATTCCCGCCGCATCATCGTGAGCGCCTGGAACGTTTCCGATCTGGATCAGATGGCCTTGCCGCCCTGCCACGCATTCTTCCAATTCTACGTGGCCAACGGCCGTCTGGACATGCAGATGTACCAGCGCTCGGCGGACATGGCCTTGGGAGTCCCCTTCAACATCGCCAGCTATGCCCTATTGCTCACCATGTTCGCGCATGAGTGCAATCTGGCGCCGGGCGTGCTCACGCATACGCTGGGCGATGCGCATATCTACCTGAACCATGTGGAAGGCGTGAAAATCCAATTGGAACGGGCCCCGCTAGGCCTGCCCACTCTCGCCATCAACCGTAAGCCGTTTTTCGAGCTGGACCATGGGGATTTCGCGCTGGAAGGGTATACCCATCATCCCTTCATCAAATTCCCCGTAGCGGTATAGTCGCGCTCCCTGACCGCTCCGGAATGCCGGATTTCCGATGTGACCGGCATCACCCCGGGCTTTCCCTAATCCGCATCCGGTTTTGAAATTTGTCCAAAACGCAAAGAGAGGCAATTCCCCGCACGCCCGTTGGCGATTGCGTCTGGAATAAATAGAGACCTTTTACCTACCTTTGGCGTCTAAGTAAGTACCGAGGAACGTAGCATGCGCATGATAATCCTGTTTTTGATCCTGATAGTCCAATCCGCCTTGGCGGCGGGAGTGGAAGGCCTCAATGACGACGGCTCCCTGCAACGGTCCAAAATCAGCAAGGCCTATTTCGAGGGGGACTTCGACATGGTGGTGAAGGCCCTGGAGACCTGGCGCAAGATGCAGCCCAATCCCACCAAGGAAGACCGCATCTACGCCTACAAATATCTGAGCGTTATCTATGCCGCCAAGCCGGAAACGCGCGCCAAGGCGGAAAGCTTCATGTACCAGTTGCTCAAATTGATGCCTTCCATCGAATTGATGGACTTGTACATCTCGGATAATATCGAAGCCATCTTCAATTCGGTGCGGCTGCGCTTTGAGCATCAGGCCAAGGTAGGTTTGGATTCCGGCCAGGGAAACAGGCAAAGCGCTCCGGCGGCTTCCTTGACGGCCGCCACCCCCGGGCCCACCGTCATCCCCAGCAAATCCGCCTCCAAGGACAAGACCCAAACCGGCAAGGAAACCGCAGCCATCAAAGGCAACTCGCATTGGGGACTATGGACGGCGGGCGTGGTAGGCCTGGCCGCCGTCGCCGCGGGTTACTTCGTCCTCAATCAACCCGTCCGCACCGCTTCCGTTGCCTCGGACTCCGTGGTATTCCATTGAAGTTACGATTCCAAGCCGCGGCGCTCTACGCCCTGCTGGCCGCCCTCATTTTGCTCTCCTGCACTACGGATCCGGCCGTGGGTACTTCCGCCACGGAATTGAAGTTCCATCCCATCGCGGATTCCTTGCGCAATGCCGGCTACGATAAGCTGGAAATCACCGTCTCCAAACCCGACTCATCGGGTTCGGTTTCCCTTTTCAACGGCGCCTTGAGCGCGGACCAACCCCCCGGCGCCCTCACCTTGCCGGATGCCATGGGGAAATCCTATCGCGTCGTGGTCCGCGCCACCAAGTCCGCGGATTCCGGAGCTTCCTTCACCAAAATCTACCTGGTCATCGACGGCACCATCAACGCTAGCAGCGTCTCCGTGGTCAAGGGAAAAGGCGGGGGCGGGGATCCGGACGCGCCCACCGGCGTGGCCATCCAACCGCAAAGCCTGTCCCTGGCCGAAGGCGGAACGGATTCCCAGCGCCTCACGGCCATGGTCATGCCTTACCCCACCGCCAAACAAGAGGTGAAGTGGAGCAGTTCCAATCCCGCCGTGGTTTCCGTCGACTCCACCGGCATGGCCATCTCCGGCGTGGCCGGCAAAGCCAGCATCACCGCCAGAGCCTCCGTGGACACCACCAAGTCGGCCGCCATCGACGTCACGGTCAGCAAACCCCTGAAAGCGGACAGCGTGGTGGTGCAGGACACCCTGCGTATCTATACCGGCATGCCCGCCGCCGCCATCGCCGCCAGGATGTTTCCCGCCACCGTGGCGCCTTTGCTGTTGTGGCATAGCACCAGGGAAGATGTGGCTACGGTATCGGCGGACGGCAAGGTGACCGGCCTCGCCGCGGGGCAATCCATGGTATGGGCCCAATACAAAGGCGATGCGGCCCTTGCGGATACCTGCACGGTCACGGTCGTGTATGATCCCCCCGTCCTGGATGTGGGCAAGGATATCAGCGTCGACGTGGGCGCCACGGTCGCCTTCCCAATCTCCGTGAGCCAGCAATTCGGCGGCGTGGTTGAATGCAAATGGGACCTGGACGGGGACTCCAATTGGGATTCCACCAGCGCGTCCATCCCGGTCGGCCTCGCGCGCAAGTACACGGTCGCGGGCGATTTTACCGCCAAGTTTTCGGTCAAGGATCTGGAAGGCAACGTGGGTACGGCCAAGCGTCTCGTTCGCGTGGGAAGCGTCGCGCCCCTGGTGGCCATCGATAGCCCCAAGGAAGGCGCTTACGTCACCGCCTCTCCCGTTACCGTGGCGTACCGGGTCAACAATATCCCCCTCACCCGTAACGTGAATGTTACCCGGGAAGGTCCGGACACCATCACCATCGATACCACCATCAACGGCGCGGCGGGATCCGCCAGCGTCAGGTTCATCTTCGACAGCAAGCCGCCCGTTGTGGCCATTACCTCCCCGCTGAAAGGATCCTTCAGCAACAAGGCCGTCGTTGCCGTGGCCTGGAAGGTGGATGGCCAGCCCCAGGCCGTCAGGCTGCAGGACACGCTCAAGCTGGAAGGCCAGAACCTCATCGTCCGGGAGGCCGTGGACTCGGCGGGCAATAAAGGCGCGGACACGGTCAGGGTCACCCTGGACACCAAGCCGCCCAAGGTCCTCATCTCCTCTCCGGCTTCGGGCACCGTCACCAACAAGACGTCCATCGCCGTGGTTTGGAGCGTGGATGGGAATCCCCAGACCACGCAATTGACGGACTCCCTGCCCGTGGAGGGCGTGAACACCATCAAACGCGTGTACACGGATTCCGCCGGCAACAAAGATTCGGCCTTTGTCACGGTCACTCGCAACAGCAAGGCCGCGCAGGTGGTCATCTCTTCGCCCTTGCCCGGGACCATCACCAACCAAACCAGCATCAAAGTGGTGTGGAGCATCGATCAGGTCGTTCAGACCGCCAACAACTCGGAAGCTCTTCTGTTGGAAGGGAAGAACGTCATCACCCGCTCCGGTCTGAATGCCCTGGGGAACTCCGGCACCACCTCGGTCACGGTGATCCGGGACACCAAGGCCCCCGTCGTCGCCATCACTTTCCCGGTGGACAAGTCCACGGTCACCAGCAATCCCGTGTCGGTGGTGTGGACGGTGGACAGCGTTTCCCAAAGCGCCCAGACCAGCGAAACCATGTCGGCCGGGGACGGGGTGAAAACCATCACGCGCGCCTTCACGGATTCGGCCGGCAATCCCGGCACCAGGAGCATCACGGTGACGTTGGACAAGGATAAGCCATTGGCCCCGGTGATGAACGCGGGGGGTACCACGCCTTCGCCCACCAATGCGGCGGGGGTGACGTGGAAGTGGGCCTCCGGGGCCGCCGCCAACGGCAACGGCAGTTACCGTTATTGGCTGGACACGCCGGTAATGCCGGTGAACCCCACCCCCGTGTCGGGCACATCGGCGCTGGTGAACGGTCTGGCGGACGGGACGCATACGCTATACCTGCAGGAAGGCGATGACCAGGGAAATTGGTCGCCCGTCTCCAAACAGGCCATCGTGGTGGATAGGACGGGGCCCGCCATCGCTATCGATCAGGCGTCCCAGACCGTGGCCGACGCGGCCTTCAACATCAGCGCCGTGGTGACCGATCCGGACGCGGTGGCCAGCGTGAGCGTGGCCGGGGCCGGCAGCGGTAATGGACCCATGACCCTGGCCGCGGGCAAATATACCAGGGCGCTGGGATTGGCGACGGGCGTCAACACCTTGGTCGTTACGGCCAAGGACAATTTGGGTAATACCGGCACCGCTTCCATAGTCGTCACTTACACCCAACCCACGGTCACCATCACCGGGCCGCCGAACGGATTCGTCACCAGCGCTTCCGCTATTACGCTGTCGTATACGGTCGGCTCCGGCACCACCAAGACCAAGCCGTTCACGCTTTCCACCGAAGGCGACAACGCGCTCACCACGACCGAACCGGGCGCGGCCAATGCCACCATCCATGTCTATTACCTGCCCAAGGTGGTGTTCGTCCGGAAAGGCGCCACCGGGGCGAACGACGGAACCAGTTGGGATGATGCGTATACGGATCTGAGCACGGCCATTTCCCAAGGCCGGGGACAGGTTTCCGGAAACAGCGTGTGGGTCAGCGAAGATGCGTACGCGGCGGATCCATTCCTCCTGGCTCCCGGCGTTTCCCTTTTCGGCGGTTTCTCCGGCAGTCTAACGCAAAGGCCTTCCACCCCAAAGACTACCCTGTTCACCACCTTAAGGCATACCTCCCTGGGGAGCGATGTTCTGCAGATTGACGGAAATACCACGACTCCCATGACGGTGGAAGGATTCCGGTTCGATAGCGATATCAATACCGGAAAACTGGTCTCGATAACCACCAGCAACCAGGTCACTTTGAGGAGATGCCAGTTTACCGCCACGGATTATGTCTCGTCAGGATTGTATGCGTCCAGCTCGGTAGTGACCGTGGATACCTGCATTTTTACCGGGATCCCTGCTATAGCTGATCTACTGGATTTACGGGCTTCGACGGTAGGCTTTTCCAAAGGGTCCATTACCGGCGTCACGGGCCAGGAACTGCTTTACATGTTTGAATCCGATTTCACCATATCGGGAAAGAGTTTCGTTAAGTCCAACAACTTCACCTCCACGCCCTATATCAATAAGGACGTTCCTTCGGCGATTCACGGTGACCCCCAAAACGTTACGGACTATCCGGAATTCCAAACGCCTTGAGGTAAAGCCGCCATGGCTTGCTTAAGGCGTTCCCGGGATTTTTAGACAACCCATCCCGTTCCCCGCAAACCTGGCCGCCCACAGGCGCCTGGCTTTTTCGCCGTCTTTCCGCTGGCCTTTCGCCGTCCTTTCGATAAAGCTTTATAATGCGAAACTTTAATCTGTGATTGGCGACTAATTCCCCTTAGGAGACAGCCGCACCAGACAGCGCCCACACCTTGGAATTCCCATGACCCCACGCCCGCATCCATCCGTTTCCGCTACCCGGGCCGCCGCCCTTCTTTTTTCCATTTTCCTTGCCGTACTTGCCGCCGGCGCCCTGCTTGCCTTGCAGGCCTGCAATACCGACAACGGGGTGGGAGTTTCCGTCACCGAATTGAAGTTCCAGCCCATCGCGGACTCGCTGGGGAAAGCCGGCTATGACCGCCTGGAAATCGTGATCAGCAAACCGGTAGCGTCCGATTCCACCTTCCTGTATCAGGGCCCATTGAGCGCCGACAAATCCATCGCCCCTTTCGTCTTGCCGGACAGTCTGGGAAAAACCTTCCGTGTCACCTTGCGCGCCGGCAAGTCCGGTGATCCCGGGCTGATGTATTCCAAGACCTATACCGTCGTCGACGGCACCATCATCAATTTCGCGGTTGCCGTGACCCCGGGTACGGGAACGAATCCCGATGGGTTCGCTCCCGTGGGCGTCCTAATCGAAGCGGATTCCCTGGCCCTGGCCGACGGCGGCGCCGATTCCGCGCTCCTTACCGCCAAGGTACTGCCTTATCCCAAAGCCAAGCAAGCGGTGGAATGGAGCAGTTCCAATCCCGCCGTGGCCTCCGTGGACGCGGCCGGCATGGTCCGTTCCGGCGCGGTGGGCAAGGCCAGGATCAGCGCCGCCGCGCGCGCCGATACCGCCAAGTCCGCCTCCATCGATGTCACCGTGAGCAAACTCCAGAAAGCGGACAGCGTGGTGCTGGGATTGCATGCCATGCGGGTTTACCTGGGAATGCCGGCTTCGCCCATCGGGGCGCGCATGGTTCCCGCCTCCATCCCGGCCTTGCTCACATGGCGCAGCTCCAATCCGGAAGCGGC
>JANYDA010000032.1 GCA_025360005.1 Fibrobacteria bacterium
GAAGTTGAATCTGTTCTGATTGATTGGATAGAGACCTGGTACAATCGCATACGAAGGCATACATTTATCGGCTACTGCTGCCCGGCCGAATACGAAGCAAGGTGGGCAGCATAATCTGTCCGGATCAGGGAGGACAGTTCAAACCGGAATTCCGGTTCGGGCTTTTTATTTCCAATGGCGCTGATGCAAACGCCGGGCGCCCACCCCTAAAGCTTAAGGATACGGCGATTCGCCTTGAAGTGGGACTTGCCTACCGCGGCGGCTTCCAAAGAAAGCGTATAGACGCCCGTGCGCAAAGGCGAGTTCAGTTTATCGCGGCCGTCCCACACGTAGCTCAGCGAGTTTCCCGTCTTGATGGTCTTTTCCCAAACCGTGCGGCCGCGGAAGTCCCGCACCTTGAGTTCAAAGGAAACCTTGCCGAAGCTTTCGGGCAGCGCATAGCGGATCAAGGTAGAGCCGGCGAAGGGATTGGGATAGTTCGAAAGCGCAAGCAAATGCAGGGGAACCAACCCATCCAGTACCCCTTTGAGATAATTGTCATCTCCGACCACGATATGGTAATCGTTCGTGCGCAACTCGTCCGCGGAAACCTGGACGGAAGCCTCCGTGCTCAAAGGCACGGCGGTCTTGCGGAGAGTCTCGACCAGATAGATGGGAACCTTGCGGCTGGATTCGGAGATGCGCAGGCTGATGCCTTTAGCGTCTTTGGCCGCGGCGGCCTGCAGGGCCCAGTTTCCTTGCCAATCGCCATTATCGGTTTGGATGAACTGGGATACCTTCTCCTCGCCGGCCGGGGTAATACGCTTAAGCGCGACCCGGAAATCCTGGCCGGGCACATCGGGCGCTTCTCCGAAAAGGTATTCCTGTCCACCCTTGCCTATGCGCAGGGACATGGAGGCCGTCCCATTGAACGCCTGCAACCGCGCATTCCAGGAACCATTTGGCTGACTGGCCAGCTTGGGTGCGGTTTGGGCTCCTGAACGTATGATATCGAGGATGGGGAACTTCAACGACACCGAAGTACCAGGCTTCACGCTGAATCCTTGCCATGGTTTAAGCACCGAGCCCACGGTATTGGCAGCTACGCTGCCTTCGCTTAAAGGCTTCCATTCCGGCGGATAGGTATCCGCATCATACCTATACGCAGTCAGGGATGTTTCCGTCAATCCGGAGGAATCCAGGATATCCTTCCAGTTCATGGCAAAGTTGAACGGCAAGGAGAAATCATTCCATTGCCCTGCGGTCAAGCCGAGGGTGAAGGGCTGGTAATCCAGCGACGCGCCCGATAAGCAAACCGGTTTGTATTCCCCGGTGGAACCGGACCAGGCCGCTTGCCCGGAATCGAATTTGATGACGTCCGGATTGGATCCGTCGTAAATATCGAATGCGCCTGCTCCCGTTCCAGATCCTTTATAGTGCATCAAGCGGCGATAGTCATGATCCCATTTGGACTGGGCTAATATCCGGGACAGGTTGGCATCGCTGCTTTCATCCCACGGGTAGCCGAAAAGATTCCACAGAGGCTTGCCGTTGGATGAGGACAGGAAATTATGCTGCTCCGAAATCTGGATATCGGCCTGGGTAAAGCTGGTGCGGATAAAGGAACGGGTACGGGAAATCAAGGCGCCGTCGAAAACGGTATACTCCACCTCCAGGCTGCGGGTAGTCTTCCCGGTAGTATCCGCATATCTTTCGGGTTCCTTGAACGACTTGGAGACGGGCAAGATGACGGTCAGCTCATTAAGGCTTCCCTTTGCCACGGACAAATCCTGGGATTCCCTGAGCGTGGCGGAAGCGAACTGCTCTGCCGTGACCGACGTATCCAGGGTGAACGGCTTCTTATGCCCTCCGGGCACAGTGGAAGCGGACTCTGCCGCGACGGCCCTGAGATAGTATTTGTAGAATCGATCTTTCATGAGGCTGTCATTCAGGGTGGTAAATCCGGTAGTCAACACCACCGTTGGAGAATGGTGCTTGCCGCTCAAGACTCCTGAAATCGATCCACCCGCAGGCAACAGGCTGATCAAAACCAGGGGATTGGCGGTTTTGAATCCTGTCCCTTTGAACTTGACGGGAATATGAATCACCGCGCTATCCTTGGCGGCCGTGAAATCGAACACCGGGGGCGCCGCATCCGTGGCAGCGACCGTCCCCGCCTGCAGGCCGTCCTGGAGCTTGCCGAAGGCATAGTGCTGCTCGCCGTTCTTGCTCGACTCGATGGTAATAGTGGTTTTCCCCCCCGCTTGGCTGATGCTCCAGCTGGGTACCAGACTTGCCATCCCGGTGGTATCGGTGGGAATCAGAAATAAATCCTTCCCATCCAGGATCGGAGTTCCGTCGAAAGAGATGGTAGCCTTGGACATTTGCTTTGATCCGGCATCCCCCAGGCCGGGGATATCGGGGGACAAGGTGATCATGGGCAAAGGCGATGTCAGGTTCAAATTGAAAATCATCGGGTTGGGGATATCGTCGAAGGCAGGATTCTTGAAGCTGCCTTTGGCAACGGGTTCGGTCATGGTGATTCTGGTCTTGAAATTGGAATAGGTGGGATTGAGAGGAACGAAAATACCGCCATCACTGGGGCAGGCGGACTTTGAATGCGAAAAGTTGCAATCGGAAGTGTCCTTGTTCGCATCCGAAAGGATTATCGCGGAGTAGGCGTATCCCAAAATCCTTCCAGAATTCGTTTTCCTGCCCAAGGCTGCATAGAAGTAGACGGGGGTATTCTCTTCCGTAATGCTATCGGCGAAATCGGAAAAGCTGCCACCCGCCAATGCGGAGATGGGGAAATCCTTTTTCCGGCTATTGGGAATGTTGCTCAGAGTGGGATCGATGTTTTTACTCAAATCGGTGGTGGACCAGAACACATGCACGGAATCCGCTTCTCCAACGGCAGGATCGAAGGTTTTACCCGTAACGACGAAATTGATCCGCGAGTACGTTCCCGAAAGGGTAGGCTCGATAGCCAACACACCGATAACATTACTGGGAGGGGAATCGAACTCATACGCTCCCACCTCCTTTTTGTTTACCCGAGCCTTCCCCAGAAAGTCAGTGGCTATCGTGGTGTTGTAGGTGTTGGACGAACTGCCCGCATACAAAGGGGTACAAGGGTTGAGGGGCGTACAATCAATCGCCCGGGTCATTTCCGATTCCAGGTTCACGTTATACGTCGCGCTCCAGATATCCGTAGGGCCTATCCGGTTGGTGCTGGTGTCCAGGGCGATTTCTGTGGTTATGCCCCGCAGATCCGGCTTGCTTGTATACACATTGTGATCCAGGACCAGGGCCCCCGCCTTACCGGCAATGCTCGCATCGAAGGGGTTGCTGATCCCGGAAAAGAAATTGTTGGCGATGATGGCTGCCAAAGCGCTGTTGCCTACCATGGATATGCCGATTCCCTTGCCTGCATTCAACGTCGCGATTTCCACGAAGGTATTGTTCATGACCCTGATGTTAGGAGAAGCGGAATTGGTGATCTGGATATTGTTTGTGAATGCCCAAACGACATTATTGAGAAAACGCACATCGGCCGTCGCCCCCACTTCGATATTGGCAGCCGTTCCGCCAACGGCTCCATTCGCGACCGCGCGGAGGATATTGCCGTCTATAAGGCATCCCGCGGCTTTGATATGCACGCCTGTTTTGGTGCTGCCTATCGGTAATTCGATGAAGAAGCCCTTTAGATTCACGTTCTTCCGGGTGATGGTCAAGGCATCGCCATTCTTCCCGCGGAAAACAGGACGGTTGACATCGTATCTGCCCAAAACCGGAGCGGTGGCAATGGTCAACGGAATGGTGTCGTTTCCCCCGATGACTACATCCTCCATGGGAACGCCGCCCGGCCGGATAATAATGGTCGTGCGTTTATTGGCGGATACATCGGCGAGGGCATCGGTCATGTTGCAAAAGGCCGTGCTGAACTTGCCATCGGCTCCGGGGCATGTTCCCGCCTTGGGAAGGACATAAACCGTATCTCCTGCCACTGCATTGATGGGATACGCCGCCGAGTTGGGAGTAGCCTGCCCCGTTTTTCTCTGGCCCCCTAATGTTGCCACCGGCTGGGCATAAAAAACGAAAGTCCCTTTATCCGTGATCTTCAAATTGAAAGTAAGCGCACTTCCCGTGGCAGGCAGCGAAGCCGTATCCAAAGCCTGTCCCGCTTGGGTTGCAGTCACTACCCAAACGCTATCGATGGCTTCGCCTCCCCGGGTTACCGAGACCTTTACCGCTCCGGTACTGAAACTACTCCCCGTATCCACGGTGAGTTTCAAGTCATTGATCGGGAAGGACGGCACATTGCTGACCACGGCTATGGCGCCGTCCGATTGCACTGGGGCTTGCAACTGGCCGCGATAATGCAGCAACTTGACGTAAATATCCTTATTGGGATCGTTGCGGACTTCCTTAGGGACCGTTAGGATGGAGTCATCGCCAAGGTAGTCACGAATGATGTACGCGCCTTTGGTGGAAGTTTTGAGGACGTTGGAATCGTTCGAGACCGTGACCTTGGCGAGAGTATCGCTGAAGAAGTAATACATCACATCCGGCACCAGAGCGGAAGTCTTGTAATAGTTGACGTCGAAGCTGCGCTTGGTCAACTTGATCTTGGTTTTATCCCCATACAGGCTGAACTTGAGGGCGCTGCCCCGGGCACCAGAGTCCAACGGAGCCGGTGTTTCGTAGGAATCCTGATCCACGAAGGAGCCGACCTTGATATTGGGCCCCCAAGTCCTGCCGGCCAGGAAGGGGGTGAAATTTGCGAAGTATAATTTATTGGCCGGGATATCCTTGATGTCCGACATTCCCGTCCATACCGAATTCGCGAAAACCCGGTATATTTTTCCGAAATCGGCGTGCTTGCGCATCAAGGTAGGCTCGCTCCGGAGCTGGGTCAGAGGATAGTCCTTGACATCGTAAGAAAAGGGCCCGTAGTTGGAAAACCCTTTGGGCAAGGGCGTATTCACCGAGGCTCCGTTAGCATTGTTCAAGGTGATTTGCGCTTTGCCGCTGGAAGCGGAAACCGCCAGGGGGAGGTTTGCCTTACCGCGGGACCAGGCATTCCCGGTGATACTGTCCGAGCTGGCCACGTTACCGCTGAACACGATGGGAGGCAGGGTATCCACCTCGAAAGCGAACAGGTTATGTTGGAGATTGATGTTTTTTTCCGGGGTCAGCACCTGAGTGCCGACAATGATGGCATTCCATTCATTCCGGGACCCGCCGAAGGTGTTGGCGATGACGTGGACGGCGCCGGTAGCCGCTAACTGAAGGCCGGTGCTGAAGAAAACGTTCGACCGGATCTCGACCCGGTTGGCGCTTCCGCCGGTATGGATGGCCACCGACCTTCCCACCCCCTCCGGTGGGCTCCGGAAGAGACATCGCTCCACCAAAACCGAGTTGGCGGCAATATCAAGGAGGGGGCCCGTGCCGCTGGAAGCGTTGTCAGCCATCCAGAAATGGCAGCCGGAGATGGATGAACTGTCAGCGGAGATGAGCACAGTCGAAGCGGCGACATTATTCGATTGACTGGCGAAACCGAAATTGGAAACGAGAGTCGCATTGCCAGCCATGACATTCAGCACTTGAGGATCGGGCGAGGTTGTATTTTGCACCAGGGTGAGGATGGAGTCATTGGTGCCCTGACCGACCAAGCTGGTAATTTTACCGTTGCGGAAATTTACTACGATCTTGGCACCCAACTTTAGGGTGTCCCCGTCGAATTTCAACCGCACCCTTATAGGTGCTCCATCGGTGCAATTCTGGAAAACATTGTTGAGGGCGCCGGCAGCCCCGGGATTGTATTTGGTTCCGTCCCAGCCTGGCGCGCCGGTTTTGACATATACGAGGGTATCCAGACAAGACGCGGAGGCAGCCTGAACCATAATCGTGGCCAAAGACAATCCAATCAGGAAATTCCGCATAACTGATGATCCCCTCAGCGCATACTTTGCGCAGTCCAAAAAAAGACAGCCTCTTGCATTCGGTGCCCAACCGTCCGATACAGCGTTCACCTTATAATCCGGTGCAAATGTGCCTGAATTCCCTCAATTAACTGGAAAAAGTAATAACGCACCATGGCAAAAAGTAGTTTTTCTTATTAATTTTGAAGGTGTTGGTGTGTTCGTCTAGTGGTTAGGACGCTGCCCTCTCACGGCGGAAGCAGGGGTTCAACTCCCCTACGCACTACCAGTACTGATTGGGGACGCTTCACAAGAAGCGTCCCTTCTCGTACCGAATAAAAACTTTCCTGCTTCGCCCCAAAACCCATTTTTCGTAATCTATCCAAATACTTGTGTAAAATCGCCGTAAATCCTACTTTTTCCGGCAACAATGGGTTTAACGTTGCTATGCCCTTTTTCGGGCCAACCCCTCTCTAAAGACACTCTCCCCCACCCACGAAGGTTTAAGCTTAAATGGAAAACTTGTTGGCGATGATTCTGGCCGGCGGCCAAGGCTCGCGACTCCAACCTTTAACGAATGACCGCGCCAAACCGGCGGTGCATTTTGCGGGAAAATACCGGGTAATTGACTTTGTTCTGAATAATTTCGTGAATTCCGGATTCTATCAGGTCAAGATCCTGACCCAGTTCAAATCGGATTCCCTCAATCGGCACGTCTCGCAGGCCTGGGATTTGAACCGCAATCTCGATCAATATGTGGATATGGTTCCGGCCCAGATGCGTATCGGGAACTCCTGGTACATGGGCACCGCGGACGCCATCTACCAGAACGTAAACCTGATCCGGGACGTGCGGCCCGATCACGTAGCCATTTTCGGCGGCGACCACATCTACAAGATGGCGGTCAACCAGATGCTCCAGTTCCACATCAATAAGGGCGCATTGGCCACCATCTCCGCCATACCCGTGCCGCAGGACGAGGCCCGCAGCTTCGGCGTTGTGGAGGTGGATGAAAACGGCCGCATGATCGGCTTCGAGGAAAAGCCCAGCCATCCCAAACCCATGCCCGGCAGACCCGGGTGGTCCCTCGCCTCCATGGGCAACTACATATTCAACAGCAAGTTCCTGGTGAGGGAGCTGCTTTCGGACAGCAAGATCGCCAACTCCCATCACGACTTCGGAAGGGATATCCTGCCCTCCATTTATAATCATCATCCCGTTTACGTTTATGATTTCAACGAGAACCGCATCAAGGGCGAAAACGAAGCCAGCCAGGGATATTGGAAGGACATCGGGACCCTGGAGGCTTTCTTCGAGGCCAATATGGACTGCTGCGCGGTCTCGCCCATTTTCAATCTCTATAACAGCAAGTGGCCCCTGCGCACGGTGAATTGGAACCTGCCTCCCGCGAAATTCGTATTCGGCGAAAACGATCCGGAAGGCCGAAAGGGCGCATCCTATGATTCCATCGTCTGCGAAGGCTGCATCCTGTCCGGCGGGCGCACCAGCCACTCCATCCTCTCCCCCGGCTGCCAGATCCATAGCCATGCCCTGGTGACGGACTCCATCCTCTTCCCCAACGTGGACGTGGGCCGCGGCGCGCGCGTGCATCGCGCCATCGTGGAAAAAGGGATCAAGATCCCGGCCGGGTTCCAAGTGGGCGTGAACCTGGAAAAAGATCGGGAACGGTTCCATGTAACGGATACGGGGATAGTGGTGATAGCGAAGGATACGGTGATCGAAGCATGAACCTCTCCATTTTCCGGGAATACGATATCCGCGGCCTCCATCCCCAAGACCTCACTCCGGACACCGTCCGCCGCATCGCCATGGCGTTCGGGTCCGTGTTGCGGGAACGCGGACTGAAAAAGATCGCCGTGGGCGGCGACGTTCGCCTGCATACGCCGGAGATAAAGGAAGGCTTCATTTCCGGCGTGTTGGCCACCGGCATAGACGTGGTGGACATCGGCATCATCACTTCTCCGTTATGTTATTTCAGCGCCTTCCACCTGGCCATCGACGGCTTTGCCATGATCACGGCCAGCCACAATCCCAAGGAATACAACGGCCTGAAACTCGGCATCGGTAAGACCACGATTTTCGGTTCGGACATCGTCGACATCCAGAACCGCGCGGGCAAAGGCGTTTTCGCCAGCGGCAAAGGCAAACGCGAGAGCAAGGATATTACGGAAGATTACATCAGGATGCTGGAATCCAAGTTCAAGCTCTCCAAGCCGATCAAGATGATCCTCGACCCGGCCAACGCCACCGGCGCCTTGTTCGCCAAGGAAGTCTACCGCCGCATCGGCGCGGAAGTCATCGCCATCAACGATACCGTGGACGGGCGCTTCCCCAACCATCATCCGGATCCGACCATCTGGGAAAACGTAGTGGAGCTTTCGGAGAAAGTAAAAGCCACCGGCGCCCGCATCGGCATCGGCCTGGACGGGGATTCCGATCGAATCGGCGTCATCGATGAAAAAGGCGATCTCATCCCGGGCGATTTACTGACCCTGATTTTCGCCAAGGATATTCTCAAGACCGCCCCGGGCGCGAAGATCATCTACGAAGTGAAATCCTCCATGGCCCTGGAACGGGAAATCGCCAAGGACGGCGGCCAACCCATCATGTGGAAGGTGGGCCATTCCCTGCTCAAGAAGAAGATGTCGGAAGAAAAAGCGCCGCTGGCCGGCGAGGTCAGCGGGCATATCTTTTTCGCAGACAAGTATTTCGGATATGACGACGCCATCTATGCCGGCTGCCGCATGCTGGAGATCCTGGACAAGACCGGCAAGGCCCCGTCCGAACTTCTCGCCGGCGTCCCCAAGTATTACAACACGCCGGAAATCCGCTGCGAGTGCAAGGACGACGCGGAAAAATTCCGCATCGCGGAAAAGGCCATCGAGTACTATTCGAAAACGGCCAAGGTGATCGCCATCGATGGTGTGCGCATCCTTTTTCCGGACGGCTGGGGCCTTGTGCGCGCCTCCAATACCCAGCCCAGCCTGGTGACCCGCTTTGAAGGCTCCACGCAAAAACGCTGCGACGAGATCCGGGAGTCCGTTCTGGCTAAGCTGCAGGAGTTCGGGGAAATCAAGATTGGATCTTCTCACTGAAGATCCCCAAGCCGGGGCGCGCTGCTAGTTGCGGTAATCGGCGCCGAACACCACTTCGTTGCCATCTTTGCCGTTGAGTTCGCGCACCTGCTCCAGGGTACGCCCTTGGTAGCCGGAGATCCCCGCCAGCAATTTGTGGAGGTTGTCGAAAAACTCCCCGATGGTATTGGATCGCAGCACGTCCGTGCGCGCGCCTTTGCAATCGGGCAGGCACTTGAGCACGCGCGCGCCCATCTGCTTGAGCTTACCGAGCATGCGGCCGTCGATATCCTGATCCTCGCGCAATAACTCCAAATACATGGCGAAGACGGCGGCGTGCTCGTCCAAGGTGGGCTCCTTAGGAATTTTGCCTTCGTATAGATCCGCCACCTGATTGAAGATCCAGGGATTGTGCATGGCGCCGCGCCCAACCGCCACGCCGTCCACGCCGTATCGTTCCAGCTTGTCGACCACATCCTCCACCTTGAGGATGTCCCCATTGCCGATGACGGGGATGGACGCTTTGGACTTGGCGAGCGCGATCAAATCCCAATTGGCCAGCCCCTTGTAACCCTGCTGCCGCGTGCGGCCGTGGATGACCAGGGCCGATGCGCCTTCGCCTTCCACCACCTTCTGCGTCTCCAGCAGGTTGATCTGATCCTCGGCCCATCCCACCCGTACCTTGACGGTTACCGGGATACCCACCGCCTTCTTGACGCCGGCGATGATGGCCTTGAGGTTGTCCAGATCGCGCAGCAATCCGGAACCGCCGCCCCGCCGGACGATCTTGGGCGCCGGACAACCGCAATTGATCTCCACGAATTCCGCTCCCGCCTGTTCCACCATGGCAGCGCCCCAGGCCATTTTCTCCGCTTCGCCGCCGTAGATCTGCACGGTGAAGGGCCGCTCTTCCGGGGCGAACGCCATCTGGCGGCAGATGCGGGGATTGAGGCGCGTGAGGCCTTCCACGGTGATGAACTCGGAAACCAATAAGCCGGTGCGTCCTCCGCTGATGCGCGAGATGAGGCGCCGGAAGGAAATATCGGTGACGCCGGACATGGGCGCCAGGTAGACGTTGGGGAAAATGTCCTTCCCGCCCACCTGGTACTTGCGCGTGATGCGGGACGCCCGCTCCACCAGGGTCTCCGCGGGATTCCGCGGAAGCGGCGCGGTCATGGCGAGACGGCGGAAGGCTAAAGGAACCGGTGGAACCGGGCCTTAGGCCTTGGCTCCATACATGGGGAACCTTTTCGCCAGCTCGCGTACCTGGGACCGGATGGACTGGAGCTTGGCCGCATCGGCGTGGTTCTTGACGGTCTCGTCGATGAGGCCCGCCACGGCCACGGCTTCGCCCGTGCCCATGCCGCGCGAGGTGATGGCCGGGCTGCCCAGGCGGATGCCGGAGGGATCCATGGCCTTGCGGGTATCGAACGGGATGGTGCTGCGGCTGCAGGATATGCCGACCGTCTCCAAGGCCACTTCCGCGATTTTACCGGTAACATCCTTGCTACGCAGGTCGACCACCATGAGATGGTTGTCCGTGCCGTCCGTGAGGATTTTATAGCCCCGGTTCATCAGCTCGCCGGCCATGGCCTGGGCATTCTTAATGGTCTGGCGGGCATAGTCCCGAAAGGAAGGCTTGAGCGCTTCGAGGAAGCAAACCGCCTTGGCCGCGTTGACATGATCGTGCGGGCCGCCCTGGATGCCGGGGAAGACCGTGCGATCGATATCCTTCTGGAATCGCGACTTGCACATGATGATGGCGCCGCGCGGGCCGCGCAGGGTCTTGTGCGTGGTGGTGGTGACGATATCGAAAACGGGAACCGGGCTTTCCAGCGCCTTGCCGGCGATGAGTCCGGCGATATGGGCAATATCGGCGAAGGTGACCGCGCCGATCTCGTCGGCGATGGATTTGAACGCCTTCCAATCGATGTCCCGCGAATACGCGGAGAAGCCGGCGATGATCATCTTGGGCCGTTCCCGCAGGGCCACTTCCCGCACCTTGTTCATGTCGATGCGCTGGGTCTTCTCATCCACCTCGTATTGGGAGAAGGAGTAATTCAGTCCGGAGAAATTGACGGGATGGCCGTGGGAAAGGTGGCCTCCATGATCGAGCTTGAGGCCGAGTACCTTGTCGCCGGGTTTGACGGCTGCCATGTAGACGGCCAGGTTGGCGGGCGAACCGGAAAGAGGCTGCACGTTCACGTGTTCGGCGCCGAAGAGTTCCTTGGCGCGGGAGATGGCCAGGGCCTCCATCTCATCGATAACCTCATTGCCCCCATAGTAACGCTTTCCCACGTACCCTTCCGAGTACTTGTTGGTCAGCACGGAGCCCATGGCTTCCATTACGGCCTGGCTGGTGTAGTTTTCCGAAGCGATCAGCTCCATGCCTTCTTCCTGGCGAAGGGTTTCCTTGGCTATGATGGCGTAGATTTCCGGGTCCGTTTCCCTGAGATGCTGCATACTTCGTCCTTGCCCGATGATGTGTGGCGGAAAGGTAGCAAAATGGTGCGGAACCGCCGTGGAACGGGACTTGGGAGGCCGCCGGGTCTTTGGGAATGGAGAGGATATGGGAAGGGGATCCGGCCCCGGAAACGGGCCTAACCCCTTCTACTCACGTTCTATAGGCCGCATTGATCTTCACGTATTCATAGCTCAGGTCGCAGGTCCAATAGGTCCAGGAGGATTGGCCCAAGCCAAGATCCACTCTGACGGACACATCCTTCGCCTTCATGCGGTTGGCCACATCGTCCTCATCGTAAACGAGCGCGCCGCCTTGCGCCATGACTTTGACGCCGCAGAATTCCAATGCGGTTTTCTCCGGGACCAGTTCCGCGCCGGAATAGCCCGCTGCCGCCAGCACGCGGCCCCAATTGGCGTCCCCGCCGAAGAAGGCGGTCTTGACCAGAGGGGAATTGGCGATGGCGCGGCAAACCGCTTTGGCGTCCTCCACCGAACGCGCGCCCACGGTTTCGATGGTGACCAGTTTGGTGGCTCCTTCTCCATCGCGGATGATGAGCTTGGCCAATTCTTCCATGACGCCGCGCAAGCCTTCGTCGAAAGCCTTGCGCGCCGGTTCCGAGAGAGAAGCATAGCGCATTCCGGAAGCGCCGTTGGCCAGCAGCAAAGCCGTGTCATTGGTGCTCATGTCCCCGTCCACGGAAATGGAGTTGAAGGATTTTTCCACGGCGGCCAGGAAGCGCTCTGAGTAGTCCCCGTCCAGCTCCAAGTCCGTAGTGAGATAGGCAAGCATGGTGGCCATGTTGGGGCGGATCATGCCCGCGCCCTTGGCCACGCCGCCCAAACGCACTTCCTTGCCGTCCAGCAGCAGGCTTTTCTGCGACCGCTTCTCGAAAGTATCCGTGGTCATGATGGCATGGATGAACGGGCTGAAGGTTTCTCCAGGGGCGAACAAACGGGCGATACCGGCACGGATCTTTTCCATCGGCAGGTATTCCCCGATGACGCCGGTGGAAGAAACCATCACCTGGCCCTTGGGCGCGGCGGCTTCCCGCAAGTGCGCCACTTCCGCCGTAACGTCCTGGTACCCGCGCGCTCCCGTGCAGGCGTTGGCATTGCCGCTGTTGACCAGCACATGGCTCACCCTGCCGCCGGCCGCGGCCACCTTCTGATCGTACAGCACCGGAGCCGCTTTCACCGCATTGCGGGTGAACGCGCTGAATACCTGGGCGGGCGGTTCCGACACCAGTACGCCCAGATCCGGCTTGCCGTTTTTCTTGATGCCGCAGGCCAAGCCCCAGGCCTTGAACCCTTTGGGAAAGGAAACATCGTCCATGGCTGAGGGATTCTCCTAAGGCTGGTTTTTAATCTGGAAAGAGCCCGTTTTAGTCGGGAAAACCCCCAAATTTTGCAAAATAGATAGGAAATTACGTGCGAAAAGGGATAATTTTCTATTTATTTGATCGGTTGGCAATACTGCCATGCGTGAAAGTTTGACTCCTTCACGAGAGTGACCTGATTTAATATTTCCCGAAATAGAGGGCGAGGCCGGAGCCTTTCCTTTGGATGAAGGCGGCAATGCGGTTTGCCCAAAACCTTCATGGCTCGGGAACTTTCCTGGAGAGGGATATGGTGAATAGAATTCCGATGACCCAGCAGGCGTATGACAGGCTTGCCCAGGAGCTGGACAACCTGAAGAAGGTGGAGCGTCCCGACATCATTTCGGAAATCGCCACGGCCCGCGCACAAGGTGACCTGTCCGAAAACGCCGAGTACCATGCCGCCAAGGAAAAGCAAGGGCACCTGGAGTCCAAGATCAGCGAGTTGGAAGATAAGATCCATCGCGCGGAAATCCTTTCCGCAGGGCCTGTCGCCAGCGACCATATCATTTTCGGGAACGTGGTATCCGTCAAGAACCTGGATACGAAAAAGGTTTTGCAATACACCCTGGTAGGCCCGGAAGACGTGGACGTGGTCACGGGCAAGATTTCCTCCGTCTCCCCTATCGGGAAAGGCCTGCTGGGTAAAAAACCAGGCGACGTGGTGGAAGTTCAGATTCCCAAGGGACTTCTCAAGCTGGAAATCCTGGATTATAAGTGAGCCGCCTTAAGTGAGCCTGTTCGCCTTCATCGGGGATGATGAGCTGCGGAAGCAGGAAGCGCTGGAGGCGGCGGTGGCCAAGTGGCAAACGCAAGGGCGAACCCAAGGCGGCGAAAGCGATTGCCAACGCGAAGTCTGGTTCGGCGACGACATGCGCTGGGAACAGGCGGCGGAATCCTTCCAGACGCAGGACCTGTTCTCCTCCCGTAAAACCATCATCGTCAAGAATTGGGACAAGCTGCACGCCGCCCATCAGAAAAACCTGGAAGAGGTTTTCCGCTCCGGTAATCCCAGCGTGACCGTATTCCTGACCGCGGAAAAGCTGGACGGGCGCTCAGCCTTGCCCAAGGCCCTGAAAGCCGCCGGCGCCCTGTTCGAGTTCAAACTTCCCTACGAGGATAAGATCCCGCAATGGCTGAGCCAGCGCGCGCGAGAGAAGTACGGGCGCCGCCTCAATCTCGTCGATGCGCAATTGCTGTTGGATACCGTGGGCAAAAGCCTGGCCGAGCTCGATCATGAATTGGAAAAGCTGGACACTTTCCTGCCCAAGGGCGGGGCCATCAACGCGGCCGATATCCAGGATCTGGCCAGTCCCTTGAAAGTGACGGGCATTTTCGAATTCCAGAAGACCATGGGCCTGCGCAAAAAGGCCGACATGCTGCCGGCCTTGCGGAACCTGCTCGAAAACGAGTTCAAGGATGCGCCTTTCGTAGTGGCCCAGATGCTGTTCGGCCACTTCCTGACGCTTCTGAAAATCCGCGTGCAAATGGACCAGGGAATGCGCGAGCAGGAAATCATCCCGACCATCAAACGGCCGCCTTTCATCGTCCAAAAAGAGCGTTATCTGGAACAAGCGGCTTTGCGCACCACGGAGGCCTGGAAAAAGCTGTTGACGCGCCTGGCCCGTTTCGAGATGGAGCTGAAACAGGGGCGCTATCCGCACCGCTTCGAGGTTGAAATGGCGTTCGCGGCGATGGTTTAATATTATTTTCTGGTCGGGATGCCGATCGGATCCGGTTGGGTCAACATCTTAAAGCCAGGGATTGGCTGCAAAGGCAGGGCAGGGTGAGCGTCACCACTAAACGAGTGAAGACGGGATGCGAAGGTCTCGACGAGATCCTGAGGGGCGGCCTGCTGGAAGGCTCCGCCACCTTGGTGGAAGGCTCCGCCGGAACGGGCAAGACCACGCTGGCCTTGCAGTTCATCATGCAAGGCGTCAAGGAAGGCGAGCACGGGCTCATCTTCACCTTCGAGCAATTCCCCGAGCAGTATTACGATTGCGCCGGAGAGCTGGGCTGGGATCTGCGCGCTTTGCAGGCGGAAAAGAAAATCCACGTGGTCTTCACCACGCCGGAGGATTTCCTGGACGAGCTGGACGATCCGGAAGGCAAGATCGCCAAGATCCTGGCCGAGCACAACACCAAGCGCATCGTACTGGACAGCATCACCCATTTCGAAAAACTGTCCAAGGATATCGGGCATCTGCGCAGCATCGAGACCGATATCGTGAACGGGGTGAAGCGGGAAGGCATGACGGCCATCTTCCTGAAAGAGAACGCCAACGTGCTGGGCAAATGGGACGTATCCTCCAATAAGATCCCCTTCATCGTGGATACCTACATCCTGCTCCGCTACCTGGAAATGGAATCGGAGATCAAACGCTGTCTGATGGTGCTGAAAATGCGCGGCAGCGATCATGACAAGGATATCCGCGAATACAAGATCGAGACCGGCGGCTTGCAGGTGGGCGACAAGTTCACCGGCGTCTCGGGAATCTTTCTGGGCACGGGCATCCAGGCCAGGGCGCCCAAGAAATAACGGAGCTTATTTCTTGCCGGCGGCGATAGCGTTGGCCAGCCCTTGCAAACCCGCCAGCCCGCGGAAGAGATCCAGGAACTCCTGGACCCAGGCCGCATCCGCGTCCGCGATAAGGCTGAGCACGTCTTCAATGTTATAACGATCATTGTAAGGACCGGTCGCGGGCTGCCATTCCGTTTTCACCCGCACGTTGGGGGCCGGAAGGCTTTTCCTCTTCCGGGATTCCGCCTCGACAGCCGATGCGCCCGGGGACGAAAAAGCAGGTTTGCCCTCCCCGAACCGTGAGCCGGGGTGGGCCGGCGGCAAGGCCAAGCGGGCCAAGGTGACCGGCATGCGTTGGCGCGACAAAGACAGCTGCTGCGATTTGAGCACACGCTGGTAAAGACGGCGGCGCAATTCCAGCAAGCCCGCATCCGCCTTGTCCGACTGCGCGGAGGTATGCGCGGCTTGGCCGGATAGGCGGAGCTTTTCCAAACGATCCCGGTAGGAATTGTTTTCCAGGACGGAGAGCCGGTTGCCATGCTTGAGAAGAACGTTCTCGGCATCCTTGAGCCGCTCCAGGCGCCATTGGCGGCGGAAGCGTTCCGTGGGCGAGAGCGGCTTTTCCTTGGGCTTGGCGCGCTCGGCGCGCGGCTGGGCCGCCGGGGGCGCTTCCGGCCCCGGGTTGGGGCCGCTTTGCGCATCCTGCGCGGGACCGGCTGGCGGCTCAGAAGAAATTTCCGTTCCGGCTTCCGGATCAGCCGGCTCAAGGCCCATCCCCTTGGTACTGGCATTTTCATCCATATCCGCGACCGCGGACAAAGCTTCCGCGACCTTGGCGTAGCAGTAGCCGGCGCCGCGGGCATTCCCGGCCTGTTGGAAACGATCCCCGCTGGCCAGCAAATCCGCCAGGTAGGCTTTCCGGTAACGCGGCCCAGGGTAACGCGCAAGTTTCCCCGCCAGGCCTTCCGGCGCTATTGCTTCCCGCATGCCTTTATCCTGGGACATGGTTCTCAGTTGACCGCAGCCATGGCCGTTTCGGAAGCTTGGGCATCCTCGCCGCCCTGCGCCGCGCGGCCTTCTTGGCGGCCCAGGACCTCCATGAGGATTTCCTGCGTCTTCATGGCGTTCTCGACCAGCACTTCGCCCGCCCGCTCCTGGAAGGAGGAAAGCGTGCGCCCCAGTTCCGCCAGCAGCGTCTGATAGCCGTCGCCGGCGTCCGCCTGCTTTTCCAGGCGATCGAGGATGGAGGACAATCCGGCGTTGAGCATGGCCACGCTGCCCTGCATCTCGGTCTGGTTGACGATGGACACGTGCGCCAATTCGGCCATGTCCCGGGAACCCCGGCGCAGCTGCTCGGCGAGATCGGATACCGTGCCCGCCACTTCCAGGCCCAGCCGGCCTTGGGCTTCCAGGCTCTTGGCCGCCTCGCCCAAAGTCTCCCGTTGCAGGCCGGCAATCTCTTCCACCAGGCGCGTCTGTCCTTGGGAAACCGCTTCCACCATGGCCGCCTGGTCCGCGCCCACCTTCTCTTGCAGATCACGGATCAATTGCTGCGAGCTTTCGCGGGCGCGTTGCAGGCCATCTTGAAACGCGGCGGCCGCGTCCTGCATGGCCTTGCCCTGATCGGCGGCGGCGGCTTGCAGCAAAAGGGTCTGGCCGGCGGCGGCTTCTTGCGCCGATTTGGCTTGCGCTTCCAGGCCGCCGAGCGCGCGATCCAGGATACGGTTCTGGTTTCCGGCCTGGGCAGCCTGCAACCCTTCCACGCGGGTCACCACTTCTTCCAACAAACGGCTTTGCAGGGATTCCATTTTGGTTTCCCAATTGGATTGCACTTCCGCGGCTCGTTCGGCCCAGGCGGCTTGCGCAGCCTCGCCGGATTGGGCGCCGGCGGCGGCCAACTGCTTGAGCTCGGCGGACAAAGAGTCCGCCATCCGGCCGGCCTTTTCCGACCATTCGCGTTGCGCCTTGCGCAACTCTTCGCCGAAGGCGCGGGAGGCCTCCGTCTGGGCATTGGAATTTTGCTGCCAAGCGCCCATGGCGGTTTCCAGGGAAGCCAAGGGAGCGCGCAGGTTCTTGTCCAGGCTTTCGCTGATGAGGAGGGATCCCTTTTCCAAGGTGGCGCGCGCGCCTTCGTTCACCTCCGTCTGGAGCCTGTTCAGGGCTTGCGCCTGCGCTTCCGTGAGGCGGACGGCGATGGATTTGAGGTTGGCGTCCAGAGCGGCGGGAATATCACTGACGGCCTGCTGCATGCGGCCCAGCACTTCGCCCGTGGATTCCCAATCGGATTGGATGCGGTTCCAGTAGAAGATGGTCATCCATTGCCCGATGCCGTACAGGATGAGCACGAATACGCCCAGGATCATATCGGCCTTATCGCGCATCCAGAAGTAAGATCCTACCAAGAGGAATATCCCCAGCACCAGGCTGGAGAGGAGCAGGATGATTCCGTAATTTTTTCTCTGTGACATGGATGTTTTCTCCCGATGGCGAAAGGCGAAATTTCTGGGTCCGGCGGATCAGCTGGCAGGCTGGTCAAGGCGCCGGGGTGATGATTGGCCGCGGTAAAGCCGCGCGCGGAAACAGCGAAAGTTGCGGCGGGGCCAATCCCCGCAGGAAGAGATCCCATTTCCTTTGGTAATGCTCGATCATGGCGCCGCAAACGGCCTGGGCCAAATCCGCGAAGCTCTCCATGAAGCCCTCGAAGCCGCTGCGATAGCGGGCGTTCTGCCACGGCCAGGCGATGCCGCGGAAAAGCTCCTCTTCGCTGCCGTAAACGCGTTTGTCCCAACGGGCCACGCGCTCGGTGAAGGTATCCAGGGCCAAGTCGCCCAAAGAGAGGCGCACGCGCTTGAATAGCTCGGTTTCCCCGTTGCGGAGGGCCGCTTCCAGCGCAGGCAAAAGTTTGGAACGATCGTCGCTGACGGACTCGCGATGCCAACTGGCGGCCAGCTCGCCTTGCAAACGGAAGATAAGCCCGCTCAAGGAGGAGACCTGGCGTTCCCCGTCCGAAGCCATGTCGTGCAAGGATTGGAGATAAAGCATCTTGGCTTCCTTGCGCGTGCCTTTGCCGATCAGGGAAAAGCCCGCCAGATCCTGCTGGAACCATTGGTTGCGTTGTAAGAAAGGATGCAATTGCACGAAGGCCAATCGCTTGCGCCATTTGTCCCGGAACTCCAGGAATTTCAACGCCGATTCCTCCTTGATGCGGTCCAGGCGGTCCTGCAACATCGAATAGGCGGAAGGGCCGGCGGACAATCCGGAAAAGTCCGAGGCGGTATCCGAAACCGGCAAGGACTCGCGATCGAGCAAGGCTCGGATGAGGATGCTGTGGTTGGGATCCGAAAGGCCCGTGACGAACGCCAGCACATTGCTGGGATCGACGGCCGGGGCGGCCGAGCGCGTAGCGGAGCTGCCGAATGCAGGAGATCCTGGGACGGGGGAAACCGCGGGCCAATCCTTGGAGGTAAAGGCCTTGTAACTCTGGTTCAATCGGTGGCTCAAGAGGTGTCCAAATATAGTGGATAATCGCTTACCGGTCCATCATATGCAGAAGCGAGGGACGGAAAGAACCGGGAAGGAAGCGGACGGCTCCGCCAGGCTCAAAAACCCCTTCAATCGGAAAAGCTTAAGCTTATTTTTTCCCGCAATTGCAATGGCAAATCCGACGCCTGGGCGGAATCTCCCGTCTTTTGGGGAAGACCATGGCTGATGAAACGACCGTCCAATTCCAATTGGGAGGAAACGGGACGTCCCTTGGTGAGATTGAAAACCATTTGGCCGCTCCCTGTCAGGGAGGGCTTGCCGGCATTCTCCCCATTCCCCAGGTCTTCATCCAAAAAGGCATCCATGTCCACCAGGCATGTGGCTAATTCGCCTTCCGGAGTTTCCCGGATGGCGGACATGACGAATCTCTTCCGGACTCGGGAATCCGGGTGGAATTTATCCAGCAGGGATTGGGATACCTCCCATCGCGATCCCTTTTTGATGGCCATGTCCGGGAAGGCCGGCAGAGCATAGGCCAGCAACCGCCCGAAGTTAAGGGGAGAAAACGCGACCGGCGGCAAGGCGGGTTCCTCTTCCAGGGAAAGCACTTGGCCGGTCCTGGACAGGGTGACTTTGCCCTTGTATTTCCGGAGCCTGCCGGTCATATAGCCATCTTCCTCCGGACCGCGCTCCGAACTGCGGTATTCCAGGGTGTCCACGGCCAAGAAAAGCTCAATCTGCCCCTTGGATGTATCCGAGGCCGCTTGCGCCGTGAATCGCGCCTGCGCGGCCGAAACGTAAGGGGTGGATCCCCAACTCCCATCCGCCTTGGCCTTGGTCTCGGCCGAGTATCGTAACTTGTAGGTTACGGAGGGATTGAAATGCCAATAAGCATGGCGGGACCCGAATTGGCAAGAGGCGAAAAGGAGGAGAACGATGGCTGCGAAGGGGATTATGCGCACGAATACAACTTAGGAAGTCAAACCGCAAAGTGCAAAATTGGAGCAAGGGAGTTTCCGCGGTCTCACACCCGTTTTTCTTCCTTGTAACGCTTGAGCAGGAATTCCAGGTAGCGATGCTCGAAAGTGGTGGCCGGGAAACCGGCCAGGCCGGCTTCCAGAAAAGCCGCGGCCTTGACGGCGCCTTCATTGGCGTCCATTTTCAGGAAATAGACCAGCATGTCTTCCAGGGATTCCGGCGGGCCGAAGCCGGTGGGCACGCCGCGGCGGAAATAGTCTTCCGGGATCTTGTCCGCCAGGTAGGCCATCTGCATGCGCTCCTTGCGGGAGGCGGCCTCATTCAGGTACAGCTTGCGATCAACGGGGAGGACCGGGATGTCCGCGATGGATTTGATGACGAGCGAATGGAGGATGCATTTGAATGCCATGCCGTTCACGGAGTTGAATTGGCGGTAGGTACGATCGTAAAGCTCCGCGGCCTGGGAGTTCTTGCCTTCCAGGAAGGCCATTTGCGCGGTGAGGAAATCCTTCTCCGCTTTCAATTCCCGGCCCACGTTGTCGCCTTGGGGCGCGGCCTGGAGCATGAAGTTGGCCCGGGCAGGATCGCGGACCCCCAGGTAGTATTTCGCCAGCATCAGGCGCAAAGTGCAGATGATCTCATCGCTTTCCTGGTAGTAGGTCAGGAGATGCTGCGCATTCTGCATGGGCGTCGGTTGCCCCAGACGGCGGAAGATCTCGGCCATGTCCGTATAGAACTTGCCGAAGGAATTACGGCGCGCGTCCTCGGTCTCGATGAGAAAGCGGAACTCGTCGATCATGCGGGAGGAGCAGAGATCGATGTTCTCGCCCGCGTTGAGGCATTGGTAGACCGCCTCCACCCGCGATTGGACCACCATGTTGTTGAAGTCCGATTCCGGGTAGTTGGCGGGGAGCAGTTTCAGCTTATCGTAGCCGGAGCCCGCTTTGCCCAGATCGAAATAGCATTGGGCCAATTGGAACAGGGCTTCCGGGATGATCTTGGGATCCTTGGAATTGCTGGCCGCGAGGGTGAGGTTCTGGATGGCGCCCAGGTAATTCTTGAGGACCATGAAGCTCTCGCCCATCTTCATGCGGGCTTCATAACTGATGCTCTTGTTGGGATAGGCTTCGATCACGTGCTTGTAGGCGGGGATGCTGTTGGTGATGAACCCTTCTTCCAGGTAGGCGTCCGCCACCACGGTGGGCTTGGCCGAAAGCGCCACCGCCTTTTTGTAGATACGCAGATCATCGATGGCCAGACTGGAGTTCCAGGTGTAGAAGCCGAATTTGCTGCTGCGTTCCACCTTGACCGGGAGGGTGTAATATTTGCGTACCAACAGCACGTCGTTGAGGAAAAGCTGGAGGACGTTATCCTCCTTCTCGATGGTCACCTTGTACACCAGGCCGCCGTTGAGTTTGACCGGCGCGGTGTTGAAGGAATAGCGCGCCGTCTTGCCGTACTCGATGTTGGCTGCCGAGGTCCCCCATTCGCCCAGGGAAAAGCGGAAGGCATCGTCGGGCGTGGCGCCGAACAGAAAGGCGTTGAAATCGTTATTGCTGCCGTTGAGGCCCTTGACGGTGAATTCGATCTTGAGATCGCCGAAGAATTCCTGGTTGGCCACCGCGAAGGATTGCCCGGAGGAAAATGCCTCCAGGCGCCCGCGCGCCACCTTCCAGGACTCGGAGGGCATCCAGGAGCCGTTGACACGATCGAAGGAAAGGAATTTCAGGGAAGAGTCGGTCTTGTTGAAGGTTTCTTCCTGCACCAGTCCCCAAGGCGCCTTCTTGCTCTCTTCCTGCAAGCTCAGGAAAGCGAACACCACTCCCGTCATCAGTAAAAGGAATCCGGCGCCCAGGTACAGGATGGGATTGGCCTTGATGAACCGCCAGGCCAGGTTGAGAGTGCTGGGAGGCTTGGCCATGATGGGCAGGCCGTTGCGGTAGGAATAGAGATCCTTGAGCAAAAGCTCGATGCTCTGGTAGCGATCCGTGATCTCCTTGGCCATGCAGGTGGTGACGATGGCGGCGAAATCCGAATCCAGCCAGGGGGACAGGTAACGTAAAGGCACCGGCTCCGCCTTGATGGCGTTCAAGGCGGTCTGGTGGAGGGAACGGGGATCCAGATAGGGGTTCTTGAACGAGATGAGCTCGTACATGATGATACCGACGGCGCAGATATCGGAATAGGTGCCCACCTGCTGGCCCATGGCCTGTTCCGGCGACATGTAAGCGGGGGACCCGACCACTTCCCCGGAAAGCGTGAGCGTGACGTTGAGATTGGGATCCACGGCCTTGGCCAATCCGAAGTCGATGACGATGGGCGTAGTCCCGCGCATCAGGATGTTGGTCGGCTTGAGATCGCGGTGGATGATGCCCTGGCGGTGGCAATAGGCCAGCGCCTCGGAAACCTGGTTCACGATTTCCACCACTTCGTTGAAGCTCGGCTTCTTCTCGTGCAAAAAGACCAGCAAATCCATGCCCTGGATGTATTCCATCACCAGGTAATGGACGCCGTTCTGCTCGCCTACCTCGAAGATGCGGATCACGTTGGGATGGTTCATCTTGGCCACGGAGCGCGCTTCCGCCTGGAAGCGTTCCACGAAGCGCTGCTGCAGCACGGTGCCGAAAAGGACCTTGATGGCCACCAACCGATCCAGATCCGGTTGATGGGCCTTGAATACCACCGCCATGCCCCCGCGGCCCAGTTCCGAGAGGATGACGTATTTCCCCAGGCGGCCGCCCACTTGGACCTGCAGCAGCGAGGAAGCCGTCGCCTGGTTGAGCGCATTGGTGCCGGTAAGGGGGTTTGTCCCCGATTTGGGCGCGGACCCGGTAACCGGCGTGGAACCGGTAACGGGAATGGTACCCGAGGAAGGATTGGATTTGGGATTGACGGGAGGAGGAGGAGGCGCCTGGGGGTTGAGGTTCATGCCTGCACCGCCGGAAGCGCGGCCGCCCGTTCGAGCGCAAGGGCCAGATCCTTGGGAAGCGCGGCATGGAATTCCAGCTTGCGCCCTCGCTCCAGTTCGATTTCCAGATCGGCCGCATGCAGGAAGGTCCGTTTCAATCCCAGGGTTTTCCGGTAGGCGCGATTCCGCTCGAAGGAGCCGTACCGCGGATCCCCCACCAAGGGGTGCCCCTGGCTCGCCAAATGTGCCCTGATTTGATGCATCCTGCCGGTTTCAATAATAACACCCAGGAGACTAAAACTCCCGTAGTCTTTCACCGTCCTATATTTGGTAACCGACCATTTTCCGTCCTCCTGGCGAACCACCGCTTTGGCTCCGCCGCCGCGACTGTCCACCCTTTGCAGCAGCCCGGAAATCTCCCCGCTGGCGGGCTTGGGAACACCTTCCACCAGGGCCAGATAACGTTTATGGAACCCCCCGCCGCGCAGCGCTTCCGTAAGGCGCCGCAAACTCTCTCCGGATTTCGCTATCACGAGCACGCCGGAAGTGTCTTTGTCCAAGCGATGCACAAGGGAAGGCTGGAACAGCTCATCCCATCTCCGTTCATGGGCCAAGTAGGCGCGCACTTTCTCGATCACGGAGTCTCCGGCCACGATGCCCGTACCGGGATGCACGGCGATACCGGCGGGTTTGTCCAGCACCAGCAAATCCTTATCCTCGTGCAGGATGGGGATGGCGAGGACGCGGCTCTTGAACGCGCCTCCGCTCCCGGATGCGGAGCCGACGCCGCCGGCCGTTCCGGAATCACCGGCATCTCCGGCCCGGAGGCCGGATGGAGAATCGCCTTGCCCGTCTGCCGAATCGCCGCCGGCCACGTCTTCCGCACGCAGCCCGTAGACCTGGATGAGATCGCCTTCGGACAGGAGGTGGTTGCGTTTGATGGGCTTGCGCGCCAGCTTGATCTCCTTGCGGCGGAACAGGGCATGGAGCCGATCCAGGCTGAGCGCGGCCAGGCGGCGGCGCAGATAGCGCTCCGCCCTTTGCCCGGCGTCGTTGCGGCTGACGGTGAACTCCACTAACACGGCGGCGACCTTAGGCGCAGACGGATTCCGCGTCCCATATATCCCACCCATCAGCCAACCGGAACCCGTCCGCGCCGGAGGAGACGATGCCGCCGGAGTAGCCCGCGCCTTCGCCCAAGGGGAACAAGCCCGGAGTGGAAACGGATTGCAGCGAAATGGGATCGCGCAGGATGCGCACCGGCGAAGAGGTGCGTGACTCCGGGCCGATGATCAAGCCTTGCTCGATGAAACCGGGCAGCTTGCGATCGAAGTTGCGGAAGGATTCCTGCAGGGCCGCGGCGATCTTGGGGGGGAAGAGCGGGCGCAGGTTGACCCATTTCACCGGCTTTGCGAACGAGGTGCGCGGCGCGGGCAAATCATCGACACGATCCTCCAGATAAGCCTTGATGGTCTGGGCCGGGAACACGAATCCGCCCCCGCCCAATTCATAGGCCTTCGCTTCCAGATCGCGGATGAAATCGAGGCCCGCCAGAACCGGGGGGCCCATCCCGAACGGGTCGGCCGATGTTCCCGCGGGCGCGCTCGCCGCCCCGGCGGACGTGCCGGCAACGGAGGCCGGTCCGCGAACGGCTAGGGGCCATCGCGAAGCGGCCAACTCATCCAAATCGGCCGGGGTCACGGGCACAACCACGGCGGAATTCGCGAACGCTCCCGCGCGGTTGGAATAGCTCATGCCGTTGGTGAAAAGGCCGTCGTCGGCATCCGCGCAGGGAACCACCACTCCGCCCGGGCACATGCAGAAGGAATAGGCGCTATGGCCTTCCGCCTCGCCATTATAGGTGAGGTAATATTCCGCGGCGCCGGTCAGGGAAGCGTCCACCCGCTCCCCCAATTGACGGCGGTTGACCATCGCCTGGGGATGTTCCACGCGCACTCCCACGGAGAACGGCTTGCGGTCCATGGCCACGCCCAGTTCCGCCAGGCGCCGGTAGAGGGGACGCGAGGAATGCCCGGCCGCCAGCACCAATGCGTCGAACGGCTCTGCGGCCCCGGCTACGGTAACACCCGAGATACGTCCGCCATCGGTAAGGATGGATTCGACGGGAGTGTTGAACCGGAATTCGCAGCCCAAGGCCACGCAGCGCTCGCGCCAGGCCTTCACGATGAATTGCAGTTTATCCGTGCCGATATGGGGATGGGAAAGGTACACGATATCGGCTTCGGCGCCGGAAGCCACCAGTTCCTTGAGGAAGGTTTCGGTGAAGCGCGTGCGCGTGCGGCAGGTGAGCTTGCCGTCCGAGAAGGTTCCGGCGCCGCCTTCGCCGAACAGGATATTGGAGTGCGGGTTGAAGACGTTGCCTTTCAGGAACTTGCGGATGTCGTGGAAGCGTTTGCCTACTTCGCTCCCTTGTTCGAATACGGTCACGCGATAGCCTTTGCGCGCCAGCCCCATGGCGGCCCCCATTCCCGCCGGGCCGCTCCCGATCACGGCGACCCGTCGCCCGACCGGCCGATACCCGCCCGCCGGAGATTGGTCCGGAAGGGAGGGAACATCCCCCTGCGCGTCCGCTCGCGCGACTTTCGGATGCTTCAACTCGCCCGCGAATTCGAACTCCAGGCTGTAGCGCCATAAAGGCTGGTTGCGTTTGCGCGAATCCAGCGACTTGCGCAGGATCCTCACGGCGCCCACCTTGGATCGCTTGATGCGCAGGAACGCCGCGATGGCGCCCGCCAGATCCGGATTGGGATCGGAGGCCGCTACCGCCAGCTCCCTGAGGATATAGGCGCTGCCCGCCGCGCCGTCCGCGTTCGCTTTCCGGCCCGATGCCTGGGAGTCCTGCATACGCTGGCTTACCTTACCCGACCCTCAGTGATGGTAAGGCATGTTCTTTTGGATGCAGCGCGCCCGGTAGATTTGCTCCAACGCCAGCACGCGCGCCCATTCATGCGTGAAAGTGAAGCGGCTCAATTGCAGCTTGCGCGGGATATCCGCTTTCAGGCTGTCGGCCACGCCGTGGGAAGAGCCGATGATCATGGTGAAGCGCTTGGCGGCATTGTCTTCCAGCTTGGCGATGAGCTTGCTGAAACCCGGGGAATCCAGGGCCTCGCCTTTTTCATCCCAAAGCGCGCATTCCGACAGGGGTTGCGCGGCGGCGCGGATGCGTTCGGCTTCCTTGGCCAAGCGCGCGGCTCCATCCTTGTCCAGCGCGTCCTTGACCTCCACGATCTCGAAATCGCACATGCGCTCCACCCGCTGGCGGTAATCCTCGGCCAGGCCTTTCAGCCCGGCATTGGCCAGCTTGCCGACGCATACCAAGCGCATTTTCATGCCTGGGAATATTCCGGATGGGACCGGATGAATTTTTCCAGGTTGCCATTGGCGGTGCGCTGCACCTTCTGCTGGAGCCTGGGCATCCATCCCAGGAACAGACCCGCGGCGCCCAACGCCTGGCTCGACCAACGCCAGAAACTGAAATCGTCCCTTTCGGAAACGATCTTTCCGTCCTTGAATTCGAATTGGGAATGGATCACGTTGCGTACCTTGCGGCCGGTGGCGGAAAAAGTATAGGTAGCCACCCAACGGGCTTTACCCTTTCCTTGATCGGCCCTGATACCGGAAGCTTCCACATGCATGTTCTTGCCGGACTCGATGAGCATGTGCCACATTGCGGCCACGCGCTTTCCCTTATGCTTGAAAATCGGATCCCGGAAGGCGATGTCGGCGTGATAGCAGGCCGCCATGCCCTGGTAATCGCGCCTGGAGAAGCAGGCATAGAAATTTTCCAGCAGCGCGGTGTCGGTCGTTTGGTCTGTGCTCATGGAAGGGAAAGGTAGGCATATTCCTCACCGGGCCCAAGCAGCGCTCTAGGCGGCCAACCGCGGTCAGAGGGCTTCATCATTGAAGGACGTGCGCAGGGAAGCGAAGAAATTGTCCAGGAATTCCTTCTTCTCCTCCTTGTCCTTCTTACCCAAGGGGCCGTCCCAACGGTCGGCGGGGATTTCAAAAAGGAAGCGGGAGGGAATCACATCCTTGGTGACGCGATAGTGGATCTTGGTGGCGGGCCAGGAAAGGAACAGCCTTTTCTTGGCACGGGTCATGGCCACGTAGAAAAGGCGCCGCTCCTCTTCTATTCCTGTGTCCGTGTGGTTGGGTTTGGCGGGAAACGCGTCGTCATCCAATTGCGGCAGGAACACGGTATGGAACTCCAGCCCCTTGGCCGCGTGCACGGTCATCAGGCGCAGACCCGGCTTTTCATCATGCTCATCATCCGCCTGCGTATTCAAAGCCAGGGCATTAAGCACTTCCACCAGCCGCGCGTCCGGATTGCGCGTCTCTTCTTTTTGGAACAGGCGCAGGAATTCCTCCACGCGGTTGCGTTTGGGGCCGCCTTCCTCGAAGACCTCCACCACCTTCGCATAGGCGAGGAGATCGCTTAAAGGCGCATAGAAGGAGCCCTGCTTCACCGCCGCCGCGCACGCGTCCACCTTGTCCAGCAGCTCCACCAGCTCGCGCGTCCAAGGCGTTCCCAAGGTTTCGCAATGCGCGCGGATGGACAACTGCACGGGAACGTCCTCCGATCGCGGAACCAGGTCCAACAAATCCTTGGGGAAACCGCGCTTGGGAAATTGCAGCACCTTGGCGAGCGACATCTCGTCCTGGGGATTGGCCATCAGCTTGGCGTAGGCGAGCACGGCCTGCACTTCCGACCGTTCCAACAGGTTGTTGGCCCCCTTCACCATGAAAGGGACTCCCGTCACGATGAACTGATCCATATACTCGCGCAGTTGGATGTTGGTGCGCACCAGCAAGGCCATTTCGCGCCAGTCCAGTTTTTCCACGGCGTTCAATTCCTTGACCTTGGCCACCAGCCAGTCCATCTCGCCCTTCTCATCGTCGGCGACATGGTGGTACAACGGCTCCCCTTCCCCGCTGGAGGTGAAGACCTCCTTGGGGCGCCGCAAGGTGTTCTTATGGATCACGGCGTTGGAAGCCGAGATGATGTTGCCGCTGGAGCGGTAATTGCGTTGCAGCTTTACCAGTTGCGCCCCGGGAAAATGCGTCTCGAAGTCCAGCAGGTTGCGCATCTCCGCCCCCCGCCAGCCGTATATGCTTTGATCGTCGTCGCCCACCACGAACACGCTGGGCCGTTCTTGCGCGTCTCGAGTAACGTGTAAGTTACCTTGGCCGCCGCTGTCCGTGTCGCCCTTCACCACCAGCATACGCAGCATTTCCAATTGCGCGCCGTTGGTGTCCTGGAATTCGTCCACCAGGAAATGCCGCCAACGGTCCTGAATCCCGGCGCGGATATCCGGCCGGGAATGCAGCAAACGGATGGGCATGCGGATCAGATCCTCGAAGTCGACCAGGTTGGCATCGTGCTTGGCCTTCTCGTAGCCTTTATAGATGCGGACCAGCCGCGATCCGTACTCGGTATCGTCCGGGCAGTCCAAAGGCGTATGGCCCTTTTCCTTGAGCTGGGAAAGCACGTTGGCGAGATCCACGGGATCGAACTTCTTATTGCGCGCGCCGTGCTTGGCCGCTTGCCCCACCACCAGCGATAGGCGGGAATGCATATCCAGGATGCCCGGATCCCGGGCCAGCCCCAGCGCCTCCGCGTATTCGCGCACCAGTTTCAGGCCCAAGGAGTGGAAAGTGCTTATGGACGCGCCATCGGCGGAGCGGCCCGCATAGGACTTGAGGCGCGCCTCCATCTCGCGCGCGGCGCGGTTGCTGAAGGTGAGCGCCACCACGCTCTCCGCCCCCGCTCCCGTGGACGCGATGAGATGCACGATGCGGGTAACGAGCACGCGGGTCTTGCCGGAACCGGCCCCCGCCAATACCAGTACCGGACCCACGGGCGCGGTGGCGGCCGCGGCCTGCTCCTGGTTCAAGCCCTCGATCAACCTTTTCGCGGCAGCCTGGATAATATGCGGCGCGGGCGCGGGGGGCAACGCTTTGCGGGCCGCCTTGCGCCTGCCCTCGGCCTGCGCGGCCCCGTCTTTATTGGCTTCGGAGCCGGATTGTTTTTTGGCGGAGCGGAAATGCCTGGGCTTCATGCGGGAGGGAAAGGTAAGAAAGCGGAAGAGGTGTGGAGGGAAGGGGGAGAGCAAATTTGTGGCGGCGGCGCTTTGAGTTGATGTTTCGTTGGGCGACGGGCGTAAGAAAAAAGCGGGGGCATCGCTTTGAACTTTGCTTTTTTTACGCCCGACGCCGAGGAGCCAAGCGAACGTGTGAAGTGGGAGTAGTGGCGCACCGGTCGCGCGACGAAAGGCCGCGAAGCAAAGACCCCGAAGAATCCTTGCGGTCTAGCGCCCTTCGGCCAACCTGTTGATCAGGAATTCCGCGAAGCCCAGGCGGCGCATGCGATCCTGGGTCTTGGGGATATCGTAGGTGACGCGCACGATTTCCACCGTCATGGCCGTGGTATCGCACAGGCACCAGCTGGCCAGGGGGATGCGATCGCGCGGCTGCCCCACGCTGCCTACATTGACGAGGATGCGTTGGTTGGGCTGGAGTTTATGGGACAGGGTTTCCGAAACCCAGAACGATTGCTCGTTCTCCATCACCACGATGGAAGGGATATGCGTATGCCCTACGAAACAGATCTTCTCGCTGAAGAAGGAGAATGCGTCGATGGCATCATCGAAGCTGGTGATATAATACCAATCCACCGGCGAGCGCGGGCTGGCGTGCACAAAGGTGAGGGGAGGTTCATCGACCACGTAGGGAAGCTTGTCGAGGAAATCGACTGACGGCTTATCGAGATTTTCTTTCGTCCACTCGATGGCCTTGCGCGCGTAGAAGTTGAAGTTTTCCGAGGACTCGCGCCCCAGCGCCACGGAATCGTGATTCCCCAGCAAGGTCACGGAGCTGACATTCTTGATGAGGTTTACGCATTCGTTGGGATTGGCCCCGTAGCCTACCGCATCCCCTAGGCAGATGCGCCGGTCCACGCCCATGGTTTCCATGGTTTCGAGGACTTTTTCCAAGGCTTCGAGGTTGCTGTGGATGTCCGAGTAAATGCCGTATTTCACCTGGCGTTCACCCTTCCCGAAACCTGATTTTCATAAGACTATAGTTTAAAATACTTTTGCCCAAAGATAAAGGCCCATGATCAGGCCAGTCGATTTACTCCCGACCAGGGTACCTGGGGGGATAAAGCCGGAGGCGAGCCGTAGATCCCTGCTGAAAGCAACGGGGCGATAGGGTTATAATGGAATGTGGTTCCGCCTACTCGTCAAAACGCCGTCCCCGGCCATGAAGCCGGCTCGCCGCCCGTTTTAATCCATAATTTCACGACCTTGGAGTTCCCGGAAAGACTGGTTTCCGGGCGCGCCCTCGAGAGCCGGAAGTCCCTGTCGCTCAAGGACATTTACCCGTTCAGCATCCTTGTCATCACCCCGGATTCCCTGGAGCCGGAAGAAGACTATGATTTCCTTTTCCAACATGTGGGCGTGATGTTCTGGGATCCGGCCGGAACCGCCGGTTCCACCTCTCCCCCGTGGGTGGACGTCCACCTGTCCCGCAACCCTTCGCAAGCCGAGCTCGCGCTCGCCTGCACCCATATGGCGCGCCTGCTGGAGTTGAAGGAACAATGCCTGCAATTGCACAATACCAACGCCATCACGGAGGCCCGCAACCGCCAACTCAACCAGGTGGGCATCGCTTTGATGTCCGAAAAGAACCTGGACCAGCTGTTGAATATGATTCTGGACAAGGCCATGGCATTGACCGGAAGCGATGCCGGCTGCCTTTACCTGGTGGAACCCAAGGACCACCAGGAAGAAGTGGAAGGGAATTACTGGGGCAACAAACGCATCCGCTTCAAGCTGACCCGGAACGATTCCGTAGCCTTCAACCTCGCCGAGGTGACCATGCCGCCGACGAAGTCCTCCATCAGCGGATTCGCCATGCTGGATGGCAAGCCCCTCAACATCCCCGACGTCTATGCGATTCCGGAGACGGCGGAGTTCCGCCACAACTCCGGCTTCGATCTGTCTTCCGGCTATCGCACCCGTTCCATGCTTACGCTGCCCATGAAAGATCACCAGAACCACGTGGTGGGCGCCATCCAGTTGATCAACAAATGCCGGAACAAGACCGTGCCCATCACCTCCATCAAAGCCGCGGATGATCAAGTGGTCGGATACCGCCAAGAGGACGTAAACATCTCGCTGTCGCTGGCTTCGCAGGCCTCGGTGGCCCTGTTGAATGCGCAATACGAACTCGATATCCAAAGACTGTTCGAAGGCTTCATCAACGCCAGCGTCTCCGCCATCGAGTCCCGCGATCCCACCACGTCCGGCCATTCGCATCGCGTGGCGGACTATTCGATCCGCCTGGCGGATTGCGTGGGACGCGAGCAGGCCGGCAAGTACCGGACGATCCGTTTCAATGATACCCAGATGCGCGAGATGCGTTACGCGGCCTTGCTCCATGACTTCGGTAAGATAGGCGTGCGCGAGCATATCCTAACCAAGGCCAAAAAGCTTTTCCCGGAAGAAATGGAATCCATCCGGCTGCGATCCGAATTCATCAAGCGCACCATCAATTGGGAATCGGAAAAAGCCAAGGTGGCCATGCTCCGCTCCGGCCGGGAGCGCGATCCGGAAGCCGCCTTGCGGCGCTTGGAAGCGGAAGAGCGGCGCGACCTGGAAGGCGTGGATGTTTTCTTCGCGACCATCCTCAAGGCGAATGAACCGGCACGGCTCGACGAGGCCACCCTGGATTACCTCAGGACCCTGAGCCCGCGCACCTATCTGGATGCCTCCGGCTCCCCCACGGGGTTCCTGCGGCCGGAGGAGCTTTCGCGCCTGATGATCCCGCAAGGCACCTTGAGCGACACGGAGCGCGACGAGATCAACTCCCACGTTTCCCATACCTGGAAATTCCTCTCGCAAATCCCTTGGACCCAGGACCTCCGCCAGGTCCCCTACATCGCTTTCGCCCATCATGAAAAGCTGGACGGGACGGGATATCCGCGCAAGCTGAAGGGAGATGCCATTCCCCTGCCTTCCCAGATCATGTCCATTTGCGATATCTTCGACGCCCTGGCCGCCTCCGACCGGCCTTACAAGAAGGCCATGTCCACGGAGAAGGCCCTGGACATCATCGGTCGCGAAGTCAAAGCCGGTAAAATCGACGCGGATCTTTTCAGGATTTTCGTGACAGGCGATGTTTATCGCGCCGGTTCTTGAATTCCGGCCTCCGTTGCCCTTTTAAAAACCGGCATCAGGAATTAACTTTTGCCCCCTCAGGTCTTGTTCCCATCGTCTAGAGGCCTAGGACAGCGCCCTTTCACGGCGCCGACAGGGGTTCGAATCCCCTTGGGAACGCCAAAAAGCCTCTTCCGCCCGCAAGGCCGAGGAGGCTTTTTTATTCCCGAATATCCTGGGCGGAAAAAAATTGCTTTTGGAACCGTAAATGGCTAGACTACTGAGTGGAGACAGGGTCCCCAAAACCCACTATTCTTCGTCCGTCTCCTTCTTAACCGGCTCGTCCCCAAGGCGAGCCGGTTGCTTTTTGAAAGCCCGAATCCAACGGCTTCCGGGTACAAAAAAAGGGCTTGGCCGAAGCCAAACCCTTACCCAACCCAGGAAGCCTTAGCGACTCAGGGTTTTGCTTCCAGCTTATCCTTTTTCAAATCCTTCTTTTCCTTATGCCGCTCTTTTCTTTCCTTCTTAAGAGCCTTCTTATCCTTGTGGACATCGATGCTATCCTTATGCAAATCGGCCTCTTCCGCATTGCGTTCCGCGCGGTCCGTATTAAGCTCCTTCTTCTCCGTTTTGCGATCGGCCCGGTCCTTTTTCAATTCCTTTTTTTCTTTTTTGATTTCCTTGTTTTCCTGTTTGATTTCCTGCTTGTCCTTTTGCATGTCCGATTTAACGGAATCGGATTGGGCAAAGCTGAATCCGGCTGCCAGGGTTAAAGCCAAAGCGGCTAATGTGAATCGGGTTTTCATAATGACTCCTTGTGGTTGTTCGTGGCCATCTTTTCGGTTTTGCTACGCAAACCTTGCCCAATCATGAATGCAAGAGCCGTGCCGAACGGCCCGCGGCCGAAACCCTTTCCAGAACCTCCTTTTGGGCGGCCTTACCCCGTGGATCACTCATTTGGTATGACTCTGGCGCCGAAATCGTCTAGCCCGGAGCGTCCATGAAGGACTTGCCATTCCGAGGGAACTGCAGGATCAAGAATGTTTTTGGAATTGCCTGCGGGACAAGGCCCAAACGCAATGCTCGCAAGGCGGGAATTAAAGCGCTGCTTTGGGTTCCCAAGGGAACTCTCTGGATCCATCCCCGGTCTCGGAGAGCGGAACGGCGTCCCTGCCCGGCAACTTCACTTCGATGCGATCGGGACGGCTATGCCATCGGCCGATCCAGGTGACCGTGATGGCCTTCGGGGTGACGCGGATGGAAACGGTGACGGGTCCGAAAAGGGTGGGCCCGGGACCGAAGCTGAGATCGGTTCCCGACGTCAGCCATGCCTCGGGGATTCCCGAAGCCAATATCAAGGTCCGGCCTTCTTCCCGCAGGAAAAGGTTCCGCATCATCATCATCCATTCCGCCGCGGCCCAGACATGCTGGCCGTCCCCCATGCAGCCGCCCAGGGTATGGGGATGGATGGCTTCCGGCCATTGGCCCGTGGGGGATGCGACCGCGGCCGTATCGCGGATGAGCGTGAAAAAGCGGTCATCGCCCGCGCGCAACAGGCATTGCGCCATGTGCAGGGTGAGGTACGCATTCATGCCGGAATGGATCATGTCCTGGAAAAAGGTTCCCTGGTACATGCATTTGGCGAGCAGGAATTCCAGGGTGGCCTTGATGCGGGCATCCTGCCCGGGCCAAAGCTCCAAGGGATAGCCGGCCACGATGGAACCGATGGCGCCCGAGTCCATCCGCCGCAAGGGCGAGGCGGGGATGGCGCCGTTGAGCTGCTGGGCACGATGGGCGGCCGCCAGGCTTTTATCGATGGCGGAGAGGAAATCCGCGGCCTGTTCCCGCGCGGTTTGCGCCAACGTGGCCTGTTCGGGCGCTTCCGATCGCTCCAAGAGCCACGCCGCCGACTGCAATCCGGCCGCGCCCCAGAAGTCGTCCCAAAAATAATAGTCGTTGGGGCCCAGGTGCTCGGCGCTGAAGCCGGCGGGAAAAAGGCCTACCACGCGCGGCTCCTGATGGCGCTTGATGCGCTTATGCAGAATCCATTCGGCGGCTTTCGCGATGGAGCGGATCCACCCGCGCTTGGGAGCGCACCCCATGGTCTCGCACCAACGCCGCATGATCCATAAGGCCTCGCCGTTGGAATCCCATTCGCCTTCCTGAGAAAGGAAATAACCGGTCATGGTCTGGCGGGTATGGAAGAGATCCAAGGCGCGCTCGGTCCGCTCCGTCATGCCTGCGGCCAGCATGGCGTTGAGGATGAAAGCGGCGTCCCGGAACCAGAAGCGCTTATAGGTATACGGCCCCGGAAAAACTTCGCCGGGAGAATGCAGCAACAAGGTACGGACGGCCGCGCGGTAAAGGAAATCGAAGCGCGCTTCCGGCACCTGCAAACGGGCCAAGCCCGCCAACGCGGGTTGCCAGGCCTTAGGCGCGTGCCGGACCGGGAACTGCTTGGGCGTCTCCCTATCTCCCGCAAGGTCCACCCGGAGGACCAGATCCTTGACCGTACCGGCCTGCAAGGGGAACAACGCGGCGGCGGTCGCCAAGCCGACCTTGCAACGGGATCCGGTATCCTCGTCCTGCCCATCGTCCCGTAACTTGTGGAATACGTCCCCCAGATGGTACTGGGAGGAGTAGTGGCGGGCGGCGGGTTCGGAAAATCCCACCGCGGGGAATCCGTTGATCGTCCAACCTGTCCGGTCCCGGCTGAGTTCCACGTCCTCGATGAAACTCACGCCTTCCGGATTGTACGGGCGCAAAGATACCGCCAGCCAAGCGGGCGCATGGGAAAGGGCCTTCAGGTTTATGCGGCATGTTCCCGCGGCGCCATCCGCGACCATCTCCACGCGCGACCGCAACTCCAGCCCGGAATCCCCCAGGGAAGTCGCCACCGCTATCCCCGGAAAGTCGATTTCCAGGGATTGGACGATGTGCCTGGATTTGGAGGGCAGCAGATCCGGGCCGCCGGGCCGGATTATCCAGGCGTCCAGGGACCAGCCGTCGTAATAGGGCGTGACCAGGCCGCTGGGATCGATAATGGGCAGGTAAGGGGAATCCGGCAGGCCCACGGCGGTCCAGTTCCGGTGGGAAAGGTTCACGTGGCTGATGGAAAAGGCGCGCGGGATGAAAGAAGGATCGCGCGGATTAAATTGCCGCTCCACCCAATACGGCCAGATCCAATCCAGGTTGTTCTGGATGGCGCGCGTGTTCATGAGGCCGCGGGCATGGAACACCAGGCCTGCGCGGAGCAATTCAATGGGCTCCCCTACCTCCGAAGGCTGGGCGAAACCGGCCAGGCGGGACATAACGAGAAGGGGATCGAGGAAACCATGGTGGCGCGCCGCGCGCCGAACCAGGTACTTCCAAGGGAGCCATTTGAAGAGCATCAGCGTCCTAACACCAGGGGTCCATTACCGGGGGAAGATAGGTTTTTAGGACCCCTGACCCCAAAGGCGGCGTGAGAGGATGGGAGGGGATGGGATGGAAACAGGAAGCCATCCCTTTTTGGGAAAAGGGCCGCAGAGGAAGCATACAGGGAGGCCGCGGGCGCGTCCAGGCTTTTCCGCGTGCGCCCCGTCACGCAACGGACCGCGAATACGGCCGGACCCGGTTTCAATGCTTTGGGAATACCCGCGCCTACCGATACAATGGGCAGGACTTGACGGACAACGGACCCGGTAGGCCATGAAGAGTTTTTTTAGCAAATACGGTTCGCAACGGCCCCGCCTGGCCTCTCTGGTAACCGGCATGTTACTCCTGACGGGAGCGGCATCCGCATCGATCCGGACCTGGAGTGGCGGCGGCGGCAACGACAATTGGTCGACCGCGGCGAATTGGGGCGGGATTGCGCCGTCGGCGGGAGATGATCTCGTATTCGCGGGGACGACGCGGTTGACGCCGAACAACGATATCACCGCGGGAACTTCGTTTAATTCCATTACCTTCAACGGCGGCGCGGGCGCCTTCGTGGTGGGCGGTAACTCGGTGGTGATCACGGGAGGAGCCGCCGCCATCACCAGCAACGTCACCGGCGGGATGGAGACCTTCAATAATCCCATTACATTTTCCGGCTCGCCCCCCACCATATCCAGCAATGCGGGCGGGTTGCTGGTGTTGGGCGGGAATATCTCCGCGTCATCCTTCTCCGTCACCGTCGCCAGCTCCGGAAACACCGAATTGGCCGGTGTGCTCAACGGCACCGGATCCCTGACGAAAACCGGCGGCGGCAATCTGAAGCTCTCCGGAGCCAACACTTATTCCGGGTCGACCACCGTTACCGCCGGTATCTTGATGGTGAACAATTCCTCGGCCCTGGGGAGCAGTGCGGGCGGGACCAATGTAAGCGCGGGCGCCGCCCTCGATTTGAACGGCATCAACTATTCCACCGCAGAGCCGCTCACCCTCAACGGCCTGGGGCCAGGCAATATCGGAGCCCTCATCAACAGCAGCGCGACCGGCGCCGCCTTTGCGGGATTGATCGCCTTGGGCAGTGGAGCCAGCATCGTCGGCGAATCGGGAGGCATCAACCTCACCCATTCTGGCACCATCACCGGGTCTTACGGCCTCACCTTGGGCGGGACCGTAGGCGGTACCCTAGGCAGCGCGCTGGGAACTTCCTCCGGGACCCTCACGAAGCAAAGCTCCGGAACCTGGACGCTCGCCAACGCCAACTCATTCACGGGCGCGACGACCATCAATGCCGGCATCCTTCGGCTGGGCAACGCCAATGCCCTGGGTACGGCTGCCGGCGGGACCACGGTATCCGCCGGAGCGGCCCTGGATTTGAACGGAATCAACTACGCGATCTCCGAACCCCTGACGCTCAATGGAATCGGGCCTTCGGGCGTGGGAGCCCTGATCAACAGCAACGCTACCGGCGCGGCCTTCCCCGGTGCGATCACGCTCGCGAGCGCATCCAGCATCGTCGGGCAATCGGGCACCATCAATATCAGCTATGGCGGAAACATAAGCGGCTCCTACGGACTCACCCTGGGCGGCGCCCAAGGCGGCTCATTGGCGAGCACCTTGGCCGGCGGCGTTCTGAGCAAACAAGGCGCCGGCACCTGGACGCTTTCCGGCAGCAGCTCCCTCAGCCTGACCAGCCTCACTCTCGCCTCGGGAACATTGAACCTGGGCAGCGCCCATACGCACACCCTCTCAACGACATTGTCGATTTCGGGCGGCAGCTTGGATTTCGGTTCCTCCACCCTGCAAGTCGCCGCTTCCGCGGTGGACCTGAGTTCCCTGGCCGGCGTTACCCCCGGTTCGGGAAGCCTGGAATTCACCGGCTCAAGCAACCAGAATTTCACGCCCAAAGCGGGCGCCGCCAATCCGGACCTGAAGCAAAGCGGCACCGGCACCACCTATCTGACGGCCGACCTCACGACCGGGAACCTGGACATCAGCAACGGCACCTTCGATCTCAACGCCAACGCGGCCACCTTGACCGTCTCCAATTCCCTCTCCATGACCGGCGGAGCCCTTTACGCCAACGGCGGTTCCATGGACATTACCGGTAACATCAATATGACGGGAGGGTATTTTACCTGTCCCGGTTCCGGAGCCACCTGGACCCTGGCCGGCAACTTTACCCAAACCGCCGGCGCCACCATGGATGCCAACGGCGGCATACTCACTTTGAACGGGACTTCCGCCGGCAAGACGCTGGCCCTCTACGGCCATCTCAATAACCTGATCGTCAACGGTTCCGGCGGGTCCTGGTCGGTGGCTACCTACAACTTATTCGCGGATTTCGGCGTGACTTTGACCGCGGGTACCTTGGACGTTTCCGCCAACTCCATGAACCTGTCCCCCACCGATTTTACCGTCAATGGCGGCACCCTGGACGCCGGCAACGGCTACCTGACCATCAGCGGCAATTTCAACATGACTTCCGGCACCCTGAATCCGCCCCAGAACTCCAATACCTTTTCCGTCGGGGGGAATTTCGTCAAGACCGGCGGCACCCTGGCCCCGGGTAACGGGACCGTTACCCTGAACGGATCCGCCGCCGGCAAGATCCTCAATGTTTCCTCCACCCTGAACAAGCTGGCCATCGGCGGCAGCGGCGGCTGGACCGTTACGGGCAATGGGTTCCACACCGATCTTCTCACCGTCGCCTACGGCACCTTGAACCTGGGAAGCGCGCTTACCAGCGTGGTCGGGACAAGCATAACCTTCGGCAGCGCTCCCACCCTGGATTTCGGCGCCTCCACCTTGCAATTCCAGGGCGCCTCGCTGGATCTGAACGGCTTATCCACCTTGACGCCGGGATCGGGCACCCTGGAATTCACGGGCACATCCGCGCAAACCTTCACGCCCAAGAACGGAGCCGCCCATCCCGGCATCAAGGTGAACGGAAGCGGAGGCACCGCGCTTTCGACCTATGATCTCGCCACCGGCGCGCTCGCGATCGCATCGGGGACTTTGGACCTTGGTTCCGGAAACCATTCCGTGGCCAACGGCGTTTCGTTCACGGGAGGTACCTTGAACTTCAACGGCGCCACTTTGTCCGTAGGCGCCGCCACCGTGGACTTGCGCTCGCTGTCCGGCATTACGGTGGGCAGCGGTACTCTGGCCTTCACCGGCGGCACCGCGCAGACTTTCATGCCCCATGCCTCCCTGGCTTGTCCCAAGCTCAGGCAGAACGGCGCAGGCGGCACCACCGTCACCAGCAACGGTTTCGCCACGGCCAATCTTTCCATCGACGCGGGCGCTCTGCATCTGGGGACATCCTTATCCCACACGGCCGGCGTCTTCAACTCCTCGGGCGGCAGCCTCGACTTCGGCAGCAGCACCTTGCACGTCAACGGCGGCGGCTCCACCACCAACAACTTCTCCTATCTCTCCAGCGTTGCCGCCGGCAGCGGCGCCCTTGCCTTCGACGGGTCGGGAGCGCAGACCTTCATGGCCACCGCGGCGGCCTTCCCCGCCATCCTCCACGCGGGAGCGGGCGTGCTGGTCATCAGTTCCACCGATCTGCATTGCGCAGCCTTCAACTCTAGCAACGGATCCATCACCCTATCCGGCACCGCGCCGGCAGGCAATATCACCACCACTGGAAACTTCACCGTCAGCAACGGCACGTCGTCCACCTTCACGGGTTTGGACGCCCATACCATCACGGTGGGAGGGGCCGCATCCATCACGGCCGCGTCCCCATCCGACAAAACCAACCTAGATGCCGCCAGCGCCTGGTATTTCGCGGCCGCGGGAACCGTGGCCGTGGACAACGCCACCCTGGGCCATTGCAACGCTTCCGGCAACCAGGGGACCTGCTCCAACTGCGTGGACGCGGGAAGCAACACCAATTGGTCCATGCCGGTAGTCTGGGACGGGGGCGGCTCCGGCAACAATTGGGGTACGGCCTCCAACTGGGGCGGCGATCTGGTCCCGACCGCGGGCCAGGACGTGATCTTCAACGCCGGTAACAAGGGCGTTACCTTGAACGCCGATGTCGCCGTCCGCTCCATCACCATGACGTCCGGGTACACCGGCTTATTCGATTTCAACTCCCACGATATGTCCATCACCGGGAACGGCGACTTCCGTACCGGCGGCGCTTTCTCCACCGGCACCGGCAGCATGACCATGAGCGGCGCGGCCGCCCAGACCCTCTACTACCCGCCCGGCAGCGTGGGCATGTTCGTCCAGAGCGGCACCGTGGGCACCACCATCCTGGGTAGCCAAGGCATAGCGGCCGGCGCCCTGAACATCGCTTCCGGCACCCTGAACCTGGGGTCCGGCCTGACCCATCAAATCACCGGGACGGTTTCCGGAACCGGCGGCCTTGATTTCGGCACCTCCAATCTGGCGGCCGCCGGCACCGTGAATCTTTCCTCCCTTACCATCACGGCGGTGAACGGAAATACCTTGAGCTTTACGGGAACTTCCGCGCAATCCTATACCGCCAATCCGGCGGTCACGGGCCTGGGGCTGATCCAGAACGGAACCGGAGGCACCACGGTTCTCTCCAACGATTTCACCACGCCTTCCCTGGCCCTCACCAAAGGCACGCTCAACCTTGGATCGGGAAGGACCGTTACGTTAAGCACATCCTTCAGCGCGACCAATCTGGGCGGGATCGACTTCGGGAACTCCACGCTGAAGACCGCCGGGGCCGCGCTGGATCTGAGCGGCCTGGGAACCTTGACGGCGGGCACGGGAAGCTTGGATTTCATCGGCGCTTCCGCGCAAAGCTTCACCCCCAAGAGCGGCGCGACCCATCCCACCCTGATCCAGAGCGGATCGGGAACCACCACGGTCCTCGCCAACGGATTCGCGACAGGCAACCTGCAGGTGGGCGGGAGCGGGACTTTGCACCTGGGAAGCGGCCTGATCCACACCATAGCTGCTTTTTCCGCGTCCGGCGGCAACCTCAATTTCGGCAGCTCCACCTTGCGCTTCGGCGGGGCCAGCCTCAACCTCAATGCGCTCAGCGGCATCACCGCCGGCACCGGTACGTTGGAATTCAACGGTGGCGCGGCGCAATCCTTCGCGCCCAAGAGCGCGGCCGGCCATCCCACCATCAAGGTTTCCGGCAGCGATATCCTCACCTTCACGGGAACTCTGGGCGCTGCGGGGTTGACCATGGCATCCGGGACCTTGCAGCTGGGCGCCTCCTTCACTACCACCATCGCTTCCTTCGCGGCCACGGGAGGCACCCTCGATTTCGGATCTTCCACGCTTGATTTTTCCGGCAATACCTTGGACCTCACCGGACTTTCCGCCATCGTCCCCGGTACGGGGTATATCCAGTTTTCCGGCGCCTCCGCCCAGTCCTTCATCCCGCGCGCCTCTACCCCGCATCCCAATATCAAACAGACCGGGACGGGCGGAACCACCATCGTATCCAATGACTTGAACGCGAATGTGCTGTATCCATTGGGCGGAACCTTCCATCTGGGCGCAGGCCGCAACCACTCTTTCACCGGCATTACCCAGGGCGGCGGCCCTTACGGCAGCCTGGATTTCGGCAGCAGCCAGGCGCACGTCAGCGGGTCGTTGGACTTGGGCAACGTGGTGACGCTGACGCCCGGCACCGGCAGCCTGTACCTGAGCGCTCCCACGGGAATCCAATACCTGACGCCCAAGGGCGGCAATGCCCCGCATCCGGCGATTTTCCATGACGGAGCGGGAACCTTGCAACTATACGGCAACAACCTCACCTGCCAGAGCTTTTCGCAATCCGCGGGTACGCTGGATTTCAACGGGTTCAATGTCAGCACCGCCGCCGCTTTCACGGTCACCAACGGGACCTCCACATCCTTCGCCAATCTCACCGGCCGCACCATCACGGTAGGCGCCAACGCCAGCCTGAACGGCACCGCTCCCAACAACAAACTGGCAATCTCCGCCACCGCTGCCTGGCTCCTGAACGTCTCCCAGTCCCTCACGGGCAGCAACCTTTCCCTGGCCTATTCCAACGCCACGGGCGGCAGCCCCGGCGTTTGCAACGACTGCCTCAACAACGGCAACAATTCCAATTGGACCTATGCGGTGGGATGGGACGGGGGCGGCACCAACGCCAATTGGTCCACTCCCGCCAATTGGGTCACGGACATAGTGCCTGCCGCGGGCGATGCCGTCTACTTCAAGGCCAACAGCAAGCCGGTGGACCTGGATGTGAATGCTACCGTTTCGGGGATCACAATGGATTCCACCTACACGGGGAATTTCTCCTTCCTGGCCGATACGCTCACCATCATCGGCACCCAATCGGATTTCCGCAGCGGCGGCGGCATCGCGGCCAATAACGGGGCCTTGGCCTTCTACGTCGGCGGGGGCCCCAAATTCTATCCCAAGGCGGGAGCGACCTTTCCCAATGTCATCAAGAACGGAGCTGGCGCCGTCACCCTTTACGGCGCCGTGGCCGCGGGCAACCTCACCGTCAATGCCGGCACTTTCAACCTGGGCTCCGGGTATACGCATACCTTCGGCGCGATTTCCGGGACCGGCACCTTGGATTTTTCCGGCTCCAACCTAAACGCCATCGGCAACGTCGCGCTCAACGGCATGACGATAACCGCCACCCCGTCGAACGCCCTGGGCTTCATCGGCGCTTCCGCCCAGACCTATTTTGCCAACGCCGGCCAGGCCGCCCTTGCGCTTACGCAGAACGGCCCCGGAACCACCACCGTGATCGGCGGGCCTTTCACCGCCTCCGCCTTGAATATCCTGCAGGGAACCTTCAATCTGGGCGCCACCGCCACGACCCATACCGTGACGAGCAATATCCATTTCACCGCCGGTATCTTGAACTTCGGAAACGCCGTTCTCAGTCTGCAAACCGCTGCCGCGGACTTCACTGGGTTGAGCGGCGTTGCGGCCGGCACGGGAACCCTGCAATTCGCCAAAGCCACCGCGCAAACCTTCAAACCCAAGACCGGTTTCGCCTTCCCGAAAATCCAGCAGAGCGGCAGTACCACCACTCTCCTGCTGGGCCCATTGGATGCGGGTTTGCTCAGCATCACCAGCGGTACCCTCGATCTGGGCGCGGGCAACACCGTCGCCGTTACCGACCTCAATACCTCCGGCGGATCCAATCTCAACTTCAATTCCAGCATCCTGGAGATCAAGACCGGGGACGCGACCTTGAACGGGTTGGCCGGCTTGTATCCGGGAACGGGAACCCTGGTTTTCAGCGCGGCCACGGGCACGCAAACCCTTACCGGCAAGCCCTCCGCCAATCACCCCTATGTCAAGCATACCGGAGCGGGGCAATTGAAACTGGCGGGTGGGGATCTCCTCTGCGCCTCATTCCTGCAGCAGGCCGGGCAATTGGATCTGAACGGGTTCAACATCACCGTCGGCGGCACCGGCAGCTTCATAATCAAGAATGGCGCCAACAATACGCTGCTCAACCTGGGGGGCCGTTCCTTTATCGTAGGGGGCAACGCGGCGCTTTCCGGCGTGCCGGGTTCGCATCTGGATCTGAATCCCCTCACGGCCTGGACTATCGATGTGATGGGAACCCTGAACGCATCCAATGCGGACCTACGTAACAGCAACGCTACCCATAGCGCCGGCATCGCCGACTCATCCCTCAACCTGCTAGGCAACGCCAATTGGAGCTTCCTCGATTCCACCAAGCCGGAAAACGTGACCGCCTTCCAGGCCAAGGCCCTGGACGGGCACAGCGCCCAACTGACCTGGGCGTCCTCCATCGCCCCGGACGCCGACTCGGTGATGTTCCGCGTGCGCATCGACGGAATTTATCCCACCGGGCCGAACGACGGAATCTTGTTGCACAAGGTCGCCAAGTCCCGCGTCAGCGACACCGTGATCGGGTTGCCGGATGCCGCTATCATGCAGTTCGCCGCTTTCGTCAAGGACTCCTCAGGAAACTATTCCCTGCCCGCGGCCAGCGCGCAGGACACCGCCCGGTTCCAATACCCCATTTCCGGAACCATGGCCATCGTCGATGTTTCCGGCCGCACCAAGGACGTCGATCCCGCCTTGGCCTTCACCTATGCCGGCGCGGACAGCATGCGCTTTTCCCTGCTGGCCGATACGGCAACCGCGGCCTGGAAGACGGCGCGCGCGCTGGACTCCCTCAACCTGGGCGCCGACGGCAGCCGCATCGTGGCGGCGCAATTCAAGAATGTCTTCGGCGGCAGCACCCCGTGGTACCTGGATACCACCCTCCTGGACCGCGCGGGACCGCTGGTGACCCTGGCCGTGAACGCCAGCCATAGCTGGAAGAATTGGCCGGATGCCGTGGCGGGCCGCGCCGTGGATTCGGGCTCGGGAACCGATTCCGTATTCGTCATCCGCAACCGGGTGGCGGATGGATCCTATTACAACGGATCCGGATGGACCACGGTACCGGATACCGCCAAATTCCGGGCCGATAGCACCTTCAGCGCCATCCTGCCCAACGCCGCCATGAATAACGGTTATTACGATTTCACCGCCTTCGCCAAGGATAAGCTCGGCAACGTTTCCCCGCCCCTGACCATCCGCACCAATTACCTGGAGAACCGCGCCCCCCTGGAGGCCGCGGGGAACATCCCCGACAGCGTGCTCCAGAACCAGAACGTGGCGTGGCAGTTGGACATGGGGGACCTGGATGCGGGGGATTCCGTCCTTACGGTAACGTCTACGCTACCTGGGTGGCTTGCCATGGCGGAATCGCCGGACTCCGCCCGTAACGGCTACGCGGCCCATCGCGTGTACAGCTTCACGGGCCGGCCGGGCCAGGGCGACGTAGGCACGGCCGCCCTTACCGTGCAGGTCCGCGACCTGGGCGGCAAAACCGCCATCTACAGCAAGACCCTATCCGTCATCGACGTTAACGATGTCCCCAGGTTCGCTCCCGGCCAGGATACCGCGACCGTTAAAGAGCACGCCACCCGCAAGCTGACCCTCCGGTATTCCGACGCCGATCCCAAAGACGTTCCCGTGCTCTCCCTGGTGCGGGCGCCGGACTGGGTAAGCCTTCTCGACAGCAATCTCACCATGCGCCCGGGCAGCCGGGACGTGGGGCCGGCCCATATCGTGGTGAAGGTCAGCGACGGCAAGGCGGAGGATACCTTGGACATGGCCGTCACCGTGGCCAACGTGAACGACGCCCCTTATGCCTTTCCTTCCGATCATTGGCAATCCCCCGCGCAATGGAAAGAGCGCCGGAGCGAGGATTTCTCGGTGGTAGTGGTGGACATGGACAAAGGCGACTCGATCAGTTTGGCCACGGCTTTGCCCAAATGGATCACCTATCAGGAGTTCCCGGACACCGGCAACATCTACAACCATTATTTCAAGTTCACCGTTTCGCCCGCGCAGGCGGATACCGGAAGCTACGCTTTCAAACTGCGCTTCCAGGATGCGGGGGGCGCGTTCAGCGAACTGCCCCTGGCCGCCAAGGTGGCCAACGTGAATGATACGCCTACCGCGGTGATCAAAAGCCAGGCCAGCCAAGCGGGCGCCGCCCGCATCAGCCTGGATGTGGTGGATCCGGACGGCAACGCCGCCTCCACCCGTTTCCACTACCGCCTGATCGGAGCGGCCGGCGACACGGTGCGGCGCGGCATCTGCCCCGGCACCGTCCTGGATCTGCATCCCTTGGCGGACGGCGTTTATACCTTGGCCGTGGCCGCGGAAGACGAAGGCGGGCTCAAGCAGGCGGGCTTCACCTTCGCCACCATGAGTATCACCGGCGCCACCGTACTGGCGCTCGACAGCGCGCGCTGGAACATGATCGGGTACCCCGGCCGTTCCTTAGCCTCCGGGTCACTGGGCGCGGGCGCGGCCCTGACTTCCTGGGACGAGTCCTCCGCTTCCGGCGCCCCTCTGGGCCGCTATGCCTCCGGCAATACGGCGGATTCGCTGCTGCGCGGCAAAGGCTATTGGGTGCGCGCGGCCAAGCCCGTAAACTTGAAAGCGCCCTTGGGGGAACTGCTCGACAAACCCTATACCCTGAAACTCACCCACGGCAAGCAGGGTTGGAACCAGGTGGGCAATCCGTTCCCGTACTTCGTGGATCTGTCGGGCACGGGTTTGCAGTTCTGGGAATGGGACGCCGCCGGGCGCGATCTGATCAACGCGCGCGGCATCCTCAAACCATGGGGCGCTTATTGGGTGCAAGTGGCCAGGGATACCTCCGTGATCATCAAGGATGATCCCTATTTCACCAAGCCGGGAGCCTTGGCCAAGGCCGGTTCCGAGCAGTCTCCCGGCTACCGCCGGGCTTCCGATTGGACCTTGCAGATGGCCCTGGAAGCCGGTCCCTACCGGGATCAGGCCAACTTCCTGGGTATCCGCGATGTTACCGGTAACCCGCCCGATTCCTCGGCGGCGCAAGGCGGCGCCCCGGTCCTGGTTTCCGATCCGCCCAAGTTCGGCGATTATATCGCGCTCCATTTCGAAAAGCCGGGCCAGAACGGGAGCGACAGCCTTAGCCGGGGTTATGCGGCCGATTTCCGCTCGCGCTTGGGAGCCGACGAAGAGTGGTGGGATTTCGCCGTGGAGAATTCCGGTTCGGGCCTGGACAAGGCCAATCTCTCCTTGCCCGGATTGCAGGCGCTGGAAGCCGCCGGCCTGCACGCTTTCGTGGTCCGCAAAGGGGAAGTCATCGCCGTTTCCGCCGAGAGCCCCACCGTGCTGGCCATGACCGGCGCCGATACCCATTACTCCCTGGTGGTCTCGCCCCGCTCCGATTTCGCCGAGCGCCTGAAAGGGGATTTCTCCGTCTCCCAAAACTTCCCCAATCCGGTTCTGACGCAAACCACCTTCCGCTTTTTCCTGCCGCAAACCTGGGACGCCTCCGGCAAGCGCGAGGCCAAGACCTACCGCCTGCGCATCGACCTGTACGATTTCGCGGGCCGCCTGGCCGCGGAAGCGTTCCAAGGCGGCTTCCCGGCCGGATCCCACAGCCTGGTCTGGAAACCGCAGGCCAAGGGCGGAGGCGCGCTCGCCAAGGGCGCCTACCTGTACCGTTTGGAAGTGCCCGGCTTCGCGAAAACCTTGAAGTTGCTCGTCAAATAGCGCTGCAAGGCGCGCAAATTCCCCTCGAAAAATACCCAAGTGTGACTGCCAGCATATACAATAATCCGGGCCGGTCCGATAATCAGGACAGGACCCGCTGAGTATGCGCGCAAGCAAACCGACATCCGTCATCATCCGCCCGGGCCGGCGCAAAGCATTCGCCCTGTGCCTAGGCGTTCTGGGGGCCGCCATCTGGACGGGATGCTCCAGCCCCACCTCGTCCAAGAAAACCGCCTGCGCCTGCGAGAAGGACAAAGCCCCCAACACCGCCATCAAGGGACTGGATGGCCAGGACTCGCTCGTCAAGGCCGCCAAGGCCCTGGGCAAGGGCGTCATCACCGGAGCGCTGCAGGGCGAGGGCAAGGACGTGGTCAAGGGCTTGCTCAAGACGGGCGCCAACGCCGCCGGGGAGCAACGTTATCTTTCCACCGCGCCCGTTCCGCTGGAAGGCGCCACCATTCTCATCTTCGACGCGTTGCGGCCCACCACCGCGGCGGAGACCACCATCACCACGGACAAGAAGGGCAATTATTCCGCGGTGCTCAAGGCGGGGCGCTATTACGGATTCGCCGTGCACCTGGACCTGGCCACCTTCCGCCTGGTGACCGCGTCCATCCCGTTCATCAGCCCCAAGAAGGACACCCTCACCAGGCTGGACACCGCCACCGCCATCGAGGACGTCACCAGTCCCACCGTCACCGGCGTGTACGACGCCACGTCTCCGGACGCGGACGGGCTTTTCCTGGTCGGCGCCATCCCGGCCGGCAACGCCAGGATCAACGTCGCCTTCTCGGAACCCATCCAGCGCGAAAGCGTCAAGGGCATCCTGGTAGGCAAGGTGGACGAAAACAACAGCAACGGTTCCGTGCTCCTGAAGGATACCCTGGCGGCGGCGGCGATAGCCTATAGCTGGAGCGGCGACAGCAAGCAATTGACGCTATCGCTGGGAAAGCTGGAATCGGATTCCCGTTACGCCATCATTCTCCCCACCTCCCTGAAGGATCTGGCCAAGAATCCCCTGGAAAAGGAATACCGGGCCGTGTTCCAGGCCGTATCGGACGACAAGTCCGCCGATCAGCCCTTCACCGTCAGTTCCACTTACCCCGCCGACAAGGATGCCCTGAAGCCCACCCAGAACCCGCTGATCAATTTCTCCCGGCCGCCCCAGGTCTTCTCCGCCCTCAACTCCATAGTGATGGATCCCAAGGTCGAGGGTTACTGGGAAGTTACCGGGTCCAGGCTCTCGTTCGTGCACAAGGAACCGTTCCAGGTGGGCGCCACCTACACCGTGGCCATCCCGGACACCCTCACGGATCTCGGCGGCAACAAGCTGGACAAGATTTCCCGCTTCGCCTTCACGGTCAAGGATTACGACGGCGCCGCCAAGGATAAGAAGGGCCGCGATCAGGCGGTGGCCTTGCTGATGGAGGATTTCTTCAACGCCTACCTGCAAGGCGACATCGGCAAGTTGGGCAGCCTGCTCGATCCCTCCTTCCGCATGGAAAGCGGCAGCCAATTCCTCTCCTCGCCGCAATTCCTGGACAAGATCCGCCGGGAGGTATCGGAAAAGAACCTGCGCAACGCCGGCTTCCTGGCGCCCATCTACCGGCATGACGCCGTTTCCTGTTCCACCAAGGTGTTCCTGCGCAAGGTGGCTTCCCTGGACAAGAAAGACACCCTCTGGGTGCAGGCCAAATCGGCTCCCGGCATTTTGCCCAAGGTTTATCGGGCCGAAAAGGAACTCACCGCCGGCCTGGCCTGGTCCTCGGCCGATCCGCGCCTCACCGTGGAAGGCAGGGATTTCATCTATGACCTTACCGCCGCCGGCGGATTGGAAAACGCCACCGGCGATGCGCGCTTTCTGGGCGAACAGATGCGCCAGTCCACCAGCATCGTGCTGGACGCGGTGAAAGACATCGTCAAAGACGAATTCACCATCGACGGCGGTATTAGCGTCACGGATGCGGAAGCCAAGGCGGCGGTCAAGCTCACCATCGTTACCCAGCGCGGGCGCATGGATTGGGATCCGGCCTTGGCCTGCGCGGACGGCGCCGGTCAGGACACCAGTTTCCAAATCGTGAAATTCATCCTGGGCTACACCGGCACCAAATGGGTGGTCAACCATGCCGTGGATCAGGGCAAGGTGGAAAAGCAGCAATTCAACCAGGCCGTCGCCGCCGGCGATTTCAAGGTCCGCGAGATCAAGCCCATCAATCTGCTGGGCCCGGTGGGAGGCATCGACGGTGCGGGCGACGCTTCCGGCCGCGTCAACTTCCATTTCCGGGGATTGGATTTCGACAGCGTGGGGGGCTATTTGCTGGGACTGGCGGAGGATCCCAAGTTCACGGGCGGCCGGCCCTTGTACGGAGCCTTGTATTTCATCCGCACGCAAGGCAAAGGCGCGGAGCATAAGCTGCTCATCGACGCTTCCGCGCAAGTGGTCTCCGGCGGCACTTCCATCCTTCGGGACGTTCAGGCGCTGGGCCTGCCGGGCTGGGAACGGGTCAATTTCAAATACCCGCTCATGGAAATGTTCAATGCCGACAAAAACCTGGCCGGAGTATACCAATGGAAGGTGATCGCCGTGCGCGATACCTCCGCGGCGCAATTCCTGGCCAACGGCTTCCTGCCGGATCGGTATTACGGCGAATCCGATTTCGGCGCCGCGCGCGGCTCCTTCGCCGTGAAAGGCTATCCCAACGCCAACGATTTCAAGAAACTGGATGCCCAAGCGGCGCCGTCCGTTACCGCCGCTGCGGCCCAGGAAAGCTTCGCGGACCGGGATCTGGACGGATTCCCGGACTACATGGAGCTCAACTACAAGACCAATCCCAACGACAAGGGAAGCTTCCCCAACTTCCTGGTCGACACCGATCGGGATGGCATCGCGGACTTCCTGGAAATGCTGGTCGATCCCTCCGGCGTGGAGCGGGAAGCCACGGACGCGGAGAAGAAAGGTTTCTTCAAGGCCCTGGCCGGCCTGGGCGTCAAATGGATCGATAGCGACGGGGACGGCGTTCCCGACGACGTGGAAAAGCTGCTGGGCTACAATCCCAACGACCCCGCGAGCAAACCGGCGACCCGCGCTCGCGTCTCCGCTCCTTCCGGCGTCTACTCCGGTCTCATCAAGCTGGGCGACAACGCCTATCCCATCAAGTTCAAGGTCCGCAACCAGCAGGATACCCTGTTGGTTTCCTACTCCGCTTATCTCAAGGACACCTTGACCGATACCGTGGCCGGCAGCCTCAATGAATCCATGGGCGAATTCCTCTTCCCCATCCGCCTGCCGGACAGCGGCCCTGATTCCGGTAAGAGCCTGCTCTTGCGCGGCACCTACGATAAGAACCGCGCCTTCCTGCAAGGCGCCGCCAACCGCATCGCATCCGTCCCCAGGCTGAGCACGGTCTTCGCCGGCGGCCCGTTCGTGGGCCAATACGCGGCCAGCGGTAGGGGCGAAGACGTATCCGGATACCTGGACATCCAGAAAGCGGCGCCCGCCGGCACCACGGCGCCCACGGTTGCCACGACCCCGGGTACCACCGCGGTTACCATCTCCCCCGCCGCGGTCATGGCCTACCGCAAGCCGCCCTCCGGCCTGGGCAATGCGCGCTTCAGCCTGAGGCAATCCGGCAGCAAGCTATTTACCATGACCATCGATGACGAGTTCGGCGACGAAGTGGCGGTGCTGGATTCCACCCATTCCTATAACCAGGATGACGGCAGTTTCGACATCAGCGCCCGCCTGACGCGCACGGATGCGGTCAAGCAATATACCCGGCGCTTCCAGGTCAACGCACGGCTCGGGCGCGGCAAGGATTCCCTGGCGGATATCTGGGTGCTGGACGGCAGCATGACGGAAAGCCTGGACTCGTGCAAGAAGTTCGACGCGGCCGCGCCCGGCACATGCGCGGAAAGGCTGTACCGCGACGTCCCCGGCCAGTTCTCCCTAAAGGCCGCCGCCAACGACGCTTCGGTCAAAGTCTTCGGCAACGGCGTGGCCGGCGATTTCGCGGGATGGCTGCAGCAGGATAAATTCGGCACGGGACTTTCGGACGGCAATACCGCCACGGCCGCGGGCGGGACCGCCGGCACCCCCGGGAGCGTGACCGCGGTAAGCGATCCCACGCCACCGGAATCCTTCTCCAAACCCTATGCCGGCACGGCGGCCCAGTTCCGCGTATACCTGGAGCAATCCGGCATCGGCGCCGGGGAAGCGTGCTACCTATCCATGCGCGGGCGCGTGATGCGCACGGTCAACGACAGCCTGCACGTCCGGGACGGCGCCTTCCCCTATTGCGGGAACGTGCAAATCCTGCCCACGCCCATTCCCTTATTGGACGGGGCCAGCGTCCAGGAGATAAGCGATTATAAGCGGGATTCCATCCTGGCCACCTCGCCCAAGTACGCCGTGCTGGCCATCGAGGATGATTTGCTCCCCGGCACGCCCGCCAAGCTGGCCAAGGCGCGCGATGCCTTGGGTTTCGTGCGGCTGGGCGTGTTCCTGATCGAATCCCGTTACGTGGATCCCGGCGCCTTCACGGGCGGCAAATGCCTGGACGGCGGGCTGCTGCCGCCGCCGTTCCCCTTGGATGCCGGCCTGCCCGCCAAGCCGTCGGGCTATGAATATTTCCGCGGGGATCTGGAAGTCCTGCGGACCGCATTAAGCGGGGCCGGGAATAAGATCACGGTAGTGAAGGACGGGTCTGCCGCGACCGCGGTGAAGGGAGTCAACCCGGCCACCCTGCGCATCGACCCGGAATCGCGCGCGGCTATGGCTGCCGATAGCGAGGATCCTTCGCTGGGATATGTGTTGTTGGGCGCCGCCGGCCAAGCGGGTACGCCCAAATCCGTAGGCGGTTTGCCCGCCGCGCTGGCCCAATAAAACCCACCCAGAAAGCGGCGGAGCATGGAGGAGGACGCCGCAGGCGATCTACCCGGAGCGCTCCGGGCATACGCCGGGTTTTGACCGGCGCGCTAGAAGACGCTAGAAGACATTAGAAGAAGTAGCGCATTCCCAATCCGGCGGAAATGGCCACGCTGGTATTGGGCAGAATGGCTATGCCGGGACCTATCTCCAGAAACACGTCCAAGGGCGCGCTGGGGAAAAGGTACTCCAGGCCCACTACGCCGCGCCCGCCCACGTAGGGGTTGTTGGAAATGTTCGTCCATAGCCCCATGCCGTAATACAAAGGCATGCGTCCCCGCCTGACAGGGATCAAATTCCACTCGTGCCAGACATAATCGACATTCATGGAAATATGATCATCGCCCAGGATGCTGAACCCCAAGATGAAATCGAGGGCATTGGCCGGACCCAGCCAAAGCTTGCCGGAAACGCCCGAAGGCTGCCCCGCTACGATGCCCAAGCCGAAATCCCCCGCCGCCTGATTGGCCCGGATGCAACTCGGCATTCCCAATAGCAATAGCAATACGGCCGCGGCCAGTTTGGCCGACAACGATTTGGCCGGGTTGATGCGCGCCGGCCGGGTAAAAGTCCGCGAAGCAATGACGACGGAGCGATTAGAAGAAAGATCCATAAGCGAAACCTCCGGGAAGTAACCCACGATTGTATGAGGGGAATATATTAATTGGAGGATGCGGGTGGAAACGCAATCCGGCTAACCCGGAATCAGGGACGGAGGATTTCAGCGCCTGCCGGCCGGGATCGGATCCTTCCAAGCTGACAATCACGATAATGAATCCGGGCGCGAACCTTCCGGGCTCCCTTTCCCACGCCGACAGCAGACTTGGCTACCGGGCCGCCCTGCATCTCCCCTCCGATCCGCCCGCGTTCCCATCCGCAACTGCGCCTGGAACCGCAATGCTACCTTGAGGGACGCCGGGGGAACCGGTCCCTTGAAAGCGAGCGCACGGCCATGCCGGAACGCGAGGCCGTGGAATCGCCGCGGCCTCCCTGCTCGATATTTGGCCTGCCCCGCCATAGTAACATAAGGGTTACCCCAATACATGGCCAGGTGACGAGGCGGTTCCTTCCCGTCCGGATCGGTGGAACGGATATCGGCCCCGCCCGGCGCGGCTTCGGCCGGCCTAAAGTCGGTGGAGTCGAGCCGGATCAACAGGGGGAAGCTCCTGACGGACGAAGCCAGAGCGGCGCTAAATTCCTACCTTCCCGGCCATGATATTAGCCGATAAAATCGTGACTCTGTTATGCCTTCTGGCGGGGTTTCTCTGGATCCGGGAACGCGCCCGCGCGGTGAGTCTGGAAAACCAGATCGGCAGGGCCGTGATTGGGGTTTTTGTGATCCTGCCCGCGGTACTGTTCGGAGAGAAATATTTCTTCGACAACTTCCATTTCGGGGCCTATACGGACCTGTTGATCAAAGCCGTATTGCTGCTGTTGCCCTTCCCGCTGATCGGATTCCTCCTGCTCAAGCGGAGCCCGCCGGAACCGGGCTCCGCCAAGGGGGCCCCCGCTTCCGGACCCTCCCCGGAATAACCGCCGGGCACAGCCGAAGCCTAGAGGCAAGGCCCGCCGCAGCTGGCGTGACCGCGCGTTTGGGAGGCCGTCCTCCCTTCAGGCGGAAGCCGCGCCCATCATGGTCTCATGCGCTTTGAGCACCATCCGCTCGGTGGTTTCCCATCCCACGCATTGATCCGTGACGGAGACCCCGTAACGCAGCTGTGACCTGTCTCCGGGGATTTTCTGGCTCCCCTCGAACAGATTGCTTTCCACCATCGCTCCCACCAAAGCCGAATTCCCGGCCATCTTCTGTTCCACTACGTTCTGCCAGACCACTTCCTGAAGCTCATGGCGCTTCTGGGTATTGCCATGGCTGCAATCCACCACCAGCCGGGCCTCCATGCCGGCCTTCTTCAATTGCCCGGCCGCTTCCGCGATGCTGTCCGGATCGTAATTGGGCTTGGATTTTCCGCCGCGCAAAACCACGTGGCCCCAGGGATTCCCGCGCGTCTTGACGATGGCGGTGCGGCCGTCCGAATCCAGGCCCAGGAAATTATGCGCGAAGCGCGCCGATTGCATGGCGTCCACGGCCACTTGGATATTCCCGTCCGTGCCGTTCTTGAAACCCACCGGCATGGATAAACCGCTGGCCATCTGGCGATGGGTCTGGGACTCGGTGGTGCGCGCCCCGATGGCCGCCCAGGTCACCAGATCCGCGATGTATTGCGGAACGATGGGATCGAGGAATTCCGTGGCCGCGGGGACGCCCATGGCGTTGATCTGCAGGAGCAGGCGGCGCGCCTCGCGCACGCCCGTGGAGATATCGCAGGAATCGTCCAGGAAAGGATCGTTGATGAATCCCTTCCAGCCCACCGTGGTACGCGGCTTCTCGAAGTAGACGCGCATGAGCAGGAAAAGCTTGTCCCCCACCTTGTCGCGCAGCGCCTTGAAACGCCGCGCATATTCCAGCGCCGCGTCGGTATCATGGATGGAGCACGGGCCCACGATGGCCAGGATGCGCGGATCCTCGCCCGCCAAAATGGCCTGGACTATCTTGCGGCCCTCCACCACCGTCTGGATGGCCGCCGGTTCCATGGGCAGCATCCGCTTCAATTCTCCCGGAGCGATCAAAGGCACTATCTCCCGTATATTCAGGTTCTCGGTAGTCGGCATAACATCCTCTCGTGTCCAATCCGGGCCCGTCCGGCCATTTCCCGACGGTTTGGGGATAATAAAAAACCCCCGGGTATTCCCGGGGGTTGGTGTTTCGGCTCGAAGCGGCGCGAATTCCCTAACCCCCGGCGGTTTCCCGCCAGAAGTAGAAGAAATACGAGCTGCTGAAAGCGTTACGCATGGTTCCAATGCAAAGATACCGCGCGCGCGGCTTCCGGTCAACCCAATTCCCGCGAATCAGGGCCCGGGTTGCGGAAATGCCCTGCCGGGCGCGGCAAAATCCCGCTCAATCCCGTTTGCCGCCGCTTGAAGACGTCAACCTGGCGGCACCCGCACATTCCTCATGATCCAACCCAGCCACGCCCTCACCGTGGACGCCCTGCGGCCCGGCGTGGACGCGCCCAATCCGGTGTGTGCGCGGATGACATCCGCCAATTCACCGGTGGCGATCTTCTCCGCACGGAATCCCCGCTCCATCAGCAGCTTAAGCGATGCGCGCAAGCTTGGGACTGAAAGCATGCAGGCGAGCAGGCCCCTGGTCCTATCGGCCCGGGAGCGAAGCGCGTTGAACGCCCCTCCTGCAGACGTGCACTGGAAGGAGCCGCCCTGGCGCCGCAACAACCCAAGGTAGCACGCGGCATTGGCGTAATAATCGCCCTGCCGCTCATCGAACCCGAAGGATTCGCCGATCCCGGCTTTGGTAACCTCGCTGTTACCTGCCGCCCGCACGACATCGACCACCTTGTCCAAATCGTTGGCCTGAGGGAAGACCCCCTCCGGCTCCGGTCCGGGTTGCGCGCCCGCCAGCATGGCGTTGAAATCGACGTCCGCGCGCGGCTCTTCCAGGCAATAAGCGTGGTTGCGTACCACCCGCAGGTCCCCGAAGCCCCCGCCGAACGCGAATTCGCTGAGAAAGTACTGGTCGTTGCTATAGGTGAAGAAGATCGGGATTACGCGCTTGCGCGTCAAGGCCGACCAATGCAGATACGGATACCACAATTGGCGGATGTGGAAATCCTCGCGCCGGCCGCGCTTGGCCTCGATCAAATAGACGGCATCTTCCCCTTCGTAGCCGGCATCCACCTCGATTTGCACGCGGGACACGTCCACCGGCGGCCCGTCCAGCGGAGTAGGAAACGCGAAACTCCCCGAGAACAGGCGGCCCCGCAAAGTCATGCGCATGGCCGCATCGCCGCAAAAGGCGGGCAACAATCCGGCCAGGTAAGCGAAGTCCAGGGCCTGGGACTCGCTGGCATCCTGTCCGCGGGGAAAGGTATCATAGCGGTTCAGATCCGCCTGGGATTGGAACCTGCGTACCGGCGGAGTTACCTCCGCCGGGAAGCGGAAAAAACTTTTCTGGGCGGGATCCGGGAACAGGACGTAGTGGCCGTTGCGGACCGGAAACAGCGCCAACGCCTTTTCGGCCAGGATGGCCGGACGCTCCGCCAAGGTGTCGATCTTGGCCATCAGGCGGGGCTCCCGGCCTCCGAACGCTTTCAACTGGTCCGCGCTCACCCTGAAAATCCCGTCCCGGGCCAGGGTTTCCTCCACCGGCATCCGCTGGAAAACCCTCTGCCAGGCTTCGTCGCGTTCCATCAGGCTTTGTAGTTGGTGATGACGATTTCGTTGATGCGTCCGCGGTGCGCGGCTTTCGAATTGATGGACCGCGAGGCGGGCACGCGATAGATGGTGGACCGGTAGGAGGAGTAAAGGTTCTCGAAAAAATCGTCCTTGGGATCAGAGTTCTTGGGATCGGAATTGCTCAACATCTGGTAGATCCCCTGGCGATGCAAGGCTGTGAACATCGCCGCCAATCTGGCCTGCTCCGCGTCCCCGAAAGGAAGTTTGCTGTATGACGTGAAGCTCGACGTGCTGCTGATGGGCCGGTAGGGAGGATCATAATAGATGAAGGATCCGGTTTTGAAAGGGGCATCCGTGCGGCCCAGGTAACCGAAGTCGCCCCAGCGGATGGTGGCCTTGGCCAGCAGCTTGGCGGCCCCGCGCAGGTTCTCGGCATCCACGATGGTAGGCCTGACGTATTTGCCGAACGGTACGTTGAATCCGCCGGCCCGGTTGACGCGGAACAGGCCGTTGTAGCACGTCTTGTTCAGGAAAAGGATCTGCGACGCGCGTTCCACCCAAGCCTGCGAATACTTGCGGAAGTCCATTCCCGGCCGCGCGGAGTTCAACTCCTCCCGCACCCGCAAGTAGCGCGCCTTCCTCTTCGCCTCCCCCAGCTTCAGGTAGTCCCTCTCCATCTGCTCCAATACGCTGATGAGCGGCTCCGTAGCGCGGCGCACCGTTTTGTACAGAAGCACCAGCTCCTCGTTCGCGTCCATCAAATAGGCGGAGTCGATGGGGAACTTCTGCATTACGTGAAAGAACATGGCGCCACCGCCCAGAAAAGGCTCGAAGTAATTGCGCACGCTCCCGTCCCGCAGGGCCTTGGGAAAATAGCCGGAAAGCTTGTCCAGCAGTTGGCCTTTGCCGCCGGCCCATTTCAGGAATGGCCTTACGCTCACGGCCTCAAGCCCTCATCTTCACACGCACGGGCATGATGATGAAAGGGATCCCCAGATGATATAGCCGACGCTGCACGGCAAAGACCACGTTGTTGTGGAACAGGCGGGACAGGAAGGATTCCTCCGGGAAAACCAGTTGGCCCATGAAGAAAACCGAGTGCGGAAACCGCTCCAGGATCCCGGGAGCCAGGTTGGCGCTGCCTTCCACCACATCGTGGGACAAGGCGGAAATGCCTTCGCCGTAATAGCCGTGGCGGCGGATGAACTCCACGTAGCCGTCCAATTCCTTGTTCACGTGCGCCTGCAGGTTGTCCACTTCGTCCGAACCCTTGTAGAGGCCGGCGTCTATGAGGCCTATCTCCACGAAGACGAAATTCTTGTAGATGCCGCCGAACAGGCGGATGATGCTGAAAAGGGTATGCAGGCCCAAACCGTTGAATCCGCCCACCAGCATCACGGCGGTGCGGGCCTTGGGATCGAACTTGGGTTCCGGCGAGGGTTCATCCCGGTTGGGGGCGTCTCCTTTGACGATCCTGGAAATGGCGCCGTTCTGGGAATGGTGCGCGGCCAGCACCAGATTATCCATGCGCTTCAGCATCTTGGCGATATTGCCGTAATGCCGTTTGACGAACAGGGCGATGGCGACCAGGGATCCCGTGAACACCAAGGCCAGCCAACCGCCGTCATGGAACTTGAGGAAAGTCACCGCGCCCAGGATGGATACGCACAAGGCCAGGCCTACGCCGTTGACGGCGAGCTTGCGCTTCCATTTGTCCTCCCGGCGCCGCGTGGTGATCCAATGGCGCACCATGCCCAATTGCGAAAGGACGAAGGTAATGAAGACGGTGATGACATAAAGCACGGACAGGAACTCCACCGAGCCGCCGGTAACGGCCACCATCACCACCGCGGCCGCGCCCATCAGGAGGATGCCGTTCTGGCTGACCAGGCGATCGCTGAGCAAGGTGAATTTGGTGGGATACCAATGATCCAGGGCCATGTTGGCCAGCACGCGCGGGCCGCCCATGAATCCGGCTTGGGCCGCGGCGAACAGGATGGCCGCTTCCGAGAACAGGGACACTTGCACGAACAGGGTGCCGGCCTTGCCGCCCCACGCGGCCGTGGCCTTTTGGAACAGCACAGCGTTCAAAGTCTTGCCGGGCTCCGGGCTCACCTTGAAGAGGAGGTAGGCCACCATCAGCCCCAATACGGTGAAAGCCAGCGAGACCGAGATGTAGACCATGGTACGTTTGCCGGTCTGGACCTTGGGCTCGCGCAGAATGGGCAGGCCGTTGCTGACCGCTTCGATGCCGGTATAGGTGGAACCGCCCATGCTGTAGGAGCGCATGATCAAGAGGAACATCCCCACCACGCCCAACTCGGACATGGAGTTGCGCGTATCCTGGACGGTGGATTGCACCAAAGCCGGGATGTCCCCCGCGTGCACGTACAAGGCGTACAGGATGAGGAACGCATGGGTGATCAGGAAGACGACGAAAATGGGCACCAGCACCTGGATGGATTCCTTGGCCCCGCGCAGATTCAGAACCGAGAGCATCACGATGCCCATTATGGTGGCTTCCAGCTTGTAACGGTGCCAATCCGGGGGCAGGAAACTGAAGATGGCGTCCGCCCCCGCTGCAATGGAAATGGTCAGGGTGAGGATATAATCGATGAGCAGGGCGCAGCCGCAAATCATGCCCAGGGTGGGGTTGAGCAGTTTGCTCGCCACTACGTAGCCGCCGCCGCCATTGGGGAACAGTTCGATGATTTGCGAGTACCCGGCACTGATGATAAAGATGGTGAGGGCGGTGGCCAAAGCCACCACGATTCCCAAGTGCGGATGCGCCCCCAAGGCGAGGAAGGCGTTCTCCGGGCCATAGCTGGAGCTGGAAAGGCCGTCCGCGCCCAGACCCACCCAGGCGAAAAAAGCGATCAGGGTGATGCTATGGAAGGATCTCTTGTCCGCGGGATTGAGCGCATTCCCGAGGATGAGGATTTTCAGTTTTTGAAAGGGATTTAAGCGGGGCGATTCGGGCATGGAAGATCAGGAAAACGATTCGGTCCAATCCGTTGCCAGGCTCTCCATTGATGGGGCGAAAATATAGCAAAGGTTGGGCGAATTTTTTAAGATTACGGATGGAGATGTGGCAGAGTGGTCTATTGCGTCTGATTCGAAATCAGAAGTCCGTGAAAGCGGTCCGGGGGTTCGACTCCCTCCATCTCCGTATTATCGACCCCGCATCTTAGGATCCCACAAAAAGCTGCGACGCACCGGGGGCGAAGATCCGCCCATCCCTGTTGGTAAATAGGACCCCCATGGGTTCCGGCCCCACGCCCCGCGGCCCGTAGGTAACCGGAAGATTACCTGGTAATCCGGAAGTACCCGTCGGAAAAATCCTGATAGGATTCATTGTTGTACCAGGCGATGCGGATGCGTACGGAATCGGAGACCAGGGAAAATTTGGAACCGAAGCCGGCCTCCAGCGAATCCGGGATCGGGAAGCGGATGCGGCATTTCGCGCGGGGATTGACGCTCCGGGGGGGAAGCCCGGGTAGTATCACCCGCTTGAGGGTTCCGTTCACGGTCACGGCCAATTGCACCAGGGCTTCCGAATCATTGACTCCGCTGGCCACCACCACTTCCAGGGTGTCCCCCACTTTGAAAACCTCCCCGCCGTTAGGAGAGATGACGCGGTAATGGCCTTGCTCGGTGGAATCCAGGAACACCTGGTTGCCCAACTCCGGGCAACTGGCTTCCTTGGGGGCCGCAGAGGTGCCGCTATTGCAGGCCGCTATCGACAAGGCCGCAAGCACGCATCCCGCTCCGGCAAAGCGGCGGATGGCCTTCGCGGCCGGGGATCCCGGCGACCGACGGCGCGCTCGCATCAATCGAACCATCCCGTATTATTGCTTTGGCAACAGGTGCGCAGAAATCCGAACTTGGTGTACTTGGTAGTGGAGGAAGCCCGGGCGCCGGTCTTGAAATTCTTCCCATAACGGAACACGGCCCTAAGCACGTAGGCGCCCGTGCCTACCCTTTGGCCCGATTCGGTCTGGCCCGTCCAGATGATGCGTTGCACGTATTGCGTCTGGTTGGGATCCTTGTTGGCGTCCTCCTGCTTCTCCAAAAGCCGCAGGTCCGCTTCCTCAACCGCGCCCGATCCATGCGTGACCAGCTGGCCCAGGTTGGAGTAGATGGTGAACTCGTAGGTTACCGGTTGCTTGGTGACGATATTGATGACGGAGCCCGTGAACAGGTCTCCCTGCAATGGGGAACAGCTTCCGCATTTGCCGTTGCCATCGCCGGGGATGGGATAACCTTTGGAGTCCACGGGGATGAAGAGCACGCCGTTATCCGGGGAAGCCGCGGCGCCCTTGGCGTCCGATTTGGATCCATTGGCGAAGGTGACGAAGAAATCGGAAACGGTCTGGCTGGGAGCCGGCCCGCCCATGGGCGTGAAGATCAGGGACACGGGCGCCAGACCGGACAGGTCCCGGGTCTCGCCGTTGTCATTGATGGCGATGGAATCCCCTCCCACCGGTTTGAACGACGCCTGGGGGGACAGATTGAATGCGTAGTTCAGCGCATCCACCTTTTCGATGCTGGTGATGGGGATGTCCTTGGCCGTGAAGACGACGGTATCGCGCTTGAATAGGATGGGCTCCCGGAAGGGTTCCGCCAGGGCGATGGGTTCGGAGTAGGTGGCGACCACCCTCGCATGCCCATCCGATTTGTCCGTGCCCACCTCCGCGCGTACGATCACGGGCGGCACGGAATCGTCCACGCGGAACGTCCCGTCCGGCATGGGGATGTCCAATTGCTTGAAGGTGCGTCCGCTGGAATCGGGATTGGCCACCGAGGTCACGCCAAAGGGAAAAGGCTCCGCCAGCGTAACGATTAGGCTGGACCGGTCTTTGGATCCGTCGGCGTTGGCGCCGAAGCCGATATCCCCGTTCGCCGCCGCGGCCGTGCGTTCAGCGCTAACGCCCGCGGCATCGATGATACTGAATTGCAGCTTTTCCGGCAACGCGGCCAGGACTTCCAGGTAATGGATGGTAACGGTTTCGATACGGCCGTCATGATCGAGATCCCGGTAGGCGGCCTTGTCGAAATCGGGACCGTATTTGACTTTCACCCGGGCCTGCGCGCTGTCCTCGCGGATGTACGGATTGTGGTAGCTGACGATGACGAATTCCCCGTGGTCCACCTGCACGCGATCATCGCCCGGGGTCTTCTTCACCGTCTGGTGCTGGAAAGGCTCCGACCCGGACCAGGTGGAATCCTTGCGGTTGGAGGCGTTGTTGGGCACGCTTTCCAAATCCTGTTGCGAGGTGACGCCGCTCTTGGTGCGTATGATGATGGCGAAGGAATCCACTTGCGCGGCCGTGGTGAGCGAATACCTGGCGGCGGAATCGTTGATGGTGAAGGGCAGTCCCAGCAAGTTGAGGGCTTCGCCTTTGGCATTGTAGAGGATAAGCTTGGGAAGATCGCGGCATTGCGTTTCCAGGCCGTCGAAATAGGGGCCGGTAGCGGTGCGCTCGATCTGGAAATGGACGTCCTGGGTGGTGCCGCCGTAGCCGTACTCGGTCTTGACCACGATATCGTTCACGCCCTTGGCCAGTTCCAATGGGCCGGGCATATGCAAGACGAATGCGCCGGAATCCGGCAAGGGCAAATGATCGGCTGCGTTCACTTCAAAGGCGATGGAATCGGTTTTGTTGAACACGGTGGTCAAAGTGGGAGAGGCGTGTCGGAACAGCTTCTTGGCCAGATCGTCCGTGAGGATCTTGGCGAGTTGGCTCACATCGCTGATGTTGAAGAAAAGCCCGCCGGTCTTATCGGACACGTCCTGCATATCCTGGTAGTTGTCCTTGTTGTCTCCCAGAAAGATGCTGTGCACAACCGGCAAGTCGTTCCAGAAGGTTTTATAGGTGTAAGGATCGCCGTCCGGACGTTGGGGGTAATTGGGCCGCCCATCCGAAACGAAGATTATGAATTGCTCGCTTTTGGGCTTGCGGGAGCTTCCCAGCAAATCCAAGGCGGCCCGGAAAGCCGCGGTATAATTGGTCTGGCCGCGATCTTCCATGACGATGGAAGCTTTGATGCTGTCGAGGGTCGCCGCGGTCAGGGGAAGCAATTTGTCGGACTTGGCTTCCGCGGTCTGGGAAAAGGTCACCACTCCCACGTTCACGCCTTTGCCGCCCTTGGCCAGGGCGCTGTCCAGAAAGGTCCGCAAAGCCGGGCCCCGCAAGCGATGCGGATCGCCGCTGATGCAACCCGGATCGCTTTTTTCCACCGATGGATCCGGACACCAATGCGCCACTCCCGCGCCATCCGTGAAGGAGCTGTCCATAGAGCCGGTGTTGTCCATGATGAGTACGATGTCGGGCGCGGTGGTGTAGTTGAAGGACGAATCGCATATCTGGAAACCGTCCCTCCCGATGGCGGCGGCATCGATGGGAACCTTTATCGTGACGCCTTCGATCTTGGCCTTGTCCAGGCAGCGCATGGCCGGCTTCGCTTCGCAGATGCGTTCCTGCTCTCCGCTTTGCGCGAAAGCGCCGGCGGCGAATAAGGATAGGCCAACCGCTCCGCACAAAGCTGCGGCCATCCTGCATGAGGATGTGGGGAATACGGAATTGAACATGCTGCTCCTAAGGCTTACCCATAACATAAACGCCCTGTTCATGCGCCTTTTTGCACCCTTGGCTGCGGAACCGGAACTTGGGGTTCCGAAGCCGGAGGCGTACCGAATGGGATGCAAAATCTTCTCCATGTTACGATTCCATCCCTTACTCTGCGAGCTTCCGGATCAAAATAAATGCAATTGCGTCCACCCCCCTCGTTAAATCAAAGGTTGTCCGCAAATAGCGGCGGGCTCAGGCGATGGTCGTATGACCTTCGCTTTTTTTCAATGGACCGTGGTTTCGGCGGAAAGATCGATGCGACGGGATCGGCCGGCATCCTGGGACGGGAGGGCGGCCAGGGAACGGTTCCGGGAAGCCATCCCGGTGCGGACCCGCCGCAGCTTGAGCAATCCCGCGCCCGGCACCTGGGACCAAATCACCTGGGGCTTATTGGGCAGGCCCAGGCAAAAACGCAGGCGCGGGAAATCCTCCAGCAACCATTGCGCGAACCATGCCAGCAAATAGGTACCGGCCACTACCAGGATGATGCGGTTGAGGAAATCGAACAGCGTCACTTCCCAGAGCAGGTAATCCACCACCCGCAGCACATGCGTGTGCGCCAGGTATACGAAGAAGGTGAACGGAGCCACGTGGGTGAAGAGGAATTGCCAGCGCGGATTTCCGTAGACGCGGGCCGCGATGGCGCCCTTGGATTTCATGAAGAGCAGCAAGGAGGCCAGGCAATAAAGGACCACCGCCCAGCGGTTGAAATGATCGGCATCGGACAGGTATTTCTGGTTGCGGATGTTCATCAGGAATTCGAAGTTCAGGAGCAGGAGGGTGGCGGCCCAGAAAAGCACGACTTTGCGGCTACTCCAGCGCGACAGCAGATTGACCAGGAAATCCTTGTTGAAGGCGGCATAGATGCCGGCGAAGCAATAGAACCAATGGAACAGGAGAAGGTTGGGATGGAGCTTGGGCAGCTCCAGGCCCAACAACTGCAGGTAGGTCTCCACGGGAGACATGAAGGCCAGATGCAGGAGCAGGAAAAATCCCATGAACAAACGCGAACGTCCCAGCTTATACAGGAGCGGATAGACCAGGTAGAATTGGAAGATGATGATCACGAAATAATACTGGTAATCGAATCCGTCCAGGAACAGAAAGCGCAGGAGCGTCTTGGCGGTGGCCCACGGGTCCTGGGACCACGGCATGTTCACGATGAACTCCTGATGCCGGAAACCCGTCAGCAGGGACCAAGCCAGGAAAGGCGCCAGGATTTTCAGCAACCGAAACCGATAGTACTTAGCCAAAGGAACGGGCTTACCCTGGAATTGAAGGGTCAAACCGAAACCGGATAGGAAGAAGAACAGCGGGACGGTGAAACGGGTGATCTGATCCAGAATGGTGGCCAGATAGGAAAGCGATACCACGTCGCGGCCCGCGTAGAAGTCCTCCACCCAGAAATGGATGCAATGCGCCACCACCACCGACACGCTCGCGATGACGCGAAGGAATTCCCCATCCTTCTTGGTCAGGAGAAAAACCGAGGCAGGCTGCAAAGACCGGATAACGCCCCCGAAAATCGAAAAACTACTATCGGCTTGGCCATTTGTAAAATAAACGAAAGCGCGCCGCCGCGCTGGGAGTAGCGCTCCCGGTTACCCCGCCGATGCCAGGTAGATTCCGTCCACGCGGATTTGCAGGCGCATGATTACCGCTCCCCCCTCATCGCGCCCCGCCGATGGCAAGGCCTGCGGCCGCCGGAAAGAAGCCGCCTCCATCCAATTCCGCTTGAGGAGTTGGGACTTTCCCGCCGCATCCGTCCGGAAAACTTCGACAAGATGCCGGCCCTCGGCCAAACCGGGCCGCAACCGGAAGGTTTGTCCTCCCCATCGCCAGTTATCGGCGTACGGAACGGCCGCCAGCGGGATACTTACGGTTTGGGCGGGTTGGATAAGGAAGCTGAAGTATTTGCGCAAGACGGTGGGGCCTTCCGCCTTGAGCCGTATGCCATACTCCCCGCTTTGCTGGGGTCCAGGGGTCCAGGTCAGCATACCCGCGCCGTCGATGACGGCCCCGTCGGGCAGGCCGGTTGCAGAAAAAGCATATGGTTGCGCGGGCGAAGGGCTCAACGTCAGATCGTAGGCCACCTTCTGGCCGTCCTTCCAAATACGCACGGTGGAGTCCAGCAGTTGGAAATCCGGCAAGGTCTTGAGATAAAACTCCAGGCCCTTGTACGCGTCCAACCTGCCGTTGCTGGATACCTTCCCCATCAATGAGCTTTCCGGAACCACCCCCGTCAAAGCGCGCGCGCGGTTCCAGGGCAAACCCATCCTGTCGCAGGCGAGTCGTTGCAGGCCCACGTAAGCGGTCACATGGGGCGCCGCCAGGGACGTTCCCGCCACCACGGTATAGACCGGCTCCTTGGGCGGATTGGGATCGGGAACGGAAACCGACATCGCATCCAGCTTGAGCACGCGCGCGGCCGCGGAATAGCGCGTCGACAGGGAAGTGCGGAAACGGAGTTTGAATTTCGAGCCGTCCAGATCCTGCAATCCGTACTCCAGGTAGGCTCCGGGCTGGGTGCTGCCCTGGATTACGGCCAGCTCCGTCCATTGCGCCGTACCTTGCTTGTTACCCTCGACGATCACCACGTCCTGGAAATTCGCCGGCTTGAAATCGATCCAGAAGGACAGTACCCCTCCTTTGCTGCCGGTCAAATCGACGGTGTCGGGCGCCACGGCGGAAACGTTGTTGCCGGAAACCCACGCCATGGTCTGCTTGCCTTCCGCGGAATCCCCCGTCGACAAGGCGTACGACCCGCCGGTAGTCCAGGCGAGGGCGGGCGCTTCGAAATCCTCTTTCCAGATCTCCTTGCGGGGGGGAAGGCCGGCCACCAGGATCAATTCTCCCGGCGCGGCCAGATGCACTTGGGTCTTCCCGTAATTGGAAAACCCGCAGAGCAGCCCGGCATGATCATGGGCGGCAACCACCAGCAAATTGTCGAATGTATAGGAAGCGGGATAGTCCGGCGTGATGGAAATATCCGCTCCGTCGTTGCCGGCGGCGACCACGATGGGCACGCCTGCGTTCTGCGCCGTCTGGAAGGCGCCCCGCATGGCCAAGTTGTCCCCGGACCCGCCGATGCTGAAGTTGATCACCTTGGCTCCGTTCTTGATGGCATAGAGGATGCCCTGGGCGATTTGGCTCTGATCCCCATGGCCGCTGGCGTCCAGCACGCGCACCGGCATGATCTTTCCCTGCGCCAGGATCCCGGCGATGCCTTCCTGGTTGTCAAATCCGGCCGCGATCACGGAGCTGACATAGGTCCCGTGGCCGTGGCAGTCCTGGGGCAGGTTGTCGTTCTCGACAAAGTCCCAGCCCACGGAATCGTCCACGTAACCGTTGTGGTCGTCGTCGACCCCCGGCAGCCCATGGGCTTCCGCCTGGTTGACCCAGTTTTTCCCCTTAAGATCCGGGTGGTTGAAATCGAACCCCGCGTCCACCACGGCCACCACAAGGGAGTCGCTGCCGGAGAATTTGTCCCATACCCGTTCAATGTCGATATCCACCCCTGCCTTGCCGGGCCGGTCGCCGAAACTGGTCCCGGTATTGTGCAGGGCCCATTGCGGCGATCCCAGCAGCCATTTGTCGTTGGGCAGATAGGTCCCGAAGGCGGGCCCGGCGGATTGGAAATCCATGCCATTGGCCAAGTTCAAGAAGGCGGCCAAGCGCGCTCCCAGGGCGCCCCCCGTATTCGGCAAGTTACCTCCGGAAAGATCCTGGAGCATATCGTAGGAAATGCGGAGGCGGCCGCCTTTCATTTCCCAATGCCGGGTGGAATCGGAAGGCACGCCCGCCGCCAGGGTCCTGAAAAGGCGCAGTTGCGCTTCGCTCTTGATTTCCAGGCCGGCCGGCAGATGCCGCGCGGAGATGGCCGGATCGGCCGATGGCCGCGCGATCCGATGCCAAGGATCGGCGGGGCCAGGTGACTTCCATGTTACGGGAGGCGGAGCGCCGGCTTCGCCCGGGGATACCGCCCAGGCGCACACGCAGAAACCGGCGAAGGCGCGGCGAAGCCCGGGGGCGGGCAATCCATTCCAGGTCATGGGTTAATTATACTCCGCGGCGGCGATTCGCACGACCCGTGCGGGAAAGCAACTACGAATTCAAACGGAACCATTTTTCCCCGCGTTTTTTGGGCCCGGGGCTCCACTTTCCCCAACCCTATCCTGTACCGGACGGTACATCCGCCGGCATCGCGCTCAGCGCTTGGGACCGATCCAGGCAACCGGCAGAACCTGGTTGGTGCCGGAGAGAACCTTGATGGATTCCTTCGTGCCCAGCTTGATCAAGTAAATGTCCGGTTGCGTGGGCACGGGCTCGGCGGGAACGGTTTTGTCCCCTTCGGGATCGCGCGTGGTAGCCACGGCGTAATCCGCCTGGTTGGTCCATTCCGGATCGTCCCAGGTATGTTGCTTGGCCAGCTCCGCGGGCGGCGTGTCGATGAAATCCACGATGCGGCCCGGCGCTTCCGATGCATAGTCCCCGATCAGAATCATGCGGTGCTGCGCATAAAGCTTGGGCAAGACTGGATTGGGGTACGATGGTTCGTCCGGAACGCCGAAGTCCAGGAAGAGCATACGGGAGGGATGGGCGGGATCCCGGGAGATGGAACCGTTGCAGGCTTGCAGGGAATCCGTGGAGGATCCATCCCGTGCGGGCGGGTGCCCGGGATAGACATGCAAGTACCGCTTCGCCTTGTCGGTCAGATCCATCATCAGCGCGTACCGGAAAGCCGTCGCCAGATAACGCCCGTCGGGGGAAAGCCCCGCATTGTAACTTCCCTTGGCCAACACTTCCGGCGTTCCCACCAGGCTGTCGGCGGAGACTTTCTGGCGATAGGTCGTCGAAGCGGTATCGGACCAGCCGTCCTGTCTACCGGAACTGCACCAGATCAGGGAGGTGTCGCCGCCATCGGTCCACCAGCGGGGATTGGTGGCGGGATAAACGGGACCCTCTTTGCGCGGGCCGCCCAAGGGTTGGATGTATACGCGGCTGACGGGGGTAGTCAGATTTTCCCAACCCGTTTCATAGGCGATGGCGCGGCCGTCCGGGGACCAGGAAGGCCCGAAGGCGCCGTAGATGGAATTGTCCGGGCCGCGGGAATCTACGAAAGCATGCTGCGGCATGGTGTCACCGGCCATCTCGGCGAAGTCCGCATAATTGAGGATATACTTGCGCGATCCGGGCGCTTCCAATTTCAGGAAAGCCAGCCTCAGGGTATTTCCCGCCCCGATGAAATCCTGGATCCGCTCCTTGAGCGAGGCCGACGCGGGCAGGAGCGTTAGGCTCAATCCCGACGCCACCGCCAGCGATTGCGCGGATCGCTTGGCCAGGAAACCGGATGCGCCGGCCTCCAGAAGAAAAACCTGGGAAGGGGCCGTGGTCAGGGCCGTGCGGGCGTTCCCGCCGATCGCGGACTTGGAAAGCCCCGCCCCTGCGTATGCGGGGGCCGGCGCGGTTCCGGCCCCGCCGGTCAGGATACCGTGGATTCCGGCGGCGATTTTGTCGAACCGGAAGGTTGTCTGCCCTGCTTGCGATCGAATCCGCAGCCAATGCACGCCGGAGGCGCCGCCGGTCAACGCATCCAAATCCGCTTGCGCCCGATCCGCGCCGCGGGGCGTCAGAACCAGCGCGCGGATCACGCCGGTGGGGGAAATCCACTCGCTTTTGATCCCGCCTTTGCCTATCCCGTTCAGTGTCAATATGCCGTTGCGATAGCTAAGATCCACGTTACCCGGCAACCGGGTCCTGCGGATGATGCCATTGGCGACAGCGCCTTTGATCAAGAAGTTCCCCAGCCCATCCGTGGTCGCGGATAAGGCGGATTCAAGCAGTTTCACGGTAGCCCCGACGATGGGCGATCCGCTTTGATCGAGCACGGTGCCCTGGAACTCCACGGCGACGGTTTCCGCAGCCGCAGCGGGTCTCCCGGCCATTGCCAGGGCCAAGACCAGGGCCGCCGATTTCGCCAGCCGATGGAGTATTTGGGGGAAGGTCGGGGTCTCGATTGTTTTTGGATTCGGTACTGTCAGCATCGTATCAATTTAAGCTATTTCGGATATTGAGTGTATCCGCCAATACCTTAACTGAAAGAACCCGAACTCTCTTGATCGGCGGCATCGATCCGGGTAAAATGCCGCCCACGGATGGGGGATTTGGAGTATATTAATGGACAAATTCCGGCCCGTCGCCGCAGCGGCAGGATACTGAAGGGGTTCCATTTTTATGAAGACAATATCCAGATCTCGGGTTTGCTTGGCGACGGTCATGGCTGTGCTCATGGCCTGCTCCTCGACCAAGAAGGACATCTCCCAGGCTCCCCGGTCGGATGATCTTTTGGAACTGCTCACCGGTTTCGGGGAGTCCCTTTCCAAACGGAACTTCACCAAAGCCGTAGACTACATGGTCCCGGAGGAAAAAGCCTTGATGATGGAAGGCGGTTCGGTACCGGCGGAAAAGCAGAAAATGTTGCTCGCCCTGCGCCTGTCCACCTTGATTCGGCATCCCGCCATCCGCGTGCAAGACGGTCATATCGCCGGCATCTACAGCGTTCTACCCAACCTGCGTCAGGGGGAAGCCAATCCCGTAGCCATTTCCGATAGCGCGGCCCCTGCCGATGTAGACGTACTGGCCTCCCAATCCAAGGGTCCGATGGGAACCGATCCGGCCGCCGCCGCGCCTTCCGAAGAAGAGACGGCCTCCACGGCAACCGCCGCCAATCCCAACGACCCCCAGTTGAAGTCCGCCGTCAACAAATTCTTTGCGGCCGTGAACCGGAAAAACTGGTCCAGCGCCTTGGCATTGATGAACGACAGCGAGAGGAAGTTCCTCTTGGATGACAAAGGCCGCTTGAAAGAATCCTCCAAGCAAAGGCTGGCACAAATCGATCAGAAGAACCGGGATGCGCTCACTCTCCAGGACGGCAAGTTGACCGGCGTTACCCTGTTGTTGCCGAGCGACTGAAACCGGGATCCGGTTCAGAATCAGGGGAACAGAAAAGGGGTGCGCCGAGCACCCCTTTTCTGTTGCTCCAAAAGCGGACTCAGTTCTTGGTGTTGAAAACCAAGGCCAGAGTTAGCGCCACTACGGCCATGGCGCCCAACGTCCACCATACGAATTTATGGGATCCTCCGGACTCGCCCGGATCGGCATTGGGTTCTTCTTCATCGCCATCGTCTTCACCGGGCGGCTTATTGGCCTGCACTTGGGTTCCCGCTTTGGCGGGAAGAACCAGGGAATAGGTCAAAGCATCGGCGCGCTTCACCTCGAAATCCTTGCACTCGTTTTCGTATCCCGGACTGTTTCCGCAAATACGATGCTTGCCTGGGTTCAAAGGAACGCGGGAGGAAATGACCGCCATGGGCGAATTGTCGATGGTCAGCACCGTATTCACCGGCGTAACGCTCAGGTTCAGGAAGGCGGCCTCATGGTTCTGCAGATCCACCGCCAGCTCGCCGAACCCTTCCGCCAGCAGCTTCTCCGCCTTCCCGGTATAGACCTTGGTAAGGGTAGTGGTGGCCTCGCCCGTTTCCACGTCCACGTAGGCCAAGGTAAAGGTGAAGACCGTGTCCAGCCTGGAGGCCTGCACGGTTACCAGCTTGTCGGCGGTGAGCCGGCGGGCGATATCCAGGCGGCATTCCCGGCCCGCGCATTTCCCCGGTTGCAGACGCATGCGGTCCATGGTCTCTATCACGTTGCTGCGATCCAAGGTATGGAACACTTCCAACCGTTGCATCTCCGCGATGAACTGCTGCGCCATGGCCACCCCGTCCTTGTCCTTGAGGCCATCCCCCGCGAAGTCAAAGACCACCACGGCAGGTACCAAGGCTTTGCCGCCCTTTTGTTTCTGATAGTCCTTGCGGATCTTCTTGAAACGCGACAGGATGGAGTTGCTGGCGTAGGTATCGTGGATGGAGGCGAAAGGATCCAGGTCCAGCAACCGAAAAAAGTAGCGATCGCCCAGGTCCTTGCGCTTGGGGCTTGAACTGTACAGCACGCCCAGGTTCTTCAGGATATAGACGCTGTCCGGATAGGTGAGATCCGGGGATCCCAGGTAACTCTCCAGCGTCTTCTGGGCTTTGCCCACCTCCCCTTCAATGAGGAAGTTTTCCACCGCCGATCGGTTCACCACCTGGCCGCAAGCGGCCGAGAGGGAGAAGAGAACCAGCATGGCGAAGAATTGCTTAGGACCTTTAATGCAAAAAGGGATTATTTTACCCATCCATACCCCTTGCGTAATAGGTAGCTCATCATGGCGAACTTATCAATGACATGCGAAGGCCGGCGAACGGGAACCTTCGCCTCGTTTCTCTTCGGCGCGGCCTTGGCCCACGCCGGTACCATGGCCGCCGTTCCGCCGGCTACCGGTTCCCGCGACACCAGCGCGATAGCGCCCAGCGCGGCCTTCCTGAGTTATTGGAAATCCGGCCTCGCGGAGATCTCCAGTTATGCGATCACGGCGGAGCGATACGGAGAACTCCGCAAGGCCCAAGGCGTGATGGTTTTCGTTTACGAGGAGATCAATGCGGATACGCGCATCAAGGTGGAGTCGGATAAAACCCCGCCCGGCAAGCGCGTAGCGGTGCTGAAGCTGAACAATGTTCTCAAGTTCACCACCGGCATCTACGACTACTCGGTGATGACATCCGTCTTCGCGGGATTGTCAGGACCCGGAGTCCATCGGCCCTTCCAACCCCAGAAGGTTTCCTTCACTTCCCAGGAATGGTGCGGCAGCGTCTTCCACCAGCTGCTGCCGGGTCCCAAGGGATTGAAATCGGAAATCCATTCCTACTTTGAGGCGGAAGGCGATTCCATCGCCATCCTGCCCTACCCGGTATTGCTTCCCGGCCCGGCGGCCACATCCGCTCCCGGGCGCGCGACATTGCCTGCGGCCCGCTTCGCGGACGGATCGCGGACACCGTTCTATTATGAGGATGAACTCCCGATCCTGGTCCGGGAATTGGACGGGCCTTTTCTGCGCGAAGGCGAATCCATCCGCGTCAACCTGGTGCCTAGCTTATGGGAGCGCCGCAAACGCCATGTTCCCCTGGCTTTCACGGAAGCCATTTTGACCAAGGCGGGCGCGGAGAACCTGACCGGCAAGGACGGCAGCCGGGCCGCCTGCAAATGGACGTTGGGCCTGGGCGGCTTCGCCATCACCTATCATGTGGAAGCCGTTGCGCCCAGGAAATTGCTGGCTTGGGAAAACACCCGCGGCGAGAAGGGGGCGCTGATCGCCAGCATCCGCAATGGCTATTGGGAACACAACCACAATAGCGACGCGGCCCTGCGGAAGAAGCTTGGCTTGGCCTTTGGGGTGGGTCCGGAATGAACCGTTGCGGAATAGGCGTTTAGGCGGCTTCCGGAGTGGTCTCGGGATCCGGGGAGATTTCCATCGGCCTCCCGGATCCGGCATCCGGCCCGGTTCCGTCCGTTTGGGCCGCCCCGCTTTCCCGGCCGCGCGACCGTATGTTGGATTTCACCTTTTCCGGGGAAAGCTCGAACAGTTCCCAGCATAAGGCGTATAGATCCAGGGCCCCGATGGACGCCGGGGCGTATTCGAAAATGCTCAGTCCTTCGCGAGCGGCTTCCGCCAATTGGATGGTCTGGCGGACGGTTTGTTTCGCGATGCGCCCGGGGAATTCCTCGCCGATTTCCCTGAGGATGTTCTGGTGCAACTGGGTGTTGGAGCGGTACATGTTGACGACGATCTTGTACAACTGCGCCGTGGCCGTCATCTTATCCAGCATGGGGATCAGATCCTGCAACCCCTGCAAGGCATAGGGCTCGGCCTGAATGGGGACGATCACTCCCTCCACCGCGAACAGCACCATGCGCGTAAGCCAATTGACGATGGGCGGGCAATCGACCAGGATGAAGTCGTAGTCCGGGGCCAGCTCCTGGAGGATGAGCTTGAACCGGGCCGGCTCGCGGATGAGGCGCGCGTCCAGGATGGGCAGATCGTCCAGGCTGGTGCTTCCCGCCAGCAAATCCAGGTTTTCGTAACCCGTGGTGAGGATGGCTTCGTGCGGGGCGCAGCGTTTCAAGAGCACCTGGGAAATATCCGGAAAGCCCGCCGGGACGGCGCTGCCCGGGGCCGGAGTATCGCCGGGGTTACCTGCGCCCTTGAGCAGATGGCGAGTGAGATTCGCCTGCCCGTCCATGTCCACCAACAGGGTGCGGAACCGGGAGAAGGCCAGCGCATGGGCGCAGTTCAGGGAGAAGGTGGTCTTGCCCACGCCGCCCTTTTTGGAGAGAAAGCAGAAGGACCTGGTCATTGGATTTCCCATTTTTCACTTTGCATTCTACCCTTCGACTACCGATATCGGCGTTCCCAGCGCCCGGAACTTCTCCACCACCCGGTCGTACCCTCGTTCGATATAATTCACCCCGGAGATCTCCGTCTTGCCTTTGGCGAGCACGGCGGCCACCAAGTAGGAAAAACCGGCGCGCAGATCCGGGATCTCGATGTTGGCGCCTTTCAGCGGCGTGGGGCCCTGGATGATGGCGGAATGCTTGTGGCCGGAATTTCGGAAACGGCAATCGCGGCCGCCCAGGCATTCGTTATAGAGCTGGATCCGCGCGCCCATGCGGTTGAGTGTTTCCGCATAACCGAAGCGGTTCTCGTAAACGGTCTCATGGATCACGGACATGCCCTCGGCTTGCGTGAGCAGGATGACCAGGGGTTGCTGCCAATCGGTCATCAGGCCCGGGTGCACGCCGGTCTCCACCGCGATGGGTTTGAGCTTGGAATTCACGCCGAAGAACCGGATGCCGTCCTCCACCATCTCGAACTCGCCTCCCGCCTTGCGCAACCAATTGAGGAAGGTGAGCATATGCAATTGATCCGCCCCGCGGATGAGCACGTCCCCGCGCGTGGCGATGGCGGACACCGCGAAGGACGCGGCCTCGATCCGGTCGTTGATGACGCGATGCCGGGCGGCATGCAAATGGTCCACGCCCTGGATGATCCAGGTGCGATCGGTTTCCTGCGTGATGATGGCGCCCATGGATTGCAGGAAGAGCGCCAGGTCCACGATTTCGGGTTCGATGGCGGCGTTGCGGATCTCGGTGGTGCCATGCGCCGTGGCCGCGGCCATCATCAGGTTTTCCGTGGCTCCCACGCTGGGAAAAGGCAGGGTGATGCGCGCGCCCGCCAGCCGCTTGGATCGGAAATGGTAAGCGCCATTCTGGTATTCGATCTTGGCGCCCAACCCGCGTAAGCCCTCCAGATGGAAGTCCACCGGGCGCGGGCCGATATCGCAACCCCCCATCATGGGGATTTCCGCCTTACCGAAGCGATGCAGGAGCACGCCCGCCAAGAGGATGGGAATCCGGTTCAGGCCGGAATATTCCTGGGGCACCACTTCCGTGGTGAGGTTGGCCGCGTCGATTTCAAGGATACCCGCTTCCTTGCGATGATCGATCTTGCACCCTATGGAAGTGAGGATTTGTTTGGTGATTTCCACGTCCCCGATTTCCGGAACGTTGTGGAGAACGGATTTGCCGGGCGCGAGCAAGGCCGCCACCATCTGCTTGGTGACCGCGTTCTTGGCGCCCCGGATGCGGATTTCGCCCTTCAGATAGCGCCCGCCCTCGATGATGAACTTTTTGGCCATGGCTCAAATGTACAAACTGACCCGCAAAATCCTGCCCCGCTTGCGCCTTCCCCGCGCCACCCTTTATGCTCGGGAACATGGATGGAATACCGGCAGTGAGCGGGCCTCAGGGCGCTGATGCGAGTATGGACTTGATCATGCTTAAAAAAACGCAAGACCTCATGAAGCAGCAGAGCTCCCAGTTGCTGGCGACCCTGCCGCCGCCGCCCAGTCCGGCCGGCGTGGGCGGCCGCATCGACGTCCGGGCCTGATCGGCCCGCGTCCTATCAGCCTATCGTTTCACCGCATCCTTGGGCACGGCCTGGACCGGAGCCGCCCGCTTGTATGCGCGCGCGCGTTTCCAGAACAGCCACGCACCACAGCGCCAGCAAAGGCAGCAACGGGAATACCTGGCGCGGGATTGCGCATACCAGGGACATCCCCCCCAGGGAAATCAGTGCGAAGACCAAGCAGGCATGGATCCAGGCCGGAATGGAATGCCTGGCCCGCCAACCGGGAACCGCCAGGATAAGGATCAGGAAAAAAGGGAAAGCATAAACAAAGGCCCGGTTCCCGGTGGAGAGTCCCGCTTCCGATCCCGGATAATGGGTGTTGGGATAATCGAATACCATCCGGTTCACATTGGCCCGCCAGTTCTTGACGCACTTGCCCGGATGCTCCCGGCAATTGCGGCGGGCCTCGCTTTTAAAGACGGAATCCTGGGTCACGAAATCCAGCTTCACCGTTTCCCGGATGAAGTCCACATGGTTGGGGAAAAGTTCCGGATGCTCCAGCACCGCGATCCAATTCAGCCAATCCCCGTAATACTCCTTTTCCGGCAGGGACATATAATAGAGCTGGAAACCGCCGGCATTGCCCCAGAAATTCGCCTTGCCGGTTTTAGCCCAGGTATGGGCCAGGTAGGGCGAACAAACCAATAAGCCCAGGACGCATATGGCCGCCGCCGTTCCCGCGCTGCGGGCCGTTGCGGCTCTGCCATCCTTTTTCTCCCGGCCTTGAGGGCCCATCGGTCCGGCTTGCGCGTCTTGCCTACCCGGTTGTCCCGGCTTCCCACCGCGCCGCCCGGCCCACAGCCAAGCCAGCATTGCCGGCGCCAAGGCGGCCTCCAGCGCGTAGCCGAAAAAAACCTTGGTCAACGCCAGGTAACCCAGAAGTAACCCTGCCGGAATCAAATGCCGGCCGCCGCCCACCCGCGCCGCGCGACCGAAATGGTAGGCTGCCGCGCACACCAGGAAAACCGAGAGCGATTCGGTCATGATCATTCCCAAAAGGGGGCCGTGCAGGAAAAGCAAAGCCGCCAGGGCATAGGCGTAGGCCAGGCTTCGTTTTTCGATACCGGCCACGCGGAGCGCGCCCTGGAAATAAACCACCGCCAGGTATAGGAAAACGGCATTGGCCAGGTAGGCAAGCAGCGGAGACAGACCTAAAGCCGCCAAAGGCATGAGGAAGATGGGATAGCCGGGCCCGTTCCAGAACATCAGCGTTTCCGGCGAAGCGAAATATCCGTGCAGGAGATTTTCCGCGTTCCGCAAATAGCGCCAGCCATCCCCTTCGCCCGGGCCTTTGGCTTGCGCCACGGCCATGATCGCGAAGAAGGCAAGGAGCGGCAGCAGCTTGAGGGCTTGCCCCCAGGGCGCGGCGGAGGATTGGGTTTGGCGCATGGGGTCCGGATAATCTTCCAATTCCTGGACAGCGCTTGTCCACGCCCTGGACGGTCGCATGGGTATTTAACCATCCCTGATGGCGATTTAAGCCGTTTCCCATCCCCTTTATGGGGATCGCGCTTGGCCCGGGATTTGATTTAAGAGAGCGCAGCTATGCGGATAACCGGGCCGGCCCCCTGGGCGGGAACGGAGTCCGGAAAGGAACCACTATGAAAACCTCGCTCACTCTTACCACTCTTACCACTCTTACCTTCCTGCTTTCCTCCTGCATGGTGGTGGACCTGCAATGGGAGCAGGGCAACGGCGTCGCCGCCACGGAAACCCGCAGCCTGCCGGCCTTTGAACGCGTGGACCTGGAATGCCCCGTGCATGTCATCATCAAGACCGGCCCGTCCTATTCCGCATACGTCACTTCCGATGCCAACCTGACGGGTTATTTCCAAACCGACGCCTTCGCCGGAACCTTGACCATCGGTATGGCTTCCGGGATACAGCCTTCCGTGGAACCGGAGATCACCATCGTGATGCCGGAGCTCCGCGGGCTCACGCATAACGGCAACGGCTTGGTGGAAATCCGGGAGGACGGGAACTTCCCAACCGTGGATCTTACCCTGAACGGGAGCGGGAAAATCTTCTACTCGGGAACCGCCGCCACGCTTTCGGCCGCTGTGAACGGATCGGGCGCCATCGAGATGGAGGGCTATGCCTCATTGCTCAGGGCCGAGGTGCGCGGCAACGGGGAATTGCACGGCGAGAATCTGCTTACCGGCGACGCGGACGTGGCGCTGAGCGGTTCCGGACTCGCCCTGCTCGACCTGGATTACCAATCCGTATTGAACCTTGATCTGACCGGATCCGGGCAGGTGGAATGGTGGGGATCGCCCTCGCAGTTGAATTACCATTTGGCCGGCGAGGGCAAGGTGGTGGAGCATCGCGGATTGCCCAAGAAAACCGCCGGTGCCAAAACCGCCGCCGATGCGGGCAAGCTTTCCCGCCGGCAAACGGAAGGCGGCCTGTCCACGGCGGCCGCGGCTGCCAAGGCCGGCGCGGCCCCGGCTTACGAGATGGTCGCCGCCGGAAAAAGGTAAAAGCGCTCCCTCATCGCCCCAAAGCCTGATCCAACCGGGCCAAATCCGGCTCGCCGGGAAATTCCAGCAGCCCCGTGCGGACCACTGCGCGCGCTTGCGGTACCCGCCCAAGATGGGCCAAAAGCAAAGCCCGTAGGAATACGTAACGTCTACGATACTCCGGGGAGGCTTCCCGACCGCCCTCCGGCTCAAGCCGGGCAAGGGCTTCGGCATACCGCCCCTTTTCCAAATCCAGTTGCGCCAACGCCATCAGGGCGTAAGGTTCCCCCGGGGAGGATTCCAAGGCGGCCATGGCCAGGCGCCCGGCCTCCAGGGCGAAGAATTCCGCCAGCGGACCCGGATAATCCAGGCGCGATAGATGCTCATGGGCAGCGGCCAGATGGGCCAACACATGGCCGCGAGGGGACGGGGCCGGCATGGCACCGGCGAGCACCTCCGTAAGCCGGTCCATCCTGTGCGCCATCCGATGGGAAGCGGCCACGCGGATCTGGCAACGTCGAGCCATGGCCTCCGCCTCCACCGGATGATCCAACGCCCAAAGTACCCGGTCACGCAAATCCGCCGCATCGCCCTTTTCGTACACCAGGAAATCCTTGCCCGGCTCGCCGAAATCCTCCAACGAATGCGAGATGCGATCCGTGATGAGCAGGGCCCCGTTTCCCATGGCTTCGAAAAAACGGAAATTGAGATCATCGCCCGCGGATTGGTTCAGGACCAGGCGCGAGTTCCGGTAAACCGCGTGGCAATCGCCTTGCACGGCATGGATGGGCTGGCCCAGGCTTTTGAGGCCGTTGAGCAATGCGATGCGTTCCGGATTGAGTGCGGGGTTGAGCGTGCCCACGAAGGAGAGATCGTGTTCCCGCCCATTCCATGGAAGGAAGACGGGCTCGGCCAGGAAGGCGGGCGGTAGCCATTCAACCCGATCGCGGAAGCATGCCAGATCCCTTACCCGGTTCTTCTGCACGCAGAAAACCACATCGAAGACGGGCGCATAATGCCGGTGCCACTCCCAATGCAGATGGGAGTCGATCGCATACCAGGCCTTGGGAGTGCCCAGGTTTTCCAGGCCCAAATGCGGTAGCGGGCTGGAATCGTCTACCTGGAGGATCCAATCGGGACGGAATCCATCATTGAGTCGCTGGATAGCCGCGCGCGCGGAAAGAGGCGTGCGGAGGAAATCGGTTTCCGCGTCCTGCGGATGGTGGCTGGAGCCGGGGACCCCCAGCGCCATAACCTCATGGCCCTGCTGCCGGAGAAAGTCCGTCAGCATCTTCGCGCCTAGGGTCAGGATGCGCATATTCGGGTTGCCTGTCCGCGATGCCGCGGGAGGGGTGACGGGATAAGGGCTATCGGCCTATATCCTTCAGCCTTTGTCCTTGGCTTTTTTGAATGCCTTCGCGAACAGCTTTTGATCGCCCAGATAGCGGTTGGCTTCGATCACCTGATTGTCGTTCTTGAGCTCGAAGGCGGTGCGGGCATCCTCGCCAAGGGCGGCTCCCAGCAACTCCACCTTCAATTGGTAGGTGATATAGTCGAGATTCTTCTCGAACTCCTTTTCGGTTTCGGCCCGCAGCACCGCCTCCAGCGCCGCGGTGGCGCCTTCCACTTCGGCCTTGTCCTTGTTTCCCGGTAAGGTATCGCCCCGCTCCGCGCGTTCCTTCTTCGCGATTTCCCGGAAGTTTTCCAAGGCGATGATGGAGGCGCTCTTGAACTTGGTGAAGGTGGTGTCCGCATAGACGAACTTCTTGAAATCATCCACGATGTCCTTGGTGACCACGAAATCGGGCGTGATCTTGCTCTTCTTATTGATCTCGAAACGCTTCTTGATCACGTAATTGAAGAACATGGTCTTCCGCAAAAGCTCCGTGGAAAAGCGATTGTATTTTCGGCCCGGCAGGATCACGTCCGGGGTGATGCCGCCGCCCGCCAGCACCTTGCGGCCGGCCTTGGTGTAGAAGAAGGCGGTGTCCTTCTTGGAAGTGTCCCCGGCCGCCGCCTTCAGCTTGAAGCGCACGGCGTTCTCGGGTTTGTTGATGCAGCGGCCCGCGGGCGTGTAATAATACGCGGTGGTGAGCTTGAGGGTATTCTGCTGGCCGTCCAGAGGGAGGATGGTTTGCACGGATCCTTTGCCGAAAGAGGTCTCCCCCAGCACCACGCCACGGTCCCAATCCTGGATGGCTCCCGCCACGATTTCCGAGGCCGAAGCGGAGTTCTCGTTCACCAATACCACCATCTTCTTGGTCCAGATGGGATTGCGACGGCTCTTGTATTCCTGGTTCTGGGATTTGACGCGTCCCTTGGTATAGACCACCATCTGGCCCTTGTCCAGGAACAGCTCCGACACGGAAATGGCCTGGTTCAGCAATCCGCCCGGGTTCACGCGCAAATCGATGATGAGGGATTTCATGTCCTTCTTCTTGAGCTCATTGATCCTGGCTTCCAGATCCTCCGAAGTGCGCTTGGCGAACTGGGTAATCTTGATGTAGCCCACCGAATCGTTGATCATGGCCCCGTACGGCACGCTTTCGATCTTGATGACCTCGCGCACGATGTTGAATTCCATGGGTTCCGGCATGCCTTCGCGCAGGATCTGGATCTTGACGGGAGTGCCGGGCTTGCCACGCAGCTTTTCCACCGCGTCGTCGATGCTGATGCCCTGCGTGCTGATGGTATCGATGCGGATGATCTTGTCGCCTGCCTGCAGCCCCATGCGGTGCGCGGGCGTTCCCGCCAGGGGCGAGACCACGGTGAGGATCTGATCGCGGATGCCGATCTGGATGCCCAGGCCTCCGAATTCGCCTTCCGTATTCACTTTGAGATCTTCGTAATCCTTGGGCGTGAAGTAGGCCGTATGCGGATCGAGAATGGAACGGATGCCCCCGATGGCCGCGTCCACCAGCTCCTCGGAGGAAACGTCCTCCACGTAATTCTCGTTGATCTTGGTGACCACCTTGTCCAGGCGGATCAGGTCCGAGTAGAACTTCTCCCCCCCCGCCTGCACGCGATTGCTGATGATGGCGAATCCCGCGATCAGGATGGCCACGGTTGCATAGTAGAACTTGCTCTTCTTCATCTTTGTCCCTAACACAAACGGGGGATTCGTCCCCCCTATTCCAGATCTTATCATCTCTGCCGGAATAAAAGCGACCCGGACGGCCGAGCCATGCGGCGGAACCTATGGAATGTACAAATTTCGTCTGATTGCGCGCTTAAACCAAGGGAAACGGAATGCCGGCAATTGGCGTTCCACTCCCACGGGCCTTAATCCAAGCAAGCGGAAAAGCTTAGAGCAACGGGATCAATTGGGCGAGGATTTCCCCATGGATCGATTCCGCGGCCTGGCCGGCATCGATCACGGTAAAACGATCCGTGTTTTCCCCGGCTATCGTCAGATAACCCTCCCGCACACGATGGAAGAACGCGGCGCTTTCCCGCTCCATCCTATCCGCGGGCCGGCCATCCGTTTCCAAACGGGCGCGCATGGAAGCCACCGGAAGATCCAGCAAAAAGCTGTGCAGGGGCCAGACGTTCCCGCAGGCGATGCGGAATAACTCCCGGATGGGCGCGGGATCCATTCCCCTTCCGTAGCCTTGATACGCCAGGGTGGACCAACCGAACCGATCCGCGAGGACGATTTTTCCCGCCTGCAGGGCGGGTGCGATGACTTCGGAAACCAATTGCGCACGCGCGGCCGAGAACAAGAGCAGTTCCGCCGCAGGCACGATGGCGTTTTCGGGATCCAGGATGAGCCGGCGGATTTTATCGGAGACGGGCGTGCCGCCCGGTTCCCGGACGGTGATGACTTCCCGGCCCTGCCGTTTCAGCGCTTCCGCGAGCAGAGCCATCTGCGTGGTCTTTCCGCTCCCATCCACGCCTTCCAGGGAAAAGAAGCCGCGTCTGCCTATCATGCCGTCAAGCATTCCGCGCCGGCGGGACGCGCGCGCATCCGGCGCTGCTCCCGGAGATCATTCAAGCATCCGTTCCATGGCATTTCTTGAATTTCTTGCCGCTGCCGCAAGGGCAAGGATCGTTGCGGCCGACATTCTTGACGTCGATTCCGGGTCCGGGCATGGCCATGGGCCGCGCCTGCATGGGACGGGATTGGGCGGGCGCCTGCGCCGGACGGGACGGACCGCCCTGGATTTGCACGGGCGGCAATTCCCGCGGCTGGATAGCGGCCCCGGAAGGCCCTTCCACTACCACGTCGGAACCGGGTTCGCCCGGCATGCTGAAAGCCAGTTGGCGCATGCGTTCCATCTCGATTTCCCGGGCCCGCATCATGGCCTCCTGCTGGCGGCGCAGGAAATCCGGATCGATGTGCAGGATGCGCTGGGACACGTCCATGGCGATGCGTTCCAGGGTGGTGGCGAACATCGCGAAGCCTTCCTTCTTGTATTCCTGGAGGGGATCCTTCTGGGCATAGCCGCGGAAACGGGTGGCGTCGCGCAGATGATCCATGGCATAGAGATGCTCGCGCCAGAGGTGATCGATGACGCCCAGCAATACCTGGCGTTCGATCTCGCGCAGTTGTTCCGAACCGATGGCGGTTTCGATGGACGCGTATTTCTTGTTCGCCAGTTCCACCACCTGATCCAGGGTCTGTTCCGTACTCTGGTAATGCAGGGCATCCTCGGCGATGGAATAGTCGATGTCGAAGGCGCGCTTCAATTCGGCGTACAGCTTGTCCAGCTCCCAGTTCTCGGGATAGTTGCCCGCCAAGGCGTATTGGGACACCACCTGATCCACGGCCTCTTCCACGCGTACTTCGATTTCGTCTTTGATCTCCTCGCCCTTGAGGATGCGGCGGCGCAGGCCGTACACCACGGTGCGCTGCTTGTTCATGACGTCGTCGTACTCAAGGAGGTGCTTGCGGATCTCGAAGTTCTGGCCTTCCACGCGTTTCTGCGCGGTGGCGATGGCGCGGTTCACCAGGGGATGGGAAATGACTTCGCCTTCTTCCACGCCCAGGCGATCCATAATGCGGGAGATGCGATCCGAACCGAAGATGCGCATCAAATCGTCTTCCAGCGATAGATAGAAGCGGGACTCGCCCGGATCGCCCTGGCGGCCGGAGCGGCCGCGCAACTGGTTGTCGATGCGGCGGCTTTCGTGCCTCTCGGTGCCCAGCACGAAAAGGCCGCCGGTCTCGGTCACGCCTTCGCCCAACTGGATATCCGTACCACGGCCGGCCATGTTGGTGGCAATGGTCACCTTGCCCTTGGTTCCGGCCTCCTCGATGATGCCGGCCTCGCGCTGATGGTGCTTGGCGTTCAGCACTTCATGAGGCACGCCCTTCTTGAGGAGGAAGCCGCTCAGCTCTTCCGACTTCTCGATGGAAACCGTACCGACCAGCACGGGCTGGCCCTTCTCGTGGCGTTCCTTGATGTCCTCCACGATGGCTTCGATCTTCTCGCGGCGCGTCTTATAGATCAAATCGTCCTGGTCCTTGCGGACCATGTTGCGGTTGGTGGGAATCACCACCACGCGCAGCTTGTAGATCTGCTGGAACTCGGAGGCTTCCGTGTCCGCCGTGCCCGTCATGCCTCCCAATTTCTTGTAGATGCGGAACAGGTTCTGGAAAGTGATCGTGGCCAGGGTCTGGTTTTCCCGCTGGATGGGAACGTTCTCCTTGGCTTCGATGGCCTGGTGCAGGCCTTCCGAATAGCGGCGGCCTTCCATGAGGCGGCCCGTGAACTCGTCGACGATGACCACCTGGCGGTTCTTGACCATGTAATCCACGTCCCGTTTGAAGATCACGTGGGAACGCAGCGCCTGCTGCACATGATGGACCCATTCCACGTTCAGATCCCCGTAGAGGTTTTCCAGGCCGAGCTTTTCCTCGCAAACGTTCACGCCCTCTTCCGTCAGGGAAACGTGTTTTTCCTTTTCGTCCAAGGTGTAATGCGTATCCTTGACCAGGTAGCGCACCACCTCGTTGGCCTTCTTATACTTGTCCGTGGACTGTTCCGCGGGACCGGAAATGATCAGGGGGGTACGGGCCTCGTCCACCAGGATGCTGTCGACCTCATCGACGATGGCGTAGTTCAGCTCGCGCTGTACGCAATCCTCCAGGTTGTGCGCCATGTTATCGCGCAGGTAGTCGAAACCGAATTCGTTGTTGGTGCCGTAGGCGATGTCCGAATTGTAGCTGGCTTTGCGTTCCTCTTCGCTCAGGCCATGGACGATGATGCCCACGGTAAGCCCCAGGAAGCGGTATACCTTGCCCATGGTCTGGGCATCGCGCTTGGCCAGGTAATCGTTCACGGTCACCACGTGCACGCCCTTGGCTTCCAAGGCGTTCAGGTATACCGGCAAGGTGGCCACTACGGTTTTGCCTTCGCCCGTTTTCATTTCCGCGATTTTGCCTTCGTGCAATACCATGCCGCCCAGCAGCTGTACGTCGAAAGGACGGTAGCGGAAGGGGAAGCGGCTTTCCGGATTGAGCTTGCGGATTTCCGCATAGAAGGATCCGGGAAAGAGCAAGGTATGATGGGCCACGGGAGCGGGTTCGCCTTCCGGGCCGCCGGCCAGCTTTTCCCGCGCTTCCAGCACAAGCTTTTGCGAGTCCGCGCTCAGCTTGGAGATATCGAAATTCAATTCTGGATTAAGCACGTTCAACATGCCCAGGCGGCGATCGGCCGCTTCCCGACAAACGGCGAAGGCTTCCGGCAGCAAATCGTCCAGGGTTTTGCCTTCCGCCAACCGCTTGCGGAACTCCACGGTTTTGGCGGCCAGGTCGGCGTCGTCCAGCGGCTCCATGGCGGGGCTTAGCAGGCTGACCTCTGCGACCCTGGGTAACAGGCGTTTGACCTCGCGCTCGTGGCTGGTCCCGAAAAGCTTGGCAAGTATGGCGTTCACAATCATGGGGAACAAATTAGGAAAAAGGGGGGTAAAGAAGGGGATGAAGAAGGGTTAAGGAAGGTTGGAAAAGAGTTTCGGAACCGGGTTTTGCGGTTAGGGCGGGAAAAGAGCGGTTTCTTACCGGAAACCTCGCTTCCGCGCGCGGGGATTCAGCGCACCACCGCCACCTTCCCTTTATGGAGCAGTTTGGAGCCGTCCCGGTAAATGGAAAAGATGTAGACCCCGGTTCCCACCAGGCTCCCGTTGCTGTTCTTCAGATCCCAATCCATGCTGGTATCGAACTTCTTGCGCGGTTGCGCCCGGACGGAAGCTTTCTCGGAATCGTACACCAGATCCCCGCCCATGGTATGCACCCGCAAAGTCACGTCGTTGCCAACGGCATAGCCGCGCAACGAATTCAGGTTCTTGAAGGTGATGCTTCCCTTGTCCCGATGGCGCGCGTCCGCGAAGCGATAGGGATTGGGGTATACGTAGAAATCCGCATCCGCGGTGATGAAGGTGAACCGGAAGGCATCGACGCTGTCTTTCTGGTCGTACAGCCAATCCGGGAATTTGTCCCCGTTGCCGTCCAGGGAAAGGCCGGAGGTATCCAAGATGCCGCCGGAAAGCGTGACGGTGACGGTATCCAGCGCGGGCAGCAGCGGGCGGGTGCGGAAAATAAGGCTGGAATCGTTGTCAGACAGGGCGAGGAATTGGAAATCGTAAACCCTGCCGGCCCGGAAAACGGAAGTCACCTTGAGGGCGCGGTTATCCGCGCCTTTCAGAGCGCTCAAGGCCAGCAAGGTGAGCGAATCCGCGCCCGCCGGCGGGCCCTGGGAGAGTTTGCGGTTGAAACGGATCTTGATGGTGCCTTCCGGGGACCAGCCGCTGGCTCCCGCTTCCGGTTCCGATGCCAGGACCTGGAGACGGCTGGTGTCCACGCGCGCCTGGAACACGGTATCCAGCGCGCCCGGGTTGAGGAAACGGCGGTTCAAGCGCAAGTCCAGTCCATTGCCGGCCCTGTCCGTGATGCTGTTGGAGACGGCGACGTGGAGGATATCCCGGTAGATGAAGTATCCGGGTCGCGGGGTGACCTTGAGGGAGTCGGAAGGCTTGGCGTACCTGGGGGTGAAGATGACGGTATCCGCCAGCGAGTCCGACGCGGCCGATATCTTGCCCAACCCGGCCTGCCTGCGGCGATAGTCATAGGAACCGGGGATAAGCGAGAAACCCGCCGGGTTCTTCAGCGAATCCAGATACGAATAGACGCGGAATGATTTTTCCGGTTGCAGCATGCGGATGGTTTCCGAAAAGACCATGGCGATGGAGGAACGGGCGGGCAGCAAGGCGGGAAGGCCGGTGGCGTTGAATCCCCCGGAGGGACCGGCCGGCTGGGACCCCGGGACCTCCAAGCGCACCAGGGGCAGATCCCGATGCTGGAGCCGGAAAGGGATTTTCAGCACCGGGTCGGAAAAATCGTTGGTGGCCACCAGCAGGGTATCCGTAAGCACGGAATCCCCGCGCAGGGAATCGCTGAAGAAATGGAAATCGAATTCCAGGGAAGCCCCGGTCGACAGGGAAATGATTTTTCCCGCGGTGACGGCGTTGACATTGGTGACGCCCGCGAAGCCCAGGCTGTCGGGACGCGGAGGCGATCCGGACGACCATTTCAATTTCAGGTCCAGCCATTTCCGATCGTTGTTCTTGGTGGCCACCGATAGGATTTGCAGCGGCGCCGTCCCTTGGCTCAGGATCTCCGCCTTCACGGTGGTATCGTGCAGATCCGACTTGATGATGAAATCGATATTGTTCTTCAGGGAATTGAGGGCCTTGGCGAAGCCGGCCGCTCCCGTGGAGGTGGTGTCCAGGATGGGATATTCGAGCCAGACGCGTCTTTCCAGGAAGGCGCCGAAAAGATCCGTGACCCTCACCGTAAGGTATTGATCCTGGATGGAGAATACGCGCGCCAGCGTGGGCCCGGCGGCCGAATCGATCTTTACGTAGCACGAGGAGTTCCCGTGGGCGCATCCGGCGGGCTGTCTCCAGACGTTCCAGCGCACGGAAAGGGAATCCCCCGCGGTCCTATCGGGATCGGAAAACCCGCCTCCGATCACGGTGGCCAGCCCCAGTGGTACGGTCAGGCCGGTGTCCGCGTTGAAATCCTTCACCTTGTCGAATGGCCCCGTTTTCAAGAGGGAGTCCTTCCCTTGGTAGGACAAGTGGAAAACCGAATCGATCCCGGGGGTGCGGTTCAGCCGGACAGGTATCCTGAATGTTACGGAGGTATCCTTGTCCGCCGCCTTGAGCACCAGAGTGTCGATGACGGGCGGCAAGGTATCGGGCGAAAAGCGGAGCGTCAGGGAATCCGTGGTGGCCAGGGTCCGGGTCCCCAGTTGCACGGCGTTTCCCAGCCAGGTGGCGGTCAGGTTGGCGTCGTTGCCGTCCGCATAGCGGGCTTTAACGCCCAGGGAATCGCCCGACTGGATCACCAGCAATCCCCCGTCGATGGGAGACAGGGTATCCGTACCGCCCCCTCCGGGCACATAGACCCCGGAGGAATCCCGGCCGCGGTTGCGGTAAACGGTAAGGGTCTGCGCGGGCGGAAGATTGCGGAAGTCGAAGGAAAGCGGAACGGGCCGGCTGCTCCAACCTTCCGAATCGACCGTTGTCAGCGTCAGGGAAAGCGGGTTCAGCAGGGTATCCGGCGGCATGAAGACCAGGGTAGCGGCGAAGTTACCTGCGGAAATGCGCGCGCCCGCGGCGGACTTGAGCAGGATGCCCCCCAGGGAAACCCTGAAGTCGATCCCGTCGTCATCCGCATCGAATCCGGCGCAGACGATTCTCAGGGAATCCTTGCGGGGCAGCAACCGGTAGGCCGCCGCGGGATTGTAGGCCGCTTGCGGAAGCGAACCGGTCTGGATGGAATCGATGGTGGGCGTGGCCGGCTTGATGTCGTATTCGATGTCCAGGCTCTTGAGCTTGGGCGTGGTGAGGTTGGTGGTGATGGGATTGCCGGTGATGCCGGTAAGCAGATCCGCGCTGTAGCGGTAAAAGCCCGTGGCGGATTTCCTGGCGGCCGCAAGCGCTTGGAATCCAGTGCCCGCGCCGCTGAAAACGGGGTTGGCGGAAACGGCCAGCTTCAGGTGCGTTTTCGAAGTGTCCGTGGTATTCGGTCGGAACGGCAGGAAGTTAACCGAATCCGAGGCCGGATTGAAAACGAAACCGGGTATGGCGGGATTTTCCACCTTGAGGATCTTGCTCAGGAAGGAGGCGGAGTCGAAATAGATGGGGGTATTGCGGACCAGCGCCACCTTGGCATGCGCGCCACTATCGTATGCGGCCACCACGTTTCCCTTGGAATCCATGGCCACGTTGGCGGCCTTGAACCAGTGGTACCGGTTCCAGCTCCCGCTCATTCCCGTAAACGTAATGTTCTCGGAAGCGAGATCGAGATCGGTCCGCCCTATCACGGAATACCCCGTCCCGGCCTTGTTGAAAATGGTCCCCATCAGCCTGCGCGCACCGCCCGCGCCGGGACGCTGGTACCAGCCCACCGTCACCCGGTTCTGCGTCACCGCCAGATCCGGAAACAGTGAATAGTGAATGCCTCCGCTCACCGTCACCGCATTGCCCAAGGCATAGGCTTGCGCGCCGATGTGCAGGGCCAGGGTGCGGGTGAAGATGTCGCTCACCGCTCCGGTGACGCGGGCATAGGCGATAAGGAAATTGCCCTTGGTCATGCTCGCCACCGCGTAGGGCCGGAACAAATGCTCGATGGAATCGTTGTAGGCCACGCCGGCCTGTAGTAGCACGGGCGCCATGATTTCCGTATGCGAACTGTCGAAGGCCGCGCCCCACAAATCGGCGGCCTCCCTCCACATCACCACCGAGTTGCCGTTGGAGTCCGCGGCCACGGCGAAATCCTCCGGGAATACCAGCCGCGTGTATTGGGCGGAAGCCACGGAAGCGGCCGGGGAAATCGTCTCCCAGCGCACTTGGAATTGGGCCGGCGCAAAGCTGGTCTCATAGGCGAGCACGGTCTTGTTGCCGCCGGATCCGGGCACCATCGCTGCGGAAAGCCGTCCGAATCCGCCCGTCACCGCCGGCGTTGCGGGCGGCACGTAGGTGGCCGCGAACGGATCGTTCTGAGTGATGCGCCGTACCGGTCCGTTGGGAGTGCCCGATCCCCAATAACCCGCATAATTGTTCCCTTCCGCGGCGAAGGTCAGGTAGGTGGGGGCGGGCGGGCCGTTGCTGTAGATGAACTTGGGCGGAGTCTCGGTGTTGATTTCCGCGGTGGCGAGCAGCTTGGCGGAGTCGTCCACCGCGGAAGTATCGGGGCTCAAATCGATAATGCGCGTGACGATGTTGGCGCGCGGGGCTTCTTTGCTCGGGGGCGCGGTGGCGTTGTCATGCGTGGCGCCCCTCCAGCTCAAGTACATCACCTTGAATTTGTAGAGCCCCATGGTGGAAACGTAAGGACCGCAGCTCACGTCCCCGTTGTTGTAATGCCCGTCGCTCAAGCGCACGGTCTTGGTGGTGGTATACCGGAAGAATTGGGATTCCAAAAGCAGGGAGTCGCCCCAAGTAGCGTCCAAATGGAATTTGTCGCCGGCGGCGGCGGAGCTGTCCGAGCGGAAATCCGTGACGCTGTGGATTACGGCGCGCGCCGGCAGGCCGGCGCATAACCCGATCGTAAAGAGGAGGACTCCGCGCGGGCGCATCAGTCAGTGCAAGGGAGCGGGGATGAAAACCGGGTTCTCATTGTCCAATCCCTTCCTTGAGATTGCTTTCCTGCGCGGCCAGGCGGGCCAGGTAGCGGGCCGAGGTTTCGTCCAGGTTCGCGTATTCATGGCGGTTGCGTTCCACCCGGTATTCGGCGCGCCGCCGCTCCTTCAGCTTCTCCAGCACCTTCCTCTCTTGCATCGCCTTCAGCAACAGATCGGATTTCTCCTTGAGCCGCTGGCCCTGCTCGGCGATTTCGCCTTCCTGCCCGGAGATCAAGGTACCCATGTGGCGGGCGTATTGCAGTATTCCCAGGCGCCCGCGATGATCGACGACGGGTCCGTCGCCGTGCGCGTCGGATTCCCAAAGGACGTTCAACTCCTCTAGCAGCTCCGTCAGCCGCGAGCGCAGTTCCTCCAACGCGGCCACTTCCACCGCCAAGGCCTTCTTGGCCTCCTCTTCCTTCCAACGCTTCATCCGCAGCACCTGCTCCAGATCGAACGTGAACCTTCTCATTTGACGGCGCCGGCCATGGCCGTGATCCTGTCCAGGGTGGCCTTCAGTCCGCTCTCCTCCTCCACGCTTTGGATCAGGAACTTGTCCACTTCCGGATGGACCGCGATGGCCATGTCCAACTGCGGATTGGAACCGCGCACGTAGGCGCCCAGGTTCACCATGTCCTCCGCGTCCGCATAGACGGCCATGGCGTTGAGCAGCTTCCCGGTGGCGGCGCGGTGTTCCTTGGAGGTTACGTCGGACATGCAGCGGCTCACGCTTTTGAGCACGTCGATGGCGGGATAATGGTTCCTATGCGCCAGAGAGCGCGACAGCACGATATGGCCGTCCAATACGGAACGCACCGCGTCCGCCACCGGCTCATCCATATCGTCGCCTTCCACAAGCACCGTGTACATGGCGGTAATGGAACCCGTCTTGCCCATACCGGCGCGCTCCATCAACCGAGGCAGAAAGGCGAAGACGGAAGGCGTGTAGCCGCGCGTGGAAGGGGGTTCGCCGATGGCGAGGCCGATTTCCCGCTGCGCCATGGCCAGGCGGGTGGAGGAATCCATCATCAGCATCACGTCGCCGCCCTGGTCGCGGAAGTATTCGGCGATGGCGGTGGCCACCAGGGCGGCCTTCAATCGGATCAAGGCGGGCTGATCGGAGGTGGCGACCACTACCACGGAACGGGCCAGGCCTTCCGCTCCCAGATCCTTCTCGAGGAATTCCTTCACTTCGCGGCCTCGCTCCCCTATCAGGGCGATCACGTTGACCTGGGCCTTGCAATTGCGCGCGATCATCCCCAGCAGTACGGATTTGCCCACGCCGGATCCGGCGAACAAGCCCACGCGCTGGCCTTTTCCCACCGTGCGGAAACCGTCGATGGCGCGGATGCCCGTGATCATAGGCTCGGAGATGCGGCGGCGGTCCAGCGGATTGGGCGGATCGTTGTTGACGCGGCCTTGGGCGGGCAACAGCATCGCCCCCTTGCCGTCGATGGGTTCTCCCAGGCCGTTCAATACGCGGCCCAGCAATTGCGGCCCCACCCGCACGCTGAATACCTGCCCGGTAGCCATCACTTCCATGCCTGGCTTCAGGCCGTCCAATTGCCCCAGCCCCATTAGCAAGGTGGTCTTACGGCGGAAGCCCACCACCTCGGCCTGGCCCACCTGTTTGGGGCCGTCGAAAACGGCGCAAATCTCCCCCAGGCTTGCGGACAGCCCCGTGCTCTCCATGACCAAACCTATCACTTGCACGATCTTGGCGCGGATGGGTGCCAGGCACATGCCGTCCAGGGCCTGGCTATATGGGGAAAAAGCGCTTTCAGCGGTCAAAGGCCGCCGTCCCCGCCCTCGGATCCGGAAGCCTCGTCGCCGTCGGACTCGTCCACGGCGTCGGAACCGGCCGCGTCTTCCGGGCCTTTGAGGGCTTGCACCTTGGCCGCGAAGACGCGTTTCAATTCCTCGTCGATGCGATTGGCCAGTTCGTCCGCCTGCAGCCCCACCGAGGTGGAATCCGATTCCACGAAGCAACCGCCCTTGGGTATGCGCTCGTCGGAAACCACGCGCACATCCTTTGTCCCCGCGTCCACCGGCAACCAGAAATCCTGGTTATCCTGCACGATCCTGAAATCGGCGGGATTGATTTTCAAGGTCACGGTGGTGACCTGGCCCAGAGCCGTCACCGCCCTGCGGAGCAACGGCAGCACGGCGTCCGCATGATCCTTGGCCACTCCTTCGAATACGCGATGGACGGTGGCGGAGAACAGCTCCAGGATCTGGCCCTCGAACTCCAGGAACAGCGATGCCTTTTCCTGGGAAAGCGCGTTCAGGCCCATGGCCGCGTTGCCGCGCAATTCCTCCAGGGCCGCCAGGTAATTGTCCCACGCTTGCTTTTCGCCTTCGCGCATGCCTTCTTCCCGGCCGCGCGCCCGGGCCGATTGCGCAGCCGCCTCCCCGTCCTTAACGGCCTTCTGCAGCGCCAGCTTGTGCGCCTGTTCGGCCTTGAGAGCGTTGCGAGACAACTCCTCGATCTTCACTTCCGATTCGTTGGGTTTCGGCAGGGCGCGTCCCGGCATGCTGAACGCCGTCATGGGAAAGCCTTTCATGCCGGCATCCGGCGCGGCCTCCCAATCGCCTTGCTTCATCACCCGCGCCGGCCCGTCCGCGGGAAGCTCCCGCTTGTCCCGGCCCGGCAATCCGTTCGCCTGCATTCCGAATCTGGATTCCATTATGACTCCGGAGTCGATACGGGAAAAAGCCAAATGTCAAAGCGCGAAATGCGAAATGCAAAATGGGAGGATCCTTCGCGGGCCGCCCTCCGGCTTTCTTCGCTCTTCAAATTTTGCGCCTTGCACTTTGAACTTCGCACTGTGAATTCTCTCCCTGGGTCAAACCACAATCTCGTCATCGCCCCCGCGGCCGGAGATCACGATCTCCCCGTCGTCTTCCAGGCGCCTGACGATGTCCACTATGCGCTGCTGAGCGCCTTCCACGTCCTTGACCTTTACCGGTCCCATGAATGCCATGTCTTCCTTCATCATCTCCGCCGCGCGGCTGGACATGTTCTTGAAGAACTTGTCGCCCACGGTATCGCTGGCGCCTTTGAGGGCCAGGCCCAATTCCTTGGTGTCCACTTCCTTGAGCATACGCTGGATGCCGCGATCGTCCAGCAGCATGATGTCCTCGAACACGAACATGAGGTTCTTGATCTCGGTGGCCAACTCCGGATTCTCCCGCTCCAGGTTGCCCAGGATGTTCTTCTCGGCGCCGCGGTCGACCTGGTTGAGCATCTCCGCCACGAACTTGACGCCGCCCACTTCGGACACGTTGCCGCCGAACAGGCTCTTCATCTGCTGGGCCAGCACCTCTTCCACCTGCCCCAGCACGTCCGGAGACACGCTTTGCATGGTGGCCAGGCGCGTGGTGACGTCCACTTGCAGCTCTTGCGGGAGCGCGGACAGGATGGGCGCGGACATGGACGCTTCCATATGCGCCAGCAGCAAGGCGATGGTCTGGGGATGTTCCTTCTGGATGAAGTTGACCAACTGCGACGGGTCCACGTCCTGCAACAGGCTGAAACCCGTGGTGCGGATGCTGCTCTGCACTTTTTCCAAAATCTCTTTCGCGCGCCGCGGCCCCATGGCGGCTTCCAGCGCCTGCCGCGCGTACTCCACGCCGCCTTGCAGAATGAACTTCTGGGCCACCGCCATCTGGTGGAACTCTTCCAGGACGCGCTCGCGCGTTTCCGGCGTGATGCCTTCCAGGCGGGCGATCTCGGAGGTGAGGATTTCCACGTCCTCATCGTCCAGGCTCTTGAAGATTTGCGCGCAAGCCTCCGGCCCCAAGGTCACCATCATCACCGCCGCCTTGGTAGGCCCCGGGATGGTGAGAGTGGGTACGCGAGCGCTTTCGCTTTTGTTGTCCGGATCCGACTTCGCGTCAGCCATTTGCCTTAATCCTTGCCCGCGGCCTGTTTCTTCTTGCCCTTATCGCCACCACCATTGTCCCGTATTTTCTCCTCATGGAGCCACGTTTTGATGAGGTTGGCAATATTGATGGGCTCGGTGCGGGTCATGAACTCCACCCGCTCCAGGATGTCCTTTTGTTTTTGGACATTTTGGGGGACTTTTTCATCTTCCGGCTCCAGGTTCAGGCCTGCGTACTTGGGCATGGGGGGATTCATGGCGGAAGCCAGGTTCTGCACCAGCCCACGGAAGAACCACAGGCCGAAGAGGAGGATGAGCGCCACCACGCCGTACTTCTTGAAGAAGTCCATCCGCTCGGTCTTCTCCAGCTTCTTCATCTCTTCCTGTTCTTCGACCATGAACTGATTGTCGAATTGCACATTGGTGACGAACACCTCATCCTTGGTGCCGGGCTTGAACCCCACGGCGTTCTTGACCAGGGCGGTGAACTTGTCCAGGTCCTCCTGGCTGCGCGGCACGTAGGTGCGGCTGCCGTCCTTCTCCACTTTGTAGGTCCCGTCTACGGCCACGGAAACGGTGATGCGCTTGCGGGCCCCGGGCATGCTCACTATGGAAGCCATGGTCTTGTCGAATTCGTAATTGGTAATCGATCCCTCCTTCTGCTCGGACTGCGCCTGGGGGCTGCCCTTGAGGGAATTCTCGTCGCGCTGCTGGGAACGGATCACCTTGGTGTTGGGATCGTAGGATTCCACCGTCTTCTGCACCTGATCGAAATCCAGCTCCGCGGAAATCTTCACGCGCGTTTTGTTGGGGCCCAGCAGGCCCTGGAAGATATCGTCGATCTTCTGCTCCAGCTCTTTCTCCACGCTGTTCTGCAGCGTCTGGTTATGATCGGTCTGTTCCGCCAGCTGATTGTCGGCGAAGCCCTTGGTCAGCATGTTGCCGTGGATGTCCAGGACGGAAACCTGGCGGGGCTTGAGGCCTTCCACCGAGCTGGCCACCAGATGGGTGATACCGTTGACCATGCGCTCATTTACCTCCTCGCCCGGACGCATCTTCAGGATCACGGAGGCGGTGGCCTCTTCCTTCTTTTCCGTGAAGAGGGAGGGCTTGGGTATCGTCACGTGCACGCGGGCCTTCTCCACTTCCTTCAGGCTCTCGATGGTGCGTGAGAGTTCGCCTTCCAACGCGCGTCGGTAATTCAGGTTCTGCACGAAATCGGTCATGCCCAGATGCATCTTATCGAAGATCTCATATCCCTGCCCGCCAGTTTGCGGCAGCCCCACGCGCGCCATCTGCATACGCGCTTCATATAATTGGTCCTTGGGCACCGTCACCTGATGCCCGTTGTTCTCCAGTTTATACGGGGTCTTCATTTCCTTGAGCGCGTCCGTCACCTTGGCGGCGTCCTCCGGTTCCAGGTTGACGAACAAAGTGGAATAACCCGAATCGGTCCCCCCGCTGCCTCCGGTGGCCGACCACGCAATGACGCTGATCATGCCCGCCAAAACCACCGCCGAAGTGGCGATCATAATGGCCTTCTGGGTGGCATTGAGCTTGTCCCAGATGGTGCGGAGCTGGATGATGAGTTGCTTCAGATATTCGGACATGCGGACCTCGAAGGGGAAAAGACCGGTACTATGAAAAAGAGCTAAAGGATTTCAGGGAACGGGACGATGAACTGAAGAGGGGAGGATGCGAAGAATTTTGCAAATTGAAAATTGAAAATTGCAACATGCAAATTGTAAGAGGGATGCCGCATTGCCTGTTTTTTCTCGCATGGATTCCAATTTTCACTTTGCAATTTTCAATTTGCAAAATTCTCTTTCTCTTCTGAAGGACCGCGGAGCTCCGCAATCTACCCTCTCATCCTCATCACTTCCTGATACGCTTCCATCGTCTTGTTGCGGATTTCCAGGAGTAGGTTGAAGGCCACCTTGGCTTCGCCCACGGCCAGCATCACCTGGTGCACGTCCTTGACCTCGCCGGATACCATCTTCTGGATGGATTGGTCCGCCTTCAACTGCATCTCGTTCACGTCCTTTAGGAATCCCGTGAACATATCGTTGAAATTCGCGCTGCCTTCTTTGGGCTTGGTCGACGGCTGCGCGGTCGGCGCCAGTTCGATTTCCTTGGGAGGACCTACGTTCAGGATGGGGTTCAGATCTGCCATATCGTCTCCTACGCCGTGAAATCAACATGCCGGCCCAGCGTCGGCTTGGAGTCCTGTTTCTCTACACCGCCGGTGCGGCCATAGGCCGAAGATCCGGTCAGGCCCGGCAATGCCGAAGCCGCGTTCCCGGGGGCGGGCGCAGCGGCCGGTTTCGACGGGATGCGCTCCGCCGGATTCCGGGCCGCAGTGCCGGACGCTTTAGCCGCGGTCGCGTTGCCGCTTCCCAGCTCCAATTGTTTCCTTTTGATCAATTCCGCCAAGCCCGCTTGCCCGTCCGCGCCGTCGATCTTTTTCTTGGCTGAATCCCGGATCGCCTGGAACCGTTCCAGCGCCGAACCGGCATCGCTTCCGCCAATCCCTTTCAATGCCATCCGCTAATCCTCTCAGCCATCCCCGCTGCCTCGGCCATTCAGATATCCAGGGCCTTCATCAGCATGGCCTTGGTCGAATTCATCGCCGTCACGCTCGCTTCATAGGAGCGCGTGGCCGTGATCATGTCGGTCATTTCCTGCACCACGTTCACGTTGGGCATGGCCACATAGCCTTCGCTGTTGGCGTCCGGATGGGTAGGATCGTATACCAGCTTGGCCGGAGTCTGATCCTGCTCTACCGAAGCCACTTCCACGCCGCTGCCCACATGGTCCTTGTCCAACGGGAAACCGGGTTCCGGAATGGGGATATGATCGCTGTGGGTGGTGAATCCCTGCATCTTGTCGGGACCGAAAATGAAACGCTTCTCCGGGTCGACGGGATTCTCGCGCAGGACCACGAATTGGCGCTTGTAGGGGCCGCCGTCCTTGGTGCGCGTGGTTTCCGCGTTGGCCAGGTTGCTGGAGATGACGTTCTGCCGCATGCGCTGGGCGCGCAGGCCGCTCGCGCTGATCGACAATCCCGAGAACATATCCATCATGCCCATATGCTTATCCTACCCCGCTTACGCGTGACCGGCTATCGCCGAGTTGATGTCGCCCTTGCGCTCCTGGATGAACTTGATCCCGAACGCGTACAGCAACTGGTTTTCCGCCAGCTTGGCGGCCTCCATATCCACATCCACATTATTGATCTCCCCCGGTAAAGTGGGGTCTTGGGAACGGTAGGCCACCGCTTGCACGTTGTCGAGGTTGGGCCGGCCCAGATTCAGGTGATCCGGCTGATCCTTGCCGCCCGCGATTTGCTTTTCGTCCAGCGCGGCCTTCAAGCGATCCTCGAAAGCCACTTCAATCCTCTGGTAACCGGGCGTAGTGATATTCGCCAGATTGTTGGCGATGGCCCGGCCGCGCAAAGTGCAGGCGTCCAGGCTTTTGGCCACTGCGGGGATGGATGTTCTTGAGAACAGGGCTTCCTTGAGGAACATGCGAGGTTTTCCTTTCAACAGGGAGAATTAAGCAACGCCCGTGCCACCGCCCCAGGATCGGAAAAGCCGCCCCGGCTTGCGGAATAAGGGATTGTGATCGCAAGCGTGGCCCGCCCGATCGGCAATTTACGGGAGCGAAGGCAGAAAGTGCCGAAAAAAATAATGCTAAAGTCCCCTACCTGTTTTTGCCGATAACGCTTGGGCGGGGAAGTTTTTTCCGTCCGGCGGACGGGACGGGGAAAATCCTGCCCCGCCCTGGGCGGACGGAGCGCGGCAGAATCAGCCGTGTTCGGAGTGCAGGGCTTCCCAAACCTCGCCAAGATCCCAACCCTTTTCCGAACTCAATACCACCTGTTTGTGCAGCGGCGAACAGTCGTATCCGTAAGGAATGGCCTCGCGGTGCAAGACGATGGCGGAATGCCCCAGGTAGTGGCAGATATGCGCCGGAAAGCTGTTGAAGCAGAGCACGGTGCCTTGGAAGGATCTCAGGATGCGGATCAGGCGAGAGAGGGGAAACATCTGAGGTACGTAACCGGTCCCGCTGCGGACCTCCAGGGCTATGTCTTCATCTCCCGGGCCCATCACCACCTCAACCGGCCTGCCGTCCAGCTTGTTCAGGATGCCCAGCACCAAGCGGGTATAGACCCTATGCCCGAAATCCCGTTTCAGCCCGGCGCTGCCGATATGGAACAGGATCTTACCGTTCCCCCATTCGGGCACCTCTTCGCCCGGGAAAAGGGATTCGAGGGCTTCTTGATCGGAATCCCCCGCGCCCATGCGAATGGGGATGAAGAATGACGGCACGCCCGCCAGGTCCATCACCTTCATATTCTCTTCCGCGAAGCTGCGCACTTCCGGCAGCAAGGGTATGGTGGCGGCATAACCGCCCCGACGGGCTTCATGCGAATGGCGAAAGCCGAAAGCGCGCCGGGCGCTGAAGCGGGCCGCGAAATCGAAACGCACGCGGTAGACGCCCACGCAATTGGTGAAAAGCAGATCCACCGGATCCAGGATCCACCGGAAAGGATCCAGGGGAGGGGCGATGCGCAGCGAGGCCGGCAGCTCGGTGCTGAATTCACGGGCATACCGATCCGCCCCGTGGAGGATCACTTCCGCATGCGGATAAGCGGCCACCAGACGATGCAAAGGCCGCAGGATCTGGACGAAATCCCCATAAGAACCCGTGAACATATAGGCGATGCGCTGGCGCCGCGAATCGGGATCGGCATCGTGGACATCGGGAGCGTGCGGGCGCGTAGGCAGCATGCGGAGCAATCCGCGCATGCGCCAACGGATTACCTGGGAACTCTTTAACCAGAAGCGGGTGATGCTATGGGTAGACACGGAGGAATCATACCATGCGCCGGCTTTCCCTTACAACGGCCCGTACCGATATCCCGTGCGGAGCGGGGTCCGGTTGCAAATATCCGGTAAAAATGTAAAACTGGGGATTGGGTAGGCAGTCAGGACTTGTACATTCCTTGAAAAGGAAACCTCGCAAAGAATATGGGTAAATCAAGTTTGGTCCGGTTTTCGTTCATGAACAAGGAATTCCTGCACACCAAGGATGGCCGCGCCATCCGCATCCTGGCGGAATTCCTGGAGCCGGAATACCGCTACCGGGAATTCGGCATCGACAACACCATCGTTTTCTTCGGCTCGGCCCGCATCCTGCCCAGGAACAAGGCCCTGGCCAACCTCAGGAAGCTGAAAAAAGATCGCAAGGCCCCTGCGGCGGCCGTCCAAAAGGCGGAGCATAATCTGGAGATGTCCCGCTATTACGAGGAGGCAGTGGAACTTTCCCGCCGCTTGTCGGAATGGAACAAGACCCAAAAGGATCAGTACGCCATTTGTTCCGGGGGAGGTCCCGGCATCATGGAGGCCGCCAACAAAGGCGCCAGTCTCGCCAAGGCCCCCTCCATCGGACTCAACATCCATCTGCCCTTCGAGCAGCATGCCAATCCGTATATCTCATCCCATCTGAATTTCGAATTCCATTATTTCTTCGTGCGCAAATTCTGGTTCGTGTATACCGCCAAGGCCATCATCATGTTTCCGGGAGGCTTCGGGACCCTGGACGAAATGATGGAAGTACTGACCCTGGTACAGACTGAACGCATCACCAAGAAGATGGTGGTGGTGCTCTACGGGGAGGAATTCTGGAGCAAGGTACTGAACCTCGATTATCTGGTGGAAACGGGCATGATCAGCGCCGAGGATCTGGACTTGTTCAAGATCTGTTCCACTGTGGAAGATGCGTTCGCCTACGTCACCAAGGGCGTGAAGGCCAACCACGTAGCCGCCGCCGGAAAAAAGAAGGCCAAGAAGGGTTAGGCCTCCCGTGAAGGGCATCCAACGGGAAAAACCCTGGCCAAGGGATGCAGTAACCGGCGTGATACTGGGCGCCGAACCCTTCGCGTTGGGGGAGGGTTCCCACGCCATCCTGTTCCTGCATGGCTGGACTTCCACTCCGAGGGAACTCCGTTTTCTGGCCGAGCGCGCCGCCGCGTCCGGATTCCACTGCCACGGTCCGCTTCTGCGCGGTCACGGTACCAAGATCGAAGACCTCGTCCCCACCCGCTTCCCCGATTATCTCCAGCAGGCGGAAACAGCCTTCACGGCCCTAGCGGCCAGGCATGCCCGCGTATCCGTTTGCGGCCTTTCCATGGGAGGCCTGCTCGGCTTGAAACTGGCCGCGCGGATGCCGGTAGCCGGCCTGATCCTGATCGCTCCTTTCCTTTCCCCTTGGGGCAGGACCATAGGGCTGCCCAATCGCTGGCTCATAGGGCGCGTTCCGCTCCCGGCCATGATAGCCAAAAGCGCAGCCGGACCCATCATGGATCCCGTCCAGGCCCCGGAACACATCGCCTATCACGCCATGCCCAGCGCCGGCATAGTCAGCATTGTCGCGGCCGCGCGCGCCTTTGTCCCGGAAATCCCCCGAGTGGCCTGCCCCACACTCATCTTGCATAGCATCCACGATACCACCAGCGAATTCCGGGGCAGCCGAACCTTGATTGAAAACCTGGGAGCGGATGACAAAACCCTGGTGGCTTTCAACCGCGGAAACCATCTCATCACTCTGGATTATGAGAAGGAGCGCGTGGAAGAAACCGCCGTGGCCTGGTTGGAGCGGCGGCATTGACAGAGGAATGTTTTTTTCTTATCCTATTATTCCAGTAGGTTTAATAGGGTAATCATCTAAATGCAAATTTCCATCCGCAATGTGAAGAAACATTTTGAAGGCACGCAAGCCCTGAACGATGTCTCCATCGAAGTTCCGGATGGGGAGTTGGTGGCTCTTTTGGGCCCGTCCGGCTGCGGCAAAACCACTCTTCTCCGCATCATCGCAGGTTTGGAAACGCCGGATTCCGGCGAAGTCCTGTTCGGAGAAACCGATTCCACCAACCTTGCGGTGCGGAATCGCGGAGTGGGATTCGTTTTCCAGCATTACGCCCTCTTCAAGCACATGACGGTGAAGGAAAACATCGGCTTCTCGCTCAAGATCCAGAACCGCCCCAAGGAGGAAATCCGCCGTCGCGTCGAGGAGCTGCTCAACCTCATCCAGTTGAACGGCATCGGCAACCGGTTCCCATCGCAACTCTCCGGCGGCCAGAAACAACGCGTGGCCTTGGCCCGCGCTCTCGCCGCCCGCCCCCATGTGATGCTCCTGGATGAACCCTTCGGGGCCTTGGATGCCCAGGTGCGCCAGGATCTGCGCCGCTGGCTGCGCAACCTGCATGACGAATTGAAGATGACCAGCGTATTCGTCACCCATGATCAGGATGAAGCCTTTGAAGTGGCTGATCGCGTGGTCATCATGAATAAGGGCCGCGTGGAGCAGATCGGTTCCCCGGAAGAGATCTTCCATCATCCCGCCAACGGATTCGTGATGCATTTCCTGGGGAACGTCAACATCTTCCATAGCCGTCTGGAACATGGCCAAGGTTCTCCCGACCTGGATCTGGTCCACCCCGGACATGCTCCCGCTGATTCGGGGGCCACTTCCGTCTACGTCCGCCCCCATGAGCTAACCCTATACCGGTCCAAGGAGAACGCCAATGCCATCGAAGGCCGCATCGTGCATATCCGCACCATCGGGCTTTCCGTAAGGGTCAGCGTGGCCACGGTTTCCGGACCGGAAATCCAAGTGGAAGTTCCCAAGGAAGAATTCCAGGCCCTGGGCCTTGCCAAAGGCGACACCGCCTATGCCGTCGCCAAAGGCGTGAAGGTATTCCAGGACGATTACACGATTTGATGAGCAGCCCTCCCTTCTCCCCGCTCTCCCCTTTCGCCGTTACCCTTTTAGGAGGCGTCTTCGGATTGATGGTGGGCTCTTTCTTCAATGTGGTGATCTACCGCATGCCGCGCGGGGAATCGGTGGTGTGGCCGCCTTCGCGTTGCATGCAATGCGGCTACCAAATCAAATTCTACCAGAATATACCCGTGGTTTCCTGGTTGTTGCTGAAGGGGAAATGCAAATCCTGCGGCACGCCCATTAGCGCCCAATATCCCATCATCGAGGCCTTGACGGGTTTGCTTACGGCCTTGATCATCGGCTATTTCTCTTTCGCGGAAGCAGGGTATCCCCTGGATTTCAAAATCGGCGTCACCTTCCTGGTCATGGCCTCCATCCCCATCTTCGTGATCGATTTCCGCCATTTCCTGATCCCGGATCTGCTCACCTATCCGGGCATGCTGCTGGGATTGGCCTTGAGCTTTCTTCCCGGCGGCCAGACGCCGCTCCAGAGCCTCACGGGCGCTGCGGTATCCGGGTTGTTCTTGTGGCTTATCGGTTATGCCGCCTCCCTAGTTTTGAAAAAGGAAGCCATGGGACTGGGGGATGTGAAGCTGGTGGCGATGGCGGGCGCATTGTTCGGGGCGCCTACGGCATTGTTCGGTTTGATTTTCGCTTCGGCTCTGGGTTGCCTCATCGGCCTGCCCATGATGCTATTGCGGAGGTTGGATGAGCATCGGCATATTCCGTTCGGGCCTTACATCTGCATGGGCGTGCTGCTGGCCGCCTTCTTCAGTCAACCGGTACTGGACTGGTATATGGGTTTGTTAAGCAGATAATCGCCGCGCCGCCACCGGAAATGCGTTAGGAACTCCCGGCCTTGCCGCAAAACCCTCGCGAGCATTCGCCCCGGATTCCGGCCAAAACCGGGCCAATTTACTATCTTCTTCACCCTATTTCGTGGTATTTTTCCGGTTTTTTCCTCATCGGGGAGTGATATGGCCACAATCGTAAAGTTGGATGGTGCCTGGGATTTCTGTTTCGATGCCGTCGATGCCGGCCTCATCGACCAATGGTACCGGAAAAAACCGACTACGGCCAAGAAGGTAAGTCTTCCTCACGTTTGGAATATCGAGAGCAATGAAGAGAATGCGCATATAGCGTATTACTTCAAGGAATTCCAGGCCGATAAAAAGGAATCCCCCAAGCGGTTTTTCATCCGCTTCGGATCCGTTCAGCATCATGCCACCGTGTGGTTGAACGGCGAGGAACTGGGAACGCATCTGGGCGGCCATGTGCCCTTCGATATGGACGGTTCCAAGGCGGTCAAGATCGGGGAGAATAATTTCCTGGTGATCCGCGTGCAAACCCTGGATCGCCAGGGCAAAATCCAGGATTACTCCTCCGCGGAACTGGCCCTGGGCGGGCCCTTCTTGCGCGGTGCGTTCGCGGGCATCACCGGGGACGTGGAGTTGTACATGGTGGGCAAAGCGGGCATCCGTTCGGTCAACTGCTTTCCGGATTTCGAGGCCGATCGCCTGACCATCGAAACCAAATTCTGGAACCCCAAGAATTACCAGGCCGAACTGGTTTTCGATATCACCAGCCCGGAAGGGGATACCGGCACGGTAACGCGCAGCGTCAAGCTCGAAAAAGAGAACGGCAGCTTCGGGGTCACCATCCAGATGGAAAGCGGCAAGGTCTGGCATCTGCACGAGCCTCTCCTGTATAAGATCAAGGTCACCTTGGCCGGATCCTATCCCGTGGACACCCGCTTCGGCATGCGCAGCGCGGACGTGGAAAAAGGTGCTTTCAAACTGAACCATCATCCGGTCAAGATCAAGGGCGTCACCTATCCCTGGTTCTTCCCCTTCCTGCACGGGACTCCGCCCGCGGATTTTGAGCTGAAGAAGGAACTGGTGCTCATCAAGGAGTCCGGGTTCAACCTGCTCCGCTCCGGCGGCGCGCCGCTCCCCAAGGAAGCGCTGGACATCTGCGACGAAATCGGATTGCTGGTGCTGCAGGAAACCACCTGCTTCAACCAGAAGTCGAGCAAGGAAGGCCTGGAGAATCTCAAGCAGCAGCTCCAGACCCTCATCGACCATGACGGCCACCATCCATCCATCTTCGGTTGGGTAATCGGATCCGAGAACGGTTCCATGGTGCTGGAGAACGGGAACAAACTGCTTCGCTACGCGGCCGAGCTGGATCCTACCCGGCCTGTTTTCTCCAATCTGGGTTCGGTCTCCATGGACAGCCTGGGCGGCGGCAAAATCGATCTCGGCAAGGTTTACGAGCCCATCGCCGCGACCATCAGCGCCTTTGAATCCCATCGCCTCAAGATCGGATTCCCGGTTTCGGTCAAGACCTATTCCCTGCTGGCCAACTACTGCTCTTCCAAGGACGGCAAGGCCGTAGCGGACGGCATCCACGGCAGCAAGTCCTTCTGGGAACGCTACAATTATCTCAAGGACGATTTGGACGGGAAGGTACTGGTCGACGGCCTGGGCATCTCATCCCCGGAAGGCATCCAGGAGCTGCTGGAAGCCAACAAGAGGTTTTCCGGCCATTCCGAATACAAGGATCTGCAGAAGCTGAACGCGGAACTGGGCCAGGTCCTCAAGGACAGGAACATCACCATCTTCAAGGACGCGGAAAGCTTTTGGAAGGAAGCATCCGCCGTAGCCCGCCAGGGGATCTCCAAGCAGATCGAAGCCCTGCTGGTCAACCCGCAGGTTTCCGGATACATCCTGGAAACCTGGGGCGACTACGGAGCCCATATGTCCGGCATGGTCAATTGGCAAAGGAAGCCGAAGGCTTCCCTGGAAACCGTGCGCAAGGTCAACCGGCCCATCCACGTCATCGCGGAAGCGGAGGATCGTACGCCCTATATCGGCACGTCCGCCGCCATCAAGATCCACATGGTCAACGACGGACACCTGGGCGACTACGGCCTGTTGCTGCGCGTCAAAGGACCCAATGGCCGCATCTGGCACCAGGAATCGCTGCCGGGCAAGGCCAAGATAGGCGTCAATCTGGTTGGCCGCTTCAAGTTCCCGGTCGGATTTGAAAAAGGCCGGTTCACCTTCGATCTGAACCTGTCCAAGAACAACAAGGAGATGGCGCGCACGGAGGAGGTTTTCCTGGTCCCGCCGGAAAGCAAGCTGGAAGTGCCGCTCAAGCAGGTCAGCGTATTGGGTAACTTCCCGGATACGGTCAACAGCTTCACCAATCCGGACGCGAACATATCCGTGCTGGCGGATATCTCCACCTTGGTGGAAGGCTCCATCCGCAAGCGGTTCGACAAGGCGGCCGCGGGCGGCACCATCATCCTGGGCAACGTGTCCGAGGAGGATGCGCGCCTGCTGAACGGCATGAAGGTTTTGCCCACGGAGATCTCCTGCTTCCGTTCCTCCGGCAGCAGCTTCGGCAGCTTCCATTATGCCCTGGGCGGACCCGAGTTCAAGGATCTACCGTCCCAGTGCGTGCTCGATCAGACCTATGCGGACGTGATGCCCTATTGGAGCCTGGAGTCCTTGCCCAACCTATCGGTGGCGGCGGGAAGCATCAACCTGGTCGGCAACGGCCAAGGCAAATCGAAACTGCGTTGGGGCGCCGATATCGCGAGCATGCCCTTGGGCAAAGGCCGCGTGGTGTTCTACCAGTTCGATATTTTCGGGAAGCTGGGAAAAAATGCCTTGGCGGACGCCTTGTTCGCGAACCTGATCACTTCGCTGACGAAGTAGACGGACTTCCGTCTGCCCCGGCTGGGAGGTGTTATTTCTTCGGCTTGGAATGCTCGGTTCTTTTTTCGACCGGTTTATAGGGGCCTTTCACGGGAGTGGAAGGCCTTTTCGTTTCCTTGGAGGAGGAGGCTGCGGGCTTCTCCGCCCGCGGCAAAGTCTTCCTAGCCACGGAATCCTTAGTCGCGGTCTTGGGTTCCGGCAAGGTTTTTCCAGCTGCCGTTTTCAGGGAATCCTTATGGGCCTTGGCGGAGTCGGTCTTGGAAGCAAGCAAGGTGTCTGCAGCCGTCGATTTGGATTCGCCCTGATCGGGCACCAACCGGGTTTCCTTCCCGCTATCCTGGGCCGAGACGGACGCCGGTGGCGGAGCCGGCAACTGCACGGCCCCGGTGTCGCTCTTGAGGGCGGAAGGATGCGTAGCCGTATCGGGGAGGGAAAAGCTTTCCGGCCGGGTGGGTTCGCCGGAAGCGCGCGAGGCCCACACATCCGGGACCAATCCCTGGTATTCCGCCTTACCGTTCTCGGGAGGAGCCTTGGCCAATTCGAACCAGGTGAAAACCGTTTTGGCCCACTCCTCGAACCAGATCTTGCGGCTCTCCCGGTTGGACCACCAGGCGTTGGGATCGTAAACATTGTATTCCGCGGAGGCCACCAGCACCACCGGATAACCTTGCGCCAGCTTGCGGAAAATCCGGCGCGTGCGCGCGGTGTGGAAGGAAGAGGTGATGATCAAAACCGTGTCCAGGTTCTGGTACCGGAACTGGCGCACCAGAAGGCGCGCCTCCTCCAAGGTGGAATAGGCGTCCTGGCGGAATTCAAAAACGCGGGTCCTGGGCACGCCCTGCTGCACATAATAGTCGACCATGAATTCGCTCTGGTAACGGTTCTTGAAGATGCGCGTGGAGGAAATGATCAGGGTATCGATTTTGGCATCATGATACATGCGGATGGCGGCGTCGCTGCGTTCGCAATCCCGGGACTCGCCCGCCAGCACCAGTCCCCAGCGGACATGCTCAAAGGCGTCTTCCCTGACCAGCCATTTACCGGACTTCCACAGGGCCACGCCGCCCACGCACAGAACCAAAGGCGCGACGAACCAGGCCCACAAGGTCCAGTGGCGCCACAGGCCCGCCTGCGCCGTACGCCGGGGCGTGCGTGGTCGTATCGGCAATGCCTCAGTCCTCGATCTTCACGGTCATGGAAACCGCTTCGACGGGATTGTCGCGATGATCGGTCTCTTCCGCCACGATCTTGTCGACCACGTCCAAACCGGAGGTCACCTTGCCGAAGGCGCTGTACTGATTGTCCAGATGGGAAGAGTCCGCGACCACGATGAAGAATTGGGAGGAGGCCGAATCCGGATTGGCGGAGCGGGCCGCGGAAACGATGCCGCGCAGGTGGGGGGTCTTGGAGAATTCGGCTTTGACGTTCTTGCCGGATCCGCCCGTGCCGTGCAGGCGCTTATCGTCGTTCTTGCTGTTGGGATCGCCGCCCTGGATCATGAAGTCCGGGATGACGCGGTGGAACAGGGTCTTGTCATAGAACCCTTGCTTGGCCAGTTCGATGAAATTCTTGACGTGGTTGGGGGCGACTTCCGGGAGGAATTCGATGGTAATGTCGCCGTGACGGGTTGATAAGATGGCCTTGGACATGCGTAGGCTCCCAATATTCATGAGGTGACTCGACCGTACTACCGCCCGGCCGGCTCGACCGGAGCTCGCGCAAAAACGGGGACGGGGACTTTGAATTTAGCAATAGTTGGCCGGGCCTCCTATAAGGATTTGACCAGCAAGAGCGCGGCCTCGGCGTTGTCCCGGTAGTATTTGGGCCTGCGCCCTGCCTGCGCGAATCCCCAGCGCGCGTAGAACTCCCGCGCGCGCGCGTTCCCTTCCCGCACTTCCAAATGCAAGGTGCGCAGGCCATTGCGCCGGGCCCAGGCGCACAAGGTCTCCATCAGCGCGGACGCAACTCCGCGGCTCCAGTGATCCCGCGCCACCGCGATGGCCTGCAACTCCGCCTCATCGGCCGCTCCCACCACGCAGGCGAAACCCTGCACTTCCGGATCCGCCCAAACCCAACCCATTTGACCGGACAGGGTATGGCGTGGGTCGCCCGAACCGTAGGCTTGCGGACTCCCGGCGTCGACCCCGGCATCCGGATTTTCGGATGGATAGGGCGGGCGCAGGAAAACGCGGAAATCCGAAGCCTGCCAGGGCACCGGATTGGCCTGGGCCTCGATGGCCAGTACGGCGGCAAGATCGGTAAGCAGCATGGGTCGCACACAGGATACGGTCACTTGCGGGTATCTCCCGTTGCGGGCGGCCCCGGAGCCGGTCCCTCCGCCCGCCGCTTCTCTTCCGCCGCCGAGGCCATCAGGTAATTGGGCCGGAGCACGCCGTCCAACACCGGACTACCGCGCAGAGCCATGCGCGCGATGGCGCCGAAATCGACGCGCTCCTCGAAGCGGGAGAGGGCTCCGAATGCGGTGAGCAGGCGATCCCGATCCGGAATATTGCCGGACGTGATCAAATGCGTCTCCGCGTTCCCCAGTGCCAGCAATTCATCCGCCGCTAGCAGGATTTCCACGCCTCCGCTTTCCGGCGCTCCGCCGGACGGGAGAAACCGTACAAAATACCGTCCCGCATTGGCCGCGATGGCGGCCACCAAACGAGCCGCCTCCGGAGCGTTCCCTTGCTCGCTGGAAAGGACGGGCGCGCAAACAGCGAGCGCGGCCAATGAAGAAAACGGATAAAGCGGCAAGCGTTTCGGAAAGGCCAAGCCCTGCGCCAGGGCCGCGCATACCCGGATGCCGGTAAAGCTGCCCGGACCGACGCCGACACAGACGGCGGCGAGAGCGGAAATTTCCCGGCCCGCTTCGGCCAGGCATTCGTCCAACAGGGCATGGGCGGTTTCCCCGCGCGTCCCTTGTTCCTTGACGCGGCAGGAAAGGGTGCGTCCTGGAGAATCGACGATCCCCAGGCAAAGGGAGGCGGACAGGTCCAGGACTAGGAAAAGATCAGGCGTGCTTGGCAAGGCTTTCTTCGATGACCTTGGTCAGGAGCCCGCCGTAGCTCAGACCCGAGTGGGCGGCGGCTTGGGGCAAAAGCGAAGTGGGCGTAAAGCCGGGAAGGTTGTTGGTCTCCAGCACGTACAGGCGGCCCGGCTCCCCGCCGCCGGGGACGTATATGAAATCCGTGCGGCTGTAGACGGAAAGCTGCAGGGCGTCATGGCAACGGACCGCCAGCGATTGCATTTGCGCGATGATATCCGCGGGGAAACCCGCAGGCGTGATCTCTTCGGTGCGGCCCTGTTTGTATTTGGCCTCGAACGTGAAGAAGCTGTCCTGGATGGGACGGATCTCCGTAGGCGATACCGGAGGGAAATTGGCGATGACGCCGCAAGTGCCTTCGCGGCCCTTCAGGAACTCCTCCACCAGCAGGCGATCGGAGTCCGCGCCCAAGCCGGACAAGAGCGCGTCCAATTCCGGCGAGGAACGGGCGATGCCCATCCCTATGCTGGAACCGCCTTGCGGACTTTTGATCACCACGGGATAGCCGAATTCCTTTTCCAGCGCGATGCGGGTTTCCGCGGCCTTGCCGGCGGAGACGTATTCGCTTTTGGAAAGGACCCGGTAACGGCCGGTGGGAATCCCTTCCGCCCGGTAAATACGCTTGGCGGTGATCTTGTCCATGGCCAAAGCCGCGCCCAAGCTGGAGCTGCCGGTATAAGCTTGGCCCGCCAACTCGAAAAAGCCCTGCAAACGCCCGTCCTCGCCGCCCACGCCGTGCAAACCAATAAGCATGATGTCGCAGCGGGGGAAAACCTTGAAGTCTGGGAAGCGCGCGCTATGCCAGCTTGCGGGAGGCTCGGCTATGAAAGCCGCGGCGGTTTCCGCCGAATCAACACCGTAGCCGGGCGCACCCGGCGCGGGGGATCCCGTGCCGCCGCCTGCCGTATCCGGCCAGGACCAGACATTGTCCTTGGAGATGAGGATGGGGAATCCGCGATATCGATCGGGATCCAGGTTCTTAAGCATGCCGGTTCCGGAAACCAGGGAGACGGGATGTTCCGGCGAAATGCCGCCCATCAGAACGCCAACGGTTTTCTGCGACGCCATGCGGCCTCTCTTTAACAAAGCTTCAGAGTTCGACGATACTGCCCAGGGGATTTTCCGAATCGGAGAAATCCTCCTTGAAGTAGCTGAAGCCTTCGGAATCCTGGGAGTATCCGTGGGTGACGAATTGATTGAAGAAAAAACGCAGCGCCGATTCCCGGGAATCCATCTCCACCACCTGGTGTACCAATGAGGGTTTAGGCGTGATGAAAGCGATGGAATATCTGGGCATGGGGGGAAAATTAGCAGCAATGGCCCGGCTTTCCAATTGAAATCGGCCTTTATCTGCGTGCCGGGAAAAGATTATCGCAGCCTACCGTCATAGAGCGAGCGGCTTGTTTTCCAAGGCGGAAAAATGCCATGCTTGTCCGCATGGAACCCACCGAATTGGCCAAGCTGGCGCACGATGCTGAAGCCAAGCTGGCGCAAGGCATAGCCCTCTCGCGCAGGGAGCAATTGGCTCTGCTCGCCAGCTTGCTCATCAAGCAGGAAACCCCCCGGGAACGAAAGTACGGCCAGGTGTGAACGGCCCCATCCTCGTCATTCTCCCGCATAATCCCGGCGACGTGGTCATGGCCCTGCAAGCCATCCGGCGCGTCAAGGCCCGCTATCCCGGGCTCGATGTGGATTATCTGGTGGGGGAGGAATGCAAGGACTTGGCGCAGGCAAGCCCGCTGCTCCGCAAAGTCATGGTAATACCCAAGCGGGCCCTGAAAGCGCTGTGGGACGAGGGTGACGCGGATGGGGTCCTCACCCATCTGCAAACCTGGCTCGCGGAACTGGCTTCCACGCAATACGCATTGTCAGCCAATCTTTTCCAGGAACGTTCGGGCGGACTGCTGCAAAGCATGGTGCGGGCGGATCGGAAAATCGGATTGGAACTCGCCGCCGCCGCGCACTTCCAGGTCCGCTCCCGTTTTATGGAGCATCTTTTCGCCATACCCGCGCACCGCGCCGGCAATGGCTGGCACGTGGTCGATATCTATGTCCGGGCCATCTCGCAGGCTTTGGGGAAAGCCCCGCTCAAGGATCCGCAACGCGCGGCGCCGCAGCGGCGGGCCGAGAACGCAACCTCCATGTTACCCCTGCTTATCCGTCCGGAGATCTGCAAATCGCTGGAGCCGGGGGAATACCTGGCCTTTCATCCGGGTTCCGCCTGGGCCGGCAAGCGTTGGCCGGAATCCCATTGGTCCGCTCTCGCGGACAGATGCGTGGAAGAGGGGCTTACTTTGGTCTTCACCGGCGCGCCGGAAGACCGTGCCATGATGGATAGGATCACCGCCGCCATGGCCGGGTCGTCGCGCGCGGGCGTAGTCGATTGCGTGGGAGCCACTTCGCTGGCGGGAGCCGCTTGGATTTTCGCGCACGCGCGCCTGGTCGTGAGCGGAGATACCGTGGCCATGCACCTAGCGGCCGCGGCCGGGGTTGGGACCCTGTGCCTGTTCGGCGCGTCCAACCCGGTGGAAACGGGGCCATACGGCAAAGGCCATGTCATTATCCAAACGGACGCGAATCCTTTGCCCGAACTGGCATTCAACTCAACGCATACGGGGCTCCGGCACTTGCGCGCTGGAGAAGTGGCCGACTACCTGCTGGAAGGCGTACCCCCGCCGGGTTTCCCGCTCTGGGAAACCGGTTGGGATAAAGCGCGCGAAGCCCAAGTGCTGTTCGATGCGAAGCGGCTGCCGCATCCTTACCTGCAATCGTCGCAGGGATTGCTGCGGGTGCTGGATGAGCAGGCGAAGGGAACAGAAGAGCCCGCGTCCGATTCCACGGCTACGGCTGCGGGGCCGCGCGCCAAGCTGCAAGGCCTCCTGTCGGAATGCTGCGCGGATCCGCATCCGGGCAACCTGTCGGCCCTGGAAGCGGCCGAAAGGGAATTGGCGGCGGAAACGCAGGCCGATCTGGTATGGGAGGCCTACCGGATTGCCGTGAACGGATTGCCGGTAGCGGAGCTGCCTGCGCATCTGATCGCACGCAGGGCGCGCTTGCAATCGGCATTGCGGGAGGAAGCCCTCTCACGTCCCGGACCCCTTCCCATTGCATTACCTCGCGAGGAGAGGTAAAATCTACCTATCGACATGTTAATCGGGAAAAGGGGGTGGAAAACCTCCCTGGCATACATCTTGGTGGTCCTGTTCGGGCTGGGCGGAAGCGTCCTGTCCCATCGCGTCCATCCCTTACTCGGGTATCTTACCGCCGCGGCTACGGCGGCGCTGTGCATATGGCTGCATAAGAAAGCCGGTCTTTTCCTGGAAGATCAGCTGGTGCTCAGCCTCAAGCAAAAGCGCCTGGAAGCCAAGGCCTGGTATTTCGAATCGGTAATCACCAATTCCGGCAACATCATCTTCACCACGGACATAGAGCATCGTATCCTCAAGTTCAACCGCGGTTCGGAACGCGCCTTCGGCATGTCCCAGACCGACGTGCTGGGCAAGGAAGTTCATGCCCTCTTCGCCAGCCCCGTGGAGATTTCCGCCCTGCTGGCCCGCGTAGACGAGCATGGATCGGCCGAAGCCCCGGAGCTCCTGATCAAGCAGGCCGATTCCGGGGAGGAACTCTGGATTTCCCTGAGCGTGGCGCGCATGTTGAACCGGGACAAGGAAGTGATCGGCGAGGTCTTCAATTGCAGCAACATCTCCAAGCGCAAGCAATTGGAAAGCCAGCTGCAGGAAAAGAACGAACAGTTGCTGCGCTTGGTGATCACGGACAGCCTCACCGGCCTGTACAATGTGCGGCATCTGAACGCCGAACTCGGCAGGGTCATCCGCGCCCAAAAACGTTTCCCCAACCGTCCCGTCTCCATCGCCCTCATTGACGTGGATAAATTCAAGATCTACAACGATACCAAAGGGCATCAGGCGGGCGATCACCTGCTGGTCATGCTGGGCAACATCTTCATGAACGAGATCCGCCAGGAAATGGACTCGGCGTACCGCTACGGCGGAGATGAATTCGTGCTTTTGTTGCCGGATACCAAAGCCGAGGGCGCCAAAGTCATCTGCGAACGCATCCTGTCCGCCTTCCGTAAAATGCGGGTGGAGCCTACTTCCCTTTCCATCGGCATCGCCCAATACCTGCCGTCCGATCAGAACATGGATGCGGCCCAGGCGGTCAAGGACTTCATCCAACGCGCCGACGAAGCCATGTATTCCGTCAAGGAAACGGGCGGGGATTCCATCGGATTCCAAACCGCGGTTTGAGCCGGGAAAAGCCGGCCTGCCTGGACCGCGCCGCGCCTATGCCGGGCGTCGGTTCCAGGATTGATCGCGCAGGTTGAGCTGCGTCATTCGCCGTCTGGCCAACCGCGGTCCCAGGTAGCGGTAGAAATACCAGTCCAGGAACCGGGGCGGCATGTACAGGTACAGGAACCGCTCCCATACGTTCCACCGCACCGAGCGGCGGCTTCCCCGCCGATTGGTATGCGTGCACCAGAAATCCAAATGGTAACGGGATTTCCCGATCTTGAACATCCGGTGCATGATCTCGTGATCTAGCAGCACGTAATTCCAGGTCGCGGCCGAAAATCCCCCGGCCTTCCGGAAAGATTCGGTGCGGAATACCTGGCCGCCGCCCCCGGTGAGGCACTTGGTAGGGAAAATCCGCGCCAGCATGGGCATTACCAAACGATAGGCCAGCACCGGAAAGGCGTCGGAATCGCCGTGAAGGTAAAGCGCCATCACCGCCGCGGTCCCTTCCGGCGCCGATCGGAAAAGGCGCTCGGCCGTCTCCAGGTAACGCGGCGGATACTGTATGTCCGCGTCCGCGAAAGCGACGAACTCGCCCGCGACCCAAGGCCCGACCGCCTCCAAAGCGAATATTTTCCCCGGCCGGGATTCCCGCAGGAAACGGATTTCCGGGATGCGGCATCCTTCCAGGACGGCGCGGCAAAGATCCTCGGTCCCATCCGTGGAGCCGTTGTCGACCAGGATGAGTTGATCGGGAAGGCGGGTTTGGGCCAGAAAGGTCCGCAGCGTTTGCGGCAGGAAGCCGGCCTCATTGTAATATGGGATGACGACGGTAAAGGTGCGGGGTGCTGGCATGGATGGGCCTCCGGGTTGCATGGCCATAGAGGTTGGACGCGCAGCTTAGGGGTTTTGTAACAGTGATTCCGGACAGGGCCGCCGGCGCGGGGCTATGGGAGCCGGGAACCCGGGAAGGGAGTTTGGCGAGGGCGCGCGACGCTAGCGGATCTTGCCGCGCCGGTGGGCCGCATAGTCCACGAATACGAATTCGCCCAGTCCGTCCAAACCGGTATAAAACGCCTTGCCGGCGCAGACCTTGCTGAACTCTTCCACGAATTCGATCAGGTAGGGATCCTGGGCGATCATGAAGGTGCAAACGCGGATCTTGCTCCTACGGCAGGCGCGGCCCTCGGCGAAGGTCTTCTGCAGCACCAGCGGGTCCAACCCGAAAGAGTTCCGGTACAGCCGGCCGCGGTCGAATACTGCCGAAGGCTTTCCGTCCGTGACCATGAAGATCTGCTTGTTGGTGTTCTTGCGCTTGCGCAGCAGCGTCTGCGCCAACCGCAGGCCGTCGCAGGTGTTGGTGTGGAAAGGCCCCACCGAAACATGCGCGATACGGTCCGCGGGGATTTCCTTGGCCTCGTCCCCGAAGGTGATCACGTCCAGGGTGTCGCGGGGATAATGACGCTTCACGAATTCGACCAGCGACATGGCCACCATCTTGGCGGGCGTGATCCTGTCTTCGCCGTACAGGATCATGCTGTGGCTGATATCCAGCATCAGCACGGTGGAACAACTGGCCAGCTGTTCCCGCTCATGCACTTCAAAGTCCTCTTCCGAGAGGCCGAGGTTGGGCAGGCCACCCCACTCCCCCTTGCCCGCGGCCTCTTCCCCGCCCCGGCGCAGGCTGTTGCGGAGGGTGGCGTTGAAATCCAGATCCGCCAGGTCGTCTCCGAAAGAGAAAGCGCGGGTTTCCGCTTGGCGCTCCCCGCCGCGGCCCGGCTTTCCGGTATTGTGGTTGCCGCGCAGGCCTTTGCCCATGCCCTTGAAGACGCGCTCGAAAACGGATTCCCGGACCGCCTTATCGCCCGCTGGGGTGATCTCGAATCCGTCCCTATCCTGCTTGAGTACGCCTTTTTCCTTCAGCTCGTCCAGCATGTCCTCGAAGGTACGCTCGCGGTTGAGCCAGCCCTGCCGCTCCGCGATGCGCCTGAGCCATTCCAGCGCCTGGCCCACGTCCCCGTTGCTGCGTAGGAAAAGCTGGGAAAACAGATCGACCAGATCGATCTTGTCGTCGCCTTCGCCGCCTTCAGGCTCCGGGAGCGGCATGCCGTATCGGATTTCCATGGTACCTCCCGCGTTACCTGGGTCCCTCAGCCCTTGAGGATGTCGGACATCATGTCCCGGTAAACGAACCCTTGCGTCAGGTTCTCCTTGCTCAGGCGGGAATGCAGGTGCAGCCCTTCCAGCAGCAGCTCCAGATACAGCATGTCCTCGCCCTTTTCCTTTTCCAATGCCTTGGCGTCCATGGCTCCCTGCGTCAGTACTTTGCGGATATCCGGGACCGATTCCAGGGCCTTGCGGTACTCTGCATCCGTCATGCGATCGCCCAAGGTGAGCTGATTGCCTTTTTCGAACCAGGAGATAACGGGATAATACGGGTTGGCTTCCGGGATCTTTTCCTTTTTGTTGTAAGGATCCTGGAAATGCTTATGGAACACGGTCCGCACCGCCTTGCCTATCATGGCGCGCGCGATATTGGCGGGGCCTTCCTGCTCGCCAGCGTAGACCAACTCCAGCTTACCGGTGATGGCGGGGACCACGTTTTCCAAATCGGACAGGCGCGCCCTGGGGGCGGCTTCTCCCGTCAAGGCGCCGCGCAATTCAACCGCGCTGGCCAACAGTTCCATGGCCGCGATGGGAAGGCGCGCGGAAACGCCGGATTTCTGATCCACGTAGTCCTTATCCTCACGCGCCTCGAACGCGATCTGCTCCACGATGAGGCGGATGGTTTCCGGAATCACCGCTTTGGCCGCCGTATCGGGCCTGTCCAACCACGCTTCCTGGCGCGTGATCTCCATGGCCGCTTCCGCGCTCTTGGGATAATGGGTGATGATCTGCGAATCGATGCGGTCCTTGAGCGGGGTGATGATATTGCCGCGGTTGGTATAGTCCTCGGGATTGGCCGAGAAGGCCATCAGGATGTCCAGCGGGATGCGCACGCGGAAGCTGCGGATCTGTATGTCCCGCTCCTCCATGATGTTGAGCAGGCCCACCTGGATGCGCGCTTGCAGATCCGGCAATTCATTGATGACGAAGATGCCGCGGTTGGTGCGCGGGATGATGCCGAACTGGATGGCGCCTTCATGGCCGTAGCCGATCTTCTGGTGGAAGGCCTTGACCGGGTCGATGTCGCCGATGAGATCCGCCATGGAAACGTCCGGCGTGGCCAGCTTCTCCCCATACCGGCGCTCGCGGCCGATCCATTCGATCAGGGTTTCGTCTCCCTGCTCCGCGATCAGTTCCTGGGCATAGCGGGAGATGGGCGCCAACGGATCGTCGTTCACCTCGCTCCCCGCCACGATGGGGATACGTTCGTCCAGGAAGCCGGCCAGCTTGCGCAGGATGCGGGTCTTGCCCTGGCCGCGCAATCCCAGCAGCAGGATATCGTGCTTGGACAGGATGGCATGCGTTATCTGCTTGAGCACGGTTTCCTCGTAGCCTATCACCCCCGGCATCAGGGCTCCGCCCCCGCGCACTCTGGCCAGCAGGTTGTTGCGCAACTCTTCTTTCACGGACTTGCTCCGGTAGCCGGAACGCTTGAGCGCCCCGAGTGTCATCGGGAAATCCTTCATTGCCGCCGCTCCTTCGCATTCGCCTGGTAAGCCTTCCATGTGGTCGAAAGCAAAGTGCCCACATCGCTATGCTTGGCTTCCCAACCCAACAGGGTTTTGGCGAGCCCGGCGGAAGCCACCACCACGGGCGGATCGCCTTCGCGCCGGCCAACGATTTGGTAAGGAACCGGCCTACCGCTGATCTGTGCCGTCTGGTTCACCATCTCCATCACCGTGATGCCTTCGCCCGTGCCCAGATTCACCAACAGTTTATCCGTACCGCCCATCAATTTGCCCAATGCCATGGTATGCGCGCGGGCCAGATCACTCACATGTATGTAGTCGCGGATACAGGTCCCGTCGCGGGTCTCATAATCGTTCCCGAAAATCTGGATCTGCTTGCGCCAACCCATCGCCGCTTCCATGAGCACGGGGACCAGGTTGGCGGGATTCTGTTCCAGGCCGTTCAGCTCGCCGTCTACATCGTACCCGGCCGCGTTGAAATAGCGCAGGGCCGCGTAACGGATCCCCTTGAGCCGTCCGTACCACTCGAGGAAACCTTCAATGGCGAGTTTGGTATAGCCGTAGTAGTTGGCGGGCTTGGTGGGATGCTTCTCATCCATGGGCAGGTAATGCGGATCCCCGTACACGGCCGCCGTGGAGGAAAAGACGAAATGCCTGATTCCGTGTTTGGCGACGGCGTTGAGAAGATTCAGGGTACCCGTGATGTTATGGACGGAATAGCGTTCCGGAACCGTCATCGATTCGCCCGCCGCTTTCAATGCGGCCAAATGGATGACGCCGTCGTATCCTTTCTCGCCGCAGACCTCTTCCAAAGCCTTGGCGTCCAGGATGTCGCCATGGCGGAAGGCCGCGCCTGGGCGCAGGTTACCGCGCAAGCCGGAAGAGAAATTATCGAATACCGTCACCTCGGCGCCTTCGCGCAGCAATGCTTTGACCACATGGGAACCGATATATCCGGCTCCGCCGACCACGAGAACTTTCACGGAAGCTTCCTCCAGGGTAGATGGAATTAAGATAAAAATCGGAGGGGACGAACGCGACCTGATTCACCATGGCATCGGAGGAGCCCATCTCGGTACCTGGTGGTGCGAACGCCACGCGGAAGTCTGTGGTTTCAGGTCGTCTCGTGGCGCGAACGCCACACGGAGGCCCTTGGTTTCAGGTCATCTCGTGGCGCGAACGCCACACGGAGGCCTTTGGTTTCAGGTCGTCTCGTGGCGCTTGATGGCGAAAATGGAGATATCATCCAGGCTTTGGCGGCCTTCCGAGAATCTCTCCTTATCCATCTGGGCCTGGGCGATGGTTTCCGACGAACCTAAAGGTGAGTACTTCTTGATGACCGCGTCCAGGCGCTTGCGACCGTACAACTCATCCTTGTTGTTGAAGCTTTCATTGATGCCGTCGGTATAGACAAAGAGGAGATCGCCGGGATGAAGGACGGTTTCCTGCTCCGAGTAGTTGTTGTCCTCGAACATGCCCAGGAAGAAGCCGCCGCGCATTTGCAGATGCTCCAGGGTGTTGTCCGCATGCCGGTACACCACCGGGTAAGGATGGCAGACGCGGCTGTAGATGAGCTTGCCGCTCCGCAGATCCAGGATACCGGCGAAGGCGGTGAGATAATGATCGGTATTGATGGCGGCGCAGAGATCCACGTTCACGTTAGTGAGAATCTGCGCCACGGAAAGACCGGACTTGACGTGCCGATCGAAAGCCATCTTGGCCATCGCCGTTACCAGCGCCGCGGGAACCCCGTGGCCGGATACATCCGTCATCAACATGAAGATCCGGTTCTCGTCCAGGCGGATGAAGTCGTAGAAATCGCCGCTGACCTTCCCGGTGGGCGCGTAAGCCGCCGCCACCTCGTAGCCGTCCAGGCGCGGCAGGGTCTTGGGCAACATCCCCTGCTGCACCTGCTTGGCCATGTCCAGTTCCATTTCCGTTTCCTGCCGCACGCGCACCATCTCCTGGTTCTGCACGTAAAGCTCCTCGGTACGCTCCTTGACTTTGACTTCCAGGTCGGCGGCATTGGCCACCAGTTTCTTTTCCATTTCTTTGAATTGGGATACGTCGGTGACGAACCAGACGCGCCCGATCAGGCGGCTCTGCTCGTCCACTATAGGCCGGGTATAGATCTGGTAGGTGGCGGAATGCGGCAGCACCATTTCGAATATCTGTTCGGCGTGGAGCTGGGGCTCCTTCTGGATGGCGCCGTAGAAGGCCATGAACTGATGGGCCTCCGTGAAATGATATTGCAGCAGTTCCGCGGCGATATCGAATTGCATGCCCGCGAATTGGCGCCAGTTCAGGCCGAACAGCTTGCCGAAACGGGCATTGGTGGATCGGATTACGGAGCCCTCATCCACAAGGGCGATGCCGTCCTTGGACGATCCGATGATGGCCTTGACGCGGCTTTCGGACAGGCGCAGATCGGTCACCTCATGGATGCTGACGAGGCGGGTGCCGTTGATGAGCGCGCTGCGGAAATGGTAATAGCGCTTCTCCCCGTTGGGCATGGGGATTTCCTTCTCCCACTCGCTCTCCTTACCCTCCGGTTCCAGGTAATAATCGATGTCCCCGAAAATGGGACGGCCCGATTGCGAATGGATGCCCACTTCTTTGATGGGCCTGCCGATGGCCTGGGTATGCAGGGTACCCAGGATCTCCAATGCGTAGCTGTTGATCTTCACCACGCGCATATCCTTGTCGATATGGATGATGCCGGACTGCCGGTCGATGAAGTCTTCCTGTTTTACCGTCTCATGGAGCAAGGCCTTGGTCGATTGCAACTCATGCTGGAAATGGACCATCTGCCGTTTGAGGGTAGGGATCTCCACATCGTCCTTGTACTTAAGGAGATGCTGCAACTGAATATTTTGCTGCTTGAGCTTATAGACCTCGGGGGTCAATTCACCATGGCTGGGCCCGAAATCCAAGGGGATATCCAATTCAGTGCCGCTGAAGGACGGGGAAAGCGGCGCAAAATCCCGGTATTTTCACGTCCTAATTATACAATATTGGCATAGCCCCCCACAATTCCCATCCTGACAGGACCCGGATGGCCGCTGGGAAGGAGCCGCTTTTTTATATTTTTCACGTTCACTTGTCCGGCTGCAAAGCAGCCTTGTATTTTCCCAGGGTACATTCTAGGAGATGAACGATTCTATGCGGCACACTAAGCTTTTCCTGACGGTTTCCTTCCTGACCGGACTGGCACTCAACATCGCAACCGCCCAACCCATGCGCGGACCCGTCCAGGGTCCTGCCGCATCGGAGCCCCCGCCCACCTGGGAGCCGGACAAGAAGGTGAAAGGCAAACGGGATCACATCGATTTCGCCTTGACCCCCAAGCCCATCTCGGATGCGAACATGAAGTTCTCGCACTTCTCCAACCGTAAGCTCATGATCTTCTACTTCTCGGCCAAATGCCCCCACTGCCAGCATGCGTTCCCCTATGTGCAGAAGCTCTCCGATGAGTTGACCGCGCAGGGATTCACCTCCATCGCCATCGCCATCAAATACAACACCGAGGACGACATCCGCAGCTTCATCCGGGACTACCAAGTCCATATGCCCGTCTTCTACGATGAGGATCGCAGCATCGGCGAGAACTATGGAACCGGTTCCATTCCCCTGATCCTGGTCATCAACGAGAAAGGCGAGTACATCCGGTACAAGTCTTTCGATGCGGATCAGACTCCGGGAATGATCAAGGCCGAAGCGGCCCAGTTCGCATCCAAGTAATTCCCCTTTCCTCCGCGCCCTTACGTCCGTACAAAGGGTTCGCTTGGGATATTCGGGGCGGCCGTCGGGTCGCCCCTTTTTCTTTGCCTGTTTTCATTTCGGAATCCAGCCCGGGAAACTCGCTTGCCCCTTATCAACTCCTCCTTCACCGCCAAGGTCCGCAATCCGGGAGCGGATCGTTTGCTGGAATACCTGGCCAGGCGCTTCACCTACCATTCGCGGGAGGAATGGACGCAGCTATTGGCCCAAGGCCGCTTGCAGCTGGAAGGCGCGGTGGCGCAAGGCGGTGAAGCCTTACGGGAAGGCATGGCGTTGCGCTTTGCGGTGGTGGATTACCCGGAGCCGGATGTCCCGCTGGATTACCGCATCCTGGAAAGAGGCGATAGGATAGCCTTTGTGCATAAGCCCGCGGGCATGCCCGTGCATCGCACCGGGAAGATTTTCTTCCAGACCCTGGCCAATCTGGTCAAGGAGGAATTGGCCGATGCAACCTGGGCGCCTTTGAATCGACTGGACAGGGAGACAAGCGGATTGGTCGCCTTCGCGCGCGGCCCGGACGCGTTCCGGGAACTGGCCCCATCGGCCGCGGATTCGCGCTGGACCAAATTCTATGCGGCCGTGGTGCGCGGCGATTTCCCCGAGGAAGGCGGCCGCCTGGAAATGCCTTTGCGCGAGCGGGGGGATACGGAAGCCGGAGGCATCCGTTGCAAAATGCATGCGCTCCCGGACGGCAAACCCGCGATGACGCTGTATCGGAAGGTTTCCTCGCGCGCCGGATTATCGCTGCTAGTCCTCTCCCCCATCACCGGACGCAAGCATCAATTGCGCGCCCACCTGGCGGAAACCGGCTACCCCATTTTGGGGGACAAGATCTACTCGCTGGGCGGCAAGGCGTATCTCAAGCAATTGGAGGGAGACCTGGGTGAAAGCGACTACGCGGAGCTGGGCGCAGGCCGGCACCTATTGCATTCCTTTTGCCTGCGCATCGGGAGTAAAGGAGAGCCGGCCAGCGAGGCGTGGGACTGGGACGTGGGTCCGGAATTCGCCCGCGTGTTCAAGGCCCTGGAAGTGCGGGCCTGGTGCGGGTCCAAAGCGTTCTCGGAGTTATGGGGGGAAGCGGAGGAAGCCGGAAGCGGATCGCGGAAGGGATCGCCGGAGTGATGGATGCACTCAGCCCGGCTTTGGATCCATGTTCGCGGAAAGCCCTTTGGGAAGGGAAGCCAGGATATCATTCACGGAGGTTTCGATGGCCGCCATGTCCTCAACCTTGACGTCCTGATACCAGACTTGCTGCGGATAGCACATGATGTTCGGGCCTTGCGCGCAAGGGCCCAGGCAAGCGGTGCGCGTGATGCGGACGGGAAGTTTGGCCTGCTTGAAACGCTGTTTCAATTGATCCGCAAGGATGGCCGTATCCGGAGTATCACCGCAGGATTTCTCACCGTTCCCGCGCGTATTGGTGCAGAAGAAAAGATGGAGCGCATGGGGAGTGGCTTCGATTCGCATGGGACCTCGCTCCTTAAAGTAGGCATTTTACGTCCGGACGCCGAATCCGGAATTAACTTTAAGGGCCTATCCACCGGAACCCTGCGATGACGAATTCCCCTCTCGCCTATTTCATTTCCGACCTGCACCTGGGGGCGCGCTATCGCGGTCTCGATCCGGATCGGGAAGAAGTGGTGTTGCGTTTCCTCCGGGAAAAGGCGCCCCGGGCCTCGCATCTGTTCATCCTTGGGGATCTGTTCGAGTTCTGGATGGAATACGCCAGCTTCATTCCCAAGGAGCATTTCCGCATCCTGGCCGCGCTCCAAGAACTGGTCCGCCTCAATGTGGAAGTCCATTACCTGAGCGGCAACCACGATTTCAACCTGGGGACCTTCTTCAGCGATCAGATGGGCCTGCGCGTGCACGCGGACGAGATCCGCATCGACCTGCAGGGCAAGCGCTTATTGCTCTTGCACGGAGACGGGCTGGCCAAGTCGGATTGGAAGTACCGGATCATGAAGAAGGTTTTCCGCCATCCCCTGTCCAACCGCTGCTTCCGGTTCCTGCATCCGGATTTCGGGATGGGCTTGGCGCGCGCCATGAGCAAGGCTTCGCGCGATCGGCATCAGAACCGACCGCGCCATATGGATGAATACGAGGCGGCCTGCCGCGCCATCCTCGCGGATGGGCGCCAGGACATCCTGATCCACGGCCATACCCATGCAGCCTTCGTCAAGACCTTCCCGGAAGGCGTTTACATCAACTCCGGCGAGTGGCTGACCAGGATGGAATACGTGGCGATGCAGGGCGGGGTGGGTAGCATCGAAAAGTTTTCCTGATTCTCATGGCAGTCCTTTGATCTCCCTTCTGATCGCTTCCAGCTTCTCGTAGTCTTCTTTCTGCAGCGCCTCCACCTTGGCCACCAGCAGTTCCAGCTTGCGCCGCACCTTGGCGTCATGGGTGGGCGTGGACTCGATGAGGCTGATGATCTCCTGCATATCTCCCGGATAGCCGAAGTCCCCCATGAAATCCTTGAACTGCGCCAGCGCCTTGGCGTACTCCACGGCATCGCTGAGGCTGTAGATCATTTTCGGGATCAGGTCCTTCAGCAGGAAAGCCTTCACATCCCCTTTAAAGTTCTGGATCCTGGGGGCCGGGCCCGGGCCCATGTGATCGCCGGAAGCCGCGGGATCGCCGGAACCAGCGGGCTCTTTGGCGCGCGGATTCTCGATAGTGCCCAGCAACGCCGCGATTTCACTTTCCATGGCCCGATGTTCCTGCTCGCGGAAATACGCCTGGTAGATGATGGGAAAGGAATTGACGCACAAATGCGCGTGGCTTATCACGGTGAAATGGCCCAGGAAATAAACGTCCGCTTCAGTAGCGAGCATCTCCTCTTCGCTGTTGAAGAAAGCGATCTTCGCGGGGATGGGGATGAAGTCCGCATTCTTCATCGACTCCAGGCGCTCTTTGACGGCTTCCGGATCCAAGGCGCCTTCCAGGCCGCCCGTTTCCTTGGCCTGATCAATCACCTCCTGGATGCCTTTCTCCAGCGAGATGCCGAATTCGACGCGGAAGAAATCCCGGATATTGCGCTGGTCCACGTAATTCGCCTGCACCGCCAGGATGCCGTTCCGCACCATGGCGTTCAATGGGCTGGACGGTTCGGTACCGCCCACTTCACCCGCGCCGAAGGACTCCGGACCCGTGCCGCCCTCTTCGCCGACGATGCGCACATAGGCCAGCAGCTTTCCCTTGAGTTTCTCCGGATCGCCTTTGCGTTGTTCGATATGCATGCCGGGGGTGAGCATTTTCATTGCCGGGCCGTGATGAGATTCATTCTGTTTCCTTGCCGTTGAGGCCCTTGAGCGCCGCTTGCGCCAGGGCTTCGCGATAAACTTCCTGCAGGGGCACGTCCGCCTCGCCCGCCAGCTTGCGGCAGCTTTCGTACTCGGGCGAAAACCGCGCGGCCGCACGGCCCGGAAAGACCACCTTCTTCAACTCCACCTCGCCGAAGCGCGTAGCCACCGTATGATGGGACTTTTCCGCGATCAGGCGCTCCACCCGAAAATAACGCATTCCCCCCGTGGCCGTCTCGGATGCGATCAGGGACAAAGCCGCGTCGAGTCCGCTTTTTTCAACCAAGGCGCAGAGCTTGACCGCGGATCGGTTCTTTTTCATCAGGATGGATTCCTGCCAGACATCCTTGCAGCCGGATGCCAGCAGACGTTCCGCCACGTAACCTACAAGTTCCGGGGTCATGTTGTCCAGGTTGCATTCCACTTGGTATACGGAAGCGGAAGCGCAAGCGGCCGCGCCGGTTGCCCATCTTGCTTCCGTTTCCGCTTCCAGGATGCAGATGCGCAGCACGTTGGCGATGCCGTCCAAATCCTTCCCGCCCGCGCCATAGCCTATCCGTTTCACCGCGCCTATCCAATCGGCCGGCAAAGGTTTCGCCATAGTGGTGATGATGGCGGTTCCCGTAGGGGTACAGAGTTCGCCCGGAATGCCGGTGCGGCGGGAGGGGAAGCCCTCGCTCAAGGCCAAGGTTGCCGGGACCGGGACGGCCAGGATGCCGTGCTGGGTGCGCACCGTGCCGGTCCCGAAGGTGAAGGGGGTGGTGAAAAAACCGGCGACGCCGAGCATCTCAAAGCCGACGCAGGCGCCGACGATGTCCACGATGGCATCCAAGCCGCCTACTTCATGGAAGTGGACTGCCTGCAAAGGCATGCCGTGGATGCGCGCTTCCACCTGCGCCAACCGCGTGAATACGGCAATCGCATCCGTCTTCGCCTTGGCGGCGATACCGCTCCGCTCGATGATGCCGGCGATTTCGGCCAGGCCGCGATGCGCGTGTTCATGGGGGACTTCCACCTGGAAACGCGTGGCCATGATCCCGTGCTTGGAAATCGATTCGCGCCGGAACCCGATACCGGACAGTCCCAGGGTATCCATCCGTTTTTTCCAGGCGGTGAAATCCAACCCCAGATCGAACAAGGCGCCCAGGATCATATCGCCCGCCGCGCCGGTCTGCATGTCGAAAAGAAGGATCAGAAAATCTCCCCGGATCCCCGTCGGGAATCCTTGCGGCGGCGCCTGGATGGGCGGCCGGGGCGGCAGCCCCGTGGGGAAAAGCTACAAAAAGACCGGGGGTGACTCCGCACGCGGACGGCGGAAAGGGAGATCAGGTTTCCCGGATGTTACCGGGGCGCCCGCTGCGCCGCGAACGCCCGGTTTAGCGATGGGATTGCAGCGTCAGATTTCAAAAGCGGCTTGGAATTTTTCGATTTCGTCGTGTGCGCAGGCCTTGACGGCGTCGATGTCCTCCTGGGTGAAGCCCAGCTGATTGATGAGGGCCGTGTCCAGCGCGGGTTTGGTATCCAATCCCGGGAGGGCGAAACCGATATCATAGCAGAGACTGTCCGCCAAATGGACCAAAGTGGTTATCTCGCGCGCGTATTCGGTTTTGGAAGGGGCGTGGTGATAGACGATGGGAACGCGGATGTCCTGGGGCAATTCCCAGCGCGAGGTAAGCCAATCGCCCACGTCCATATGGTTGAATCCGAAAACGTCATTCTCCGCCTGGAGCAGCGAGATTTTATCCTGCACGGATTTCTGGATGGCCTTGAGGAAGTTGTCGTGGAAGTATTGGTCGAGCACGATTCGGCCGATATCGTGGATGAGCCCTGCGCAAAAGCATTCTTCCGGATCGAAAAGGGTGAACTTGCGCATCCGCAATGCCAACTGGCGCGAGAGCACCGCGCAAGCCAGCGAGTGGGCCCAGAATTTCTTGCGGCTGAACATCTCGTTACGTCCGTCACCGGGGAACATTTTCACCACCGTGATACTGAACACCATGGTGTTGATCACCTTGAGCCCCAGGATCACCACCGCGTTCTGGACCGTTGTGACCGTACGCGGGATCCCGTAGAAGGCCGAATTGGCCAAACGCAGAACCTTGGAAGTGAGACTCAGATCCCTCGAGATCAGGTTGGCCACGTCCACGGCCGTGGTGGTTGGATCGTTGATGATCTTCAGGAGCTTGTTCGCCACCTCCGGCAGCGTAGGCAGGTTTTCGATCTGCTCTATCTTCTTCTGTTCAAGGCTCTTGCTCATGCCAACTCCGGGTGTGCGCACCCTTTTTTGACGGCGTCATGGAAACCCTCGGACCATCAGGAAAGACTATCCAGCTTCAGGATTCCCATGCGAACCGGCTCCGGTAATTTTATACTTATTCAGGGGGTAAATTCAATCTTAAGCCATCCAAACCGGGCCGATGCCGCATCCGATCCGATAATAAGTACTTTTGCTCATCCTGAAGGTGCAGCATTGGCCGGCTCCGACCTTGACATCGGCTTGAAACCCCTGCCCGAATCCCTCTTTCCAGGCACAAGCGAAACACGCGTATGAAAATGGTAAAGTCCCTCGCACTTTGGGCTGCCCTGCTGGTATCCGGCGCTCGCCCCTACACTTTGGACGGCATGTCCGGAACGATTTTCCAACCCTCCGCGCAGCCGCTCAATCACCTGGGCCTGATCATTTCCGCGAGCGCATACGGGCATCAGGACGAGTCCATGATCCGGGACAATACTTTCCTGATTTTCGATAAGGACAAGAACGCGTACGATACCAGCCAAATCCAGGATTTGCAAAGCGCGGGCGCGCGTTTCAACGTGGCGATGGGAATCGGCAGGCATTTCGACCTGGGGATATCGGCCCCGCTGTTTGGGGACTTCATCAGCGATACGGATGCCAAAGGTCTTTCCGGCGTGGGCTTCGGCGATCCCACCGTTACGGCCAAGGGAAGCTATACTCTGACGGGCAACCATCTCTTCGACGTGGCTTTGTACACATCCGTGAGTATCCCCACCAAATCGGATAAGGGCTTTCTGCCTAAACAAGGCGGATATATGCGCAAGGACACCATGCCTTCGCTGCCCCGGTATTTTTCCAGCTTCGCGCCCGGGGCTTCCGCTCAATTCCTGATGACCTTGGACTTGTCCAAGATTGAAGACATCCCGCCGCCTTTCCGGGCCACGGTAGGAACGGGCTTCCTCAATTCCGGCATGACGGGCACGGAGCCGCGCTTCCAATTGGGCGGGGCGCTGGAATGGCTGGCCATGCCCAATCTGGCATTCATCGCGGGAGGCCAATCGGAAACGCGCCTGGCCAAGCTCGACAAGCTGGCTGAAATCGGGAAGGAATATTCCTTCGCCAACGTGGGCTTTTCCGCTCAAGGCGACGACGGGATTTTCTTCTCCGTGAGCATCCAGAAAAGCCTGCCCTCGCAACGTCCTTTCCGGTCTTTTGATGCCACCTTGCCGGACAAGCATGTGGTTTATGCCGCCCGCTTCCAACCGCGCCTGGCGTTGGCCGCCACCCTGGGCTGGTCCGGAGCCCTGGTCTCCGCGGACGAGGACAAGGACGGCATCCCAGACAAGGATGATCTTTGCCCCAAAGAGAAAGAGGACTTCGACGGATTCCAGGACATGGATGGCTGCCCGGATCCGGACAATGACGGGGACAGTATACCCGATGCGTTGGACAAGTGTCCGAACGTACCCGAAGATATGGACGGCTTCCAGGATCAAGACGGCTGTCCCGAATTGGACAATGATAAGGACGGCATTCCCGACGCGCAGGACAAATGCCCCAATGAACCTGAAGACCTGGACGGCTTCGAGGATTATGATGGCTGCCCCGAATTGGACAATGATAAGGACGGCATTCCCGACGCGCAGGACAAATGCCCCAACCTGGCCGAAGACAAGGACGGCTTCGAGGATGCCGACGGTTGCCCGGAACCGGATAATGACAAGGACAAGATCCCCGACATAAATGACAAATGCCCCAATGAACCGGAAACCTACAATGGCTTTGAAGACGGCGACGGGTGCCCGGATATCAGCCGCAGCATGTTGAACCAGGTACCGCTGGAAAAACGCCTGCTTTTGAAAGGTGTGCACTTCCAAGGCAACTCCGCTGAAATGCTGCCGGAATCCTTTTTAAGCCTGGATACCCTGGCCGAAAGGATCCGAGCCGTGCCGGGCGTGATGTTAGAAATCCGCGGGTATTGGGACGCGGCCGGAGCGGAATTGGATGGCTTCCGCAACTCGGAAAACCGGGCGAACGCAGTGCGCAAATACCTGGTGGGCAAAGGCGTGGAGTCCAACCAGATCCTGGCAAGGGGAATGGGCTCCCATGATCCAATCGGGAACAACAAGACGGCCGCCGGAAGGCTACAGAATCGCCGCGTAGAATTGCATAGGCTCAATTAGCCGAATCGACGATAGATCCGAATGGGTCTCGTGGAAACGATTCTGCCGGATGGAGCATGAAAAAGCCCGCCCCTGAAGGGACGGGCTTTTTCATGCTCCATTTATTTATCCGGGCGATATGGGGATATGATATACCCGGTCAATCCGGGTTAAAAGGAGAGTACGTATCCCACATTGGCGGAAACGTTCAACAAATCATCCGAAGAACGGCCCGTGCCGAACTTCGCCGTGACCTTGGGTTCCACCGTGATCCCGTTGAACTCGTTGAAAATGAAATGGAAGGCGCAGCTGCCGCTGAGATCATGCCAGAGATAATCCCCTTTAGGAAAGCTGCCGCTGGTGCCGGTTCCCTGCAGGTTGGTCCTATCGAAGGTGACATAATAGAACTCATAAGCGGCCGCGGGAATCAGCACCAATTTGTCGCTGCTGAAGATCCGCAATGCGAAGATGGGGCCTCCGCCTATCTGGGTCCGGCTGAAATTGTTGAGCTTGTTGGTATCGCTGGGAGTGGGGTTATCCTTACGGGTATCTTCATGGATCAGATCGAAACGCAAAGCGAAGCTGAAGGTTTTCAAATTGTCCGGTTCAATGAACTCGAAAATCCCGTATGGATTGATCTCGTACTCTTTCAGTTCGGAATCGAAAGTAAGCGTATCTTGCAACGGTTTTGCATAGCTGAAACCCAAGGTGGTTCTGCCGTCGATGGTGTATTCCAATCCTGCCGTGAGTTCGCTGATCCCCGTATTCCATTTGAACCCCAAAGAGGGAACCAAACCGGAAACCTCCGATTCGAAAAGCTGCACCTGCGAAAGGACCGGCAATGCGGCTAACAGGACCAAGGCGAGGGGGATAATTCTTTTAAACGTCATTGTTTCCTTAAGCTCCCGAGGTTTTATGACACCTTACCCACAAAGTCGAACGACTGGCCAAAACCCATTAGAACGGCTGCTAAAAACTAATTCACTTGGGTTGAAAAAGGGCTTCACTGGGCCTAAAAATAGCGCCCGGGAGGAAAAAATGCCGGGACAAAGTGGTAATCCGCGCCGACCGGGGACTATCTATCGAGTTTGAACTTGAACTCACGGCGGTACCCGGGAGTCACCTTGATGACGGTATCGAAAGGAGGACTGAGGCGGTGCACAATCTCCACATGGCAATTCCCTACCGGCACCTCCAAATAGGCGTTCATGGGGGTTTCCCCTTGGGGTTTGCCATTGATGGTCAAGGCAGCGAAGGGAGGGGCGGATTTTATCAGCACGAAGCCCGTCTGGGCGGCTTCCGGTTGCGGAACCGGCAAAGGTTCGGGATGATGAGGAGCAGGGTGAGGCGCAGGATGAGGGATGGGATGAGGGCGTTCTATCGTTCCTGCCGACCCGGCTCCGGTCTTTCCGCCGGTACCGCCGGTGTTCACATTGCCGATAGGCCTGTCGTCTCCGCGATTGGGCTGAGGCGTGGGAGTGCCCGTGCCATTGGGGTTGCCATTTCCCCCGGCCGGCAGGCCGTTGATGGTAGCGACCGTGCCCCCGTTTGCGGGAACCGCGGTTCCCGGGCCTGGATTGGGAGTAGGATTGGCCGGATTGGGAGGGTGTTTGAACCCGGCCGTATGGATAGGAGGGGGGTTATCGGTATGATCCAACCGGGACCAGACTATGGCCCCAGCCAAAACCAGGACGCATATGGACAAGAGCGCGCCGATCCAAACCACAGGACTGCGCGAGGAGGGACCCATGGCCCCGGTGGTAGCCTGGGTCTGGAAATCCGCCGAGTTTGCCAAGGAACGCGAAAGGGTATTGTTTCCCCCGCTCATGGTGGCACCGGTTTTGATGATGGAGGATTGGGGGAAGCCTCCCACCGAGGATCCGGAATTGCGCGCTGGGCGCATATTGGGTTTGCTGCCGGAACCGCCTTCGGCGATGGTCTGCCCTCCCCCGACAATGCCGAGAGAATTTACGAATGTCTTTACGTGCTCGACGATATCCACCACGCCATGCGTGTTCAGATAGGCGCGCAAATGGTTGGCCAGCCAGCGGGCGCCGTCGCCACGGTTTTCCGGGGCTTTTTGCAATAGGGTATCCACCAACCGGACCAACAGGGGATCCGCCTGCGGGTTGATGTCCAGGATGGCGGGATGAGGACGTTCGCAGATGTTCCGCATGGTGACGGGAATGCTGGGCCCGGTGAAAGGCATCTTGGCGGTTAGGCAGTAGTAGAAAACCCCGCCCAAGGAGAAGATGTCCGTTTTGTTGGTGGGCTTAACGCCTTCGATCTGCTCCGGGGACATGAAGTTGGGCGAACCGAGTACCGCGCCCGTCTGGGTGCGGGAACCTTCATCCGCGATATGGGCGATGCCGAAGTCCGCGATCTTGAGTTGGCCTTCGGAATTGAACATCAGGTTTTCCGGCTTGATGTCCCGATGCACCACGCCGTGCTTCTCCGCGGAAGTGAGGCCCTCGGCCGCCTGGCAAATGATGGCGGCAGCCACCGTGTTGGCCATGGGCCGGCCCTGCAAAGCCGCGCAGATGGCTTGCAGGTTCTGCCCGTCGATGTATTCCATCACCAGGAATTGCTGATCGTCCTGGATGCCGAAGTCGAAAACTTCCACGATGTTGATGTGGCGCAGGGACGCGATGGTCTTGGCTTCCACGGTGAAGCGATCCATCAGGCTTGAATTGGAAGAGAGGTGGGCCTGGATAACCTTGATGGCTACCAGGCGTTGCAAGAGAGGATCCTCGGCCAGGTAGACGGTAGCCATGCCGCCTTGCCCTAGTTGATTGAGTATCCTGTAGCGTCCGTATTCCATGATGATCAATTAAAGGTTCCGGAACTTGCCGGACTTGAGCCGGTGTGCTCCCAGGCACGGTCCGGGCAAACAAAGTCGGCTAAGATTCCGTCGCGGCCGGCCGGGCTTTGAACCCGCATATCCATTAGTCGCAGAAAGTAGAAAATGTTTTTTCCCATCCCTGGAATTGTCCCGTTATTCGCTATCCTATGCACTGGCTTTCTCCTGGCTTGCAGCCCCATGGAAGGCCCTGCCGGGGGATCCGCGTCCCTGCGAGTCTATTTTCTGGACGTGGGCCAGGGCGATGCCTGTCTGTTGCAAACCCCGGGGAACCGGTGGTTCCTCTACGACGTCGGCAATCTTGAGCAATACCTTGTCCCGTTCCTGAAAGGCGTGGGGGTGGACACGTTGTCGGGAGTATTCATATCGCATCCGGATTTGGACCACTATGGCGCCTTTCCAGCGGTTTTAAGGGAGTTCCCGGTCAAAAAAATCCATCTCCCTTGCGGTACCAATCCCAACCCGGCCTGGCTGCGGCTATTGTCCGATTTAGACGCTTTCCAAGGGGAAAAGGATACCTTGTTCGCGGGAGATACTTTGCTTTTACCGGGCAGTGTTAAGCTGAGGGTGCTATGGCCCTTTCCCCACAATGCTTTTTTGGACAATGACATTTCCACCGTGTTGCGGGTGGAGTACCAAGGCAAGCGCATTCTCCTGACCGGCGATATTGAGGAGGGTGCCGAAAGGGAGATCCTGGCTTCAGGGGCCGATCCTTCCGCCGATATCCTCAAAGTGGCGCATCACGGCAGCAGAACCTCCAGCGGCTTGCCTTTCCTTGCGGCGGTGGCACCGCATTGGGCCGTGATTTCCTGCGATAGCACGGTGTACGGACATCCCCATCCGGAGGCGATGGCGGATTTGAAATGGATCCTGCCGGATAGCTCCAGAATCCTAAGAACGGATCGGGAAGGAACGATCGGATTCGAGTTGGATGAATGGGGGGTGCGGAGAATCAGATGAAAGAAAGAATTTTGCAACTTTCGATCCGCAATTTGCGAAAGCTTTTTCCTATCCCTGCAGCGCCTTCTGGATCCTCGTCATCGCCTGCGCCTCGTTGGCGGCCTCAAGGCTATGCGCGTCGCGGCCGCGCACGCCCCATTGGGTATACTTCTGGCCCTTGAACAACGCCAGGGTCTTGGTGCCCAGGATGGCGGAAAGATGGCTGACGCCGCTGTCGTTCCCAACGAACAAAGAGGCCTGGGCCAGCAAATGCGCCAGGTCCAGAGCGGTTCCCGGTTCCACGATGGGAAAACGCGTTGCGAAGACGGATTTGATTTCCTGTTCCGCGGGGCCGATGAGCACGCGGGTGTCCGGATAGCGCCGACTCTTGAGTTCGTTGGCCAGAAAAGCGTAGAACTCCGGATCGTAATTCTTTTCCTTACTGCCCGAGCCGGGATGGATGAGCGCGTAAGGCAGACGCGTGGTGGCGATGGGGAAATACAAATCCTCTTCCGGAACCGCGGGCAAGGAGAAATAAGGCAGGCATTGCAGGTGATAATCCATCGCATGCTCCTTGCCAGCGGCAGGGAAAGGCGGATGGATATGGAAAGGACCTGGGCATTTCTGGTGCAGCAGGGTGCGCAGCTTGGGTTCCTCCTCCATCCATAACAACGCGGATGTCATCCCATCCAACACGCCCGGGAGCAGATCTCCCGAATAGAACTGCATTAGCTCGCGGGATTCGCAATCGTAGCTTTCGTCGACCAGGCCCATTTCAGCGGCCAATTTCAGGTGTTCGGGCCGGCCCAGGCCGATGAATTTATGGTCGGAGAATTTCCAACGCAAGGTCACCAGGGCGGGCCAGGTCATGATGAAATCACCCAGCGCGCCGCGGTGGGAAAAAACGAAGGTTTTCATGCGCTTTCCCTCGCTCTCTCAGTACCTGGAAGGGGGCCGCCAGCGCGGGTTCTTGGAGGACATGTCCACCGAATAGAAATCCTTGTCGAACTTCTGCGCGCCTTTGCCCATGTAATTGAGGAGGAAGCGCGCGATCCATTTCTCGATCTTGAGCACCACCAGCTTCTTGCGCAAGCGCCCCTGCGAATCCCGGTTGAGTATGGCGGGGATGGTATTCAAAGTGAGGATCTCGTCCACGAACTTGGAGTTGAGATTTTCGCGGGCTTCGGCGCTGGAAAGGAAATGGGTCACGCCGAAACAGATCTTGTTGGGGCTGCCTTGGCGCAAGAGCCGGCAGCATTCCACCACGGTGGAACCGGTGCGGACCATATCGTCCAGCACGATCACGTCCTTGCCTCTGATGCCTTCCATGGTGAGATCCGATTCCTTGCTGACGGTCATGCTCACCTTGCGCTCGCCGTCCCGCACCTTCTCCATGATCATGCGCGAGGTCTTGGGCAATGCCAGGGAATCGTAAACCGATTTCATGAACGGCTCGGCGCCGTGATCGGGAGCCACCAACACCAGGTTGTCCCCGTCCTTGCCGGTAACCACCATGTCCGAATAGCGGATATAGTCCGAATACAGATCGGAAGGGATGAGGTTGTGGAACTCGCCGTTGAACAGGTAGGAGAAAAGCTTCTGGACCTTGGAGGAATGGTTATGGACGGTGATGACCACGTCCACCCCCGCGCTCTTCAACAGCTCCGCGTACAGGCGGGCCGTAAAGGGCTGGCCGTCGAACTTCTTCATGTCCTCCATGGGGCGGCTCTGCTCGTCCGGTCCGCGATGGGGGCCGCGATCCTGGGCGCTGAAATACAAATCCGGTTCCACCAGGATCACCTTCTTGGCCCCGTTGTCCTTGGCCCCGCGCGCCAGGATAAGATTGCGCATGGCCAAGGATCCCCTGGTATGATTGGTGGCCGCCGAACAGATGACCACCGTCTTGCCGTTGAGCTGGCCGCCGATCTGGCTGATATCTTGCTCGTCGCTGATGAAGCGCGGGCAGAACTCCGTATTGGCATAGACCTTCAAGGAGATGATGTCGGAGATTTCCTCGGGCTGGCCGACCATGTGACCGATATCGATCGCGAAAGGGTCGTCGGAAACGTTGCTGATGATGATGAAGTCGTTCACGTTTGCCCGAGGCCCTCCGTTATGGGATCATTCCGATTTGCCCGCGGCGCGGCCGTCCGTATCCATGACGATGGGGACCGGAGCGGCGTTCCAGATGTCGCGGTTGTATTCCAGGATGGTGCGGTCCGAAGAGAACTTGCCCATCCTGGCAACGTTCAGGATGGCCTTGCGCGTCCATTCGTCCTGGTTGCGGTAGAGCTCCGAGACCTTCTGCTGGCAGGCGACGTAGTCGCCGAAGTCCGCCATCAGCATGTACTCGTCCTTGAAGATGAGATTGTCCACCAGGGGATTGAAAAGCGCGGGCTCTTCCGGGCAGAAATAACTGGTGCGGAACAGTTCCATCACCGCCATCAGGCGCGGATCCTTGTCGATGTATTCCAGCGGGTTATAACCGGACGCCCGTTTGGCCATCACCTGCTCGGCCGTAAGGCCGAATAGGAAGAAGTTCTCCGGGCCTACCTCTTCGCGGATCTCGATATTGGCGCCGTCCAGCGTGCCGATGGTCAAGGCCCCGTTGATGGAGAACTTCATGTTGCCGGTGCCGCTGGCTTCCTTGCCGGCCGTGGAGATCTGTTCCGAGAGATCGCTGGCCGGGAAGATCTTTTCCGCCAACGAGACCCGGTAGTCCGCCAGGAACAGCACCTGGAGGATGCCCTTGGTATCCGGATCGGCATTGACCACGTCCGCCACGGCGTTGATCAGCTTGATCACCAGCTTGGCCACGAAATAGCCCGGCGCGGCCTTGCCGGCGAAGATGAAGGTGCGGGGCACGATGCCGGCGCCCTTGCCCGCCTTGACCTCATTGTACAGATGGATGATATGCAGTACGCTCAGCAACTGCCGCTTGTATTCGTGGATACGCTTGATCTGCACGTCGAACAGCATGGTGGGAGTCATCTCCACGTCGCGGGAGAAGCCTACGTATTCGGCCAAGCGCTTCTTGTTGTCGAGCTTGATCTGCTGCCAGCGTTTGACGAAGGCGGGATCGTCCGCGAAGGGCTCCAACTCCCGGATTAGGGAGAAATCCTTCACCCAGCCTTCGCCTATCTTTTCGCTGATAAGCGCCGACAAGCCCTTGTTCGCCTTTTTCAACCAGCGCCGCGGCGTGATGCCGTTGGTCTTGTTGTTGAACTTGGCCGGCGAAAGGTCGTAGAAGTCCTTCACCACCAGGCTTTCCAAAAGCTCCGTATGCAATTGCGCTACGCCGTTGACGGAGTGGGATCCCACGATGGCTAAATACGCCATCCGCACCGCGCGGTTCTCCCCCTCTTCGATCAGGGACATGCGCTTGAGGCGCTCAACGTCCCCGGGGTATTTCCAGGATACCTGCTTGAGGAAGCGGTAATTGATTTCGAAAATGATCTGGAGATGGCGCGGCAGCAGCCGCCCCAAAAGATCTACCGACCATTTTTCCAGCGCTTCCGGAAGCAGGGTATGGTTGGTATAGGCGAACACGCGCGTGGTGATTTCCCAGGCCTGTTCCCAGGAGAATCCTTCCAAGTCCACCAGGATGCGCATCATCTCGGGGATGGCGATGGTGGGATGGGTGTCGTTCAATTGCAGATGCACCTTGTCGGCCAGTCCGCCGCAATCCTTGTGGTGCTTTTTGTAGCGGCGGATGATGTCGTACAGGGTGGCCGCGCACAGGAAATATTGCTGCTTGAGCCGGAGCTCTTTGCCGTTCATGCTGGAATCGTTGGGGTAAAGCACCTTCGAGATGCTCTCCGCCAAGGCGATGTCCTTGCTGGCTTCCAGGTAGTCGCCGCTGTTGAAATACAACAGCCCGAACTCGTCCGCGGACTTGGCGGACCACAGGCGCAGGGTATTCACCGTCATGTTGCCGTAGCCGGGAATGGGCGAATCGAAAGGCTGGGCCAGCACGTCTTCCGTGTCCACCCACTCGAAGACCACGTTGCCTTGCGGGTTCTTGCGGGTGACGACCCGGCCCTTGAACTGGATGGTGACGGTATATTCCGGGCGGGGGATTTCCCAGGGATTGGTCAGGCGGAGCCAATTGTCCGGGTTCTCGAATTGGAACCCGTTCTTGATGACCTGATGGAACATGCCGTAGTCGTAGCGGATGCCGTAGCCGTAGGCGGGCAATTGCAAGGTGGCCATGGAATCCAGGAAACAAGCGGCCAGGCGGCCGAGACCGCCATTGCCGAGGCCGGCTTCCAACTCCATGTTGCGCACCTCTTCCATGTCCAGGCTCAGATCGTATAGGGCCTGCTCCACGATTTCGTCCATGCCCAGATTGAGGATGGCGTTCCCCAGCGTCCTGCCCATCAGGAATTCCATCGACAGGTAGTAGATGCGCTTTACGTCCTGGCGGTAGTAGGTGTGCTGGGTCTGGATCCACCGCTCGATGAGCTTGTCCCGCACGGCATAAGCCACGGCCAAATAGCGATCATAGGCCGTGGCCGAATACTTATCCTTGCCCAGGGAAAGCTGCAGGTGCCGGAAGAAGGCTGCTTGGAAAAGTTCCTTGGCCTTCTTCAACTCAACCGGATCCGAAGGGTGGCCGGACACGGCTACGTGTCCGGAAACCGGATTCGCAGCGGCGGCGTCGGCGGATTGGAGGGAAGTTTTGCTTTTGGTTTTTAGCATTTTTGGTATCCCAATGGTGGCAATTTAGCACAAATTCAGGTGTATGGAGGGAAATCAGTGCCCGGGAAGAATATTACTATAGGACCCCGGCACATTCCGTTGTTATTTGTCAGGCTTTGGCAGTCGTCCGTCGCGCACTTTCCAGGTTTTCGCGCCTTTTTAAATTAAAATGTCCAATCGGATGGACCAAGCAAAGGAAGTTCCAATGCCCGCGTAGGGACGCAGCGGAACGGAAAGAAGCGCGCGAGCACATGGATATCGATATCGAAATGGAGTTGCAATCGATGGGGTTGCGTCCCAAGACCTGGCCGTCGGTCTTGGAAACCGTGAAGTCCAGGTTGTCTCCCGCGGATTGGGAAAAGTTCTCCCGCCTCCACAAGAGTTTCGTCGCCTATCGCAGCGAGACCACCTTGTCCCGATTCTACGGATTCGTCTTTTCCCATGGCCTGCAACTGGACATCAACTGTTTCCGCTATGGAAGACTGTTGGAAGTGCTCAAGGACTTGCTTCCGGAGATATCGCCCGGCCAAACCATTCTGGACGTAGGCGCCGGCGCCGGCATCATCGCCGCCTTAATTCGACGCCATGGCGCGCCCAAGGCCCTGGTGGTACAGGATTCGTGCGCGGAGGTCCGCGATGCATTGCGGGCGCAAGGGTTTATCGTACTGCCCCATCCGTCCCCAGGACCGCTTCCGGACATTGAGCCCGTCGCTCATTCCGGGACGCTACGGAAGGAGAGCATCCCTTCCCGCTTCGACCTGATCCTTTGCGTGGACAGCCTAGGCGAACTCAACTCGGACGATGACGGGATGCTGGCAAAACGGGATGCGGCGGGCTTGGAGGCATTGCCGCAGCGCTTGGAAGAGCGGTATGGCTTTGCGCATAAACTCTCGGCATGGAAAGGCCACCTGGCGCCCCAAGGGCGGATCCTGCTGTGGGAACCTTTCGCCTACCAGAAAGCTATGGAGTGGCTGGCGGTGATTTTGCGCGCCGAGGGATGGCATGCGCAGTTGGTGTCTCGCTCACCAACCCGAAACTACCTGGAATTACGTTTGCCCTAGCGCATTATCTTGCCTTAGCGCTTGAAGCCCATTTTCCTATATTTATCCCCACTCAAAAACCATCTTTCAGGAGATCTCCCCATGGCAGTATTAGTCAACAAACAAGCGCCGGATTTCAAAGCCGAAGCCGCCGTAGGTCCCAACGAGTCCAAGAAGGACTATACTCTGTCCCAGTTCAAAGACAAGAAGTACGTTATCCTGTTCTTCTATCCTCTGGACTTTACCTTCGTATGCCCCACGGAAATCCATGCCTTCCAGGATGCGCTCGGAGAATTCGAGTCCCGCAATGCCCAGGTCATCGGCGTTTCGGTTGACTCGGTCAACAGCCATCAGGCCTGGCTGCGCACGCCGAAGAACGACGGCGGCATCCAAGGGGTCGCCTACCCCATCATCGCGGACTTGACCAAGTCCATCTCGCGCGCCTATGACGTGCTGGACGAAGACGTGGGCATCACCTACCGCGCCACCTTCATCATCAACAAGGAAGGCAAGGTCATGGCCCAGAACGTGAGCCATCGCCCCATCGGCCGCAGCGTGGAAGAGGCCCTGCGCCTGCTCGACGCCGTGCAGTACAACGAGCAGAACGGGGAAGTCTGCCCCGCCGGCTGGACCAAGGGCAAGAAAGCCATGAAGGGTTCCAACGAGGGCGTGCGCGCTTTCTTCCAGGCCAAGTAAGCTTGTCCCCATGCGCGGCGGTTCTCCGCGCGGCCGCGGGCGTAGCAAGAAAAGAAAACCCGTTCCGGAATCCCCGGGGCGGGTTTTTTCATGGATGCGGTATGCTGGCAACAGGCTATTCCGGGCGCTTGGAGATGAGGCGCGGATCTTTCCTTTTAGCCGTGCGGTTGGAAAGCGGATTGGGAGGCGATGGGAGGCGGATGGAGGCGCGGGCATCAAACCCGTCGGTTGCGGACCCAGCCCCGACTCGTCCCTGAGTCAAGGCAAGAATTAAAGAAGGCCGATTGCCTTAGGCCTGCACTTGAGCCGGAGAGGCTGAAGTCGAGGCGGCGGAAGAACCGGTATCGCCATTGGTGTTTTGCGATTCCTGCAATTGCTTGAGGATATTCATCAAGGTGGTGGTGATCTCCGCGATCGGATTTTTCGGATCCGGTTGCGATCCGTTCCCCGACCGCTCTTGCTCCCTTTCCTGCCTGCGCTTGGCGGCGTCGGCTTGCAGTTCGCTTGAACTCACCTTGCCATCCCCGTTGGAATCCATATCGGTGAGGACTTGCGAGGCGTCTTTGCCGGTCTTGGCGGCGATGTCGCCGAGCTCGGACTGATCCAGGCTTCCATCGCCGTTGGCATCCATTTTCTTGAACATGTCTTCAAGAGAATGGCGGTGATGACCTTGCCCCTTGACTCCTTGCGACTGCACTTGCGATTGGGCATCTACCGAAGCGTCCGCGCCATCCTGTCCGCAACCTCCACCGCCGGCCTGATCGCCGCCGGTTCCTTGCGAACCTTGCAATTGCTTGAGGATGTTCATCAGGGCGGTGGTGATCTGCTCCATTCCCGCGCCCTGGGATTGCCCGGCTTCCTGCTGATGCTTGGCCCTGTCTGCTTCCAGCTCGGAGGCGCTGACCTTGCCGTCCTTGTCCGTATCGAGGCCGGCCAACAACGAAGCCGCGTCCTTACCGGTGCGCTTGGCCATTCCGGCCAGTTCCGTCTGATCCAGCCCCCCGTCCCCGTTCGCGTCCATACTCTTGAATTGTCGTTTGAGGAACGACTGCCCGATGGCGGTCGATCCCCCTTGGATGCTTCCTATCATATTTCCTTTTCCGTCCGTTTTCGGACTAGGCGAAGACGACATGTCTCCGCATTGGAAGTATCGGAATCCGGAAAAGTTCCCTAAAGTTTCTTAAGCATCGACCGATTGGGGGATTGGGGAAATTAGCGGCGCCGGCCCAGGCGCGTTAAGAACCCGACGGCGGCTCCAAGGACAAGCCGGTGTGGACAATCTCGATGACTTCCTCTGCGGGCGCGCTGGTCCCGGCCACCAAGGCGGGCACTTCCCAACGGCAGGGCCAACCGGCATGGAACACCCAATGCGCGACCAATTGCCCGCCGCTATTGAAGATGAAGATATGCCCATCCCGGCGCATGGGGACCCCATCGATACTGGCTTGGCGCCAATGCCATAAGCCGCTCAGCAACGGATCATAAGGCCGCCTCAGGATCAAGTGCGCGCTTTTTACGGGCCCTGGCGACTGTTCACGGACCCCGTTCTGGGACGGCATCACTTCCGAAGCGGAGACCAAGCCTTCTAAGGATGAGAAAACGCCTTGCGTCACGCCTTGCGTCACGCCTTCGATTTCGACCTTGATGGTGAAAGGGCCGAAACCTGTATTGCGCAAGCCGGCCGGGGACGGTTGGCTGCGGACCTGAGGCATGTCCGCGAAGGTGGAATCCTCGGCGGCGGCCATGGTTATGGCGAGTAAAGCTATGCCCAGCAAGACCTGGTGGGTTGGTGCGAATCGGATCATGTCTCCTCCGGGAAGGATGCGCTTTGCGGAAAATTAAATTAATCCGCCCGGACCGCGAAAGCCTTTAAATTCGCACGCTGTCGATGGAGGTGAGGAGGATTCCCTTGCAGCCGAGTTTCGCAAGCGAGTCCATGATTTTCTGCGACTCGCGCTTCTTGATCATGGATTTCACCGAGAACCAGCCGGCTTTTTCCAGCGACATGACCGTAGGCGATTCGATACCGGGGGTGATGGCGCAAACGGCCCTCAGCAAGGCTTCCGGAGCATCGTACTCCACCATCATGTATTCCTGGGCCAAGAGCTTGCCTTCGATGCGGCTCTTGAGGGTGAGCACCTCTTCCTGGCCTTCGCGGCCGGGATGCGCGAACAGGGCGGCTCGCGATTGGAACAGGGGTTCGCCGATGATGCGGAGGCCGGCCTGCTTGAGCGTGGTGCCGGTTTCGACGATATCCACGATGGCTTCGGCGATGCCGAGCTTGATGGAGATTTCCACCGCGCCTTCCAGCTCCACCAATTGATTGCCGGGCAATTTGCCGCGCACGATGTTGGGAAACGAGGTGGCGATCCTGGCGCTCTTCAGATCGGCCAGGGATGTGGCGGCATGGCCTTCCGGCACCGCCGCGCACAACTTGGAGGCGCCATAGCTGAGATCCAGCAGGCAGGTGGGGGCGACGCATTTCTCCGCTACGAAATCCTTGCCGGTGATGCCCGCGTCCAGGATGCCGTTGGAAACGTAAAGAGGGATGTCCCCGGGACGGAGGAAATAGAACTCCACCTGGTTTTCCGAGTCCAGCGTGCTCAGGGAGCGCAGGGATTTGCTGACCCGGTAGCCGCAGGCGGCCAGGATGTCCATGGTGGGATCGAAAAGCTGGCCTTTGTTGGGAAGCGCGACCTTGATCATAAATGCTTATAGACCTCTTCCAGGGACACGCCCTTTTCCGCCATCATGCAAGCGACGTAGTACAGGACCTGGGAAAGCTCCAGCGACAGGGATTCCCGGCTCTCGAAGCGGGCCGCCATCCAGCTTTCCGCGGCTTCTTCCACCAGTTTCTTGCCGATCCCGTGCGCGCCTTTTTCGAATAAGGCCGTGGTCGATTTGCCGGCGGGCATTTCCGTCTTGCGGGCCAACGCCAGCCGGCACATTTCTTCAAAGGTCATGGTGGAAAGGATAGAAAAACCCGGCTGGCCCGCATAGGACGGGCGCAGAGAAGCAGCCCATGGCCCCGGGGCCGATGCGGCCTCAGCGTGCCGTCAGGGGCCGGGGCTTTTTTCAACCGGAGCCGGATGCGGCATCCATATGCCGAGCACCTGCCCGGGACGGGCCGCTTCCGGCAAAATTCGATCCAGTGTTCCCGTGAACCAGCGGTAGCCCGCATAGAGGATAAGCAGCAGCAGGAGCACGCGCTTCCAGGGCAGGCCGGCGTCCGCGTACGGATCGCTTGAATCCCGCCGGGAACCGGAGGGGAGTTTTCCGATGCGGCTGAGGGTGGCGCCGAAGGGGACGCTTATCTTGGCCTTGGCGTTGACGGCCCATCCGTTGGCGTCCAGGATGGGGCCCAGATTGCGCTTGCGCAGTTTCATATAGGCCATGACCACGGAGGGCATGGAGATGAGGAGTATCACCCCCAATATGGCCCCTACGGTGGGCAGGAAGCCCAACCGGAAAATGCCGGTGAGGTACCCGATGAGCGCGGTGGCGAAAGTGCCGATGGCGCCGGCGGCCACGCCGATGGCGGCCACCGTTCCCACATCCATCTTCTTGGGAGGAGCGGGCGGCGCGGACTTATCCATATGGACGGTGGAGGTGGCGGTCGCGGCCAAGGCTTTGTTGGCTTCCGCGTCCGCGGCGGCGGCGCGCTTGTTGACCTGCTCCTCCAGGTAGCGTACGAATTTCTTGTAGGGCGACCAAAAGGCCTCGCGCAGGCTGATGGGGTTGTCCACTATTTTCACGATAGTGGCGTCCCAGTCCCGCCCCTGGCGATCGTAGAACAGGCCGTTGCGGCCGATCATCAGGTTATCGCTGTCGCCCGCCGTGAAGGCCGCGACGATCTGCATCTTCTCCGAGGTGCCACGGCGGGCGCACTCGACATAGGCGAGGTAGGCTCCCGCCAGACCGGCCATGAGCGAATGCTTGGCGGGATCGTCCACGCGCATGCATAGCTGGCAAGCGCGCTGGTCCAGGAACAAGGTGCCGTTCTGGAAGATGGCGGGGATGCCGCGATCGTAGAAATCCTTGAAGTTGACGAAATTGGTGCACAGCAAGAGGAGATCGCGGTGGTAACGGACCAGGCGTTCCACCTGCTCGATGCCGGCCGTTTCCGCCTCCAGCGCCTTGTCCATTGCCAGGAGCCCGTTCAGGGTAGCATGCAGGTTACTGGAGAGGATTTCCAGGATGCGGGGGCGGCCCAGCTTTTCGATATGCAGATTGGATTTTTCCGCTTCCCAGGAGCGGAACGGGGCCAGCTTGGCCAACAGAGAGAACCATTCCCCTTCGGCGAGGCTTTGCCTCTCCCCCAGCAGCGGGGCCACGGCGGAATCCGCCAAGGCCCGCAAGGCCTCGGCATGCGCCGGGTTCACGGCGCCGGAAAGCGGCAAAGGCCGGGAGGCCGCCACCCGGGCCAGCGGGAAGGCGGAAACTTCCGCCGCGGTAATGCTCAGATCCTGGGCCGCGATGGCCAGGTATTCCTCTTCCCTGCGGTTCAGCATCGCCTCGGTGCGGGGATCATAGGCCGCCAGACGGCAACGGCCGAAATAATCATCGATTTTCGTTTTGAGCCTATCGACCGCGGCGCTGGCCGCTGCCGTCCCGTCCTGTCCCAGCGGAAATGTTTTCAGCGCATCCGCTTCGCCTCTGGCATACCATTCCCCGTAGGCATCCACTTCCGCGAAGAAGCCCTCTATCGCATCGGAACCGACCCCCGCTTTGCCGGAAAGGTCCGGCACGCCGCCCAGGCAATCGATGATTTCCCGGATGACGGCGCGCACCGGTTCCTCCGCGGAGGAAAGCTCGGTGATGATTCCGTCCCCGTTGAAGGGGGTATCGGCGAAGATACGGGCGGTGTCGCAAACGTCCTCGACAGCGATGGCTGCCGCATCCCCCTTTCCGATATTGGCCAGAATCTGGCGGGCGGAGGCCAGTAAGACCTTGCCTTCGGGTTTGGAGTCATCGATACCGGCCAAGGGCAACGCCGAACCGCCTTTGATGAGATCGTCCGGATTCCTGAGGCTGGCGCCCGCGAAGCGGACGGCGTCGATAAGTTCGCGGGCATGGATGCGGCCGTTCTTGTCGGTATCGATCAAGGCCAGCGTGCGGGAATCCATCTCCAGGCCGCTGGTGGGGCAGGCAAGGGCCGCCCATAGGGTTTGATCCAAAGAGTCCAGGCTCATCAAGTCCGCGCCCGATTCCAGTTTCACCTGATCGAATCCGCCCGCGCGGAAAAACGTCCACTTGTGTTTTTGCGACATCTTGCTCTCCCTTGAAAATCCCCGGCTGGTCTTCCGCCCAACGGGGAAGGCATGGGGATCGGATCTATGGGTAAGTTAGTTCGGAGGAAGAAACTAACCAAGTCCGGGAAATCCCTCCGGAAGGCCGTGGCCGGGCCTCACTGCAACCGTTACCGCTCAGAGGGAGAGGAAGGAAATGCCGATGGCCAAGCCTTCGCGCGTCTGGGTGTCCAACGACAAATCCGTATCGTACAGTACTTCGTACTCCGCATTGACGTTGACATATTTGTTCACTTTGGCGGTGATTTTATTCGCCCAACGTCCGTCGATATTGTCGACGCCCTTGAAATTGATGAAAACATCCAAGCGCGTGGACGCCTGGATGTTCTCCATCAGGAGGCGTTGGTATTCCGTGGTGGAACTGAGGCCGTATTCCTGTTTGAAGTCGTCTCCCGTGCGTACTCCGTTCTCTTGGAAACCGTACGATCCCACGGTCTGCTTGATGGTCGCGCCCAGGCGTTCTTTCAAATCCTTGATCGGTTCCACGCCCAAGCCGATGGTCTGGGTGAAATAGGCGGGATTGAAATAGTCCGAAATCTGGGAGCGGCCGAGGGGAACTTCCGTGTACGCGAAACCGGGGGCGAATTGGGACTGGGCGGTGGCGGAAACGAAAGGATCGACATGGATTTTGAGCAAGCGGGTATAGACGGTTTCCAAGTCGAATTGATCCGATGATTTGCGTGAGCCCAGGGATCCCAGCTTGGTGCGTCCGTAAATGGCCTTGCTCTGGGTGACCCAGGTATAATCGGGTTGTTTCAGGGAGCAGGATCCGCTGAAGTTCACTTCATAGGTTAAGTTGTCGGTGCCGCCCTTGGCCCACTTGTCGTAATAGGCCTGGCTCAGGTTGAGCATGCCGTTGATCTGGTGCGTCCAACCGTACTTAACGGTGTCGGCCGATGCGGCGCCTTCCGCGGCAGACACCGCCGCCTGGGCATGGGCCGAGTGGCATAGCAAGGCGAAAGCAGCCATGAATGCCGCGAGACTTCCGGAAGGAATGAATGGGTTGAACATGGTCGAATCTCCTGCTTCCTTGTTTGAAAAAGACCGCCTTAAGGCGAGTGGCGGAAAACTTAACACTACACTCGGTTTAACTCAAACCGATTGCGTTTCCGCTGCCACTTGCTTCTCCATGAGCAAGTATGATCAGGCGCCGCGACGAATCGATCCCACAGCGTGACCCAAGGCATTTTCCCATCTCGCGACGATGTATCTTTCCTTGCCTTTAACAGGAGGGTTCGATGAATCATTTTTTGGTTGGGAAGAAATGGGCCGTGTTGGTGGCCTCGGCGTGGCTTGCGATAGGGACATCGTATGCCGCCATCCCTTCACCGTGGCTGCAAACCGATATCGGATCGGTTGGGACGGCGGGATCGGGAAATGATTCCGGCGGCACCTTTACCGTGGCAGGGTCCGGCGCGGACGTCTGGGGCAATGCGGACGGATTCCATTACGTTTATCAACGCCTGAACGGAAACACCCAGGTGGTGGTCCGGGTAACGTCCGTGCAGAACACCAATGCCTGGGCCAAGGCCGGCCTTATGATCCGCGAATCCCTGAATGCCGGATCCCGGCATGCCTACGTATTCGTCACTCCCGGCAACGGGGTGGCGTTCCAGTCGCGCGCGGTCCCCAATCAAGCGAGCGCCAACGCCTCCATGGCCGGACTGGCGGCTCCCCAATGGATCAAGCTGGCCCGCAGCGGCGACCAGTTCTCCGCTTACCGTTCGGCGGACGGAATAACCTGGACCCAAGTGGGCGCAACCCGCGCCATCGACATGGAGCCGGTGGTTTTCGTGGGGCTGGCCGTGACCGGCCATAGCAACCCCGCGCTTTGCACCTCTACCTTCACGGGATTCCAGCTCCAGGCGCCGCCCGTTTTGTTTGTCACCGGTTCCGCTCTTTTGAACGCGGGCGATGCCGCCGTCAAGAAGCGCCTGCAGATCCTGGGCTATAACGTGATCGTCAAGGACGCGGCCTCGGCCGCGACCGCGGACGCCACCGGCAAGGATCTGGTGCTGGTCTCCTCCACCGTCACCTCCGCCAACGTAAACACCAAATTCCGCACCGTACCGGTACCGGTACTCACCTGGGAAAGCGCCCTGCTGGACGATTTGGGAATGACGGGCACGGTGAACGGCACGGACTTTGGGACGGCGTCGGCCCAGGCCAACGCCACCATCTATACCGCGGCCTGCAACCGCACCGGCATGTACACGGCCGCCACCGGTTGGCTGGACGGGTGCCAGGACATGAGCGCCGGCCTTACGGGCACGCTGGCCTTGGTAAAAACCGCCTCCACCTTTTCCTGGGGCAACCCCAACGCCAATGCCGTCAAGATCGCCTACCAGGCCGGGAATACCGCCCACGCCATCGTGTTCGGCTACGACAAGGGCGCCGTAATGCCGGGGCTTACCGCTCCCGCGCGCCGCGCCTTAGTCTACCTGGAAGACAACGCCGCCTCCCAATGGACCGGACGCGGGCAATCCCTGTTCGACAATGCCGTCTATTGGGCAACCAACACCAAGTACAGCCTGACCAAGAAGGTCCTGGTTCTCAATTACGCGCCCACCCTCACCACCTTGGGCAACGTGCGCCTGGATCAATACGGCGCCGCCCATTACGGCTGGAACGATCCCATGGCCATCGTCAAGAATTATCTGGCCGATATTACCGAAGCCAGCGGCGGCTACGTGCATTGGAAATGGGCCAACTACGCGGACATCCCCAACTACCTGAACCGCTGGGTGCCCATCACGGGATCGGAGCAATTCCATTCCGCCACCTTCACCGAGCAGGATTACATCGACGGCTACAACGTGGGCATCAACACCGGCGATTGGGGCGCGGCCGGCCGGGCCATGCCCAACGGCGGGTTTTACAATGCCGACTATAACCGCATCCTGGATGATTTCGGCGTGTCCGCCAAGGTGAACGCGGGAGAGGTGGATGAAGTGGTGGTCTATAGCCCGCCCTTCTCCGGATTCAACGAATCCGTCATGGCCGGCAGTTCCCCGTACGAAGTGAATGGCCCCGCCATCCTGCGCAGCGGCGTCGCCAACATCATCGTAATGGGCCTCAACTATGAGCGCGGTTTGAGCGAGGCCCTGGAAAGCTTCGGGCATCGCGTGGAGTGGCTTCTCAACAAGCCTTACCAGATCCCGGAGACCCTCCCCTACAATCCCTGCTACTGGCCGGATTTCCCGGCGGGCGATTATTGCGGCACCGTCCGCAAGCCCACGCCCCAGCGCAACATCTACGATCGCTTCAGCAGCGTGGAAGGCAACCTGCCCGGCAACGCCGGCGTGGGCGCGGCCCATTGGGCGCCCAATGCGCGCAACCGCGGCGACGAATACAATTGGAGCCTGGCGAATACCGCCTACTCCCAGGCGGACGATTGGCAGTTCAATTATCCCAACCTCATCGGCTCCGCCACCAAGCGCCTGGTCAACCTGAATGAATGGCTGCCCTTCGCCCAGGACGGCAACGCCGGCCGCGGCTTCAAGAAATGGTGGTACTACCAGATGCCGCGCGTGCCCGGCCATTACGGGGACGGAAGCAACGCGGTCAACAACGGGAAGCTGAACAATTGGTGGGAATACGCGATGAACTTCAACAAGCATCCGGAAACCCGCTGAGGCTTACCAAGCCTTGATCATCCGCTGCCGCCCCGGACCTCCGGGGCTTTCCCCGGGGCCGGAAAACGGAGCGGACACAAAGAAGCCGCAGCGCGCAGCCCCCGGGTTTTTCAGTCCTCGTCCGAACGCAACTTCGCCAGTACGTTGAGATCTTCCAAGGTGGTCATGTCGCCCTTGGTCTCCACGCCGTTGGCGACATCGCGCAGCAGGCGCCGCATGATCTTCCCCGAACGCGTTTTGGGCAAAGCGTCCGTGAAATGGATCTGGTCCGGCATTGCCAGCGGGCCGATCATATTTCGCACATGCGCCTTCAAGGCCTCGGCGGTCTTGGGATCTTTCTCGCGACCGTTGCCCAAGGTCACGAAAGCGGCCACGCCTTCCCCCTTCACTTCATGCTTGAAGCCAACCACGGCGGCTTCGACCACGGCTTCATGCGCCACCAGGGCGCTTTCCACTTCCATGGTGGACAGGCGATGGCCGGACACGTTGAGCACGTCGTCGATGCGGCCCAGGATCCAGATATACCCGTCCGCGTCGCGCACGGCGCCGTCGCCGGCCAGGTACCAGCCTTGCTTGGCGAAGCGGCTCCAGTAAACCTCCTTGTAGCGTTCGTCCGCGCCGTACAGGGTGCGCAACATGGAAGGCCAAGGTTGCTTGATGACCAGGAATCCTCCCTGGTTCACGCCCAGCTCCTCGCCCTTGTCGTTGACGATGGCCACGTCGACTCCGAAAAAAGGGAAGGTGGCTGATCCCGGTTTGGTGGGCGTGACCCCGGGCAGGGGCGAGATCATGATGGCGCCCGTTTCCGTCTGCCACCAAGTGTCCACGATGGGGCATCGTTTGCCGCCGATGACTTCATGGTACCACATCCAGGCTTCCGGATTGATGGGTTCTCCCACCGATCCCAGCAGGCGCAGGGAGGACAAGTCATGCTTCTTGGGATGCTCATCGCCCCATTTCATGAAGGAGCGGATGGCGGTGGGAGCGGTATAGAAAATGCTCACCTTGTAACGCTCGATGATTTGCCAGAAGCGATCGTTCTCGGGGAAATTGGGAGCGCCTTCGTACATGATGGTGGTGGCGCCGTTTGCCAGGGGACCGTAGATCACGTAGCTATGGCCCGTGACCCAGCCGATATCGGCCGTGCACCAGTAGGTGTCCTCTTCCTTGATGTCGAAGATATGCTTGGTGGTGAGATAGGTCCCCACCATGTATCCCCCGGTGGTGTGCAGGATGCCCTTGGGTTTGCCGGTGCTGCCGGAGGTGTACAGGATATACAACGGATGCTCCGCGTCCAGTTCCTCCGCCGGGCAATCCGCGTGGGACTTGTACATCAAGTCGTTCCACCAGAAATCCCGGCCTTCCTCCATGTTCACGTGGGCGCCGGCGCGATTGACGACGATGCAGCTTTTCACCGTGGGGCAGCTTTTGAGCGCGTCATCCACCGTGTCCTTGAGACGCAGCACGCTGCCGCGCCTATTCCCGCCGTCCGCGGTGATGACCAGTTTTGTGGAGGCGTCATGGATGCGGTCTACCAGGGCGGGCGCCGAAAAGCCGCCGAAGATGATGGAGTGCACTGCCCCGATGCGAGCGCAAGCGAGCATGGCGATGGCCAGCTCCGGCACCATGGGCATATACAGGGCGATGGAATCGCCGGACTTGATGCCCCTGGACTTCAGCACGTTGGCGAACTTGCAGACCTGGCGGTGCAATTCCAGGTAGGTCAGCGATTTCCTTTCGCCCACCGGCTCGCCTTCCCAATGGATGGCCACCTTGTTACGGCGCCAGGAATGCAAATGCCTGTCCAGGCAATTGTAGGAGAGGTTGGTCTTGCCGCCTTCGAACCATTTCGCGAACGGGGCATTGTCCCAATTGCGCACGCGCGTCCACTTCTTGAACCAATGCAGGTTGCCCGCCACCTCGCCCCAGAACTTTTCCGGATCGCGGACGGATTCGGCATGCATGGCCTGGTATTGCTCCCAGGAAGAAATCGAGGCTTGCTTGGTGAACGCGGTCGGCGGCGGGAATTTCCGGGTTTCGTTCAGGACGCTTTCAATGTTGCCGGACATGCGGAACCTCGCTGCTGGGGTGACGGCCGGAAAATATAGTTGGCCCAAGCCGCCCACGAAAGGGCCGCCTTGCGCCGATTGCCGGATCAGCCTGGCCGGGTCCGCGCGCGATGTGTACCTTTGCGCTCATGAATTGGATCCGCGCGTCGGGAATACTGGGATTTGTGGGAGTGGCCCTGGGGGCTTTCGGCGCGCATGAGCTCCGGAACAGGCTGTCCCCGGAAATGCTGTCGGTTTGGCACACCGGCGTTCTCTACCACCTTCTCCATGCCCTGGTATTGCTGGGTCTATCTCTTTTCGCCAAAGTCTCCGGCGCCGATATCCGCTGGGGCGCCTGCTTTTTCGTGATCGGCATCGCGCTATTTTCCGGAAGCCTCTACGCCCTGGCGCTCACGGGGATCAGGCCCTTGGGGGCCATCACCCCTTTCGGCGGCACGGCCTTCCTGATCGGCTGGGGCTGGATAGCCATCTGTCTTTCCAAGCGCGCCTAGCCGGCGCGGCAAACGCACCTCACCGTCGGCAAACGCGCCTAACAGGTTTTACTTCCCAAAGGCGGGCCTTCGGCAAAGCCCATATTATTCTACTTGCCGAAGGCCTTGGAGTCTTCGACGAAGGCTTTCATGCCTTCATCGCTGAGGGGATGATCGGCCACGGTGGCCAGCACCGAGGCCGGCACGGTGAGGATATCCGCGCCCGCCAACAGGCACTCGGTCAATTGCACCTGGTTGCGGAAACTGGCGGCCAGGATTTCCGTCTTGATCTGGTAATTGGCGAACACGGTGGCGATCTCGAAAATCAGGCGCGCGCCCGCGTCCTTGACGGCGCCGCCGGATGCGACGTATTCCGTGTTGTGCATAATCTGATCGCCTTTGGCGTTCTTGTGATCCTCCACCCAGTAAAGGGAATTTCCGGGCTTGCGCTCGGGGGTATCATGCTTATAGGCGTAGTCGGCCAGGCGGCCCAGGAACGGGCTGACATAGGTGGCGCCGGCGTTGGCGGCCCAGAAGGCCTGGGTGGAATTGAAGATCAGCGTGGTGTTGACCTTGATGCCCTTTTCCCAAAGGCGGCGGATCACCTTGAGGCCCGTGAAGGGATCGGCGGCGGAGTTGATGGCGCGATAACCTCCGATCGGAACCTTGATCACGGAATTATCCCCTAGCACCGCCAGCTCGTCGGCCTGGCGCACCATCTTCTCCTCGTCGAGTTCGGTCAGCTCCAGGGAAACCGGGAAGGGACGCAGCAAATTGCACAGATCCTTCATGATCTCCTTGGCATGATCCCAGGATTTGGCGCCGGCTTTTTTCAGCAGGGAGGGGTTGGTGGTGAGGCCGTTGATGATGCCCGCCTTGAACAACGGTTCGATCTCCGAACGCGTGGCCGTGTCCGCGAAGATGCGCGGGGCCTTGGGCGCGGGATGATGGAGCGGATTGCCGGCTTTGTCCGGATTGACTACGGGCATCAGGTTCTTGCGATCCAGCATCGCGGCGCTGGTGAAGGCGGGAGTGAACATTGGCGTCTCCTTGGAGGTTTTCCGGTTTGGATTTCGGTTTCGGATTCTGGCTTGGTATGGAGAAAATATCAATCCGGCACGGTGATGAGAACATAATCGTCGAAAACCTGCACGGGATAGGCCTCCAGGGAAGCCCGCACGCAGGGGCCGAAGTCGCAATACCCCGTATCCGGCTGATAGGCCGCCCCGTGGGTTTTGCAGAGGATGCGATCGGCCGCGGCGTAATAGAAATCATTGTCCCCCATATCCAATTGCACCGGCCAATGGCAGCACTGGTTGAGATAGGAGAAAAACCGGACATGATGGCGGATGAGGAATCCCTGCGCCGTCCGGCCATTGCGGGGGAAGTCGAAGGTGCGGGTTTCCCCGTGGACCATTGCGCCGCTCCCGTCGATGCGGATTTCCATGCTCGGAATTTCCCTGGCCGCCCGGTTTATTTGTGGTGGAGCAATCCGAAATAGGCGGAGAGGACCACCATTCCGGACCCTAGCAATGCGATGGCGGCCCATAGCCAGGCGGGCACCGCAGCAGCCTCTTCTTCAGTCGCGTCCCCCCCCGTCATCACCGATACCGTGGAAGGCTCGTCCCAGGACGCGCCGGGCGCGGCATTGGGCGAAACCTCGCCTTTGGGAAGCCCCGCAAAGGCGGGGCCCGCATGCGCGAATCGCCTTTGCGCATGCGCCTCCTCTACGATTTTATCGCCTAGCCGGGCGAACGCGGAAAGCGTTTTTTCCCCTTCCTCCGGCTCCGATGCGGCTTCCCTTTCACCCGCGGGGTTTTCCGGGGAGGCATTGCGCTCCAACACCCAGGTGTTGGCGGCGGCCGGCATGTCCCCGCGCAGAGGCGGCGCCGGTTCATCCCGATGGAAAAGCAGATCCGGCGATGTAAAAGCCTCGTCGGGATTATGCACCGTCTGCATGTCGGTAGCGATCTCCAGGGCCGTGTGCGTCTCCGGTTCCGGAATATCGTTCCCGGCGGGAGGCGGCATCGGGATTTCCGGAGGACGCGCTTGGAGCAGCGAGGTTTGCAGGGACAGCACCGCGTTCTTGAAGGCCTCCACCGTGCCGAACCGATCCAGCGGCCTGGTTGCCATCGACTTGAGGATGATCTCATCCGCTTCGATCCCGAAGATGCGGCTGAGCTCGCTCGGCAGGCGCAATTGCGCCCCCGGAGCCCGTCCCACCAGGATCTCGTACAGGACGGCGCCGATGGAATGGAAATCGCTGTGGGGCAGCAGGTTGCTCCAGTCCTGCTTCAATTCGGGAGCCATGTAGGGCAGATAGCGGCGGGCGTAGGAGTTGAACTCGAACTCCTGAGGACTCAGGAATCCCACCACGCCGAAGTCCGTGATGACGGGACCGTTGAGGGTGATGAAGACGTTCTCCGGCTTGACGCACCCGTAACATCCGCGTTCATGGATCACTTCGAAGGTATCCAACAGCGAACTGATGATGCCGAGCCCGGGCAGCACGCGGTTCTCGAAATTCAAGCGTTCCATCAACCACAGGCGGAGCGGAACCCCTCCCACCCATTCCATGGTGTAATAGGGAGCGCCTTCATGCCGGCCGCTGGAAAGGATCTTCCCGATTCCCTTATGATCATACTTGGCCACGGATTCCGCCAGGAACAGGAAGCTGTCCGCCATTCCCGCTTCGGCCGCCTTGCGGGCATGCATCACCTTGAGTACCACCTCCTGGTTGCCGGCCATGGAATCGCGACAGAGGTAGGAATTGCAAAGCGCGCCCAGCCCCAGGTATTTTTCCACCCGATAGCGATTGGCGAAGGTGTCCCCTGCTTGCGGCAAAGCCGACTTGGAGGATTTCACGATGGCGACGGGCGCCGCGGGAGCCGGTTGCGGCTTATGGGCTGTGGGAACGGGGGCCGAGGCGGGAACCGGGACCGGCATCGGTTGCCGCGCGCCGCATGTGGGGCAGAACGAGACGTCTGAGGCAATCGAAGCACCACATTCACGGCATTGCATGCATTGTCTCCCGGTAATCCATAAATGTAGCTAAAAAAGGATATAATTTATCCGCATGCGTGTATTCCTCATCACCGGGTTCGCCTTGGACAAACGCGCCTTCGCGCTCATGGATCTGCCGTCGGAAACCTATCGGACCTTGGATCTGATCCCCATCCTTAAAGGTGAAAGCCTGCGCGAATACGCCGCCAGGATGGCAAAGGAAATCGGCCTCGCCCCCGGCGATATCATCGGCGGGGTGTCCTTGGGCGGAATGTTGGCCTTGGAAATGTCCCGGCTGGTGGACGTGGCCGGTTTGATCCTGATCGCTTCCGCAACGCATCCCCGCCACATCCGCAAGCGCTTCAAGCTGTGGGCCCCGATCGCGGAATGGGTGCCCCGGTCCGTTATCCGGCGCATCTTCACCCTCATCCCGCGTATCCTCGCCTTGCAGAACATGCTGTCGCCGGAGGGCCAGGCCCTGCTCGCGGACATCATGGGCGGATTTCCGCCCAACCTGTTGCAGACATTTCCGATGATGATCCTGCGCTGGCCGGGATGCGATCCCGGCGTCCCCTATCGGCATATCCATGCGCAAGGCGATTGGCTGATCCGGCCCTCCGGAGATCCCGCCGCCATGACCATCCTGCCGGGACGGAACCATTTGATCACGGTGTCCCACGCCAAGGTTGTGCGCGGACTGGTGATGGACGCGGTACAAGGATTTCAGAACGCGGCGAAATCCAATTCCGGAACCGTGTCCAGGAATCCTTCTTCGCCGGCCAGGCGGTAGAAGGTCTCCAGCGACTGCGCGTGCTTGGCCGTGAAGCCGTAGTCCGCGGTAGCGTAGAATCCCAGCATCAGGCCGCGGGGCAACCCGGAAGGATAGCTGGCCGTCCAGGCATCCAGGGCTCCGCCGGCATCGGCCCTGAACGCCGCCAAGGAAGCCAGCAACAGGCCGTGGAAGCGGGCCGCCGGGGCGGCTTTCTCCCGTAACGCCTCCCGCCTCACCATCCATAGCCCGAAGGAGAACGGAAGCGATTGCCACCTGGCCCATACATCCGCGAGATCATACCGATGCCGCCACTTTCCCGACAGGGATTCCAACAACGCGCGATCGCCGATGAACACGCGGCCCGCGGCATTGGCAACCGCCGCCTCCCCCGTACCCGGCAGGATACGCGGCTTGACGCCGAAACGGCGGGCGCAGAGGATGCGGAACAAAACATTGGAGGTGGCGGAATCGGAAGAAAGCCCCACGGCCGCGCCGTCGAGGCTTTCCCAAGGCGTCTGGGAGAGGAAGAGCACCGATTTCATTTCCATGGTGCTGGAGGTGGAAATGCCGGGGAAAAGGCGGTAGTCACGAAAGTGCAGGCCGTATTCGAAACTGGAAGACGGCGCGCAATCGACACGGCCGGCCTGGAGTTCCCCATTGAGGAAACTGGGCACGCCGTCCACGAAACGGATACCGGGGGCCCCGCCCAAGGTGGAATGGAAGAACGGCGCGCAGACCAGAAAGGGCAGGCGGCCTACGATCAAAGGGTTGGCTTCGGAGGGATCCATGCTTTTAATTTAGCAAGTCGCGTTTGGGCTCAGTCATAGGCCCGGAAATGAAAAGAGACGGCCCGCCGGGCCGCCTCTTTTTTGCCGGAGCGGGCCGGGAGGCCCAACCTTGGCTTTAAGGAGATTACTTCGACTTCGCCTTCTTGGCAGTTTCCTTCAGGGCCACGCCGGCCTTGAATCCCACGGTCTTGGAAGCCTTGATCTTGATCTCGGCGCCGGTGGAAGGATTGCGGCCCTTGCGGGCGGCACGGGTCTTGACGGAGAAAGTGCCGAAGCCGATCAACTGCACGACCGCGTCTTTCTTGATTCCGGTTTCGATGGCGCCCAGCACGGCGTTGACGGCCCGTTCGGCGGCAGCCTTGGTCTCGATGCCGCTCTTGTTGTCTTCCAGCACAGCCTGTACCAGTTCTTGCTTGTTCATGCGCTTTCCTTTCGATGGTTGGATCTCGAGATCGGATTTCCGATCTCACGGATCGGGAATCCGATCTCGGTCCAATTATATACCTCAAAACCCAATGAAAAGAAAGCTCTAAATGAAATATCTCACGCGGCGACGCTCTGCAAGCCTAGGGAATGCGGGCCTGCGGAGCCGCGCCCCTGCAACATCGGCGGGACGGGGCTTGCAGGGAACGGTAGCCGGCACCCCTATGGATATTGGGCCGGAAGCTCTCCCGATAGGGACGCTTAACACATTGAATTGCATGGGATTAATTCTCCCCGAAGCGACCGTCCGCAACCCGCGCGCAGCCGAATCCGGAAACCGGGGTAACCGGCATGTTTCGCATGAGCCCATTGGTGCGACGATTGGAATCATAACCCGGAGAATCAATGACTTAGCAAGGCCAGGGCTTCCGCCGCCGTATGCACGGGCAAGGCGCAGGTGCGATTGCGGCAAACGTAGATGGAAGTGCGCTCGGCGGAAAAACGGTTTTCCAGCAAGGGCAAATCGCTGGGGGAGGCGGAACCGGCCAGCAGGGTGTTCGGCAGATAATGAGCCGCGATCCGCCGGCGTATCGCTTCCGTTTCCGGGCCGGTTATCACCACTTCATGGAAAGGAGCGGCCAGATTCAGCGCCAGCATACCCCAGTTGGAATAGCCGGATGCATAAGCGGGCATTTCCTCTTTGACCTGGTTCAGCATGGCCGCCGCCATGTCCAGCCAATCTTGGTTGCCATAGCAGGAGCCCACCGTGAATAGCGCCTTGGCCAGGGAGGAATTGGAAGCCGGGGTCACGTTGTCCATGATTTCCAGCTTGCGCGCCACCAGCGGCTTGTCCAGATCGGAAGTGAAGTAGAAGAGTCCCGATACGGGATCCCGGAAATGCGCGATGGCATACTCGATCAAATCGCGCGCCGCCACGAGCCATCCTTCCTGGAAGGTGGCCTGGTAAAGCGCCGCCAAGGCTTCCGCCATGCAGGCATAGTCTTCCAGGAATCCGTTGATGGAAAAGCGACCACTTGAGTCGCCGCGACCGCTCCGGTCGCCGCCACCGCTTTGGCCTCCGCCGCTATGACCAGCCTTGTAAGTCCGGTACAATCCGCCGTCGGCGCGGCGGCCTTTTTCCAAAAGGAAGGAAAGGTTCCTAATGGCCGCATCCAAATAGGCCGCATCCCCCAGGGCCTGATAGGCGGCCACATAGCCTTTGGCCATCAAGGCGTTCCAAGAGGTCAGGGTCTTATCATCCAGCCCCGGACGAACGCGCTTTTCCCGGATGGGCATGAGCACGGCTTTGGCCTCATCCAACCGCTTGCGCAGCTCCGCTTCATCCATCCCGTTGCCGGCGGCAAGCTCGCCATCCGTGCGCTTGCGGAGCGGGATATAATTGCCGTCTTCCCAATAGCCCGTGGAATTGATGTTGTAGACGTCGCGGAACAGCGGGAAGCCTTCGCCCAATGCGGCGTCCAATTCTTCCTTGCCCCAGACGTAGTATTTGCCTTCTTCGCCTTCGCTGTCCGCATCCAAAGCGGAGTAGAATACGCCTTCCGGCGAAGTCAGTTCCCGGGCCGCGAAGGCGGCGGTCTCACGCGCGATGCGGGCATACAGGGGATCGCCCGTGGCCCGGTAGGCCTCCGCGTACAGCTCCAGCAATTGGCCGTTGTCGTACAGCATCTTTTCGAAATGGGGCACTTTCCAAAGGCTATCCGTGGAATAACGCGCGAAGCCTCCGCCCAATTGATCATAGATGCCGCCGAAGGCCATCTTATCCAGCGTCAGCTTCACGTGCGCGAGGGCGGATGCGTCGCCGGAGGCTTTCCAATAACGGAGCATGAATTGGTAATTGTTGGGCAAGGGGAATTTCGGCGCCCGGTTCATGCCGCCTTCCACGCGATCGAAATGGTCTTGCCAGGGTTTGTAGATCCCTTCCAGTTCCGCCATGGTGAAGGGGGCCGCGCCCGGCGCCGCTTCCACCCATTCGCTTTGGCGCACGCCGCGCGTCAATTGTTCCGCGTAGCGAAGCACCTTCTCCGGTTCCTTGGCATGCAGGTCCGCCAGGCTGCGCAACACTTCCCGCCATTGCTGGGGACGATAATAGGTTCCGCCGTAGACGGGCCTGCCGTCCGGCAATGCGAAGCAGTTGAGGGGCCAGCCTCCCTGCCCGCTGATGAGCTGCACCGCGTTCATATAGACTTGATCCACGTCCGGGCGTTCTTCGCGATCCACCTTGATGCAGACGAACGATTCGTTCATGAGCGCGGCGGTGGCTTCGCTTTCAAAGGACTCGCGCTCCATCACATGGCACCAATGGCAGGCGGAGTATCCGATGCTGATCAGCAGCAGTTTGTTTTCGCGCTTGGCGCGCTCCAACGCCTCGTCGCCCCAGGCGTACCAGTCCACGGGATTGTGGGCGTGTTGCAGCAAATATGGACTGGTTTCCTGGATCAAACGATTGGCCGTGGTCATGTGGGGAGAAGGTAAAATGAAAAGGGATAAACGAAAAAGAAAAAAAACGGGAATGCCGGGAACCGGACTAGGAACAGCCGCTGGTGCCGCCGCAATTGTCGCAGCGGAAGCAGGAGCCCGCCGGCGCCATCAGGGAACCGCAATCCGGGCAAGGAGGGGAATCCATATCCATGCGAGCGGGTGCGAGAGCGGACGAGGGAATTTTTTCCGGCGGCATTCCCTCTCCCGGCGCGATCGAGGGCCCATGAGCAGCCCCCGGCGCCATCGTCTGCGCGCGTCCCGCCGAAAAGACGGCATCCTCGCCTTCGCCTATGGCGGCCTGGACTTCTTCCGCCGGCAGGAACTTCAAAGCCAGCCAGCGGAAAATATAGTCGGTGATGGATTTGGCGATGCGGATGCGGGGATTGGTGGTGAAGCCGGAAGGCTCGTAGCGGCTGTGGCTGAACTTGTCGATGAGTACCTTCAAGGGCACGCCGTATTGCAGGGCCAGCGACACCGCGGTGGCGAAGCCGTCCAGCAAACCTGAGACCACGGAGCCTTCCTTGGACATTACCACGAACAACTCGCCCGGGCTCCCGTCCGGGTACTTGCCCACGGTGAGGTAACCCTCGTGGCCGGCGATGCTGAATTTATGGGTGATGGCCTCGCGTTCGTCCGGCAGGCGGCGGCGCGCGGGCTTGATCTCCGGCCCCGCGGAAAAGGCGGAAAGCGGTTGCGTGCGTTTGGATCCGTCGCGATAGACGGCCACGGATTTCAATCCCAGCTCCCAAGCCTCCATGAACAAGGCGCGGATGGTTTCCACGCCGGCGTCCTGGGGCAGGTTGACGGTTTTGGAGATGGCGCCGGAAAGGAACGGTTGCACGGCCGCCATCATGAGCAGGTGGCCCTGGGGGCGGATGGAGCGGCCGCCTCCCTTCGGCGTGATCGCGCAATCGAAGACGGCCAGGTGTGCCTCGCGCAGCAGGGGTGCGCCTTCCAGGGATCCGTTGCGTTCCAGGTAGGCGATCAGTTCCGACACCTCGTTCCCCGCATAGCCCAGGCCGCGCAAGGCTTCCGGCACCGATCGGTTCACTATCTTCATGGTCCCGCCGCCAACCAGGCGTTTGTACTTGATAAGGGCCAGATCCGGTTCCACACCGGTGGTATCGCAATCCATCATGAAGGCGATGGTCCCCGTGGGCGCCAACACGGTAACCTGGGAATTACGGTAACCGCGGGATTTCCCAAGGGCGATCGCCTCGTCCCAATCCTTGCCCGCTGCTTCGCCCAACTCCCGGGGCACGCCGGCGGTTTCCAGAGCGCGCGCGGCGGCGGCATGCGTTTCCATCACGCGCAGCATGGCGGCGCGATTGGGCGCAAAGCCCGCGAAAGGCCCCATGGCGGCCGCCATGCGCGCGGACATGGCGTTGGCCCGCCCGTGCATGAGCGCGGTGACGGCGGCGGCGAAGTTGCGCCCTTCCCCGCTGTCATAAGGCTGGCCCCGCGACATCAGCAAGGCGCCCAGGTTGGCGTAGCCCAGGCCCAAGGGCCGAAAAGCCCGGGAGTTGCGATCGATGGCGGGCGTGGGATAGCCGGCCTCGTCGACCAGGATCTCCTGGGCCAGCAGGGTTATGTCCACGGTATGCCGGAAAGCGGGCACGTCGAAGGACCCGTCGTCGCGGCGGAAACGCATCAGGTTCAGGGAGGCCAGATTGCAGGCGGAGTCGTCCAGGAACATGTATTCCGAACAGGGATTGCTCGCGTTGATGCGGCCGCTTTCCGGGCAAGTATGCCAACGGTTGATGGCGGTGTCGAATTGCAATCCCGGATCCCCGCAGCTCCAGGCGGCCTCGGCCATTTCCCTGAGCAGGCCGTCCGCCTTATACGCGCCCATGGGGCTGCCGTCAACGCGGCCGTGCACGCTCCAGTCTCCGCCGTCCCTGGCCGCGCGCATGAATGCGTCGTTAACGCGCACGGAGTGGTTTGCGTTCTGGAATTGCACGGAGTCGTAGGCTCCGCCCGCTTCGTTGAAACCGCCCGGGTAGCCGGCGTCGATCAAGGCCCGGGCCTTGGCTTCTTCCGCCGCTTTGCACCGGATGAACGCCAGGATGTCCGGATGATCCGCGTCCAGGATCACCATCTTGGCGGCCCGGCGCGTCTTGCCGCCGGATTTGATCACGCCCGCGAAACTGTCGAAGCCGCGCATGAAGGAAACCGGACCGGAGGCGGTGCCTCCCCCGGACAGGCCCTCCCGGCTGGATCGCAAGCGCGAGAAATTGGTACCCGTGCCGGATCCGAACTTGAAAAGACGGCCTTCGGTGCGCACCAGCTCCAGGATGCTGTCCATATCGTCATCCACGCCGTTGATGAAGCAGGCGGAGCATTGCGGCCTGGCCTCTACGCCCACATTGAACCAGACGGGGGAATTGAAGGCCATCTTCTGATGCAGCAGGATATGGGTAAGCTCTTGCCGGAAAGCGGCCGCGGAATCCGGCGAGGAAAAATAGCCGCGCTTTCCCCCCCAGGCGGAAATGGTTTCCGCCACGCGGGAGATCAATTGGCGCAAGGAGGTTTCCCGCTTGCCTCCGCTGCCGTGGAAATATTTTGAGGCGACGATTTGCGAGGCCGATGGCGACCAGGACGCGGGAAACTCCACGCCGCGCTGTTCAAAAATGATCTTGCCGTTCTCATCGGCTATGACGGCGTCGCGGATCTCCCATTCCACGCAGGCGAACGGATGTTGGCCGGCATGGCTGAAAAAATACGGGATATCCAGACCGGAGCGGGGATAGGCGCCGCCGGAGGCGTGTCCAGCCTCGCCCGGGGTACCAGGAAGGTTACCCTGGCCATGTCCGTCTTTCGCTTCCTCGGCCATTTCTGTCGCCTTATCAGCTTGTCGGCGCATCAGCTTATCGCTTGCGCCCGCTTCCTCCGCACCGCGGGGAAGCATCCGTTTCTGAAAATATCACGAAACAGGCCGGGACGCAACAAATTTAGGGCCGCGGGGCCCTTGCGCCCGCCGTATCGGAGGCGTTAACGCTGTTTTGGGTCCGGAGCGGAAAGCCTCCGGCCGGGTTCACTCTACGCGGATTTTTTCCCGGAAATAGGAGCCTTCGGCGCTCCCGGAAACCAGATAAAGCCCCGGCTTCAGCCTGCCGGTGGTCAGGGTCGCACCGGAGTTACCCGAAGCCCTCGCCACCATGGCGCCGTCCAGCGCGTACACGGCGGCCTGATAGGGGCCCTGGAAGGGAAGCTGCAAGGAAATCCGGCCCTGTTGCAAAGAAGCGCGCACCGTTTTTTGGAATGCGCCCACGCGGCCTACGGCGGTAGTCGCGGGTCCCACGTTGTTGAGCGTGTAATAACCCACGTTGGTGTAGGCCGCTTCCGCAGTCGCGCTGGTGACATTGTTCATGGTGATGGCGTACATCCGCTTGGTCAGCAGGCTCGCCAATTGCAGGCGGACATGCTTCCCGTCCGGGCTGAGCTCGGCCGAAGTCACGTCGACGTTGACGTTGTTGTCGTTTGTCGCCGCGTCCCCGCCATAAGTCTGCACTGGCGTGTACACGGTGGACAGAACCTTCCAATTGGCTTTATTGCCGGCGGCCGCAGCCGCCGGCTGGGTGAACTCCACGTCGAATCCGCCGGTGATGGAGCGGATGGCCAGGATCTCGAACGGCGCCTTGTCCGTGGGCGTCAGAAGATCCAACCCCCGGCAGGTGCCGTTCCAATTCCAGTTCCCGGAACCGCCCAGGCCGCAAGTGCCGCCTCCGATGCCGATCACGAGCAGCGAGCCGGACGGAGTGTAAAGGAATTGGTTGATGCCGAAGTTGATGCCGGCGGCGCCCGCGGACATGAAGCCGAAGACGGCGCCCTGCCACTCGCCATTCACCTTCTCCAGGAAATAGCGCAAGGTGCCGCCATGGTTGACGTCCCCGCCCATCATCTGCCCGGCATAGGCGCCCGCCTTGATGAGGATGGGACGCGTGGGGGAATTGCTGAACCCGCCATAGGGGATCCAGATGGCGGGCGGGTATTCCGGATCATTGGGGCAACTGGTCCCGTCCACCGCAGGCGGGATGATGCCGCAGGCATTGTTGGCCTTGGTGCGGAACCCGAAGAAGCGGCCGTTGGCCGGAATGTTCTTGGTGGGGATATGATAGAGGGCGTCCGCCGGTTTCCAATGCCCTTGGTTTTCCGGCACGAAGAATTCGTTGTCGGGCCCGATGCCTACCCCGTTGGTGTTGCGGAGGCCGCGCGCCAATTGCGTGAAGCCGGAGCCGCCGTAAGGAACCCTGATGAGCGCGCCGCGTTGCAGGGGGTCATTGGGATCGTAGTCATAAGCCGTCCCGGTGGTGAACCAGAACGCGCTATCGCGGGTGACCAGGTTGAAGGAAAAATGGTGCCATTGGTTGTCGTTGTACCACTCCGCGGGCAGGCTCCACAAGGTGGATTTGGTCCAGGTGGCGCCGGACCCGGTGAACTTGGTGATGCGGGGCTTTTCCATCACGTAGAAATCGTCGCCGACCACGGCTACGCCCAAAGCCTCGCGCATGCCGGTGGCGATGCGAACGGGCGTGCCCGGGTTTCCGCCGGCCAGGTTGGGGATGATCCACACCTCACCGTTGCTCTTGCTGGTGGTGCCCACCGGTTGCATGCTTCCGCCCCAAGTGCAGATAGCCCCGTCGCCGTTGGGCAGCAAGCCGATGCCGCCGATGCCGCCGACACTCCCCATTTCCGCCGGCAGGATGTTCTTCACCGTAAAGGCGGGGTGGAGATTGCCGATCGCGAACGCGGATGGACAGGCCATCGCCAGCGAAACGGAAACCACCGACCGCCATTTGTTCATCATCCGTGATTTCATCATGCTCCCGCTCCCGCGTTATACCCGCCGAGGCCCGTCCCGAAACCCGGTATCCCGAAATCTCAGATCGCGAAACCCATCTGGACGCTCCAATACCAATTCTTCCGCAAGGGCATCACGTCCCGATCGTTGGTATGTCCGAAGTAATCCACCAGGCGCATATGATCGTTGGCGATCTGGCCGCTCAGGGTGAAACCCTGATAGATGGATTTCTGGGCGTACAAGGTCCATTTCACGTTGTCGCCGTTGAAGACCTGTCCCGTCACGAAGGGCGTGGGAGAAAGCGCGACGGAGGCATTGGTCGCATCGTTCGGATAGGGGTTGGAGCAATATTCCCATTCCGCCGAAAGCACGTCGAGGATGCGGAAGGTGGGGAAATTGAAACCCACCGTATAAGCGATGCGGTCCTGCATCTTCTCATAGTAGAAAGGACGGTTCTGCAATCCCATCAGGATGCCCTCGAAATACAGGCGCAAATCCTTTTCGGAGAGCATGGGGCTGGCGATTATTTTCCCCAAATCCAGGGAAGCGCGGAGCATCACCTTTTCGCCTTGGAAGGAAAGGTAAGCACTGTCCACGGCGAGATGCGTGCTGGTATCGTAGGGCGCGTCGGAAGATTTCAGGGGATGGGCCAGTTGTTTGCTGCCGTCTTTAAGGGTGTAATAAAGGCTGCTGCCTTGCCCATCGTACTTGCCGCTGGCGATCTTGCTGGGGTCGTAGAAATTGTCGAACATGAAGCCGCCTCCCAGGGTGAAGATCCCGCCCAGGGTATAGGAAGCGATATCCGTAAGGCTCAGGCTGGCGGAAGGGGTTTGATCCGTTTTGACCGTCAGGAGCAGATCATTGTTCAGCCCGCCGATCTTGGTGTTGGCATCGAAGCCGCCCAACTGCACGCCCGCGCTGTTCACGCGGGTCAATCCGCCGGTATAGATGACGGTGGGATAGGTATAGGTCCGGAACATGTATTCGCCCAGGTTCTTGGCGTTCTCGTTGTACTTGAAAGGGAAAACACCCGCCTTTAAAAGCAAACCGTGATCGCCCTCATCGCCGCGCCGCCAGTATTCGAATTCGGCGTGCAAGTCGGTGAACCCGAAGCCGGATCTTTGGCCGATGCTGTATTGATTGCCTTTGGAAGGAAGGATGAAGAAATACAAACCGCCCACGCCCACGAAGAGCTTGGCGTTGTCCGCCAGCCGGGCCTCCTCCAGAAGCCAGATGGAGCTGGCATTGGAGATCTCCCGGAAGTACCCGGAAGGAGTGGAACCGGGATCGGGAACGAAGCTTTCGATTTCAGTGGCCTCCCAGTTGGCGAAGATCTTCAGGGGAGCCAACCGGGAGGAAGCCTCTTCGGCGAACGAGCCTTGGGCGGCCAGCACCAGGAAAACCGCGGCTGCGGAGGATCTTTTGGACATCGTTTTCCTTTTCATGATTGGATGCGGGGCGAAGACGAGCCGGGAGCGCGCCCCGATCAGGGGTTGGCGGCCTTGGGGAACAGGGGTTGGATGGAGAGTACGCTGCCGTTCTTGCGGATGGCGCGCCCGGTGAGATCGAAACGTCCCACGAAGCCCAGGCCGTTGTCATCGGCTTCGCGGAGGGGCTTGATGAGGTTTTCCTCCCGCAGGCCCACCGCCACCGAGTTCAGCATGGTGGAATAAGGCAGCGATCCGGGAGTGGCATTGGGGATGAACCAGACGTTGTTGTAGACGACATCGTTGCCGTGGTTCTGCACGTACAAGGGAGCCGGGATCAGCAAGTTCCCGGCAACGCCGGCGGTGGTGACGCCGGTGACCTTGGTGCCGTCCTGCACCAGGACGCCGTTGGCGTAAACGGTCATCATAGCCGCTCCCGCGGGATCGCCCGCGGCCCCGGAGGTGCGCGGGGTGAAATAAATGTCGTAAGTATGCCAGGTCAAGGGAGGCAGAGCGGCGTTGACGAAAGGGGCCTTAACAGTGTATATGCCGCCGTACTCGTTCTCCTCGCCCGTGCTGCCGAAGGAATCCAACACCTGGCATTCATAATGGCCTTGCAAATACACGCCGCTGTTGGATCGGCCCTGGCCGGTGGCGGTGGGATTGAAGCAGCCCTGGTATTCGATATGCAGCAAGCCGGCTCCGTGGGGGTCTTTGGTTTGCACTCCGCGGTAAAGGCATTTGCGGCTGAGCTGGACATTGTTGTCCTTGTTGACCCACTTGGCCAAATCGGCCTGACCGGTCGAGGAATCGAACCACATATTGGCATTGCCCCAGGCGGGCTGGGGCTTCATCAGATGCGTGGGGCTGTTGCGGACCACCCGGTTCAACGTAAAGGAGGCGCCCGTGGGCGACGTCCCGGTCATGACGTGGGCTTCCCCGCTTCCCGTGACGGAGGCCGCCTTGTAATTGCTGATGGTGTTGACCGTAAAGGTGGTCCCGCTCAGGGTGGCGCTGCCGCTGAAACTGTTGCGGTTCCAGCCGGTCTTGTCCCAACCACCGTTAGGCTGGCCGGGCAAGGTCAACAAACCTCCCGGCAGAAAGACCACGGTATAAGCGTTGTTGCCGTTGGCGATGAGCCAAGCGCCCAGATTCCCCCCGCCCGCGATGCTGCCGTAATATTCGCCTTGGACCTGCCACTGGGCCAAAGCCGCGCCCGACAGGGGCGGAATATAATCCGATTGCGCGCGCGCGTTGTCCGCCGCCAATCCGATGCAAGCCGCCGCCAATATTCCCGTCCACTTCAGGCCGTTAGCCATGATTTTCTCCCGCTTCAGGCGTGGTTCCGCGCCGCATCCAAATGTATCGATGCCTCCTTAGGGCCATGGGTCCGCAGGGGGGAATAGTTAGGCCAAAAAGGCCGCACTCAGCCGCGCTCCCGGAGCCGCCGATTCCCTCGAATCCGCAACCAACAACCAAACACGCGCCTATTTCCCGACGAGGGAGTCCGGTTCCCCGGTATTCCGCCGGACGCAGACCGTTTCCGGCCGTGTCCCGGCAAGGCGGTATGGGGTATATTTGTCGGAACGCCATGCAAGTCAGACCCGAACCGCCCTCCGTATTCGATTATCTGGATTACCGCAGGTACCTGGCCGACTACCTCACGGCACGCGGCCTGATGGACACGGGCTTCTCCCTGCGCGCATTCGCGGTCAAAGCGGGCCTGCCGCTTTCCAACTCCAGCTTCTTCTCCAAGGTGATAGGGGGAAAACGCAACCTCACCGTGGATCGGCAGTTCCGCATGGCCAAAGCCATGAAGCTTTCCACCAGTGAAATCAAATACTTCGGCCTACTGGTGCAATTCAACCAATGCAAGGATCCGGAAGGCAAACAACACTTCTATTCGGAGCTGGCCAAGCACGGGCAATCCAAGGCCCGTATCATCGACAAGGAAGGCTACGCCTACTATTCCAAATGGCAGAACTCCATTATCCGCGCCTTCTTCGGCATCAACCAAAAGGAAAGCAATCCCTCCGTCATCGGCAAAAGGATTTTCCCCCAAGTCCCGCCCTGGGAAGTGGAAGACACGGTCAAGCTGCTGACGCAATTGGGGATGATCACCAAGACCGCCAACGGCTACGCCCTGCGGGACGCCAATATCGCCACGGAACGGGAAAACAAGGATTTCATCGGCAAGCTGCGCATCCTGGAAATGCTGGGGCTGGCCAAAGATGTGTTCAACCATGTGCCGCCGGAAGATCGCGAATATAGCGCCATGACGGTTTATATTTCCAAGCAGGGCTACCAAGCGCTCAAAGAGAAAATCCGCGTGTTCCGGGAGGAAGTGAAATCCCTGGTGGGGGCGGATAACGGCGAGGACAGAATCTATACTTTGGGCATGCAGTTCTTCCCCAATAACCGGCTGCCGGATTGGGATTCGGAAACCCGGAAGGCCTGAATGAAGGCGCGCGCGCCGTGGGCGTTGGCCACCCTGGTGGCAATCGGTTGCTCCAAAAAAGATCAGGTGGCCGGCGGGTACGATGACGTTGAGAATCCCGCCATCCAGGTCTCTTTGCAGGACACGCTGGGCAAGCCTTTCGGCGCCGGAGAGATGCGCATCTATGCGCGTTATCAGAATCCCGGCAAAGACTCCACTCCGGTATTGGAACAGACCATCGCGCCCGGCACGGCGGCAACGGTACGGGACTCGGCCCTGATTTCCGCCATGGGGCGGGCGCAAAGCCGCGGCACCCGATGGCCCAGTCAAGACACCGTTGAGTTCAACCTCAATGCGACGGCCTCCGGCGGCGAAGCCTTCCTGGGGGATTTCCTGTTGGTGAAAGGGCCGGATGGGCTCCATCGCTTTATGCGTCGGTCGGGTGGATCCGTTCTCCATGCGGATAGCAAAGGCGTGCTGGCGGCCATCCCCGTGATGGCTCCCCCAATCCTGAACCTGCGCGGCAATGTGGGGGCCCGCGGCCTGCAATTGGCCTTGCAATCCCTGTTCATTCCGGGATCCCCATACCAGGCCAAGATAACCGGGGACGGATCCTTCACCTTGGCCCGCCTGGCGCGGGGAAAATACGATGTGAAGGCTGTATCGCTCGATGGCAAGGTATACACCGCCGCCGATTCCCTGCTCGCGGACTCCGCTTCCGCGGCCGTGGAATATGCTCCCGCGGATTGGTCCGAAGCGGACATACTCTGGATCGAATGATCCCGCTTCACTCCCGGAGATAACCGAACGAACGGGGGCGCACCGGCATGGATTCGCCCTTGACCCGAACCTGTTGCCCATCGGGTCCGTTGACCAAGGCCCCGTCGCGGGTCCAAAGCCTGCCTGCTACGATATAGACCCCAGTGCCCAGCCGGCTGCCGCCCTTGGAAACCGGGTACCACATCAGGCGCACCCAGGTAGTATCCCCAGGGCTGGCCGCCTGCATGGCACCCCATTCCTGATCGGTAAAATCCCGATCGAGTGAATTCACGAACGCTCCCAGATGATCGTAAAACCATAGTTGCATGCGCGTGATGGGCACGCGGGCGGGAAACTCCAGCACGGGCCCGCGGGCGGCGGCCGATTTCCGTTCCGATTCCCCGCTCCCCAGGGGATCCCCGGAGGCGGAAACCGGGACCAACGCCTCCAGCCGTTGCGGCAGGAATGCCGCTCCATGCGCGGGATTTTCCCGGATGCGCAGCTGTCCCACCGTCTCTTCCAGGTTACGTGGGAAAGCCAGCTCCACGTAATGGGGTTGCGCGCGATTGCCCCCGGTATCCATAGCGACCGGGGAAAGGGATACGCTGTCGCCGGGATGCAATCGCTGGGCGACCGCTTCCGGCAAGGAAAAGAAATACCGTCCCGGCTGCACCTTGATTCCCGGCGCGCCGCCGGGGTTGGGAATAGTCCCGTCATGAAGCTTCCACAGCAACATCCCCGAGGAATCCCCGCTTCCCGCCAGCGGTTCCGAAGCTTGCAAATCCAGGTAGGCCGGATCCCCGTTGATCCGTCCCCAACGGAACCAGGCGCCCGTAAGGACCGGACTCACGCCGTCCCGCAAAAGCACGCTCAAATCGGAAGTGCGCGTGTATACCGTTTGCCGCGTGGAAGCCGTCACCGGCGGAAATCCCGTCGCGCCGAACGGCCCCGCATATTGGTATTCCAGGCCGCCGCGCAGGGTCCACGGATCCGCGCTGTCCGGATGCACCCAGGCATACCGCCGCGATCCCGCGAAATCGAATTGCATTTCCAAACCGTCCGGCGCAGGTCCGGCCGCGGTATCCAGGTTCACCCGAATCGATTCCGCGCGCCCGTCGCCGGAAAGCACCCCGCGCTGCGGCCGGGCCAAACGGATCAGGGTGAGGGAAATGCGGCTGCTATGGTCCTCCGCCTTGGCCGTAAGATTGATGCGCGTATTGTTCGGGAACTTGGACGGATCCAAATCCAGGCAGGCCTGGCCGCCGATAAGGGAGAGCGGTTTGCCGTTGATGTCCCAGTCCGCGGAAAGGAAAGTCAGATCCGGCGGGATCTTGTAATTGCCGCATTGCTCCTGGCCCGGCTCCTGAAAAAATGGCCGCGCGCAGAGGCGGGTCTTTCCAGTGATGATGTCTTTGCTGGTGACGCTGGCGCCCAGGCTGTCCACTATCCGCAGGCTCTTGATGGCCAGCGGTTTCAGTTCCGCCGTGGATTCCATTCCGAAGACGGAGGTAGGAGGCTGCCGGCTGCAGAAATAGATGTCCAGATCGAGCGTCCTGCCGAGCTTGCCTTTGAGGAACGGAAGCGAATCCAGGATGGCCTCGGTATAGCGCGCCAGATGGATGCCGCCTTGATCGATGACCAGGCGGTTGTCGAGGAATACCCACAGATCATCGTCGCCCCGGAACCGCAAGGATTCCCCGCCGTTATAGGTCAAGGCCGCATTGACCTCCATGCAATAGGCGTAGTCGTTGCGCAGCGATCCGGGTCCCGTCGCCGCGCTCTGCCGGCTCAGGGAATCCATGGGAAAGAAAAGCGAGTCGTCCATTTTCCACAAAGGCTTGCCGGGCCGGCCCGCGTTGCGGAGGAACAGATTGCCGCAGGCGGAAACCGCGGACTGGGAAGGGTCGAACCATTTCTCGATGTCCTTGGAACAGGCATCCATGGCTCCGCGCCGGGGGATTTTCTTTCCCAATGCCGGATCATACTGGAGCGTGTCCCGCAGCATTCCAGGAGCCGGTTTTTGCACGTTGAGGTTGCAGCCGGTCACGCCGGTTGCCGAGAACTCGCCGTTGAAGTCCCCGTAATTGTGATCGTAAAGGGTGGCTTTGAGGGTCAGGAAATCCTGGGCCGGGGATACGGCGCACAGGAACAAGCCTGCGGTACAGGCGCGGAAAAATCGGGGGGCCATCGGGTCATTAGTCGGTTTATCCGGCTTGGAAGTTGGGAGAATTTCAACCAAATGATCCCCGCCTATTTTAGCGAGGCGAGCACCTGGTCCACATGGCCATTCACCTTGACTTTGGGAAAGACTTTGGCCACCTTCCCTTCTTCATCGATGACAATGGTGGTGCGTACGATCCCCATGAATTTACGGCCGTACAGGGACTTTTCCTGCCATATGCCGTAGGCCTCCAAAGCTTTGTGATCCGGGTCGCTGAGAAGCGGAAAATTGAGTCCGTGCTTGGCTTTGAACTTCTTGTGCGATTCCACCGAATCCGCGCTGAGCCCCAACACCACGGCCCCGGACTTGGCGAACCGGTTCACGTTGTCGCGGAAATCGCACGACTCGGTGGTGCAGCCGGGCGTGCTGTCCTTGGGGTAAAAGTACAGGATGACCTTGCGGCCCTTGAAGTCCGCCAGGGATACGGTATGGCCGGTATCATCGGAAAGCCTGAAGGCGGGCGCCTTGCTTCCCGGTTGCGGTCCGTAGCCTGGGCCTGCGGTGGAAGCGGAAGTTTTCTTTGCGGCGGGCATGCGTACTCCGGAGTGCAAGCCGCCGGCCGGCATGGCCGCGGCGAAAAGGTGGTTGAAAAGCGGTGGTTTCCCGCCGGGATGAAATAGAGCCAATCATGCCGGGGATGGCAAGTGGGCCGGGCGCGCCGGCCCTATCAAAAAGCCTTGGTAGCCTGTTCGGAAGGGGTTGGCATGACGCTGGCGAAATGCTTGATTTCCGGCGGGGCCATGCGGGCCAGCAATTGATCGCGATGATCGCAGAACTCTTTCCATTCGAGCTTCTCAACGCCTTGCTTCGCTTCCATCTTGAGGGAGGCGGGGTTGATGTACTTTCCGTTGAATTCCACCCGGTAGTCCAGATGCACGCCGGTGGCGAGGCCTGTCATTCCCATATACCCGATCAACTCGCCCTGCCTGACGCGCTTGCCGGAGTGGCATCCGGCGGCGAACCCATTGAGATGCGCATAGTAAGTGTTATAGACGCCATTATGGCGGATCTTGATGGTGTTGCCGTAGCCGTTGACCCATTTGGTGTATTCCACCGTGCCGTCCCCGGCCGCCAGGATTTTGGTGTTCTTGGGGCCGCAATAATCGATGCCCCAATGCGGCCGGGTCACTCCCAGCACGGGATGCAGGCGGGCGGCGGAGAATCCGGAAGAGACGTGCACGAAATTCAGCGGCGCTTTCATGAGCATTTTTTCCAGGCTGCGGCCTTCCTGGTTGTAATACTGGCCCTTGTAGAGGATGCCGAAATATTCCTTTCCCCGGTTCACGTACTTGGCGGACAGCACCCTGCCGTAGCCGCGGAAGGCGCCGTCTTCGCCGAAGCGTTTTTCCACCAGCAGACTGAACTCATCGCCGGCGCGCGGATCCTTGAAGAAGTCCAGATCCCAGGCGAAGATTTTGGTCACCTGCTGGATCAGCGCGCCCGTCTCCCCTTTGGATACGAAAGCCTCGTAGAGGTTGGAGGCCAGGGAGCCGTTCACGGCGAGGGTGTCCATCCGCGCGGGAATGTCCACGACGGCGTAGCTGAATTTTGCCGGAGGCGCCGGAACCGCTTCCACGGGCGCGGCCGGGGACTTTGCCGAGGCCTCCGCCGGCGGCGGAGGTTCCGGGTTTACCGCGGACAAGGAGGCGGAGGCAGTGCCGGGGCCCGTCCCGGAACCGGCCAATGCCAGGACATGCCTGCGTTCCGATCCGCGATCCTCGAGAATGAAGGACTGGAGTAACTTACCGGTTTCCGTAACACGGAAGATAACCCGGTAGGATTGGCCCGCGTAGAGCTTGAACCGGAAGTTCTCCTTGATGCCGGAAAGCAGCAGGGAGGACTCCGATGCGGGCAGAGCCAGGTTATGGACGATGGAGTTGAAGCTTTCCCCAGCCTTTACCCGGCTGGACAGGGTATCGTATACGCTTGCAGGGGCCGGGGACGGCAAGGTAGCCGAGGTGGCTCTCCCATCCTGCCGGCAGCCTCCCAAAAAGGCCAATCCGGCCGATAAACACAAGCCTAGTGCCATGGCCTTGCGCACCGGTCGAGCTGGGGACCTATGTATATGCATTTGTATATGCATTTGCATTTCCTGATTCGGATTCATGGCTTCCTCCAAGCTCCGCCCCCAGTGCAGAGCCCGTTATCGTTAATTTGATGAATTCCGATTATCCGCGCTGGCCACAGTTTTTTGCGGCCGGGCATGGGAAAATACCGGGGCTTTGGTTCCCGGTGGTACCAATATACTCCATGGCCTCAAACGCCGCCAAACAAACCTTGGGGCGCTCGCGGGGGGGTTGGGGACATTGGGAACTTTTATTCCCGGGAAGAGTTTCCGGTGGGATGGAGGGACGCGGGAAGGAGGAGCGTTCAGGTACGGGGCGGACGAGCGTCATCCCCGCGCCCATATTCCGATTGGATAACCTGGCAGATGGATTGGGGCCGGCCCATGGTGGCGGCGATGGGTTCGTCGAGCATGGCCACGCAATTGCCCTTGAGGGTTTGCGCATCCAGCTTCCCGAGCGTGAAACGGAAAGCCCTGGTGAAGTCGCCGGCTCCGCCTTCCGTCACAACCTTCACGGTGATACCGTAACTTCCCTGTTCCCAGTAACACCTATGGTTCAGGTCCGTATAGGCGGATACGCAGGCATCCTGTTTCTTGAATTCGCCGATAAGATCTTCATGATCGATCTTGGCCTCCGCCGGCGGCAAACCGGACCCTGCGGGCTGGGAAGGACCGCCGCGGCGCTGGCGCCACTCCAGGATGCGTCGTTCGGTTTCTCGCCAATGATGATAGTAGGATTGCAGGATCCCTTTCACCTGCTGGAAACCTTCCACATCGTGGAATACGATGTTGTATTTGCGGGTATCGCCGGGCGTGACCAAAAAGGGATGAGGCATTTCCCAGGCCTTGGCTCCCGCGGGCGGGATCAGGAAATTGGGCTTGAAGGCTATCCATCGGAACTCGCGCCTGGCCTTGTCCTTTTCCGAGACCAGGGCCACATCCACGGATTTCACGAAGACTTCCCTGTCCATGGGACGCAGCACGCCCGCCAACGCGATCAGCGGACCGTTGGCGTCGAAGCCGACTTCGATGGAACCGCTTTCATAAAGCTCCAGGTGCTTCCGGCCCCCGGATTTCCGCACCAGGAACCAGATCCAGAATTGGGCCACAGCCAGGATCGAAAGGATCCATGGGCCTTGTTCGCGCAGGGATCCCATCAGGATTTCTCCGCGATCCCCTGCCGCGCGATCAACAAGCAGGCCCGGGTCTCGGCGAAGGCGATCTCCAGATCGAACAGGATTTGGGAAACGGTCATGGTGGTCTCCTTGGGTCCGGAGGCTGCGGTCTCGGCGGCACCCGCCAGATCGCGGATGGACAGGGCCCCGATGTTATCGGCCAGGCATCGCAGGATATGCGCGGAAAGGGCCGCCTTCTTGAAGTCGCCGGCCTTCCCGCCTTCCCAGGCCTCCTGGATGCGCATCGGCGCTTCCTTCAGGAACATGTCGATCAGTTTGACCAGGTACTCTTCCGAGCGCTCCTGCTTGATCCGGGTGAGGACGTCGGCATCTAGGCATTTAACGGGCATGGAACTGTCTCCCCTGGAAGCGTGGCCGCGTCCATCTCCATTGTATCCCAATGGCAAGGCCGGAGCAACGCCCTCCGCAGGCTTGCCCAGGGTAACCGGCCGTAAACGGGGATGCCGGGAAAGCGGTTCAGGTTTTACGCAGGATATTGCGGACACGGGCCACCAGTTCCAAGGGCGAGAACGGCTTGACCAGGTAGTCATCGGCGCCCAGTTGGAATCCGCGGGCGATGTCCTTTTCCTTGCCCAGGGAAGTGAGCAGCAGGATGGGAAGATTGGCGGTAGCCTGGGAGGCCCGCAGCTTGGGCAGCAATTGCATCCCGTCAAGGCCCGCCAGCTTGGCGTCCAGGACGCACATGGAATACGCGCCGGTAGCCACCGCCGCCACGGCGGCTTTCCCGTCCGAGACATGCTTGATGCCGAACCCTTCGCGGCCCAGCCGGCTCTTGATGATGGCGGCGACGGTCTCATCACCCTCCGCCAGCAGGATGGAGCGGGGCTGATGGGTGGGCTTATCGGTAGAGGTGAGTACGCAGTTGCGGCCCTGGGCCTTGGCCAGGTACAGGAACCGATCGGCTTCGGCGATGGCTTCTTCCACGGTCCAGGCGGCCGCGATTTCCGTGACCCCGGCGGAGAAGGTAACATGGAAGGTACGTCCGCCGGAAGCGGTGAACTTCTGGGCGGAAAGCGCTTCCAGGGCCTTGCGTACGGCCATGCCCGCGCCGTCCAGGCCGGTATTGGGGAACAGGGCGACGAACTCTTCCCCGCCCCAGCGGGCCAGCAGATCCGATTTGCGCAAAGCGCCGGTGAGGATGGCGGAGGCCCGCCTCAACACTTCGTCGCCGGCGGCATGGCCGAAGGTATCGTTGATGTACTTGAACCGATCCAGATCCAGGATTGCGGCCGAAACCGGTTCGCCGCGGCGGCTGGACAACGAGACGTTGCGGGCATAGGCTTCCCGGAAAGCCGCGCGGTTGGGCAGTCCGGTCAGGTGATCGCGGCGGGATTCGCGCAGGTTGCCTTCCGTGCGATAGAGCCAGGCGGAAACGGCCGCGCAGATGGTTTCCACCTCGAAAGGCTTTTCATAATAGGCGTCCGCGCCCAGGGCGAAGCATTCCGTTTTCGGCTGGGCTCCCAGTTTGGCGGAAAGCACGATGACGGGAACGTTGGCGGTGGCGGGCTTTTCCTTGAGTCGCACCAGGAAATTCCGCCCGTCGGTGTCCGGCAGGATCAAATCCAGCAGGATCAGCGAGACCTTCTTATCATCCAGCATGGCCTCCGCCTCCTTGGCGGTGGCGGCGATCAGGATCTCCCGGTTGGAAGATTCCAGCACGGTGCGGAGCAGATCGGTGATATACGGATCATCGTCGATGAGAAGGATGCCCGCCTTGTCTTCCATTTCCGAGACGGCGCAGATTTCCTGGATCGTTTCCAGAAGTTTGTCGAGCGCGCCCGGGAAATCCGTTTCCGATGAGTCTTCCAGAGCGGCCGCATTCTCGGTGATCTCGGGGAAACCGTAGGTGGCTCCGGAACCCCGCAAGGTGTGGGCGATGCGGCGCACGGATTCGACGGGGCCGCGGCTTCCGTCCAATTCACGGCGGGCGGCCTTGAGCGCTTCTATGCGGGTGGCCAGGCCCGCGCGATACCACTTTTTCAGGTCTTCCAACTAAACTTATCCCGCCCGGTACCCGAACGCGTTCTTTTCCTTCTGCAACCAGGAATTCGCGTGGCCCAGCATGTCGTTCAACTGGCACAGGAGCGGGAGAACGATGTCCTTGGCCCCGTCCTCCGCGAGCCGGTTGATGCGGACGGCCAAATCGCTTATCTCCGTAGCACCCACGTTACCTGCCGCGCTCCCGATGGACCGCACGGCGCGGCCTAGGCCGGTAAGATCGCCGGCGCGGCCGCGGTCGCAGGCATCATCCATCCGCAGCGGCACTTTTTCCAGGAATTGATCGATGACCTTGGCCATCAGCGCCACTCCGCCGGTGCGTTCCAGGCTGTCCAGCGCCCTCCTGTCGAAGGGCCCTTCCGTCATCGCAAGCATACCGTGCTCCGGGTCATGATCTTGGTATTAAGGATCGCAATCCTATTCTACCACGCGGTTTTCTCATTTGCCTAGTGCGGGCACGCGCGATCGCCGGGCGTGGGCGCGCCTATCGGGAGCTTCCCTACGCGGCGGTACATTTGACGTTTTTGGGGCCCGTCCCTGCGCCGGCCCGGCCGTTACCGCGCCGGGTCGGGAACGCGTCAAACCATGGTGGCGTCAGGAGTTAATTGGTGAGCGCGCCTTTTTTTAATACAGTTTACCCTTCCCCAACCAGGATCGATACTTGGGCAATGATTTTCCGAAACCGGCCGCGAGGTTGGGAGCCATTTTCGATTGGGACGGGGTGGTCATCGATTCGTCCCGGCATCATGAAGAGAGTTGGAACCGGTTGGCTGCGGAGGAAAACCTTCTCTTGCCGGAAGGCCACTTCCTCAGGGGCTTCGGCATGAAGAACGAAGCCATCATTCCGGGCATATTGCATTGGACCGATGATGAAGCCGGGATCCGCCGCCTGTCCCTTCGCAAGGAAGTCCTTTACCGCGCTATCATCCGCGAGCGCGGCCTGGAGCCATTGCCGGGCGTACGCATCTTTCTGGAACGCTTGCGCGAGGCGGGCATACCTCGCGTCATCGGGTCTTCCACCCATCGCCTCAACATCATCACCTCCCTGGAAATCCTGGGATTGGCGGACTTCTTCGCCGCCATCGTTTCCGCGGAAGACGTACGGCAAGGCAAGCCGGACCCGGACGTATTCCTCCAGGCGGCAGCCAGGATCGGGCGCGCGCCCGCCGACTGCGTGGTCTTCGAGGACGCGCCCATGGGCGTGGAGGCGGCCTTGGCCGGGGGCATGAAGGCCGTGGGCGTAGCCGGCACGCACGGCAATTCCGTCCTGGCCAGGGCCCACAAGGTGGTCCGCCGCTTGGATGAACTGGATGAAAGCGGACTGGAGGCGCTCTTTGCCTGATTCCGGGGACGGCGCGGACGGCACCGGATCCGAGCGGGGCCGCAAAGCGGAGATCGGGCTTCGGCTCACCCGCGAGCAACGCGAGCATGTGCGCCGGGAAGTCATCCGCCGCACCGTGGAAGACCATAAGGAGATGGTCCGCAACTCGCGGGACCTGAGCCTGGAAGTCATCATCAACGACGCCGTTTACCAGGAACACGAGCGCCTGCGGGGCGCGAAACGCGGCAAAGAGGACCGGGAGCAGTTGCGCTTCTGGAACCAGGTGGGGAGGGAGTTCCCCCGGGTTTCCGAAGAGGAGCGGGAACGGATCCTGGAGCGCATCGCCGGCATGTATGTGGATGAGATCATGGGATACTTCAATCCCGTGGTGCATAAGGTAGCGGCCAAGATACTCCCCTGGGGTCTCAAGGCCATGCTCAGCCGCTTCTCCCCCGCCGCCTGGCTCAAATACCTGGGCACGCGCCTCAACCTGGAAGAGAACATCATCATCAGCGGGCCCTTGGACCACATCCGCCGCCTGGCCGGGCGCGCCACCCTGATCATGACGCCCACCCACGTCAGCAACCTGGACAGCGTGGTGATAGGGCTGGGGCTGTACCAGAAGCGGCTGCCGCCCTTCACTTACGGGGCCGGCCTCAACCTGTTCAGCAATCCCGTGATCTCCTTTTTCATGAACAACCTGGGCGCCTACAAGGTGGACCGCCGCAAGCAGAACGGCATCTACAAAAACGCCTTAAAGCATTACGCCACTCTTTCCATGGAGATGGGCCAGCACAACCTGTTCTTCCCCGGCGGCACCCGCAGCCGCAGCGGCGAGGTGGAGCAGAAGCTCAAGCTGGGTCTTTTGGGCTGCGGGGTGAACGTATACGTGTCCAACCTGCTGGCGGATAAACCCGATCCGGATCTCTTCGTGATCCCTTGCACGCTTTCCTGCGGATTGGTGCTGGAAGCCCAGTCCCTAATCGAGGATCATCTCAAGGAAACCGGCAAGAGCCGCTACATCCGCACCCGCAGCGATTTCAGCCGCCCCATGCGCGTCCTGAAATTCTGGCGCAACCTGCAAAGCATGAACTCCCGCATCCACATGCATTTCGGCGAGCCCTTGGACTTGTTCGGCAACCGGGTGGATGAGGACGGCGTCAGCCGCGACTCCCACGGCCGCCCCGTGGACCGCCGCAAATACGTGGAGACCGCGGGCGGGCCCCGGCACCACCCCCAGCGCGATCAGGAATACACGCGCGAGCTGGGCAGGAGCATCCTCAAAGCCTTCCGCCGCGACAACGTGGCCATGAGCACGCATGCCTCCGCCTTCGCCGCTTTTACCGCGATGCGCCGCCGCTCGCCGCAATACGATCTGTACCGCATCCTCCGCACCGCGGGCCCGGAGCACGCCGTGCCGCTGGCCGATATCCACGCGGAACTCGCCGCGCTGCTGGAAAGGCTGCGGGTCATGGAGTCGCGCGGGGAAATCCTGCTGGCCGACGATGTCCGGGAAGCCGGCGCCGGCGAGGTTTTCGCCAAGGCCATGGTGCATTTCGCATCCTTCCACGACGGGGAGGTGCTTTTGCGGGGAAGCGGAGGCATCTATACGGAGAACATGAAATTGCTCTATTATTATCGCAACCGCCTGGACCATTATGGACTGGACAAGAAGGAGTGAAAACCGGGAGCATGGAAACCATCGGCATCATCGGCGGCGGCAGTTTCGGAAGCGCCTTGGCGGACATGATCGGCACCAAAGGGCATCCCGTGCTGCAATGGTTCCGCACCGGGGAGGGCGCGGATCGTTTCAATGCATCGCTTGAGAACGCCAAATACCTGCCGGGCATCTCACTCAGCGCCAACATCATCGCCACCGCCGACCTGGAACGCGTGGCGCGTCATTGCAAATTGATCATCGTATCGGTTCCCAGCCAGCATTTCCGCCAGGTTGCGGGCATGCTCGGGGACTGGGTGGACGGCAGCCAGCTCCTGGTCTCCACCACCAAAGGCATCGAAGCCCACTCCTTCAAGCTGATGACGGAAGTATTGCGGGAAGAAACCTGCTGTCTCAAAATCGGCGCCCTGAGCGGTCCCAACCTGGCCAAAGAGATCGCTGCCAAGAAGCCCAGCGGATCGGTGATCGCCAGCCGTTACGAGGAGGTTACCCAGAAGGTTCAGGAAGTGCTTTCCGGCCCGTATTTCCGGGTCTACAGCAACACGGATGTGTACGGGGTGGAGTTGGGCGGCGTGCTCAAGAACGTATACGCCATCGCCACGGGATTGGTGGCCTCCTTGAAGATGGGCGACAACACCATCGGCATGATCATCACGCGCGCGCTGGCGGAGATGAGCCGTTTCGCGGAGCGGATGGGATCCAATCCCCTGACCTTCCTGGGCCTGGCGGGCGTGGGCGATCTGGTCACCACATGCACGTCTCCCTTATCGCGCAACTATCGGGTGGGGCTCATGATCGGCCAAGGGTCAAGCCTGGAGGCCGCCGTGGCCGCCATCGGGGAAGTGGCGGAAGGCGTCAACACCATCCGCATCGTCAAGGAGAAAGCCGCCCAAATCGGCATCCGCATGCATATCCTGGAGGGCCTGCACGCCCTGCTTTTCGAGGGCAGGGATCTTCCCGCCGTGATCAAGCAATTGATGAACGTTCCGCAGATGGAAGACGTCGAATTCGCATACCGGCCCGGCACCAATGCCGGAGCCGGATCCAACCCCGCTTAAAGGAGCCCGCCGTGCCCGCCCGCAGCCTCGTCATCCTCAGCGTATCGGCGGGAGCCGGCCATGTGCGGGCCGCCGAGGCCCTGCGTGCCAAAGCGACGGAAGCCTACCCCGGCGTGAACGCCATCCACCTGGACCTGATGGAATGGGTACCCGCCATGTTCCGCAAGGTCTATGCGGAGTCCTTCCTGTATGTGGTGGAACGCTACCCGGAGATCTGGGGCTACCTGTACGGCCGCACCGATAAGGCTCCCAAGGAATATTCCAAAACCGAAGGCCTGCGCAAGGCTTTGGAACGGTTGAATACGGTGCGCTTCATGAAGGTGCTCAAGGACCTCAATCCCGATCATGTCATCTGCACGCATTTCCTGCCCGCCCAATTGCTGTCCCGGAAGATCCGCAAAGGCGTTTTCAAGCTGCCTGTCTGGGTGCAGGTCACCGACTTCGACGTCCATCGCCTGTGGATCCACCCCAACCTGGCCGGATACTTCGCCGCCAGCGAAGAAGTGGCCTGGCGCATGGCGGACAAGGGAGCGGACCCACGTACCATTCAGGTTACCGGCATCCCCATTATGCCCGTCTTTTCGTCCCGCCTGGACAAGGCGGAATGCGCGCGCGGACTGGGTTTGGATCCGGCCAAGCCGGTATTGGCCCTGATGGCGGGAGGCGCGGGGGTAGGCGCCGGAACGGGCGGGGACGGCATGGATGGGACCGCGGCGCGCCTGTTGGCCATGTCCGGGGATTTCCAGCTGGTGGCCTTGGCGGGCCGCAACGAAAAGCTCCTGGCGGATCTGAACCGGCTGGCGGAAGCCCATCCCGGCCGTCTGGTCCCGATGGGCTTCACACGCACCATCGAGCGCATCATGAAAGCCTCCGACGTGGCCATCACCAAACCGGGAGGGCTCACATCGTCCGAATGCCTGGCCATGGGTCTTCCCATGATCCTGGTCAACCCCATTCCGGGCCAGGAGGAACGCAACGCGGACTACCTGCTGGAGAACGGCGCCGCCCTCAAAGCCTATGACGCCGCCGGACTGGAATTCCGCGTCAGGGATCTGCTTGCCAATCCAAGCCGTTTGGAGTCGTTGCGCAGAAACGCTTTGGCCTTGGGCAAACCGGATGCGGCCGCGGCGGTACTCGGGAAAGTTTTGGGGCCGCCCCGGTGATTTCCATTTTCCCGGCCCGGATCGTTGCCGGGTTCATCGGCTTATCCGGATCGGCATTCGCTTTCAAGGCAGGGCCGGCGGCCGCTTTATCAAAGCGATTGATTGCCGTGGCCGGAACGGCGTTCGCCAGCCTGATGGGGTTTCCCGTCCTGGCCGGCGCGGACGGACCTGGCCCAAAGCCCATCGATCTGCACGGCAAATACCTGGATTGCCATGCGCATACCGCCGGCATCGGCGCCAAAGGCAGCGGCTGTTTCATCTCTCCCAAATTGCGCTCCAGCTATAAGTTCCCAATCTACCTCAAGGCATTCGGCGTAGACGAAAAGGAATTGGCGCAAAAGGGCGACAGCCTTTTGCCCAACCGGATCTCCGCCCGCCTGGCGGAATCGAAAACGGTAGGCGCGGCCGTGCTATTGGCCTTGGACGGAGTGGTGGATTCCGCCGGCGATATGGATACCGCGCGCACGCAAATCTATCTGCCGGACGCCTTCATCGCGGCCGAAACGCGCAAGCATGGCAACCTGCTGTTCGGCGCCAGCGTGAATCCAAGGCGCAAGGATGCCCTGGAAAGGTTGCGGCGCGATAAGGCGGACGGCGCCGTGCTGGTGAAATGGATCCCGTCCATCATGGATATCGATCCCGCCGACAGCGCCAACATCCCTTTCTACCTGGCCATGAAGGAATCGGGCCTGCCGCTGTTGACGCATACGGGCACGGAGAACTCCTTCCTGGGCGCCAGGGACAGCCTCTGCGATCCGTTCCGGTTGGAATTGCCCCTTAACCTGGGAGTTACCGTCATCGCCGCGCACGTGGGAACGCCGGGGAAAAGCCATGGCCAGGAAAACATGGAAAGGGCCCTGATCATGACGGCCAAGCATGCCAACCTGTACGCGGATATCTCGTCGCTTACCCAGATCAACAAGTTCGGCTACCTGCAAAAGATCCTGCCCCGCAAGGAAGTCCGGGGCCGGCTCCTCTATGGGACCGATTTCCCGCTGATCGAAACGGCCCTGGTATCGCCGTTCTATTATACCTGGCGCGCCCCCTTTAGCAAGTTGCGCGCGGCCGCGCGGGAAAGCAATCCCTGGGATCGCGATGTGGCTTTGAAGAAGGCGTTGGGGGTCCCGGAGGATGTCTTCACACGTTCGGCGCTTTTGCTCTTGCCGCCGCCGAAATAGGCTGAGGCCGTCAGTCCGGCTTCCCCCCGCTCCGCGTCCTCTAATTGGAAACCTTGCGCTCGATCCAGTTCTCGTTGGCGGCCCTGTCCGGATCCCGGCCATACAGGCCCACCAGTTCGCCGCGATCGATGATATGCCCCTTGATGGCGCCGTCCAATTGCGCCTTGGTCGCCCGCGAAGCCAGCTCCAGCTTGATGTCCAGGGCATAGATGCGGAACAGGTAGCGATGCACGCCCCAACGCGGACAAGGGCCCTCCCAGGCGGGCAATTCATAATCGGTATCGCCTTCCACGGATCCGTCGGGAACGCTGTTCTCGCTGATCACGCGGGTGCCCGCGTCCATGTTCCAAACCGTCCAATGCACCCAATCGCCCACCAGCGCGTCCGGGTCTTCCATGATCAGGACCAGGCTGAGCGCCTTTTGCGTGACGCCTTTGATATGCAGGGGAGGACTGACGTTCTCGCCGTCGCAGGTGTATTTGTCGGGGATGTACCCGTTCTCCAGGAAAGCGGGGCTATATATCTGGAGTCCCCAGGATTTGCCGAAGATGGGTTCATGCGAACGGTCTCCGTACGTCCAGGCGACGGGAGCCGCTCCCAACAGGCAAACGAAAAAGGCGGACGTCTTCATGCCCCCTCCGGGTATTTGTTTCCCCAGCGCTTATTATGAGAATAACGCCTTTCCGGGAACGGCAGCAAGGATTGCGGAAGGAATTTTGGGGAAGCGGCGGAACTTGGGCGCCCATTAAAGGGGCCGGATAAAGCGTCCTCGCGTTTCAAACGGAATTTGCCGCCGCCTTGCGGCCCTACCCCCTGGAGGTCCCGTGGTTAGGGGCTTTCAGGGGGTGGGGGCGCATTCATGGAGTTATCACCAAGTGTAGCGGATGGTATAGGCCACCGTTTTTTCCTTGTCGGGAGCCAGCTTAACGGGAAAGCGGATGGTGGATTGATCCACTTTTTCAAAGGGAACGCCGGTTTTCACTATCTCCCATTGGCTCCAGCGCCAGGGATGCTCCATCACCATTACGTCCACGGTTTCCTTCTTATGATTGCGCACCTTGATCTCGAAGGACTCCTCCACCGCATGCCCGGAGGCGAGGGTGCGGAAATCCGTCTGCGCGCGTTGCCCTACCACATCGAAAGCGTTGCCCAGGTAAAGCCGCACTTCTTCGTCTTTGGGGGTATGGTCAAGCTGGTCCTCGCCCACGAATTGCTCGCGGCCGTCATCATCCTGCTTATATACGCGCACCTTGCCCTTGGGAAGCGGCATCCCCAGGCCGGACTTCTCATCGTTGCGGAAGGTCATGTATACGCCCACCTTGGCGTTTGATTGTTCCCCCATGCTTTGCTGGCTGCGGTAATTGGCGTTGTTGATCCAATAGCGCCAGCTTTGATCCATGCCATCGTAGATCAGAAGCTTACGCGCGGCCGCGTTCACGGCGGACACCAATTCTATCTGCTTGCTCTCGTTATTGCCCACGTCCGTGCGGCGCTGCAGGCTGTAGATCTTGTATTCGAATAATTCCTTCTGCTGGAATTGCGGCGCGGGAGCGGCTGCCAGCTTCATCGCCCCTCGCGCCTGGAAACCGTCCGCGTATTCCGGCTCGCGCACGATGTTCACGTCTCCGGCCACCAGCTTGAGGCCCGCGTTCTTGAAGGCGGTCCCGGAATTGTTCACCAAGGTGACCCAACCCGTAAGGTCCAGCTTGTCGTCCGTCTTGTTCAGCAAGGCCACGTAGTCGCAGCTCCAGGAAATGCTGTTGGCCAGGTAACTGATCTCGGCGCGTTGTTCGCCTTCCTTGGCGGAGATGAGCAGCCATTCCAATTGCGGCTTCAGGATCAGGCCTTCCGGCAGGCTCGGCAGCACCAGTCTGCCCGCGGGATTCAATTCGATCTTGCCGCCGATTTCCGCCACCAAGCCGGGATTGTTCGCGCCTCCCCCGCCGTATTGCTCCGGGTTCCCGCCCACCGCCAGGATGCGGCCGGCAACGGAATACTCTTTCTTCCTATCGGGATCCGGACGAAGGAATTCCACCTCCTTGCCCAGGTATTTTTCCAAGAGCTTGGCCTGGTTCACCAAATCGTATTGGTAATTCTGTTCCAGCACGCGGAGACCGGCGGGATCGCCGAGTCCGGCGAAATGCAGGGAAGTGGGATCGAGGGTGGCCGGGATGTCCGGAACTTGCACGCGGTTGGCGCCTTTCCCCAGGGAAAGGGTCCGTTCTTCCCGCACCAGGGAAAGACCGGCATTGTAAACGGTAATGTCCACCGTTTTCCTTTCGCTGGCCTGGCGAGCGGGCAATCCGGCCCTGGACGCGGGGCCGTCTTCCTTAGCCGCCGCAGACGCGGTAACGATAGCCAGCAGCATGGTCGCCGCGGTCCGCTTGGACAACAAGGATGGGAACAAGCCAAGCCGGGATTTTGCCGGGAAGGAATTCATCGCCTACCGCCTTTATGAATAGAAGTAATCGAATGGAAGCGATCGCATCGGATTGATCGCCTGGAATAAATTGCCGTGCCGCCTCAACTCTGCACCGCCGCAGCGGCAGGGACGCTATGGAAAGCCAGCACGGGCATTTGCCTTTCCACGTCCATGGGCAGGATGTCCGGATTCTCCCCGTAGCCGCAACTCACGCGGACGCTGCCGCGCGGCGCCCTGCCCAGGAAGAGCTTCACGGAATCGCGGTGGAAATAAAGCAGCTTGTCGATGGGGATTACTCCATCGTCATCTTCCGCGCGGAAAGGGCCGGCCTTAGGATCCTGGGATTCCAACCGGCTCATCACCGGCGCGAAGCGGAGGCGCACCACCTGCCCGCCTTCCAAGGCGGAGTCGATCAGATCGGGCGCCCGCCACTCCACGGCAGGCTGAGCGCCCGCGGTCGAGCGCGCAAGAGGCGGGAAAGCGCCCAAGGCGCAACGGGCCAAGCGCGCGCCCAGGATCAGGTTGCCGCCGGTGCCGATGTGGATGGTGTCGTCCAAGGGCAGATCCAGGGCGGGCGTGACGGTGATGCGGGCATCCCGCAAAGCCGCCTGGCGTTGGGCCTCCCGCACCTGGGACCATTCCCTATCCTCTCCGCCCGGATTTTCCGAACGGTAACGCGCGAGTTGCACCGTGAGCACCGGCAGGTCCGGCAACGCCAGCTTTCCGCGCCAGCCCGATGCGTACGACAGGAAGCGTTCCAGATAATCGGCGGCCTTGCCCGGTTCCGTATCGGACTCGCCTTGATACCAAAGCATGCCCTTTATCCGGCCGCCCGCCTTCTCCACCATGGCCTTGGCGTTGGCGAAAAGGATTCCCTCCTCGGGATGCCAGGTTTGCAAAGGGGATCCGCCCAAGGCGGCGGGCAACAAGCCTATGGGATGGCCGAGCTCGCGTTTCAAAGCCCGGGCGAAGTGCAGGAAAGGCGAGTGCCCGGTGTTGTAGGTCTCGCGCGAAGCCGGAAAAGCGGTGGCAGTGGCGTCGCTCAGCGGGTGGGCCGCCAGCGACCAGGATCCATTATGCCGCAACATGTGCAGCCCCAGCTCCGGACCGTCATCGTAGGCGCCGCGGCCGTAGCCGCCGGCATTGCTCTGTCCCGCGATGAGCCATAGATCCCCCACTCCCAGGAAATGCCGCATGTCCCCCCGCAGGGACCATTCGCCCAACTTATTGCCCTTGGGATTGAAGCGCGTTTCCAAACGGTAGGGTCCGCCTGCGGGCACGGGATAAAGCTCCCCGTTCCAACGCCCATCCGCGCTGGTCTCGGCGGCCGTCCAATTAAGGTCCCCGCTTACGGGCGCGCCGGTGGCTTCCCACACCAAACGCATTTCCACGCTGCCGCCGGAAGCGCCCAGCAATCCCATGGATTCCTTCGCGGCCCAGCTTCCGGAGAGGCGCATGCGCGCGTGGCCCGCCGCGTCCTGCTGCAGCACTTGCCAATCGTCCGGCCCGCTTTCGATGGATGCGCCCCAGGGTTTGTCGGCCATGCCCGAAATCTAGGAAGTTCGGCCCCGCCTATCTATTTTGGTACCCGGCATGTTACTCCACTACGATATCCGCGTTTCCGGCAAGGTCCATGGCGTCTTCTTCCGCGCCTCCGCGCGCAGCCAGGCCGATCGCCTGGGCCTGCAAGGCTTCGCCCGCAACGAGGAGGACGGCACCGTATATATCGAAGTGGAAGGCCCGCGGGAGAATCTGGATGAATTCCTGACCTGGTGCCGGCAGGGCCCGCCGCATGCGCGAGTGGATTCGGTCAAGGCTACCACCGGGGAAGCGCAAGCCTTCCGCGGATTCCACGTGCGCTGAATCGCGAGCCGCGATCGCCTCAACCCTATTCCGACGCCTTCCGCGCCCCTCTTCTCAACAAGGCGGCCAGCAAGCCTTTACTGGAGGTGATCTCGTATCCCAACAGCATCAACAAGGCGATGGCGAAGGGCACCACGTAATAGGCCAGCCGATAGGCCAGTAAAGCCCCCAGTACCGGATAGGCCGGGATGGCGGGCGTGAGAACCGCCACGGAGGCCCCTTCGAAGATCCCCAGGCTTCCCGGCACGGGGATGAACATCACCACGAACTTGATGGCCATGTAGGTTCCCAGGAAAGCGAAGAGGTTCTCGAAGCCGGCCGCCTTCAGCGCATCGGCCGGGAGCGCGAAATACAACGTCCCCGCCGCGAACGCGAAATGGATGCAGGCCGCGGCGATTTGCAGAATGAACAGCAACTGCGCGGGACGCGCCAGCTTGAGCTTGCCCAAGGACAGCACTTCCCCGCGCGCGAACCCGTTCCAGATCAACAACAGGACGGTGGGCAGCACCAGCATCCAACCGAGCGTTTGCTGCGGGAAAGGAAGCTTGATGCCGGCCGGCAATTGCACGGGCGCGATGATTTGCGCCGCCCCGGCGAACAGGAACAGGCCGTTGGCGAAGGCCAATTTGGAGAGCGCGATGAACTGGGTCACTTGCAACGGGGAATATCCCCACGCCAGGTAGAAGCGGTAGCGCAGGGACGTGCCCGTGATCAGGGAGAAGCCGATATTGTTGGTGAAGGCGTTGGCGATGCATCCGGCCCAGGCCGCGCGCGCCGGCCCGATGCGGATGCGCACGGATTCGGCCGCCAGGTAATCGTAGCCGGTCTGGGCAAGGTAGCTCAACGCCGTGAAAAGCAGCGCCAGGGCGATACGGTGGCCGGGGATGAGGCCCACGCGCTGGACCACTTCGCGCATGTCGTAGGCGCGTAGGGTCCTCCCGAACATCCACAAGGCCAATGCCAACAAAGACAAACCAAGGAAGACGCCCGCCCAGGACACCAATTTGTTACGGAGGCCGTTGGGCTTGTCCTGGGAATTTACCGGCATGGAATCCTAAGTGAGGCTGGAGGTCAGCGTTTTACGAACTTGACCCACTCATCGGAGGATTGGTCGTCTTGATCGAGCAATTCGAAAGAAGTCATGGTCACCCCGCGGATTAGGCGCCGGGTACGTTTTTCCACCTTATCGGATCGCCAATCCTCCGTGTTGCAATCGGGACGCTGGCGGATTTCCGTCAAATGGAATTCCATGGACTCGTTATCGCAGATCCAGTCCCCCTTGTACTCCGTCATGAAGCAGCTTCCCTGGAATTTCTTCTTGGAGTAGGTGCCCGTCTGGTTCAGGCTCAGCTTCACGGAAAGCCCCGAGTCCAGGGCGGTAGCGGTATAGACGCCATAGGCCAGCACATTGTCGGGCGTCCCCGCCACGCGCACGGATTTCCTGGCGCAGCCTGAGGCCAGCGACATTAACAGCACCAGCGACACTAGCAACAGGCCGGTAAAGACGGCGTGGATCCGGTATTTCATAGCGTACCTCAACCGTTGGGCTCCGTTAAGGTAGCAATTCCCCCTGGCAAATCCGCGGGTTGCCCAAGGCGGGGCGGCTTCAGCGCCTGTTCCTCTGTTGGCGATGTTCGCGCATCCACATCTTGATGACCGCACCGATCGCGCTGTAATCAGGGACGTCCGGATTGATTTCCGTAGCCAGTAACCTGGCCGCGTCCTTGGCGCCGGCTACGAATCCGCGGGCCGCATCATGCTGCGGCGCCAATGCTTCCATCATGCTCATGCCCAAGGTGCGGACTTGCGGATTGGGGGATTCCCAGAATCCCAGCGCCATCTTGTAGGTCACGGCCGGCGTTTGCACGGAGGCAAGGATTTCCCCGGCTTCGCGGATATGCTCTAAAGGATACTTCCCGCTTTCCAGCCGGCGTACCAGTTCCGCGATTTCCTGTTGGGCGGGTTCTTCGGTCATACGCTTCCATTCTAAGGGGTGGAAGGCGAAGGGGCAACATGCGATCGCGCGGATCGGGCGCGCGGACGCGTCAAGAGGGAGGCCGGGGCGTCAACCCCAACTGACTATGTTCTGGTCCACCAAGTAGCCGCATTTTTCGCATTGCGGGTTGTGCAGGGAAATGGAGCTGTTCTCGCAATGCGGGCACACATTGGTATCCAAAAGCAGCTTGATCTCCTTGCCCATGCGGTATCCGCATTCGCGGCATTCCCGGATGCGGGACTTGAAGCTCCAGCGGGACCAGCAATTGGGGCAATGATCATGCGGCACCTTCATCAGTTCGCCGTCCACGATGTACTTGGCGGGAGACGATTCGGAAGTGGAAAGATAGGGCCGATCCCCGTCCATGCAGGTGATGCCTCCATCGGTGGTTTTCAAGGACTTGTCGCGGTTCTCATCGAACACTTCCACGGAAAAATTGACGGTGATGGAATAGCCCTTGGGAAGCGCGGCGGAGATCTCCTTCAGTTTGTCCTCGACCTTGGCCAGCGCCTGTTCGCGGTAAAGCCGCTTCAGCTCGGTGAAAAGCGTGTCGGCCAGGTCATGGGTAAGGTCGTAAGTCTGAACATCCATCTTATACCCCAGTCGGAGAAGTAATACCGATACGGAGAAAAATACTCATCAGCCTTCCTTGAAATTAGGTTAAAAATGATGGCATGGAAGGGACTACGCCTTGCCCCGATGTCGCGAATATCGTCAAAACCGGAAAGGACGGAAAGGAAGAGCTTAAACCTTTTGCGAATCTTGGTTCTTGAGCGGGAACGGAAAACCCAAAATCATGAAACCATGCTATCAGTAACGGAAGTCCACGATCACGATCTGGGAATCCGTCCCGACCCGTAATGGCGGGCCCCAGAACCCCGTGCCGGTATTCACGATAAGATCGGTTTCCCTTCCCAACGCGTATTTTCCCGCCAGGTATTTGAAAGACAGGCGCACCAATGCGCGGAAGGGGAACACCTGGCCGGCATGCGTATGCCCGCTGAAGATTAAATCCACGCGGCGCGCCTGCGCAGGCTCCAGATTCTTGGGCTGGTGGGCCAGCAAAAATGCAGGCATATCGTGATCAATATCACGCAAGGATTTTTCCAGATCGGAGGTGACGCCCAAGCGGGCGAAACGGCGGGCGGAAGGGTCGTGGATGCCGGCGATTTGCAAACCGGAAGCCGTGGAGCGGATTTCATTGGCCAGCACGGGAATGCCCGCAGCCGTCATCAGGGCCAGGAAGCGGGGCAGACCGGCGTAGAATTCATGGTTGCCGCTCACGGCGAAGGCGCCTTGCTTGGGCGTCAACTTGGCCAGGATGGCGGCCGCTTCCCCATCGGACGGGAATTCCGGGTCGATAAGATCGCCCGTGATGAAAACCAGATCCGGCTCCAAAGCGTTTATGCGCGCGACCAGGGAGGCCAGGAAATCCGTCCCCAAGGTCAGCCCCAGGTGCACGTCGGAAATCTGGACGATGCGGGCGGTGAGGTTTTTCCCGTACCGTTCCGACCGGTCGATAGCGTAACGGACTTCCCTGGGAGCGCGCAGGGCGTTGAACAGGCCCCATGCTATCATGACCGTCACCGCCAAGGCCGTGGCCAGGATCCACCGTGCGGGATCGTCCGCGGAAGGCAGCCCCGCCAAACCGGCCAGATGGCGGAGACCGGAAGCGATCAGGAACCAGAAGCTGAAGAGGAAGACCGTTCCCATCCAGAAGGCGGCTATCCAATAGAGAACGCGCGTAACGGGATTGCGCCATCTCAGCGTGAACAGCCTCAGGAAGGGAAAGCTTAGGGACAAGGCCCACAGCGCGGGGACCAATATCGCCTTGCTGAAGCCGAGGGCGGAAAGATTGTGGTAAACGTACCAGTGCATGAGCGACCAGGCGCTCAGAACGGAGAGGATGAAAAACGGAATCGCGAGCCTCATCCCAGCTTCTTCCCGGTTCAGCCCCAGCGCAGGAGAGCACGGGCGGCGCGGGCCTTGGATAAAGCCGCATCCACGGTATCCGCGAGCACTGTGAAATGGCCCATCTTGCGCTTGGCGGCGGCGCGTGATTTCCCATACAAGTGGAACGCCAGGTTCTCTTCCCGCATGGCTTCGTCCACGCCGTAAAGGGTATCCCCGTTCCCTTCGCCCAGGACGTTGATCATCACGGAAGGCTTCATCACCGCGGTCGATCCCAACGGCAGCCCGCACATGGCGCGCACCTGTTGTTCAAATTGCGAGCAGACGCAGGCGTCGAGCGTGTAGTGCCCGGAATTGTGGGGGCGCGGCGCGATTTCATTCACCAGGATCCCATCGCCTTCCACCAGGAACAACTCCACGCAATAGGCTCCCACTATCCCCAGCTTGTCGCCCACGGCCTCCGCCACGGCGCGGGCTTTGGCCGCCGCCACCGCGGAAATGCGTGCGGGCACCACGGAAGCGTCCAGGATATTGTCCACGTGCGCGTTTTCCGAAACCGGGTAAGCGGAAGCCACGCCGTCGATGCCACGGCAGGCCACTACGCTCAATTCCTTGAGGAAGGGGATCTTCCTTTCCCATATCAGTGGGTGGCCGCGATACAGCCTTTGGAAAGCCGATGCTGCGGCCGCGGTATCGGCAACCACGGCTTGCCCCTTCCCGTCATAGCCGCCCCGTACGGTCTTGATCACCGCTGGCAGGCCAATCTTGACGGCCGCCGCTTCCAGATCTTCCGGCGAGTCCACGGCCATGAACGCGGCGACCGCCAAGCCCGCATCGCTCAGGAATTTCTTTTCCAGCAACCGATCCTGGCTGATGCGGAGCACGCGACTGTCCGGATGCACGGTTTTCCCCAAGGCTTCCAGGAATTCCACCGCCCGGGCATCGATGTTCTCGAATTCGTAGGTGATGACGTCGCAGGTTTCCGCCAGCCGGCGCAGGGCGGATTCATCCAGGTAGTCCGCTTCGATCTGGGAATCCGCCACTTGTCCGCAGGGAGAGTCCCGGGACGGATCCAGGGTGATGACCCGGTAACCCAGACGTTTCGCCGCAAAGGCGAACATCCGGCCCAATTGGCCTCCCCCCAAGATGCCCAGGGTGGCGCCCGGCAGCACGGTGGGCATGCTTCAGGCCTCCGGGATTTTCATGGCGCGCACGTCCCGATCCAGGGAGGCGCGATGTTTGTCCACGGAGGATGCGATGGCGGGGTATTTGAGTCCCAAGATGCGGGCGGCCATAAGGCCGGCATTCTTGGCATTGCCTATGGCCATTGTGGCTACGGGAATCCCGGCAGGCATTTGCGCGATGGAAAGCAGCGAGTCCATGCCGTTGAGATGCTTGGAGGCTACGGGAACCCCGATGACGGGGAGCGAAGTCAGCGAGGCGGTCATGCCCGGCAAATGCGCCGCGCCGCCCGCTCCGGCGATGATCACTTCTAAGCCCCTGTCGCGCGCCGCTAGCGCATACTCGACCATCAATTCCGGGGTCCTATGCGCGGAAACAACCTTGGACTCGAAGGGAATCGAAAACTCGGTGAGGATTTCCGCCGCATCCTTCATGGTCTCCCAATCGGATATGCTTCCCATAATGACGCCGACCATGGGCCGGACGCCCGGTTTGCGCTTGCCGGCCGGTATGGTTTCTCCGGTGCTCCTGTTGCCCTTGTTATTCTTGGCCATCTCTGACTCCGCTTTCAATTTACGGTCTGCGAGTCCGCGCTGTCGGAAGCCGTGTCCCGTTTGGCGGGCTCGGTCGGTTCTCCGGAATTCGTATCCGTGTCGGGCGGCGGAAAGGTCTGCCTCCCTGCCTTATCCCATTCGCGCACGGTACCCTTCACCAGGACCCCGCCCTGAAAAGAGCGCTCCTGCCAAAGCCGGCCCGTCTCATGCCACCATGTGGCCAGGCCGTCCAACTTGCCATCGCCGTAATTGGCCTCGAATTTTTTTTTCCCGTCCGCATACCACTCGCGCCAGACGCCATGCGTGAGGCCGTCCCGGAACACGGTCTGCCATTGTTTTTGCCCTGTCTGGTACCAGACGGTCGCATAGCCGTTCTTTTTGCCTTCCTTGTAATTGGCCTCGTAGGATTTCCGGCCGTCCGCATAGTAATAAACCACGGCTCCGTTTTCCTTGCCGTCCTGCCAGAGGATTTCGCCCTTTTTCGATCCCGTATTGAAAAACTCTTCGTCCAGGCCATCCCGCACTTCTCGCTTCTTGTCGTCTAGATAATAGGAGTAGCGCTCTTTGATCTTTCCGTCCGGGAATTTGATTTCCTTCTTATGGATTTCCGGCGCGGCGGCGGCCCACGCCGTCGGCAACGCCAGTAGCGCAGCGACGGTGAGCGTCCCGAGGAAAACCTGCGATGCCTGGAGGCGAAGGAGTTGTGAAAAACCGTATTGATGCATAGATCCGGCCACGAATATAGCTTTTCCCGGCCGGTAAGCCAGGGGACCGCCGCGCCCCGGAACGGCGGCGGCGAAGCGGAAAAGTCTCCGGCAACGCGCCAATAGGTAGATTATGGAACGGCCGCGGAGCTATAGCACCGCAAGGAGGACCGATTGGAATATCTGCAAAGCATCATGCCCAAGCGCAAGAAGATAGCGCTGGTGGCGCACGATCATAAAAAAGCGGAATTGGTGGAATGGGCAAAACGGCATCGGGATACTTTGGCCGCGCACGAATTGTCGGCCACGGGAACCACCGGATCCCTGGTCGAAAAGGAAACCCGCTTGCCGGTCCAGAAGCTCCGGAGCGGACCTCTGGGCGGCGATTTGGAAATCGGCGCCCTCATCTCGGAAGGCAACATCGACGTCCTGGTTTTCTTCTGGGACCCGCTGGCAGCCCAGCCCCATGACCCCGATGTCCGCGCCCTGCTGCGTATCGCCGTGGTGTGGAACATCCCCGTGGTGAGCAATATGGCCTCGGCGGATTTCCTCTTCTCGTCCCCATTCATGATGGGCGAGTACCAACGCCTGGTGCCTGACTACGAGGAGCGCAAACGCAAGGATTGGCCTCTAAGGGGTTGAAAACAGGTTCTGCGGAAAGGTTCAGGCGTAGATGCTGAGGGCTGCTCCTGCCTGTGGAGCCTTGCGGCCGTAGGCGCTGCGGGGATCGGGGAAAGCTTCCGGGCTCCGGACCCCGTCGTCGGCCTTCGTTTCCGTTCCGGTTCCGTTTTGTTCGCCTCCGTTTTGCTTTACGGCCGCATCGCGCGCCGATTCCTTTTGGGCCTGAACGGCCATCTGGGCCTTGGCCAAGGTAGCACCCGGGTTACCCTGAACTTGGCCGGCGTCGATTTCCACGTGCCCGCCTACCGCATATCGCCTGCCGTCCGCTTTCCCGGAACGCGCTTCCTCCGCTTGCTTATCCTGGCCTTGCCGGGAGATTTCCAATTTGGCGGAGGCCTGATCGAATCCGGAACCGCTTCCATTTGGATCGCCGGCAATCTGTCCTTTTGGTTTCCCATAAACGGGACCGCATTCACGGCCTGGGATCACCACGCCGCTGGAAGAAAACACTTGGGCTATTTGGGAGAACATGGAAGACTGCACGCGGCTATAATGTAGGGGCCGGCGATGGGAGGATGCAAGGTATCAAGTCCTCCCATCTTGGTCTTTTAGCGTTTTGTTATCTTTGCCCCATGCTTGTATCCAAATATTTGCTGAAAACCTTGAGAGAATCCCCTTCCGGGGCGGAAATGCCCAGCCACATCTTCCTCCTGCGCGGCGGCTACATCAAACAGCTCGCCTCCGGCCTGTACTCCATCCTGCCCTTGGGCAAACGCGTCCTGAACAAGATTGAGGCCGTGATCCGGGACGAGATGGATAAGCTGGACGGCCAGGAAGTGGACTTGCCGCTGGTGCAGCCGGCGGAACTGTGGATGGAATCCGGCCGCTACGGGGCCATCGGCGCCGAATTGCTGCGTTTCAAGGATCGCGGTGAGCACCACATGGTCCTCGCCATGACGCACGAAGAAGCCATTACCGATCTCGCGCGCTACGTGCTTTCTTCTTACAAGCAGTTGCCGTTCATGATCTGGCAGTTCAAGCTCAAGTTCCGGGACGAACCGCGCGCACGCGGGGGCCTGGTGCGCGTGCGCGAATTCATCATGAAGGACGGGTACAGCTTCCATCGCGACGATGCGGACATGGATGCCTATTACCAGCGCGTCTACCGGGCCTACGAGAACATCTTCGCCCGCGCAGGCATCAAGCCCATCGTGGTCAAATCGGATACCGGCATCATGGGCGGCAAAATAGCGCATGAATTCATGCTCGAATCCGGCCACGGCGAGGACTATCTCATCATCTCCCAGGACGGCAGCTACTCCGCCAACCAGGAAATCGCCGAGTTCCATCGGGAACACGCCAAGGCCTCCCCCCTGCCCCTGGAAAAGATCGCCACTCCGGGAAAGAAGACCATCGAGGACGTATCCGCATTGCTGGGCGTGCCGGCATCCCGGACCATGAAGGCCGTGATGTACGAGGCCGAGCAGGACAAAAGGAAATGCCTGGTGCTCGGGCTCATCCGCGGGGATCTGGAAATCAGCGAAATCAAAGTGCGGAATTACCTCAAGGTACCTTGGCTGTTACCTGCGAACGAAGAATACATCCGCTCCTTCGGGATCGTTCCCGGCTACGCTTCGGCGGTGGGCATAGCCGAGCGCAAAGACCTGCTGGTGTTGACGGACCTGTCCGTGAGCGAAGCCAACAACCTGGTGGGAGGCGCCAACGAGGACGGCTTTCATTATCAGCACGTCAACTTCCGCAGGGATTTCCAGACGCCCCATTGCGGCGATTTCGCCAAGGCGCAGGAAGGCTACTTGTCTCCGGACGGGAAGTCCGTGCTGCGGGCCGTGCGCGGCATCGAGATCGGGAACATCTTCAAGCTCGGCGCCAAGTTCACCCAATCCATGGGTTGCACCTACCTGGACGAGGAAGGCAAGCAACAGACGCCCACCATGGGTTGCTACGGAATCGGAGTAGGCCGCCTGATGGCGGCGGCCATCGAGAACTCGCACGATGAGTTCGGCCCCATCTGGCCCAAGGAACTCGCGCCATTCCAGGTCCACTTGGTCAACATCGGCCGCGAGCCGGAAGTGCTGGACACTTGCGCCAAACTGATCGCGGAATGGGAAGGCCTGGGATTGGAAGTCCTCTTCGACGATAGGGACGAAAGGCCCGGCGTCAAATTCAAGGATGCGGATCTCTGGGGCATTCCCGTGCGGATTGCGATCGGAAAAAAGGGCCTGGTGGACGGCATGGCGGAATGGAAGCCGCGCAAGGAAAAGGATTTCACCAAGATCCCGGTGGGCGAATTGGGCAAACGTCTACAGGAATTCTACGCCAAGTAGTTCACGGCAATGCCGAATCGGCCGGGCTTCATCCCGCCTCGACCGACCCCCTGTTTTGCAAAAACAGGCCTAAACATTTATTTAAGAATGGATTCGTGAGGGGGCTCACATGCCGACCGGAAAAAAAAGGCGATAATTGATTGTTGAACTCTGGGAAAATGCGGTAAAATGTTGCAAATGACGGGCACGAAAGCGTTATAGGAATGCGGCTGCGGTTTTGGGGCGTGCGGGGAAGCATACCCACCCCCTCCGAAGAGACGGTCCGTTATGGCGGCAACACCTCCTGCTTATCGGCCGATCTGGGCGGCAATGTGGTCATCTTCGATGCCGGAACCGGAATCCGGAACCTGGGGATCAGCCTTCTCAATCGCAAGGACAAACCGAAACTGGATATGTTCCTGAGCCATGTGCATTGGGACCATATCCAAGGCTTTCCGTTTTTCGGACCGGGCTACCGGCCCGGTTATGATATCGACGTGTACGGACGCGGTAAAGCCGACAATACCTTGGGGGAAATCCTGGCGGGCCAGATGGAAGGGCCCAACTTCCCCGTCTCCCTGCATCAGCTCGGCGCCAAGTTCACCTATTCCGACATCACTCCCGGCCAGGTCATCGAAATCAAGAGCCCGGAAGGCCAACTAATCGGTAAAGTAACGTGCGCGCAAGGTTGCCATCCCAACGGCGTGCTGGTTTATCGTCTCGATGATCTGCGCAAAGGCACCGCTTTCGTTTACGCCACCGATACCGAGCACTATCCCAATCGCATGGATCTCAATATCGGGGATCTGGCCAAGGGCGCGGACCTGCTCATCTACGATGGCATGTACACGCCCGAAGAATATGAGACCAAGTACAAGGGATGGGGCCATTCAACTTGGGAAAAAGGATACGAATTGGCGGCCTATGCGGGCGTGGGGAGATACGTGGTGTTCCACCATGATCCCAACCACACCGATGATTTCCTGGAAGGCTACGAAGCCGATGTAAAGGATAAATGCCGATCCAGGAACCCCAAGCTCGACGTCCGCTTCGCCCGCGAAAAGATGGAAATCGATCTGTAAGAGATCGGATTTCCATCCCATCCCTCTCAATCCCAGCGAGTCCCCTTGAGGGCACCCAAGGTATCCCTGCCCATCAGGATCGGACGGCTTTTCAGATTGTGGAGCGCATCGGGTTTAACGGGGATATCCCCCAGGAAAATATGCGCCACCTGGTAGCTGAGATCGCTGAATCCGAAATCGATGGACGAGATTGAGAACGGCCGCGACCAATGGTTGTTGTCGAAGGACAGCAAGGTCACGTCCCCGGGAACGCGGAGCCCCATTTCCCGGAACCAGAGGTAATACTGGTGCGCGAAATAATCGTTGGGCGCCAGGATGGCCGTCACTGCGCCGCCAAAGCGGGCGGCCTTTTCCTTATCCAGCATATCCATCAGCGAAGGGATCATCTCCCGCAGGGTTTTGCGGCCGCGGCCGGCCTGGCCGGTGCGATAGATCCTCAGCCAAGCGGGAAAATCCTCCGGACCCAGCCAGGGCTTGGGATGCCAGAAGCTTTCCTGGTGTTCGTTCTCCACGATGGTAACCTTAGGGTGGTAACCGGCAGCGTGTCGCTTGAGCACGGCGGAACGGTGCATGATCCACGGGAATTCCCGTGACCGGTAGATGGGAAATCCGATACGCCTATGCCCCAATCCCGTCAAGGTATCCAACGCCAGGGTCACGGAGGCGTCCTCGTCCTTGATGCAGCGGAACAAGCGCGAACCTCCCGGAATGGATCGCATGTCCATGTCCTTCACCAGGCACTCCAGATCCAGCCAGACCACGGGACGCTTGAACCGGCCCAGCCAGGACAGCAATCCGGGTTCCGCATCGCGCGCGATGTACATGGCGCCCGCGTACCTTTCTCCCAGGGATTGGATCAAGGATTGGATGCGCGGGCGGCCCGATGAGAAGAACCCCGAATCAGACGGGGAGACCGTGGCCAACCGGGTTTCCATGCCCATGCGTTCGATTTCCAGGTAGAAGTTCTGCACGAACTTTCCGGAATGCTCTTCGTGGTAGACCTGCTCCCAAAAGGGGTAATCCGGCACCAGCAGCAGGATGGCGGGAGCGTTGCGGGACGTGCGATGCAAAGCACCGGAGGCCGTCCTCGATTCGCCATCGCCTCCGGCCAGCCAACTCTTTCCGTGTTTGCGGATGAGGCGTTCCCCCTCCAGCAACTTGAAGGCCGCGCATACGGTATCCGGAGAAACGCCTTCCTGCGAGGAGATGAATCCGACCTTGGGAAGCGCCTGGCCTACGCGGTAGGTACCGTCCAGGATACGCTCCCGCAATCGGCCGGACAGGGTAACCAGGGAGTTACCCACGGGGGCCTTGGGCCGGGCGGAGCCTTCCCCTATCCAGAAAGTGCCTTTCCCGCGGAAGCTCTCGACCAGGCCTTGATCCCGCAGGGCATCCAGCGCCTTCTGCATGGTGGCCTTGGAAACGCCGGCTTCCCTGGCCATCGCCAGGATGGATTCCAACCGCCCGCCCGGAAACGTATCCTTGCGCGCGCGTAAGCCTTCCGCCAAAGCTTCAAAAAGCCTTTTGCCGCTGCGCCCATCGGCCTTGCCTTTGGTATCCACCATGCCGGCTCCCCTCCCATATGCTGCAAAGGCAAATCTGGATATACCTGGGATAATATAAGAATGGAATCCCGGCATCGAAGGGGATTTCCACCCTATCTTTATCGCAATGGAACGCGCCATTCCACGGGGAAGCGCACGATTCGAGGTAACGGCGGGCTTTTTCCCATCGGCCGGTTGCGGCCGAGGAACAAAGCCCGCAACGATGGACTCCCGGGCGGCGGCTTTTCTCCCCCACCACTCGTCGCCGGGAATTCCCTCCAATCCCGTCGACGGTATAGCCCTCTTGGACCGTCGACGGGTTGGAGCATTGAACAGGGTGTTGAAAAAGTCCTGCCGGCTTCGGGCGGCTGAGCCCTGATGCAACGGCCATCCGCAACCGGGAACCGGTTCCGGATCAGAAGGTCTTGCGCACCCGGTGATCGGGTTTCTTTTCCTTCTCTTTTTCCTTGTCTTTGTCCTTGTCCTTCGCCTTGCCCTTTTCCTTACCCTCTTCCGGGGTAACGGCAGTGGTACGTCGATCCTTGTGCTGATTGGCGGTGAAGATGTCGTCTCCGGAAGCGCTTTTGTTATGCAGCTCCTGAGTGCAGGGTTCGGTGGGCTGGTGCCCGGCGATATAGTAATCGGTGGTGTTCAGCTTGCAGAAGCTTTGCGCCAGCAGCCCGGAAGTCTGGCACACGGTCGCCTCCACCACGCCGTCCGGCCGCGGGAACTCCAGCGCCTTCTTGCCTTTTTCGGCGCGGGTCATTACGGAAATCCAGACGGGAACGGCATCGTCCGCGCCGGTGTGGCCGGGACCCATGGAAGCGTGATCGTCCGCGCCCACCCAGATGCCCATGGTCAGCCGCTTGGTGAACCCGATGTACCAGGCATCGTTGTAATCGTTGGTGGTGCCGGTCTTGCCTCCGGAGGGATGGTTGAAGCCGCTGGCCCAGATGGCGGCGGCGGTGCCGTGGATGTTCACGTCCCTGAGCATGGTGCACATGATCCACGCCGCTTCCTTGCGCAGCACCTCGTTGGTCTGCGGCACGTTCTGGTAGATGGTCTGGCCGTTCTTGTCCACGATTCTCTCGATAAGATATGGGGTGGGACGCACGCCCCCGTCGGGAAATGCCGTATAGGCCGAAGTCATTTCCATCAAGGTTGCCTCACAGGATCCGATGCCCAAGGAAGGCACGGGCAGCACGCTATGCATGAGGCCGAACTTGCGGGCGTAGGAAACCACGGTCTTGAGGCCGTATTTCATGGCCACTTCGATAGCGGGCAGGTTCTTGGATTTGTATAACGCACGGCGCATGCTGATCTTTCCATCGAAACCGGGTTCGTAATTGTGAGGCCGCCAGAACTTGGTGGAGTCGATTGGATCGGGGATGGTGATGGGCTGGTCGTTCAGGATGTCCCCCGGGCTGGCGCCGTTGTCCACCGCGGTAGCGTAGACGAACGGTTTGAATGAGGACCCAGGGGAACGCACCGCCTGCAGGGCCCGGTTGTATTTGGACTTCTCGAAGCTCTCGCCGCCCACCATCGCCCGCACCGCGCCCGTTTCGTTGTCCAGGATCAGCAACGCCGATTGCGCGTGCACGTAGCGCATGGAATCCGGGAACCGCTTCTGGTAGGCCGCGGTGGTATCATGCTCATGCAGGTAAAGCGAATCGAAGCGGGGATAGAATTCATCCCAGCGGTGAATGATGGTATCCATGGGGGTTTTCATCAGCCCCGCCATGTTGAAGGCCCTGGCGGTGCGGTAGCGCAAGCGCACGCGCGTCTTATGCAGATTGGCCACCAAGGTGGACTCGGCGTAATTCTGGAGATTGGAGTCCAAAGTGGTATATACGGTCACGCCCTGGTTGTATACGAGATCCTCGTTCCACTTCTTCTCCATGAATTGGCGCACCGTCTCCACGTAATAGCCGGCGAACTCCGTGGGCGGCTGCCACATCTTCATGTCCAGGCCGGATTTCAGGCTCTCCTTCAATTGCGCGCGCGTGATGTACCCCATCGACTTCATCGCCCCCAGGACGGTGTTGCGGCGTTCCCGCGCCGCTTCCGGATTCAGATCCGGCCGGTAGGCTTCGGGCCGTTGCAGCAGGCCGGCGAGCAAGGCGTATTGGTTGATGGCCAGAGAATCCAGGGGCCGGGAGAAATACCGCTGCGCGGCGGCGGCGAATCCGTACGCTCCCGATCCCAGGTAGACCTGGTTGAAATAGAATTCCAGGATCTCGTTCTTGGTGTATGTCCTTTCGATCTGGACGGCCACCAGGATTTCCTTCAGCTTGCGGACGATGGAGCGTTCCGGCGTCAGGAAAAGGTTCTTGGCCAATTGCTGGGTCAAGGTGGAGGCCCCGCGCGCGCGCTTGCCCATTAAAGCCGGCAACAATGCGGATGGATAGGCCGCCAGGTCCACGCCCCAATGCTCGTAGAATTTCTGATCCTCGATGGCGAAGACGGCCAGCTTCTGCGCCTTGGGGATTTGCGCCGCCGGCGTCCAGATGCGGCGCTGGGTATAGAACTCGTGCACCAGCGCGGTGTCCTTATCGTACACCTTGGTAATGAGGTTGGGTTCGATGCGCTCCATGGTTTCCAGGGAAGGCAGGGTGCGCCAGTAATGGACCGCCACGGCGGCCATGAGGAAAGTTCCCAACACGGGAAGGAATCCCAGTATCAGGATCCACCGGAACACGCTGCGACGATAGGCGGGTTTCCCCAGATCCCGGCGCACCAGGCGGAACCAATCGGAGAACAGGGAGGCGATTCCCCGGATCAGTTTTGTGAACATGCACGCATAAGGTAAAAATTACTTCCCGGTTTTTTTTATCTTGCTGGCTTGTATCCGCAGGCCCCCGGTGGCCCCAAAGGCATCGTCATCCGCGGGCCGGGGCACGGAAGGCGCCCAGCAAGGAGTGGCCGAATGGATTCAGGTAAAGTTTGGAACAAAATGGCGTCCGCCTTGTCGTTGGGTTGCTCCGTGCTTTCCTTGGCGGGATGCGGGACCGGCGAGCCTTCCGATACCACCCCACCGGATCCTATGATAAACCTGGAAAAGTCGCAAGGGAAATACCGCTTCAGCGTCACCGATACCATCGCCATCGATTTCAGCGAAGCCATCGACACCGCGGGCCTGGCGATAGCCGTCTCTCCCCAGGAGGGCCTACAGCACCGCTTCCAGGGCCGCGACCGCCTGCTCATCTTCGGCACGGCTAAAACCTCCGGCACGCCCCACTTCAACATCGACTCCCCCTTTTCGCTCACGCTCGCCGGACTCAAGGACCTGGCCGGGAATGGACGCGGGGAGATTTCGGAATCCTTCGCGCCCTATGCCTGGGCGGACCGGGATTTCATCGACACTACCTTTAACAGCTACGACTCCCTTTTCACCCCCGATTCCATGTGGGTGGACGGCACTCCGTTGACGGACACCATCGTTACCGAAGGCTGGCTCAACTTCAACAACAATTTCGGCAAGGAGGACAGGCAGGATTTCAAAATCGTCCGCATGGTCCCGCCCGATACCCTGAAACTGTCGCTGGCTTGTTCCAAATCCCTCAACCTCCGTATGCAGATCGCCGGTCCGTTCCCGGAGAAGGGGCTGGATTCCGCATTGGCCGACTTTTCCTTTACCGACTCATCATTCTACTCGGACTCGACCCGGACCCGTGGGATACTGGCTTCTCAATTCACCGCCGATTTCACCACGCATTTTCATGTTTTCCATGATTCTCAAAAAGCCGGTATCTATGCCGTCAGATTGAGCATTCCGGAAAATACCAAGGGCTTTTACCGGCTTGGATTGCGGGTTCTCCGCGGCAAACCCTGACACCGTCGGCGGGACCCTTCCGGAAAATCTCGCAGGAAAAACGGCCTTAAGGCTGACAGATTCACGCGGGTTGTTTATCTTTCCCCTTCCCCAAATTATGCGGGTGTGGCCAAACTGGATAAGGCATCTGACTACGAATCAGAAGATTCCAGGTTCGACTCCTGGCACTCGCACTTTTCTTTTCCCTTAAGTCGACATTGAAGGAGCCAGCAAGGCTCCCGGGCCCCGAGCGGGCTCGATGGGAGAAGGAAGCCGGAAATTCCGGCGGGTGCCGAATCCGTTCCCATCGACGGGCCTTTTGTAGCCGGGATTTGCTAGGCTACCGTGCTGTGCCTAAAGGAGGCTTCCTTCATGGAGACGAGCGCCTCCATGATGCATTCGCACTTCTTGATGAATTGCAAACAGGTCTCCCGCTCGCTGGCGGAGTCGCGCTCTACGAAAATGCGCGCGGAATCCCGGACAACCGTTTCCATTTGCTGCGCCGAGAGGAAGTCCGCGTAGCAGTCGAGAAGACCGGACAAAACTTGGAACCGGTAAATGTCATCCCGACGATCATTTCTGGAATCGTTCTTGGCCAGCATGGGATCCCCCGGGTTGGTTGTTTGATATGGTAATACGCGGAACCCTGTGAGAGCCACCCTAAATGCTCAAGGGGAGTGCAAAAGAATCCCGGCTGTCAGACGCACATCGCGATTCCGCCATTCGCGAACATCCCCTTTGGCCCCGTCCAGCAAATTGGTGAATCCGTGGGAATACCGGGCATCGGCGGTAATCTCGATCAGCGGGGTAAGGCCGAAATCGATGCCGCCTCCCACCTGCCCCGCCAGCCCCGTTTTGGCCACGCCGGAATTCCCCAAATCTCCATCGGTCGCCACGTGGCCGCTGGCGTCCGTATTGAACACCACATCCGGGCCCAGGAAACCGTATACGCCCAGGCCCGCCAAGCCCAAACGCGCTTTCAGAAGCACGGGAACCTCCAGGTTCACGAATCGGCCGCGCCCGGGAATGGCGTTACCCCCCGCGTCGAACTTGACGCCGCTTTCCACCAGCATCGGATCCACCATTATGCCCAGGAACGGAAGCATCAATCCCATTTCCATGCGGGCGCCGTAGGCCCAGCCGGTTATGGAATGGGTGGTATGCCCTTTCACGTCGGCATTCGCCAGATTGATCCCCGCCAGCGGGCCAAGGCCCCAACCGGCCTCGGCCCGAGCGGCTGCCGAGAGCGCCAGCAGGGAAATGATAAGCCTTAATGTTTTGATCGCACGCATGAGGTTTCTCCTTTCGTTCCGTTGATCCGCAGAACGCGGATGCAAGGGTCGATACAGGCAAACAAGTTTATGCGGAGCGCGGATGAAAGCATGGTGGCGGGCGGTAGGCGGCAGGCGGATGGGAAATGATTATTCCCCCCTCCCCGGTAATTACATATATTTCGGGAATGAGCATCGATAACATCGCCTCGGTGATTTTGGAAAAACTGCGCGGCATCGCCCAGACTGAAACCGTGATTGGCAAGCCGATCACGGTGGACAATACCACCTTGATCCCCGTGTCCAAGGTCTCCTTGGGATTCGGATTGGGAGCCAATACCGGCAAGTCGGAATTGAGCGGCTCCGGCGGCGGGCTTACGGTGGAACCCATCGCGTTCATCGTGGTGAGCGAAGGCAATGCGCGCTTGATGAGCCTGACCCGTGAGAAGGATGTTTTCGGGAAAGCCATAGATATGGTGCCCGATGTGCTCGCCATGTTGAAGAAGGATAAAGCTTAGGCTTTAATCCCGGCGGCCAATTCGCTCAGGCCGCCGCCCCCCGACCTACACCATTTCCTTGAAACGCTTCTCCAGGATGGCCCGGACCTTTTCCGTGTCGGCGGGGCATTCGGAAATCGGATTCGCGTACTTGGCATTCACTCCGGCCAGTTCGGACTTGTGGTACTTGGTCTTGAACTCGGAGAACTTCAAGCCATGGGCGGTAGAGACCACCACGATCCGATCCTTGCGCGAAACCGCCTTCTCGTCGACCATTTGCAGCAAGGCCCCGATGGCCACGCCCGTATGCGGATCGCAGTACAGGCCGGTGCGATCGGCCAGGTGGGCCGCGTTCGCCAATTGCTCTTCCGTCACCTGGTAGACCATGCCGGAATATTTCTTCAGCACGCGCACGGCGCGTTCATAGCTGACCGGATTCCCGATCTGGATGGCCGAAGCCTCCGTCTTCCCGGCCTGCATGGGCGCGAACTTGGAGAAGCCGGATTGAAAGGCGCGGTAAAGAGGATTGGCATTGGCGGCCTGGGCCACCACGATGCGGGGCTTGCGATCGATGAGACCCAGCTCCAGCATCATGTCGAATCCGCGGCCGAGCGCGGACACGTTGCCCAGATTACCGCCGGGGATGATGATCACGTCCGGCACTTCCCAGCCGAATTGCTGGCAGAGCTCAAGGCTGATGGTTTTCTGTCCTTCGATGCGCAGCGAGTTCATGGAGTTGGCCAAGTATAGGCTCTTGTCCTCCGTGATTTCCTGGACCACCTTCATGCACCCGTCGAAATCCGTGTCCAGGGAGATGACGATGGACCCATTGGAAATGGGCTGGATCAATTGGGCCACGCTGATCTTATTGCCCGGCAGAAAGACGACGGAAGGGATTCCGGCCGCGGCGCAATAGGCGGCCAGCGCGGCGGAAGTGTCCCCGGTAGAGGCGCAAGCCACCGCCTTGATGGGCACGCCTCTCCGGCGCATATGGTTCACCTGGGAGACCAGTACCGTCATCCCCAGGTCCTTGAAAGAGCCGGTGTGGCTGTTGCCGCACAACTTGATCCACAGATCGTCCAGGCCCACGTGCTCGCCTAAACGCTTGGCATAGAACAGATTGGTCCAGCCTTCGTTCAGGGAGATGATGTCCTCGTCGGCGATGCCGGGAAGCACCCATTCCTTTTTGCCCCAGACTCCGGAAGCGTAAGGCCATTGGTGGCTGCCGCAACGGGATTCAAAGAGGGTTTTCCAATCCTGGGCGGAGCGGGTACGCAATTGCACCATATCGTGCTCTACTTCGAGCAATCCCCCGTCCGAATCGCGATAAACGACTTGGTCCAAGGGAAACGTGTTGTCGGTTCGATGACCTTTGAAGCAAGCGTTGAAAGCCATGGGCCCAATGTAGGAATTTCCCGCCGGCGATTTTTTCCAGGCCCGAATATTTATATTTTCACGCGGTTCTCCCTCATGGAGGGACTTAACTGGCGGGTGAATTTCCCCGCCATTTGCAAAGCCCGGATTTGCAGAAAGCCTTATCCCCCCTATGGGTGCCAAGCCGATTTTTGCCTTTCGTTTCCCTTCCCGTTCCATCCTCAAGGTCCTTGCGGCCGGAGCGCTGGCGCTGGCGGTATCGTCCTGCATTTCAGATGGCCCCAACCGCACGGGCGGGGAATACCTGGCCCAGAACGGTGTGTTGCTGAAGGATCCGCTCTACCATGTTTCCCTCAAGAATATCCCCGTCGACAGCTTTTGGACCACGGATGGCGAGGGCTCCCATCTGGGGGACAGCACCATGCTGGTCGGCCGCTCCGGGGACTTCTCGGCCGAAGGCCGCATCGCTTTCCAAATCAGCGATACCGCCATCCTTTATAATATGGATATCACCAAGGCGTTCACGCTCAAGCTTTCGCTGGGCTTTCCGGCCTGGACCTCCGGCCTGAGCGCCTTGCATGCCTCGGTCGCCACGGACCCCGCCCACCCCATCGATTCCATCCCGTTTGAAGTCCTTACCTGGGAGACTACCAGCCTTGGCCTCACCGACGACCAATGGACCGATACCGTCAACACTTGGAACCGCCGCTATCTGAACCGGGAAGATACCCTCGCCGCGTTGGACACCTCGCACATGATCCGGGATACCATTTACCTCCGCTACGACTCGGCGTATACAAGGAACACGCCCCAGGCCAAACCGCTTCCCAACCTGCATGGCCGGTTGTCCCTTGCGCGCGGCGTCAAGCATATGCTGGAGATGCGTTTGGTCCGGATCTCCAAGGACAGCGTCGATGCTCCGGGAGGCATCCTGCGCTTGGGCGGCTTCACGGGAAGCACGGAAGCGGAACTGGTCTACGGCCCTCTTCTCGTGTTCGGGAATTACGACAGCATCACCGGAGTGCCCACCGCCAACCGATTGCGGCCCATGCTTCTGGCGAGCGGCAAAACCATGGTCAATTACACCCTGAAGTACGCGGGCCCCAAGAACAATATCGTAACCGGCAAGATACGTGGCCTGCATGTTATCCTGGATCGCAAGACCCTGTTGGACAGCATCGACGCCAGCCTGCGGCTCCAGCACCTGCCGGTGCAGCCCCGTGCGGCCTCGGGCGACTATGACGCCGCCTACTTCGTGCCCTTCGCGAAAATCACCCTTCCCCTGGATGCGGCCCATTCCAATTTTGAAGGCGGCTATCCCTTGATCATAAACATGATCACCGCCATGGACACCCTCCTGGGGGACATCGTCGCCGGAGGCATCCGCATCGATACGGTCCTGGATAACACTTCCAAGGTTCTTTTCCACACCTATGAGTCGGGGCAGCCCGGAAAAATCCATGACGACGTCAGCATCGTCTACGCGGACGCCAGGAAGCCGGGCGATTCGCTTCGCACCGTGATCGTCAAATATTCGGTGGATACCCTGAAGAACGACACCTTGTTCGTCCGGGTGGGGGAAGCGAAACAGAGAACCACGATATTGACGGGATACGGCTCCACCCGCCTGTACCTGGACTTCACCTCCCAAGAGGCCTCCTTGCTGGTCCGCAGCTATTTCACCAACAAGGCGGAAGTGGAGAACAACGAGTACCGGGATCCGCAAACGGGAGAAACCATTACCGATTTGGCCACCCGCTTGCCGCGATTCCTGAAGCCGGGGCAAACCGAATTGCCTCTGCGGGCAACGGACGGGTTCCAGCGGCTGCTCAACCGGACCCAATCGAATGCGAGCGTATTGCAGGATTTCCAATTCCAGCCCGCGGCTTTTCCAGCGGTGGACCCCAAGACCTTGACGGACAAAGACGGCGCCGCTGTCTCCGGCGAAGACAAGGTCCCGGTGGTGGTTGAATATCCGGTGCTATCCGTGGTGGTTCCCCGCATCCAAGGCAATGACCTGAAAGTCGACGTGGATCTTTACCTCTATCCTTTGAAGGCGCGCTGAAATGGGCTTACTTTCGTTCCGAACTTCGCGTCTCCTTTCCGCAAGCGCAGCCCTTTGCCTGGCTGCTTCCCTTTCCTTTGGGGAAACCTCTCCCCTAAGCGTTCTCAAGGAAGGCTTCGGCCCGGAAATCAGCCCGTATAATGCGCGGGAAAAAGGCATGGGAGAAGCCGGACTGGCTTCCATCAACCGCTTCGGCCCTTCCATTCCCAACCCGTCCAAAACCGCCTTCAATGAGAAGACCTCTTTCTCGGCAACCTTCGACACGGACTTGGATTGGGTGCGTGACGACGAAACCTCCAACCGGACCACCAGCTTCGTCCTCCCCGACATCGCCCTGAACTTTCAAACCCGCTGGCCCTTGAACGTCGGCCTGTATTATCGCCAGCGTTTCGGCCGCAATTACAGCATCTTGCCCCAGATCCAGACCGATCCGAATGTGGTTGAATCCTATACCACGGAAGGCGGAATCTACGAGTTGGCGGGCACCCTTGCCTATGCGCCCAAGCCTTTCCTGGCCTTGGCATTGGGCTATCACTTTTTGATCGGCAAGGAACGCACCATCGAAAGCGGCGCCTTCAATCAGAACCCCAACTCTGAAGATTTATATAACGGCAAGAATCTGAACGGGGATACCCTGTCGACCCGCAGCAGCGGCAATTACCCTTCCGCGTCCGTGACCTTCCGCCAAAAGACCTTCAGCCTGGCGGCGACGGGAACACTGGCCACCAGCCTGGATAGGACCTTCAATCGCACCATTACCAATATGGTCTCCACGGAAAAAAGCGAAGACCAGCGCGATTTGCCTTGGACATTGCAAGTGGGAGGATCGTACAAGCCCAAAGCGAACCAGACCCTGGCGGCGGATTTCGCATATGAAGCCTGGGACAACGCCTATTCCCAATTGCTGAATCCCGCGCTCCATGCCGGTCTGGGTTATGAATACCAAGGTGTCGCCAGCCCTTACGAGCCCTATTTCCGAAAAGTTGCGTTTCGAGGGGGCTTAGGGTTTGAAAGGTTATATTTGGATGAGACCAACCTCTATTTCGCAACCTTGGGCAGCGGGTTGCCCTTGGGGAGAAGAGGAAACATTCTCGATGTCGCATTAAAGTATGGACACCGTGGCAGGCTAGAAAATAGTTTATGGTCAGAGGATTTTTTGAAAGTTTCCGTGACTTTGACCGGTGTCAGCGTATGGGGACAGCCAATCCGCACACGCAGATAACCGGTGCGACTCCCTGGAGGTTCGACCGTGAAAAACAAACTGGATAAGAACTCTAAACGCCCTTCCGGCAAATCCAAGGATGCCTCCTCCTCGGACACCAAGGGTAAGGGGAAAGGGGCCAAATCCGCATCCAAGTCCATTCCCGCCCCCGCTGCGAAAAAAGTAAAATCCGGTAAAGACTCGAAACCGGCCAAGGCAAATTCCAAGTCCGCCTCGGCTTCCAGGGAATCCAAGGCCGAAGAACGGACATCCCCGGGAAAATCCCAATCCCCTTCCCAAGCCAATCGAAAAGCCTCCGCCCCGGTTTCCAAAAGGCCGGCCGCCTTGAAACCCGCCGCGCGCGCGCGCGGTAAGGCCGAAACCGCCCAATCCGACGGCGATTTGAGCCTTGACGAGTTTTCCATTTCCCTCATCAAAGCGGGCGAAACCAAAGAACGCATCTGGCGCACCAAGAGCTTTCAACAACAGCCCGCGCAGCGGGATTTCGGATTTCCCGACGTGGCTCCGGAGCTGCCCGGACATTACAGCCAACCCAAGTTGGTTTTGATGCCCAAGGATCCGGAATACATGTTCTGCTATTGGGAGCTCACACCGAACTTGGTAGAGGAAAAGGGACGGGCGAAACTGCCGGGAGGCAACTATCGCGAGACTCTGAAAATCAACTGGGAGTCCAAGTCTTTATTTGAACCCAACTTCACCTTCATCCCCGTATTTTTCTGGGCCCGTAAATGGTACTTCGGGGTACCCCAGGTAGGCCAGCGGTATCAAGTGGAATTGGGATGGCTTTCCGAAGTCGGCCATTTCATCTCCATCATCGGATCCAATCTCTCGGAGCTTCCGGAAAGCTGGGCGGCCACGCAAAAGCGCCTTGCCGACCAGGGGGAGATCCTGGCCTATTCCTCCAGCCATACCAAGACCTTGGGCAGTTCCGATCACCTTGTAGTCGAGGATATCCGCAGCTTCGTGCCGGAATGGAACCTCAGCTCGGAAAGCATGAGCTCCTCGTCCTGGTCCAGCGCCATTGCGGGGGAAAACATAGCCGGTTCAGCCGATGGGAAGCCCGCGCAATCAGTTCCACGCGCGGCCAAACCGCGCTCTTCCGCAGCCAAGGCGCGTCTGGAAGTCTCCGGCAAGGTCCGGCCGGGAATCCGCGTCTCCGTCAGCGGCAACGCCGTTTTCATCGACGACCGGGGTTTTTTCAAAACGGAATTCCCCCACAGCAAAGATACCCTCGAGGTAGAGTTGACCTCCCTTTCAGGCGCCAGCCGCTCCTTCACTTATGACCTCAAGGAGTTGGTCCTGAACTGATGGGTTACCTGAATTTCGTACTGCACGCCCATCTGCCTTACGTCCGACATCCCGAACATGCCCGCTTCCTGGAAGAGGATTGGTTCTTCGAGGCCATAACCGAGACCTATATCCCCCTGCTTCAGGAGTTCGAGGCCTTGGCCAAGGAGCGCCTGCCTTTCAAGATCACCATGAGCCTGACCCCGCCCTTGTGCGAGATGCTCGCCGATGAATTGCTGCAAACACGTTACATTAATCACATCAATAGACTACGCGAGCTGGCGGAAAAGGAATGCACCCGGACCAAGAACGATCCTGCCTTTTGCTACCTGGCGGCCATGTACCGCAATCTTTTCGAGAAATGCCACAAGGTGTTCAACGGCTACGATCGCAACCTGCTGAACGGCTTCCGGAAATTCCAAAAGCTGGGCAACCTGGAAATCATCACTTGCGGAGCCACCCATGGCTTTCTGCCCAACCTGCGGATCTCGCCGCGCGCGGTCGAGGCCCAATTGGCCGTGGCGGTGGGCAATTACTGGAAGCACTTCGGGCAGGAACCCTGGGGAATCTGGCTGGGCGAATGCGGCTACTATCGCGGCCTGGACAAGCTCATCAAGGAAGCCGGCCTCAAGTATTTCTTCGTGGACACGCTCGGCATCCTGCAAGGGGATCCGCCTTCGCCCAAAGGCAATTACGCTCCCGTGGAAACGCCGCATGGCGCCTTCGCCTTCGCCCGCGACCAGGAATCCTCAAAGGCGGTCTGGTCCGCGGAGGAGGGATACCCGGGGGACTTCCGGTACCGGGAATTTTACCGGGACGTGGGGTTCGATCTGGACATGCAGTACATCGGCCCGTATATCCATCCCATGGGCCTGCGCATCAATACCGGCATCAAGTACTACCGCATCACCGGCAAGGGCAATTCCAAGGAACCGTATGTCGAGGATGCCGCCAAGCAGGCCACCCGCGAGCATGCGGATAATTTCATATTCAACCGTGACAAGCAGGACGAATGGCTTTCCGGACGGCTGGGCACCCCGGCCTGCATCGTATGCCCCTATGACGCGGAGCTTTTCGGCCATTGGTGGTACGAGGGACCGATGTTCCTTGGGAACGTGATGCGCAAGCTGCTCACGGAAAAGAACCACCGCGTGCACCTGTCCACCCCGCGCGACTACCTGATGTCCCACCGGGATGCCCCCCGATCGGATCCGGCCTTCTCTTCCTGGGGCGCCGGAGGCTATGCAGACGTGTGGTTGAACGGCAGCAACGATTGGATCTATCCCCATCTCCATGAAATCGGGGACCTGATGCATGAGGTGGCCGGCCTGCCCTCGGCAGGGGATCAGGATCGCCGCGCGCGCAACCAGATGGCGCGGGAGCTCCTGCTGGCGCAGTCATCGGATTGGGCCTTTATCATGAAAACGGGCACCATGGTTGACTATGCGGTCAAGCGCACCAAGGTGCATGTACACAATTGCCTGGAGCTATACCGGCAAATCCGCACCGCTTCCATCTATGAGCCCTTCCTCCGGAACCTGGAAGCCACGGACAACGTCTTCCCGGAAATCGACTACCAGGTCTACGCCTAGCACAGGCCCCCTTCATGCGGGGGCTTAAGGCCGGTTCCATCCCCCTTCTTTCCCTGATCCGCGCCGCCTTCACGGTGGAAACGTGATTTTTGTTCTGCTTGAATTCATCTTTACGGTCGGAAACAAAATTGTAAATTTGATCTCCGTGACGGTTGACCTTTAATTTGTCAGGGAAGCGCATTGGAATCAGTTTCGCGGAAAATGGCGCGGGCAACCTTCACCGCCGCGGGAGAGCAGGCCGAAGCGGCGGTTACGGGAAGGCCCGATCCCGTTTGGCCCCGGCCCGGTTGGGGCCGCATAAGAGGTATTCCCGGATTTGGGAAGACAAGCGGGTTCTTTCGCTGTTCGATTTTTTTCCCGATTTTGACTTTATCGGGGCGAATGGTTAAAAAAAAACCGGACGAATCTTCAAGCCACGCGTTCAGGCCGGAATTATTATAAACCTGTATCGGTGAATCAACGGGATGGAGACGATTCCATGGGGAGTTTCAGCGCGTTGCTGCTCATCTTGGTTTTCCTCGTCATCGGGGCGACCCTGGCAATCCTATTGTTGGCGGTGCTGCGGGAAACCCTTTTCTGGTATTGGCGTTCCAAGGGCGTGATGCAGGAGCCGGAAGACATCCTCAACCGGCCGCACGAAACCGCCCTCATCATTCGCAAGAGTATCGCGGGAATGAAATTGGGATTGGCTCCCGGCGCCAACAACCGCGTCCCCACGGCCAAATCCGCCGCCGCGGAAAACAACCCTCCTCCCCATCCCGGTTTTTCCGACACCACCCCGTAAGTCCCGGATTGGATCATTGGCATCCGATTCCGCAGGTCGGCGCGTTCATTCCTTATCCCCCGGATCGCCGCCCTCATCGATATCCTGGAATCCCAGATGACGAAAGGCGAATTCGCCGTGGATGCCGAATCCGGTATAGGTTCTATCCGCCACCTGACCATACAAAATGGTTCCCGCCACGCGGATGCGGTGGTATTCCCAGATGCGCAATCCCATGCCCAGGCCCGCTTCCGTCTCATGGCCGATCTGGGATCCGTTCCATGAGAAAACGGCTTTGGGCGCCAAGTGGAAACGCCACAGAATATCCGGATCGGGAGCCCACACCAGCGACAACTCCAGGTAGACGCGTTGCAGGTTATCGTCCCTATCGGGCGGCTGCAAGTCCGATATCAACTTCAAGCGCCGGTTGGCGTCCGGCATCTTTACGGCCGCGCCCAGTCCCGTTTGCCAGGCCACGCGCTTCAGGGACTTGAGGTACTCGTAACGCAGCTGGTACAGGTCTCCTTCATTGTGGGCCGGGATGCGTATGTCATTGCCTTCGTCCCCGTAAAGGGAAGCCTTGGCGTCCCAACGATGGCGGCCTTCCCGTGTCTGGTAGACGGCCCGTCCGGAAAAGTCGAAATAGGCGGCCGGGAAAAAAGCCCTGTCCTGGATCAAGTGGAACAGCGCGGGGCGCGCGTACCCGAATCCTCCGAGCAAGGTCCAATTGGTCCAAGCATAGCGTCCGAATATCGCCGCCTGCAAAGCCCGGGGCGAAAGGAATGCCGAGAAGGGCATGGGGCTGTATCCGTTGGTGACCCGGTAAAGGGCAAGCGAGTCCGCAATCGGGATGGTATCGCCGTAGAGGGGAATGTTCCCGCCCATGGTAACATACAGATAGTCGCGCAGGATTTCCGCGCTGGCCTGGAGTTTGAGCGCCAAGGGCTCGCGGTAAGGCGCGGAGAAACCTGGCGCCAGGGTTTCCCGTGAACGCAGCCCGATATGGAACCAGGCGAAGGCCAGCGACTGGATGGTGAACCCCTGGTAGAGACTGACCTGGTAAGGATTAGCCTTGCCGGGTTCGGCCGGCGAACTCAGGTAAAAGGCGTCGACGGAGCTATGCGCTATCCAGGGGAAGCCATGTTCCTGGGCGCCCTCCGTCGTGTCCGGTTTCTGGGCGCAGACGCATACCGCCGCCATCAGGATCAAGCCGGCAAGAAACGCGAACCTGGTCATGGGCCAAGTCGATCCGGACTGCAGAGATAGCATCCGGATTCCTGCGCGCCGGCGCGGAAGGTTCCTCCGAACTCGCCCCAGCCTTCCTTTTCGGAGGAGAGCACGTCCATTTCCATATCCAGCTCGCGGGTTTCGGAAACCAGGAAGGCCTGGACGGATTTGTCCGCGGTGCGCAACGCCGACCCGGCTCCGAAGAATTTTCCGGGCAGGAACATGGCGAAAGGACGGGAACCGCGGCTGGGATCCACCGATTCGAACTCGCGCAATATCCTGTCGGCGTGCACTTGGTTTAGGCGTTCCTGCTTAAGGGAATAGCCCCGCGTCTTGACGGAATGCAAAGCGCCCACGGCGATTGGGCCTTGCGAGCTCAGCAAAGGCTGGGCGGACATGACCCCTTTCACCACTTCCATGGTGGAGATGCTGCCGTCATGCCGGAACATCACCGCCTGCGGCTGCCCGCGCACGATGAAGGAGGGCGTTAGCACCACGCTGTTGTCCTGGAAAGCGAGCAGGCCCAACTTGCGCCAGATGCTGTTGCTGTCCAAGGACGCGATTTCCCCCAGCTTGCGCCAAATCAGGTTGTTGCTGTCCAGGGAAGAAACCTGGCCCAGCCCTTTCCAGACCAGGTTGGAACTGTCGAGGGCGGCCACCTGGGTCAGCGTGCGCAAGAGCAGGTTGCTGCTGTCCAGGGCCGTCACCTTTCCGAAGGTCTTGAAAAGCGGGTTGCTGCTGTCCAGCGATGTCACCTTCTGCAAATTCCTCAGCAGCAGGTTGTGGCTGTCCAGGGAGGTAACCTTGCCGAGACCTTTCCACAATAGGTTGCTGCTGTCCAAGGCGGCCACCTGCGTTAGCGTCTTCCAGATCAGATTGCTTTGATTGAAAGCGGTGGCCTGCCGCAGCTTCCCCTCGACGGAAGCGGAGTCCACTCCCTTGAGAATGCCCAGGGTGCCCTGGTTCAACTGGACCACCTTGGGCAGCAGGTATGTATACGAGGAATGCGGATAGAGCACGTAGTGGATATTCTCCATGCTGACGATGACCAACCGCGGCGCATCCCCTATGATCAAGGTGGTGCCCACCGGCACTTCCGAGATGGCGCCCTTGTGGAGTATGGCCAGGCCGCGGACGAGCATGGCCGGATTGGCCGGCACCTTGAGCTTCAAAGTGCCCATGGCGGCGGCCTCGGCCTTCTTGACCGCGAAGGACGCTTCGAAAGGACGGATGATGGCTTGCGAGAACAGCTTCCGTTTCTCGCCCGCCTCCAGCAATATGTGCAGGGTATCCGGCACGCGGTTCACGGCGGTGAACAGATCCACCGTTTCCACGCGGCAGCGGTATTCCTCTTTCAACTCCATGCATTCGACGATGAGGCCCCACTTTACGGCGTTGGCATTCATAGGCGCCAGCAGCGACAACTGCGCGATGCCGCCTTTGGCATGCGCCGAGTCCAGGGAACGCGCGTTTTTCTTGCGGAGATCGAAGACCAGCAGGGAAGTATCGTCGGCCAGGGATTGGCCCATGTCCCGCGAGAGGCCTTCATTGAAAACGGAGTCGCGCCCTTCCACGTAGGCGCCCAAGACGCTGACGGCGATCTTGCCCCAAGCCGGGGCGAACGCGAAGCAGGATGCGAAGAGAAGGATCCGCGGGGTGGATTTCACCTCGCTATTATACCCTTCCCGATGGGGCGGGAAGCAACCGATGCGTTATCGCGGAGTCCCCTCCGTGATAGGGTTATCCCTTATCCGGGATAGCCGCCTTCCCATTCATTCCCCATCGCCACGCGCGCGCCCAGGCGCTGGAAGGTGCGGTACAGGCCGTAACGCGCGCGATCCAGGAATACGAAATCGGGAGCGAACTCGATCCCCTTCACGCTCCGGAACAGGCTCCACGCTTCCGCCCGGCATTCCTGGAAATAGTTCCCGGCCGATCCGAAATCGAAAACCGCGTTCCGATAGGGACGCAAGACCCATTCTCCCATCGAACGCAAATGCTTTTCCAACCCGGAGAAATCCGCGCGCCTGTCCGTAATGCGCAGGATGCCGATGGAAGCGTATTCCTCCACCAGGGAATAGGCATTGCCGTTCCCCCGGTAGCCTTTGGCATGCATGGCGAAAAGCTTGCTGAGGTTGGCGCTGAAGGAAGGCGGGAAGGATTTGACGCATCCGAAATCGAGCATGGCCACGCTGCCGTCTTCCTGCACCCGCTTCGATCCGGACTTTCCGATCCGGATCAGGAAATTGCCGGGATTGGGATCCGCGTTCAGGGCGTTGAGCACGTACACCGATTTCAGGTAGACGCTCCAGAGGATTTTCGCGAGCGCGTCCCGCTCCTCCTGGCCGGGGCCGCCCGCCAGCCATTCCGCCAAATGGGCACCTTCCAGAAAATCGGTGGCCAGGATGGTCTCCCGGCTATAGGCCGCGTGTACGGCCGGCACGGTAACCTCGGAGATACCCAGGTTCCCGCGGAACCAATCCGTCCATCTGGCCTCATGGCCGTAGGACAACTCCTCCAACATGCGATCGGCCACTTCCGTCCAGGCGCCCTGCACTTCTTTGAGCCAAGGGAGCGCGGATGCGAAACCGCCCACCACGGCCAGGTCGTTGCGGACCGTCCGCGCGATGCCCGGGTACTGCAGTTTGACCGCGATCCTGCGATCGTCATGGGTGACGGCCAAATGCACCTGCCCCAGGCTGGCCGCCGCGAAAGGCGTTTCCGAAAAACTCTTGAAGAGGGCTTCCGGAGGCGCTCCCAGGTTAGCGGAAACCGCCTGGCGTACCAGCGCGCGGTTCATGGGCGGCGATTGGTAGCAGGACTTGGAAAGCTCCTGGCGGAATTCCTCCGGCAGCAATTCCGCTTCCTGGCTCAGCATTTGGGCCACCTTCAAAGGCAGGCCTTTCAAGCGCGCGCAGGCCGTGAAGAACGCCTCCCCGCGTTCCCTCCACTCCTCTTCCGGCGTCCGCTTGCCCGGTCGCAGGGATCTTAGGGCGGACGATACGGCCACCTTTCCGGCCAAACCCGCGCGCGCCAATTTGGACAATGGGATGCCTCGGGTTTCCGGCCCGCGGACCGGTTTTTCCTTGGACCCAGTATTTTCCCGGGATGCGGCCATCAGGACTTCCGGGCTTGCGTGCGCTTAGGCGGCCGTGAAGGCGCGGCGGTTTCCGGTTCCCTGTCCGATCGATTTTTCGATTTGCTTTTCGGTTTGGCATTGCCTTCCGCTTTGCCTTTGGATCCGGCCCCAACCGCGGCTTTGCCCGCCGTCCCGGAACGCGGCCCGCTCCCCATCGCGCCCAGGTTGAGCAGCAAGGGCATCAGGTGCCGGTTGACCAGAAAACCCACCAGCTCTTCGGCTTGGCGCAGCAAAGGGCCGCCCACCACGGCGGCGAAAAGATTCAAGGTGCGATCGATGAATTGGCTGCTGTCCTCATGATGCTCGGATTCATCCTTGAGCCAGTACAGCATCACCCCGATATAATGGCACCAGAGGATTTCATTGACCACGCCCGCCCAGGCTATTTCCGGGATCTCGCCTTTGCGCCGCGCCTCTTCCAGGAAGGCGCCTACCATCCCCAGATAAGCCTTGCGCAGGGCGGTCACTTCGCTCCACATCAAGCTGGCCGCGACGAAAGTGGGTTGAAAGGTTTTTTCCAGGAAATCCTTTTCGCCCTGGTACTGTCCTATCTGGAACTCCAAGAGCGCCTGGAGCTTTTCTACCAAGGTGTAGGAGGCTTTCCCCGCCAGGGTTTCCCCTTCGCGGCGGAGGCGCTCCATCTTGCCGGCGTAGTAGGCGAGCAGGATTTTCTCCTTGGAGGCGAAATGCTTGTAGATGGCCCCGTCGCTCAATCCGGCCGCCCTGGCCACGTCGCGCAGGGTAACCGCTGCGTAACCCCGGCTGCGGACCTCCGCCACCAGGGCATCGATGAAGAGCTGCTGGTGCGCCTGCTTCTTTTCGCGCGAGACTTTCATGGGGCTTCCCTTCCATCTTGTTTGGCCTTAATATAAATATTTATCCATTATAAGGTATTTACAAGCCATTTATGGTGATTAATTCTCTAAATGGTTGGCTTTCGGCCTGCCGGCAAGATATGGTCTGTTACTCCGTTCCAAATCGGGAATCTTAAGACGGCTCCGCATGCACGGAACCGGGAAAAGAAAGGCGTGAAGATTTACATGGACGGAAAACGCGCTAGACGCGCCGACCGGATTGTCTATAGGCCGGAAAGCGCTTTGGAGCGCGCCACCGCCGCTTCCACCGCGGCTATCAGTATGCCTTTGAAGCCCGCCGATTCCAAAACATGCAAGCCATGGATGGTGGTGCCCCCGGGCGAACTCACCTTTGCGGACCAGGAGGAGGGCGACTCTTTGCCGCTTTCCAGCAGCTTGAGCGCGCCCTTGGCGGTTTGCAGCACCAGCGAAGCGGAAACGTCGCGCGCCAGGCCGGCTTTGACTCCGGCCAGGATCAGGCCTTCCAGGAATTCGAAAACATAAGCGGGTCCGCTGCCGGAAAGGCCCGTTACCGCGTCCATCTGGTGGCTGGTAACCCGCACGGTACGTCCGGTGGCCTTGAAGATATGCTCGGCCAGGAGCAAAGTGGCTTCCGAGATCCCGTCCGTCTCGATGGCGGTGGCGCCCTCCCCCACCGACAAGGGCAGGTTGGGCATCACGCGCACCACCTGGTAGTCATCCGGGAAATGGGAGCGGATGCTCTCGCTGGCGACTCCCGCCATAACGCTGAGGACCACGCGCTCCTTGGGGCCGCTTTGCGGTTTGAGGCCGGGGGCGATATGGTGGAATATCTGCGGTTTTACGGCCAGGACCAGCACGTCGCATCGATCGGGAAGATCATGCGCCTGCACCATAGTCTGCACGCCCAGCTCGCGCTTAAGGGTTTCCATCGCCGGGGCCAGGGTATCGTAGACATAGACATCTTTGGCCGCAGCCGTTCCCGAACTGACCAGCGCGCGCACCAGGGCGGCGCCCATGTTGCCGCAACCCAGCACGCCGATGTTCTGGAAATCAACCATTCATGGAATCCAGGAATTCTTTGTTGGTCTTGGCGCCCTTGAGCTTATCGACCAGGAACTCCATGATTTCCACCGGGGAGAGATCCTGCAGGTAGCGGCGCAGGATCCACACGCGGCGCAAATCGTCCGGGGTCATCAGCAATTCTTCCTTGCGGGTGCCGGACTTGAACACATCGATGGCGGGCCAGATGCGCTTTTCGGAAATGCGGCGATCCAGGATCAATTCCATATTGCCCGTTCCCTTGAACTCTTCGAAAATCACCTCGTCCATGCGGCTGCCGGTTTCGATCAGGGCGGTGGCTATGATGGTAAGGCTCCCGCCCCCTTCGATATTGCGGGCCGAACCGAAGAAACGCTTGGGCTTCTGCAGGGCCATGGCATCGACGCCGCCGCTGAGGATTTTGCCGGAATGCGGAATGACCACGTTATGCGCACGCGCCAGGCGGGTGATGGAATCCAGCAGGATGACGACGTGCTGGTTGTGCTCCACCAGGCGGCGGGCCTTCTCGATGACCATGTTGGCCACCTGGATATGCCGTTCCGGCGGTTCGTCGAAGGTGGAGCTGAAAACTTCCGCCGGCACGTTGCGGCGCATGTCCGTGACTTCCTCGGGACGCTCGTCGATGAGCAGCACCATCAGTTTCACTTCCGGATGGTTGCGGACGATGGAGTTGGCGATGTTCTGCAACAGGATGGTCTTGCCCGCGCGCGGCGGGGCCACGATCAAGCCGCGCTGTCCCCGGCCGATGGGCGTGAACAGGTTCATGATGCGGGTGCTGATTTCCTTGGAGTCGTATTCCGCGTTGAAAGCCACGTCCGGATGCAATGGCGTAAGGTTGTCGAAGGATACGCGGTCCTTGCAGACTTCCGGATCCTCGCCGTTCACTTTTTGGATCCGCAGCAGCGCGAAGTACCTCTCATTGTCCTTGGGCGCGCGGACCATTCCGGAGATGGTATCGCCGGTTTGCAGGCCGAAGCGTTTGATCTGGGTGGAAGAAACGTAGACATCATCCGGGCCGGCCACGTAGGAATGCTCCGGGGAGCGGAGGAATCCGTAGCCTTCGTCCATCACTTCCAGCACGCCTTCCGCGTAGATGGAAGCGGTGCCGCCGCTTTCGCGCTCCAGGATGGAGAACACCAACGCTTGCTTGCGCAGGCTGCGCGGATCGGCGATGTTCAAATCGAGCCCCATGTTGATGAGCTCTTTCATTCCCAGCTTTTTCAGCTCGGTCCAGCGGTTCTTGGCTTCCGCCAGGGTGCGCGCGTTGTTGCTCTCCTGGTTCTCTCCGCCCTCGCCGTATTGATCCTCTTCCTCTTGATCCCGGCGCCGACCCTCAACGGAGTCCCGGCTTTCGTTCTCCATACCGGAGAACTCTTCCTCCTTGGACTTATCCGACGATTTTTTCATGGCGGCTTTGGGTCTTGTGGCCAAAATGGATCTCCTTAAATGCGGTGGGTCCGGGAAAGGAAGGGTTTGGAGGAAAAGAAGGGATGAGAGACACCCGAAAAGATATAAAAAGGTCTCCAAAGGGAAGTACCCGCGGTGACGGGCTAAGCCATCTATATAACAATTTTACCCGGTATGCACTCGGCAAACTTCCGGAATCCCGGAATCCCAAGAGCACGGCACCCTTATTTGTATATTTTTCGACCGCATGACACGCCCAGAAACCGTTGTCCTTTTGGCCCTTGGCGGAAACCTTAATGATCGCGAAGGGTATATCCAGAAGGCCCTGGAAGCCATCCGGAGCATAGCCGTCTCCCCCGTCCAGAAATCCAAAGTCTATGAGACCGCGCCCGTGGGTCCCGGGCCCCAAGGCAAATACCTGAACCTGGTCGTACGCTTCTCAACGCGCATGGAAGCGCGCGCCTTGCTGGGCTTTTGCCTGGAGACGGAAGCGAAACTGGGCCGTAAATCCCGCGGCCGCTGGGCCGCCCGGGAAATCGATCTGGACATCCTCGCCTATGGCCGCGAGATCATCCATGAGGACGGCCTCACCGTTCCCCACCCTTCCATCCTCGATCGGCAATTCGTGCTGGTCCCGCTCACCGATCTGGATCCCGATTTCGTTTTACCGGGCTTCAAGGAATCGGTAGGGCGGCAACTGCAGCGTTGCATCGAAGTCCAGGGCCCGCAGGAGGTGGAAGAGTACCGGGCCCTGCCCGCCTCGCAGGTGTCGTTGCCGGAGCGCATCCGTTACGTGGCCGTGGAAGGCGTTATCGGCGTGGGGAAATCCACCTTGGTCAAGGCGCTGTGCGATCGCATGGGCTGCATGCCCTTGTACGAGGAGTTCGAGAACAATCCTTTCCTGTCGGATTTCTACAAGGACAAATCCCGCTATGCCTTCCAGACCCAGGTCTTCTTTTTCCTTTCCCGCTACCGCCAGATCCAGGAGATCTTCCACCAGCAGGATCTGTTCCGTCCGCAAATCCTCAGCGACTACATGTTCGCCAAGGACAAGATTTTCGCGACGCTGAACCTGGACGAGAACGAAGTGAACCTGTATTACAAGTTCTCCGACATCCTGGAGCGGAGCCTGATCAAACCGGACTACGCCATCTATCTACAGGCCGATACCAGGACGTTGATGAACCGCATCAAGCTCCGGGACAGACCCTACGAGCGCACCATGGAAGAAGCCTATATCGAGTCCTTGAACCGGGCCTACAACCACTTCTTCCACTACTATACGGGTTCGCCGCTGCTGATCATCAACACCAACAATATCGATTTCGTCCGCAATCCGGACGACCTGTCTCTGCTGATGGATACCATCGTCAAGGTGCCGGAAGGCGTGACATACTTTTCCCCTACGTCGATGGGGAAGAAGTAGGGAATCTCCCAATCCATAACCCGGACCTCGAATCGGATGGAAAGTCTCGGCGCGGGCTCATTCCCGCCCCAGGCCATGCGACGCTTTTCCCGGATCCAAACCGCTTCAAATAGATCCCAATGGATCCGAAAAGATCCTGCTAGATTCTCCTGGGCGGAGGCGGCGCATGGGGCGCCCTACTCCAAGACCTAGGAGCGATGCCGTGGAAATCTTCACCAGCATAGAAGGGTACCGCGCTTGGCGCAACGGCTTGGCGCCGGATGCCACGGTCGGTTTCGCGCCCACCATGGGCGCCTTGCATCCCGGGCATCTACGGTTGGTGGCGGAAAGCCGCAAGGCGAACGCCTTCACCGTGGTTTCCGTCTTCGTGAATCCCCTGCAATTCGGGCCTGCGGAAGACTTCTCGCGCTATCCCCGCCCTTTCGATGAAGATGTCCGACTGTGCCGCGAAGCCGGCGTGGCCGCCGTATTCGCTCCGGAGGCCGCGGACTTCTATCCGCCGGACTTCTCCAGCTATTGCGAAGTAGAAGGCCTGGACGAATTCCTGGATGGCGCCTCGCGCCCCGGCCACTTCCGGGGCGTTTGCACCGTGGTGCTGAAGCTGTTCAATATCGTCAAGCCACGGCGCGCCTATTTCGGTCAGAAGGATATCCAACAGGCCCTGATCCTCAAGAAGCTGGTGCGCGATCTTTCCGTGGACCTGGAAATGCAAATCGTGCCGACCGTGAGGGAGGCGACCGGCCTGGCCTTGAGCTCTCGTAACGTCTACCTCACACCGGACGAAAAGACCCGCGCCACGGCTCTGTCCCGCGGCCTTTTTCTGGCCCGGGAAGCCTGGGCGCGCGGGGAAAGATCGGCGCGCGCGCTTACCGGAATCCTGCGATCGGAAATCGAATCGTCCCGGCCCGCCCGCATCGATTATATAGAAGCCGTGTCCCAAGCTGATCTGAGGCCTGCGGAAACCCTGTCCGGTCCTTCGGTTCTGGCAGTGGCGGCCTTTTACGGCAAGACCCGCTTGATCGATAATGTCCTTTTGGACTGAGGCCCGGGATGCCTGCTTTTTTTTCTTGCCCCCCCCGAAAACGAAAATTTTCATTTCCCTTGGGCCCCTGAGCCGCATTAGCATTCAGGTATCCCGTGGGTGAATTCGCGACGTGCCACGCGATCCCACCGAGCCATTGTGCTTGCGCGTATGTCGCCCTTTAGGCGGCTATACGTCGTTCCTATCACCGACCGGCCTTGCGGTCCCGGGAGTAAGGAGTCTTGATGCCAAATCCCAGCCACCGCGCCAACACTCCGGGAACAATGCTGCAAAAAGCCCCTACCGGAATCACCGGACTCGATGAAATCACATCGGGAGGGCTCCCCAAAGGCAGGCCCACCCTGGTGTGCGGCAGCGCGGGATGCGGAAAGACCATGTTCGCCATGGAATTCCTGGTACGCGGGATCCTGGAATTCGGCGAACCGGGCATCTTCATCGCCTTTGAGGAAACGCCGGAAGACTTGGCCAAGAACGTAGCCTCGCTGGGATTCAACTTGGCGGAACTGGAAGAGCAAGGCGGCCTGATAGTCGAATACATCCACATCGACAAAAATGAAATCACCGTCTCCGGCGCGTTCGATCTGGAAGGCCTGTTCCTCAACCTGCAAGCCTGCATTAACTCGGTGGGGGCGAAACGGATCGCCATCGACACCTTGGAAATCCTGTTCGGCGGTTTTGAAGACCAGTCCCTGTTGCGCCGGGAGATCCGGCGGCTGTTCCTGTGGCTCAAAAGCCGGGGCCTCAGCGCCGTCATCACCGCGGAACGGGGGGATGGCACCTTGACCAGGCAAGGATTGGAAGAATACGTTTCCGACTGCGTCATCATGCTGGATCACCGCGTCAATGACCAGGTATCCACGCGCCGCCTGCGGGTGGTGAAATACCGCGGTTCCACCCATGGCACCAGTGAATATCCGTTCCTGATCGACGAAGGCGGCATCTCCGTGCTGCCCATCTCCTCGGTCGGTTTGGATCATCCGGCCAGCAATGAACGCATTTCCACCGGCATCGCCCGCCTGGACGCGATGATGGAAGGCAAAGGCTATTTCCGCGGCAGCAGCATCCTGGTTTCCGGCACGGCGGGCAGCGGCAAAACCAGCATCGCCAATTTCTTCGCGGACGCCGCCTGCAGGCGGGGGGAGAAATGCCTGTTCATGGCTTTCGAGGAATCGCCCGCGCAAATCAAACGCAACATGGGATCCCTGGGGCTGGACCTGGAAAAATGGGTGTCCCGGGGCCTGCTTACCTTCCATGCCTCCCGCCCCAGTATCTACGGGCTGGAAATGCACCTGGTGAAGATCCACAAACTGGTCCGGGACCTGAAGCCGGAGGTGATCGTCATCGATCCCGTTTCCAATCTCACGGGCATGGGCACCGTATCGGACGTGAATGGGATGCTGGTGCGCCTGATCGACTTCCTGAAATCGGAAGGCATTACCGCCATGTTCACGTCCTTGACGCCCGGCACGCAATCGTCGCCGGAGGCGACCGAGGTGGGAATCTCCTCCCTGATCGACACATGGCTCCTGGTCCGGGACATCGAATCCAACGGCGAGCGCAATCGCGGCATGTTCGTGATCAAGTCCCGCGGCATGCCGCATTCCAACCAGATCCGGGAATTCGTCCTCACGGATAAAGGCCTGGATCTCCTCGACGTGTACGCGGGTCCGCAGGGCCTGGTGACGGGTTCCGCGCGGTTGTCCGTGGAAGCCAGGGAAAAAGCCGCGGGCAAATACTTCCAAGCCGAAATCGACAACAGGAAAACGCAACTGGAGCGGAAACGCAAGTCCCTGGAAGCCAAGTGGGCATTGCTGCAGGCCGAATTCGCCGTCGAAGAAGAGGAAACCACCCGGTTCATCGCCCGGAAAACGGCGGAGCAGGATGCTTTCAAGGAAGATGCGAAAGTGATGGCCAAGTATAGGAAATCCGATCCTATTCCGGCCTTCGCCGTTAACGGACACGAGGAGGGATAATGGAATACGCAAGCACGGAAACTCCGGCCGCCGCCGGCCAGAACGACGATATATTCCTGCTTAAATTATACGTGGCCGGCCAAACCCCCAGATCCGTGGCCGCCATCGAAAACCTGAACAAGATTTGCGAAGTGCACCTGCGCGGCCGCTACAAGCTGGAGGTGGTCGATTTGGCCCGCAATCCCAACCAGGCCCGCACCGATAAGATCCTCGCCATTCCCACCCTGGTGCGCAGCCTCCCCACGCCCATCATGCGCATCATAGGCGATCTTTCGGATGAGGATCAGGTGCTCATGGGCCTCAACATCAGGAGGCTGTAAGGATGCCCGCGCGCCTGGACGGGCCGCCCGACGAATCCGCCGATAAAGTGGCGTCCCTGCAACGGAGGCTTTCCGAAGCGGAAGCCACCTTGGATGCCATCCGCACGGGGGCCGTGGACGCGCTGGTTGTCTCCAGCCCGCATGGGGATGACGTGATCCGCAATATCATGGACCTGGGCTCGTTGGGGGACTCCCTTTTCAACCAGGTGGCCCAACCCATTTTCATCATGGATGAGTCCTACCGGATCCTGAGGTCGAACCGGCCGGCGCAGAAACTATGCGACGGCAATCCCGTGGGATCTATTTTTTCCGATGCGATCCGGCTGCATCCCGCCGTCGCGGAGGCGGCTCCCGGATCGGATGATTTGATGGGCGATTGGATCAGGGACCACCGGCATATCTCCGCGTTGGACGTATTCCATGACCATCCCATCACGGGCACGCGTTTTTACCTGCTGGACGCCAATCCGGTGATGCTTTCCTGGGAAGGCTCGCCGGGAGGGATAGTCACCTTGATGGATATCACGGAACGCAAACTGGCGGAGATCCGCATGGCCGTCAAAGGGGGCCAGTTGCGCCAGCAATTCAATCTGATGAAATCCATCAGCGACAATATCGCGGAAGGTTTGGTGCTGTTCGACGAGGACCGCAAGGTGATTTTCCAGAACCCTTCCGCCCTGCGTTTGCTGGGGGTTTCCCAACCCGTTTTGCCCGGCACGGATCTTTCCGAAATCATCCGCATCGAATCGGACGCGGGGGAGGCGGTGATGCTTTCCCTGGAACGCCAAGAGGTTAAGGAAAATGCGGAGGCGGCGAACCAACGCGGCATCCTAACGGGATTGGACGGCAAACGCACCCCCATCCAATATTCCTATTACCCCATCAAGGATCTGGAAGAGAGTCGCGGAAGTTTGCTGGTGGTAAGCGACATCTCCGATCGTCTTTCCTCCGAGAGGCAATTGCTGCTGAGCAGGGAGAAGCAGCAACAATCCCAGAAAATGGAAGCCATCGGCCGGCTCGCCGGCGGAATCGCCCATGATTTCAACAATCTGCTTCTGGTCATCCTGGGGTTCACGGACTTAAGCCTTATAGAACTCCATCCGGATACGTCCCTGCATGGTCAGTTGATAGAAGTGAAAAAGGCGGGCGAAAAAGCCGCCGCGCTTACCGGCCAGCTTCTGGCCTATAGCCGCAAGCAGGTGTTGGCGCCCAACGTCCGCCAGGTCAACGACGTGATATTGGATTTGCAGAAGATGATCGGCCGGCTCCTGGACGAGAACATCCGCGTACAGATAAACCTGGCGCCGGAATCCCTGAGCGCGGAAATCGATCCGGCCAAATTGCAGCAGGTCCTGGTTAACCTCATCTTGAACGCCCGGGACGCCATGCCGGGCGGAGGCTCGCTGTGGATCCGCAGCGGAAAAATGGAAGCGAGGTCCCGCGATACCAGCGGGATGGTAGGCGAGATCCGCAAAGAGAGCGGAGACGGGCTCCCGCCGGGCAATTACGCCTATCTGGAGATAGAGGATACCGGGCATGGGATGGATGACTCCGTGCTGGAGCGGCTGTTCGAGCCCTTTTTCACCACCAAGGAATTCGGCAAGGGCTCCGGCCTGGGATTGTCTACCGCTTATGGCATAGTCCGGCAGCTGGGCGGGTTTTTCCAAGTGTTCAGCGCGGTAGGCAAAGGCTCCACCTTCAAGGTGATCCTGCCCCTCTCCAATCGGAAGGCGAGCCCGGAACCTATCCCGACGGTCGCCAAAGTCTCGCACGGAAAAGGGAAGCGCATCATGCTGGTGGAGGACGAGGATGTGGTCCGCAAGTTCCTGGCCAGGGTCCTTAAGGACAATGGCTATCATGTCATCGAAGCGGTCAACGGCGAAGACGCTTTGGAGAAAATGCCCGGATCGGATCAGCCTTTGGATCTCGTGGTCACCGATTTGATCATGAACGGAATGGGCGGCATCGAATTGGCCGGGGAGCTGGCGCGCATCCGGCCCGGCATGGAGATCCTGTTCATGTCCGGCTATTCCGAAGACCAGCATAAGCTGCCGCTACTCGGCGGCGAGAATCCCCATTTCGTGGCCAAGCCATTCGGCGCGGCCGAGTTTCTGGCCAAGCTTAAGGCCATCTTGGATAGGAAAATGCAGGTCCGATAGCAGGGTCCCTGCAAGGTTCAGCGCTTAACCACGACACCCTGTTAAAGCCCGCGGCTTTGCTTAAAGCCTCAGCTGCAGGCCCGCGCGCCCTTGCGCGGCCGCATCCAGATACACATTCCCGGGCACCCAGCCCGGTGTCTTGGCATCCGCTTCCAGGAAAAATTCCAGATTGGGCAGGATAGGCATCGCCGTCCTCACCAGCACGGCCGCGCCCGGAAGCACGGAGGTGGTGCGATAAAGCTGGTCTTGGGGTTGCAACCAGGCGGAACCGCCGCAGGTGAGGAAAACCTCCTTGCGGCCCAATAACAATGGGTACCGGAAGAGTTCACCGCCTGCTCCGGGCAGCACCATCTCGCCGTTGACGAGCCCTTGCGCGTTGAGCGCCCAGGACCATTTCCCCCGCCGCAACAACACGTCCGCGCCCACGCTGTATCCGAAAGGAGCGAGCTCATGGAACAACCCGAAATTCCACAGCACGCCCTGGCGATCCCAGGGATTGGTTCCGGGAAGCCAATCGCGGCCGGTCATTTGCGGGGATACCAGGTTGAGCAGGGAAAGGCCGGCCTGCAAGCGCAAGTAATCCCTTTCGCCGCGGGAGAGATCGGAGTAGCGCAGGTAGCGATCGAAGCCGGAACCGGAAGGGTGGGCGCGGCCGCGCGGGCCCGCGGCATAGTCTTCATTTGGATGGCGCATATCGTACACCCAGGCGCGGAAATCCAGGCCGGTGAAATCCCGTTGACTCTCCGTGGCCTCTTTCAGGTTCGCCCTCTCCAAATCGGAGTCGTAGTCCTTGATGGAGCAGATGTACAGGTAGGCGGCGCCGTTTACGGCGGAAGTCCACCAGGCGATGGCGTCGAAATCGGACGGACGGCCCAGGAAGAAATTGCCGCGGCGCATCAGGCGCACGGATTCCGTCTCGCCTTCCAGGCCCGCTTCCATAAGGCGCGTGAAATCCGCCGGATGGCGCGCCTTCAGCCCCGCCAGATCGGCATCCTTGACGTGATCGACCAAGATGGCCCCCGCCCCGATGTTCCAATGGTAGACGCCGTCATAGCTGGGGATGCCGTAACGGGCCAGCACCGCGCGATGCCATTCCTCATGCATCCATCCTTCCCCCAGGGGAAGATAGACGGAGAGATAGGCGAACAAGCCGAGGGACGCGTAAGTCCCCAGGTTGCGCATAAGGCCCGGGCGCGCGCCTTCCCACAACCAGCCTATGGATTGATCGGCCAGTTGCGTGGCGCCGGCATTCCACTCCAGCGATTGGCCCATGCTGGGCGTACTGAAACGGCCTTGGACCGCGAAAGGAAAATCGACGAAGGGAACGGAGGCAAGCAGGGGAGCGCCGGGATAGAGGGGACGGCCGGAAGGCGATTTCGCCGGGGAGGGGACCGAGTCCGAAGCATGGCCCTCCGCCGGGGCGGAGAGCCAACAACCGGCTACCAGTAAAAGCGTGCCGAAGGCGGAGAACCGCTCAAGCATTTTTCTTGGCGAAGTCCCTCATCACGGCGACCAACGCGTCGATGCTCTCCAGCTCCAACGCATTGTAGATGGAGGCGCGGAAGCCGCCCACCGAGCGATGGCCCTTTAGGCCCGACAAGCCCGCCGCTTCCACGGCCTTGTTGAATGCCTCTTCCAACTCCGGCTTTTCCATTACGAAGGTGACGTTCATGCGGGAACGATCTTCCTTGGCGGTGGTGCCCTTGAAGAGCGGGTTCTCATCGATTTCCTTGTACAGGCGCTGGGCCTTTTCCTCGGCGCGCTTCTGCATGGCGGCGACGCCGCCCAACTGCTTGACCCACTTCATGGTTTCCATCGCCATGTAAACGGCGAACACCGGGGGCGTGTTGTACATGGAGTCTTCCGCGATGTGGATCTTGTAGTCCAGCATGGATGGGATCTTGCGCTTGACCTTGCCGAGCAAATCTTCCCGCACGATAACCATGGTGGTGCCAGCGATGCCCATGTTCTTCTGCGCGCCGGCGTAGATGAGGCCGAACTTGGAAACGTCCACGGGCCGGCTGAAGATGTCGCTGGACATGTCCGCCACCACCGGGATGGGCGACTCCGGGAAATGCTGCATCTGCGTCCCGAAAATGGTGTTGTTCGAGGTAACGTGGAAGTAACGTGCGTCCTTGGGGATCTCGTATCCCTTGGGGATGAAATTGTAATTGGCATCCTTGGAGGAGGCGACCACCTTGACGTTCCCGAACAGCTTGGCCTCCTTGAGCGCCTTGTTGGCCCAGGTGCCGGTATCCAGATAGGCGGCGCTTTCGCCCTCATCCAACAGGTTGAACGGAACCATGGCGAATTGCATGCTGGCGCCGCCCTGGAGGAATACCACGGAATAGCCCGCAGGCACGTTCAGAAGTTCCTTGACCAGCGCTACGGATTGATCCATGACGGCGATGAAATCCTTGCCGCGATGGGACATCTCCAGGAGCGAGAGGCCTTTCCCGTTGAACTCAAGGCAGGCCTTCGAGCCCGCCTCCATGGCCTGGCGGGGCAGGATGCCGGGACCGGGGCTGAAATTGTGAATCTTCTGCATTATGATTTCCCTTCGTGTCGGAATCCAAAAGTTAAACTTTTCCGGTCCTTTTGCGGGCCCGAAAACCCGGTTGGCGGGCCTTCGGATAGGCCGGGATCGCTGCGGTCAGGCTCCGAATTTGGCGACCGCGGTGGTCTGGATGCCGCCTCTTGAGTTGAAAACGCCCTTTACTTCCATGCGCTTGGGGGCGCATGCCTTGACGCAATCCCCCAGCACCCGGTTGACCACGTGCTCGTGGAAAATACCGATGTCGCGGTAATTGAGGATGTACTCCTTGAGGCTTTTCAACTCCAGACAGTCTTTTGCGGGCGTGTAGGTGATCTGCAAGGTGGCGAAATCCGGCAGTCCCGTCTTGGGGCAGATGCAGGTGAATTCCGGAATGCTGACCTCGATGGTGGTATCCGTGCCGGGATACTGGAATTCCCAGGCTTCGATGGCGGGCATTTCCATGCCGGGGATGTGGGATTGGCGGCCTTGGTAGGAGGATTCTGTCATGGGCTTACCTGGGATAAGAGAAGGAGGATTTTGCAAAATCTTTTCTTCATAATTCCTCGAACGCGCAGACGCTCTGCTCTCCCGTCTTCAGATCTTTCACTTCGTAAGTCCCGTCCGTCGCCTTATCGGAACCGAAGAAGAGCACGCGGGCGGCGCCTTGATCGTTGGCTTGCCCCATTTGCTTCTTGACCTTTTCGCCTGAGAGGGAATAACCCACGCGGCGCCCTTCGGAACGGAGCTTCCGGGCCAGCAACATGAGTTGGGGGTTGGGCAGCTTGGAATCGGCCGGAGCCACGTCCACCAGGTAATAATCCAGCGGCTCGCGCCCGGACGGCATCAGGTTCTTTTCACGCAGCAAATCCGCCAGCACCACGTCGCCCATGCCGAAGCCGACTCCGGAAAGCGAATTGCCCCCCAGGCTGGCCAGCAGATTGTCGTAACGGCCGCCGCCGGCCACGGCGCGCATGCCGATGCCCTTGTCGTAGACCTCGAAGACGATGCCGGTGTAATAGGCCAGGCCGCGCACCACGGAAAGATCCAGGTTCAGGTATTCGCCGTATCCCAGCGTTTGCATGTATTCAAACAACTTTTCCAATTCCCACAATCCGCTTTTGGGCTGCTTGGGCGCGGACGCGCCGGCAGCGGCCGGGACCGCGGCGGCTAAGGCCGCTTCCGCGGGAACGGGATCGGCGGCTTCCGGCGACGCCGGAAAATAGGCCCGCACATCCTCCAGGCCTTTGCATTGGAAAAAAGCCTCGATAGCGTCGATGCCGTTGGAACCCATTTCTTCTTTTTGCAGCAGGTTGCGGAACTCCGCTTCCCCGATCTTGGCGCGCTTGTCGAGCGCGGCGTAGACCGCAGGTTTCTTATCGGGCGTCACGCCTTGCCGATCCAGGAATTCCGAAAGCAGGCGGCGGCTGGAAATCCGGATGGAGAAATCGCCCGGACCCAACCCGAAAGCCTTGAGCATCTCGATGATGGCGGAGAGGAGATCCACTTCGCCCGCGATGGTGTCGCAGCCGATGATGTCCATGTTGAGCTGGAAAAACTCGCGCAAGCGCCCGCGTTGCGCCTTCTCGTACCTGAACAAACGCGGGATGGAGAACCAGCGCAGGGGCAGCTTGAGGCTGTTGCCCTTCTGGTTGACCATGCGCGCCAAAGTCGGCGTCATCTCCGGCCGCAGGGCGATATCGCGATCGCCTTTGTCCTTGAAGTTGTACAGCTGCGTAACGATTTCCTGTCCGGACTTCTCGGTGAAAAGTTCCAGATGCTCGAAGCTGGGCCCTTCGTACTCTTCAAATCCGAAGTCCAGGCAGGCCCGCCGCCACGCGTCGAAAAGATGGTTCTGAACGCGCATGTCCTCCGGATAGAAATCGCGGGTGCCCTTGGGGGATTGCAGCGGCAGCGCAGGCGGCTGTTGCTTGCCTTGCGATGGGGATGGGGAGTTCATGCTTGCCGGAACCTGGTTGGAGTGATATCGGAACCCAATTTAGCTAATCTGGCGCGGGCCATAAACCGCCTTCCGCCACAGACGCCAAGACCCGGCCGGGAGCGGCGCCGACGGCGTTTGCGAACGCGCTTACGCGGACCCGGAGAAGACTTTGCCGGAGCGCTTTTCCGGAGCCGTAAAACGGTTCCGGAATGCCGGGCAAATGCTTGGAAAAGGCCATTGGAATTGGTACATTTGCTGGGCTGTGAGAACACCCTTTCCGACTCGATTTTGAGGCCGCGAAACCCGCATTTTCAGCGTACGGAATGAAGATCCTGGTCACCAACGATGATGGTATCCTGAGTCCGGTTCTGACCGTCCTCGCGGATGCGCTCAGCGCAGAGCATGAGGTGCTGGTGGCCGCGCCCTCCCTCGATCAAAGCGGTATGTCCCAGGCTTTCACGCATGGCCATGACAAGCGGGTGGCCTTCAAGGCGGAATCCGGTTCCCCTTATCCGAAATACCAGATCATGGGAACCCCCTGCGACTGCGTCAAGTTCGCCGTGGCCCATCTGTTCCAGAACCGGGAAATTGATCTCATCCTCTCCGGCATCAACCTGGGCGAGAACGCAGGGCTAAGCGCGGTCTATTCCGGCACCGTGGCCGCGGCCCGGGAAGGCGCCATGTGGGGAATCCCCTCCATCGCCGTCTCCGTCTGGAAGAACGCGCCGGACCACTTGCAGTACGCCGTAGCCTGGATCCAAAAGCTCCTGCGCAAACCCGCCGCCTTGCCCAAGCGGGCTTTGACCCCCGGGCCCGGGGCCCTTTGGAACGTCAATTTCCCGCCTTGTGATCCGGACGCCATCGAAGGCACGGAAATCACCGCCATGAGCACGGTGATGTTCAAGGACAGTTATGAAGCGGTACGGACCGAACACGGCATTACCGAGTTCCGCCTGACCGGCTACAAGCCCCGCGAGCGCTTCGTTCCCGGGACCGACGACTACGCTCTAGCCCGAAACCGTATTTCCATAACCCCTTTGCAGATCGGCCAATCGGACCCCGGGGAAACCCGGCGCCTGGCCGGCCTGCAATCGCATTGGGACGCGCTGTAACGCCATCTGGACGCCTTAGGAGACTGAATGACCATTCTGCTGCCCACCGCCCCCGAGAGCGGCAAAATCGTGAATACCTTCATCGAAGAGGAGATGAAAACCTCCTACCTGAAGTATTCCATGTCCGTTATCGTGGCGCGCGCCTTGCCGGACGTCCGGGACGGGCTCAAGCCCGTGCATAGGCGCATCCTATACGGCATGGAGAACATCAACCTGGCCGCCGATCGCCCCTACAAGAAATCGGCGAACATCGTCGGCGAAGTGATGGGTAAATACCATCCCCACGGCGACTCCGCCATCTACGAATCCATCGTGCGCATGGCGCAGGACTTCTCCATGCGTTACCCGCTGGTGGACGGCCAGGGCAATTTCGGATCCGTCGACGGGGATCCGCCCGCGGCCATGCGTTATACGGAAGCGCGCATGAAGAAGTTCGCCGAGATGATGCTGCAGGATCTGGAGAAGAACACCGTCAACTTCGTCCCCAATTACGATTCATCCCTCACCGAGCCCACCGTACTCCCTTCCGCCTTCCCCAACCTGCTGGTCAACGGCAGTACCGGCATCGCCGTGGGCATGGCCACCAACATGCCGCCGCATAACCTCCGCGAAATCGTGAGCGCCTGCATCGCCATGATCCACAACCCGGAAATCACCGTGGAGGAACTGGCCGCCTTCGTAAGCGGGCCGGACTTCCCCACCGGCGCCACCATCTACGGCCGCAACGGCATCCGCGCGGCCTATCTGACGGGACGCGGTAAGCTGCTGGTGCGCTCCAAGACGCACGTGGAAGTGGTCAACAACCGCAACCGCATCGTGGTCACGGAAATCCCGTACCAGGTCAACAAAGCCAACCTGCTGGAGAAGATGGCCTCGCTGGTGCGGGACAAGATCATCGAAGGCATTTCCGATCTGCGCGACGAGTCCGACAAGGACGGCATGAGCATCATCATCGAGCTGAAGAAAGACGCGTTCCCGGACATCATCCTGAACCAGCTCTACAAGCATACCCAGCTCCAGGAAACCTTCTCCATTCACAACCTGGCTCTGGTGGAAAACCGTCCCCGCACCCTGAACCTGCGCGAGATGATCCATTACTTCCTGGAGCACCGCCACGAAGTGGTGCAGCGCCGCACCCAGTTTGAACTGAACAAGGCCGAAGAACGCGCGCATATCCTGGAAGGCCTGCGCATCGCGCTCGATCATATCGACGAGATCATCAAGCTCATCCGCGCTTCCGACGACGCGGCCACGGCCAAAGCGGGCCTGGTCTCCCAATTCGGCTTGTCCGAGCGGCAGGCGGACGCCATCCTGGAAATGCGCCTGCAAAGGCTCACCGGACTGGAACGGGACAAGATCGAGACCGAATACAAGGAGTTGACGATCACGATCGCCGACCTGAAGGACATCCTGGCGGACAAAGGCCGCCGCATGGCCATCATCGAGACCGAGCTCAAGGACATTGTGGAGCGTTTCGGCGACGAACGCCGCACCATGATCGAGGATGCCGCGGACGATATCACCTATCTGGATCTCATCGCCAACGAGCCCATGATCGTGACCGTATCGCATACCGGCTATATCAAGCGCATCGGCACGGACGCCTACAAGACCCAGGGACGGGGCGGCAAAGGCATCTCCGCCACCGGCCTCAAGGAAGAGGATTTCGTCGAGCATCTCTTCATCGCCTGGGCGCACAGCTATATCCTGGTCTTCACCAACATGGGCCGCTGCCATTGGCTCAAGGTGTATGAACTGCCGGAAGCGGCGCGCGCCTCCAAGGGCAAGGCCCTGGTCAACTTCATCAACCTGCAGGAAGGCGAGCATGTCAGCGCCTTCGTGCCCGTCAAGGATTTCGAGGATGCCCGCAGCGTGGTGCTTGTCACCGAACACGGCATCATCAACAAGATGTCGCTGGATTCCTTCTCCCGTCCGCGCACCAACGGCATCAACGCCCTGACCTTGGACGAAGGCGATACCCTGACCCAGGTGGTTTTGGCCTCCGAGGCGGACGATGTCATGATAGGCACTAAGCAGGGCCAGGCCATCCGCTTCTCCATGTCCAAGTTCCGCCAGACCGGCCGCGGCACGCGCGGCGTCAAAGGCATTTCGCTGGACCAAGACGATGCGGTCATCGGCATGATCATAGTGGAAAAAGGCTGCGCGGTCCTCACCATCACGGACAAGGGCTACGGCAAGCGCACCGATCCGGACGAATACCGCATCACCGATCGCGGCGGCAAGGGCGTACGTAACATCAAGGTTACGGATAAGAACGGCCCGGCCGTATGCATCCAGACCGTGCGGGAAGGCCAGGAAATCCTGGTCATCACCAAGGAAGGCAACGTCATCCGTTTAGGGATAGCCGATATCAGCATCATCGGCCGCGATACCCAGGGCGTGCGCGTCATCCGGCTCAACGACACCGATCTGGTGACGGACGTGGCGGTGGTGGAAAGCGAGGACGTGGATCCGGCCATGCTGGAATCCAGCGAGAACCAGAAAGCCGCCGCCGCGCCGGCCACGGGCCCGGCCGCAGCGGACACCGGAGCCGCCGACGCGGAAGCCGCGGACTCCGAAGGCGGAGAACCCGAAACCGAAGCGTGATGCTTGGGAATTCCGAAATCTAGCTCCCATCCGAATCCTGCGCCGCGCTCCACAACCGGGCCGGCGCCTTCTTTCTTCCATTTTGCACTTGGCACTTTGACTTTTGCGCTTTGTTCCCTCCCTTCCCACGCCCTCCATTTCCCGGAAGCGGCGGACCTGGAAAAGGACTATCGCGTCTCCGCCCGTAAAGGCGGTCACCCCACCGATTTCTTCCGTAAACAGGACGGGGATTCCGCCAGCCTGAGCCTGGAATGGTCGGATGGCAAACCGATCGCGGTCCGCATGGAACAAGGCGGGGAATTCGATCCGGATAGCTTTAGCGCGCTCACTTCCGCCTACGGCAACGGCGCGGCCTGGCATGAATCCATGACCGCGAAGGATCCGCGCACGCTTAAGCTTTATCCCGGCCTGCAGCAGGAATGGATCCTGAAAGGATATGGCGGCGAAAAGGGCTGGCTCGGGTCCGGCTTCGACAAAGGAAGGTTTTTCCTGGTTTTCCGGGAAGCGCCTCCCATCGCGGTGGCCACCGTAACGGGGCCGTTACGCCTGAACGCGGGTTTGCCCGCCTTCCTGGACACGTCCTCGCAATGGCTGCATGTTCCTTGCAAGGATGCGAAGGACCCGGCCGCCGGCGGCCACGCCAGGGCTAAAGCTACCGGTAGAGCGGGGAAACTCCCCGCCTGTTTCAGCCCCGATGAGGACTCCCGTTTCCGGGTCCGTATCGTCGGGAAAAGCCCACTGACAATCGATGTCTGGATGGAAGACGGCGAATCCGCCGCCTTGAAGGATATCCAGGCGGCCCTCAAATCCGTGCCGGACGCGTCCCAGGCCGAGTATGCCAAGGATCTCTCGCAAATGCTTTTGGGGGAAGCGCAGATGTTCCTGGTCAAGCTCGCGCAGCGGCTTCCGCAAACCTTCAACTGGCCTTCCTGGCAACTCCAGGATTTCCGGGCCGGTCAGATCCCGGCCAGGGAATTCCTGCCCCTGGTGCGCAGGCAAGAGAATCCCGGCGACTCTCTGCCGGCCTTCCGCTTCCGGGACGAGCGGCTCAATCTCTCCGTGGACCTGGATTTTCGGGGGATGTTCCACATGGCGGCGGACGAGCGCGGAAACGGAAAGGACCCGATGGGAGCCGAGGCGAAGTAACGCATGCGTTACCCCAGCGGGGTGCGGCTGCGCAGGCGGGTCAGCGGGCGCTCATGGGAACCTTGTTGGCATCCCCGCCCTTGCGTATGTAGGTTGAGAAATAGACGCGGGCCTCGTCCGGTTTGCTCAGGTTGAGCAAGGTGCTTCCCAGGATGAAATAGGGTTCCAGGGCTTCGAAGCAATACACGGTGGCGTTGCGGGCGTAAGGCAGCAATTCCTTATCGTTTTTCTGGCGGAAATGGAACTCCATGGCCAGGGTGTTGGCTTCGCAAGACAGCGGATCCCTATCCAACATCACCTTCAGGTTGTCGGAAATGGATTGGTAATCCTCATTGCCCATCAAATCGTCCCACAGCGCTGTCAAAGCGGTGGCGTTGCCGGGCTTGCGGCGCAGCACCACCCGATAAAAATACTTGGACTGTTTTTCATACCCGCGCAACTGCAATTGGCGCGCCATGAACTCCTGGAGATCGGGATCGATATCCTGATACTCCTCCTTCAGAGTCTCCCAGATCTGATCGGATTTGAACTTGTTGCCGGTGCTGGCGTAAAGGCGGTACAGATCCGCGTGCACCAGCACGCGCAACCGATCCCAGGTGGTTTCCAATGCCTTCTGGTAAGCGGCGGCGGATTCCTCATTGCGGTCTTCCGCGGCCGCGTCCATGGCCTTCACCAGGAAATAATAATCCCGGTACGAAGGCGAGTTGGCTTCCCGTTTCAGGAACTCGCGTACTTCCTGCCATTTTCCCTGTTGGGCATAATTCATGGTGACCAGGTAGGACATTTCCCCTTGCGGAAACCGCTTCAGCAAGGACGCGGGGATTTTGGGATCCAGGGTGCCGTTGAGGAAGAAGTTGACCAGCAACAGGTTGCGGGCGCTTTCATAATCGAGTTGATCGGAGAAGCGCGCCAGCGCGGCCTGGCACAAGGCATAATCCCCCTGGCGGAAAGCCAGCACGGCCGTTTTCCGGTTCACCGGCTGGTAAGATTGCGTGCGCGATCCCAGATTCCGCAACACCAGCAATTGCGCGGAATACAGCTTTTCCTTCTCCAAACCGTTCTGCAATTGATCGAGCCGGGCCGGATCGAGATGCGCCAGGTTCGGCATCAAGTACGGCAGGCTGGTTTTGATGCGTCCCTGGGACAACCATACGTCGCCAACTTCCAGGATGGTTTTTCCCTGGTTGCCGGAAAGTTTGATGGCCTCGTCGAAATAGCCTTTGGCCAAATCCACCTGGCCGTTCTTGGCCGCCAAGGTTCCCAGCTTCATCCAATAGACGGGATTGTCCGGCTCGCGGGAAACCAGCGCCTGCAGGGAATCCTCGCTCAGCTCCGGATTCTTGTTCCGCGAGCAAAAAGCCGAACCCCACAAGAAGCATCCCAATAGTATCGCCCGCATGAGGATCGTCACGCGGATGTTGTTTGGGAATAAGGAAACCTGCGAATTACGTATCATCTACACCTGTGGTATCGGGGCCCGCGAACGCGAGTGACGCGCAAGGGCGCGGGGCTGTGTCTGCCTTAGCTTTGAAATATATAAAAAAGGCTCCTCGCTCCGCGCCGGTCCCGGCAGGCCGATAGGCCTGGAAGCGTTTCCCAGGAAGAGAAACCCAAGGGCCTAAAAATGTATACTTTCCCAAACCGGTACCTTGGGCGCGAGCCCCGAACGACAGAGACCGCGCGAGAGGGAATGATGGCCGCGAATCCGCACTATGCCGAAGGCGAAGTGATCGCTAACAAGTATGTGGTGGAGGGCTTGATCGGGGAATCCCCGGCCGCCCGTACCTTCCTCGCCAACGGCAGCGCGGGAAAGCTGGCCGTGAAGATCTACCGGACGGAGGTTTCCGCGCGCCTTTTGGCGGCCCCGGATTTCTTCCTAAAAGCCGGCGTGATGACGGAAATCGAACATGACAATCTCTGCGCCTGCCTGGACGTGCAAGAGGAAATGGGTCTGGTATTCGTGGCCCGCGCCTTCGCCGAAGGGCAGTCCTTCGAGGAATGGGCCCGCAAGCATCGCTCGGACGGCAACTATTTTTCGCGGGGCCTGGAGCTGTTATGGCAGGCCAGCCAAGGGCTTGCGGCCATGCACGAACGGACCCGGCATCTGGATATCCATCCCGGCAACGTCATCGTAGGGCCGTTGCTGGCCCGCCTCTGCGATTGGGATCCGCGCTCCCTGGGTAACATGGAAATGACTCCCGATCCCCTGCCCGGACGCCCGGAATACCAGGGTTACCGGGCCCCGGAAGCGGCCGGCCGCAACGGCTTCCTCAGTTATCCCAGCACGGATCTGTTCGCCGTGGCCGGGTTGCTTTACCGCTTGGTCAAAGGCGATCATCCTGCCCCAAGCCCCGAGCAAACCCTTGGGAATATTCGCGCTTTCGATAAGGACCTGGCCATATTCCTAAGCAAGGCCATGCATCCCAAACCGGAAGAGCGCTTTCCCGATGCGGGCTCCTTTTCCGATGCCCTTTGGGAATTGCAAGCCGCCATGGGCCGCCTGCAAGAGCGCAACGCGCGCAATGCCCCCGCGCAACCCGCGCCCCGGCGCGGAACGGAACCCGACTACCGCAAGCCGGAACCTCGCCTTCCCGATCCCCCGCGTTCGCCCTCCGGCACCGATGGATTCGCGTCTTCGCCTCCCGGGAAAGAGCCTACCTTGTTCGGGACGCCCAAACCCGCTTCCGGCAACGATACCTTTTTCAATTTCTTCCCGCCCGCGGATACCGCTTCCGCCGCGCAACCGGCGCAAAACAATTTCCAGGCGCCGGAGCCTAAGGAGCCTAAACCCTCCGGCGACACCCTGTTCGGCGCGCCCTCGTTCCAGGCCCCGCGCCAACCGCAACAACCGGTCCGCCCTGGCCAGGAGTTCGCTTCCTTCCCGGCCGATGCCGGCAACGCCGCTCCTCCCCCATCCGGTCTGGACGAATTGGAAACCCCGGGAACATTGTTCGGCGCGCAAGCCCCGCTGTTCGCCGCTCCCCCATCTTCCCCCAAGCTGCCGCCGCGCAGCGAACCGCCGGTAACGGCCAAGCCGTTGGCCGTCAGCCTTTCCTCGTTGGAAAAAGATCCGTTGGAAATGGCCGGCAACTCCGAGCCCGGCGGCTTCACCGCTTACGGGTTCAAAGGGGCCGGGGATAACCGCACCGGTATCTATACCCCGGAGGCTAAAGCGGCCGCGGCCAAAACCAAACTCATGATTCTTCTGGGGGCGGTGGGCGTGCTCATTCTGCTGCTGGGGATGGCCGGATTGTTCCTGTTCTTGCGGAGCAACGCAGCCCAGAAAGCTACGCCCGTAGTCGAATCCTCGTCCGAATCGGATGGGAGCGCCGCCGTCCAATCGGCCGGGCCTTCCGGGAACACGCAGAATCCTTCCGCGCAATCCGCCGCCGCAACCGGAGCCGCCGCCGCGCAACCGGTTAAAAACCGGGATCAGGAAGCAGCCATGGATCCGCCGACGGCCCAAACCGCCGCGCCCCAACCCTCCGCTCAGCAGGCGCGGCCGGCCGGACCGGGGAAAAGCTATTCGGAACCCCCCATGCCCGCCATACCCGCCGAGCCCCCCCGCCCCGGCATGGCCTCCGGTACGGACGCGGCTGCGGAAGCCCCTCCCGCCCAGGCTGCCGCCAAACCGTCCAAGACGCCCTTGTACCGGGGTAACAATCATGTTACTCCGGAACGGGAGGCCCGGCTGATGGGAATGGTGCAAAGCCGCGCTTGGCCCAACTCGGCGCAGGAATGCCTCAGGGCCGGCGATGATCTGAACGATTTGAAGAAAACGGCGGAAGCCAACGTGGCCTACTCCAAAGCTCTGGCCGCGACGGATATCACCGGGAAGCAGAAGATCCTCGCCTTCGGCGGACTGGCCGTGACCTTCCAAACCATGGGCATGCGCGATCAGGCCCGCGACGCCGTCCAGCAAATCCTAGCCATCAACCCCAAGAACGGGTTTGCGCTCAAGCTCCAAGAAAGATTGAAGTAAGGGTCCGTTAAGAAATAACCGCATCCCACCGAGGGCGGAGGCTCAGACGGGATAGGTCTTGGGCGCATCTTCCGGCATCCAGGCCGCTTCGCCCGGGCCAGGCACCAATCCGCCGGACCTGATGTTCACGGAGATGCGCGACAGGGAACGCAGCATGCCGGGACCGGCGCCGAACCGGCCCAGGGCATCCACCGCCACGCGCAGGTTTGGATCGATGCCCCCGGAAAAAAAGACGTTGGGGAATCCTATCCAGCACGCGAGCATGTTCTCGCCGTCGCTCCTCCACTCGTAACGCCAACGTTCCCCCCGGAAGGGGCGCGGCAAACCGGGTTCGCCCATTTCGATGTAGGATTGCAGGCAATGGCCGGAACTCTTGGCCTGCGACACCAGGATGCCGGCCAGAACGGGCAGGCGCGCCGGAGTTTCCAGGCGCGTGCGCAAGGGCAGGATCACGCGTGTGCTGTTGGCGAGAACGATGAAGCTCATAGCGGGAACCGGTCAGGCCGGAGTGCGCGCCCCGGCGGCTTTTACTTCCAGGTATTCCCTCAGGGATTCCCGCAACGGATGGCCCACCGAATCCCAGGCCGAATAGCCGAAGGTACCGTCGAAAACGGATTCCAGCGATCGTAACATTTCCCCGTGGGAACGATACAGCTCCCGGATACCCGACTCCAGGCTTTCATGGGAAACCCCGGACGCGGAAGCGGTCGGCGTTTGGCGCGGCGCCGCAGCCAGGACTTCCACCGGGGAAGGCTTCGACCGATCGGACCAATCCGCGTGGGATGGTTCCGCCAGCGCGCTTTGCAAAACGTCTTGGTGAGCTATCAGGGTGCGGGCCAACTGCGACAAGGCGGCCGCCACTTCGGCGGCCGGAAGATCGGCGATGGAGGAATCCGGACGCGCGCCTTCCGGAGCGACGGTGGACCTGAGCAAGCGATGCATCATGGGGTGGCGGATGGCGATACGACGCTGCGCCGTTCCTTGCGTATCCCGCAACAGCCGATCCACGCCTGCGGCGCCCGCATACGGCTCCAGCCAGAATACCCAAGCGCCGCTGCCGCTTTTGCCCATGGCGCGGATCTTCTCCGTGGCCGCTTCGCGGAAGCCGGCCTCGTCCAAGCCGATGTCGCGCCCGAACCAATGGGTAATCTTGCGGTTACGTCCGTAGAAACAGCCGCCCTTGATGGCGTAATAACCGCCCGCTCCCGGATTGCCGGCGTCCCCGTCCGGCGCCGAAGGCGCCAGATTTTCCACTACGGCCTGGATCCAATTCTTGGCTTCCCAATGCTTGCCTAGGCTGACGGGAACGCGATCCGCCTGATCCATTTGCAGTCCCACCATCAGAATCGCCTGACGCTTGCCCGCGAACTCGAAGGCCTGCACATCGTGATGCTCGATGAAATTATGCGGCAACAAGGCGGGAAAGAAACGTTCCCCCAGGCTCAGGAAACCCGGTATCAGAGGCGGCGCCATCTGGGCCTGCAAGGTAACGTCCACGCCTCCGGAAAAATCCTCGCGCCCGGTCAGGGGCGAAGTGCCCACCACCTGCACGGAAAGGGAACGCAGTTGCTTGCCGTCATCGTCCCCGGCGAAAAACCGATCGGGAACGCCCAGATAATAGACGCACAGCATCTCGCCGGCTTTCTGGACCCAGAGTTCCCATTCCTTCCCGGCATAACCGCGCATGGAATCCTGACAGATCCGCAAGGGAATGAACTCCTGGGAAAAGCCGCCGCCCGCGGAAACCCGGATCACCATCGCCGTGGCTGTGTCCAAGCGGGACAATGCCCCATGCATCCGTTCCCCGCTGCCGTCTTCCAAGGCGAGCGGCACCAGAACGTTGCGCGAATTGAGTGTGACCTGATAGGACATCGGCCTTCCCCGTGTGGATGTGAGGAAAATAGCTTTTTGAGTCGAAAGACCCATGGTGCGGAACGGAAAAAGCGCCTCTGATAACGGGGCAAGGTGAAAATCCGCAAACTTAAAGTGGCCGAATTCCCGGGATTGCGACCTCGGCTGCAATCATCAAACCAGGGTGGCCGCGAAAGCGAGCAGGGTCCCTTCCACCGCGGGCGGCCTGCTCCCGCGGCCGCCCTCGGCCGGTTCCGATTCTCCCGCGCCATCGAAGTCCTCCGGCAGATCCAACCTTCGGATCGCCGCATGCTTCCGGCCCGATCGCTCCAGGGTAGCTTCCAGGTTACCCCGGAAGCGCTCCGGCGCGATGCCGCCGAAATTGGTGAGCGCAAACAGGCGTCCGCGGGGCCGCAGCAAGCGCGCGCATTTTTCCAGGAGGTTCCAGTAGTCGTTGGCGAAGGTGAAAGTACCGGCTTGCGAACGCGAAAAGCTGGGCGGATCGAGTATGATCACGTCGTACTCCATCCCTTTCCTGGCCGCCCAATCCAGGTATCTGCCGCTGTCCATGCGCACGAATTTCGACTTATCCGGAGCCAGGCCGTTGAGCGCCAGATTGTCCTTCCCCCAGCCCAGGTAGCGCGCGGAGACGTCCACGTTGACCACGGCGCCCAGGTTTTGCCTGGCGGAAGCCACCCCCAAGGAACAGGAATAGCTGAAAAGGTTCAGTACGTCATGATCCCCGCAGGTTTCCGTCAGGAGCTCACGTAACATGCGCGTGTCCAGGAACAGGCCCACATTGCGGGGATGGCGCGGATGGACCTGGAAAAGCAAAGGCCCTTCCCGGACCACGGCCGTTTCCGGAACCGATCCGAACAGGATACGGCCCTCCTCCCTGCCCGCTTCGTCCTTGGCGCTGCGATCCTTCAGGGCGATGCCCTGCGCGCCGGTGATCCGGGCCAGAGCCGCCGCGAAATCCCCGTACCTTTCCGCGGTTTCCTTGTCGTAAGCGTAGACCACCAAAGACGCGGCGAAAGCATCGACGATCAAACCCGGCGTGCCGGACGCCGCGCCGTTCAGCAATCGGTATGCGTCCGTCCGTTCCCGCAAGCGCGCCCTGCGCTGCCAGGCCGTTTCCAATGATTTCCCGAACCCGGACGATTGCATTGCGCCGAAACCTTCCACTTAGCCGATCCCCGGCGGAAAAATTATAAATTTGAAGGAAATCAACCCGGGATTGTTAGATGCCCATGACCTTCGATGAAAAAACCCGCAGCACGTCCAATTTTTTCAATAACAAGGGGCGCTGCACGGAGGAATGCCTGATCATCATTTTCGGCGGCTCCGGCGACTTGGCCAAGCGGAAATTGTTCCCCGCGCTCGGGAACCTCATGTTCAAGAAACTGCTCCCCGAGCGGTTCAAGATCATCGCGGTGGGCCGCAAGCCCATGGAGAACAAGGATCTGCTCTCGATGGGCAAATACCCGGCGGAATTCGCCGGGCGCTTCGCCTACCTGCAAACCGATTATAGCCCCGCCGGCATCCAGAAACTGAAATCCGCTTGCGAGGCGATTTCCAGAGAGTCCGGCATCGCGCCCAACTATCTGTTCTACCTGGCCATCCCGCCGGAAGGGTATGCGGAAGTGGCGAAGGCCCTGAAAGCCGGCGGCATGGTGTATCCGCCCAAAGGCCCCAACTGGTCCCGACTGGTGGTGGAAAAGCCTTACGGCAAGGACATCGAAAGCGCCATTGTTTTGAACGAGAACCTGCTGGCCTGCTTCGCCGAAAAGCAGATCTACCGCATCGATCATTATCTGGGCAAGGAGGCGGTGCAGAACCTGCTCGTATTCCGCTTCGCCAACTCCGTGTTCGAGGCCATCTGGAACCACCACTATATCGAGCATGTGCAGATCAGCCATTCGGAAATCCTGGGTGCCGAGGATCGCGCGGAGTATTTCGATCAAAGCGGACTGCTGCGCGATATGATCCAGAACCATCTCATGCAGATCTTCTCCCTGGTCACCATGGAACCGCCCGTGAGCCTTTCCGCGGACGCCATCCGCGACGAGAAGGTGAAAGTGCTGCGGAGCCTGCGTCCCTTGGACATGCAGGCAAACCCGCCCGCCGCCATCCGCGGGCAGTACGGTCCGGGAGTCATCAAGGACAAGCCAGTCAACGGCTATCGCCAGGAAAAAGGCATCAAGCCGGACAGCAGCACGGAAACCTTCGTGGCCATCCGCATGAACATCGACAATTTCCGCTGGGCCGGCGTGCCCTTCTACCTGCGTTCCGGCAAGCGCCTGGGCCGCAAGGGCACGGAAGTGGTGGTCACTTTCAAGAAGCTGCCGCGCATCCTGTTCAACAACAAGGGCGTCTCCCTCACCAACAACCGCATCGTCTTCAAGATCCAACCGCAGGAAGCCATTCTGCTGGAGCTGACGACCAAGAACCCCGGCCAGAGTTTTGAACTGTCCGATACGTCGATGAACTTCTGCTACAGCGATCACTTCGACACCAGCGCGGACGCCTACGAGCGGTTGCTGCTGGACGCGGCCCTGGGGGATCCCACCCTGTTCGTTCGTTCCGATGAAACTGAGCTATCGTGGAAATACCTGGACCCCTTGCTGAAAAACTGGGCCGTGACGCCCGCGGGCGATAAGTTCCCCAACTATGCCGCGGGCAGCGAAGGCCCGGCTTTGGCGGCGGAGGTGCTGGTGGAGCGCGACGAACCGGTAGAGTGGCTGGACTTCTCCAAGTACGACAATATCTGCGCTCCGGCCGAAGCCGCCGGAACCCCGTCGGCGGAGAGCGGCAAGTCCTGACCGAAGCGCGCTCCCCAAGGCCGCGTTTTTTTGAACCGGTTTTTTGGGGAGACCGTTAACGGGAAATCAGGCTGCGCATCTTCCAGATCAAGGAAGGCGTGCTCCAAAGAGTGGTGAGAAAAATCCGGCTCATGGTCACCTTATCCACGGGAATCTTGGCCAGGCTGCCGGCGGCCTTATCGAAAGTCCTGTCCTGGATTTCCGCGAAAGGCGCCTTGGCGCGGTGGATGCGCAGGTTGGCGTTTCCATAAGCATCATCCCACTTATCCTTGTAAGCCTTATAGTAAGGCGCCTTCTCGGATTCGGATGCCAATCCTATCACGGCCAATGCCGCTTCCGCCGCCAACTGCCCGCCCTTCATGGCTTCCAGGATGCCGGCCCGGCTGATGGGGTTCACCATGTTGGCCGCGTCCCCGGCCTTGAACAGGTTGTCCACCGCCAACGGTTCATGCGTGTAGCCGCAAGGAATCACTCCGCCATGGACGGTTTCCACGATAACCCCGGGGTAAACCTTGTTCATGAAATCCGTCATCGTCTTGCGCGCCGGGGCTTCCTTGGAGAACCGCTTGCCGATCACCAGGCCCACGTTGGCCACGTCCTTGTCGCGCGGGAAAAGCCAGGCATAACCCCCGGGCGCATAATTCCTGCCGAAGAACATCTGGATGTAATTGGTGGGATATTTCAAGCCGCGAACCAGCGCGAACAAGGCGGGCTCCACGTCGAAATCCCCCTGCGTGATCTTCTCTTCCCGGCCGAACCCGAGCCCCGGGCCGCTGGCGTCGATGACGACGCGCGCTTTGATCTCGCCTGCGGAAGCGCCTTCATACCTGATCACGCGCCGCCCATCCTCGAAGCGGGAAACGGAAACCGCGCGCGCGCGGAAATTGCAATGCGCGCCCAACCTGCGCCCTTCCTCCGCCAGATTTTTATGCATCAGGGCCCGATCGATCAAGAGCCCGCTGCCTGGATGGCGGAAGGTGACCCGGGTGCCATTGGGGGAAATGAAGATCACGCCGTCGATCGGCTCGCGGATCCAGGCCGGCTCCACCTTGGGAACCAGGTCCCGCAATCCCTGGGCGGAAACCGCCTCCGCGCAGGAAACCGGCTCGCGCCAAGGATCCCGCTTATCCAACAATGCCACCGAATACGGCTTGCCGGCGCGCTTTAGATTCGCGAGCCCGATATTCAAGGCCGCCAAGAGCCCTGCAGGCCCGGCCCCGATCACGACGACATCATATTCCGACAGCAATGCATCCTGCATAAGAACCGCTAAATGTAGTCAACTCCCCCCACCCCGTCCCCGCGGGAAAGAGCGCGGGTGCCTGGGGCTCCTTGCGCTTCCGCGGGCGCGGATCGGGTCCAAACCGAATCCTCGCCAAGAAGGAAGCCGACCGGCAATGGCGCGCCCGGTGAGCCGCGGAACCAGAGTTGTGATTCCAAGAAGAATGCGCCTATCAGCCCCCAGCGCAAGGTAGAGGTTGCGCCCGTAAACCGCAAACCCTTTCGGCCTGTGGCGAGGTACCTGAGGGTTGGACCCGATCCGCGCCCGCGGAAGTCCATTCAGATCAAGGCCCCGCCTAGATCTGCCAGTCAATCGGAGCACGCCCCGATCCCGTGAGTATCGCGTTGGTTTTGGAAAAATGCCGGCACCCGAAGAAACCCGCATGCGCCGAGAAAGGGGACGGATGCGCGGCTTTGAAAACATGATGGCGGGCGGCGTCGATGACGGATCCTTTTTCCTGCGCGGGCCGTCCCCACAAAAGAAAAACCAATCCCCGCTTTTCATCGTTCAAGGTCTTGACCACCGCATTGGTGAAGGCTTCCCATCCTTTGCCATGATGGGAACCCGGCTGCCCGGCACGCACGGTGAGGCAGGCATTGAGGAGAAGCACACCCTGTTCGGTCCACTTTTCCAGATTGCCTTGCGAGGGAACGGTGCATCCCATATCCTCATGCAGTTCCTTATAGATGTTCACCAAGCTGGGAGGAGGTTTCACGCCCGCCTGCACGGAAAAGCACAGGCCATGGGCCTGGCCCGCCCCGTGATACGGATCCTGCCCCAAGATCACCACCTTGACGGTATCGAAGGGCGTCTTGTTGAATGCGTTGAAGATGAAAGGCCCCGGCGGATAGACGACGGCGCCTTGGCGCTTTTCCTCTTTCAGGAAGCCCTTCAACTCCGCGAAATAGGGCTTGCGGAACTCATCCGCCAGCCGCTCTTTCCAAGAGGGTTCGATTTTCGGATCGATGCGGGATTCCGCGGTGTCGGTGAGGGCCGGGCCGGTTTCTTCCATGGGATAAAATTAAGTCCTGGCCGCGCCTGCTGCAATCCTGCCTTGCGACCGCTTCAGATCAAGCCATGGAGGCTTTTCCCGATGGCGCCCAAGGCCTCCACCCGCCGGACCGTTTCCGGATCGGATTCCAAAGCGGGAGCATGGTGCGGCTTGCTGCGCGCATCGATAAGCAAGGCCCCGCGGCAACCCCAATGCTTGTCCTCCTGCGAAGCCCACAAGCCGTGCACATCCTTGGCGGGATCGGATCGGGTAAAGGTATTCCACAGGAAATTGCCGAGGGTCTTCGCCGCGAAGGCGGCGTCGTCCACTACCACGATCAAGGGGAAGCCCAGCAGGTATTGGTATTCGGAAGCATCCGGCGCGATGAAACGGAATTCCCAAGCGCGGATGAATTCCGCCAGATCCGCGCGGGCCCGGATGGGATCGCGGAAAGCGGGCCCGGAAACGAGCAACACTCCGGGGAGCGCCACGGCCAAGCGCGCGAATCCCGACGGCAGGCTTTGCTCCAATGCGGACGGCGCTTCCTTCGCCAAATCCCTTCGCTTGCCTCCCGCTACGGCGATCACAAGCTTGGATCCCGCATTGAGGCCGGTGCCGCTGTAGTCGAGGGTATCCATGGTGGTACGGGTCTGGAAATGGAGATCCTCCCGCCAATCCGCCCTTTCCAGCACATGCCGGAAAACCGCGCCCACGTCCCGCAGGTCCAGGCCCGGATTGTCCTCGCGCGCGGCAATCAGCAGGTACTTGGCCAGGGAAAGCTGCCCGAATCCCAGCACCGCATTGGCTATGGTCAACAGTTCGCGCGGTTTGCGATCCGCATAGGGCGCATAACGCTCGCTGCCCAAGGCCAATAGGAGCGGATGTACGCCGGAAGCCTCCACCGCGTGCACGCCGTGCAGGCCCGGAATTTCCGTGGGTAAAACGGACCCTGCCAGTTCATGGATCAATTCGGCCAGATGCGAGTCTTCCTGGGGAGGACGGCCCACCACGGTGAAAGGCCAGATGGCACCCCGCCGATGGTAAACCTTTTCCACCTCCATCACCGGAAAGGGATGCGCCAGGCTATAATAGCCCAGGTGATCGCCGAAGGGCCCTTCCGGCAAGGTGCGCGCGGGATCGATGCTGCCGGTGATACAGAAATCCGCGTCCGCGGAAAGCATATGCCCATCCCGCATCCCGTAACGGAATCGCCGGCCCGCCAGCATCCCGGCGAAAAAGATCTCCGGCATGCCTTCCGGCAAAGGCATTACCGCAGACAACGCATGCGCCGGCGGCCCTCCCACGAATACGCTTACGGGCAGCTTCCCGCCGCCGCGGATGGCGGCATGGTGATGGACGCCGATGCCGCGATGGATCTGGTAGTGGAATCCCAGTTCGCGCCCGGGACGGAAGGCCCCGCCGGAAAGCTGGATGCGGTACATTCCCAGATTGGAATGCCGTAGCCCCGGATAGTCCGGATGCTCGCTATAGACCTGCGGCAAAGTGATATAGGCCCCGCCATCCTTGGGCCAGGAGACGATCTGGGGCAACCCGGCGATGGTGGTTTCGCAAGCGCCCACGGCGGGACCGGGTACCTTGCGCGGTAGGGCATGCAGGGCGGTGAAAGGCAAACCCAGGTAACTCAGCGGTTTCCTGGCCCAGGCCATGGGATCGCCCTTGAGTTTCAATAAGGCCTTGACCCCGGCCAGGGTGTCGCGGAACAGGAATTGGGTCCTCTCCCGGGTGCCGTAGAGATTGGAAAGGCAGGGGAAGGTCGTGCCTTTAACGCGGGTGAACAAAAGCGCCGGCCCCCGCGCCGCATAAACACGCCGCTGGATTTCGGCCATTTCCAGGTTGGCGTCCACCTCTTCGCGCACCCGCAGCAATTGCCCGGTCCGGTCCAGATCCTCGACGCAGTCCTTGAGGCCGGCGTAAGGCATCAGGCGATGACGGCGTCCGCCTCGATCTCGACCAGCATTTCCGGCGCGATCAATTTGCTGACCTGCACCATGGTTGTGGCGGGACGGCTCCCGCCGAACACCTCGCCATGGGCCTTGCCGGCCGCTTCCCAGGCCGAGATATCCGTCATGAAAATGCGCGTGCGCACCACGTCGTTTGCGGAAGCGCCGGCCTGCTCCAGGGCGGAAACGATATTAGCGAGCGCCTGCTTGGTCTGGGCATAGGTGTCGCCGGCTACCTTGCCTTCCGCGTCCGAACCCGTAGTCCCGGATACGAAAACCTGGTTGCCTACGCGCACGGCGCGGGAATAACCGATGATGGGTTCCCATTTGGAACCTGTGGATATGTTCTTTCTTTCCATGAAGCGCTCCGCTAAGATGTGGAAGCAGGGAAAGTAGTAAAAGGGGCGCCGGGCCCTTAGCCGGCCGGACCTTCCCGGCGCGTCCCGTTATGGCCGTCCCGCAGCAACAGGTCCGCCACCAGGGGCGGATAGCGCTTGCGCAGCCAAGCCTCGTCGGGCTTGTCGCGGCCTTGCGCGGAAGCCTTGAGATCGGCATCCAACATGAACAGGTAGGCGTACCACTCCTGATGCAACACGCCCTTCCAATCCCAGATCAAGGTTTTCAGGGCCGCCTGCAAAGCCGCCAGCTTGCCCGCGGTCAAGTCGCTCCGCTGCACCCTGAAAAACGGGGAGGCCAGAAACGGAGCCGCGATCAGAAACTCCCTGGGCAGGGAATACCGGAGCAAAACCTCCCGCCATGCGGCTGCGGCCGTTTTACCTTCGCGGAAGGCGGCCAGCAAATCCAGCAGCAGGCAATCCGTCATGGGCAAACCGGTGGGATTAAGAAGCACGCCGCGCGTCAAACGCCAGATGTCCCGAGTGCGGCCGGCGTAGGGGCCCAGGAAGATCTTATTGGGGCAATAGTCGTTGGCGTAGAGATTGTCCCACAGCAGAACCTCGGCCTTGAAAATCCGCGAAAGACCCCGCAACGCCCGGCCGTCCAGCCGCTCCGCGATGATGCGCGGCCCCGTCCACATGAGCGTGACGGCTTCCGGCATGGTAGCGGCCAGATCGAGCAGATAAGGATCTTTCTCCACGGGACCGGATGCGAATTGATCCGTGTACACGGTAGGGCAGAACCACAGCCGGCATTGCGGATCCGTCCTTCTGAGATCGGCCAGAAGCTTGTTCAGCAGCAGTCCGTGGGCTTCCCCCAGGCTGCGGAAGGAACGGGAACAATTCTTAGGGAGCACCGCAGGGATGTCGTCCATCAACAGGGCCAGGGTGCCGCAACCGGATTTCTGGAAGTCCCGGAACTTGGAAAGCAGGATGCCATAATCATCGGCAGAACGATAATCGAAGGACAACCCGGGGGCCATGCCCGGTACCACCGCCACGCCCCGCTGCGCGCCCCGATCCGCCAATGCCCGGAACTCTTTGCGCCAGGGCGCCGGATAGCGCAAACGCCAGTCCCGCCTATGGAGGGGGTCCTCCTTGGGAGCATACAAATAGAAGGCTTCGCAAGGCTCCCGGAACCGGCGGCTACCCAGGTGATCGATCAGGGCGGCCCTTTCCGGCCAGCCGAAAAGCCGGCCGTAATAGCCTTCTATATAACCCCACATGGCCGGACGGATCGCTTTTTTCGCCCTCATCGACATTCCTCCTGGTGAGAAGGTACTCCCGATAGCAAACATAATTCAAGACCGAAGCAGTCGGATGGGTTTCGCTTTGGGCAGGGTACTCTCCGGGAAATCCACGGCTCCCGCTTGCTCCAAAAACCATTTAATTGACGAAGCGCCTTGCAACCGAATCCCGGATGGTTATTTTATTAACCCTAAAGGTTAATTACAAATGAAAATCGTATTCGCGAACGAAGCCCTGAGAATCGAGTGCAATAACCAGGAACTCCTGGTCAAGCGCTATGGAACCGCGCTGGCGAGAATCCTGCGCCAACGCCTGGACGAGCTTTTCAACGCGCAATCGCTCGATGAAATGCGCTCCATGCCTCATGTGGCCATAGCCGGATCCTTATCCGGAAGCGCGGACTTGCGCCTCGAATTGGAAGCCGGGAATCGGCTGGTATTCCGCCCCCATCCGCCTTCCAAGCACAGCCAAGGCGGAATGGACTGGGGAAAAATAGATTCGATTATTATCCTGGGATTATCCGGATAATATGCCCAATCGCAACCAAAACCAATATTTCCCCGATGTGGTATCGCCACCGGGAGAAACGCTTAGGGAAACTTTGGAAGCCTTGGGGATGTCCCAGGCGGAACTTGCCGAGCGCATGGGGCGTCCCAAGAAAACCATCAATGAGATCATCAAGGGCAAAGCCGCTCTTACGCCGGACACGGCCCTGCAACTGGAGCGGGTGTTGGGTATTTCCTCCGGTTTCTGGAACAACCGCGACAACCATTACCGGGAATACCAAGCCAAGCGGCAAGAAGGCGAAAGGTTGCGCCATAAGGTGGGATGGCTGGATGAAATGCCCGTGCGGGACATGATCAAACTGGGCTGGTTCGCGCCCCGCCCGGACAAAGTGGGGCAATTGCAGGAGATGCTCAATTTTTTCGGCGTCGCCTCCCCGGAAGTCTGGAAGCGGATATGGTGTGGTCCCAAAATCGCCTTCCGCAGGTCCCACGCTTTCCGTAACGATCCGGGATTATTGGCGGGATGGCTCAGGATTGGGGAAATCCAGGCGCGCGGTTTGGAGTGCGGTCAATATGACTCCGTCCGGTTCAGTGCTTCCCTGGTTAAGATCCGCAAGCTCACCCTCAAACCTCCAGGCGGGTACCGTTTGGAATTGACCCGTCTGTGCGCGGAAGCCGGCGTCGCTTTGGTCATCCTTCCCGAACCGCCCCGCTTGAGCATCAGCGGCGCCACCCGCTGGCTCACGCCGTTCAAAGCCTTGATGCAGATAAGCCTGCGTTATACCACGGATGATCAATTCTGGCTTACGTTTTTCCACGAGGCCGGGCACATTCTCTTGCACGGGAAACGCGACGTATTTCTGGAAACCAACGGCTACAACCCCAACAAGGAGGATGAGGCGGATAATTTCGCCTTGCAACACCTGCTGCCCAAGGATGGTCTCAACCGTTTTCTGGCCGCGGGTACTCCCACCCGGGATTTCATCAAGAGGTATGCGGAAAGAATGGAGCTGGCTCCCGGGGTGTTGGTCGGGCTCCTGCAGCACCAGGGCATTCTCGCTGACTCGCAATTCAATGATTTGAAACGGCTTTTCAAGCTCAAGGCGATATGAACAAAACCCGGCAATCTATTAAACCCATGCCGGAGTCCGGGCGGGACGGTCATGGCTTACCCGGGAAAACCATTCTTCTCGTTGATGACGAAGAAAACATGCGGGAATTCCTCCAGGTTTTGCTCCAGAGCGAAGGCTATCGGCTCCTCCTGGCGGCGAATGGTGAAGAGGCCCTCTCCATAAGCGAAGGATTCCCGGAAGAAATCCACCTTCTCATTACCGATGTCATGATGCCTGTCATGAATGGTAAAGAACTGGCCGATAGGCTTTGCGTCCTACGTCCCCACATCAAGGTCCTTTTCATCTCCGGCTTCGGACGAGCCGACATCTGGCCAGTCGAGGCATGCGAAGACCAGACCGATTGGCTGCCCAAGCCGTTTACCCAGCAAGCCTTCCAGGCCAAGGTACGGCAAATCCTGTACCCGCTTCCGGAACCCTGAGCGCGATCAAAAACAATCCGACGGCGGCTTTTTTTCTTTGCCTCAGTTTATTAACCTTTAAGGTTAATGATAATCGACACCGGCAAGACAATCCTGCTCGTCGAAGACGAAGGCTCGGTGCGGAGATTGGTTTCCCGCATCCTGAGTTTGGATAAGTACAAGATCCTGGAGGCCGCGCATGGCGAAGAAGCGCTGTCCGTGAGCGAAGCCTATGGGGGTGAGATACACTTGCTGGTGACGGATATCATGATGCCGGTCATGAACGGCCAGGAACTGGCCGCCAGGCTTTCCGCGCTTCGGCCCGGTCTTGGTGTCTTGTTCATCAGCGGGTATCCAGGCAAACACATGCCGGATGACTTAGGGGGCGAGACAAAGTTCGATTACCTGGCCAAGCCTTTTAAAGCCGACATTTTGCTGGAAAAGGTGAAAACGCTGCTTAAGGATTCCGATGGGTTTCCAATTCCCTAAGGCTCAGCATGTATCCGCCCGCCACGTCCAGATTAACGCCCGTGATATAACGGGCCTTATCACCGGCCAGGAATTCCACCGCATCGCAAATGTCTTCGCACTCCCCCAGGCGGCCCAATGGGATATAGTCGCCGGGGCGCTTGGGAAGCTCCACGCTGTTGGCCAGGATGCCGGGGGAAACCATGTTGACGCGGATCTTCCTGGGTCCGAGCGCTTGCGCCAAGGACTTGGTGAGAACCAGTAGGCCCGTTTTGGAAATCAGGTAGGCGGTGTTGTGAGTGGAAGCGGCCAGGCTGCCCACTCCGGAATATCCGATATTGATGATGCTCCCGCCTTCCTTGGGAATCAAGTCCAAGGTCCGGTTGATCAAGAAGTAGACGCCTATCAGGTTGGTCTGCAGGGTGGCTTCAAAATCCTCGACCGGGTAATCCGCCAAGTCCCCCGTCAAATAAACGCCGACATTGTTAACCAGCACGTCCAACCGTCCGGAGACCTTCTTCAGTTTAACGGCCATGGCGGCGATATCGCGTTGGGAAGCCATGTTCCCTTTTATCAAAGCGCCGCTCCCGCCCATGGCCGTGATTTCGGCCAGGACCGCTTGCGCCTCCTGCCGCGAAGACAGGTAATGGACCCATGTGAAATAACCTTCGGCCCCCAACCGCAGGGCCAACTCCCGCCCCAACCGCTTCGCAGAACCCGTGACCAGGGCGACCTTTGGTCCGGACCTTTCCCGGCGCGCGCTCATCGGTGCACCGTGAGTTCGGAGGTAACCGAGGCGTAACGTGCGGCGGGCAGGGCGGCGGGCTTCTTGATGGTCACGCGGCAATGCCTTATTTCCGGGAAGGAATCGGTGATGAGCACACAGGCCCTTTCCGCCAGCGTTTCGATTAATTGGAATTTCTCGCGCTGCATCCATTCGTCCAACATCGCCGCCAGGCGGGTATAATCCAGGGTATGATCGATTTGATCGGTGCGCGCCGCTTCGCTGAAATCGAATTCCAGGCGCACGTTCACGATCAGATCCTGCTCCACTTTCCGCTCATGTTTGTAGACGCCGACGATGCACCTGATCCGCAGCTCTTCGATATTCAGGATTCCCATCAGGACCCTCCCCCAGCGCCGGTTCGCTTGAGTATATGCTCAATCAATACTCGGGTCGGCCCGTTCAGCGGCAGTCCCAAAGCCAGTTCCGGTTTGATCCAAAGGTAATCGTCCGATTCATGGTTCAACTTCACGGACGGGCATTCTCCCCGCACGGTGGCGCTGAAATTCACCAGGATGAAATGCCGGGGCCGGTAGAATTCCGGATGCTCCACGCAATCCTGGTTCAGCTCGAACGCGACGTTTCCGATGGCGAGTCCGGTTTCCTCCCCGGCCTCGCGGATGAAGGCGTTCTCCATGGTCTCTCCATAGTCGATTTTGCCTCCGGGAATGCCGTAGCGCCCGGACCATTTCCGCGTGCGCACCAGCAGCGCATTCCCGGCCTCGTCGCGGATAAGCCCGCCTACCGTCGCCACCGGAAAATACCTGCTCGCGGCAAAGGCCATCTTGTCCAAGTGGGTGAGCACGTCGGTGAAGGCATCGTAGGCCAGTTCCGCGCCTGCCTCCAGCAACGCGGCCCGGGAAGCGTACCCATAGGTGACGCCGATAGGCTCGACGCCTGACGCCACAGCCGCGCGCATGTCATGGGCGGAATCCCCTACGGCGACGGTTTCATCCAGCAACAACCCTTGCGACCGGATCAATTCCGGAAGGGCCGCGGTTTTATCCTGGACTGAGCCGGATACGGATATGAACCTGTCCCGCAATCCCAAGCGCGACAACGCCGCTTCCAGCATGGTTTGGTCCAAGGTGGACATCAGGAAAAGCCGATGTTTGCATTGCAGGCACGCGAGCCCTTCGATCACTCCGGGCCAGAGCTTCACCGCGGCCGGATATTGTTCCCGGCACAGCCGGGAGAAAACCGTTTCGATGGCGGCCCAATCCGTACCCGGAGCGTATTGCGCGTAGAACCCCCGTGCCGGCAAACTGAACTCGCGGCCATAGGTTTGGAAATCCACGGGGGCATGGCCGAAGGATCGGATCGCCTGATCGGTCAGGCGCCAGGTGAGCTCCTGGTCGTCGGCCAGGGTACCGGCCCAATCGAAAACGATGTTCATTCGCGCTGGGAAAGGAGGTTCAAGGCGTTCTCCATCCGGTACGGAAGGGAACGCGATTCCAAAAGACGCTGCAGGTATATGGGCGGCAGATGCAGGCAACCGCAAAGGAAAAGCGAAAAGTTCTCTCGATCCATATCGGTGCGGACGCCTTCCATGACATCGCGGATGCTGCGGCTTTCTTCCGGTCCCAGCACGGTGATCATTTTCAGGATGGCCCCTTCCAGTTCGGGAAGCCGATCCGGCGAGGCCATCGAGCTGACCCATGCATCAGTCGACCTGCCGGCAATCTCCCCGGCGGGCTCATCGACGTAAGCGGTACAAGACGCCGTAAGATAGGCTTTCGACTCCCTATCCAGCTTATCCAGGTAAACGCGATGCCGCCCCTTGGGGCGGATCAGTTGGAAGTCGCCCTGCCGATCGATGGCGTCAAACTCCACCAGGGTCCCAATCCGGTAAGGGGTGGCGTTCCCCCCCACCTCGTCTCCGGAGCTGATCATGGATATGACGAAAAACGGCTTGTCGGCGATGTCCTTGAGCATTTGGATATAACGATCCTCGAAGACGCGCAGAGGGATCTTATGGCCGGGGAAACAGGGATTGCGAAGCGGAAAAACGGGATAGCTCCCAAGAGTCATGGTTTAAATATAAGAACAAACATTCGGGGCAAAAGCGCCGGGCCGGTTCCGGGCTTCTTGCTATAATATCCCATAATGTCGCCGCGAATCTGGATTTGGTTGCTATTGGGTTCCGCCATGACCCGCGTCCACGCGGATGATTTAAACGGCTTGAACGAAGCGGTGGGCGTGAACCAGACCTTGGAAGAAGGTTTCGGAGCCCGCCAATCCGGCATGGCCGTTACTTTCGCGGCCTTCCAGCGCGATGCGGACGCGGTGGCCAATGCGCCCGCCGCCATGAACGACGTGGATGATTTCACCTTTTCCACCGCGCATGCGGAAAAGTTCGGGGAAGCCAAGTTCGACAACTTCGCTTTCCTGTTGCCCTTTGAGTCCCATAGCACCCTGGGGCTGGGGCTTTCCCGCTACGGCGTCAGCGGCATCGACTCCCGCCCGCCGGATAGCGATCCTCTGCAATCGCAACCGGCCGGGGTGTTCTCGGTGGCCGATTACTTGGTGGTCGGCTCTTTCGCGCGGCGCTGGGGCGGCCTGGATCTGGGAGTGGATCTCAATCTGCTTTACCGCCACCTGGATCAAGACGGCCTTGGCATGCGCGCGGATGCCCAGGCCCTGTACACCGTGGATGAACGGTTCCGCTTCGGCGCCCTGCTCAAAGGAGCCATCCCTTCTTCCGCCCGGTGGCAATCCGGATATGCCGAGTACGAAGCGCCGGAACTCTATCTGGGAGCGGCCGCCCGCTTCCCGGCCCCTTACTTTTACGGGACCCTGGAAACCGATTGGCAAAGCGAAGGCGTTTTCCACCAGGGCGCCAAATCCGCCGTCAACCTGAACGGGGGTACGGCATACAAGAATCCGGGCGATTTTCTGGCGGCCAGCAATGTGGGATTGGAGTTCCTTTTCGACTTCGGTATGGCCTTGCGCTTTGGCCTGAACGAACTCTCCAAGCATTCCTTCACCGACGTCGCCACCTTCGGCATCGGGTACGATTGGAAGCATATCCTGGGTCTCGACTACAGCTTTTCACCCCATCCCGGCCTGCTCTCAACGCATCGCATCTCCCTGCAATTCACCCCCGCCTTTCCCAAATTCTCCGGTCGCGGCTTCCGCCCGCAAGCCGTGCATGCGACTTCACCGGCGGCCCCGGCGGAAGCAGGTTCCCCGGTGGGTAAGGAAGGCGTTTCGCCCGCCCCTGAAGAACCCGCTCAGGTAATCATCCCGGCCGCCCAACCGTCGCAAACTCCCGCGCATGCGTCGCATCCTGCCGGAACCCCGGCGTCAGTCCCAGCGGCTCCCACGGAAACGAAACCGAAAACGGAATCCAGCGGCCAGACGACAACGCCGAAACCGGTTCCCGCAAAGGCTGCGTTACCTCCCGCTGGGCCCGGAACGGAAAAGGAAATCCTCGACAACGACGACGAGGGCCAATAGGCGGGCTATTTAAGCTCGGCTTGGTAGGATTCCACGTCCGGAAGAATTCGCATCACCCTGTCCAAATCCATGATCTGCAGGCTTTCCAGCACTTCCTCATCGCGCGTGATGATAAAGGTGGGCTTGCCGTGAACGGATAGGCTTTGCATGGTTTTGACCAGCAGGTTGATGGTACTGCTGCTTAGAAAGGATGCCTTCTCGAAGGCGAAGGCTATGGAGCCTACGGACGGAACCGGCACGGCGTTGATTTGCGCCCGCAGGTCTTCCAGGTCCTGGATTTTATAGACATTTCCGGTAATGGTGAACAGAACGTGGTTACCATCCATCTGCTTGCGGATTTGGCTGCCGGGTGGAACGCTTTTGTCGGCAGGGGCTTGGCAGGCCGGGCAGGCATTGTCCCCGGTCAGCGAGCCCGTATAAACATTCCCGCAGGCTTTGCATTTGTGGAAACGCACGGTGGGAAACCGATCTTCATCTCGCAATGCGGATCCCTTTCGCCATGCCCATGATTATAGTCTTGAACGCGCGGAAAGCCGAGCCCAACTTGCGGCCATTACCCGCCTCTGCTTTGGAGGAGCGCAAGGCGAACCGATAGGCCCCCGGAGAAGGGCTCCAAGGCCGCAAAAATAGGCCAAAAAGCGGAAATTTTTCCCGGAATATTCTGCACGAAGGCAGAATATTTGTAACTTTCGTAAGAGCTTATCATGGGTCAATCCCCCCTGCTGAAGTGGCAGGGGGACGGGTGAAATTCGCCCGAAGTGCCGGGTATCACCGGGAGGTAGTTATCAAATTTGACATCCGCTCCGTTGGAATCTTCGATGTGGTATCCGCGCGTTTGGCCGATGGAGAAGTGTTCGATTCGGCCAAGCTGAAGAACACGGTCCGCTTCCTCATCGAAAACGACATGCGTAATGTCGTCATCGATCTGGGGAACCTGGAATATCTTTACAGCGATACCATCAACGCTTTCATAGCTTCCAACCGCCATATGCTGGAGGTGAGCGGACGTATCGCCATCCTTACCGAACACCCCAAGGTGCAGGATATCCTCAAACGCGCGGGCCTCGATAACATCATGCGCATCTATCGTTCGGAAGCGGAGATGATCGCGGACTCCAAAGAAATCCTGCGCCAAACGTCCAGTTACCGCATCGAAGAGCTGCAGAAGATTTCCACCCAGCCGGAAGCGCCTCCGATTCCAAAAACGGAATTCGACGACTTCAAAGCCGAAATGGGCCAACGCCTCGGCTCCAAGCTGGACAACAATGAGTTGCCGCAGTATCAGCTCGGCGTTCCCGCACCGCCTGCTTTCAATCCCGCTCCCAAGCCGCGCGAAACGGAAACCGCCTACCCAACCTTCAATCCTCCCGGCTTCGGCGCCACCCAGCTTCCGGAGACTCCGGCCCCGGTATTTCCGCAGGCCCAGCCCGCCCCCGCCTACAACTTCAACAATCAAGCCTTTGGGGGAATGGCCAATACCACTCCCACCTTTCCCGGCCAGGGCAACCAGAACTTCAATCAGGCTCCGCCCAATTTCGATTTCCCAACCGTGCAATTGCCTATCGGCCAATTCGGAAATGTGAACAATCCACAAGTGCCGATTGCGCCTCAAGGCGGCCCAGGCAGCGGCGCTCCAGGTCAGGAAGACTTGGATGCCGACAATCTGGTCGATCCCCGCCAGCGTAAGCCTTCCCAAGAACGTATGCGCAGCCCCAATGCGCGCAAACAACAGGGTCGTCGCGTGGGCGGCCGGGAATTTCCGGGGCAGGATGAAGAGCCCGCCCAGGATCGTCCCGTATATGCCGAAGAACGATCCCCGGAACCCCCTTCCCGTGAAGGCGAAAAGTTCGGTGCGTATAGCAACCTTCCTCCCATCAAGCCCTCCAACCTGGCGGAGGAAGCCCGCTTCCCGGCGAAGTTGATCATCCTGGCGGTTTTGATCGCCTTGGGAGTAGGCCTGTACTTTTTCTTGTCGAGCAAGAGCGCGCAACCGGTGGTGGAAAATCCTTCTTCCCAGCCCGCCACTCCTGCCACGCCTCAGGCAACCACACCTGCGCCGGTAACGCCGGCCGTTCCAGGCACTCCTGCTACGCCCACGGCGCAGCAGCCCGCACCCGCCGCACTTCCGGCCGCCCCCGCTGCTCCGGTGGCTCCGACCACGCCCGCCGCACAGGCACCGGTCGCCGCTCCCGTCAAGCCTCCCGTTGCCGCTCCCGTAAAACCGCTGGTAGAAACGTCCAAGCCCGCGCCTTTCACCAAACCGATTGTCAAACCGGAACCGAAAACTCCCCGGACCGCTTTGCATAAGCCGAAGCATGAGAAGGTGGAGAGGCCCGCGCCCGTCGCGGAAGAGCCGACTGCCGCTCCCGCCAAAGGCGGGTTGCATATCACAAGCAATCCTGCGGGCGCCGAAGTGTTGGTCAACTTCTCCAAAAAGGGCGTCACGCCCTTGGATGTAAACCTGGGCAATAACTCCAACAAGATCATCGTACGGTTGGCGGGTTACAAGCGTTTTGAAACCACCCTGCCTAAGAACAATCCGGAACATGATCTGGAAGTGAACCTGGAAAAGGAAGAAGGCACCGAAGCAACCGTGAAGCCCGTGGCAGCCAAACCGGCTCCCGAGGCGGAAAAGCCGAAGCCGGAAGCCAAGCAGGAGAAGAAGCCGGATTATGTGGAACCGGAAGATCTACCCGTGCGGGCGCAAACTCCGGTTCCGGCCAGGGAGCCTGAACCTGAAGCCGTGGCTGCCAAGCCCAAGGCTTCCGATGCCGCCCCGGCCCCGGGAGACGGGCCCGTGGGAATAATTTTTCTTTCGAGCAGCCCTGCCCGGGCCGACATCATTATCGACGGGAAGAATACCGGCAAGAAGACACCCGCCAAAATCGAACTTCCATCCGGGCAGCATCGTATAGAAATGAGCAAGAGCGGGCAGAAGTCCACGGTCGATCAGATCGTGAATGAAGGCAAGAACAAGGCTCTGCATCTGACCTTGCAATAAGGTGAAGATTTCCCATCGGGATTTCCGGCCGCCGCGGCGTTCCAAATACGTCACCCAACCTCTCAAACGGCGGCCCACCTTTCGGATCCTACTGCTGGCCGGCATAGGGCTGGCGGTTTACCTCAAGTTCGATACCGTGGTTTCTTCCCGCGCTTTCCAAAGCCTGCGTAAGCCCAAGGAAATCATCTCCGCCTTCTCCCGGATAGGAAATGGGGCGCCTGAACGCCATGCGGACCCTATCGCCTTGAAATGGTCGGTCGATTCCGGCGGCGCGGAGGCGGATTGTCCATCGGCACGTCTGGACTCTTGCCTGCGCGGCTTGGCCGGAATGGATCCGGAGGCCTTGGGATCGCTGCGCGCGGCCATCCAAAAGGTGGAATGGCAATGGGATGCAGCTCCCATCGCCGGCTTTTCCGCTCATTTCCTGCGCAACGATAATCCTTTGGATCTTTTGCATCCCAAGGAAACTGCGCTGGAGCTATCGCGCTTGGACTTGCCAACCGCCAAGGGAATTCTGCAGCTGATCCGCAAGCCCGGTAAAGAACCGGCCCCTTTATGCACGGCGGATAGGTGCCTAGATGAGGTGCATCCCCAAACGCCCTTCACCCATTATCGCAGTGCCGCCTCCCTACCCCTTGTCTCCGCGGATCAAGATCGCATCCCCGGCGCCGTGTTCATTCCCGAAGAGGGTGCGTCCGCAAAAGCGATATTGCCTGGAAGGGTAATCGCGCTCCCGAAGCATATGGAGCAGGATTGGCTGGAGATCTATCATGGAGCGAACCTCTTCTCCTTCTATCGCGGCTTTTCCCGCCTGCGTGCCGGACTGAAAGCGGGTTCCCGGGTCGGCATCGAGGATACCCTGGGTTTTCTAAGCGCCCCGGCGGACTCGGCAGCGGGAATCCCGCGGGACGGTAGAGTTGAGGCCGGATTGGAAATGCGGATAGTGAAGGATGGGTCAAGCGTGGATCCCATCGCGTGGTTGGAAGCCGAAGCCCAATCCGAACATACGGGAATGGCCCATGGCCACTGATCTGCGCGTCGCTTATCTTTCCATGCGCAAGCGGGGGTCCGATGCCTTCCCTCCCGAGTGCCTGGAATACCTTATGCAGTTGATCTTCCGGCTGTCCTTCCAAGGCAAGGGCTTTCGCGATTTGCTCCCCGCGGACCTGTGCCGGATTTTCCGTTCCCAGGCGAGGGAAGATTTCGGCGCGTTCACGGATGAAGCCTTGGAACGATTCGGCATTCGCTGCGGCGATGATTTGGGTAAGGCCGTGTTCCTATTGGCGGAACACCATTGCCTGATCTTGAAAGACGGGGAGAGCAGGGAGGACTATGCCGCGGCAGGATCCTTTCTGCGCGGATGAGGGGAAAAATGGGATTTTCCGGAACGAGAGCGTGGATGCTGCGGATGGCAGCTGGAAGCTTATACCTAGGCTTGTGCCTGACGGCGCTCTCCGGTTGCGGCGTGGGTTCCGAAATCGATCGCGAGCCCACCATCGCCTCCGGCATCCGCGTCGACAGCGTGAGTATCCTTCCCAGAGGCAGCAGATTCGTTTTGCGGGACTCGCTCACGCGGCTGGTTTTCGGGAAATTCTTCCGCGGCTACGCATGTTCGCGGATCCTGGAAATGGATCTCGACTCGGTCTCCACGGGAATGCCGCCCGCCTTTCTGCCCCTTACCCGGGTGCGCCTTCCCGCCTCGGCGGATTGCGCCTTGGACTCGGCGGGACGGGATAGCCTGGTGACCCATGTTTTCCGGGAGCCGGAAGGTTTGATCCGCTTGGCCAATTCCGCGGGCAGGATCACGGATTCCGCCCAAGTAGTGTCCGGGACCATGTCTTTCGACAGCCTAACAGGCATCTTCAGCACGCTCACCCGCACCTTTTCCTCCGGCCATTATTCCGTGGTGGATTCCGCCGGCCAAACGCCCCGTTATCTCTACATCGATACCTTGGCGTGCGGCCGCTACCTTAACCAGGCGGAATTCTCACCGCAGGGGGACTCTTTGAAGGTACGTCTCTCCATTGTTACCCTGGATCCCGCCGCCGCGCCCGGTTCCTGCCAAGGGACCACCCATGAGGATACCGTTACCGTCCGCAAGTCCCGCTGACGATCGCTTCCGATTTCGCGGGCGCCTGGAACGCGTTCAATCCGGCGTGCCCAGCAACGGCCGCAAGGCCGCGCTCAGAGAGGCTTCCAAATCGAAAGTCAGGATTCCCGGGAACCGCTCCGCCCGATCGGCGGCCAACCGATCCCGCGCGGCCGTATCGGTCCAAAGGGTTTCCATCGCTTCCGCCAAGCGGCCGGGATCGCGGCAATCGACGGCCAGGGCCGAACCGCGCGCGAATTCTTCCTGGCTGGAACCGGCATGATAGATGGCCGGCTTGCCTTCCGCCAACGCTTCAAAGAGCGGCAACCCCCAGCCTTCGTACAAAGAACTCGCGACATAGACGCGGCAATGGACCAGGTAGGCCCGACGATCCGCATCGGATAGGTATCCGGTCAAACGCACGCTGGCGGCCAGGCCATGCCGGGCGATGGCGGAGGCCGTTTCCCCGTATCCCCAAGCCTTATGCCCGGCGATATACAACGGCGGCGCATCCGGATGCTTTTTTTTCAACAACGCGTATGCGGCGATGAGGCCGGGGAAATTCTTGCGGGGTTCGATATTGCCCAAAGCCAGGAAATAATCCCCCGGAGGATGGCCCCCCGTCGCCGGGCCTCCTTCCGCAACCGGCGCCGCAGCTACCCCGCCCGGCGAACCCGTTCCGCTTTCCCATCGCAACGGACGGATGGGGCGCACCACGCGGATGCGATCCGCCGGAAGCCCCAAGAGCGAGATGAGGCGGGCCTTGGTGAATTCTGAAATGGCGACGATTGCATCCGCCTTAGGCGCCATGCGCCGTAGCCACCGGCGATTGTAAGGGTCATGGGAAGACGTAGGCCAACCCAAATCCTCCAAGGGACCGGCATCCGCAATGGCCAAGGCGTATTTCGCGGCGGGCCGCCACCACGGCAGATTCTGGCCCAGGCATAGGACTGCGGCCGGCTGGACCCTTTTGATCAACAGCGGAAAGGAAAGTTGCGTCCATACGCGCAAGGGCTTGGCGGTCACGCTGACGAACCGGAAGCCGGGGGGCGGCTTGTACGCGCCCGCGCGCGGCAGGATAACCATTATATCGGCGGTCCCGGCGAGGCCGCGCAGGCCATCGACGAATAGGCGCGTCATGTTGCCTAAACCGGAATCGTTGCCGGCCGCCAGCGCTTCTACCAGGAGCAGGGGTTTTATCTTTTCCATGGTTCCAATGGCGCTACGAGGCCCGGGAAACGAGGCCCGGAAACGCGCCGGGAGGTTTTCCCTTCTTTACCCGTAAGCCTGTTCTAGGATACTATTATTGTTGCTGGGATGTAAGCACCGGCGCCTATTGAGCCGCGCGCCGGACCCGCGCCGGGCGGGGTCAGGGACCCTCCAAAGAAAGAACGGATATTGATCTACCGAGCCCGCTACGTGGTGACCATGGATGGACCGCCCATCGCCGGAGGATGCGTGCGCATCCAAGGCGACCGCGTGGTCCAGGTGGGCACCTGGGAGCAGATGCAAGCGGAAGTCCCCGCCTCGGAAACGGAAAGCATGCGGGAAATTCCGGATGCGGTGATCATGCCGGGGCTGATCAATTCTCATTGCCACCTGGAACTGGGGATGGCTCGCGGCCTGCTTCCCCGTAACGAAGCGTTCCCCATGTGGGTATCCCGGTTGCGCAAGTCTCTGGAAGGCGCCGGTCCCATGCAATACCGCGAGGCCGTCCGCCTGGGCGCGCTGGAATGCCTGAAGCACGGGACCACCACCATCATAGACGTGGGCAACACCGGGCAGTCCCTCTTGGAATTGGCCGGCCTTCCCATCCGTTCCTATCCCCACCTGGAACTCATCGGCCTGGATCCGACGCTTGCGGAGGCGCGCCTGGACGCGGCCTTGGCGAGGTTGGCGGAGTTGCCCCCGGCCGGGGAGCGCTACCATCCCGGCATCACTTGCCATGCTCCTTATTCCTGTTCGCCGGAGCTGATGGATAAAGTGTCCCGGGCGACCGGGTCCCGATCGGGTCCGTATACCTTGCACGTGGCCGAGAGCGCCGAAGAGACCGCCATGTTCCGCGAAGGCCGCGGCGCCTTGTTCGAATTCTGCCGCCGGATCCATCCCGGACTGCGCATGCAGGAACGGGAAAGCCCGGTCGCTTTCCTGCATCGCAACCGCCTCATCCCGCGGGGATCGCTTTTTGCCCATTGCAACCACGTGGATGCGGACGACATACGTATCCTGGCGGATACGGAAACTTCCGTGGTACATTGCCCCCGCAGCCGGGACTTCTTCAACCACCGGGGGTTTCCCCTGGAATTGTTCCGGGCCGCCGGCGTCAACCTCTGCCTGGGCACGGACAGCCTGGCTTCCAACGAAGGCCTGAGCCTGCTCGACGAAATGGCCGAGTTCCATCGCGAAAACCCATCCGTTTCCGGGCGCGACATCCTGGCTATGGCCACGGTGAACGGCGCCCGGGCCTTGGGGCTGGACGGGGAGATGGGCCGATTGCGTCCGGGCGCAAAAGCCGACTTCATCGCCCTGGAAATGCGCCACCACCCGGAATGCGATCTTTATGAAGAGATCGTCCGCGAAGCCCACGATGTCCTGTTGGTGGTCATCGGTGGAGAGGAAGTGGTTTCTTGACGGGGGAAAATGGGTATCTTAACCCCATGCGATTCCCTTCCCTGCTCCTGGCAGCGGGCTTGCTGTTCCTCTCTGCGGCCCATGCCGACAAACTGCTCATTCCCATGGATCTGTCCCAGACCGATCACCTGAAGGCCTACGGAATCGCCTACCTGTCCGTGGCGGGAGGCCATCCCGTGGAGTGGCTGCTCAATTACCGGGGCGGGAGCTTCCTGCTGGACGATGTCCAGGGGATAAAAAAGGAAGCGGCCAAGCGCGGCGTTCTGTTCGAGCCCACCAGCGAAGCCGAGGTCGATCGCATCTACCTGGAAATCGAATCCAGCAACATGGACAAGGTCCTGTTGGAAAAGGCGCCGCGCATCGCCGTGTATACCCCCCTCACCAAGCAGCCCTGGGACGATGCCGTGACCTTGGCCATGACTTACTCGGAAATCCCCTACACCAAGATTTACGACAAGGAAATCATCGAGGGGAAGCTTTCCCAATACGACTGGCTGCACTTGCACCATGAGGATTTCACCGGCCAATATTCCAAGTTCTATTCCACCTTCCGCTCCGCGCCCTGGTACGTCAACAACGTGGCCGCGGGGGAAAAGACAGCCGATGAATTGGGCTTCAAGAACAACGTGGTCCTCAAAAAAGCCGTGGTCCTGGCCATCCGGGACTATGTGGAAAAAGGCGGCTTTCTTTTCGCCATGTGCCTGGCCTGCAACACGCTGGACATGGCGCTGGCCTCCGTCAAGACCGATGCCGTCGACGCCTTGTTCGACGGGACTCCGCCCAGCCCGCATCTGAACAAGGAATTGGACTACAACCTTTCCCTCGCCTTCACGGGCTTCTCCATCGATGCGGATCCCATGTCCCCTTCCCATGGCGATCTCGACTACAATCAGGTCAACATGGGTCCCTTGAAGCGCAAACCCGCCAACGATTTCATCCTCTTCGATTTCTCGCCCAAGTACGATCCGGTGCCGGCCATGCTCTGCCAGAACCACACGGACCTCATCAAGGGCTTCTTCGGCCTGGCCACGTCCTTCCCCAAGGCCATGGTCAAGAAATCCGTCACCATCCTGGGAGAAGCCAACGGGCAGGACGCCGTCCGCTACCTGCACGGCAATCTGGGCCAAGGCCAATTCACGTATTATGGCGGGCATGATCCGGAGGACTACTCCCATGCGGTCGGGGATGCCCCTACCGATCTCAGCCTGCACAAAAATTCCCCCGGCTACCGCCTTATCCTCAACAATGTGCTGTATCCCGCCGCGCGCCAGAAAAAGCGCAAGACATGACCACGCGCAGCGAGGCCTGTCTCGCCTCCCTGCGCTCCTTCTTCTCGCGCGACCCGCGCATTCTGGAGTGGGGTATCGCGCCCGCAAGGCCCACGCCCAATGCGGCATTGCTGCGCGCCTGGGTGGCCGACAAGCACAATGCCGGCATGGAGTATATGGCCGCCCGCCTCAACGAGCGCATGGATCCCAAATCCTTCCACCCCTGGGCGGAATCCGCCGTCGTATTCGCATTCCCATATGGACACCCGCTTGGATCCGCATCCGATCGGTACAAGGTGGCAGCCTATGCGCGCAGCCGGGACTACCACCAGGCCGCGCGCGCCATCTTACGCGATGCGGAAGCGCATTTGCTAACGCAGGATGGATTGGGATCGATCCGCTTTTACGGATTCGCGGATACGGCTCCCGTATTCGAGCGCGACCTGGCCTCGGAAGCGGGCTTAGGCTGGCGCGGAAAGAACTGCTGCACCCTCAATCGCAAACACGGATCGGCTTTCCATCTCTCGGGATTTTTCCTCGACGTAGCCTTGCCCGCGTCTACTCCCCTGGAGGATTTCTGCGGCGGCTGCACGCGCTGCCTGGATCAATGCCCCACGGATGCTTTCATGGCTCCGGGGAAACTGGATGCCAACAAATGCATTTCCTACTGGACTATCGAGGATAAAGGGCCGTTGCCGGACGATCTGACCGATCGCTTCGGAGGCTGGATTTTCGGATGCGATGTTTGCCAGGAAGTCTGTCCATGGAACCACAAGCATATCAAAGCGAAGGAGCCCCCGCCCGAACGAGACGTGGCGGCTGACTGCCCCTTCCCGGATTCCGGAACGGCCTGGGGCGAATTGCTCCGCAAAGGCGGCGGCTTCCAAAGCCGGTTCAAACGGAGCCCGCTCACCCGGGCTGGACGCAGGAGCCTGCTGAGGAATCTGGCGGTGGCGGCCCGTAACTTGCGTGACACCTCGGCTGCGGAACCGCTCCGGCTGGCCTTGGCGGAGGAAACCGACGCCGCGGTGAGGAAGGAAATCGAAAAGACCCTCGCTCTCCTCTCCGAGCCCGCGGCGAAAGGCGAATCCGCTTCTGGGTAGCGGTTACCTTTCTTCGCCGGTTTCGCGCGCTTCCAGTTTCTTGCGGGGCACGGGCTTCCCTAACGAGATGAATTCATATTGTATCTCCAAGGATTCTTCCTTGATCTGGGGCGGGAAGGCGGGGAAACGTTTGATGCGTTTGAAGGTTTGCTGGGCCAGGGTGTTGAATGCGCCGGAAGGGCTCTTCTCTATCCAACTCACGCCCAGGATCCTCCCGTCCTTGGCTACCTTGATATTGGCCACGGCGCGATAAGGCCGATCCTTTTCAAACTGCTTGGGCAGCACCCAAAACCCCTCCACAGTCTGACGCACACGCATGGCCCACAGATTCAAGCTGGTTTTGCGCATGCGCGATATCTCCTCGCCATCTTCGTCCCGGGCATCCAACTGCGCATTCGTTGAGGCGGCGGCATTCTGAACCGGGTTTCCCCTTTCATCGTAATCCCTACGCTCCAGTTGGATCCCATTCCGGAACAATGCCCGGCTTTGCAGATTGCCGTTTGGGCCCCAATAGGTCAACGTGCTTTCCGGGATGCCCCGGCTGGCGAATCCTTCGTACCAGACTACCCCATTGGGATACCAGGCAGTGAACTTCCCGTCGCGGAGGCCGTCACGATTTTCCGCTTCATATTTTTTCTGACCGCTGGGGTGCCACCATACTTCCGTGCCGTTCTTACGGCCTTGCTTGTCGACGCCGATGGAATACTTGGGATGCCCGGGGGAGTAATATTGCCTGTCCACCATGGGGGCGGTTGAACCGCATCCGGTGAAAAGCGCGAGAGCGAAGAGGAACGGGGAAACCAGGAGAAGGAAGCTTTGCATTGCGGCTTAACTATACCAATTTACCCTGCAAAGAAACGCGATCTTCCCTGGGCACGAAAAGGCGTTTGCCGGGCCCTGCCGGCAATCAATACCGGCGCATGACGCCGATGATCCTTCCGAGCACGGAAAAATCGGGCGTGGAATTGTCGACGATGATGGGACCGAAAGCCTCGTTGGCGGGTTCCAGGCGGACGCGGCCCGCTTCGGGATAATAATATTTCACCGTGGTCTCTTCTCCGATCAGGGCCACCACTATTTGCCCCCGCTCCGCCGTGTTCTGCTGGCGGGCGAATACGAGATCGCCATTGTGGATACCCGCATCCTTCATACTATCCCCGTGCACGCGCAAGGCGAAGACATTTTGTTGGCGCATCAGGAAATCCCGATCCACCACCACCGTGCCTTCCAGGTTTTCCACCGCCAGGATGGGCGCTCCCGCGGCTACGCGCCCCACGATGGGGATTTCCATGATCTTGCTTTCCTCGCTCGAGAAATCTCCCGGCACCTTGATTTCACGGGGGCCCGGAGGTAAGTCGATTCCCCGGGAGAGCTTGGGCGAGCGGGCGATGAAGCCTTTTTTCACCAACGCGGCCAGAATGCTGCGTACCCCGTTGGTTGAGGAGATTTCAAATCGCAACCCAATTTCGCGCAACGTAGGCGGGCGATTGGTCTGCTCAATACGCTCCTTGATGAACTCAAAAACCTCGCGCTGCCTGGGAGTAAGCGCTTTACGGTCTTTTTTCAATTGAGTTTCCAAAGGAGCCTCCATGGTTATCCCTAAAGATACTGCACAAATAATTAGGTGTCAAGACGTGCAGTAGTTAATTGATTGCACACTGAGTTTCCTTTTGTTACCTTATAGCTGTGGTACTTCTTAATTTATTGCTGAGTTTGGGGTTTTTGATTTTCCTTGCCTTGGTTCTTTCCTTGATCAGCCGAGTGAACAGCTTGACAAGACAGGCCAGTAGGCTGCTTTTGGTTTTAAACAAAGCCGAAGAAGCGGAACATACCCTCTCCACGGGTTCGCCCGTGCAGAAAAGCCCCAAAACCCAGTGAAAAGTGCCACCCCCATTCGGTCTGGGAAAAGTCATTTTGCAGATGGAAAAGGGTATAATAAAACCAAGGTGAATCGGGCAATGCTTTTTTATCTGCCTGCATTTCTGGACTAACACTGTTAGCCGCACCTTAACAACCTCATTAGAAAGAAGAAAGAACACACAATCCATGGAAACTGCACAGTTTGCTATCCTGGCCGGCTTATCCGTTATTAGCCTGGCCATAAGCGCCTACCTGCTACTCAAAGTACGCACCATCACCTATCTGCTGGAACAACCCGTCGTCAAGAAGATGTCTCCGCAACTCAAGCTCAAGCCCGTAAAGGTCGACGAAGGCGAAAGCGAAGCCCGTCCCATTCCCGCCCGCAACAACGCCTCCAACGGTGCGACTCCCGCTCGTGGCCCCCGTCCCGCTTTTGAAGGCGGCGAACGCCCCCCTCGCGACCAGAATCGCGATCGCGGCCCCCGTCCGGAACGCGTTGAAGGCGGAGATCGCCCTCCCCGCGAAGGCGGCTTCGGCAACGGCGGCGACCGCGGCCCGCGCAATGATCGCGGCGATCGCGGAGACCGTTTCGGCGGAAGGGACCGCGGCGGACGCGGCCATGATCGTCACGAACGCGGCGAACGCGCCCCACGCGAAGGCGGCGATCGAATGGGCGGACGCGAAGGCGGAGACCGCAATCGCAATCGCTCGGAATCCTTCGGCAACGAGCGCGAATCCGCTCCTGCCGAGAGCGCGGTTCGTCCGGCACCGATAGCATCGGAAGGCCCTTCCAACCATAGCCACGCTCCGGCCTTGGCCCCGCGGCGTCCCCTGCCTTCCACGGTAGATCATGAAGCGGAACATAAGGAAATCCCCGCTTTGGATTCCGCCGCCGCCGCTTCGGCCGCCGAGGACGCGTTGTTCGCCCGCGATGAATCCGATATGCAGCATGGCCGCCGCAATCAGCTGAAGAAGAAGCCCCGCTTTGAAGTGGCCGACGAGGAAGTGAAAACGACCGAGGAAACCAAAGCTTAATCCGCAAGGCCCCGCCCGGGGCCTCCCGCCGGACTTACCGGCGACTTCGTTCACCAAATGACTTTATGAATCCAAAGGGCGGGTGCTTCACCTGCCTTTTTCATTGACTGCATGTTTGAGAAGCTTATTTGTCCGGAACAGAGAGGTTCGGCGCTTATCCCGAACGTTATTTGCGCCAAGGGACCAGCGGCATATCAGAGTATGGCGAAGCCCAGACTCAAGGATAGGTGCAATCCCCAATAGGAGGCCGCGTTCTTGCCGACGATGGTGAAAGGAACGCCAAATTGCAACGACAGCAAATCCGCAACGTCCACGATGAGTCCCGGTTCGGGGATGAGTACATAGCCACTGGGAATTTTCGGATCGGGCTTTCCGTTATAATCATCCTGCATTTTGAAAATGCCCCTTACTCCCAGGTAGGGCGTAAAGGGATCCACCAAATAGCCAATCTGGGCATGGACGAAACCGATGTCCCCCGGATCCCTTTTGTTGTCCGCCTTGGAAGAGAAATGAAATTCATAGCCGGCCTGGGCTTCTCCCAGGATTTTATCCTTGGAAGCCATGCCCATTAACGTCAAAGCCAGAAAATCATGATCGAGGGCCGCACTGCTTTTGTCAAAACCCAATCCATATGTCACATCGAATCCGACATTGTAAGGCCGGTAGGTATACTTAACGCCCGCCCGCATGTTGGCCGGGAACACCGAGGCGGTATCCTTCTTCACCTGAGGATTGGTATGGGTGTTGAACGGCAGCAATAGATGCGCTTCAAAACCCTGCGGAAGTCCGAAGCGCGCCTCAACTGGGAAATCCCATTGGGAAGGAAGGCTGTCGGATGAGAATTTATTCTTGCTCCCTGAAGTATCATAGCTGCCGGTATTGGATCGGAACTGCGCTCCGGTTTCCAATTGCAGCCGCCACTCCGGCAAGGAAAGATTCTCCTGCAGAAAGGATTTGTCCCGATAGGGAGAGGAGACGGCCAACCGGATGGAGTCGCCCTTGCCTACGGGAAGGTTGCGGGAAGAATTCTTGAAGATGGCGGCGCGTGGCATGACCTTGAGCTGGGACACCCCCGGCAGCACCAGGTTGTTCACATAGGGCGAGGGCCCGATGCGGACGCCGTCCAGCCAGATTTCGGAACTGTCCGGTTCGGTGGAGACTTCCAGATATCCGTAATGGGTGGGGATCTCCCGGTTCATCTGCGTGACCTGGCCTTCGGCGATATACACGTCCGGAATGGCCAAGGTATCGTGGCTGGCCAGGATGAGCCAGAAGTTATAGCGGCCGACGGGAAGTTCGCGATTCTCCAAAGGGGTATCGCCGAGATATTTTTTATCGGGATAATCGGGTCCGGTATACCAGACTTCCGCTGCGGTGGGACTGGACTCCAAAGTAAGAAAGCCCGTGGCCTTGGCGGCGCCTGCCGTCATGAGCAGCAACAGCGCCCCGGACATCAATAGGTTTTTTCCCAGGAGGTTCATCCTCGCCCCATTTCCCGATCTTAAAGCACGGAATTTAGATTTTTCTAAAATGCATTAATATGCTAGATTTTCGGGCTGGAAATGCAAGCCCAACCTCGACTTCCGGGAAAATTCCATGAGCGATAAGGTGATCTGGCTGGAGGGAATGGTTCTTTCCCCCCACCACTTGCAACAATCCGACGCCCTTGCGGATGCATCGGTCAACGCAAGGCTGCAATTCCTTTCTCCCTTCTATTATGGGCTGGCTTCGCTGGAGATCGATCGGGACTCTCTCGACAACGGTTTCTTCTCCGTGCGAGATTGCGCCGGGATCTTCCCCGATGGAACCCATTTCTCCTCCCCGCGCACGGATCCGCTTCCCGATCAGCGTCCCTTCGAATCGTTTTTTCCCGCCGCCAGGGAATCGCTCGGCGTGCATCTGGCCGTTCCCGCTTATGCCGCCGGCAACTCCAACCTGGCTTTCCCGGGCGCGGAGAGTAAACCTGCGCGTTACCTGGGCCAGGGCCGGGACGTGCCGGACGGCAACTCCGGCGGCAATGCCAAGGAGATCGTCTTCGGCCGCCTGAACCTGAGGCTCCTGTTCGACGGCGAATCCCCCACCGGTTTCCAGACCCTCAAGATCGCCGAGTTGTTGCGCGATGGGCAGGGCCGGGTGCAACCCAGCGACCTGTTCTACCCCACCTCGGTGCGGGCCGTGGCCGCGCAGGGATTGATGGGGCAATTGAAAAAGCTGATGGAAAGCTGCCTGCAGAAAAGCAATTATCTGATGGGCCAACGCGCCCAGAAGAGCACCGGCATCGCCCAGTTCAACTCCGAGGCCATCACCAATTACCTGTTGCTTTCCGCCATCAACGGCGCGCTCCCGGAAATCATTCACTTCTACAACAATCCCTTCTCGCATCCGGAAGTGCTTTTCCGCCGCCTGCTCGGCTTCGCCGGCAGCCTCATCAGCTTCGGCCAGGACGTCAAGGCCGCGGACATGCCCAAGTACGTGCACGGGGATTTGCAGGGATGTTTCCGGCCCCTGTTCCAGCTCTTGGACACGCTCCTGGGCGTGACCGTGCCTACCGGGTACCGCATCTTCCCTTTGACCAAGACCAGCCCCATCCAATACTCCGCAAACATGAAGGATGCGGACTTCAACACCCTCAAGCAATTCTACCTGGGCGTTTCCGCCCAGGCGTCCGAGGTAGAAATCATCACCACCGTGCAGCGCAAGACCAAGCTGGGACCCGTGGCCCGCCTGGAGATGATGGTGAACGCGGCTCTGCCCGGCATCCCCCTGGTGCCGGAGACGAGCGCGCCGCAGGCGATTCCCGCCAAGGCCGGGTATAAATACTTCCGCCTGCAACAAGGCGGGGACCTGTGGGAACAGGTGATGCAGACCAAGGCGATGGCGATCCATATGCCGTCGGATTTGCCTTCGACGAAGTTGGAGCTGGTAGCGACGACCGAGTGAGCTTCCGAGAGCGAGTTCCAGGATCACTTGGGAAAGATGGGGAAAGATTTTGCAAATTGAAAATTGCAAATTGAAAATTGCAAAAATCCTGATTGACAGAGGCCCCATGCCTCCTTCGGATTTCCCATGATGCAACCCGGACAGAAAAAAGTCCTGCAACAACCCATCCAGCCTTCCATGCGCACCGCCTTTGGGCAGGGCAACGGGATGGACTGGGCCGATGGCGCCGTCCAGACCATGTTCGGCAGCAACGGCGCCAGCGCGGGCCAAACTTTGTTCGGAACGGGGACGGGCGCCGCCAACAAGGAAGTGCCCAGCCTGGCCATCCTGGCCACGGATGTGCTCCTTATCGGCGTCAAGATCCGCGAGACTCCCAACCTGGGTTCCGCTGCACAGCTCAAGCGCCTGCTGGCATCGTACATCAAGGACTTTGAGCGCACCTGCCTATCGCACGGCAAGCCGGCCGAAAGCGTGGAGCAGGCGAAGTACGCGCTGGCGGCCTTCATCGACGAAACGGTCATCAACTCCGAGAACAATTGCCGGGAAACCTGGATCGCGGATCCGCTGGCCACCGCCTTCTTCAACGACAGCCTGGCCGGGGAGAATTTCTTCAAGCGCCTGGAAGCCTTGCTGCCCGATTTGAAACGGAACCTGGAGGTGGTGGAAGTCTTCTACTTCGCCCTGGCCCTGGGGTTCCAGGGACGTTACCGCCTCTCGGGACCGGAGGTCTTGCCCAACGTGGTCCGCAACCTGCTCAAGCGCGTGGAAAGCCTCAAAGGCGCGCCCGCGAAAGCGGTTTCCCCCGCAGCCTATGTGCATCCCGGCGTCAAAGGACGCGAGAAAAGCGGCCGGCCCCTGGTGATCGGTTCCGCCGTATTCCTGGCGGTCTCCGCGCTGCTGTACATGATCCTCATGTTCGCCAGCGACGGCGCCCTGGATCCGGCTCGCACCACCATCGAAAGGATGCAAAGCCGGGTGCCCAATCCATGAGCAAGATTTTCAAATCCGCCGCTTTCTGGATCCTGCTTTCCGGCATCCTCCTTGCCGTCCTGCTTTTCTTCCTGCTCCCGCTGATGGGCGCCAAGGGCCTGGCAGCCCGCTTCCTGTGGGCTTCCGCGCCGCTTTTGCTGGCGGCCCTGGTCACCTTGATCCTCAGCATTTTCCGTCTGAAAAAAGCGCTGAAAGGCCAGGAACAAGCGCAAGCGAACCCTTTCGAGATGGACATGGCCGTCAAACCTTGGTTGGAGCCGCTGAAGACGGAAACCAAGCATGCCTTGGACATCCTGAAGCAATCGGGCAAGGGCAAGGTGAAGATTGGGCAGGATCCCCTCGAAGCGTTCCGCTGCTACCTGGTATTCGGGAACCCCGGTGCAGGCAAGACCAGCCTGCTGGAACATTCCGGCATCCACTTCCCCCGCCGATTCCCCTCCGCCGCGGATCTGGCCAAGCAGACCCAGCACTACAGCCAATGGTGGTTTTCCAACCAGGGCATTTTCCTGGAAGCGCCCACGCGTTACGCCACCGGCGAAGAAGGCGACGATGAATTCCAATACTGGCTGACCCAACTGGAGAAGGAAGGCAAGCGCACCGCCCTGGACGGCATCCTGCTGGTGGTAAGCCTGCGCGAGCTGCTGGACGGCGGTCCCGGCGTCACGGAGTTGGCCTCGCGCTATCGCGATAAGCTGGCCCTGGCCATGGGCACCCTGCGCCTGGAACTTCCGGTGTACCTGGTTTTCACGCATACGGATCTGCTGCCCGGGTTCCGCGAGTTCTTCGAGAACATGCAGGAGCCGGAAAGCCACCAGGTGTTCGGCGCCACCTTCGCCTTGCGCGGCAATCTGGCACCGGCGCGCCAACGCTTCGAACGCGAATACAAGAAGCTGTGGGAATCCCTGGAAAGCCGCACGGCGCAACGCCTGTCGCAATTGACGGACCCGGGCCGCAAGAAGCAGATCTTCCTGTTCCCCAACGAATTCGGCGCTGCCCAGGAGCGCATGGCTTCCTTCGTCGAGCATCTTTTCAAGGATACCATGCGGCGGGAGCGCGCGCTTTTCCGCGGCTTCTTCCTCACCAGCGTCATGCCATCCGAGGCTTCCGACTTCGCCCGCGCCAGCGATCCCTTCCAGGATGCCGGCGGCGAGGCCGCCCATTTCCTCGATCACAAAGCGAAAATGCGCGGGCCCGCCTCAGCGGCCAAACCGGATGCCATCAGCCGCCCGCGGTCCATGTTCACCTTCCTTCTTTTCGGCGGCGTGCTCAAGAACGACAAGTCGCTGGCGCAGATCCCCGGCTATCGCCTGGGAAGCCTGTCCCGCCAAGCGTTGATCGCTTCCGCCATCATGGCCATCGCCGGATTGGCCATCACCGTTTACGGCCTGATCGGATTCTTGGGGAGCCGTTCCTATCTCAATTCGGTCTCCAAAGCCGTGGTGGAAGCGGGCCGCCTGCGCTGGCGCGATCCCGTGGACTTCCGGGCCGAGTACGAAGTCCTCACTTCCCTGCTCGCCAAGATCAAGGATATCCAGGCCGGCGGCGGCGGCCATTTGCCCCCCGGTTTCCGCCATTCCTCGGAAGCCCTGGAACTGGCCAGCACGGCCCATTCCATCCAATTGGGCCGCATGATCGCTTCGGATGCGTTACGTAACCTGAGTGCTACGTTGGAGATTGCCTCCAAGGATTATAATCCTTCCGATCATGCGCATCTGCGGGAAAACCTGAAGCTATACCTGCTCCTGACCAGCGAAGGCCAGAAGCATCTGAAGGAAACCAAAGCGGCCGATCTGGCGGCGCAGTTGACTACCCTATGGGCGCAGGACGCGAACGCCAAATACCATATGGAAAACCTCCCCAACAACTTCGAGACCGGCCTCGAGGATCATGCGGGCTACTTCGCCGAAAGGTTCCTGGACGGGGACATCGCTCCCTTGGATCGCGGCGATCCCAGCCTGGTGGCGGCGGCGCGGCAAAGCCTGATGGGCACTCCCAGCATCGATGGCTTGTATGCCTCCATCGTGGGATCGGAAGACGCCGGCCGCGACCTGAGTCTGACGGACATGGGAGTCCCCGCCGACGGCGCGCTCAAGAGCAGCGCCAAGGTGCGCGGCTTCTACACCAAGGCCGCCTTCGACGACGATGCCATGGATAAGCTGGCCCAGGGCGCGGCGGAACCGCATCAGCGCGACTGGGTGCTGGGCGAGGGCGCGGTGGCCGCTTTACCACCGGAGATGCAGGATCAAAAGCAATTGTACCGGGCTTTGGTGGACAAGTATTACCAGGAATACGCCGAGGAATGGATGCGCTTCCTGCAAAGCCTTTCCGTGCGCCTGCCGGGCGATCCGGGACAGGCATCCGGCAAACTCAGCGGCTTCGCATCCGGGACCCAGGGCCTACCGGCCGCGCTTGCCCGGCTCTTGGTGGAAACCAACCTCTTGGCCCCACCCGCGGCAGGCCAAGGCGCGGTGGAAAAGAAGCTGGGGGCGGGCGCCAAACTCCTTTCCATGGCCCTGGAAGCGCGCGATGCGGACAAGAAGCGGCTTAAGGAGCAATTCAAGTTCGTGGAAGAGTTGAATGGAGGCGCCGCCGGCGCGGGATTGTTGCAGGATTATTTCACCGCCGCGCGCGGGCTTTCGGAGGTTCTGAGCAAACTTGCTTTGGGGGGAGACAATGGCGCGGACGTCATGGACGCGGCGCAAGCTTTGTACGCAGGCAAATCGGAAAGTCCGCTCAACACCTGCTGGAACGAGGCCAATAAAATCCGCACACGCTACGAAGGCCAGACCTGGCTGCCGCCCTTGCTCGAGAATCCCGTGAAGGATGTGGCCGGCTACCTGGCCGCCGCCGCCGGGAACCAATTGGAATCGGCCTACAAGTCCAAGGTTTTCTCCTATTACAGCCAGAACCTGAAGGGGCGTTACCCGCTGGTGAAGACCGGCTCCCAGGAAGTCAACCTGGAAGACCTGAAGGCCTTCTTCGGTCCCGACAAGGGCGTCTTCACCCTGTTCTTCACCGGCAAGCTCGCCCCTTTCGTAAAGGTCGAAGAGGAAAGCATCTCGCCCAAGCATTGGAACGGCATCCGCCTCAGGTTCAGCCAGGCTTCGCTGGACGGCATCGCCAAGGCGTATGCGGTGGGCAAGCGCATGTACGCGGACGCCGGCCTGCGCGTGTACAACGTCAACATCACGTTGGCGGAAACCCGCAATACGGCCAAGGTCACTTTCCGCATGGGCGAGGACAAGATCTCCGTCAAACCGGGCGAAGTGCAGGCGCGCCAGACCTTCCGTTGGCCCAACGAGAACAGTTACAAAGGCGCGGAGATAAGCGTCGATAACGTGAACGGCGGATCGCAAGGCCGGCGCGTGGACGGAGCCTGGGGCTTCCTGAAATTGTTGGACGGCGCGCGCGCGCTCAACGTGCGGACGGGAGGGCTTACCGCCAAGTGGCGTTTCAACGTGGCCCAGAAGTACGACGTGGACGTGGCCATCGAAGGCAACATCCCCGATCGGGACAATCCCTTCACCATGCCGGAATATTTCAAGTTCGACTTGCCGGCGGCGTTGTTGGAAGAAGGCGGAAGGGTGAGCATAACCGAGGAAGAAGGTCGATTGAGATTGGCGGGGAATTGAGATGCCGAGGTTGGTAGTGGACATCAGGTCGGGCGTCGGGTGTCGGGCGTTGGGCGTCAAAACCTGGGACCGGTTTTATACGCATTTGCTCCAGGCGCTCAGTAACCTTTTTGCCTTGCGTTTCTTAACTCCGCGCCCGATGCCCGATACCCGACGCCCGACGGGGAGCATCCCCGAGGGCTACAGTATCCGCATCCGCTCTCTCTCCCGATCGCATCTTCCCTCCCCCACCGCTTCGCTCCCGGAGTATTCTTAATGCCCCTTCTCCAAGACCTCCTCAAGCCCGTCAGCGACGCATCCTTTTGCGGCGAGGACGGCAGCTACGATCCGGATTTCGAAGCCGCCCGCATGGAAGCGGACAAAAGCACCGAGAACAATTACGGCGTGATGGAGGAAAGTTCCAAGCGCTTTCTACTGAAGAAATCCAAGGACATGCGCGCGCTGGGCTACCTGTGCCTGGCCACGGCCATGAATTCCGGCCTGGACGATTTCGCCGAAGCCGTGCAGGCGTATTGCAAACTGGCCATGGGACATTGGGACGATATCCATCCCAAGCGCCCCACCGCCCGCGCCAATGCGTTGAAATGGCTGAACGGGGAGCGCATCGTTTCCCTGTTGGGAGGGCTAACGGGCAGCGGTGCTTACGAATCCCTTTTGGCCGCCAGCGATCAACTTACCGAATTGCGGACCTTCTGCGATCAGAAGTTCCCGGACAGCCCGCCTTCCTTCGGCGGTTTCGCCAAGGTGGTCAAGGACTTCGCCGACAGGAACAAGCCCAAGCCGGTGGAAGAGGCGAAGGAAAACGCCCAGGCCGCAACGCCTTCGGGGCCGGCCGCCATCGCTTCCGTGGACGACAGTTTCACCGCCATCCAGAACGGCGCCTACTACCTGCTCGAGGATAATCGCGCCAACCCGTTTCCCTATCGCCTGCTGCGCATGTTGCGTTGGGAACCCATGCGCGACGCACCTCCCCAAACCGGCGGCAAGACCCTGATCGCGGCCCCGTACCCTACCACCTTGGAAGCGTACCGGAACATGTTTTCGGAATCCAATTGGGCGGACCTGGCCAAGAACGGAGAAGAGGCTTTCTCCGGCGACGGCATGCAGTTCTGGTTGGACCTGCAACGTTTCATCTGCGCCGCCTTGGTGGGACAAGGACCGGAATACGCCGCCTGCGCCAAGGCCATCCGCCTGGAACTGGCCTTGCTGCTCAGCCGCATGCCCTCCCTGCCCGGACTCGCCTTCGACGACGGGACTCCTTTTGCGGATCCGATGACGCAGGAATGGATTCAATCCGATGTGCTTTCCGCCTTGGGCGGAGGAGGCGGAGGTCCCGCCCCCATCAAGAAAAAAGGCGATGTGGGAGAGGAGCAGAAGCAGGCAGGGCTGCTCCTTGGCGAGGGCAAATTGGAACCCGCACTACAGGTGCTGCGCACCGGATTGGCCAACGATTCCAGCGAAAAGAACAATTTCGATCGCAAATGGATCATGGCGGAACTGCTTTTCAAGGGCAATAAGCCGCATGTGGCCCGCTCCCTTCTGGAAGATCTGAAGCTCTCCATCGAGCGGTATTCCCTGATCCGTTGGGATCCGGAATTGTGCATTTCCGTGTACAGCCTTTCCCAGAAAGTCTATCTCACCTTGATGGCGGCGGCCGAAGACGCGATGAAACAAGCGCTCTATGAAAAGGCGCTGGAGATGCATACCCAAATATCTAAATTGGACCCGGTATTAGCCATCAGCGCGGACATCAAATAACTTTGTTACTTTCTAGCGGTTCCTTAGTCTAAGCCCAAAAAACCAGGAGACCTATCATGGCCGGCAGTTTCCAAAACGAGATCCCCCCAGCGCGGGTCAATATCAAGCTGGATATCGATAAGGGCGGCGCCCAGAAAAAGATCGAACTCCCTTTCAAAATGCTGGTCATGGGCGACTTCTCCCAGAAGGGCGACTCCGGGCGCCTGGTCGACAAGGAAAAGATCAACATCAACAAGGACAACTTCAATCAGGTGATGGAGTCCATGGATCTGGGCCTCAACCTGAGCGTCGAGAACAAGATCAATCCGGGCGGCGGCGACATGAAGGTGGACCTCAAGTTCAAGAACATGAAGTCCTTCGACCCCCTCGAGATTGTGAAGCAGGTTCCGCAACTCTCCAAGCTCCTGGCCGCGCGCAACCTGGTCAAGGATTTGAAATCCAACCTGATGGACAATAAAGAATTCCGCAAGAAGCTGGAAGGCATCATGGCCGATAAGACCGCCATGGACAGCTTGGTGGCCGAGCTCGACAAGATCGTACCCATGGGCGATGACGGAAAAGCCGCCTAACAAACATCCAGGAACAAGGAAGTAGGAGAAAAATGGCAGAGGAAAAATCCCTAGTCAACGAAATCCTGGAATTCATGGACATCAAGGCGGCGCCCGATAAGCCCGTCGACCTGATGCAGTTCCGGGAAGAATCCGACATCGCGGAAGTGGAAGCCAATAAGCGCATCACCGCCGCGCTGCGCGTCTTCATCGGCGCCATCGCGGAAGGCACCACCACCGTAGAGAAGATCGACAAGGCCGTACTGGATCAGCAGATCGCCGCCATCGACGAAAAAATCTCGGCGCAGCTGGATGCTATCCTGCATCATCCCGATATGCAGAAGCTGGAATCGTCCTGGAAGGGTTTGAAGTTCCTGGTCGATAGGACGGACTTCCGCAAGAATATCAAGATCGAGGTGCTGGACATCTCCAAGCAAGCCTTGCTGGAAGACTTCGAGGATTCCCCGGAAACCATCCAGACCGGGATGTACAAGCATATTTACACCCAGGAATACGACACCCCGGGCGGCGAGCCGGTAGGCGCCATCATTTCCAACTACGAGTTTACGTCCAAGCCGCAGGACATCAGCCTGTTGCAGAACGTGTCCAAGATTTCCGCCTCCGCCCATTGCCCATTCATCGGATCGGTGGGGGCCCAGTTCTTCAACCGCAAGACGGCGCAAGAACTCCCCGCCATCGAAGATCTGGCCAACTACATGGAGCGCGCGGAATACCTGAAGTGGAAAGCCTTCCGCGAATCCGAAGACGCGCGGTACGTGGGCCTGGTACTCCCCCGCTTCCTGCTCCGCCTCCCCTATGGTCCGGATACCATTCCCGTCAAGGAATTCGTGTACAAGGAAAAGGTCACGGGCGATCAGCATGACAAGTACCTCTGGGGCAATGCCACCTTCTCCATGGCCGCCAACCTGTCCCGCGCCTTCGCGGAAAACGGCTGGTGCGTGGGCATCCGCGGTCCGGAAGCGGGCGGGAAAGTGGAAGACCTGCCCATCCATCTCTATGACGTGGGCAAGGGCAACCAGATGAAGATCCCGACCGAGATCTTGATTCCCGAGACGCGCGAGTTCGAGTTCGCCAACCAGGGTTTCATCCCCTTGAGCTTCTACAAGAACCGCAACTATGCCTGCTTCTTCTCCGCGAATTCGTCGCAGAAGCCGCAGTTGTACGATGACCCCAACGTCACCGCCAACAGCCGCATCAACTCCCGTCTGCCGTATATCTTCCTCAGTTCCCGCGTCGCGCATTACCTCAAGGTGATCCAACGCGAGAATATCGGCGCCACCAAGAACGCCGCCGTGCTCCAGGAAGAGCTGAATAACTGGATCAAGGGACTGGTAACGGAAATGAAAAACCCCAGCCCGGCCGTGGCCGCCCAGCGTCCGCTCAGCGCCGCCGAGGTCAAGGTCAGCGAAATCGCCGACAATCCCGGTTTCTACCGGGTGACAATGGCCATCAGCCCCCATTTCCAAGTCGAAGGCATCGACGTCAATCTGCAGATGGTATCGCAAATGCCGAAAGGCAAATAAGCGCGAATAGGTTCTGTGTTTTCCCGGGCGCCCCAAAAGGGGCGCCTTTTTCTTTGCCCTGTTTTGCCGGGATACTAGTTTTCTCCCACGACGAAGCTTTGCCGTTAGGCGTTAGGCGTTAGGCGTCGGGCGCAAATGCAAAAAATGCGCACATTTTGCATTTACGCCCAACGCCCAACGGAGACTGCGAGGTACGGAACCAACGGTCTCCGCCCGACGAAGCCAGCGAAGTACGGAACCCATGATCCATGTCCGACTAAAGCACCCGAAAAAGATCAGCCGTCACTCCCCTAGGGATCATTCGTCACACTTGCCATACCGATGTGAGCCTCCTCACAGACTCCGATTCGCCGGAAGATTAACTTATAAGCGTATGACAAGGAAGTGCTATATTTCCACATACGAGAAACCCTCTCACTCAGTACAAGGAGTACTCACATGGCGTTGAATGCATACCTCAAGCTTAAGGGACAGAAAACCGGCGAAGTAAAGGGTTCGGTAACCCAGAAGGGTCGCGAAGACAACATCATGGTGATCGCCGTATCCCATGAAATCATCTCCCCCCGCGATGCCGCATCCGGCCTGCCGACGGGCAAGCGTATGCACAAGCCTTTCGTCATCACCAAGGAACTGGACAAGTCCACCCCGTTGCTGTACAGCATCCTCTCCAACAATGAGAATGTCACCGAGTTGAACGTGGACTTCTTCCGTCCGGACAAGAGCGGTGTGGAGACCAAGGCCTACAGCATCAAGCTCACCAACGCCAACATCGCCTCCATTGACTTCCGCATGGCCAACAACAAGCACCCGGACCTGATGAAGTTCGCGGAATACGAAGAAGTGGCCTTTACCTACCAGAAGATCGAATGGACCTGGCATGCGGGCAACATCATGGCAGGCGACGACTGGGAAGCTCCCGTAGTCTGATTTCCTGGGTAATTCGAATTCAACGCCCGGCGACTCGCCGCCCGGCGCTTTGCGCCGACCGGTGCCTGGCACCGCCGAAGCCGGAGGGAAGTCCTTCCGGCTTTAGCTTTTCCGGGAATTGCTACCTTAGGAACGATGGCGGGAACTTCCTCATTTCTCCCCGAAAGCCTGTTTGAAAAACTAGCGGACCAGTATGCGGACGGCACGCCCATCAACGCGGTTCCGCAGGCCTATCGACGCGCCAAAAGTATCGCCGATCATCTTTGGCGGATGTTCAACACACGGCAGGGCTCCCTGCCCCACCTTGCCGACTACGGCCTTCCCGACATCACCGAGATCTACCGCAAGCTTCCCGCCAGCCTCAAGGAGCTTGAAGCCACCATCTTGATGCTGGTCACTAAGTACGAACCCCGCCTTGAGCGGGTGCGCATCCGCCCGCTGCCTACCACGCCTCTCGAATTCAAGCTGAGCTTTGAACTGAGCGCGTCCGTACGCGGCGGCGAACGGATATCCTTCCAGACGAATTTCCATACCAGCGGTGAAACCCATGTCCAGCCCCTGAAGGCAAGGACCTGAGGCCGCAAGGCCCGGAGGCGCCATGTCCGAATTTGAAAAGTTCTACGACGAGGAACTCCGCTTCCTGATGGAAGGCGGGCAGGAATTCGCGGAAGCCTTCCCGGAACGCGCGCGTTACCTTAACATCACCACCGTGGAGGATAGAGATCCTTACGTGGAGCGCCTCTTCGAAGGCTTCGCTTTCCTCACCGGGCGCATCCGCCAAAAACTCGAAGACGATTTCCCGGAATTCTCGCAGAACCTGATGGAGATGGTGGACCCGGCCTTCCTGCGGACCATCCCGTCCCTGGCCATGCTGCAAATCACCTTCCGCGCCAACATGCTCCCCAAGCCTTACGTGATTCCGCGCGGCACCGTCTTCCTTTCCAATCCCGTGGGATCGGACATGGCCATCTGCCGCTTCCAGAGCACCCAGGACGTGAGGCTTTACCCTTTCACCTTGGCCGGTGCGGACTCCTTGCACCATCCGGTTTACGGGGAAGGCTTCCGCCTCGGCTTCCAGATGGATCCGGGCGCGGATCAAGCGCAGTTGGACATCACGGAACTGGCCGTGTACCTGCACGGCGAACGCTCGCTGGGTTATTTCCTGCACCATTATTTCACCGATAAGCTCGCCAAGGTGGTGCTGGAAGGCGAGGGCTTTTCCCAATCTTTGGGCGGGCAGGAACTGGTGGAACCGGGCGGCTTCGGCGAGAACGAAAGCCTGCTGCCGCACCTGGATAATTCTTTCGAGGGCAGCCGCTTCCTCCAGGAGTTCTTCGCCTTCGAGGAGAAGTTCCGTTTCATCCGCATCAAGGGCCTCGGCAGGATAGCGGAGATGCCGGACAACAGCCGCTTCTCGATCAGCTTTTTCTTCAAAGAGCCTGTCCCGGAAGGCAAGCGCGTCAAGCCCGAGAACTTCCGCCTGTTCGCCACGCCGGTGGTGAACCTCTATCAGACCCAGGCGGAACCGGTAAACCTCAACCACAAGCATTTCGAGTATCCCTTATACGCCGATTCCCGGCGCAAGATGGAGATCTACGAGGTGCAATCCGTCACCGGCATCGACAAGAATACCGGCGCGCAAAGGCCTTTCCACAAGTTCAGCGAGTTCCGCCACCAATTGCTGGCCAAGGGCGCGGATGCGGAAGACTCCTTCTTCCAGGTGCGCCAGGAGATGCAGGGGAAGAACCGGTACCAGACCTATCTCTCAGTGGGCACGCATAAGAAGGTGGAGAACCTCTCCGAGGAGTTCCTCTCCGTGACCATCCTGGCCACCAACGCCGCCATACCGCGCGAGGAAATCCTGGAGAACGGGATCGTGAACCCCGCCGCCGGCTTCCCCACCTTTTGCAACTTCAACAATTTCACGCGGCCCACGGTGCCGGTGTATCCGCCCCGCTCGGAACATTACCTGTGGTACGTGCTTTCCCACATGAACATGAATTACCGGTCGCTCTGCCAGAAGGGGAATCTCAAAGAGGTATTGTCCCTATACGATTGGACCCACAGCGCCATCAACAAGAAGGTCATCGACGGCGTGATCGGCGCGACTACCGCCAAGCGGAACTTCCTGCTGGAATCGCAGCTGGTGGCCGGAGCGGAGATCACGGTGGAGGTACGCGATGGCGCTTTCTCCGAGCCCGGCGAACTGCATATCTTCGCGCGCGTGCTGCTGGAGTTCTTCACCCAATACGCGTCCATCAACCATCTGGTCTCGCTCAAGATGCAATTGCAGCCGTCCGGAAAAGGGTTCACCTTGGCCCCGCGGGAAGGCCGATGCCACTTAATCTGAACCGCTTCCTGTTCAAGGAAGGAACCGAGCTCAATTTCTTCCAGGCCGTCCACCTGTTGGAGCGGTTGTTCCACGATCGCGGGAAACCGGGCACGGGGGACGATATGCGTTCGGAGCCGGTGCGCTTCGAGACCCTGAATACGCTCGCCTTCCCGCCCGGGGACGTCGCCGCGGTATTGCCTCCCCTGTCCTTCCGCGGCCAGGCGCTGGAATTGGATTCGGCCAAACGCGGCGACGAGCCGCCCTCCGATCCGGACGGCCTGCCTCCCATCCGCGAACTCATCAAGGCCGGGGAAGGGCCCTTGCGCATGTCGCTCACCTTCATGGGCCTGTACGGGGTATCATCGCCGTTACCCTCCTATTTCACCGATCCCATCACCCTGCGCAAGATCGAATACTTCGAGCTCAAGAAATTCCTGGACATCTTCACGCACCGGCTCTATTCCCTCTTCTACCGCTCGTGGAAGAAATACCGGCACTATTCGCAATTCGATCCCGCGCGCCCGGACGAGTACACACTGCGCCTGCTGGCACTGACCGGCCAATGGCCCCGCCGCAACGCCAAAGTCCAGAGCGGCGCTCCCGGCGCGTCGGCGGAGTTCAACCTGCGGCGAATCCCCTATGCGCGCTTCCTGGGCAACAGGGTGCGTTCCGCCAAAGGACTGCAGCAACTCCTGCGCGGGTATTTCGGATTCGAGAAAGTACGCATCCGCCAGTTCGAGTCCGCCTGGGTGGAGATCCCGGTTAAAACCAGCCTGGGCGATGCCAAGGTGGCCTTGGGTAAATCCACCCGGCTGGGGGATCGCATGCAGGATCGGTTGTCCCGCTTCACCGTGGAGATTGGCCCTTTGCCCCGCTCGACATTCAACCGCTTTCTGCCTTCGGAACAGGAAGCCTTGAGCGCGATGTCGGGAAGGAACGGGAAGACCGCCGCCGGAGGGCTTAAGGATGGCATCCCGGCCGGCCTTTTGGATCAGGTGCGGGAACTCATCGATGCCTACCTGCGGGACCCGCTGGACTACCGGATCAAGGTGATCCTGGAGCCGGAAGCGGACCAAGTCCCGGTACTGGGTTCCGAACATGCCCGTATGGGGATGGGGATTTGGCTGGGCGAGCGGCCCAGAGGGGAGATCGCGTGCAGGCTTTAGGAGTGAAATTCTCAATTTGAATTTTGACCCTCGCATTGTTTCGTTTTCGCTGGGTTAGCTAGTATATTAAGCACCATTTCAACGCTCTGGAGGCCTTAGGCATGCGCGTTCTCCCATCTTCGCTTCTCCTGGCCGGCACGCTGGCCGCCGCGGCCCTGGCCGCCAAACCCATCGAATTCTGGGTGAACTCGCAGAGCGACGAAAAGTATTACAACAACATGATCCGGACCTACCAGGCCAAGGTCGACAAGAGCTTCGAGGCCAACGTGCGCTCCTACGGGTTCACGGAAATGCCGGATAAGCTGGCCATCGCCATCAAGAGCGGCGTCAATCCGCCGGACATCGTGCAATTGGACGAGATCTATTTCAGCCTTTACCTGCGCGGGACCATGCCTTTCGTGGATATCACCGGCCGCGTGAAAAAATCCGGATTGGACGAAGGCATATTGCCGCAGCGCATGGGCCTCTTCACCTGGAAGGACAAAATCTACGGCCTGCCCCAGAGCACCAGCAACGTAGTCCTGTACTACCGCGATGACGTGTTCAAGGATCTGGGCATCACGCCCAAAAGCATCGATACATGGTCCAAGCTGGAAGCGGTGGCCAAGAAAATCCACACGGAAGCGCGCAGTATGCTGGCGTTGGATTGGTCCTACTTTGAAATCCTGATGCGCCAACGCGGATATGAACTGTTCGATGCGGCCGGCAACCCCTTGCCGGATTCGGCCGTGGCAGTGGAGACCATGAAGAAGCTGCTCGCCTGGAAAACCGATGGCGTGGGCATCCTGCCGGATCGGGGGTCCATGTTCGAACCGGAGTTCTTCAACGCCTACGTTTCCACCAACGGAGTACTGGCCATCGTGGGGGCGGACTGGTACGGCCTGGACATGATCCAGGGCTTCGATCCCAAACACGCGGGCAAGTGGAAGGCAATGCCCATGCCGGTGTGGACCGATTCCGTTTCGCGCGGGCAGAACAACACTTCCAGCTTTTCCGGCCAGGGTCTGGTCATTTTCAAGAAAAGCCGGCAGGTGGATAGGGCCTGGGGATTCATCGAATGGGTGATGAAGGACGTGGACGCGAACGTAGAGCGCTACCTCCAGGGCAATTGCTTCACGCCTTACCGCCCCGCTTGGACCGATTTGCGTTTCAACCGCACGGACGCGTACTTCGGCAATCAATCCCTCGCCAGTCTGCTGATGGAGTTGGCGCCTCATGTACCCAATGTGATCCAATCGCCTTACCGCGCCCAGTTCGTGCAATTGTTCCGGGAAAAATACTGGAGCGCCATGATGTTGGGCACCACTCCCCCGGATTCCGTATTCCATCAGCTCAAAGCGGAATTGCTCAAGGATGGCTCCGCAAAAGGCGGGACCAAACCCTGAAGGCGCGACGGGTCAAGCCTCTACCTGTTTTCCTGCTGGCCCCGTTCTTTTCCATCCTGATCCTGTTCTGGCTGATTCCCATCGCGAAGGGCTTCCACCTCAGCCTGCAATCGGATACCCTGTTCGACGAACCGGTATTCATCGGGTTCGGCCATTACCTGGATCTGTTCTCGGATGCGCGCTTCTTCCACGCCCTGCGGAACACCTTCGCCTATGCGGCAATGTCCATCACCTTGGTGACCGCCTTTTCCCTGGGGTTGGCGCATCTGCTTCAACGCGCCTACGCGACTTTTCGCGGCCCGGTGATGTTCTGCCTGATGCTGCCGGCGCTCACGCCGCCGGCCGTACTGGCGTTCCTGTATATCCTGGTCTTCAACGGGCCCCATGGGATGCTGAACGGCCTCATCGCCAAACCTTTCGGGCTGCCCATGGTGGATTGGATCCGGGACGCCCGCGTCATCAAATTCTCGCTGGTGCTGCTGACCCTGTGGCGCTGGTCCGGATTCACCACCCTGATCCTGCTCTCCGGGATGGAAGGGATTCCCAAAGCGTATTACGATCTGGCCCGCGCGGAAGGCGCCGGCTTCCGGCAATGCTTCCGCCACGTCACCCTGCCCATGCTTTCCCATGTGATCGCTTTCACGGCGGTTTTCCTTTTCCTGGACGCCTTCGTGCTCTTCGAAGGCGCGTATATCCTGTTGGGCGGATCGGGCGGCACCCTGGACGCGGGCCTGTTGCTGGTCGCCTACACCTACCAGACCGCGTTCACCTTCGGCAAGTTCGGCAGCGCGGCCGCCATGGGCTTCTCCATGGTTCCTTTGCTGATGTTGATCGTCTGGATGCTGCTGTTGCGCGGCCGCAGCGGACGGACACGCGCCCTGCGCGCGCGACCGGAAAGCGGCGAAGCGCTTTCCCTTTCCCATCCGGGCGGGACGCATGGCTGAAATTTACTCCCACCGGGGGCAAGGCTCCCTTCACGGTAGCGTAGGCGCTACCCCCGGCCGCGGCGGCTTGCGCGCGCGCGGATCGCTGGGCAAGGGAAGATGGATCGCTTTCCTGGCATCGGGCTTCCTCCTGTTGTTGTGCGCGCTCTTCGCCTTTCCTTTCCTGTGGATGCTGATGGCCACCTTCAAAGCCAATCCGGAAATTTTCAGCCCCTTTCCCCTGCTGCCGGAGGAGTTCCACCTCCGCCATTACCGCTCCCTGCTGTCCGGGGAGTGGATCCCTTATCCGCGCCAGTTCCTGAACTCGCTTTACATCGCCTGCGCGCAAACCGCGCTGGCGGTAGGCATGTCCGCCGCGGCCGGATTCGTATTCGCCAAGCATTCCTTCCGGGGGCGTCGGGCCCTCTTCGCATTGGCTGTGCTGGTGGTACTGATCCCGCGCCAGGTGATGGTGCTGCCCTTGTTCGCTTGGATGAACGATCTGAACCTGCTGGACGGGCCCTGGTCGGTGATCTGGCCCGGAGCCGTCTCCGGCATCGGCGTCATCTATTTCACCCAGGTGTGCAAGCGCCTGCCGGACGAGCTATTGGACATGGCCCGCAGCGAAGGCGCTTCCGAATACCGCGTGTTCCTGGCCATCCTGCCGCTCATCAAGCCGGCTTTGATAGCTTACGGCCTCATCCATTTCATCATGGCCTGGCATGAGCATTTGATACCTTTGGTGATGCTGAGTTCGCCCGAGCATATGACCGCGGGAGTGGCCCTGAGCAGCCTCTACGGCAGCAGCCTGCACATTCCATACGGCTTGTTGATGGCAGGATCGGCCATGACCGTGGCGCCCACGGCGCTCCTGTATTTGCTGGTGCAAAGGCATTTCAAATCGTCCCTTGCCGAGCTTACGCTCCAATAAAACATGTTCGCGAAGCCGGGCTTTTCCTTTAAGAATGGGGTTCCCGAATAATATGCCGCGCTTGAAACTGGAAGGATTGTCGAAAACGTATCCGGGAGGCGTCAAGGCGCTGGACGGCTTCTCGCTGGACATCGCCGATCGGGAATTCATAGCCGTGGTCGGGCCTTCCGGCTGCGGCAAGTCCACCTTGCTGCGCATGATCGCGGGATTGGATGAAGTCTCCGCCGGCCGGATTCTCCTGGACGAAAAGGAATTGAACGGATTACCGCCCCGCGATCGGGACACCGCCATCATGTTCCAGAATTACGCCTTGTTCCCGCATATGACCGTGGCCGAGAACATGGCATTCGGATTGAAGCTCCGCAAGACGCCGCGCGCGGAAGTCGCGTCCCGGGTCGCGGAAACGGCGCGGCTCTTGGGCATAGCGGATTTGTTGGGGCGATATCCCGGGGAAATGAGCGGGGGCCAACGGCAACGCGCCGCCCTGGGGCGGGCCATCCTGCGCCGGCCCAAGGTCTTCCTTTTCGACGAACCGCTTTCCAACCTGGACGCCAAGATGCGCGCCCAGATGCGCGTGGAGATTTCCCGTTTGCACCAGTCGCTGGCCTCGACCATGATTTTCGTGACCCATGATCAAGTGGAAGCCATGACCATGGGGGATCGGGTGGTAGTCCTCAAGGACGGCGTCATGCAGCAGGCCGCCGATCCGGATACCCTGTACCGCCATCCCGCCAACGCCTTCGTAGCCTCCTTCATCGGTTCCCCGGGAATGAACCTGTTTCCCGGACGTATCATGGATGTTACGGGGGGGCCGGCTTTCGTGCATCCTTCGTTCACGTGGAAGCTTCCCGAGGCGGTCCGCCCCCGCCTGGCCGGTTACCAGGACAGGGACGTTCTGTTCGGAATCCGTCCGGAGGACATCGGTTCCGCGGAAGCGCGGCGCGCGGAAGGCGGACCCTCAGTGACGGCCGTAATCGGCGTGGTCGAACGGCTGGGCGGCCAGGCCTGTCTTTATTTGCAAGCCGAAGGCGAGCCGGCCGCCGGGGGAAAGGGAGGTGAACTCACCTTCGCCGCCCGCCCGGAGCAGGCCCAGGGCTTCCATTCCGGCCAAAAAGTGGCATTGCCGATCGCGGCTTGGAATGGGAAATTTTTCGATCCTGCCTCCGGATCCTCGATTTTTTAAGCAAACAAGACCGTACGCGCAAAGGGATCGGAATCCGTGTCATTCCGGGGAATCTATAAGGTTGCTTCCCTTGCCTTTCGGTGGGAAGATTAAGCTCCTTCCAAAAGGACCGGTGCCGATGGAAACGATTCTTGTGGTCGAAGACGAAGACATTGTCAGGAAGCTGATTAAGAACGTTCTGGAATCCCAAGGCTACCTGGTCCTGGAAGCGAGCGGGGCCAGAGAGGCCACTTACATGCGCGAGAACCATCCCGGTTCCATCGATCTGCTTTTGACCGATATCGTTCTGTCGGGAAAAAGCGGACGTGAGATAGCTAAGGAGTTCCTCGATCACCTGCCCGGCATTCGCGTCATCTATATGTCGGGATATACCGGCGATGCCACTTTCCAGGCCGAGTTGGAAAAGTCCAACGCTCTGTTCATGGGCAAGCCTTTTTCCCAGGACTTTCTTCTGAAAAACGTGCGCTACATCCTTACCGGAGTAGCGGCGGACGGGGATAGCCGGGACCGGCCCCGCGCTTAACAGGGTGTTGAAAAAGTCCGCGCGGGCGTCGGCCGGCCGCGCGGACCGGGATAGCGGATAAAGGCCGGGAACCGGGCAACCCCGGTTTCGGCCTTTTGCTAACTTCTCCCCCATGATGGCATGGTCATCCTCCGAGCGGCGCCCTGACAAACGCTTTGACTGCCGCGCGGCGAGGCGCCATTGCCTGCTCGCCGCTGCGCTGCTGGTTGGCGTATCTGCCATCCCGGTGCGGTCTGCGGGGTCTCCGGAAAACGCCTTCGCCAAGGCTCAGTCATTCCGCCTCGGTGATTTGGACGGCAAGGCCTTCGATTTGGCTCCCAGCCTGGGCCGCGACGTGATCCTGTTGGATTTCTGGGCCACCTTTTGCCAACCCTGCCTGGCGGAACTCAATGTCTTCAAGGATTTGCAAGCCCGCTACGGGGCGCAAGGATTCCGCGTGATCGCCGTTTCGGTGGATCAACCCCAAACCTTGGCCCGCGTGCGCGCCTTCGCCAAGGCCCGCGCGTTTCCATTCAGCATGCTGGCCGATCCCGGGCAGGATGCCTACCGGCTGTACGGCGTCTCCGCCTTGCCGACCAGCCTGCTTATCGATTCCCGGGGCGTCATCGCATATCGCCAGGAGGGCTTCCAGCCGGGTGAGGAAGCCGGGATGGAAAAGCGTATCCAAGCCCTGCTTGCGGAACGCAATGCCGCGGGCGACTCGAGCCGTATCATCCCGGTTACCCTTGGTCCCGCGGGAACCCGCGCCGGGATCCTTTCCGGCCTCGCTTTGACCGGTTCCAATTTCCTGCGTGCGAACTACGGAAGGGAGACCCGGGGCCAACCCGACGCCAACGGCTGGCTGGAAGACTGGTTCGATGCGCGTTTGGCGGACGGCGGACTCGCCTATCAACTGCGGTACCGCGCCTACCAATTCCTGCGCGACCTGCCGGGCGAGGGGGAGAACTTGATCCGCGATCCCAACCACCGGGTTGTCAAGCAAAGCTTTTCCTATCGCGGCGCCTATTCGGATATCCGCGCCGGCAACGTCTACGGGAGCGTGGGGCGCGGGATGCTGTTCCGGTTCTTCGAAGATCGCCAGGCCCGCCTTGACAAGGATTTGAACGGCGCCTGGGCGGCATTGGAAAATGAGGGTCCCGCGACGGATGGCAAGGGCATCGACCTGGGCCGGGGACGGATATCGGTATTCGGCGGCAAGACCTTCTCCAAATTCCCGGACCTGCATTCGGTGGACGCGGAAGAGGACGCCTTCCGGGACCTTTATCTGCAGGGCTCCGAAGCAGCCTGGGAACCGATGGCGGGCATCAAGGCCGGGGCGCAATATGCGGAGGCTTTCCGCGACGGTTGGAACGCGCGTCTGGCGGGCGGCAATGGGGAATGGCTTGCCGGCCCCACGGACGCCTACCTGGGTTACATGGCGGTTACCGGGGAGGATAAATTCAACTATCCCCATGCCTATCAAGGCCGCGCCCTGTACGTGTCCCTGTCGGAAAACCTGGGCAGCCTGGAAGCGGGCGCGGAATACAAATACTACCGGAACTATGATCTGGGATTCACCGATCCCCCCAGCCTGGTGCCTTTCCACACCTTCCGCCTGATGGCCCGCGACATGCTTTTCCCCAACAACCAGGCCGAAGACGGGCTGCAGTTGCACGGGGCATGGCATTTCTCCGAGTCCTCCTTTTACGGGGCCAACGTTGCGCGCTTGGTCTCCCATCCGGAACGCAACGCGGCCTTATTGATCCATCACGTGGAACTGCCCTTTCTGGACGTCGATCAGCAATTGCGGCTGCCCGGTCCCGGTCCCATGGCGACCCTGATCGATTTGGACTGGATCCGCCAGCGAAAATTCTCGGAAGCGGAATTCCAGGATATCGATGCCTTCACGCTGGGTCTCAACGGAGAGGGGGCATCCGGACCCTGGATCATGGGCACGGAAGCGGAATTGCAATACCGGGACCTGGATTTCCGCGGCTTGGTTCCGGGGGACCCGGCCAGCGGCCGATTGGGGAAAGCCGGCAGCGTAACATCCAAGTTACAGGCTTGGCAGGGGGTACTCTCCGCCACCCTGGGCCGCGCCCTTTGGTCCTTGACCTTGGATTACGAAGCCACCACCTCCGGGCTGGAAGCCGATCCGGAATCCATCCATTATAAGTTGGGAGGGATAAGCAACGGTTGGACATCCGCCTATTTGACCCTGAACCTGCCGGACGAGAACCGGATCACCCTCTGGGCCGGACAACGCAAGGAACGCGTGGTATGCGCGGGAGGAAGCTGCCGCTTGGAGCCCGCCTTTGAAGGAGCGGAGTTGATATGGATCAGCCACTTTTGAAAACGCCGGAGCCGGGGCGAATCCCTTTGGCGAGCCTGCTTGGCCTTGTCCTTTCCCTTTTCCCGTTCCTTTCCCTGTCCCTGGTAGCGTCCATGTTACTCCCCGGTTGTGCGCTCTTCGACGATTCCCTGGCGGAACTCGATCCCGCCCTCCGGGATTCTTCCCTCGCCATGCTCCCCACGTCAGCCCCTGGGAAGGCGGCGCGCCTGCACATCCTGGAATCCTTCGGGTCTTACGGCTGCGTTTCCTGCCCGGAGGCCGAATCAAGGTTGGCCCCCTACGTTCATCCGGAACCGGGAAACCGCGGCTATGATCCCAACCTGGTAGTGATCAACTACCATGTGAAATTCGGCAGCATAGCGGACCCGTGGGTCACTCCCGCCATCCAGGCCTGGAACGATGCCAAAGGCTATGTCAGCCTGCCGCAAGCGGTGATGGATGGATCGAACGCAGTATATGGGGTGCGGGAAAAAGACGCGGCCTTCCAATTCGGCGAATACGATTCCCTGGTGGCCCGGCTCAAGGGTGTGGCCGCATCCTCCCCGCTGGATCTGGCTGTCGACAGCAACAGTATCACCTATGATACCTCCGCCGGCCATATCGGCTTCTCCTTCCAGGCCCGCAATCTGGGTTCTGCGGAAATGGGCTCCATGGATTTCCGGGTTTTGGCCGTTAAGAACAAGCCGGCCATCATCCCCATCTATTCCACGCCCTGGGAAGTGATCGTAAGGGAGATGACGGACCTGGACGCCGGCGGGAAAAAGCTTTCCCTGGCCGGACTTCCCGGCCGCACCGCCAAAACCTTCCAGGTGGATTTGTCCATCACCTCCGAGGCGGGCAAGCATGTCCGCCCGCCGCCGCTGGGGACGGAGTCCTTGTCCGATTATGCCCTGATCGTAGTGGCGCAGAACGCCAACGGAATCGTGGTGAATGTCTACGCCTACCATTACGCGCCGAAATAGGCCGGCTTGGCACGCTAATGTCCCATTTCAATGCCAGTACGGAACGTGGGATTTTGGGGAAACATTTATATTTAGCGCGGGACTTACTACGGATTCGTAGAAGTGCGGGTTGGGGATCTTGGGAGCGAATATGAAGAAATCATCGTTGATAACAATTTGGAATATGAGCGCGTTAATCGGGATAGCGGTTCTGATGGCTAGCGGATCAGCCCTGGCCATAGGTAAAGTTGGTGAAATGGCCTATGAATGGACTAACCTAACCGACTTAGATGGGAAAAAGCACAACCTGGTTGAAGCAAGAGGTAAGGTTGTCTTACTTACCACCGTTCAATCTACATGCGGAGGTTGCTTAGGTAATGCCCCTCATATCGGGACAATTGCGATGAAGTTTCAAGGCCAATCGTTCCAAGCTTTTGGCGCGGATGTGGACGTGGGTACCGTAAAAGCGCTCAGAACTTTTGAAGGTGTACTAAAGGGTAGCCACACCAATCTTGACTTTCCGATATTAAAAGGTGCCGATTCACAATTGGTCAGCGCGACCGATGGGTGGAAATGGACGAAGTATGATTCATATCGGGATGTGTATTTCGTTTTGGATCATAACGGAAAAATTTTATTTCGCTCGGATGGAGATCGACGCCACGCCATGGATTCAGCAAGATTCGTTTCATTGGATAGCGCGATTACGAAGGCGATAGCTAACATTCCAACCACGTCAATCCGCACTTCGACAAATGCTCAAGGAATGTGTTTGCGCGCTTGCAGAAGCTCAGGGGTCTATCAAATCAATCTTGTTCCTCAACTTAGCATGGTCGATGGAAACGTGGTTCTGAGAATTCTAGATGGCCAAGGACGTACGGTGCGGATGCTAGAATGGAATCCATTGCGATCAGGATCTTCCGTGGAACGTCAAGCCGTTTGGGATGGGAAAGACTTCCAAGGTCGATCAGTTGCGTGGGGTTCTTATTATTTAAGCGCCACCGCTCAAAACACATCCGTCTCTCTACTTCTCCCCTGGCTGCCGTAGAACAGCCCGATTTATTGGCTCCAACTCGAGACCCCTGCCCTGTCAGGGCGAAAGTAATGGCAGTTTCGCCCACTCTATACCACCGGACCATCTCAAGCAGGCGACCAAAAATCCGGGTGCTTTCCCAATACTCGTTTGTATCTCGGGCTTGTAAGAAATTCTGGAGATTGAAGCAGGTATAATTCCAGATTCCCATATCCGAGTTCCATCAATCCTAAAAACGGTGACCTGCTTTTCAGTACTCAGGTTTGAAAATGAAAATGCAAGATCGCTATTTGGCGATGCAGAAACCCTAAGTTTTTTACCGTTGCCTTGTTTGGGCACACCGACATTGATCTCTACTCCGGCCTTTAGATAGCGGATTGTATCACCGGATATGGCAAAGTCGGAAAGTTTCGGAAGGTATCCGGCAACAGGCCTGACCGGCGGAACATTCGCCGGATCCCACTTCAGCTTCCAGGTTCCGAATGCGAAAACGGTATCCGATATTCCGCTCGACCGAGATCGGCAATACATCATTGCCCCAAACGCACTTCCGGGTGTTGATGTGAAATTGAAATCATTGTCGATGGCTGGAAAGAATTGAAAGTGATGTTCGGTTTTAAAGTTTCCGTTGCCGAAGGGGTATGGTGAATTTGCGCCATGAATACCTTTCTTCAACCCGTCCATGCAGATTTCATCCGGACAAACCTGCAAGTCCCAATCTTCGGATGTATCGCTGTTTACATCTTGAGGTAAGCTCCACAGAGTATCAATGCCCACGAAAAAACTATCGGGCCGCATTTCCGCATCTTCAAATTTCCAGGCAAATAAAAGCGCGCCTTCAGAAGGAATTATCCTGGAAGAGCTATCAAAAGTCCTGTACCAATTCGGATTGTAAAGGAGTTCCGTAAATCCCGGTTTTGCGACTACCGAAATATAGCCCGAAAGAAGCACTGGAAGCAGTAGGCGAAACCGAAAGTACCTGAAAACGACAGTGGCATTCATCATATTCCAATATAGCACAACCTATCGAAAAGCTTGCGGAAACTCAGTCTATGGGTCAAATGAGGTTTTCAGTACCCTGACGGTTTTCCAATTTGGTCCACTGAAACGCATAATTGGACCCTTTACGCCGATCTCCCGGGGGCCTGGCCCATCAATTGCACGCCGGTGCGGACCAATCGCAATGACGGCACGGTGTTCCGGCTGCGCATGAGGGTCAAGGGTTACAATACAGGTAGCCCGCATGTTTCCCCATGCCGACGGCCGCAGGGGCAAAGGCAGGAGCGGGATCGCCTGGAATTTCCCGGGCCTCAGAGGAGGTATCATCAGCGTTACTGCCGCAATGACGGGCTCGAAATACCGGCCCTTCCGCTACTGGACTTACGGATGCGCCGAGGCGGCAGGCGCCTTCGGCAACTGGGCCTTCAGCTTTTCCAGATAAAGGGCGATGCCGTGGTCCTTCACGGCCTGCTCCTGCACTTGCGCCCACCAGGCATCCGGATCGAAACGTTTACGGTAGTGCTCGGTAAGGCATTCATAATGATTGCCGTCCAGCAAAGCCACTTCCCGGCCGAAATGCTCATAAGAGCCCCACTGACCGGGGTGATAACTGAGGGGCGGCACCTGGGTCACTACATCCTCTCCGTTCAGGAAGCGCACCAGGTTGAGGGAATCCCCGCGCAGGGCGCCGGCCGCGTTGGTCACCTTCGGCTGGCCGAATGTCTCCACTTCCACTTTAAATCCCTCCGCGCGCAGATACAGGCCGCTGATGGCGGCCACCGCGCCTCCCAAGCTGTGCCCGGTAATGCGTGTACGATAGATGGAACTCAAGTGCGGCCGGATCAAAGGATAGAGATCGCGCGCGGCCGAGGCGAACCCGCGGTGCAGGCGCATATGCAGGATGGAATCCTCGGTCTGGGTATAGTCCGCATCCAGCTTTACATCCGCGATGGACTTGGTCCCGCGGAACGCTATCCACTGTACCTTGGCCGAATCGTCGACCCGCACGAAGGCGCGGGCATCCGTTGCGGGACCGCGCAGGAAGAAACAACTGTCGCGGCCGCATTCCTTGGCCACGGTGGAGTCCGGGGAATACGCTTGATCGGCCAGGGTGGCGAACTGGTATGCCTCCACGAAGTCAACGCTGTAATCCTGGGGGCAGAATTTTTTGGCGGGAGCGCAGGCCGCCAAAGCGATGACTGCCACGATGGCGGATAAGCGGATGATTGTCCGCGCGCGCGGATGGGGGCCGGACGAACGAAAAACTTGCGGGTTCCTGGGAACGGGCATACATGACCTCCGGGGTATGGATTCCATTTTCCCTGGAAAGGTAATCGCCGGCAAAAGGATTTTGGGATCCGGCCGTGCCGGAGGTGGCAGGTATTCTTAACAAACCCTCGGCCGAAAGGTTTTCCCTTCGGCCCGCCAGCCATTAGAATGGGGGGGCGGACGCGCCGTGCGGCCCGCGCCAATCCGGAGGTCGTCATGTCCAATTTCATCCATGCCAAGGCGGGTAAGTTCGCTTTATCCGTGGCTACGGCTTTGCTCGTCAACGCCTGCATCGATTCCACCGGACCCGCGGACACGGATCCGGCTGCCGGCAAGGCGCAGTTGAAGGTGCTGGCCGCGAAGGTGCGCTACCTTAATCCTCCCAGCGCCCAGAAGGCGCAAGGGAAGAATCCGACCGGGGGCGGATTTGAGAAGGCATCCTCGCAACTGACCGCCGGCCAACGGGGCGCGGTAGCCCGCGTGGGCGCCGCTTGCGATCAAGAGGGCGAGAGCATTGAAGCGGGTACGGATTCCACCGCCTACGGATCCGCGGAAACCTTCGAGGATACCACCCGTAGCTACACGGCCGCGGGCAGCTTGCTATGTGGTCTGGAAGACATTGCCGCCTATACCGAGATGGGGCATCATGCCAAAGACGGCGAAGTGGAATCCTGGACGGAAACGCATGTCGATTTTCCCTCCGACCCCGCCGCTTCCGATTGGATCCTGAAGCTTTCCGGCAACGGAAAAGCCGCATACGCAAGCGGATATACGCTGACGATGGAATCCGTGCGCCTTACCCTGGGTTACTCCGGTGTTACGGAGTTCAAAATGGACCTGGGGTTGGAGGGCGGCTACACGGCGCATTTGGAATTGGCACCCGGCGCGGGCATGGATACGGGAACCCCACCCACCTCCAGCGATGTGGTTCTGAGCGGACCCATCCTGCAAGGCGGTACGCGCGTGGGGACCTTTGAATTGCGCGGGGACGACAGTGTGGTCATCCGCGACGCAGACGGGGCCGCGGTGCCTGCGCCCGGATGAACGCGGCCAGCTTTGCGCTGCGGCTGACTGGTGCTTTTTTCCGATCCACGTTCATGTGGATATCCGTGGCCATATCCCAGCCGAAACCATCCGGCATGGATAAACGGCAACTTCCCACCGGAATCGGCGAGTCGGAATGAACTCATCGCATTGAATGGCGGCGATGCAATCGGCAAGAAACATATCTCCCGAAAATTTTCTTGCGGATACACATGTGATTTCATTAGCTTTGACTCAACGTTTCAAATAAGCGTCCGATCGCACCGGGCCCGTCGCCGCTAAAAGGGGGGGCGATGACGGGTCCAACGCTTGTCGTGTTTCTACCGCACATCCAAACCCCAGAAGCACCCTTCCCTCCGGTTCCCGGCAGGAATAGGGCATCCATCCCTCGAAAGGAACATCCTTTGATTTCCATGCATCATTCCAGCTACAGAATTGGACTCGCCACGGCCGCGCTAATCGCAGTGGTAGCGCCGTCCCAGGCTCTCGTCAACGTCAAGATCAACTTCCAACCGGATGCGTCCGCGACTCCGGCGGGTTTCAACAAGGATATCGGCCTCCCCTTCGACGCCGCCCGCGGGTTCGGATGGGTGACGGAGGCCAGCCTGGCCTCGCCCTCGCATACGGGCCTGGATTTGCGGCCCAACTCGCGCGATCGCGCCCGCTCCGGAATCCCTCCGGAACGGAACACCATGATCCAATTCCAGGATCCCGTTCTGGGCGGTACGCGCGTGAACGCGCGCGGGGCCTGGGAATATGCGGTCCCGGCGGGCACCTATAAGGTATCCGTCTCCGTGGGCGATCAATCCCCTTATGACAGCCACCATTACATCAACGTGGAAGGCGCGTCGCTGGTAAGCAACTTCGTCGGCAGCGCGGCCAATGAATTCCGGACGGACAGCGTATCCGTCACCGTGAACGACGGGCGGCTCACCCTCGACGGCATCGGCGGGACCAACACCAAGGTGAATTGGATTTCCATCGTGAGCGCGGATGGGGGAGGCGGCCTGCCCGGCAGCATCGGCATCGAGAACCTGGATGGCGTCCCCTATGCGGACCGTCTGGTTTTCAGCCGCATCAACGGCGGTATCAACGTGCACAAGTTCCATGATGTATCCGTCTTGCGCGTACACAACCGGGGCGCCGGCCCGCTCACCCTGACCGGATTGGATTTCACCCTGGCGGGTAAATGGATATTCCCCAACAATGATCAGAATGCCCTCCCCATCCTCATCGCGGCGGGGAGCTTCCGGGACATCCCAATCAAGTTCGTGGAAACCGCGGGCAACCGGGGCATCAGGGAAGGCGATCTCATACTTAAGAGCGATGATCCGGCCCAGGCCCAGGTGGATGTGCAGTTGGCGGGCGCCTTCATGCTCAAGCCGGAAGGCGGCAACGAAGTCCAGGCCCCCGACCTGCTCCAGGCCTTCGGATATAAGGTTCGCCAGGCGTTAGCGGGCCAGAGCCTGACCACCCCGCATCTGTTGATGGGCGAAGAAATTTCCACCCTGAACTGGCGGCGGGCCCGGACGGCCTTTCCTGTCACGGTCCGCCAACTCACGGCTTTCCATGGCTGCTGCACCAGCCAGGCGTTATTCGAAATCGTTGGCACGGGCGGAGGCTCCTTCCGCCATCAGAATATCTATGGGCAATCCTTTCTGCCTCTCGCAGCCGGCGGCGCCGGTCCGGCCGGGATCACCGTGAACCCAACCGCGCCTTTCTTCTTCCGCGTGGAGGGCTATACCCAAACGCAGAATTCCTCCGGTCATGCCGGCGTGCGCATCTGGCCCGCCAGGGATCGCTCCGGAACGTTGATCCCGGACGCCTATTACCTCATCCAGGATTACGTGAACGGCGGCGCGGCGGCGAATTACGATTTCAACGACAACGTCTACCTGGTCACCAATGTTCAGCCGGTGGATAACAGCCTGAACCCCAACATCGCCGGCCTCTATCCAGGCAACCCTGGACTGGTCCTGGATTTCAACCAGGATTATCCCGGCACCCTGACGGACAAGGATGGATTGACCACCGGGTTCACCAGGACCGAAGCCAACAAGTCGGATTTCACCAACGCACCCAATTCCTACCAGCCCGCCTCTTTGCACAAGGATCCAGCCGCGGGCACTTTGACCTTGGCCACCGCTGCCGGCAGCAACAGCGGCTCGGACAATTCGCTGGTGAACGGCCTGGTCAAGGCTTTCGACGGCCGCCTGACGCGTTTCAGCGTGCGCGCCACCCTGTCCCCCGCTTCCCTGGATGCCTTCGGCCGGCAGGCCGGCGTGATGCTGGGCGCGGACCGGGATGACGGCATCCGACTCACCGCGGGCGTATTCAGCAACGGCGGGGCCTTCTCGGCGCGGTTCCAACAGGAGTTCAATGGAACCGTGACAAATATCTCCACCACCGCCATCAACGCCATGGGGCTGCAATCGTTGGAGCTGGTGCTGTTGGGGAACCCGGCCACCGGCTCGGTGACCGCGGCTTATAAGGCCGCCTATGCCGGCGGCCAGACCGGCCTGGTGGCTCTCCCGGGTAACGTAAGCGTTACGGGGGCTGCCTACTACAAGGTATTCGATCGCCGCAGCTACGGCGGAATCCTGGCCTGCCATGGGGCTTCCGCGTCCGCACAGGTGGCATTCGACCGGTTCGCCATCCAGTCCGAGGCCGGGAACGGTACCGGCACCGTGCGCCTGGTGGATGTGGCGGGATCGCAACCCTATACGGCCCAGGACGGACGCGTCTGGGGCACGGATGCGGGCCTGTTCACGCCTGCCAATACCGCCGCCGAAAGCTGGGGCGCGCCCGCCATCGCCAATACCAATGACGACGTCCTCTATCATACCTACCGGGCCCTGATCCCGGGCAATCCCGCCCAGGATCAACGCGTGCTGACCTTCAACATTCCCGTGGCGTCCCCCGCCAATCTGCTGGTTAAACTCCACTACGCGGAGGTGTATTGGGGAGCGGCCAACGGATCGCCGTCCAATCCCGGACCCGGCAAACGCGTCTTCGACATCATGGTGGAAGGCAAGACGGTGCTGCAGGATTTCGACATCAGCGCCGCGGCCGGCGGAGCGGCCAACGCGCTGGTCATTCCCATCGAAAACGTACAGGTGAACGACGGCAGTCTCACCTTATCCTTCAAGGCCAAGGTGGATTTCGGCTCCATCAACGCCATCGAGGTTTTGCGGCAATGATTCCAGGATCCGCCGGCTCGGACGGTCCGGCGGATCACCGTACCTGGTCGAATACGCCGGAAAGAATATCACCCTGCCCGTACCCGGGTGAATCCGGCTGAACGATTGCGATGCCCCGATAATACCCGGGAACCGGGCGGGGAATCCGGCCACCCCGATTTTTTTCCCCTCCCCCGTTACCAAACTTTAGTTTTAAGCGTCAAAGGACGTCGGCCGTAGGCCGAGGGTGGGGCTTATTTATCGCAGGATGGTCGCAATATGAACTCCTTAGGCATTCAATCCAATCCCGTCCACTTCCAGACCGAAACATCCCCCACCCCCACGATCCCGGAGACGGACGTTTTCCGGTATGAGGATTATCGGGCCTATTTGCGGGATCGGTTCGCGGAAATGCAAATGTTGCATCCCGGCTTCTCCCAGCGCGGACTGGCCCGCAAAGCCGGGATAGCCAATCCGGGTTTTTTCAACGAAGTGATCAAAGGCAGGCGCCGCTTGAGTCCGGCAGCAGCGCTCAAAATGGCTTTTGGATTGGATCTCCCGCAAGAGCAAAAGGATTTTTTTTGCGCCCTCATCGAGTTCACGGAAACCCGGGAACCCCGCGCCAAACTGGCGGTCAGCCAGCGCCTTAATGCCATGCGCGATCGCAAATCAAAGCCCGCCCATGCCGGCGCAGACCGGTCAAGGGAAGCTCCCCTGGAAACGGCCCTCGGTAACACCGAAGTTACCGTGCGCTCCTAGTCGGGTATTTCCCGGCTGTTCATCGTCCCTACATTGCGACTTCCCGGATTGACGCATTACCAGCCTCCTGCCCGGAACGCTTTTCCGCTTGATATCAATCGTATATTTACGATATTAGATGGATGGTCGCTGATAAGAAATCCTCTTTCCCAAAAGAGGAGCACCGCTTGGCGGAACTGGCGAAGGCGCTTTCGCATCCCGCCCGCATCGCCATTCTCAAGCTATTAGCGGAAATGGACACATGCATTTGCGGAGAAATCGTCCAGGAACTGCCTCTGGCCCAATCCACCGTTTCCCAGCATTTGAAGGAACTGAAAGCCTGCGGGTTGGTGCAAGGCGAAATCGACGGACCGCGCTCTTGCTACTGCATCAATTGGGACGCGATGAAAGAACTGCGGGATTCCATTGGGATACTGTTCACCGGCCTGGAGCGCGGGAACCGGAACAAGTGTTGTTGAGATCTCCACTGGAAAGCAAAGTTGAACATGGAAAACGCGGAAGCGATGCGAGCGGCGGTGATGGAAAAATACGGTCAACTGGCGCGCGAGGGAGGCGGTTGCTGCGGTCCCACTTCCTGCGGCGGGGCGAGTAACGGGGACGCGGCCTTCGTGAACTTCAGCGAGGATTATCGCGCCCAGGAAGGGTACCGGCCGGATGCGGACCTAGGGCTCGATTGCGGCATTCCCACGGAACTGGCGGACTTGCGGGCCGGACAAACCGTGCTGGACCTGGGCTCCGGAGCGGGCAATGACGCCTTCGTGGCGCGGGGGCGGTGGGGAGAGCATGGCAAGGTGATAGGATACTCAGCAATTGCGTGTTGAACCTGGTTCCGGACAAGGCCCGCGCCTTCAACGAAATGCACCGCGCCCTGAAAACGGGGGAAGGTTCAGCGTTTCCGATATTGTATTGAGCGATACCTTCCCGGAGGGATTGCGCAGGGCGGCGGAGTTGTACGTCGGTTGCGTTTCCGGCGCGATGCCCATGGGCGATTATCTGGATGCCATCCGCACGGCCGGGTTCACGGAGGTAAAGATATCCAAGGAAAGGGGTATCCAGCTGCCTCAGGATCTGCTGAACGCATATTTGAATGATGGGGAGCGTGCCGCTCTGCGCAACTCCGGCGTCAGGATCATAAGCATTACCGTGACCGGAATCAAACCGGGAAGCGAGGCCGGCGCTGAAGCCTGCTGTATCCCGACGCAGGCCACCCCAAAATCCGGATGTTGCTGAAAAACGGTTTGCCGGGAATGGTTATGCGCACGACGGTAGTGAAAGGATTTCCGGCCCGGGAATACGTAGCGGAGGGATTGGGCAACGCCATGCTCCTGGCCGCCATCGTAGGATCCGGGATAGTGGCCGAGCGCCTGGCAGGCGGGAACATTGCGCTCGCGTTGTTGGGCAATGCCATCGCGACGGGAGCGGCGCTCATCGCATTGATCTTCGCGTTCAGATCCGTTTCCGGCGCCCCGCCGTCACTCTGGCCCGCTCCGCGAGCGGTACCTTCGCGGGAATCCGCCTGGCGGATGCGCCCGGGTTCGTCGCCATGCAATTGGCGGGAGCCTTTGCGGCGACCATTCTGTGCGATTGGCTTTTCCCTCCCCTCCATCCCGATCCCGGAAATTGAACCATGGAAAATCCCAGCAAAAAACTCCTCTTCGTCTGCGTGGAAAATTCCAACCGCAGCCAGATGTCCCAGGCCTTCGCGAAAATCCTGGGTGGCGACAATGTGGAAAGCTATAGCGCGGGGTCCAAGCCATCAGGCAAGGTGAATCCCAAGGCCATCGCGGCCATGCGCGAAATCGGATACGATCTTTCCACGCATGGATCGAAATCCCTCCATGAGATTCCCGCAATCGAATACGATGCCGTGGTCACCATGGGCTGCGGGGACGCCTGTCCCTTCGTCAGGGCCAAGCGGCGCGAGGATTGGCAAATCCCGGATCCTAAAGCGATGGAACCGGATGAGTTCCGCAAGGTGCGGGACTTCATCCGCGGCAAGGTGGCCGATCTGTTGACCGAATTAAAAGGGCCGAAATGAATGGGCTGGAATAAGAGTCGGGTTGAACCGTTTACCCTTGGGAAACGCTAAATGTCTGATAATCCGGGGGCGGAAGGATACGCACGGAGCCGACGCCCGCGCGCGCCCTATATTTAATCCGCGTTTCCGAGCTTGGAAGCGCAGCTTGGAAAGCGAACCATGAGCATCCGATCGTTTCTTCTCTTCTTCGCCTTCGCCGGCTGGCAACTTGCCGCGCGCGCCAACGCGGCCGCGGAGGATTATTCCCAATGGAGTCAGGCGCGGGTCATCACCTTGAATACCTCCGCCACGGGGGCGGACATCGCCACCGATCAGAGCGGCTTTCCCGTGCTCATCAACCTTTCGGCGCAGCAGGCGGACGTTTTCGACGGCGCGGAGGCCGGCGGGGCCGATCTCCGGTTCGCCACCGCGCAAGGCGCGCATCTGCATTATCAGATCGAATTGTGGGACAAGACCGCGCGCAAAGCCGCCATCTGGGTCCGGGTGGATATCGTCAAGGCCGCCGTGGCCGCGCAAGGGTTGCGGCTGTATTGGGGCAAGCCCGGCGCGCCCGACAGTTCCGACGGCAAAGCGGTATTCCGGAGCGCGGACGGCTACCTGGGGGTCTGGCATCTGGGCAATTCGGTGGAGGACGCCAGCGCCAACGCCAACCACGGCATCGACAGCGGCACTGCGGCGGCGGCTGATGGCCGCATCGGCGGAGCGCGGTACTTCGAAAATCCGGAGCCCTACGTCAAGACCGGCAAGTACATAGCCCTGGGGAATCCCGCGGGCATGAACATAGCGGGCAAGGTCACTTTCGAGGCGTGGGTAAAATGGATCCGCCGCGACGGACATCGCATCATCATCTGCCATGGGGCCGCCGCCGGATCGAATTCCGAAACCGTGCTCCGCATCGGCGAGACCTCCGACTATCGCGCGGGCACGTGGACCGGATCCGCCCATTACGCCACCTTGTTAGCGCCGACCGCCGACAGCAATGCCTGGGTGCATCTGGCCGGCGTGCATACCGGATCCAGCTGGCTGCTGTATCGCAACGGCAGGCAGGTTTCCCAGTTGGCGGATAGCAACGGCGCCAAGCCTTCCCCGGGCGCCTGGCGCATCGGAGCCGAATACGCGTCCGCTTCGGTAACACGCTATTTCCACGGTTGGCTGGACGAAGTGCGCCTTTCCAACATCGCGCGCAACCCGGATTGGATCAAGCTGGGTTATGAAAACCAGAAAGACGCGCAAACCTTGGTGACCATCGGTCCTGCGGTGACGGGCCTGGCGGGACGAGCGGCCCGTAACGCGCGGAGCGGAGCGGCGCGCATCGGTTCACGGCCGGGGCAGCGTCTGTACCCCCTGCCGACGGATCCCCATCTGGCCTGCGACGCATCCGGATCCCTCGTTCCCCAAGCGCCTCAAGCTTCCGGTGCCGGGCGCCCAACCGCCCCCTAGCCTCTTTCCGGCGTCTCCCCGTGGCGCCTGGTTGGGCCACCCGTTTTCGCCCGCAGTGCCGGGCGAGGGCGATTCCGCGTAATTCTATTCTCCTACAAACACCGTAAGCGTAGCGCAAACGTGAAGGAGCGCTGAAAATGGCGGGAAGGTTCATTTCCGGTTTTTCGGCAGGCAGTTTCCGGGGGGTGAGGATATTTTGAGAGGGCAACTGCGCGAATTGTTCAAAGACGGGAAAAGGCTCTATGAAAAGCGTCAAGCTGGGATTCTTCACTTTTGTCGTTTTTATGGTTCAGCACGTCTCCGCGCAACTGGATACCTTTCATCCGCCTAGGCCGCAACCGCTTTGGAAAGCCGACACCTTATTCATCGGGGCGTCCTTTACCCGCACCTCCCTCGATCCCGTCACCGTCTGGCTGATCGGCAATGAAGCGGGCTGGACCGGGAACCTGTACTTCATCGACGCCAAAACCGGGCAGGAAACCTTCCTGTTCACAAACCACTCCACGCCCAACCAGAAGATCGTCCTCAGCAGTTTGTTCGACATTCCGGTGGGAGATACCGTCTTCTTTGAATACAGGGTAGTGACGCCCGCCGCCGGAACCTGGCCCTCCGAGCAGAGCCGGAAGCCCAAGTACACGGGCGCCAACATCCCCGGCCAGAGCAGATTCGTTTCCGAGCCCGCCAGCCCCGCATACGGGCACCGGTGGTCCGTGGCCGGACGCGTGAACGACAGCCTGGTGCAATTCGGATTCGAGGACAACGTGAATCCCCCCGGGACGCCGAATGCATCCGACATGGATTTCGACGACATCATTTTCGGAACCACTTTGTCCCTGGTCAACAACGAGGTGCCCGCCCGCATCTATTTCACCGACAAGTCCGGCAAGCCCCTGGCGTCCGGGGATTTCTACTCCCCCGTCAACGATTCGGTCTACATCACCTATACGGACGACTACGCCAAGGGTAACATCCGCAAGGATATCACCTTGACGGTCAGCAATCTCAAGGGAGCGGCCGCCCCGGACAGCGAAACCTTTTCCCTTTTGCCCGCGGGGCATAACGGCCCCATCGGAACCTGGACCCTGGCCGTGCCCATCCAGGAACTTCCGGGCAAGCCCGGCGATAAGATCCTGCAATCCTATTTCCTGGGCGAGGTGACGGCAAGCGTCAAGACGCACAACCGTTTCAGCCTGCCGGACGGCAATACCGTCACCGCCAACCTCAACATCGCCTATCCCAACAAGCCCGAGATCGTGAAGATCTTCAATTGCGCGGACTCGGCGGCGGATATCGTGCGTACCACCAATTGCATCAAGATTGCCGTCGCCGATCAGAGCTTTACGCGCAACCGGGATACCGTATGGGCGGAGGTGCGTTGCGACGCGTCCGGCGACGTCATCGGTAAGGTGCCTTTGATCGAGCAGGCGGGCGGCGGCTACCTCTCCGGGAACATCATCAAGAATGAAACCAGCCCTCCAGGCGCGGGCGATCCAATCCTCTCCTGCAAATCCACCGACAACATCGCGGCAACCTATATAGACGTGGTCTACGGCACGCGGGCCACCGACAATAAAGCTTTCAACGGCAGTGCCGCGGAAGGCTTCAATTATACGCAGACGGCCAATCCCGGCACCACCATCACCACCATCACGGATGGGGACGATTCCACCTTTACCGGGGTGGTCAAAGCCCCTACTCCCACCGTCGACGTGATCGACGTTATCGACGTGGTGATCACCACTTCCCAAGGGGAGAAGGAAACCTTCAAGGCCACGGAAACCGGGCCCAATACCGGTGTGTTCACCGTGAACATCCCTTTCGGATTCCAAACCACGGCTCCGGTTCCCGGATCCGGCAGGCTGGAAGGCTTTCTGGATCCGACGCAAGCGGTCACCAGCATCCTGGCCACCGGCGTGGCCACCGTCAACGGCAAGGAATATACGGCGGCGATCACCTTAAAGCCGGCCCTGAACCTTGTCAAGAACGCCTATATCAAGGACGCCAACGGAGACGGCCGCGGCGACATGGTATACCTGGTGTTCAGCCGCCCCGTGGAAGCGGTACCCGCCTCGCTCACGCCTACTTATTGGAGCATCGGCGGGAACGCGGATTTCGCCAATGGGAAGCCTCCCGTCCTGACCCTCGATCCCGATAGGCCCAACGTTGTGATCGCCGATTTCTCGGCTTCGCCTTTCCCCAAAGGCGCCACCTCCGTTCCCGCCGCCGGCCAGAAGCCCTACGCCAGTTTGCCGGGAGACAATATCTTCGGGGGCCAGAAACCGGCGCTCGCGGACTCCATGGGACCCATCATCGTGTCGGCGGCCATCAAGCCGTTCAACACCTTGAACCTGACTACCGGCGGCACGGCGGCATTGAACGTGGACACCTTGCAGGTGTTCATTTCCGAGCCCATCAAAACCAAGTTGGATTGGATGGATTTGCTGCGCTTCTCGAAATCCGCCAACGGCGCCTGCGCGGATTATGCGCATACCTTGCCGGTAGTCGCCTACAACGAGCCCAAGGATAACGGCAATGGCTCCTACACGGTCCTGGTGGCTGCGGGCGCCGGGCCTACGCCCTTGAAGGGAGACTGCGTCTACCTCAACGTGAACGGCACCTACACCGATTTACCGGGCAATAACCCGCCCGTCCACGGAGAGATCCTGGGCGGCGAGAAGCCGGCGCGCCAAATCGAACTGTTCCGCGGCTACCCGCCGGTGGCGGGCATGGCTTCCAGCAACACCAACAGTTTCATCGTGGCCAACAATGATGGCCGCAGCGACGGAAGCGGCGAGTATGCCGTCAACACCGGCGGCGGCTTCCAAACCCTCTGGGTTCCGCCGGCGGATTTCCCCGCCGACTTCAATCCGAAAATAGGGAAGCCTTACGTGCCCGCGGTCCCGGCGCTCAACGCAGCGGCGGAGCCCGGCAGGGACGCGGGCAAGGTCGTCGCCATGCCTGCGGATATCAGCACCATCCAGGTCATCTCCACCGGGGAGTACATCGCGGACGTATCGATTTACGATAACCTTGGAAACTGGTTGAAAAACTTCCGGCAGGCCTTCGGCTACCGCGGCGAACTGAACAATCAGGAACGCGCGGCCTCGCGCGGCCTGGTCAGCTACCTGGTTTGGGACATGCGCAACAACAAAGGCCAGATGGCCGGGCAGGGCGTCTACGTATGGAAGGTGGTTTTCCGCTTCAAGAACGGAAAACAGGAGATCCGCTATGCCCGAACGGGCGTCATGCGCAATCTCGCCACGGCCGCCGGAGGGTCGATCGTGCATTGAGCCGGCAAACCACCCGGGTGTTCCCGCCGTGCGCCAATCAATCCGGTGCCGGCGCGTAATCATGGCGAGAACGACTCCGTACCCGGCCTTCTTGGGGAAAGCCCTACGGGAATTAAATTTCCTTGTCATTCCGCGGCCGGCCGAAGCTGGGACCGCCGTCACTTCAACTTTTTGGGAGGGTTGTCCTTGCGAATATCCGTCTGGTCTACATTGTCCATTTTCACCGCCTGGGCCCAGGCGCAAACCGCCATGCCCGTCAAATGGGCCTGCATCGGCAACAGCATCACGCAAGGCCCCTCCGTGATCGATGCCTATCCCGCTAAGCTCGCCAAGCTCCTGGGGCCGGGATACGTGGTCGAGAACGACGGCGTATCCGGCAGGACCCTGCTGAAGAAAGGCGACTTCTCCTATTGGACCCAGGGAAAGCTGGCCGATGTTTTCGCCTTCCGGCCGGACATCATCACCATCAAGTTGGGGACCAATGATTCCAAGCCCCTCAACTGGGCGCATAAGGACGAATTCGAAGGCGATTTGACGCGGCTCATCGATACCCTGGCGGCTATGCCCTCCAAGCCCAAGATCTGGCTGGTGATCCCCTGCCCCGTCTTCGTGGAGCAAGCGGGCGCGACCGGGATACGCGGTTCGGTGATCAAGAACGAGATCATCCCGCTCATCAGGAAAGTCGCGGCCGCCAAGGGTTTAAACATCATCGACGTCAACACCCCGCTGCTGACGCATCAGGCATTCTTCGCGGACGGCATCCATCCCAACGCGGAAGGCCACGATTCCCTGGCCGCGATTTTCTACCGCACCTATCTCTCCAAATCCACGCGCGTGGCCTGCGTGGGCAACAGCATCACCGAGTACGCCTTCGGTACGCCCGGCACGGTGGCCAAGGACGCCTATCCCATCAAGCTCGGCAATTTGCTTGGAAGCGGATATTACGCCGTGAACAAAGGCAAGTCCGGCGCCTATATGCAGAAGATCAGCCCATCGCCGTATTGGAACACCGGCCTCATCAAGACCGTGATCGATTTCAAGCCAGACATCATCACAATCAAGCTGGGAACCAACGATTCCCGCGCGCAGGCCTGGAACAAAGACAAGTACATCGCGGATTACAAATCCCTGATCGACACCTTCTCCACCATTTCGCCCAAACCCCGGATCTGGCTGCTCCTGCCCTGCCCTGCCTGGAAGCGCAACGGAGCGTGGCCCTTTAACGGCATCAGCGGGGACATCATCCGGGATTCCGTCATCCCCGCCATCAAGATCGTGGCCCGTGATAAGGGGCTCAATACCATCGACCTGAACACGCCCATGCTGGCGCATGAAGCTTTCGTCACGGACGGCGTGCATCCCGGCGCGGAAGGGCAGGATTCCCTGGCCCATTGGATTTACCGCGCCTTGACCGCCGCCACCGTGGCCGTCGTTCCCGCCGGACCCGCCCCGTCTGCGGCCGGGATCCTCTATCCGGAAACGGATCTTCGCGCCGGTACCTTGTACGTTACCTACCCGGATCGCGTCCCGGGCACGCTCAAGCTGTACGGCATGGACGGAAGCCTGCTTGTCTCCGGAGCATTGCGGAGCGGGGAAGCCTCGCCGCTTTCCTTGCGAGGCGTCCCTGCGGGACCGGTTTTCCTTTCCGTGGAAACCTCCCGGGGCCGGGCCGTGAAACGCCTGAACCTGGTCCCTGGAAGCGCGCCGTAAGGCCGGCCTGGCTGACTTTCCTAAAAATCCTCATCGCACGATAAGAACCCAAAGGCTCCGCGGGAATGGTTGCGTAAGTCTACACCATCCCGTATAAATTAAGGCATCCGCTCGGATCCCGCTAGCGTCCAACCTTTCGGCCGTAAAGCAGGCAGCATGCGCGGAAAGGAGCCTTATGCCCTTGAGCCACCCTTTCCTTATTTGCCCGCATTACCATCTAACTTCCGCGCTCGCGGGTTTACTATGCCTGGGACTTGGCGCAGGAGCCATGCCCGCAAGCGCCCAGCGCAACATGGAAAGGATCAACCGAGGCCTCATCGCCATGCCCGCAAGCGGCAGCGGCACCTACCTTTCCTGGCGGCTATGGGGAACGGAAGCCTATGCCACCGGCTTCAACGTCTACAAGGGATCGGTGAAACTCAATCCCGCCCCTCTCACTGCGGCCACCATTTATACGGACAAGACCGCGGGCGCCGGCGCCTATACCGTTCGGCCCGTACTCAACGGCCAGGAAGGCGAGTCCAGCGAAACCGCCCGCGTACTCGGCGGCGCCTATTGGCCGATACCGCTCAAGATCCCGGCGGGCGGCTCCTTCCACGGGCAAAGCTTTACCTACTCCGCGAACGATGCCAGCAGCGCGGATTTGGACGGCGACGGGCAATACGATATCGTGCTGAAATGGGATCCGTCCAACGCAAAGGACAATTCCCAGGCCGGATATACGGGGCCGCAGATCCTGGACGGCCTCAAGCTGGACGGCACCAGCCTTTGGCGCATCAACCTGGGGCGCAACATCCGCTCCGGGGCGCATTACACCCAATTCATGGTCTATGATCTGGACGGCGACGGCCGCGCGGAAGTGGTCTGCAAAACCGCGCCCAACACCATGGATGGCACCGGCGCATTCATCCACCTGGGCCCGGCCGCCGCGGCGGATCACGCGGCCGACTATACGGACAATACCGGCCGCATCGAGAAGGGACCGGAGTACCTGACGGTTTTCGACGGCCTGACCGGCAAGGAATTGGCCACGGTGGACTATGTGCCCGGCCGCGGCAATGTCGGCCTCTGGGGCGGCTTGGGCGGCAATGCCGGGAACGATACCTACGGCAACCGGGTGGATCGCTTCACCGCATGCGTGGCCTACCTGGACGGGAGCAGGCCCAGCGTGGTGATGGGACGCGGCTATTATGGGCGCTCCGTGCTGGCGGCCTGGGATTGGCGGGACGGCAAGCTCACCAGCCGCTGGGTGTTCGATTCCCGGGATGAGAAGAATCCCTATTCGGGGCAAGGCGCGCACGGCATCTCGGTGGCGGACGTGGACGGGGACGGCAAGGACGAGATCATCTTCGGCGCCATGGCCATCGACGATGACGGCAAGGGGATGTACACCACCGGCTTCCGCCACGGGGACGCCCTGCACGTGGGCGATCTG